>NZ_CP049866.1:1456250-2912500 GCF_011300215.1 Nocardioides piscis
AGCAGCTCGAGCGGCTCGGGATCGCCGCCTCGTTCGGGTCGACCGGGGACGCCTACGACAACGCCGCCGTCGAGTCGACCTGGTCGGTCCTCAAGCGCGAACTCGCCTGGATCCACGGCCAACACGCATGGCGAACTCGGGCCCTGCTGCGCTCGGCGATCTTCGACTACGTCGAGGGCTTCTACAACACCACCCGAATCAAGCAGCGGCTCGGATACCGTTCACCCGCAGAGTTCGAGCAAGAGGCAATCGCCTAAACACCGTGTCCACCGGACCGGGGCAAGTCCACATCCGAAGCACTCGGGTTCGCAGACGCTCGCTGCGCCGCCGGAAGGCGATGATCCCCTAATTTAGTCGCGCGGCAGTGTGGCCGGAGTTCTCTCCTGGCGCCAGATAGCACTCAGGAGTAACCACTGAGCCGACGATGCCAATAGCAATCCCCAGGCCACGCCCTGAGCCGTTCCTATGATCAATGCGCTAACTCCTGCGAGCCCGGCGACAATGAATATGTCAGCACCCGAGGCTCGAAGCGTCGAATTGAACTTTCGCAATGCCAATAAATGCAGCCTCGGCCACATGCTTGCTGCCACGATAGCGTATTGCAACAACATCACGGGAATGACGGGACGCGCCGCATTCCAAGTTTCCCCAAGAAGAAAGTGCCCCACGCTATTGGGAACAATATAGGAGATCCCGGCTGCGGAAATGAGTGACGCAACCAAGATGCTCAGCACAAGTCGGACCCGAGAGTTGTGAACTCCACGAGCGTTGCTCATTTGAGGGAGAAGTAGGAGCGGGACTGCCGCAAATATTACGTTGAAAGGCCCGAGAGCGGTGCTAGACCCGCGCAAGCCCGCAAGTTCTCTGAGTGACAGCACGCCAATACAGATGAAGGAAACGACTAGCGGCTGCGCTGCTACTAGGCTCGACTGCGCCACTAGTGTGCGGAGTTCACCTACATGTTTCGAGATGGCACGAAGTCCGCGCAGGGAAGGTCGAAGGCGTGAAACCCTCATAATTATGGCGAGTGCCGTCAGATTGCCGGCCGCGTAGCAAAGTAATGCAAGAGTCGCTGAACCCATACTGGTAAAAGTCAGGCTCCAGCCGATTGTCGTAGCTACGAGCCAGAGCAGGTTAGCACCAGTAATATGGTTCGGGCGTTTTCCTAAACTGTGTGCTGCGTATCGGACGTTGTCGTGGAGAACCAACGGGACGATCGACGCTGCGACAATAAAGTATGGAGTATGCGCTGATAACGGGACAGATTCTACAAATCTCGAGATTCCCCAATGCGTCAGGCCTATCGCAAAGCTTATATAGAAGAGCCAAGACAAGAATGCCCGGCGCGCATGCGTCGTGAGCCCGCCGTCAGCCGAAGTGGCCAGCAAAATGCCAAGACTTCCGCGCGAAACTGTAATGGCAAAGGTGTTGACAAGAATTCCCATCGCTAACGCGCCGAATGCTGCGGGAGGTAAGACCCGCGCGCACGCGAGGACTACGATGAGATTGCATGCACTAACTACCGCTTGGTCGAGAACGACAAGGGCGCGGCGCATCTATACCCTTTGGCCGCGCAGGAAAAACTTCGCGTGACGAGCGGGCCAATACGGTTCGATATGCCGTCGGTTCAAAACGCGCCCCTGGTGTCCAGTGTACTTGGGGTAGCCGTCGGAACTAAACACCAGGTCATATGTTTCCAGTGCTAATGACAATGCAGCCTCGTCAATATCTGAGTACCTGCCGAAAGGCCAAGCGAACCATTGGCAAGGTGCCTGAGACAACTTCTCGACCTTACTCCGGCACTCAACGATTTCCTGCTGTAGAACAGTTGGAGTCAGTCCGGTCAGACGCTTGTGGTGAGTAGTGTGGGCGCCAATTATGTGGCCACGGTCACCTAATTGCTGTACCTCTTGGGGGACAGGGGAGTTTTATTCGCGATCCCGCCACCGATCGATGTCTCAAAGACTCCACCTCGGTCGCGGGGAAGTCCAACAAGCCCAGGATTAACGAAAAATAAAGCGTTTACTCGATGTGATTCGAGGACGGGTGCGATATGAGTAACCCAATCTCGATATCCGTCGTCGAATGTAAAGGCGATCATTGGCTTTCGCGGGCGGGCCCCAGCCTGAATTGCGTCTAGGGCGTCCTCGATTCTGACCAGACTGGCGACGCGTCCAAGCGAAGTAAGAAGACGATCAAATCGTTCGGCCGGGTGCTCATGGGTGGGTCCCATGAAATGACCAGCGGTAAGGTGTACGCCCGACCCGATGCGTGCCGATGATCCCAGTACATCCAGCGCGGCACTTCTTAGCACCGAACGAATGCGCGATTTAATAGGTGTCATAGTCAATCCTAGCGAAGTCGTAATTATCGGGGTCCTCGGGTGAGTTTAGAGAGAGGTGGCAATACGGCAGCCCGGTCTTTGCGCGAGCTCTCAGCCAAAGTAGTCGATCAAGGTGGCTGCCCGGAGCGGTGTGCACGCTAATGAGACTCGTACCCAACTGACCAGCCAGGCCCTTCAACTCGCTGAGAGCATCGTCTATCGAATCAGAAGTTGCTATTAGGTCGCCGACCTCCATCCACCGGCCGATTTTGAAATAGCAGGCCCAATTGAGACCTGATATCGCGTAGAGCCCGCTCTTCCTCAAATGAAGATAGGCTGCATCGCGGACAGCCCCGCCTCTTCCCGAACTGTAATGCGGCGCCTGTATCTCCGTCGGGGAGAAGACGTCGCTCCGTTTGCGCAGGACTTTCGCTTGCCATGCTGTGACTCCTGAACTATGGCGGCGTGCCATGTTGAAAGGAAGCGTGCGAACTGGAATCAGGTAGTTCGTCATCGTCCGCCGGTGTTCCCATCCGAGGCTTCGAACAAAACCTGGGTAGGAGTTACGATTCGGGAATCCAAAAACAAATTCTATCTGAGATTGTCGGGCGGTGGCAAAGGTTTGCGCCGCGAGTGTCTTGAAGAGACCTCTTCCCTGATGGTGAGGATGGGTCATCGTCGACCCGCTCTGGGCCGCCAACTTGCGGCTCGAACCTCTTGTGACGTGCATGGGGAAGATTCCATAGTAGGCGCAGGCCATATCCGCGGCATCGTAAGCAAGGTAGCCAATCGTGCGAAGCTCTTCGCCACCGCTGAAGAAGCGCTCTAGAGGTTCAGGAGACCCGGCTTGGTAAACTGCTGCCTTGAGTGTGTTCAAGTCGACGAAGTTGGACTCGTCCAATCTACGAAACGTGTAGGTGGTATTAGAACTCATCAAGAAAACCCTTTCAGTTCATTCCCTGCTGGGGACTGGGGACGTTCTCAGGATCTTGGGAGTCGGCCGACTGTAAATCTCGATATCGGCCATATGCCCTCTGCGTCGAAGAATGACATGCTCGTGTGACTAAGAATTCCTGACGGACGCGAATTGGCCGAACAGTCAATTGGATGAGTGCGTGGTCCGCGTGAGCCAGGGATGCGCATTAGCGGTTGGCCATGTCGTGGTTTGCGACGACGATCCGCTCGCCGGACATAATCGTGCACTCTAAGGCGCGAAAACGTTCACCGTCGAATAGGCGTAGGATCACTTTCGCTGAAGTCATCCCGCAAGGTGTCTTCTGAGCGCTGTGCCTAGCGAAGGCAGTGCAGTGCTCGAGACGTGTAAGACAGTCGCGGGCGTCAGGGGCATCGGAGTAGGTTCCGCAATCTTAAGGGTAGGCATGTTTCGTCATTGCTGAGGCGCATACCGCCGCGGTCTG
Organism: Nocardioides piscis; assembly: GCF_011300215.1. Lineage (NCBI taxonomy): Bacteria > Bacillati > Actinomycetota > Actinomycetes > Propionibacteriales > Nocardioidaceae > Nocardioides > Nocardioides piscis. Next base: position 1,459,992 of record NZ_CP049866.1, read on the forward strand.
GTGTCGTGGACATGAGACGCATTCCCCTAGCGTGAAAAACGCGAAACCTTCGATGCCCTCTAAGTTGATGGGTTGGACGGCGCTCAACCCACGCCTTCCTCGGCCTGGAGGGTGGGACACGATCGGAGGTGCCGCAACTTTACGTGGCGTTGTTGATCATTCCGGCGCCGACCGTAACGCCCGTCGCTTCATCGATCAAGATGAACGACCCCGTCGTCCGGTTCTTCGAGTAGGGGTCGCACAGCAGCGGCACGGTGGTGCGCAGCTGGACGCGGCCGATCTCGTTGAGCCCGAGCTCCTTGGTGTCCTGGTCGCGATGCAGGCTGTTGACGTCGAGGCGGTATTGGATGTCCTTGACCATCGCCCGCGCTGTCCGCGTCGTGTGCTTAATCGCGAGCTTCTGGCGAGGACGCAGCGGCTCGTTGGTCATCCAGCAGATCATCGCGTCGATGTCCTGGCTCGGCTTCGGCGCGTTGTTGACCCGGGCGATCATGTCGCCGCGGGAGACGTCGACGTCGTCCTCGAGGCGCACCGTGACCGACATGGGCGGGAAGGCCTCGGCGATCTCCTGGTCGAAGAGGTCGATGCCCTGGATCGTGGACGTCATGCCGCTCGGCAGGACGACCACCTCGTCACCGGGCTTGAGGACGCCGCCGGCGACCATGCCGGCATAGCCGCGGTAGTCGTGGAACTCGTCGGACTTGGGCCGGACCACGAACTGCACGGGGAAGCGGACGTCGACGAGGTCGCGGTCGGAGGCGACGTGCACGTGCTCGAGGTGGTGCATCAGCGTCGGCCCGGAATACCACGGGGTGTTCTCGCTGCGCGTCACGACGTTGTCGCCCTGGAGCGCCGAGATCGGTATGACCTCGAGGTCGGGGATGTTGAGCTTGGTCGCGAAGGTCGTGAACTCCTTGTGGATCTTCTCGTAGACCTCCTCCGACCAGTCGACGAGGTCCATCTTGTTGACCGCGAGCACGAGGTGCGGCACCCGCAGCAGCGACAGCAGCACCGCGTGGCGCCGGGACTGCTCGGTCAGGCCCTGGCGAGCGTCGACCAGCACGAGGCCGAGGTCGGCGGTCGAGGCGCCTGTCACCATGTTGCGGGTGTATTGGATGTGCCCGGGGGTGTCGGCGATGATGAACTTGCGGCTGGGCGTCGCAAAGTAGCGATAGGCCACGTCGATCGTGATGCCCTGCTCGCGCTCGGAGCGCAAACCATCGGTCAGCAGCGCGAGGTCGGTGTAGTCATAGCCCTTCGAGACCGACGACGCCTCGACCGCCTCGAGCTGGTCTTCGAAGATCGACTTGGAGTCGAGCAGCAGACGACCGATGAGGGTGGACTTGCCGTCGTCGACCGAACCGGCGGTGGCGAAGCGGAGGAGATCCATCTGACCGTGGTCAGAGGAGGTCTGGGGGGTGCCCATCAGAAGTAGCCTTCCTTCTTGCGGTCTTCCATGGCCGCTTCGGAGAACCGGTCGTCACCGCGGGTCGCCCCGCGCTCGGTGACCCGGGCGATCGCGATCTCGTCGATGATCTCGGCGGTGGTCGAGGCGGTCGACTCCACGCAGCCGGTCTGCGACTTGTCGCCGACCGTGCGGAAGCGGACCATCTTGGTCTCGACCTTCTCGTCGCCCTTGGGCTGCACCGCGTCGGAGACCGAGAGCCACATGCCGTCGCGGAGGATGACCTCGCGCTCGTGGGCGAAGTAGATCGCCGGGATCTCGATCTGCTCGCGGTCGATGTAGTGCCAGATGTCGAGCTCGGTCCAGTTGGACAGCGGGAAGATCCGCATGTGCTCACCGGAGTGGATGCGGCCGTTGTAGAGGCTCCACAGCTCGGGACGCTGCATCTTGGGGTCCCACTGGCCGAACTCGTCGCGGTGGGAATAGACGCGCTCCTTGGCGCGGGCCTTCTCCTCGTCGCGGCGCCCGCCACCGAAGGCGGCCGTGAAGCCGTTCTCCTCGATCGCGTTGAGCAGGGCGCCGATCTGCTGGCGGTTGCGGCTAGTCTTGCCGTCGTCGATCACGATGCCCTTGGCGATCGCGTCCTCGACACTCGCGATGTGGATGCGGGCGCCGAGGCGCTGGACCCAGTTGTCGCGGGTGGAGAGGACCTCGTCGAAGTCGAGGCCGGTGTCGACCTGGAGCAGCGGGAAGGGGAGTTTGGCCGGATAGAAGGCCTTCTCCGCCAGCCGCAGCATGACGATCGAGTCCTTGCCGCCCGAGAACATCAGGACCGGCTTCTCGAACTCGGCCGCGACCTCACGGAAGATGTGGATCGACTCGGCCTCGAGCTGGTCGAGCTGACTCAGCTGATAGTCGACGTGCGTCTGGGTCATGGGAACGGAGAGCCTCTCGTTGGACAGCGCCGACATGCTATCCGGCATTGGGGCGGCTGCTGAACTGACGCCGCAGTGAAGGACTGGCGCGGGGTCGCCGGCGCCGTTCAGCCCCGGCGGCTCGTCGGGGTCACGTCGCCCCGGCGCTCCTTCTCGGCCCTGGCCCTGACCCGGGCCTCTTCCTTGGTCTCCCGTGCGGCCCGCTTGCCTCCGGTCTGTCCGCTCCGCTCGAGGGCATCGCCGTAGCCGTAGCCGTACCCGTAGCCGTAGCCGCCGGACGAGCTGCTGGCCGGGCTCCGGTTGACCACGATGCCGAGCGCCTTCGACCCGACGGCCTCGAGCCGCTCCAACGCGTGGGTGAGCTGGTCCTTCGTGGTCTTCTTGTGGCGGACGACGACGACAGCCCCGTCGGCCTGGTTGGCCAGCAGCGCTGCATCGGTGACGGGCAGTAGCGGTGGGGCGTCCAGGATCACGAGGTCGAAGCGCGCCCGCAGGTCGGAGAGCAAGGTCTCCATCGCGTGCGACTGCAACAGCTCGGAGGGGTTGGGTGGGACCGGCCCGCACAGCAGGACCTGGAGCCCACTGTCGCCATACGGCTGGAGCGCGTCGTCCAGCGACACCTTGCCGAGCAGGACGCTGGTGGTGCCCACCGCACCGTCCAGGTCGAGCTTGGGGGCGAGGCGCGGACGGCGCAGGTCGGCCTCGACCAGCGCGACGCTGCGATCGGCGAGGGCCATGGACAACGCGAGGTTGATCGCGGTCGTCGACTTGCCCTCACCGGGGAGGGCGCTCGTCATCACGATGACCTTCTGGTCCTCGTCGATCTCGACATATTGCATGTTGGTGCGCAGCACCCGGAACGACTCGGCCCACGGCGTCGCCTTCTTGAGGGTCTCGCTCGGGGGAGCATGGCGGCGTCGTCCGCCACGATGTTGGCCAGGATCGGCGCGTCGGTGACGTCGGTGACGTCTGTGTTGGCCCGGATCGAGGTGTCGAGCAGCTCGCGGGCCACGGCCAGGCCGAGACCCAGCAACAGGCCCAGCACGGCCGCCAGGGCGAGGTTGCGAACGGGATCGGGCGACACCGGGTCGCTGGTCTCCTGCGCGTCATCGACGATCGTCGCCTTGATCGGTGCCTCACGCTTGCCTTCGGGTGTCTCGAGCTCGTCGACGAGGTCTTGGAGCTCCTCCGCATAGGACTGCGCAAGATCACGGGCCACCTCGGACTCGGGGTTGGTGACGGTGATCTCGAGCAGGACGGTCTCAGGCACCACGGTCGCGGTGACCATGCTCGGAAGGTCGGCGGGATCGAGATCGGCGTCGAGGGCCTCGACGACCCGCTCGGCCAGCTCCCGGCTGCCGACGAGGTCGGCATAGGAGGTGACACGCTGCGTTGCATAGGCCCCGCCCGCGAAGGTCGTGCTGTCGTCCGCCTGGCTCGTGGACACGAACAACCTCGTCGAGGACTCGAATTGCGGCGTCGCGGTGAACGAGAGGATGGCGGCGATGGCCACGACGACGCCAAGACTGGCCACGACGATGCGCCACCTGCGTCGGAGGGTCAGCCAATAGTCCTTCAGGTCCATTTGTTGTGACTTCCGTCGCTTTCGATGCACAGGATGGCAACATCTTTGCCATTCGCCTCGGTCAACTCTAACCAGGAGCGAGTATCCACGTTATGCACAGCGGGCCCCTCTTCGGGGAGTGACCCAAACGGCGACCCGTCGTTGGACCAGTGGTCTAGGGGGACCTCCATGATCGATCTTTTCTCGAAGCTGCGGCGTCGTCGCGCAGCGCTGGTGGCTGCGTATGACCTGTCGATGTGGGTCGTCGCCTTCGTGCTGTGCGCGCTGATCCGCTATGACGGAGTGGCGCAACCCTCGTGGTCGCTGCTGCTGGTGACCGCCCTCGGCGCGGGCGCCGTCTATGTGTTCGTGGCACGGGGCTTCCTCGTGCACCAGGGCCGGGCCAAGGTGGCCAGCCTGGACGAGTTCGTGCTGATCGGAACGGCCGCGGCGACCACCGGCGTCATCGTCACGCTCGCCAACCTGCTGCCCATCCTGGTCGCGCGCAGCGTCCCGATGGGCGCGACCGTCTTCTTCATGGTGCTGGCCACCTCTGGTCGAGCCGTATGGCGCGTGCTGAAGGAGAAGGACGAGAAGTCGCTCCAGGTCGAGGGAGGCCGCCGGGTGTTGCTCATCGGCGCCGGGGAAGCGGCCCAGGAGCTGGTTCGCTCGATGGTGCGCGATCCTCAGCACGAGTGGCGCCCGGTCGGCATGCTGGACGACGACCCGCACAAGCGTCGCTTGCGCGTCCGGGGCGTGCCCGTGCTGGGGGCGACCGAGGAGCTTGCTGATGCAGTGGCGCGCTATGACGCCTCCACCGTCGTGATCGCCATACCGAGCGCGTCGGCCGACGTCATCGCCCGGCTGCGGCTCGCGGCCGTCGCGGCGGGGGCTGAGGTCAAGGTCCTCCCCGCGACCTCGCAGCTGCTGACCGACCACGTCGGGATCCGCGACATCCGCGACATCAACCTCACCGACGTGCTCGGCCGCAACCAGCTCGACACCGACATCGGCGCCATCGCCGGCTATCTCACCGGCCGGCGGGTGCTCGTGACCGGCGCCGGTGGCTCGATCGGCTCCGAGCTGTGTCGTCAGATCAGCCGGTTCGACCCCGCAGAGCTGATGATGCTGGACCGGGACGAGTCGGCGCTGCACGCTGTGCAGCTGTCCATCCACGGACGCGCCCTGCTCGACTCCAACGAGGTCATCCTCAACGACATCCGCGACCTGACGGCACTGCGCGCAATCTTCGAGCGGCGCCGACCCGAGGTCGTCTTCCACGCGGCGGCCCTCAAGCACCTGCCGATGCTCGAGCAATATCCCGACGAGGCGGTCAAGAGCAACGTCGTGGGGACGTTCAACGTCCTCGAGGCAGCTCGCAGCACGGGGGTCGAACGCTTCGTCAACATCTCGACCGACAAGGCCGCCAACCCCGCGAGCGTGCTGGGCTATTCGAAGCGGGTCGCCGAACGCCTCACCACCACCTTCGCCGAGCTCGCTGACGGCACCTATCTCTCGGTCCGCTTCGGCAACGTCCTCGGGTCGAGGGGATCGGTGCTCACCTCCTTCGCCAAGCAGATCGCCGCCGGCGGGCCCGTGACCGTGACCGACCCGGACGTCACCCGCTACTTCATGACGATCGAGGAGGCGTGCCAGCTCGTGGTCCAGGCCGGGGCCATCGGACGCGACGGCGAGGCCCTCGTGCTCGACATGGGTGCACCCATCCGCATCGTCGATGTCGCGCGCCAGCTGATCAGGCAGTCGGGGCAGCAGGTCGACATCGAGTTCACCGGCCTGCGGCCGGGCGAGAAGCTGCACGAGGAGCTCTTCGCCGACGACGAGCCCCAGGACGTCCGACCCTCCCACCCGCTCGTCTCCCACGTGCCGGTGCCGCGCCTCGAGGTCGACACGGCGCTCGCGCTGCCACGGGCCGGCGAGCCGTTGGACATCACGCGGGCCCTGGCAGGGCTGTGCCTGCAGGGTGACATCGTCCCCGAGGTCGTCGGGTAGCAGCCGCATCTTCACCCTCCTTCGGGTGAAGGAAGTCAAAGACTTGACCACTTCGCTGGTCAGTGGTCGACCGGGCGCTTACTTTGTAAATCCGCTCGCCCAAGGGACACCACATGCGCCATTCCCGGTTGGCCGCGCTCGTCGCGACTCTCCTCGCCGCTGTCATCACGCTCGCTGCGCCCACGACGGCGCCCGCTGGCAGCGCGCCACCTGCGCAGACCGCCTCGCTGCGCGCCTTGCCGCAGCTCGCCGACGCAGGCACGACGCCGAGCCCGGCGGCAGCGGCCCTGACGACCCTGGAGGCGGCCTTCACGCCCGTGGTCCCCGGCCGGACGGCGATCCTGCAGGCCAAGCGGGGCCGTCAGTGGGTCGAGACGGCTCGCGGCAGCCAGGACTCCGGCGGGCGGGTGAGCTTCCAGTCGGCATACGCCCTCAACGGCGTCCCGGAGACCTATCGCGTCCTCGCTGCCAGGGACCAGGCCTACAAAGAGACGGCCTCGGGCAGCGTCCGCACCGACGCCTGGGGCACCCCGATCTTCTCCGACGAGTTCGCCGGCACGACGCTGTCACCGCCGTGGGACCACCGCTACCAGGGCTATGAGGTGCCGAGCCGCTCGTGCTCGAAGACCGATCCACGGGCCACCGCGGTCGGTGGCGGTGTGCTGGCCCTGCGGGTGCTCGATGACCCCGACCGCGACGACGCGTGCACCTTCGCCCTCAACGGCCAGCAGCAGAGCACCTTCCACCGCATCAACGGCCACGTCGGCACCCAGGGTCGCTTCTCCTACCGCTATGGCGTGGCCGCCGCCCGGGTGAAGTTCCACGACCCGCGCGGCCAGCACGGCGCGTTCTGGCTCCAGCCCCAAGGCAGCGGGTATGGCGCCGAGATCGACGTGATCGAGTGGTTCGGCAACGGGTCGGGCGGGCTGACCAACAGCGTGTGGGACTACAGCTCCGGCACGCCTGTCAGGGTCGCCGGCGGCTGGGTCCCCGACCAGCCGTCCTTCGGCAGCGACTGGGCCGGGAGCTATCACGTCTTCTCGGTCGAGTGGACGCCGAGCGAGTATGTCTTCCGGATCGACGGGAAGGTGTCGTTGCGGACCGGTCAAGGAGTGGCGCAGACCGAGGAATACTTGATTCTCAGCCTGCTCGTCTCCAACTGGGAGATCCCCAACCTGCCCTCGCCCCAGAGCCTCCCTGCGACCATGGACGTCGACTGGGTCCGGGTCTGGCAGAAGGGCTGAGGCGAGGTCTGCCTCTTGCCCTGCGTCCCCGCGCGGGGTGCGAGGATGCGAGGCGTGACCACACCACTCCTCATCACCGTGGCGCCCACCGGCGCCGAGACCACCAAGGCCGACTGCCCCCAGCTCCCCACCACCCCCGAGGAGCTCGCGCAGACCGCCGCCGACTGCGAGGCCGCCGGCGCCGCGATGATCCACATCCACGTGCGCGACGCGGCCCATGCGCCGACGCTCGACCAGGGTCTGCTGCGCGAGTGGGTCGCAGCCGTGCGGTCGGCCTCGTCGCTGGTCGTGCAGCTCTCGACCGGGGGTTCGGTGCACGACCCGCTCGAGGAGCGGCTCAAGGTGCTCGACGCCCAACCCGACAGCTGCAGCCTGACCATGGGCACCACCAACTTCGGCGACGACGTCTTCCTCAACCCCTGGCCGTTCGTCGCAGAGCTCTATCAGCTGGCCCTCGAACGCGGCGTCGCGCCCGAGTTCGAGCTCTTCGACCTCGGGCAGGTGCATGCGCTCGGGCGGCTGCTGTCGACATACGGCCCTCCCGCCGGCGGGAAGGTGCACTGCGACTTCGTGATGGGCGTCCCCGGGGGGATGCCGGGGACGGCGCCGGCGCTGGTCGCGGGCGTCCAGGCCCTGCCGCCGGAGGTGACGTCGTGGGCGGCCACCGGGATCGGCCGCTCGACCCTGTCGGTCGCCCTCGCCTCGCTGTCGATGGGGGCCACCTGCGCGTGGGCATGGAGGACGTCCTCACGATCAGCCGCGGGGTGCCGGTGGAGTCCAACGCCCAGCTCGTCTCGCGGGCCGTCTCCCTCGGCGAGATCGCGCAGCGGACGCCGATGTCGCCCGCCGAGTGTCGCGAGCTGCTGGGGATCTGACCGTCGCCGGACCTTCCCGCGGGCCTGGCGCCGGGGTGGCCCCTCAGGCCGTGGCTCTGAGCGTCTGCGCGGCCTGGACCGTGGCCACGACGTGCTCCGGCTCGAACATCACCTGCTCCCAGGTGAACCGCAGGACGGTCCACCCGGCCAGCACCAGGGCGTTGTAGCGGACGCAGTCGCGGTCGTGGTCGGCGCGGCTCGCGTGGCTGCCCCACGAGTCGGCCTCGATGGCGAGGCCGGTGAAGGGGTCGGCGAGGTCGGGGTGGAACGTGACCCGACCTGCAGTGACGGCCCACTGCGGCACGACCTCGATCCCGGCCTCGACCAGGATCGCTCGCAGGACCGACTCGAACGGGTTGGCGGCCAACGGGTTGGCGTGCTCGACCACGCGCCGGACGACCGCGCCCGCGTCGGCGGGCAGTGCTGCCAGGAGTGCCTCACGCGTCACGTCGCCGTGGCGTAGCGCGGAGTCGGCGACCGTGAGCGCTTCGTCGAAACGCAGCTCAGCGGCGCAGTCGAGGACCGTGCGGACCTTCGACGTCGCCCAGCCGTCACGATCGCGACGGGGGAGCGGACCCACGGCAAGCAGGGCGTCGACAGGGTGGGCAGGCTTCTCGGCGACCTGGACCTGCGGGAAGGGTGCCGGTCGCCTGGTCTCCCACTCCCAGTGCGCGGCCGCGGACAGCAGGCGCAGGTGTCCGTCGACCGCGGCTGCGACGGCCCGAGCCTCGTCCGCGCTCGGCAGGGCGTAGCGGTTGCGGGAGACGTGGAGCACCCGGCCGGCCGACACGGCACGGCGCAGCCGCTTGCGGCTGGTCAGGGCCAGCACGTCGGCAGCGGAGGCGATGCCGCCGAGGCGAGTCAGCGCGGCGACCGGGTCCATGGACCCGAGTCTGCCGAGAGCCAGCGTCGACTGCGCGGGTCGTCCACAGGGGGCCACGACCTGGCGCAGGGCCAGCGACACGCCGTACGCCGAGGGCGACTCGCCGCACGTTTGGGCGGGCGTCGCGTCGGGGTGGCCCCTCAGCCGTCCTTGCGTTTCATCCCGACGAGCCCGGGCCGATAGTTCGGATCCTCGAGCTGGGCGATCGTCGGGGAGCCGAACATCGGCAACCCCTGGGTCTTGCGGAGGAAGCCCCACACGATCGGCAGCACGATCAGCACGAAGAGCCCGACCCCGGCGATCAGCATCGGGTGGGTCTCGTCCTCGCCCGCTCCCAGCGGCGCCCAGCCGGCCTTGTCGAGCAGCGCGACGCCGCTCATGGTCAGGACGACGACGATGCCGCGACGGATGATCGACTGCGGGACCTTCGGGGCGATCTTGGCGCCGATCAGGGTGCCGGGGACGGAGCCGATCACGAGCGGGATGAGGATCCCCCAGTCGAGGCCGTGGAGGAAGATGTTGGAGATCGCGGCCGCCATCACGAGGGGGACGGCCTGGACGAGGTCGGTGCCGACGAGCTTCACCGCGCTGAGCCCGGGATAGAGCATCAGCAGCGCGATCATGATCACCGAGCCCGAGCCGACGCTGGTGATGCCGACCAGCAGGCCGCCGAGGGCGCCGACCAGGAGGGTCGGAAGCGGCCGGATGGCCGGGTTCTCCTCGGCCTGGACGCCGCCGCCACGCACGCGCTTGAGGTTGATGTAGAGCCGCAGGGCATAGGTGGAGGCGGCGAAGAGCAGCGCGAAGCCGATGCAGAGCTTGAGGGTGTCGTCGAGGTCCTCGGGGTCGGCGAAGACCGAGACGAGATAGGGCCCCAGCAGGGCCATCGGGACCGAGCCGATGATCAGCCACTTCGCCAGCTGCATGTTGGGTGAGCCCTCGCGCTTGTGCACGATCGCCCCGCCGGTCTTGTAGACCGCGGCGGCCGTCAGGTCGGCCGTGACGACCGCGGCCGCCTCCCCGACGCCGAGGAAGATCAGCGCCGGCGTCATCAGCGCGCCGCCGCCCATGCCGGTGAGCCCGACGACGATGCCGACCAGGAACCCCGCACCCAGGATCGACAGGGCGGTCAGGGTGATCAGGTCGGCCATCAGTTCTCCTCGGTCAACGCACGCACGATGCCGCGCACCATGGCGGTCATCCTGCCTGCGGCCGTCTCGGCGGCAGCGGCCCCCCGCCGATAGGGGTCGGCGATGTCGTCCTGGGGCAGCGGCGCCGTACGGCGCTGGCCGGCCGACTCGATCAGGGCGCGACCGTGCAGGTTGGGAGTCGCCTCGACCGCGCGGCAGAACTGACCGAGGGTGAAGACCTTGCGCCAGGCAGCTGGGTGCTCCTCGAGGACGAACGTCCGGTGGGAGCTCTCGGCCGTCAGGATCAGGTCGGCGGACTCCACGACCGCGCGGGTCAGCGGCTGGCTGCGGAAGTCGGCGTCGGCGGGCTCGAGGGTCGCGGCCATGACCTCGTCCATCGGGTGCGAGTCGAAGCCGTGGGTGCCCGCGCTCGCGAAGGTGATGTGGGCGTCCCCGGCCAGGGCCCGCGCCGTCTGCTCCAGGAAGGGCGAGCGGCAGATGTTGGCCGTGCAGACGAAGAGCACGTGGATGGGGTCCTGGGGTTTCGTGACAGGCCTTCGGCCTTCCTCAACCTCCGGCTGGGGGCTTCGGCCTTCCTCAACCTCCGGCTGGGGGCTTCGGCCTTCCTCAACCTCCGGCTCGGGCCTTCGGCCTTCCTCAACCTCCGGCTCGGGCCTTCGGCCTTCCTCAACCTCCGGCAGCGTGCTCCGCAGGTCGAGGTGACCCGCCTCCTGCAGGGCATCGAGCACGTCGTCGAGCGCCTCGTCGATGCTGCGCCCGGTCGTGTCGACACGAACGGCGGCGTCCTCGGGCTCCTCGTAGGGCGACGAGATGCCGGTGAACTCGGGGATCTCGCCGCGGCGTGCCTTGGCATAGAGGCCCTTGCGGTCGCGGCGCTCGCACTCCTCGAGCGGCGTCGCGACGTGGACCAGGAAGAACGCGCCGCCGGCCTCCTCGACCATCGCGCGCACGTCGGCCCGCGTCTCGGCGAAGGGGGCGATCGGGCTGCAGATCGCCAGGCCGCCGTGGCGGGCGATCTCGGCCGCGACCCAGCCGATGCGCCGGATGTTGGTCTCGCGGTCGGCCTTGGAGAAGGTCAGGCCCGCGGAGAGGTTGCGGCGGACGACGTCGCCGTCGAGGCTGGTGACGCTGCGGACGCCCTGCTCCAGCACCCGGTCCATCAGCGCCCGGGCCAGGGTCGACTTGCCGCTGCCCGAGAGACCGGTGAAGAACAGCACGAGGCCCTGCTCGTCGGGGGCCGGCTCGTCGGCGTCGACGATGGCGGCGATGGCGGGGGATAGAGGTTTCGTGACGGGCGCAGAGCGCCCTCCTCAACCTCCGAAGGGGACGCAAGGGCGTGCACCGGGTCGCTGCCGGCGTAGTTGGCCAGCACCTGCAGGCCCAGGGCGTGATCGGCGGCAGGGTCGTCGTGGGCGGCGAGCGGGACCACGACCACCTCCGCGTCGGCGAGGAGCTCGGCGGCCGCCACGGTGGCCCGGACGAGGGCGACGGGGGACAGCTCGGGAGTGCCGTGGCCGGTGAGGGCGACCAGGAGGACGGGTCCCAGTCGCCGTATGCCGTCGAGGTCTGCCTCGGTCAGCGCGTCGGTCACCGGCACGAGGGTGCGCCCGGCGTGCTGCTCGCGGGTCTGTGCAGGGGTGAGGTGAAGTCGGCGGAAGGGGCCGAACTGCGCGTGGGTGAGTCCTGTGACCACCCCACTCGCAGGCGCCAGCACGGCCAGCGGCAGGCCCTCGGGGTCGACCAGCTCGACCTCGGGTTCGGCGGCCAGCTCGGGGGGCAGCTCGATCCGCACCACGCTGCCCGGCTCGTTGAACGCCGTCAGTGGGACCAGGGCGCCGGTGGTCAGGAGCTCGAGGTCGTCGAGCTCGCGCGGCGAGGGGCAGTGCTGTGGGGTCGACACGCCGCACATCCTGCCAGCCACGGCCGCCTACGCTGCCAGCATGTCAAGACCAGTTGCCGTGGCCGAGATCGTGCGTTCCGGGTTCGTCGAGGGCCACCACTACGGCTCGGTGGTCGCGCTCGACGCGACGGGGGCCGTGGACTGGTCGGTCGGGGTCGTCGACCGGCCCATGCTGCCGCGCTCGTGCAACAAGCCGATCCAGGCGCTGGCGATGGTGCGGGCCGGCCTGACGCTGTCACCGGAGCTGTTGGCGCTGGCCTGCGCCTCGCACTCGGGAGAGGAGCTCCACGTCACGGGCGTCCGCCGCATCCTCGACTCCGCGGGCCTCGACGAGACCGATCTCCAGACGCCGCTCGACCTGCCCCTGGCGGACGCCGTGCGTGACGACGTCATCCGCAGCGGGGGAGGGCCCTCGAAGATCCTGATGAACTGCTCGGGCAAGCACGCCGCGATGCTCGCGACCTGCGTGGTCAACGACTGGTCGACCAGCGACTACCTCGACCCTGCCCACCCGCTCCAGGTGGCAATCACCGCCACCTTCACCGAGCTCACCGGTGAGCCGGTCGCCGACATCGCCGTCGACGGGTGCGGTGCCCCTCTGCTGCCGACCTCGCTGGTCGGGCTCGCGCGCGCCTTCCGGACCCTCGCCGTGGCCACCGACGGACCCGAGCACGAGATCGCCCAGGCGATCCGCCTGCACCCCACCCATGTCTCGGGGACGACGCGCGACGAGGCGGCGCTGCTCACCGCCATCCCCGGCGCGATCGGCAAGGCCGGAGCGGAGTCGGTCTATGCGGTCGCGCTCGCCGACGGGCGCGCCTTCGCCCTCAAGGTCGACGACGGTGCCACCCGCGCCCGGCCGGTGGTGATGGCCGAGGCGCTCCGCCGCTCGGGCGTGCTCGACCTCGAGGGTGTCGATGCCAGCGCCATACGCAAGACCGGCATGCATGTCCTGTACGGCGCTGGGCGACCCGTCGGCGAGATCCGCGCCTGCTACTGACGGCGAGCGGCGACGGTGCTGACCACCCAGGCTGCGACCGCGCCCAGCGCGGCCCCCAATGTGTTGGCCACCACGTCGGAATGCGTCGCGGACCGATCAGGCAGCAACACCTGCGCCACCTCGATCAGGAAGGACCCGGCGAACCCGGCCGCGGTCCAGGTGGTCACCCGGATGCTCGGGCGCAGGAGGGAGCCGAGGAAGGACACCGGCATGAAGGCCAGCACGTTGAGCCCGAACTCAACCCGGTCGCCTGCGAGCAGCACGGCCGGCAGGTCGAGGCGCAGACCCAGGTCGGCAACCTTCGACACCAGTGTCGAGGGCGCTGCCGGGGACGGATTGAGCAGGACCACGAGGAGCAGGACGGCATAGGCGACGAGCGCCAGCGCGAGGAGTCGACGCGTCGCCGGGGACATGTGCAGGAGCCTACGGGTGGAGGGGCTTGTTAGCGGGCAAAGTCCAGTCTGGCTTCGAATGTGAGCGCAGTCACGGCCATCCTGTTTGCATTTTGCTAACAAGTGTTAGCAGTATGGGGTCATGGCCAAGGGCAAGGACGGGAAGACCGTCGTCGAGTCGCTCGGCGACTACCTCAAGGAGCAGCGGCTCGCGTCGCGACTCTCCTTGCGGCAGCTCGCCGACCAGGTCGGCGTCAGCAATCCCTACCTCAGCCAGATCGAACGTGGTCTGCGCCGCCCATCGGCAGAAGTTCTCCAGCAGATCGCCAAGGCGCTGCGCATCTCGGCCGACCAGCTCTATGTCCAGGCCGGGATCGTCAGCACCGAGTCGCACGTCGGGGCTCGGTCGAGCTCGCCATCCTCGCGGACAGCGGCCTCACCGAGCGTCAGAAGCAGTCGCTGCTGGACGTCTATTCCTCGTTCCTCGCGCTCAACGCGGGGCTCGAGAACCCACCCGGCTGAACAGTCCCCCTGAATCGGGCCCCCTGAACCAGTCCCCTGAACCACCCAACGAAGGAGAAGAACATGGCCAAGTCCAAGTTCGACATCAAGACCGAAGCCACCAAGCCCCTCTACGCCGGCGTCGGTGTCACTGACCTCGCCGTGGAGCGTCTCCGCAACCTCGTCACCGAGACCCAGACCCTCCTCGTCGACGTCCAGAAGACGGTCATCGACCCGAAGGCTCGTCGCAAGGCCATCGAGGCCCGCGTCGCCGAGCTGCAGGCCGAGGCCAAGGCCTACCCCGCCAAGGTCCAGACCATCGTCGACGACAACGTCGCGCAGGCCGCTGACGCCTACACCGACCTGATCAAGCGCGGCGAGAGCCTCGTCGGCCGGATCCGTCGCCAGCAGTCGACGCAGGCCACCAAGGCCTCCGCCAAGACCACCGTCGCCAAGGCGAAGACCACCACCACGCAGGCCAAGAAGACCAGCACCACGGCCCGCGCGACCACCAAGACCGCGGCGAAGAAGGCCACCAACGCGGCCAAGACCAGCACCCGCCCGGCCGCCAAGAAGGCGTCGACGACCAAGTCGTCGGCCAAGGCGACCAGCACCACCGCCACCAAGACGGCCGCGAACGCGACCAAGGCCGTCGCCGACGCCACCAAGAAGGTCGGCGACTGAAGAGACGACCAGCTGACGCTGTTCTGAGATCGAAGCCCCGGGCATCCCGCCCGGGGCTTCGGCCATTTCCGCGAGTCGGCGCGGAGTGCACCGCGAGTCGGCGCTGGCTGCACCGCGAGTCGGCGCGTCAGCGGTGGCTTGTAACCTCGGCCAGCGCCGGACGGGTGTCGGCCAGATAGACCAGGGCGCCGATGAGGAAGGCCAGGTTGATCAGGTTGGTCGGTGTCGGGATCAGGAGCTGGGCCGCGAACCCCACCCCGAGCCCGATCAGCCAGCCCGGCTTGGTCCCGCGGCTGGCGGCCGGGAACGCCTCGGCGGGATACAGGGCGGCGTTGACGAGCGCGAACCCCTTGACCGCCAGGACCGCCAGCAGGGCCAGGAGGTGTGCATAGCCCGTCAGCTCGAAGACAGTCACCTTCCACATCCTACGTATCCGTCGGCGGATAAGGTGTCCGTCGCAAGCAAGTGAACTATGGACGGGGCTGTGAGGATGGCAATGGATTCGGAAGACCGGCCGTGGGGCTCGTGGCACGTCATTGACGAGGGTCCGGGCTACAAGGTCAAGCGCATCCACGTGAAGCCCGGCCAGCGGCTGTCCTACCAGACCCACGAGCACCGCTCCGAGCACTGGGTCGTCATCTTCGGGATCGCCACCTGCGTGGTCGACGGCGAGACGATCGTGTGCGGTCCCGGTCACTCGGTCGACGTGGCGACGGGCGCGGCCCACCGCATCACCAACCAGCACTCCGAAGAGCTCGTCATCATCGAGGTGCAGCACGGCGCCTACACCGGCGAGGACGACATCTGCCGGCTCGAGGACGACTACGGCCGCGGAGAAGTCTCCACCTGAGCCTGAGGACCGGGGTTTCGTGACAGGCCTTCGGCCTTCCTCAACCTCCGGGCGGTGCGTCGAGGTAGCGGTCGAGCGCGGTGAGCGCGTCCTCGGGCTCGAAGCCGGTGGCGCGGATCTTGGCCAGTGACATCGCCGACCGCAGGGGACGGGGGGCGAACGGCTGTCCCTTGTCGAGGACGCCCGCGGCATACGCCTCGGTGGTGGTCTCCGAGACGTCGTCGACCGAGCGCCCGGAGCGCTCGAAGACCGCGCGCGCGATGTCGGCCCAGGACATCGCGGGCCCGCCGTTGGACAGGTTGTAGGTGCCGAAGTCGGCGCCCGAGTCGATCAGGTGGCGGGTGGCCCGCGACAGCTCGGTGGTGAACGTCAGCCGGCCGACCTGGTCGGAGACGACCGACGGCGAGACGCCGTTCTCGGCCAGCGTCGCCATGGTGCGGACGAAGTTCTTCCCCGCACCGATCACCCACGAGGTCCGCAGGAGGTAGTGGCGCGGCGCCAGCCCCACCGCGATGTCGCCGGCGGCCTTGGACTGGGCATAGACGCCGAGCGGCGAGACAGGCTCGTCCTCGGTGTGCTCCTCGGCCGTGCCGTCGAAGACGTATTCGCTCGAGTAGTGGACCAGCGTGAACCCGTGGTCGCGGGCCAGCCCCGCCAGGGTCGCGGGGGCGCCGGCGTTGGCCGCCCATGCCGTACGCCGACCGTCAGCCGTCTCCGCGACGTCGACCGCCGTGAAGGCCGCCGCGTTGAGGACGACCGCGTATTCGTGCCACGGCCAGCCAGCGACAGCCGCGGCGTCGGTCAGGTCGAGCGCCGCGACGGGGGAGCCGTCGACGTCGCCCTCGGCGAGGTCGACGAGATCGGCGCCGGGGAAGTCGACCTGCAGCGCCCGGCCGAGCTGACCGAGCGCCCCGACGATCAGGGTCTTCTTCGGCGCGATCGCTGTCGCCGGGTCGAGCACGGGGTTGTTCTGGTCCTTGTCGGACAGGATCGCCTCGGACAACGGGATCGGCCACGGGATGGCGACGGTCGGGTCGTCGAGCGCCAGCGCGGGGTAGGTCACGCCGGGACGCCAGTGCTCGTTGACGAGATAGGTGTAGGCCGTCGCGTCCTCGAGGGTCTGATAGCTGTTGCCGACACCGCGCGGGACGAAGACGGCGACCGAGGTGTCCATCTCGAGCGAGAACGTTGCCCCGAAGGACTCGCCCTCACGCATGTCGACCCACGCGCCGAAGATGCGGCCGGTGGCGAGGGAGACGAACTTGTCCCACGGCTCGGTGTGGATCCCGCGTGTGACGCCGCGGTCTGCGTTGAACGAGACGTTGTTCTGGACGGGCCCGAAGTCGGGCAGCCCGATCGCCACCATCTTCTCGCGCTGCCAGTTCTCCTTGAAGAACCCGCGCGCGTCGTCGCGGCGATCGAGTCGGACGACGACCAGGCCCGGGATCGGCGTGGTCTCGAGGGAGGGCAGCGACATCAACGGGCTCCTTGGTTTCGTGACGGGACTTCGTCCCTCCTCAACCGCCGGAGGGGTGATGGGACTTCGTCCCTCCTCAACCGCCGGAGGGGTGATGGGACTTCGTCCCTCCTCGACCGCCGGAGGAGTTCGTCCCTCCTCAACCGCCGGAGGGGTGACGGGACTTCGTCCCTCCTCAATCGCCGGAGCGTCGAGAAGTTCACTGGCCCTTGCTGGCGTAGGCGGCCTCGACGGCCTGCTTGGCCGGACGCCACCAGTCCTGGTGGTTCTGATACCACTCGATGGTGTTGGCCAGGCCCGACTCGAAGTCCTGGAACTGCGGAGCCCACCCCAGCTCTTGGCGCAGCTTGCCCGACTCGATGGCATAGCGCATGTCGTGGCCGGCACGGTCGGTGACGTGGTCGAACGCGTCGGCCGCCTGCCCCATCAGCGTCAGGATGAGCTGGACGACCTCGAGGTTGTTCTTCTCCCCGTCGGCGCCGATCAGGTAGGTCTCGCCGATCTCGCCCTTGTTGAGGATGGTCCACACCGCGGAGGAGTGGTCGTCTGCGTGGATCCAGTCGCGCACGTTCTCCCCGGAGCCATAGAGCTTGGGGCGGATGCCGTCGATGACGTTGGTGATCTGGCGGGGGATGAACTTCTCGATGTGCTGCCAGGGGCCGTAGTTGTTGGAGCAGTTGGACACGGTCGCCTGCACGCCGAAGGACCGGACCCAGGCGCGGACCAGGTGGTCGGAGCCGGCCTTGGACGCCGAGTAGGGCGACGACGGGTTGTAGGGCGTCTCCTCGGTGAACCGCTTCGGGTCGTCGAGCTCCAGGTCGCCATAGACCTCGTCGGTGGAGACGTGGTGGAGGCGCTTGTCGTGCTTGCGCACCGCCTCGAGGATCTGGAAGGTGCCCAGGATGTTGGTCCGGATGAAGGGCGAGGGGTCGTTGAGCGAGTTGTCGTTGTGGGACTCGGCGGCGTAGTGGACGACCGCGTCGTGCTCGGCCACCAGGGGCTCGATCACGTCGGCCTCGGCGATGTCGCCGACCACGAGCGACACGCGGTCCTCGGGGAGGCCGTCGAGCGCCTCCTTGCTCGCGGCATAGGTCATCTTGTCCAGCACGGTGACGCGGACGTCGGTCTCGCGCATCAGGTAGTGGACGAAGTTGGAGCCGATGAAGCCCGCGCCGCCGGTGACGAGAAGACGATCCATGGCCGCCAGCCTAGGGGGTGCGGGCAGTCAGCTCGAAGGACGGGGAGGACTCCAGGGCAGGCTCGCGCCAACGCGCCGTACGGCGGTCGACCTGCCGCCAGTCCTCGGGCACGTCACCCAGGACGAATCCCTTGGGCCACGTGACCGTCACGTCGACACCCTGTGGATTGACCATGCCCTGAGGGTCGGCGTCGAGGCGGTAGGAGAGCGAACCGCCCTCGCCCACGACGGCGGCCGCGGGCACTTCGTACGTCAGGACGAGGTCGCCGCGCGACTGCGGAGGAAAGACGACGGTCTGGCGGACGAACGGCCGGCCGAAGTAGTCGCCGACCACGAAGTCCACGGGGTTGCCCCTCACCGACACCCCGCTCACCTTGGCTCCCTTGGGCAGGAAGGCGCCGATCGAGGCGTTGAGCCACCGAGTGGCGTAGCCGGTGCGCGGATCCGCACCGGCGAACGCGTATGGCGGGGTGTCGTTGTGGATGTCGACGCGCAGGCGGACCTCGGCGCTGCCGTCGGGCGCGAGCTGCACCCGCGATCGAAGCACTCGCTTCTGCCAGTAGTCGGTCTTGCTGGCGACTGCGTTCTGGGTGAACACGCCGAGGTAGTCATGCTTGGTGTCGGACAGGTCGCCGGTCATCCCGAGCTCGTCAGCCGCGGCCTGCACCGCGTCGTCGCGGAAGAAGAGGGCGAAGTGGCGTCCCTGCGCTGCCGTGTTGAGGATCGAGATCTTCTCCGCAAGGTCTCCGCCGTTGAAGAGCTGATCGCGGAAGACCGGGACCAACGATCGGTTGAGGGCGCGACGTTCGTTGGTGTCCTCGAACTCGTCATAGCTGCCGACGACCGCCTCCACCAGACCCCCGGGTTCGATCCGGCCGAAGCCAGCGACGTCGATCGGGCCGGTGATCTCAGTCAGGCGGCCCAGCGCGACCACATCGATGGCGATGAGCCCCGCCATGTTGCGTCCCCGGATGCTCCGCCAGGCGTTCAGCATCTCTTCACCCGACACCGGCCACGACGGCGCCTTGGCCGCGGTCGGGACCTTGAGCCGGCCCCGGTGGAACGGGTTGCCCTTGACCTTGCGCCAGTGCTGCGCCCCGAACATGCCGGTGCCGGTGGTGCCGTCGACTGTCTCACCTACCTCGACGCTGCCGTCATCAACTGTCAATGGCGCGTAGGACAGGGCGGTGCCGCCGGAGTAGAGCAGCTCCGCGGGGTTGAGGATGGCGACCAGATACTTGCGCTGCCCGTCGGCGCCGAGCATGCCCGGCAGCTCCTCGAGGAGCGGCTCCGCGGACTCAAGACCCTCGCGCAACGGCACCACCCGCGCCAACGCCTCGTCGCGCGCACCGTCGATCCGTCCCCCACCCGGCCCGGTGCCGTCGATGCGGTTGAGCGAGTCGCCGGCCCGCGTCAGCTCGATCCGGACCTTGACGGCTGTGTCAGTCAGTCGGCGCAAGGTGGGGATGTCCACCCGGTCGCCCGTGAAGAACGTCGACCCAGGACCCGTCAGCTCCGGAGCGGCTCCTGCTCCGAGCTCCGCCGCGGTCGTCAGCGCGTCCAGCGCGTCGCCGAGCTGACGCGCATCGTTGACGCTGGTGCCGACCACCGGCAGCCACTGTCCGAGCACTCCGGCCGGGCCCTGCAACCCCACCTGGACCACGTCGACGTCGTCGCGCGCGCGGTCGACAGCCTCGGTCGCAGCGCTCGGATCACCGGCCTGGATGGCAGCCGCGGCTGCGTCGAGCTCGGCACGTGCTCCCTCGGCCGCCCCCGGCACCCTGGCCAACGAGACGCCGATGGCCACCACGCCTGCAGCCGCCGCCAGCAGCACGACCGGCTTGCGCAAGGACGAGAGGGAACGCACGGCGGTCATCCTCTCAGGGAGGCGGTGACCTCGAACGAGGGCGAGTCCACAAGTGCGGGTCCACCCCAGCCGATCGTCCCCTCGCCGACCTCGAACCAGTGCTCGGGCAGATCATCTGCCACGAAACCCGGAGGGAGCTGCACGGTCACGGCAATGGCCGAAGGGCGCACGAGACCTTGGGGGTCGACGTCGAGGCGATAGGCCAAGCCGCCGTCGGTCACCTCGGCGGCGCGAGGGACGTCGTAGGAGAGGGCGAACGTGTGCTCGGCCTGCGGCTTGAAGTCGATCGTCCGCCGGACGTAGGGCCGTCCGTAGAAGTCGGCGACGGGCAGGTCGACCACCTGGCCGTCGACCCGAGCCACGACGTCCGTGGCACCCCGGGGCAGGAACTGCGCGACCGACAGGGAGGCGTAGCGGGTGGAGTAACCACTGCGCGGGTCGGGGCCCTTGAACGGATAAGGCGTGCTGTCGTTGTGGATCCGCGTGGCGACCCTGACCCGGGCGCTGCCGTCCACATCGAGGCGTACGTCGGAGGTGACGGTGCGGTTCTGCCAGTAGTCAGTCTTGCTGGGCACCGCGTTCTGGGTGAAGACGCCGAGATAGTCGTGACGGGTGTCCGACAGCTCTCCGGTCAACCCGAGGTCGGAGAAGGCGCGCTGCCTGGCGGGGTCGCGCAGATAGACCGCGAAATGGCGCCCCTCTGCGGCTGCCTGCAGCGCCTGGAGCTTTTCCACGAACTTGCCGGTCGCGAACAGCCGGTCACGGAAGATCGGCACCAGAGCCTGGTTGATCTGATGGCGCCCGCGGTAGTCGGTCAGGTTGTCATAGCTGCCGATCAGGGTCTGCACGAAGTTGTCGGCCGTGATCTCGCCATAGAAGGGGACGTCGAGCGGGCCGGTGAGCGCGACCAGGTCGCGCAGTGCCATCACGTCGATCGCGATCAGGCCGTCCATCTTCCTGCGACCCAGGCTGCCCCAGGCGCGCAGTGCCTCCTCGCCGGAGACGGACCAGTCCGGGGCGAACGTCGCCGTACCGATGCGAAGACGGCCCCGGTGGAAGGGGTTTCCCTTGACCTTCTTCCAGTAGCGCGGCTGGAAGGCCTCTCCGTGGGTCGCGGTGTCCTGGGGTGTCCCCATCTCGATCCGGCCGTCCACCACCGACATCGGCGTGAAGGTGAGGGGGGTGCCGCCGGAGAAGAGCTGCTCGGCGGGGTTGAGGATGGCGATCAGGTAGTCCTGCCTGGACTCCGCGCCGAGCATCGCGGGGAGCGCGTCGACCAGGGGAGCGACGCGTTCCAGGCCGCGGGCCAGGGGGGCCAGACCATCGAGACCCTCGTCGCGCATCTCCCGGATCTGGCCGCCGATGAGGGGTGCGTCGCCCTCGACCGCCGTGAGCGAGGAATGCGCAGCCTGCACCCTGCTCTCGATGTCCTCGAAGGAGACGACCACCCTGTCCAGCGTTGCGAGGTCCACCCGGCCGTCTGTCACGAGATCGCCCTCGTCGCCGGTGAGCAGCGGATAGACGCGCAGACCTTCCTCGGCGATGGTCGTCAGGTCGTCGACAGAGTCGGTCATCCTCACGGCGTCCGGCTGTGCCTGCCTCAGGACGGGCAGGTTGCGCCACATCGCGCCGAGCAGCCCGTGCCGGGTCGCGACGGCGCGGTCGGCGTGTGCCCGCGCGTCGGCGACGTGGTCGTCCGCCTCGTGCAGATCCTGGTCCTCCAGGGCCCGAGTGGCGTCCTCGAGCGCGGCCTGGGTCTGGTTGCCCTGCCACCACGTCCACACGAGTGGACCGGCGATCATCAGGGCGAACAGGCACACGACGGCCAGCAGCAGGACGACCAGCCGGGTGCGGAGTCGTGAACCAGGCCCAGGCATGGGCGACATGGTGCCAAACGCCAGCAAGCGGGCGGCGGGCAATAGGGTGCGCGCATGCGCGGAATCATTCTGGCCGGCGGCACGGGCTCGCGGTTGCACCCGATCACCCAGGGCATCAGCAAGCAGCTGGTCCCCGTCTATGACAAGCCGATGATCTACTACCCGCTCTCCACACTGATGCTGGCGGGGATCCGCGACGTGCTGATCATCACGACCCCGCACGAGGCCGACGGTTTTCACCGGCTGCTCGGTGACGGGTCTCAGTTCGGCATGAGCATCACCTTCGCCGTGCAGGCCAGCCCCGACGGCCTGGCCCAGGCGTTCATCATCGGCGCCGACCACATCGGGAGCGAGCGCTCGGCCCTCGTCCTGGGCGACAACATCTTCTATGGCTCCGGATTGGGCACGACCCTGCTGCGCTTCTCCGAGCTCGAGGGGGCAGCGGTCTTCGGCTATCACGTCGCCGACCCCACCGCCTATGGCGTCGTCGAGTTCGACGACAACGGTCGAGCGCTCTCGCTCGAGGAGAAGCCGGAGCACCCGAAGTCCCACTTCGCCGTGCCGGGGCTCTACTTCTATGACAACGACGTCATCCAATATGCCCGCGAGCTGAAGCCCTCACCGCGAGGGGAGCTCGAGATCACCGACCTCAACCGGCGCTATCTCGAGCAGGGTCGCCTCCAGGTCGAGGTGCTGGCCCGCGGCACGGCCTGGCTCGACACCGGCACCTTCGACTCCCTCAACGACGCCAGCAACTTCGTCCGCACGATCGAGAGCCGCCAGGGCTTCAAGGTCGGCGCCCCAGAGGAGGTCGCCTGGCGGATGGGCTTCCTCAGCGACGACGAGCTTGCCGAGCGGGCGAGGCCGCTCGTCAAGAGCGGGTATGGCGCCTACCTCCTCGGACTGCTCGAGGAGAAGAGCGGCGGGTTGCCCTCCTAGTAGGCACCGTCGCGCTTGAGCACCGCCTGGACGGTGCGCGCCAGGATCACCAGGTCCTGGACCATCGACCAGTTGTCCACGTAGTAGAGGTCGAGCCGGATCGCCTCGTCCCAGGAGAGTCGAGACCTGCCCGACACCTGCCACAGCCCGGTCATGCCCGGGCGCACCCGAAGACGTCGATGCATGTGGTCGGAGTAGGCCATCACCTCAGCCGGCAGGGGTGGCCGGGGGCCGACGAGGCTCATGTCGCCACGTAGGACATTGATCAGCTGGGGCAGCTCATCGATGGAGAAGCGCCGCAGCCAAGCGCCCGGTGGGGTGACGCGGGGGTCGTCGACCATCTTGAACATGCCATGGGTGTGGCCGGTCTGCGTGTGCAGGGTCGGCAACCACTCCTCCGCGTCGAGGACCATGCTTCGGAGCTTGAGGCAGGAGAACTCGCGACCGTCCCGGCCGACGCGCGTCTGGCGGAAGACGATCGGACCGTGGTCGTGGAGCCGGATCCGGATGGCGGCGAGGGCCAGCAGCGGCAAGAAGACGAGCAGCAGTGCGCTCGCGCCGCTCAGGTCGAAGGCGCGCTTGGCCCACCGGGTTGCGGCGATCGACCGGGGCGCATCGAGGTGGATGAGGGGAAGTCCTCCCACTGGCCGGATCCTGACTCGTTCGCTGGACACGTCTGTCACGCTCGGCGCGACCACGACCTGGACGGCCAGCGGCTCCAGGTCCCACACGGCCTGCCTCAGGAAAGAGGGTTCTGCGAAGGCCCCGTCCGTGACGAAGAAGGTGTCGGCGTTGAGCTCGGCGCTGATGCGAGCGACGTCCTGGGGAATGCCGCGAACCGGCAGTCCGCTCGGGGTGTGGGTCGCAACGTCAGACTCCGGCGTCAGCACTCCCACCACGTCGTAGCCGAGCCAGGACTCGCGGGCCAGGACCCTGGCGATCTCGTCGATCTGCGTCGGGCCGCCGGCGATCAGCACCCGGTGGCACAACAGTCGACGTCGGCGTACGGCCTTGAGGACCGAGCGAAGGGCGTAGCGCCCGATCACCAGCAGCGGTACGCCGGCGACGAACATCAGGAAGTAGAGGCCTCGGGAGAACTCGAACTTCGTGAGGTAGAAGCCGATGCCCACCGCTCCAGCAGTGAGGAGGGAGGCGTGAGCAACGCGCTTGTATTCATCGGTGCCGGCGCCGAAGATCTCTCGTCGGTAGGCGCCGGTCGCAGTGATGAGCAGCAGCCACAACGCGACGATCGGCACGATGACGGTCCACTCATAGCTGTCGGAGACAAGCGGCTGACCGAATTCGGAGAGCGCGGTCCGGAGCCGGACTCCGATCACCACGGCCAGGGTCACGGCGGCCGCGTCGGTCACGACCGCCGCGCTCGGAATCGCCAGCAACCCGCGCCGGCGAGCGAGGTCGGTCGACCACACTGGGACTCGCTTCCTGGCGGCGCTCCCCGACCTCATCGGCCGACCCAACACCGTCTCACTGCTCGGCGTCCACCATGCGGATCACGATCTCATCGAACTGCATCGAGGGGCGCCACCCCAGTCTCTCGCGTGCCCGCGTCGCGTCACCGCGCAGCTCCGTCGCATCGGCCGGTCGGGTCAGCCCCGGGTCGCTCCTGACGAGCCCCTCCCAGTCCTCGATCCCGGCGTGGCGGAAGGCCGCGGCGACGAAGTCGCGCACCGAGTGGGCGACCCCCGTCGCGATCACGAAGTCCTGGGGCTCGTCGGCGCGGGCCGCGAGGAGCATCGCCTCGACGTAGTCGGGCGCCCAGCCCCAGTCGCGCCGGGCCGACAGGTTGCCGAGCACCAGCTCGTCCGCGCGTCCCTGGGCGATCGCGGCGACGCCGGCAGTGATCTTGCGCGTGACGAACCGCTCGGGCCGTCGGGGCGACTCGTGGTTGTAGAGCACGAGGCTCGACGCGTGCAGGCCACGCCGGCGCTGGACGGCGACCGACAGGTGGGCGTAGGCCTTCGCGGCGCCATACGGATTGGTGGGGGCGACGGGGGTGTCCTCGTCCTGGGGGCTGGTCGCAGGCTCCCCGAAGATCTCGGCGCTCGAGGCCTGGACGAAGCGGACGTGCTCGCCGACCTGTCGCGCCGACTCCAGCAGCGCGACGGCGGCGAAGCCGTTGACCCGGCTGACGAGGTCGGGCTCCGACCACGACTGCGCGACCGAGCTGATCGCCGCCAGGTTGTAGATCTCGTCGGGGGCCAGGTCGACGACCAGCCTCCGGGTGGCCTCGACGTCAGCGAGGTCGCCGAGGTGCAGGATCACCTCGCTGGGGCAGTACGGCGGTCGCCGCCCCTCGTCCAGGACCAGCGCGTGCACCTCGACACCGTCGGCGACGAGCCGCTCGGCGAGATAGCTGCCGTCCTGGCCGCCAACCCCCGTGATGAGCGCTCGGGTCACCAGCCCGCCTTGAGAGCGGCGAGGTCGGCGTCGACCATCATGGTGATGAGCTCCTCGAAGCCGACCTGGGGCTTCCAGCCCAGGACGTCCCGCGCCTTGCTCGCGTCGCCGATGAGCAGGTCGACCTCGGCCGGCCGCATGAACGCCGGGTCCTGGCGCACGTGCTTGCGCCAGTCGCTGATCCCGACGTGTCCGAAGGCGACCGTGAGCAGCTCCTCGATGGAGTGGGTCTCACCGGTGGAGATGACGTAGTCGTCGGCCGTCGGCTGCTGCAGCATCCGCCACATCGCCTCGACGTAGTCGCCGGCGAAGCCCCAGTCGCGGCGGGCGTCGAGGTTGCCCATGACGATCTCGTCCTGCATCCCGAGCTTGATCGCCGCCACCGCCTTGCTGACCTTGCGGGTGACGAACTCCTCACCCCGTCGCGGCGACTCGTGGTTGAACAGGATCCCGGAGCTGGCGTGCATGCCGTAGGACTCGCGGTAGTTGATGGTCATGTAGTGGCCGTAGACCTTGCTGACGCCATAGGGCGACCGCGGCCACAACAACGTCTCCTCCGACTGTGGCACCTGCTGGACCTTGCCGAACATCTCCGAGCTCGACGCCTGGTAGAAGCGGATGCTCGCCGGGTCGGAGCCGGCGTGGAGCCGGACCGCCTCGAGGATGTTGAGGACGCCGAGCCCGGTGACGTCGCTGGTGACGAACGCGTTCTCCCACGAATAGGCCACGAAGCTCACGGCACCGAGGTTGTAGACCTCGTCGGGCTCGGAGTCACGCAGCGCACGCATCAGGCTCGAGAGGTCGGTGAGGTCGCCGTTGTGCAGCTTGACGTCGGGGACGAGCCGTTCGACGAGCTCGCGGCGAGGGTTGTTCTGTCCTCGGATCACGCCATGGACTTCGTAGCCCTTCTCGAGCAGCAGCTCGGCGAGGTAGAGGCCATCCTGGCCGGTGATTCCGGTGATGAGTGCGGTAGGCATGGTGCTCAGTGTGGCAGGCCACGGCCCGTAGGCTCACCCACCATGAAGATCCTCGTCAGTGGCGGCGCCGGCTACATCGGGTCCCACACCGTCATCCAGCTCCTCGACTCCGGCCACGACGTCGTGATCGTCGACAACTTCAGCAACTCCCACCCGACGGTGCTCGGGCGGCTCGAGGCGCTGACCGGGACGGCCGTCCCGCTGCACGCCTTCGACCTGTGTGACCACGACAAGACCGAGGCCCTGTTCGCGGCCGAGGACTTCGACGCGGTGATCCACTTCGCCGGCTTCAAGGCCGTCGGCGAGAGCGTCGCGAAGCCGCTCGACTACTACGAGAACAACCTCGGCTCCACCTTCTCCCTCGTGCGGGCCATGCAGAAGAACGACGTGTCCAAGCTCGTCTTCTCCTCCAGCGCCACCGTCTATGGCGAGGAGCAGGCGGGGGCCACGGAGGACCAGCGCACCTATGCGACCAACCCCTATGGCTGGACCAAGGTGATGCAGGAGCAGATCCTCAGCGACGTCGCCAGGGCGGCCCCGCACCTGCGGGTGGCCCTGCTGCGCTACTTCAACCCCGTCGGGGCGCACCCGTCGGGCACCATCGGCGAGGACCCCTCGGGGATCCCCAACAACCTGATGCCCTTCATCGCCCAGGTCGCGGTCGGCAAGCGCGAGAGGCTCAGCGTCTTCGGCGACGACTACGACACCGTCGACGGCACCGGGGTCCGCGACTACATCCACGTCGAGGACCTCGCCGCCGGACACGTCGCGGCGCTCGAACAGCTCACCCGCACCCACGAGCCGGTCAGCGTGTGGAACCTCGGGTCGGGGCGCGGCACCAGCGTGCTCGAGCTGCTGCACGCGTTCGAGAAGGCCGTCGGCCACGAGCTGCCCTACGAGGTCGTCGCCCGGCGCTCCGGCGACGTCGCGACCTCGTTCGCCGACCCGTCGAAGGCCAACGTCGAGCTCGGCTGGAGCACCCGCCGGTCCGTCGAGGAGATGTGCGCCGACACCTGGCGCTGGCAGTCGCAGAACCCGGAGGGCTTCAAGGCCTGACCGGCCTGATGGCTCGACGGTACGGGCTGCGGCGCGTGCTCAGGTCACGAGCAGCCGCTTGGCGAAGCGGGACTCGCGCCACTCCTCGGTCTCCAGGACGTCGGCCAGCGTCGCGACGGCGTCCCACACATCGACGTACGAGGTGTAGAGGGGGGTGAACCCGAACCGGATGAGGTCGGGCGCGCGGAAGTCGCCGATCACCCCACGCGCGATCAGCGCCTGCATCACGGCATAGCCGTCCTCGTGACGCAGGGAGACCTGGCTGCCGCGGACGGCGTGGTCGCGGGGGGTGGCCACCTCGACCCGGCCGCCGAGCCGGCTGTCGACCAGGTCGATGAAGAGGTCGGTCAGCGCCAGGCTCTTGGTGCGCAGGGCCGTCAGGTCGACGCGGTCCCACAGGTCGAGGCTCGCCTCGAGGCCGGCATAGCTGAGCAGCGGGGGCGTGCCCACCAGGAAGCGGGAGATGCCGGCGGCAGGTTCGTAGGTGCCGGTGAACTCGAACGGGCGGGCGTGCCCGTGCCAGCCGGACAGCGGCTGGGTCGCCTCGTGGTGCCGGGTCGCGGCATGGATGAACGCCGGTGAGCCGGGCCCGCCGTTGATGTACTTGTAGGTGCAGCCGACCGCGAAGTCGGCGCCACAGCCGTCGAGGTCGATCGGCAGAGCACCGGCGCTGTGGCACAGGTCCCAGACGATCAGCGCGCCGGCGGCGTGCACCTGCTCGGTGACGGCGGCCATGTCATACATCCGACCGGTGCGGTAGTCGACGTGGGTGAGCAGCACCACCGCGACCCGCTCGTCGAGCACCTCGGCCAGGCTCGGGCCGTCGACCGAGATCAGTCGGTGCTCGTGGTCTCCTGCGAGTCCCTGGGTGATGTAGAGGTCGGTGGGGAAGTTGTCGCGGTCACCGACGATGACGTCACGGTCGGGTCGGAGCGAGAGGGCAGCACTCAGTGCCTTGAAGACGTTGACCGACGTGCTGTCGCAGACCACGACCGTCCCCGGCTCGGCGCCGATGAGGCCACCCACCCGGTCGCCGAGGGTCCGTGGCTTGTCGAACCAGCCGGCGTCGTTCCAGCTCCTGATCAGGCCCTGGCCCCATTCCTGCGTGACGACGTGCGCCACCCGTTCGGCCGTATGGCGGGGCAACGCCCCCAGCGAGTTGCCGTCGAGGTAGATCAGGCCGTCGGGCAGGACGAACTCGTCGCGGAAGGGGCGCAGGGGGTCGTGCGCGTCGCGGGTCTCGCACGCGTCACGGGTCGGGTCGGGCATGCCCGCAGAGTACGACGCACCTAGATTGTGCCCATGCCACTGGACCCCCAGCTCAAGGACATGCTCGACTTCATCGCTGTTACAGGCCACCCGCCGATCGACCAGGGCAGCCCCGAGGAGGGGCGCCGGGCCATGCGGGCGATGTCGGTCGACCTGGTCAAGCCCGAGGACGTCGTGCCGGTGGGGTCGGTCACGCCCATGGCCGTGCCCGGCGGCGCGGGCGAGCGCGATGCCCGGCTCTACAAGCCCGAGGGTGAGGGGCCGTGGGACACGCTGGTCTTCCTGCACGGCGGCGGCTTCGTCGTCGGCGACCTCGACACCCACGACCAGACCTGCAGGCGGCTGTGCCGTGACGCCGAGATCGCGGTCCTGAGCGTCGACTACCGCCTGGCCCCCGAGGACCCGTTCCCGGCCGGGCTCGAGGACGCGCTGGCGGCGACCGAATGGGCAGCGGCCCACCTGGCCGACCTCGGCGGCGGGGAGCGGCTGGCGATCGGCGGCGACAGCGCCGGCGGCAACCTGTCGGCGGTCGTGGCCCAGCACCTGGGCGACGTCCTGGCCGCTCAGCTCCTGATCTATCCCGCCACCGACGGCCTCGGTGACTATCCGTCCAAGGTCGACAACGCCGAGGGCTACTTCCTCACCGCAGCGATGATGGAGTGGTTCAGCGGCCACTACGTGCCGGCCGACGCCGACCCCGAGACCGATCTCGCGCGGCTCGCACCCCTCCACGGTGACGTCTCGGACGTCGCCCCCGCGCTGGTGGCGACTGCCGAGTTCGACCCGCTGCGCGACGAGGGCGAGGCCTACGCCGAGGCGCTGCGCGCCGCGGGGGTGCACGTCGACCAGGTCCGCTACGACGGGATGATCCACGGCTTCTGCGACATGGTGTCCTTCAGCTCGGCCGCGGCCGACGCGGTCAGCGACCTGAATGTCCGCTTCCGGTCACTGATGGCCGAGCGCTAGCGCACCTCGAGCAGCTCGAGCGCGTTGAGGACCGTGCGCAGGTGGGGGACCTCGTGGACGCGCAGCAGGTGAGCGCCACCGAGGACGGCGAGGACGGCAAAGAAGCCCTCGGCCTTGCGGAACTCGTCGCCGAAGATGTCATAGCTGTGCGGCAGCACGTTGCAGACGGGCGCCCCCAGGGGCCGGAGCCGGAAGGTCTGGGCCAGCACCCTGGTCTGGTGGCGGACGCGGACCATCGGGTCGACGAGGTTGCCGTAGAAGAAGCCCATCCCGGGGTCGATGACGACACGGTCGACCCCCAGCGACCGGGCGCGCTCGAGCCGCGCGCCGAAGTGGTCGAGCAGGACCGGGACCGGGTCGGCGTCGGGGGAGACGTCGGAGACCTCGCGGACGTTGGCCGTCTCGCCGAAGCACATCACGACGGCGGCGTCGTGCTCGGCCGCCAGGGTCAGCATCTCGTCCTCGTGCTCGCGCCCGGTCATGTTGAGCACGCGCGCCCCAGCGGCGAGGCACGCCTTCACGACCCGCGGCTCATAGGTCTCGACCGACACCACCGCGTGCTCGACCAGGCCCTCGACGGCCGGCACCAGCGTCGCGATCTGCTCGTCCGCCCCGACGCGCGCCGCCGTGGCGTTGCTCGACTCGGCCCCGAGGTCGATCACGGACGCCCCTTGGGCGGCCTGGATCCGGCCCATCCGGATGGCGTCGGCGGGGAGGTGGCGACGCTCTCGCGGTATGTCGAGTCGCGGGACAGGTTGATGCAGCCCATCAACGTCACGGGACCCTCACCGATCACGACATCACCAGCAGGGCCGGCGAGCACCACCGGATCGACGGTGGACGACCAGGCGTCTGCGTGCTCGTGCTGCAGGGCTGCGAGGTCGGCGAGCGTGATCACCACGCCACTCTAGGTGCGGCACGATGGCCGGCATGAGCGACAGCGACCTCAGCCTCGTCCGGCTTGCCGACCTCGACGACGGGGCCCTGGCCGAGGTCTATGCGCCGCCGTCGGAGCCGTGGCTGCGGGTCAACTTCGTCAGCACCCTCGATGGCGCCGCCCAGGGTGGTGACGGGCTCAGCAAGAGCATCAACAACCCGGCCGACAAGCGGGTCTTCCACCTCCTGCGACGCCGGGCCGACGTGCTGGTGGTGGGCGCCGGGACCGTACGAGCCGAGGCCTATGAGCCACCCACGCTCCCGCTGGTGGTGGTGAGCAGGTCGGGCGACGTGCCGCCGTCGGTGCGTGGCTCCGACCTCGTCCACGTCGCGACCTGTGCCGACTCACCCGGCCTGGCTCGGACACGCGAGGCGCTGGGCGAGGACCGGGTCCTGGTCGTCGGTCGGGACGAGGTCGACCTGGTGGCCCTCAAGGCCGAGCTGGCAGCCAGGGGCTGGCGCGACCAGCTCTGCGAAGGCGGGCCGGCGCTGTTCGGCTCGATGCTGGCCGCCGGCGTGGTCGACGAGCTGTGCCTGACGCAGACTCCCCGGCTGGTCGCCGGGGAGTCGCTGCGGATCGCCGCGGGGGTCGGCGTCGACGTACGCCTGCGGCTCGCGTCGCTGCTGGAGCAGGACGGCACCCTGCTGGGCCGCTGGTTGGTCGACCCCGACCCCGGGCCCTAGCCCAGCGCGCCGAGCAGCGCCTTGTTGAACGCGGGCAGGTCGTCGGGGTTGCGCGAGGTGATGAGGTTGCCGTCTTCGACGACCTCCTCGTCGACCCACTCGCCGCCGGCGTTGCGGATGTCGGTCTGCAGGCTGGGCCAGGACGCGACCCGTCGACCGTCGACGACGCCGGCCTCGACGAGGGTCCAGGCGGCGTGGCAGATGGCGGCGACGGGCTTGCCGGAGTCGACGAAGGACTTGATGAACGCGACGGCGTCGGCGTCGGTGCGCAGCGCGTCGGGGTTGGCCACCCCGCCGGGCAGCACCAGGGCGTCGTAGTCGTCCACGGAGGCGTCGGCGACGGTCTTGTCCACGGGCCGGGTCTCGGCCTTGTCGAGGTGGTTGTAGAGCTGGACCTCACCGGACTCTGGGGAGAGCAGCTCGGCCGTGTGTCCGGCCCCGGTCACGGCGTCCCACGGGTCGGTGAGCTCGACGGCCTCGATGCCCTCGGCTGCGGTCAGGAATGCGATGCGCTTGGTCATCCCTCCACCATGGTCCGCGTGCCGGGGGCCGACAACACTCGTAGGGGTGGGGGGCCGGCTCAGACCGCCAGGTCGATGCCCTGGGCCTCGGCGCGAGCGCGCAGCCGCGGCAGGACGTCGCGTTCGTAGCTGGCGAGGAAGCGTTCCTGGTCGGGGCCGGGGCGTGGAAGACGAGGTGGCGAAAGCCCATGTCGACGTAGTCCCAGATGCGTTCGACGTGCTCGTCGGGGTCGTGGGAGACGATGAAGCGCGAGGCGGTGCGTTCGACGGGTAGGGCGTCGGCGAGGCGTTGCATCTCGACGGGGTCCTCGACGCCGGTCTTCTCGTCGCTGGAGAGCGCGAGGGCGCCCCAGAAGCGGGTGTCGTCCATGGCGCGGTCGAGGTCGGGGTCGAAGGAGACCTTGACCTCGATCATCAGGTCGAGGTCGTCGAGGGTCTTGTCGACCTTGCCGGCGCCCTCGGCGAGGGCGGGGAGCAGGGTCTGGGTGTAGAGGTCGCGGCCCTTGCCGCTGGTGCAGATGAAACCGTCGCCCATCCGCCCGGCCAGGCGGGTGGCGGCGGGGCCGGAGGCGGCGACATACAAGGGCACCCGGGTCTCGGGGAGGTCGTAGATGGTGGCCTTGTCGAGGCTGTAGTAGTCGCCTTCGAAGGTGACGCGTTCGCCTTCCCACAGGGCGGTGATGACCTGGAGTGCTTCCTTGAGGCGGGCGAAGCGTTCCTTGCCCTCGGGCCAGTGCAGCCCGAGGGGGGCTTCGTTCATCGACTCGCCGGAGCCCACGCCGAGGATCACCCGCCCCGGAGCCAGGCAGCCCAGGGTCGCGAAGGCTTGGGCGATCACGCCGGGGTGGTAGCGGAACGTCGGGGTCAGGACGCTGGTGCCGAGGGTGACCCGGCTGGTGCGCGCGGCGACCGCACCGAGCCAGGGGAGTGCGGCGGGGGCGTGGCCGCCGTCGTGGCGCCAGGGTTGGAGGTGGTCGGAGACGAAGACCGAGTCGAAGCCGGAGTCCTCGGCGAGGACGGCGAGGTCGACGAGGTGTTGGGGGGCGAACTGTTCTGAGGATGCCTTGTAGCCGAACCGGAGCATGGGGGTCCTTAGCTGATCGAGCCGTTGTTGTCCTTGGCCAGCGAACGCGAGATCACCATGCGCTGGATCTGGTTGGTGCCTTCGAAGATCTGCATCACCTTGGCCTCGCGCATGAACCGCTCGACCGGGAAGTCACGCGTGTAGCCATAGCCGCCGAGCACCTGCACGGCGTCGGTGGTGACCTTCATGGCGTTGTCGGTCGCGACCATCTTGGCGATCGAGGCCTCCCGCGAGTAGGGCCGGCCGGCGTCCTTGAGACGGGCCGCGTGGAGCGTCATGGCCCGCGCGGACTGGATGGCGGCCTCCATGTCGGCGAGCACGAACGCGAGACCCTGGTGCTCGATGATCGGCTTGCCGAAGGTCTCCCGCTCGCGGGCATAGGCCACGGCCGCGTCGAGCGCCCCCTGGGCCAGCCCACAGGCGACGGCGGCGATGCCGAGCCGGCCCGAGTCGAGGCCGGCCAGTGCGATCTTGAGGCCCTCGCCCTCCTCGCCCAGTCGACGGTTGGCAGGGATCCGGACGTCGTCGAAGCGCATCGTCGCGGTCGCCGATCCCGT
This sequence comes from Nocardioides piscis, assembly GCF_011300215.1. Classification (NCBI taxonomy): domain Bacteria; kingdom Bacillati; phylum Actinomycetota; class Actinomycetes; order Propionibacteriales; family Nocardioidaceae; genus Nocardioides; species Nocardioides piscis. The sequence goes on from NZ_CP049866.1 coordinate 1,493,212, forward strand.
CAGCCCCATCTTCCGCTCCGGCGGGTCTGCGCTGAGTCCGTCGGTGCCGGCCGGCACGAGGAAGCAGGAGATGCCGTTGCGGTCGTCGGACGTGCGGGCCATCACCTTGTAGAAGTCGGCGTGGCCGCCGTGGGTGGTCCAGGCCTTCGCGCCGTTGAGGACATAGGAGTCGCCGTCGCGGCGGGCCGTGGTCCTCATCGCCGCCGGGTCGGACCCGGCGTGGGCCTCGGACAGGCAGTAGGCGCCCAGGAGCGACCCCCGAGCATCTCGGGCAGCCACTCCTCGCGCTGCTCCGGGGTGCCGAAGCTCGCGAGGCCGAAGCAGGACAGCGCGTGGACCGAGACACCCACCCCGACCGACGACCAGACCGCGCCGATCTCCTCGAGGACCTGGAGATAGACCTCGTAGGGCTGGTCGCCCCCGCCGTACTCCTCGGGATAGGGGAGTCCCAGCAGGCCGGCGTCCCCGAGCAGGCGGAACACGTCGCGCGGGAAGGTCTCGGTGGACTCCGCCTCGGCGGATCTGGGGAGGAGCTCCTTGGCCGCGATCGCGCGGACCAGCTTGAGCAGCTCGATCGATTCCTCGGACGGCAGGCTGCGCGACGCTGTCATGGTTCCGGAGGCTACCGGGAGGTGCCTGCGGCCTAGTCCATCCGGGCCACTTGCGGGCTATCGAGGCCAGCCAGGGCTCCGCATCGCCGTACTGTGACCGCCTGTGACCGACCGATGGCTTCCGTGGACCGCTGCTGCGCTCGCCACGGGTGCCACCGCACTGGTCATGGGGGCGATGTCCCTCCCCACCTCGTCCGGCGGCGCCGGCCTGCTGCGCACCGTCGAGGCGCAGCCCGACCAGTGGCTGATGGCTGCGGCCGCATTCCTGTACGCCGCCTTCGCGCTCACCGTCGGGATCCCCACGTTCTTCCACCTGCTCCACCACCGGCCCCGGATCGCCGTCCTCGGTAGTGCCCTGCTGGCCTTCGGCACGATCGGGATGGCCGGGTATGCCGCGTTGCTGATCCTCTTCCGCGCGATGGTCCTGCATGCGCCCATCACGACGGTCGAGCTCGCCGCCGTCTCAGACGACCTCGGCCTGCGCGGCTTCGTGGGCGCGTTCGTGGTCGCGTTCGGGCTCGGGCTCCTGGTGCTGGGACTGGCACTGCTCCTCACGCGGGTCGTGGCCCGCTGGATGGCGGTCCTGCTCGTGGCCTACCCGATCGGGATGCCCTTCGCGGACGCCCTGCCGGACTGGGCCCGGACCGCCCAGGTGCTGATGCTGGGGGCCGCACTCATCGGCGTCGCGCTCAGCGCCAACGCGGCCTGGGCCGCGAGGCCGAGGCTGCAGGCGCTGCGCTGACCGGTCGGTCGGTCGGCCGGGTGCTTCCACCTGCCCTCGTAGGCTCGCGACATGACCTATCAGCTCGAGTCCCGAGGGCCCGGCGTCGGCGTGGCGGCGACCTGGAGCGCAGGCTTCGTCGGCCTGCTCTGGGTCTTTGAGATCGCCGATGCCGCCCTGGGGCTGCGGCTCGACGACGAAGGGATCCGCCCGGGCAGCACCGACGGGTTGAGCGGGATCCTGTTCGCGCCGCTGCTGCACGGGGGCTTCGGCCACCTGATCAGCAACACCGTGCCGCTGCTGGTGCTGGGTTTCATCGTGCTGCTCTCGGGCGTGAGCCGATGGCTGGTCCTCACCCTGATCGTGTGGATCGTCGGCGGGGCCGGCACGTGGCTGTTCGGTGGCGCCGGGACGGTGCACATCGGCGCGTCGGGCCTGGTCTTCGGGTGGCTGGCCTATCTCATCCTGCGCGGCTTCTTCACCCGCCATCCGTGGCAGATCGTCGTCGGCGTCGTGGTGTTCCTCGTCTATGGCGGTGCCCTGTGGGGCGTGCTGCCGGGCCAGCCGGGGATCTCGTGGCAGGGGCACATGTTCGGTGCCGTCGGAGGCGGGCTCGCGGCCTGGTGGCTGGCTGACCGGGGGCCGCGGGCCGTCGCATCCTTCGGGCGGTGAGTGAGGCGGGTTCTGCCGCGGCTGAACCAGCCTCACTCACCGCTTCCGGGCGCGTCGTGCCGCGACACGCGTCGTGGCGGTGGCACAGGCTGGATCTCAGCCGCCAGAACCAGCCTCACGCACCGCTCACCCGGGGACCGGTGGGGCCGCGGAACGACATCGGCCCGCCACGCTCACGCGTGACGGGCCGACGGGGACGGTGTGACTACTTGTTGGCCTTGCGGGCCACGGACGCGGTCTTGGCGCGGGCGTTGGCGTCGAGGACGACCTTGCGGATCCGGACGGCGTCGGGGGTGACCTCGACGCACTCGTCGTCGCGACAGAACTCCAGGCACTGCTCGAGGGAGAGGTGGCGCGGCGGGATCAGCTTCTCGAAGTTGTCGGAGGTGGCGGACCGGATGTTGGTCTGCTGCTTCTCCTTGGTGATGTTGACGTCCATGTCGTCGGCACGGGAGTTCTCGCCGACGATCATGCCCTCGTAGACCTCGGTCGTGGGCTCGACGAACAGGATGCCCCGCTCCTGCAGGTTGGTCATGGCGTAGGCCGTCGCGGCGCCCTTGCGGTCGGCGACGAGCGAGCCGTTGGTGCGCGAGCGAATCTCCCCGGCCCAGGCCTCGTAGCCCTCGGAGATGCTGTGCGCGATGCCGGTGCCGCGGGTGTCGGTGAGGAACTGCGTGCGGAAGCCGATCAGGCCACGCGCAGGCACCACGAACTCCATCCGGACCCAGCCGGTGCCGTGGTTGGTCATCGACTCCATGCGGCCCTTGCGGGAGGCGAGGAGCTCGGTGATCGTGCCGAGGTATTCCTCGGGTGCGTCGATGGTGAGGCGCTCGAACGGCTCGTGCAGCTTGCCGTCGACCTGCTTGGTCACCACCTGCGGCTTGCCGACGGTGAGCTCGAAGCCCTCGCGACGCATCTGCTCGACCAGGATCGCCAGCGCCAGCTCGCCGCGGCCCTGGACCTCCCAGGCGTCCGGACGCTCGGTCGGGAGGATGCGCAGCGACACGTTGCCGATGAGCTCCTGGTCGAGGCGGTCCTTGACGAGACGGGCGGTGACCTTGCCGCCCTTGGTGCGGCCCACGAGCGGCGAGGTGTTGGTGCCGATCGTCATCGAGATCGCCGGCTCGTCGACGTGGATGAGCGGGAGCGCGACCGGGTTCTCGGCGTCGGCCAGGGTCTCGCCGATGGTGATCTCGGGGATGCCCGCGACGGCCACGATGTCGCCGGGGCCGGCCGACTGGCCGGGCTGGCGCTCGAGGCCCTCGGTGACGAGGAGCTCGGTGATCTTGACGTTCTTGACCGACCCGTCACGCCGCATCCAGGCGACGGTCTGGCCCTTGTTGAGGGTGCCCTCGTGGACCCGGACCAGCGCGAGCCGGCCCAGGAACGGGGACGCGTCGAGGTTGGTGACGTGGGCCTGCAGCGGCGCGCCCTCGGTGTAGACCGGGGCCGGGATGGTCTCCAGGATCGTCTTGAACAGCGGCTCGAGGTCGCTGCCCTCGGGCATCGTGCCGTCCTCGGGGCGCTCGAGGCTCGCGATGCCGGCCCGACCAGACGCATAGACGACGGGGAAGTCGAGTGCTTCCTGGCTGTGGCTGTCGTCGAGGAGGTCCATGAAGAGCTCGTAGGTCTCGTCGACGACCTCGGCGATGCGCGCGTCACCGCGGTCGGTCTTGTTGACGACCAGGATCACCGGCATGTCGGCGTTGAGGGCCTTGCGGAGGACGAACCGGGTCTGCGGGAGCGGCCCCTCGGAGGCGTCCACGAGCAGCACGATGCCGTCGACCATCGACAGGCCGCGCTCGACCTCGCCACCGAAGTCGGCGTGGCCGGGGGTGTCGATGATGTTGATGACCATCGGCTCACCGCCACCGGCAGGGCCGGCGTAGTGCACGGCCGTGTTCTTCGCGAGGATCGTGATGCCCTTCTCGCGCTCGAGGTCGCCGGAGTCCATGACCCGCTCCGCAACACTCTCGGCCTGGTGCGCGGTGAAGGCGCCGGCCTGTCGGAGCATGGCGTCCACGAGCGTGGTCTTGCCGTGGTCGACGTGGGCCACGATCGCCACGTTGCGGAGGTCAGAGCGCTTCTGGGACATCGGAGGTGAGGATCGCTTTCGCAGTGATGAACGGGGCCGCAACACCGGTCCCGGACCCGGTCCGGGCCGTGAAGAAGTGTAGTGGCGTGTGCTCGCACGCCCGATTCGTCGGCGACGGCCCCTCGCGGGCAGAGCCTGGCCGTCGTCGGTGGCGAGGCGTAGACATGGGCCATGACCTCTCGGATGCCTGCCTGCACGTTCGTCCCGCCCTGGCTGCTCGCCCGCCTCGGTGCGGAGCGTTCCCTGGACCTCGACGACCAGATCCGCGCCCTGCGCAGTGCCCGGGCAGCTGAGCCCCACGTCCGAGCGGCCTCGGCCGTCGGGGTCTCCCCGTGGACCGTCCACGACGCCGACAACGCCACGCAGTTGCCGGGCCGACCGGTGCGATCAGCCGGTCAGCCGACCACGGTCGACGTGGCGGTCGACGAGGCGGCCGCGGGGATCGAGCAGACCCTGGCGATGTTCGCCTCCGGGTTCGGTCGAGCCTCCTATGACGACGCCGGGGCGCCGGTGACGCTGGTGGTGCACTACGGCCACGACTACGCCAACGCGTTCTGGGACGGGCGCCACCTCGTCTTCGGCGACGGGGACGGGATGGTCTTCGAGCGCCTGACCAAGGCGGGCGACGTGCTGGCGCACGAGTTCGGGCACGCCGTCATCGAGCACGCAGCAGGCCTCGTCTATCGCGACCAGCCGGGCGCCCTCAACGAGTCGCTCGCTGACGTCTTCGCGGCCTGCTTCAAGCAACGCCTCGCCGGTGAGTCCGCGGCCGAGGCCGACTGGCTGATCGGTGAGGGCCTGTTCGTCCCCGGGGTCCGGGCCCGGGCCCTGCGCGACATGGCCAGCCCCGGCACCGCCTTCGACGACCCCGCGCTCGGCAGCGACCCGCAGGTCGCCCACCTCGACGACTTCGTGGTCACCACCGACGACAACGGCGGGGTCCACCTCAACTCCGGCATCCCCAACCGCGCCTTCCACCTCGCGGCCACGGCGATCGGGGGCACGAGCCTCGAGGGTGCGGGCCAGATCTGGTACTCCGCGCTCACCCGGGGCGGCCTGCGCCCCGACGCCGACTTCTCCACCTTCGCCGCAGCCACCGTCGCCGCGGCCGGCGACCATGCCGAGGCGGTGATGCAGGCCTGGGCCTCGGTCGGGGTGGGCCTCCTGCCACCACGACGTCCCACCGGACCGCCCCAGGAGCCCGCCGACACCCCGGCCCCGGTGCCGGCGGTCGTGCGGGTCAGGCGGTCCGGCGGCTTCGCCGGCCGGGTGCAGGAGGGCGAGATCGCCGTGGACGCACGAGTGCGGTCGCTCCTGGAGCGGGTGGACCTCGACGCTGCCGCGGCCAGCGCATCGACATACCGCCCGATGCCGGACATGTTCGTCTACACGTTCCAGATCGCCGCGGCAGACCCGGTGACGCTGCCCGAACAGGCGCTCACCGCCGGTCTCCACGACCTCGCGACGCTCGTGCTGGGGTCGGACGAGCGGTGAGGGTCAGTCGGAGAGGGCGCGGTCGATGGCCGCCTGCACGTGCAGGGTGGTGCAGGGGATGACCGGCAGCTCGATGTCGGGCTGGCGGATCAGCAGCTCGAGCTCGGTGCAGCCCAGCAGGATCGCGCGGGCGCCGGCGTCCCACAGCTCCTCGGTGATCGCGACGACCTTGCGCCGGGTGTCGTCCTCGACCACCCCGTGCACCAGCTCGTCATAGATCGCGTCGTTGAGGGTGTCGTGGTGCTTGGCGTCGGGCACGAGCACCGTGATGCCGTGCGCCGCCAGCCGGTCGACGAAGAAGGAGTCCTCCATCGCGACCTTGGTGCCGATCAGGCCCACGGTCTCGTGGCCTCCCTCGCGGCACGCCTCGGCGACCACGTCACCCAGGTGCAGGAGCGGGATGTCGACGGCCGCGGCCACGGCGTCGGCGACCTTGTGGAAGGTCGTGGTGCACAGCAGCAGGAAGTCGGCGCCGGCCCGCTCCACCCCCCGGGCGGCGTCGGCGAGCAGCTCGCCGATCTGGTCCCAGCGCTCGTGGTCCTCGAGGTCGGTCAGCTCGGCGAAGTCGACCGTGCTGAGCACGACCTTGGGCGAGGAGAGCCCGCCGAGTCGCTCGCGCACGCCGATGTTGAGGTCGCGGTAGTAGACGGCGCTGGATTCCCAGCTCATCCCCCCGATGAGTCCAATGGTCTGCACGCGAGCAGTCTCCCAGATCAGGATGGAATGCGGTGCACCTTGTGTACGGCGGCTTGTGCGCGTGGCTTGATCACGAGCTCGTCGATGTTGACGTGTGCCGGTCGGGTCGCGATCCAGCTGACGGCGTCCGCCACGTCCTCGGCGACGAGCGGGTCGGGCACGCCGGCATACACCGCGTCGGCGGCGGCCTGGTCGCCGTCGAACCGGACGAGCGCAAACTCCGGGGTGTGCACCATCCCCGGGGCGACCTCCGAGACCCGGATCGGCTCGCCGTTGAGCTCGAGGCGCAGCGTCTCGGTGACGACCCGGGTCGCGTGCTTGGCCGCGGTGTAGCCGCCCCCCTTCTCATAGGCCCATCGGCCCGCCGTCGAGCCGATGTTGACGATCAGGCCGTCGCCGCTCGCGCGCAGGGCGGGCAGCAGCGCCTGGGTCACGCGCAGCAGGCCGAGCACGTTGACGTCATACATCGCGGCCCACTGGTCGGGGTCGGCCGTCTCGACCGGGTCCGAGCCGAACGCGCCGCCGGCGTTGTTGACCAGCACGTGCACGGCCTCGACCTGGGCGGCGAAGGCGGCGACCGACTCCGCGTCGGTCACGTCGAGGCGCACCGCGAGGCCGTCGATCTCAGCGGCCAGGACCTCGATCCGCTCGATCCGCCGGGCCGCGCACACGACCCGGAAACCCTCGGCCGCGAGTGCCCTGGCGGTCGCCTCTCCGATCCCGCTCGAGGCTCCGGTGACGACGGCGGTGCGCTGGGTGCTCATGCGGTCAATCATGGCGGACCGTCCTCCTGATTGGATGACGCGGTGATCATCGCGGCAGCAGACGGATCGGCCCTCGGCAACCCGGGACCAGCAGGGTGGGCCTGGTATGTCGACGACAGCTGTTGGGCCTCCGGCGGCTGGCCGCACGGCACCAACAACATGGGCGAGCTGATGGCCGTCCTCGACCTGCTCCAGCAGACCGCCCACCTCGACGACGAGCTCCACGTCTTCTGCGACAGCACCTATGTCATCAACGCCGTCACCAAGTGGATCGCGGGCTGGAAGCGCAAGGGCTGGAAGACGGGCAGCGGCTCGCCGGTGAAGAACGTCGAGCTGATGAAGGCGCTCGACGAGGCGATGCAGGGTCGACGAGTGAAGTTTGAGTGGGTCAAGGGCCACAGCGGGCACGAGCTCAACGAGGCCGCGGACACGCTCGCCAACGCCGCCGCCGCCGCCTACCAGCGTGGTGGCCAGGCCGACCCCGGCCCCGGGTTCGCCGGCAGCAGCACGGCCCACCCGTCCGCGACCGTCGGCCAGGTCGAGGTGGAGCCCGACCTCTTCAGCGACCTGGAGGTCTCCGACGAGGAGCAGGTGGTGGCCCTCGAACGCTCGCTGCTCACCGACGAGGTGCGCTCCGACCGTGCGGCGGTGGCCGCGTTGTTGCACCCGCAGTGGCAGGAGATCGGCGCGTCCGGCCGGTTGTGGGACCGCGACTCCCTCCTCGACGAAATCGGCCCGCTGGAGTCGCCCGCCACGCTCGACGTCATCGAGGCGGCGAGGCTCTCGCCCGATCTCATCCTGCTGGTCTGGCGGGCGTTGACCGATGAGGGCACCAGCCTGCGCAGCTCGCTGTGGCAGCGCTCGGGCGGGCAGTGGCAGCAGCGGTTCCACCAGGGCACCGCCGAGGCGTGACCCCCGCCGGGAATCTCGCAGCCGCGACCGGCGTTAGACCGCCCATGGACCGGGTGGCGATGATCAGCCTGCACACGTCCCCGCTCGACCAGCCGGGCACGGGCGACGCGGGCGGGATGAACGTCTATGTCGTCGAGCTCTCCCGGCGGCTGGCTGCCCAGGGGATCGCCGTCGACATCTTCACCCGCGCGACGTCCTCGCGGCTCCCACCTGTCGTCGAGGCTGCCGACGGGGTGCTGGTGCGCCACGTCGCAGCCGGACCCTTCGAGGGGCTGACCAAGGGCGAGCTCCCCGGTCAGCTCTGCGCCTTCGCCCGCGAGGTGCTGCGCGCCGAGGCCGTACAACCGCAAGGCCACTACGACGTCGTCCACTCCCACTACTGGCTCTCCGGCCAGGTCGGGGCCCTGGCCCGCGACCGCTGGGGCGTCCCGCTCGTCCACTCGATGCACACGATGGCCAAGGTCAAGAACGAGGCGATGGCGCTCGGGGACACCCCGGAGCCGTTGGCCCGCGTGATCGGTGAGGAACAGGTCGTCGAGGCGGCCGACCTCCTCATCGCCAACACCGACCTCGAGGCCAAGCAGCTGATCAACCTCTACGACGCCGAGCCCGGCCGGGTGGAGGTGATCCACCCCGGTGTCGACCTGTCGGTCTTCCGGCCGATGGACCGCGCCGCCGTACGCCGATCGCTCGACCTGCCCGAGGACGCGGTCGTCCTCATGTTCGCCGGCCGGATCCAGCCGCTCAAGGCTCCGGACGTGCTCCTGCGGGCGGTGGGCGTGCTGCTCGCGCAGGACCCGTCGCTGCGCTCGCGCCTCGTCGTGCCGATCGTGGGCGGCCCTTCTGGCACCGGCCTCGAGCACCCCGAGTCGCTGGCCCAGCTCAGCGCCGAGCTCGGGCTCGAGGACGTCGTGCGGTTCATCCCGCCGGTGTCTCAACCCGACCTGGCCCGCTGGTGCGCCGCGGCGACAGCGGTCGCCGTACCGTCCTACAACGAGTCCTTCGGCCTGGTCGCCGCCGAGGCGCAGGCGACCGGCACGCCCGTCGTGGCCGCGGCGGTGGGCGGTCTCACCACGGTCGTGTCCGACGGCCGGAGCGGCCTGCTCGTCGAAGGTCACGACGCTGAGGACTGGGCGAGGGCGCTGCGACGGCTGATCGACGACCCGGTGCTCACCGCGCGGCTGGGCGACGGTGCGCGGGAGCACGCGCGGGAGTTCTCCTGGGAGCGCACGGCCGAGCTGACGCTGTCGGCCTATCACGATGCGCGCACCCTCATGCGTGATGAGATGTCGGCGTGAGCCCTGCCGACCTCAGCGCGACCGTCCGCGCCTATCTCGACCGCCACGAGATCGCCTACGAGGCCCTGTCTCCCTCGTCCTTCTCGCTGACGCTGCCGGGCGAGAAGAAGCTCCAGACGCCGGTGCGCCTCGACATCGGTGAACACGCCCTCGGTGTGCACGCGTTCGTGTGCCGCAACCCCGACGAGAACCACGCCCGCGTCTATCGCTGGCTGCTGGAGCGCAACCTGCGGATGTATGCCGTGGCGTTCGCCGTCGACCACAGTGGCGACATCTATCTCGACGCCCGGCTGCCGCTCTCGATCCTGGCTTCGGAGTCGGCCGACGACGAGCTGGACCGGCTGCTCGGCTCGGTGCTGTCGCACGCCGACGAGTCGTTCAACGCGATCCTCGAGCTCGGGTTCGCCAGCTCGATCCGCAAGGAGTGGGAGTGGCGGATCTCCCGCGGCGAGTCGACCGCCAACCTCGAGGCGTTCCGCGGCTGGCTCGAGGCCGGGACCTCGCCACAGCCTGAGTGACACATACGTGCGGGAAATTCGTCCTTGCCCGGGCGTGCGCTGACACACCTGTACGGAAACGCGTGTCCCGACGGTGGGCGGCGTGACACACGTGTGCGGAAAGTGGCTGCCCAAGGGTGGACGGCGTGACACACGTGTGCGGGTTTTCGCTACGCGCGTGTCGCCGGGCTCCTGGCCATGGCCGAATACTCAGCACGCCTGTGTCATGAGCATCGCGGGCCGAAAGATTTTCTCCGCACGCTTGTGTCACGGACGGGCTCTGCGCCGCGCGACCAGCACGCCGGCGATGCACAGCCCGCCGCCGAGGAACGCCATCGCCGGAGGCACCTCGTCGAGCAGCAGCCACGCCATCAGGCTGGTGATGAACGGGACGAGGAACGTCGACTGGGCGAACTTGCCCGCGTCGGCGTGGCTGAGCGCATAGGTCCACGTGCTGAAGGCGATCGCGCTCGGGAAGATCCCGAGATAGACGATCCACCACCACGTGTCGGCGCTGGCGTCGCTCAGCACGCTCACCGTCTGGCCTGCCCACGGCAGGCACACGGCCGCCCCGACGACGGCATACCAGAACGTCATGTCGAGGACCTTCATCCCCGACAGCAGCTTCTTCTGGGTCAGGACGCCGACGGCGAAGGTGACGGCGGCGACCACCGACAGCAGGACGCCGACGAGGTCTCCGTTCTCACCCTGTGAGGAGGCCCGGCCGATGATGACGACGCCGGTGAAGCCGACCGCCATCCCGACCAGCAGCCACTTCGTGAGGCGCTCGCCGAGGAAGAACGTCGCGAACAGGGCGGTCAGGATCGGCCCGATCTGGATGATCAGCGCCGCGGTGCCTGCGTCGATGCGCCGCTCGGACTCGTTGAGCGCCAGGTTGTAGAGCCCGAACCAGCTCGCGCCCCCGACCAGGACGAGCGGCCACTCCCGCCTGCTCGGCAGCCGCGGCAGCCGCCCCTTCATCAGCACGAGCAGCGCCAGCGCCATGATCAGCAGCCGGCTCAGGGACAGCGCCCCTGGAGGAACCGACTCCCCGAGGTGCCGGATCCCGACGAACGCACTCGCCCACAGCACCAGCGTCGTCGCCACCGCGGTCAGCGGGAGCCAGGTGGGCGGACCCTGCGGCTCGTCGTCGTCGAGCGTCAGCGTCGGAGGCTGGGTGGGGGAGGAGGCGGACGACGTCATGAGTCAAGGCTACGGACGGCCATGACAGCGCGCGAGCGGATTACGGACACTCGAGCGGCGACTTCCCGCCGTACGCCCTCGGACAGGAGCCTCGCTCAGAGGTCGAGCTTGTAGCCCAGCCCCCGGACCGTGACGAGATATCTCGGCTCGCTCGGGTCGGGCTCGAGCTTGGCCCGCAGCCTCTTCACGTGTACGTCGAGTGTCTTGGTGTCGCCCACGTAGTCGGACCCCCACACCCGGTCGATCAGCTGTCCGCGCGTCAGCACGCGTCCGGGGTTGCGCAGGAACATCTCGAGCAGCTCGAACTCCTTGAGCGGCAGCCGCTGCTCGGTGCCGTCGACGGTCACGACGTGCCGTTCGACGTCCATCCGGACGGGCCCGGCCTCGAGGGTGTCCGGCAGGAGGTCGGGCTCCTGCCCGCGACGCAGCACCGCGCGGATGCGGGCGACGAGCTCGCGGGGTGAGTAGGGCTTGGTGACGTAGTCGTCGGCGCCGAGCTCGAGACCGACGACCTTGTCGACCTCGTCGTCCTTCGCGCTGACCATGATGACCGGCACGCTGGACGTCTGGCGGATCTGCCGGCAGACCTCGGTGCCGGGCAGGCCGGGCAGCATCAGGTCGAGGAGCACGATGTCGGCGCCGTTGCGCTCGAACTCGCTCATCGCAGCGTTGCCGTCAGCGGCGATGGCCACCTCGTAGCCCTCCTTGCGGAGCATGTAGGCGAGCGCGTCGCTGTAGCTCTCTTCGTCCTCGACGACGAGCACCCGGGTCATGCGGGGTTCCCGTCGCGTTCGATGGAGGAGCGAAGCGGGGGAATCTGACAACGCGGTGGGGTGCTCACCGGCGTACCTCCTGCTGATCGATGTCGGCGCCTGGGTCGACGTCACGGTTGGGCGGGGAACTGGGAGAAGGCGTCTGGTGCGGGCTGAGGGGCAGGGTGAGGGTGAAGGTCGAGCCCTGGCCCTCGACGGACCACACGCTCACGTCGCCACCGTGGGTCGCGGCGACGTGCTTGACGATCGAGAGGCCGAGCCCGGTGCCGCCGGTCGACCGGTGCCGGGCGGGGTCGACGCGATAGAAGCGTTCGAAGATGCGGTCGATCTCGCGCGCAGGGATGCCGATGCCCTGGTCGACCACGGAGATCTGTGCCGTCTCGTCCTGGGCCCTGGTGGTGACGAGCACCCGCGAGCCGACCTCTGAATAGGCCACGGCATTGGCGACGAGGTTGCTGACCGCGGCGCTGACCTGGTCGAGCGACCCGAAGACCTCGAGGTCCTCTTCTCCGGCCGTGACCAGGGTGATGCCCTTGGCCTCGGCCTCGGTGGCGCTGAAGTCCACGGCCGCCGCGAGCACCTCGTCGAGCCGCACCCGGACCGGCTTCTCGAGCGGGTCGTCGCCCTGCAGGCGCGAGAGCTCGATGATCTGCTGGACCAGGGTGCCGAGCCGGTCGCTCTCGATCAGCATCCGTCGCGCGAAGCGGTGGACGGCCTCGGGGTCGTCGGCCGCGTCGGTCACGGCCTCGGCGAGCAGCCGGATCGCGCCGACCGGGGTCTTGAGCTCGTGGCTGACGTTGGCCACGAAGTCTCGACGTACGGCCTCGACGCGCCGCTCGCGCGTCCGATCGTCGGCCAGCGCGAGGATCAGCCGGGACCCGAGCGGCGCAACCCGGGCGACCACGGTGCGGGCGGTCGTGCCCTCCCCGCCGAGCTGGAGCTCGGTCTCCCGGATCTGCCCGTCGCGGCGCACCTGGCGGATCAGCTCGCGCAGGTCCTCGACCAGCACCTCGCTCCCGCGCACCAGGCCGAGGGCATAGGCCGGCGCGGACGCCTTGAGGACGTGGCCGTCGGGGTCGACGACGATGGCGCTGGAGCGGAGCACGGCCAGCACCGCGGCCACCCCGGGCGGGACCAGGGGCTCGTCGACGTTCGGGAGCTGGGACCGCTGGCGATCGCTGATGTGCCAGGCGAGCACGGCGCCGCCGGCGACGATCGCCCCGACGACCGCGGCCAGTGCTGCCTGGGTCGTCGGGTCCACGGTTGGATCGTACGCATCGCCACAGGCGCGAACGGCCAGATCGACGTCGGGCACCGACTGTTCACGCGTCGTTCACCGCCGCCGGCCCGGCGGGGGTGGCCTCCGCATAGGCTGGGTGCATGCGTGAGGCCTTCCATGACCAGCTCGACGGCATCTTCGTCGACCTCGCCGAGATGTGCGGACAGGTGGAGGTGGCTGTCAACCGTGCCACTGCCGCGCTCCTGACCGGCGACGCCGGGATCGCCGAGCAGGTGATCAGCGCCGACCGCGAGATCGACACCAACCGCGAGCGGGTCGAGGACAATGCCTTCGCACTGCTGTCGTTGCAGCAGCCCGTCGCCGGCGACCTGCGCACCGTCGTGGCCGCCCTGCGCATGGTGAGCGAGCTGGAGCGGATGGGTGACCTCTCGGTGCACGTCGCCAAGATCGCGCGGCTGCGGGTGCCCAACATCGCCGTCCCGGAGTCGATCCGCGAGACGATGGTGAGGATGGCCGAGACGGCCGAGGACATGGTGCGCCGGGTGAAGGCGATCATCGCCGACCGCGACGTCGAGGCTGCGATCGAGCTCGGCCGCGACGACGAGATCATGGACCAGCTGCGACGCAAGAGCTTCGCCGAGCTGCTGGGCGACGACTGGGCCCACGGGGTGGAGGCAGCCGTCGACATCGCGCTGCTCGGTCGCTACTACGAGCGGATCGCCGACCACGCCGTGTCGGTCGCCAACCGGGTCGTGTTCGTCGTCACCGGCGAGATGGTGTCGCGCCGCGACAACTGAGTCGCCCAACGACTCCTTCAGCCCCCCGCCCGGACGGGGACTCCGACGTCGGCAGAGAGACGCCTCAGCGGCCCTGGTTGGCCACGGCAGCGGCTGCGGCCTCGGCAGCCGCCGGGTCGAGATATTCGCCGCCCGCCACGGTGGGTCGCAGGTCGTCGTCGAGGCGATAGACCAGCGGCATGCCGGTCGGGATGTTGAGCGCCGCGATGTCGTCGTCGGAGATGCCGTCGAGGTGCTTGACCAGGGCTCGCAGGCTGTTGCCGTGGGCGGCCACGAGCACGGTCCTGCCGGACGTCAGGTCGGGGACGATCTCCGCCTCCCAGTAGGGCAGGAAGCGGGCGATCACGTCCTTGAGGCACTCGGTGCGGGGCAGCTCGTCGCCCAGGTCGGCATAGCGCACGTCGTCGGCCTGCGAGAACTCGTCCCCGTCCTCGATCGGCGGGGGAGGCGTGTCGAAGGAGCGGCGCCAGAGCATGAACTGCTCCTCGCCGTACTCCTCGAGGGTCTGCTTCTTGTCCTTGCCCTGGAGTGCGCCGTAGTGGCGCTCGTTGAGCCGCCACGACCGCTTGACGGGGATCCAGTGGCGATCGGCCGCGTCGAGCGCCAGGCAAGCGGTGTTGATGGCGCGGCGCTGGAGCGAGGTGTGCACGACGTCAGGGGCCAGCCCGGCGTCACGGATGAGCTCACCACCGCGGACCGCCTCGGCGCGGCCCTTCTCGGTCAGGGCCACGTCGACCCAGCCGGTGAAGAGGTTCTTGGCGTTCCACTCGCTCTCGCCGTGGCGGAGCAGGACGAGGGTGTAGGTCATTCCAGGTGCCTTCCGGGGGAGGACGAGTGGCTCAGTGGGCGGCTTCGTCGGACTCGGCCGACTCCTCCGCGGGCTCTTCGGGCGGCGCGGCGCCGTCGAGGTCGGCGTAGTAGTTGGCGTTCTCCACGACCGGGGCCTCCAGGACGATGGACTCGCCGTTGTCGAAGCCGAAGGTGAGCTCCACCCAGTTTCCGGCCTCGAAGTCGCCGGTGATCTTGATGTCCGCGGCGGGCTCGGCGAGGTTGACCAGCTCGCCCGGCTGTATGGCGATGGGCTCGAGCTCGACCGGCTCGAAGTCGCCGGTGACCTCGGTCAGGGCGGTCTCCTCGCCTTCGGAGCTGTTGGACAGCGAGGCGATGAGGGTCCCCGAGCCCGGCTCGGTGGAGACGACCACTGCGCCGCTCACCTTGACGTCGTCACCGGACGAGTTGACGCCGGTCGCAGGGGTGTAGACCCGGTCGGTGGCGGCGTCGAAGCCGCACGAGGACAGGCCAGCGGTCAGTGCGACGGCGAAGGCCGTGAGCGCGAAGGAGCGTCGGAGCTGCATGGCGCACAGACTAGCGTCGCCTCAGGTCAGGCCGAGAGTCTGTCCCGTGATGAGCATCGCCACGACGACGGCGGCGGTGAAGACACCGGCCACGACCAGGAGTCGCGGAGCGCCGATCCGCAGCGCGATCCGCAGCGGGAGGGAGCGGAGCCCGTCCTTGTTGTCGGGCACGAGGCCCGGCAGGGCGCGCAGGACGTGGATCCCGATGCCCAGCAGGGCGGCGAGCACGGTCATCAGCACCGTGGGCGCGCTGTCGGCGCCGAGACCGTTCCAACCGCCGTACGCGAGGAAGGCGGGGTAGAGCGCGAACTGGACGGCCCAGGGGAGGAACGACAGCGCGCTGCCACGCAGGAACCGGTTGCCGACGAAGCCGACGAGCAGGGCGAGGAGATAGGCGCCGCCTGCTCGGACGCCGGCGCTGAGGGCGAGGGGGACGACGAGCAACAACGCGCACGTGAGGCTGAACCAGACGGTCCCGGGGTCGAGCAGGCCGGTGGCGACGGGCTTGCCGGGGAGGTCGTGGCGTTCGTCGCGGACACGGTCGACGAGGTCGTTGTCCCATCCGAGCATGGTCTGGCCCACGAGAGCGATCAGGAACACCAGGCCGACCTCGCGCAGGGGTCGGTCGGCGAGGGCGGCCGCGATCGACAACCCCGCTGCGGTGAGCAGTGCCTGCTTGGGGTGAGCGGCGCGGACCAGCAGCACGGGCAGGGTCTCGCTGATCCGGAAGGGCCGCCTCGGTGCGGACTGCTCCCCGGCGGTCGCGGAGGCAGTGCGAGCCGGTGGTGGCGGCGCGGTGTCCGCCGGTCGTGCCGTGGCAGCGGGCGTGCGCTTGCGCAGGCGCTTGAGGGGCGGCATGCCACGCAGTATCCCCATCCTGGGGCGGGTTGGGGGACGAAGGAGTGCGTTTCGCGGTGAAACGTCCAAGCGCCCACCACAGCACGCCCCGGTCTGTCAAGCCCGGATATGGCCTCTGACCTGCGCAAACGACGTCGGGGACGGGTGGGGACGCGTGTTAGACTGCTCACCTAGGAAGGGGTACGACTACATGACTTTCACCGTCGGCGAAACGGTTGTTTATCCAAATCACGGGGCTGCTGTCATCGAGGAGATCGAGACGCGCACCATCAAGGGAGAGGACCGGGAATACCTGGTCCTGCGCATCGTCGCCCAGCAAGACCTCGTCGTCCGGGTGCCGGCGTGCAACCTCGACCTGGTGGGCGTGCGTGACGTGGTCGACAAGGAGGGCCTCGACCGCGTGTTCGAGGTCCTGCGTGCCGCCCACGTGGAGGAGCCGACCAACTGGTCGCGCCGCTACAAGGCCAACCTGGAGAAGCTCCACTCCGGTGACGTGATGAAGGTGGCCGAGGTCGTTCGTGACCTCTGGCGCCGCGAGCGTGACCGCGGTCTCTCCGCTGGTGAGAAGCGAATGCTCGCCAAGGCCCGCCAGATCCTGGTCTCCGAGCTCGCTCTCGCCGAGCACACCAACGAGGACAAGGCCGAGGCCATCCTCGACGAAGTGCTCGCGTCCTGAGCACCTTCTTCGACAGCGACCCGCTCCCCGCCCTCGGCCTCGTGCTGGAGGAGGGACGCGGGTCGCTTCCATTTGCCCTCGTCCACGGTGAGGCCCTCGTCGTCTGCGCCGCATGGGCACTCGGCGAGGCAGGTGTCACGCTGCTCGACACCGGCACCACGTGGGAGTCGATCCGCGAGGCGGACGAGACGCTCGTGCTCCACGACTCGCTGTGCCCCCTCACGCCCGCCGCGTTCATCGCCGCGTGCGTCGAGCGCGCCCGGGTCGAGGACGCCGTGGTGGTCGCGACCCGCCCCGTCACCGACACCGTCAAGGTGCTGGCGCAGGGCGTGGTGGGGCCGACGGTCGACCGCGACGGGCTGACCGCGATCGTGTCGCCGGTCGTCCTGCCGCCCTCGGTGGTCGCGACGCTGCCGGAGGCCCCGGACACCGACCTGGTGTCGCTGGTGGCCGACCTGGCCCGGTCACACCGGATCGTGCTCGTCGAGGCCCCTGCGTCGGCCCGCCGCGTCACCTCGACCGAGGACCTGCCGATGCTCGAGGCCCTCACCGAGGGGTGAAATGCCACCGACCCCCTCCGCCGAGGCGAAGGGGGCCGGTCGTGTGGATCAGGGGCGGAACGTGCCCGGGTCCTCAGGGGCCGGGAACGCCTGCGTCTGCAGGCCCTGGTCGGGTGAGGTGGTGGACGTGCTGGGCGACGTGTAGGTGCCGGACCCAGCGGTCGCTCCGGTCGAGCCCGTGGTCGTCGTGCCCGTCGTGCTCGAGCCGCTCAGGTCGGACTGCTCGTAGCTCTCCTTGGCGCGGTCGCGACCCTGCTGGAGGTCCTGCTTCGCCTGCTCCTTGGCGTCGCCACCCTTGCGGTAGGCGTCCTCGAGGAGACGGCTCGCGACGTCCTTGCCACCGAGGCCGAAGGCGAGGGCCAGGCCGAGGGCGAGCGCGAACATCACGGCAGCGAACGCGATCCGGACGATCTCCGGGGCGATCTGCAGCTGCTCGAGGATCATGAACATCGCGATCACCATGATCAGCGCGGGCACGACACTCGCCACGATCTTGCCGGTGGGGGTGTCGCCCATGAACTTGGTGACGGCGGTCGCCACGACCCCGGAGACCAGGGCCGCGATGATGAAGATGGCGATGGCCACCAAGACGTTGGGCAGGTAGGCCAGCACGTCGTTCATGAACGTCGTGAGCACGGCGATCTTGAGCACTCCGACCGCGGTGAACAAGAAGATCAGGAAGATCAACCAGAAGACGATCGAGGCGATGCCGGCGGAGACGGAGGTCCCCGGCAGCACGGCGTCGATCTGCTTGGCGGAGCTCGACTGCCGCAGCTTCTGGTCGACATGCATCCGGTCCAGCAGCTTGCGGACGATGCCGGCAACCACCTTGGCGATGATGTAGCCGATCAGCAGGACGAGCAGGAAGCCCAGCAAGCGGGGCAGGAAGGCAAATATGGTGTCTGTGGTGTTCTCGAAGCTCTCGCCGATGTCCATGACGCTCCTCTGGTTCAAAGATCGATCGACGCCAGTCGCGCCGACAGGGTTGGGATCCCTTTCGAACGCTGTACCCACGCGTGCGGAAAACGTGCGTCACGCGTGACGGAGCAGCCGGCCGGCCAGGTCCACGTCTTCGGGGAAGGTGATCTTCACGTTGCGCACCAGGCCGGCCACGACCACGATCTCGACGTCGGCGTGCTCGGTGAGCACGGCGGCGGTGTCCGTGCCCTCGAAACCCGACTCGGCTGCGGCGCGATGGGCTGCGAGGAGCAGGTCGGCGCGGAACGCCTGCGGAGTCTGTACGGCGCCGAGCTCGCCCGGCACGGCCTGTAGGTCGCTCGTCAGCAGACCCGTCGCCGGCAGGACCGGGATGGCCCCACCGTGCTCGCGAGCAGCGACGAGCGTCGCCTCGAGCAGCGCCGTGCCGGCCAGGGGCGGGCGGCGTCGTGGATGGCCACCAGGTCCACCTCCCCGGCGACGATCGCCGGCGCCAGCACCTGCATGGCGGCCCACTCGGACGCATGCCGGGTCGCGCCGCCCTCAACCAGCACCACCTCGTCCTCGCCGAGGTGCGGCGAGAGCACGGCGGCCACAGCGTCACGGTCGGCCGGGCGGACCACGACGACGACCCGGGCCACGTCCTCGGCTGCCAGGGCGTCGCGCACCGACCACACCAGCACCGGCGCGTCCCCCAGGGGCAGCAGGACCTTGTTGGTCCCGGCGCCGACCCTGGTGCCGGATCCGGCGGCGACGATGACGACGGCAGCAGGCATGGGCTGAGCCTAGATCGCGTCGACCCGGCACATGACGTGACGGGTCGACCCCCGCGGATCGCGTCGACCCGGCACATGACGTGACGGGTCGACCGTGAGGCCGTGAGGACAAGTTGACCCCTGGGTGAAACAAAGGGACGCGAACGCGAAACGTCGCCTTCCTACGGTTCGGGCACTGCCCTGAGTCAAGGAGTCGCCGATGTCCCCCACTGCCACGCCCCGTGCCATGCCCCCTGCCGTGTCCCTGGAGTCCGCCTATCGAGGCGGGGTCACCATCGACCACTGGACCCCCGAGGACGACGAGTTCTGGGAGACGACCGGCAAGACGGTCGCGCGCCGCAACCTCGTGTGGTCGATCTTCTCCGAGCACCTCGGGTTCTCGGTCTGGCTGCTCTGGTCGGTGAGCGCGGCACTGCTGCCGAAGGCCGGCTTCACCTTCACCGTGAGCCAGCTCTTCCTGCTCGTGGCGATCCCCAACCTGGTGGGGGCCCTCATCCGGCTGCCCTACACCTTCGCCGTACCGAAGTTCGGCGGACGCAACTGGACCGTCGTGAGTGCGACCGCGCTCCTGGTGCCGACGTTGCTCTTCGCCTGGGCGGTGCAGCACCCCGAGACGCCCTACTGGGTCTTCTGCGTCATCGCCGCCACCGCGGGGCTCGGCGGCGGGAACTTCGCCAGCTCGATGGCCAACATCAACTTCTTCTACCCCATCAAGAAGAAAGGCGCGGCGCTCGGCCTCAACGCGGCGGGCGGCAACCTCGGGGTCGCCGTCATCCAGCTCTTCCTGCCCGTCGTCGTCGGCGGCGCCGGCATCTTCGGCCTGGTCAAGGCCAGCGAGGGCGGGTTCCACCTCGAGCGGGCGGGATATCTCTACGCCGGGCTGGCCGTGGTCGCGGCGATCTCCGCCCTGGTCTTCATGAACAACCTCTCGGGCGCGAAGTCCTCACCCCGCGAGCAGCTGCGGGTGCTCAAGTACAAGCACACCTGGGTGATGTCGTTCCTCTACATCGGCACCTTCGGCTCCTTCATCGGCTATTCGGCGGCGATGCCGCTGCTGATCAAGCTCAACTTCTGGAACCAGCCCGTGCCCACGGTGCCCGGCATCGGCATCAACTTCGCCTACTACGCGTTCCTGGGGGCCCTGGTCGGCTCGGTCGCGCGTCCGTACGGCGGCTGGCTGGCCGACAAGTACGGCGGCGCGCGGGTCACGCTGTGGACGTTCGCCGCGATGATCGCCGGCACGCTCGGCGTGATCTACACGCTCACCCTGCTCACCCCGGTCCCGCCGTCGGCGATCCCCGCCGACCCCACGACGTTCGTCCACTCGGCGGCGACCCAGGCGGCCGTGGACGCCAACTCCGCCATCTTCCCGTGGTTCCTGGCCGCGTTCCTCTTCGTCTTCGCAGCCTCGGGGGTCGGCAACGGCTCCACCTATCGGATGATCCCGCTGATCCTGGCCAACGAGGCGAGGAAGAACGCCTCGCAGGACGGTCTCGCCGCCGCGATGCTGAAGGCCACCAAGGAGTCCAGCGCCGTCATCGGCATCGCCGGGGCGATCGGGGCGCTGGGCGGCTTCGGAATCCCGATGACCTTCGGTGCCCCCTGGGTCGAGGACCCGGTTGGGGCGGTCAAGGTCGCCTTCGCGGTCTTCACGGGCTTCTATGCCGTGTGCCTGGCCACGACCTGGTTCGTCTATGTCCGCACGGTCAGCTTCGCCGGCCGCGCGCCGAGCCTGGCCGGTGCTGGAGTCTGATGACCACGACGCACTGTCCCTATTGCTCGCTCCAGTGCGGCATGCGCCTGACGGGCCGCGGCCGGGCGAGGGCGACCCCCGAGGTGGGCGAGTGGGCGGAGTTCCCGGTCAACCGCGGCGCCCTGTGCCGCAAGGGCTGGAGCGCCGCGGGGCTCTATGCCGGACGGGAGCGCCTGACGACCCCGCTGCTGCGCGACCGGGCGACGGGGGAGTTCACCCCCGTCAGCTGGGACGAGGCGCTCGACACCGTCGCGACCCGGCTGCTCGCGCTGCGGGCCGAGCGGGGGCCGGACGCGGTCGGAGTCTTCGGCGGCGGCGGGCTGACCAACGAGAAGGCCTACCAGCTCGGGAAGTTCGCCCGGGTCGCGTTGGGGACCTCGCAGATCGACTACAACGGCCGCTGGTGCATGTCGTCGGCCGCGTCAGCGGGCTTGCGTGCGTTCGGGTTGGACCGGGGGCTGCCCTTCCCCCTTGCCGACGTCGAGGACGCCGACGTCGTGGTGCTCGTCGGCTCCAACCTGGCGGAGACCATGCCGCCGGCGGCGCGACACCTCGATGCCCTGCGGGAGCGTGGCGGCAAGGTCGTGGTGATCGACCCTCGGCGTACGGCGACTGCCGACCGTGCCGACGTCTTCGTCCAGCCGGTGCCGGGGTCGGACCTCGCGCTGGCCCTGGGCGTCCTGCACCTGCTGGTCGCGGGCGACCTGGTCGACGAGGACTACATCGCGGCTCGGACGACCGGCTGGGACGACGTGCGGGAGTCGGTCGGTGCGTGGTGGCCCGAGCGGGTCGAGCGCGTCACGGGCGTGCCCGCGGTGGAGGTCCGCGAGCTCGCAGCCCTGCTCGGCGGGGCGTCGAAGGTCATGGTGCTGACGGCGAGAGGCGCCGAGCAGCACTCCACCGGCTCCGACACCGTCCTGGCGTGGATCAACGTGGCCCTGGCCCTGGGAATGTGTGGCACGCCGGGGGCGGGCTACGGCTGCCTCACCGGCCAGGGCAACGGCCAGGGTGGGCGCGAGCACGGGCAGAAGGCAGACCAGCTGCCCGGATACCGGATGATCGACGACCCGGCCGCGCGCGCCCACGTCGCGGGCGTGTGGGGGGTCGAGCCAGACGACCTGCCGGGCAAGGGGCGATCGGCATACGAGCTCCTCGACTCGCTCGGGACCGAGACAGGCCCGCACGCGCTGCTGGTCTTCGGCTCCAACATCGTGGTCTCGGCACCCAACGCGACCCACGTCGCCTCCCGGCTCGAGTCGCTCGACCTGCTGGTCGTCGCCGACATCGTGCTCTCGGAGACGGCAGCCGTCGCCGACGTCGTCCTGCCCGTGACCCAGTGGGCCGAGGAGACCGGGACGATGACCAACCTCGAGGGCCGGGTGATCCTGCGGCAGCAGGCGGTGTCGCCCCCGGCGGGCGTGCGGTCCGACCTCGACGTCCTCAGCGGCCTGGCGGCGCGGCTCGAGTCGCCGATCCCCTTCTCCACCGACGCGGAGGAGGTCTTCGCCGAGCTGGGCCGCGCCTCGGCCGGCGGCAAGGCGGACTACGCGGGCATCACCTATCAACGCATCCGCGACGAGGCGGGGGTGTTCTGGCCGTGCCCGACACCCGACCACCCGGGCACGCCCCGGATGTTCCTCGACTCGTTCGCCCACGCAGACGGCCGCGCCCGCTTCCACGCCGTCGAGCACCGCGGACCCGCGGAGGTCCCGGACGCCGACTTCCCGGTGCACCTGACGACCGGACGGGTGCTGGCGCACTACCAGTCCGGCGCCCAGACCCGGCGGGTCCGCGACCTCCCCGACACCGGCCCCTTCGTCGAGCTGCACCCCATGCTCGCCGGGCGGATCGGCGCACAGGACGGAGCACCGGTCACGGTCGCCACCCGGCGTGGAGTCATGAGCGCGCCCGCGAGGGTGGTGACCTCGATCCGGCCCGACACGATCTTCGTGCCCTTCCACTGGGTCGGCGCCAACCGGCTGACCAACGACGCGCTCGACCCGGCCTCGCGGATGCCGGAGTTCAAGGTGTGCGCCGCAGCGGTCCGTCCGGCGGTCGAGCAGGGTGCCCTGGCGCCTGTCACGGAGCCTGCGCTCCGATGACCGAACGCCTCGTCGTCATCGGCGGCGGCATGGCCGCAGTGCGGCTCGTCGAGGAGCTCGTCGCCCGCTCCTATGCCGGAGCGGTGACCGTGCTCGCCGACGAGCACCATGCGCCGTACAACCGGATCCTGCTCTCGGCGGTCCTGGAGGGAACGCACACAGCCAGTGCGCTCACCGTGCGGTCGCCGGCGTGGTTCGATGCCCACGGTGTCGACCTGCGGCTGGGCGCCCGGGTCCTCGAGGTCGACCGCGAAGCCGGCGAGGTGATGCTGGTCGACGGCACGCGTCTCGGGTTCGACCGGCTCGTGCTCGCCACCGGCTCCATCCCCACGCTGCCGCCGATCCGGGGGCTGGTCAGGGTCGACGGCTCGCTGCACCCGCGGGTGCACGCGTTCCGTTCGCTCGCCGACTGCGGACGGCTCGACACCGAGGTGTCCGGGCTGGACGACGGCTCACGTGCCGTCGTCGTCGGAGGTGGACTTCTCGGTCTCCAGGTCGCTCGCGCCCTGTCGATCCGCGGGCTGCACACCGAGGTCGTCGAGGGGGCCGAGCACCTGCTGGCCTCGCAGCTCGGCGAGCCCGGCGGCCGGGTGCTCGCGCGCGACCTGCGACGGCTCGGCACCGAGGTCTACACCGGGGCCCGGGCGGTCAGGCTCACCGACGAGGGGCTCAGGCTCGACAACGGCCACGTGCTCTCGGCCGACCTGGTCGTGCTCACCGCCGGCGGACGGCCGTCGACGGCGCTGGCACGGCGCGCGGGCCTGATGGTGAGGAGGGGGATCGTGGTCGACGCGTCCCTCCGGTCCGTCACCGACGACCGAGTCCACGCCATCGGCGACTGCGCCGAGCACCGCAACCGGGTGACCGGGTTCGTCGCCCCGGCGTGGGAGCAGGCAGGGGTGCTGGCCGACGCCCTGTGCGGCGGGAGCTCCCGCTACGACGGCACCCGCAGCGTGGCCCGCCTGCGCGCCACCGGCCTCGACGTCGCCGTCCTCGGAGACCCGCTGCACGCGAGGGGCGAGGTCGTGGAGATGACCAACCCGATCGCGGGATCACATCGCCGGCTGGTCGTCGACGGCGGGGTCATCGTCGCGGCCACCCTCGTGGGCGACCTGTCGCGCGTCGGCCTCATCACCCAGCTCTATGACCGCGGGACCGTGCTGGGTCCGGACGAGCCGGGCCAGCTGCTCCTGGGCGAGCCGGCCCCCACGTCGGTGTCAGTGCCGGACGAGATCGAGGTCTGCGCCTGCGCAGGGGTCTCGGCCGGGGAGATCCGGGGCTGTGTGAGCTTCGATGACTGTCGGGAGTCCACCCGTGCGACCACTGGTTGCGGCGGGTGCGAAGGCGCCGTACGCCGACTGCTCGGCGAGCGCACGCCCGTCGCCACAGGCTAGGCGCCGGGGGAGTCCTGCGCCTGTCCTCGGGTGCTCGACGGCTCGTCCCTGGCCGCCCGACGCCACGGCAGCGTGCCTTCCAGCTCGACCTCGAGCGAGAAGCTGAGGAAGGTCCGGACCAGGACGATCAGGCCGAGTGCCAACGCGCTGGCCAGCGTCGGCTCGACGGTGATGGTCAGCACGATGTCGGCGATGATCAGCAGCTCCAGGCCCAGCAGGATCGCTCGTCCCACGTTGCGTCGAGCGTTCTCGTATGCCGCCGCGGCACCCTGGCTTCGCACCGACCAGGCCGCGTGGACGAACGCGGCCAGCGCGCCGAGCACCAGGACGGCCACTCCGCCGACCTCGAAGCCGTGCACCACTGATTCCATCAGGGCGTCGAAGCGCTCGTCGTCGATCACCGGTCAAGGTTGGCACACCTCGCCGCCAGGACCGAGGTCTCAGGACTGGCTGTGCTCGTTGCGCAGGAGTGTCATGCGCCCCAGCAGTTCCTCGAGGCTCTCCTCGAACTCGGTCGCGGCGTGGTCCTGGGACAGCTGGGCGCGGAGGCGGTGGACGACGGGGTAGTCGCGAACGGTCGAGGCGTCCGCGGCCTCCTCGGGGTCGTCGCCGGAGTCCTCACCCAGGGCATCGAGCGGCCCGACGTCGGCGCCGTGGTTGGAGACCTCGAGGAGCAGGTGCCCCAGCAGGACGCTGGTGTAGGCGCGGTAGGCCGCCACTGCGGCGTCCTCGGTGAACCCCTCCGCCAGCAGCCCGGAGAGGAAGACCTCGACCCACGCCAGGCTGCGCAGCGGCGGGCGCAGCCACGGCGCCTCGGGTGGCCGGGAGGCGACGAGCGGGAACGCCTTGGGATGCTGGAGGGCGACGCGGCGCACCCCGTGGGCAAGGCGGATCAGGAAGTCCTGCCAGCCGTCGCTCGGGGTGTCGAGCACGTCCTCGTCCTGCCGCATGCTCTCGATCAGGGCCTCGACGACACCGTCGAGGAGCTCTTCCTTGCCGGGGACGTAGCGATAGAGCGCCATCGCCTCCACCCCGAGCTCGTTGCCGAGCCGTCGCATCGTGAGCCCGGGCAGTCCGTGCTCGTCGATGAAGGCGATCGCCGTCTGGATGACCCGGTCGCGCGACAGGGGCTGTCGCGCCGACGGGGGCCGGAGGCCGGCGACCTTGTCGGCGTCGGCGTCCCGCGGCGCGGTGTGGACGTCCGGGTTGCTCTCAGGCGGGGGCATCGCACTCCTGTCTCTGGGGTTCGAGCCTAACCGCGGATCAGCAGAACCGGCAGACGAGTTGCGGGTGTGACGGCTGCCACTCCGAGCGGTGGGTACCCGAAAGGACCGGGAAGCCTTGATGGACCGAGATCGGTGTGGTTGATTGAAGGTCAGGTTTACAACGTAAACGACCATCACACCATCGTTCCTGGAGGTCTTTGCTCATGGAAGAAACGCTGCGTTCCGGGCTGCGCGACGGAGTGGGCCTCGTGTCCGAGTTCGTCCCCAAGCTCCTGCTGTTCCTGGTCATCCTGATCGTGGGGCTGCTGATCGCGAAGGCGATCGCCAAGGCCCTCAACGCGGTCCTGGAGAAGGCCGGATTCGACCGCGCCGTGGAGAGGGGTGGCGTCAAGCGCGCCATGGCCAACTCGAAGATGGATGCCAGCGACGTGGTCGCGAAGCTCATCTACTACACGTTGATGCTCTTCGTCCTGCAGCTCGCGTTCGGCGTCTTCGGACCCAACCCGATCAGTGACCTGATCGAGCGCGTCATCACGTTCATCCCCAGCCTGGTGGTGGCGATCATCATCATCGTGGTGGCCTCGGCCATCGCGGCTGCGGTCAAGACCCTGATCGAGGGCACCCTCGGTGGTCTCTCGTACGGCAGGACGATCGCCAACATCGCCTCGATCTTCATCCTGTTCCTCGGGGTGGTCGCCGCACTCAACCAGGTCGGTGTGGCCACGACCGTCACCACGCCGGTGCTGGTCGCGATCCTCGCCACGGTGGCCGGCGTCATCATCGTCGGCGTCGGTGGCGGACTCGTCCGCCCGATGCAGCAGCGCTGGGAGGGCTATCTCTCCAAGGCCGAGGAGGAGGCGCCGCGGATCAAGCGGGAGGCCGCCAACGCGCCGAGCGTCGCCGACCAGGCCAAGCACGCCAAGGACAAGGCGCAGCACACCACGAACGAGCAGCACCCCCCGAGCACCTTCACGACTGGTGCCACCACGACTGCACGTTGAGCACGACGGCGACGACGCAGCCTGCGTCCTCGCAACGCACGCCGGGCCCCCAGCCAGGGAGCCCGCTCGGAAGAACCGACGAAGAGGGAGCACGACATGATCACGACTGACCAGACCCAGCACCTGCTCGGCAGCGGCGGCAACGTCATCGACAACGACGGCAACAAGATCGGCAGCATCGGCCAGGTCTACCTCGACGACCAGACCAACGAGCCCGCCTGGGTGACCACCAAGACCGGCCTGTTCGGCGGCGGGGAGTCCTTCGTCCCCCTCGACCAGGCCCAGGTCGAGGGCGACGACCTGCGCGTGCCCTTCGACAAGGACAAGGTCAAGGACGCCCCGCGCATCGCCGACGCCGACTCCCACCTCAGCAAGGACGAGGAGGCCACGCTGTACGAGTACTACGGCATGAGCTCGTCGTACGGCGCGGCCGACCGCGACCGCGACACGGACGTCTCCTCGACGCACGGTGCGGGGCACGACACCTCCGGGCCCGACACCGACTCCGCCATGACGCGGTCGGAGGAGCAGCTCAACGTCGGCACCGAGACCCGCGAGGCGGGTCGTGCCCGGTTGCGCAAGTACATCGTCACCGAGAACGTCACCACCACCGTCCCGGTCAGCCGCGAGGAGGTGCGCCTCGAGCGTGAGCCGATCACCGATGGCAACGTCGGCGACGCCACGTCCGGTGCGGACCTGACGACGGAGGAGCACGAGGTGGTCCTCAACGAGGAGCGCGTCGTGGTGGACAAGGAGACCGTCCCCGTCGAGCGGGTGCGCGTCGACAAGGAGACGATCACCGACGAGCAGCAGGTCAGTGAAGAGGTCCGCAAGGAGCAGATCGAGCTCGACGAGGGCTCGGACACCGCTGTTCGCGACACGGACCAGCGGCACTGAGCTGAAGATGGCGGTGCCGGGGAGCCACTCAGTGGCCCGCCGGCACCGCCATCGGCTTGCGCGGGGACGGGGGCTGCGTCAGCGGGGTCGGCGGGCGCGCTTGGTCTTCGCCTTGTCCACGGCCTCGCGGATCCGGCGCTGGTTCTCGGGCTTCTGGGCCTCGTCGTAGAGCTTCTTGGCCACGCCGATGGCGGCGGCACTTCTCAGTAGTTTCATGCGTCAGGTCTACCCGCTGGATCAAGGAATGATGCGCTCGCCCAGCCTCGGCCGTGGTCCTGGCCCCCCTGGCCGGTTGTCGGGAGCCGGGTTCTCGGTCATGCTGCGCGGGTGCCTGACCACGCCGACTTCAACCGCGACCTCGCTGCTGCCGCGCGAGCGATGCAGGACGACGACTCCAGCAAGCAGGCCATGGAACGCGCGGTGATCATCGCGACGAAGATCCTTCCCGGCTGTGACGCCGCAGGTGTCTGCGTGGTGTATCGCGGTGACCGCATCGACACGCACGCCACGAGCACGGATGACCTGCGCCAGATCGACGAGCTGCAGCACGACCTCGACGAGGGACCCTGCCTCGATGCGCTGCAGCAGGACGACACCGTGCACAGCGACGACCTGGCGCTCGACCATCGGTGGCCCCGGTGGGGTCCCGAGGTCGCGCAACGGCTGGGCCTCCACAGCATCGTGAGCTATCGCTTGTTCTCGCACGGCCAGACGCTGGGTGCCCTGAACCTCTACGGCAAGGGCAGGTCGGCCTTCGGGGCCGACGCCGTCCACGACGGTGTGGCCCTGGCAGCACACGTCGGCGTGGCCCTGGCCGGCGCGCAGGAGGTGGAGACCCTGGAGCGGGCGATCGGGGGCCGGACTGTGATCGGTCAGGCCACCGGCATCCTGATGGAGCGGTTCGACCTCGCTCCCGACCGGGCCTTCAGCGTCCTCAGCAGGCTGTCGCAGCAGAAGAACGTGAAGCTGAGAGAGCTCGCCGAGCAGATCGTCCAGACCAGGACCGTCCCGAAGGTCTAGGGACGGACTGTGCGCGACGCCACATGACATCCGGGACCAAGGACCCTGAGCCCCTTCTCCGTGCGCGAAGAGGATGGAGGTAGCCGGGCAGCAGGACCCCAGGCCCGCCGAAGAGGTGTGGACGATGAAATGGAGCAGTCGCAGTTCGCGGAGCTTGACCATGAGAGCGTTGGCGCTCTCCCTCGCCGGGGCCCTGGCGGTCCTCTCGGGCGGCCTGTTGATCGTGACCGGTGGCCCTGCGCAGTCGGACCCCGCTCGCGACAACCGCAGCACGTCGGTTGCGCTGGACGACGCGTGCGTGCCAGTCGAAGCCAGGACCGAGAAGACCGGCTGGGTGACAGCCTCTCCCGGCAACGGGTGGTATCTGGTCGAGTCCAGGACCGTCACCGACGAGGAGGCCACCACCGAGTCCTCGGGCTGGCTGACCGCCCCGCCTCCAGGTGAGGGCTGGAAGCAGGTGGACACCCGCACCGTGGACGGCGTCCTCGAGGAGGAGAGCCACTGGCAGCGCTACTCCTGGGTCGGTGGTCCGCTCGAAGGCAAGCCCACAGTGGTGCCTGCCGACGATCCGGAAGAGGAGTTCTGGCAGTCCAACGTCGAGGGTGACCCGCACGGCGTAGGCGTGGAGGGCGCCTACGACCGCAGCAACGTGCACTCCGGCAAGGCCGACTGGTTCTACCTGGAGTGGGTCGATGCGACCTACGAGCAGGTGACCCAGTTCCGCTACGAGCGCCCGGTCGCTCCGGTCACCCACGAGGAGTTCGTCTTCGCCTTCGACCGCCCGTCGGTCGAGTGCCCTGTCGTGCCCACGGTCCCGGTGGTTCCGACGGTTCCGACCGAGCAGCCGGTCCCGACGGTTCCGAGCGGACCGACGGTGCTGGGCGACGAGGCCACCGCCCCGGTCGAGCCGACCGAGCCGACCGTGCAGGCCGGCGAGGCCGCCGTCCCGTCCACGGCGGCGGACGTGGAGGTGCTCGGTGAGCAGGCCACCAAGCCGAAGCCAGCTGTCCCCAAGGCGGTCGACGCCGGGGCCAGCGGCTCGACGGGCACCGAGGTGATGGGGATCGGCCTGGTGGGCGGCGGCGCGCTGCTGCTCCTGGCGGCCACGGGTGCCCTGCTGGGTGCGCGGCGGCTCGAGGTCTCCTGAGATGGCAGGCGGGGCTCGCGGCCGGATGACCGCGGGCCTCGTCGTGGTGTCCGTCGTCCTCCTGCTGGCCGTCTCCGGGCTCGCGGGGCTGCTGGTGGTGAGGTTGACCGATCGGGACCCCCAGGTCGCCATCGACGCGGCAGCGCCGGCCTCGGTGCCGGGAACCACGCAGGAGCTCGACCAGCGCACCGACCCGCGGCCGACGGTCGATCCCGCTCGAGGGAGGCCACTGCGCATCGAGGTGCCGAGCCTCGGGATCGACGCCCAGGTGGTGGCAGTCGGCCTCGAGGACGATGTGCTGGTGCCTCCGTCCGACCCCACCCTGGTCGGCTGGTGGCGCGACGGCGCGGTCGCGGGCGTCGCGCGCGGGACGACCTTGCTCGCGGGCCACACCTACAGCGCGGGTGATGGTGTCTTCGACGACCTGGGACTGCTCGAGCAGGGCGACCGGTTCACCGTCACCACGACGCGAGGCCGGATCCCCTATCGGGTGGAGGCGGTGCGTGGCTACACCAAGGACCAGCTCGCCGAGGTGGCCGAGCGCCTGTTCAGCCAGACCGTGGTCGGACAGGCAGTGCTCACCACCTGCACCGACTACCGAGCCGGCGGCTATCACGCCAACATCGTCGTGGTCGCCCACCCGACCCGCCAGCAGCTGACCGACCCGTGAGGTGAGTGAGTGAGGGTTTTCCTCCCCGAAACACGAGGAGACACCTGCGACAACATCGACTTCCTACGGTCGTCGCATGACCCACCTGCGCCCCACCCTCGTCGTCGTCGGCCACGGCATGGTCGGCCACCGCTTCGTCCAGGCAGCCATCGAGCGCGGTCTGACCGAGACCCACGACGTCGTCGTCCTGGGCGAGGAGCCGCGCCCGGCCTACGACCGCGTCGCGCTGACCAGCTTCTTCGCGGCCGAGAGCGCCGACGAGCTGTCGCTGCTCCCCGAAGGGAACTATCCCGACCCGCGGGTCCGGCTCGTCCTCGATGCCGCCGTCACCGAGATCGACCGGGCCGCCCGGACGGTCACCTACGTCTCACCGGCGCTGCGGCTCTCGTCCGAGCCGCTCGCCGACCCCGGTGAGGTGCAGCTCCTCCACTACGACGTCCTCGTCCTGGCGACCGGCGCAGCCCCGTTCGTCCCGCCTGTCCCCGGCAGGGAGCTGGAGAACGTCTTCGTCTATCGCACGATCGAGGACCTCGAGGCGATCCGGGAGGCTTCCCGGGAGGCGACGGCCGGCGCAGTGATCGGCGGAGGCCTGCTGGGCCTGGAGGCGGCCAACGCGCTGCACCAGCTCGGCGTCGAGACGCACGTGGTCGAGATGGCGCCGCGGCTGATGGCGGTTCAGATCGACGAGGCCGGCGGCGCCACGCTCAAGCGGCACGTCGAGCAACTCGGGCTGAGCGTCCACACCGGGGTGATGACCGAGCTGATCGACGGCGACGCCGACGGCAAGGTCAGCGGGCTCAGGTTCCGCGACAGGCCACAGCCCCTCGACGTCGAGATCGTCGTCTTCTCCGCAGGCATCCGGCCGCGCGACGCGCTGGCCCGCGAGTGCGGCCTCGACCTCGCCGAGCGGGGCGGGATCCTGGTCGACGAGCAGTGCCGGACCTCGGACGCCAGCATCTTCGCCATCGGCGAGTGCGCCGCCCCGGACGGACGGATGTATGGCCTCGTCGCCCCCGGCTACTCGATGGCCGAGGTGGTCGTCGACACCCTCCTCGACGGACCGGGCGCGTTCACCGGCGCCGACATGTCGACCAAGCTCAAGCTGCTGGGAGTCGACGTCGCCAGCTTCGGGGACGCGTTCGCGACCACCGAGGGCTCGCTCGAGCTCGTCTATTCCGATGCGGTCGCCGGCATCTACAAGAAGCTGGTCGTCGCCGAGTCCGACGCCGGCGACGGGGGCTTCGTGCTGCTCGGCGGGGTGCTCGTCGGTGACGCATCGGCGTACGGCGTCCTGCGGCCCATGGTCGCCAGCGGGCTCACCCTCCCCGACAACCCCGAGCAGCTCATCCTGCCCGCGTCGAGCGGTGCCGCGCCGCTGGGGATGCCCGACGAGGCGCAGGTCTGCTCGTGCAACGACGTGACCAAGGGCCAGATCCTCACCGCCGTGCGCGAGGAGGGGTGTGAGGACGTCAAGAGCGTCAAGGCCTGCACGCGAGCCGGCAGCACCTGCGGCAGCTGCGTCAACGTCGTCAAGAACATCATCGAGGAGCACTTCGCCAGCGAGGGCAAGGTCGTCGACAGGGGCTTGTGCGAGCACTTCCGGCTCAGCCGACAAGAGCTCTACGACGTCGTGTCCGTGCACGGCTATCGCCGCTTCGACGACATCGTCGAGGCGCACGGCAGCGGTCGCGGCTGTGACATCTGCAAGCCGGCGATCGCGAGCATCCTGGCCAGCCAGTTCAACGGGCACGTCCTGGAGAAGGAGAATGCCCGCCTCCAGGACACCAACGACGCCTACCTCGCCAACATCCAGCGCAACGGCACCTACTCCGTCGTCCCGCGCATCCCCGGTGGGGAGATCACCCCGGAGAAGCTGATCGTGATCGGCGAGGTCGCCCGCGACTTCAACCTCTACACCAAGATCACCGGCGGGCAGCGCATCGACCTTTTCGGTGCCCGGATGGAGGAGCTGCCGGCGATCTGGAAGCGGCTCGTGGACGCCGGCTTCGAGTCCGGGCACGCCTACGGCAAGTCGCTGCGGACGGTGAAGTCCTGCGTCGGGTCGACCTGGTGCCGCTTCGGCGTCCAGGACAGCGTCGGCCTGGCGATCGCGCTCGAGCTGCGCTATCGCGGGCTCCGCAGCCCGCACAAGCTCAAGGGCGGGGTCAGCGGCTGTGCACGCGAGTGCGCGGAGGCGCGCGGGAAGGACTTCGGGGTGATCGCCACCGAGAAGGGGTGGAACCTCTACGTCGGCGGCAACGGCGGCGCCGTACCGGCCCATGCCCGGCTCCTGGCCGGCGACCTCGACACCCAGACCCTGATCTCCTACCTCGACCGCTTCCTCATGTACTACATCCGCACCGCCGACCGGCTGCAACGGACCTCGACCTGGATCGAGTCGCTGGACGGCGGTCTCGACCGGGTCCGGGAGGTGGTCGTGGACGACTCGCTCGGGCTCGGTGCGGAGCTCGAGTCGGAGATGGAGCGTCACGTCGGGTCCTACTTCGACGAGTGGAAGGCGACGATCGAGGACCCGGAGAAGATGTCGCGGTTCGTCTCGTTCGTCAACGCCCCCGACACCCCCGACCCCTCCATCTCCTTCACCGAGGAGCGCGGCCAGATCCGTCCCGCGGAAGCCGGGGGACCGGTCGTGCTCGCCACGACCATCCCCGTCGGCCCGGCCAGGTCGGCGGTGCTGGGATGACCAGTCTCGACGCCATCTGGGAGAGGGTGTGTCCTGTGGACGACCTCGAGCTGGAGCGCGGAGTCACTGCCCTCGTGCACGGACAGGCGCTGGCGATCTTCCGCACGCACGACGACGGCGTCTATGCCCTCGGCAACTACGACCCGTTCGCCAAGGCGTCGGTGCTGGCTCGCGGCATCGTCGGCACCCGGGAGGGCGTGCCGTTCGTCGCCAGCCCGATGCACAAGCACGCCTTCGACCTGCGCACCGGCCGCTGCCTCGACGACGGCGACGTCTCCGTCCCCGCCTACGACGTGCTGATCCACGACGGCGCCGTCTTCGTCGGGGCGCGGCATCGCGAGGTGACATGACAGGGGAGTCGCAGCCGCTGGCCGGCTATCGGATCGGCGTGACCGCCGCGCGCAAGGTCGAGGAGCAGATCGCGCTGCTCGAACGCCGCGGCGCCAAGGTGGAGTGGGCACCCGTGCTGTCCAGCGACCCCAACCAGGTCGACGACGCACAGCTGCGAGCCGCCACCGACTCCGTGCTCGCCGCCCCCATCGACATCTTCGTCGGCACGACCGGCGTCGGGATGAAGGCTTGGTTCGAGGCGGCCGAGGGGTGGGGCCTGCACGACGAGCTCGTGCGGGCCATCGCCTCGGCCGAGGTGCTGGCACGCGGGCCCAAGACCGTGGGTGCGCTGCGCAGGCGCGGCATCCGCGAGCTCTGGTCGCCCGACTCGGAGTGCTTCGAGGACGTGCTCGCGCACCTGCGGGGACGCGACCTCGTCGGGCAGCGCATCGTCGTACAAGAACACGGGCAGTCGCTGTCGGTCGTCGCGCACGCCCTGCAGCGCCAGGGCGCGCAGGTCGAGGTGGTCACCGTCTATCGCGTGGCGAGCGCGGAGGACCCCGAGCCGACGTTCCGGCTGGTGGACCTGATCGCCGAGCGCAAGCTGGACGCGGTGACCTTCACCTCCGCGCCTGCGGTGGCCGCGCTGATGTCGGTCGCCGAGGTGACCGGGCGGCGCGACGAGGTGGTGGCTGCCTTCCAGGCTGACGTGGTCGCGACCTGCGTCGGGCCGGTGACCGGGGCGGCCTTCGAGATGTGGGGCGTGCCGACGATCATGCCGGAGCGCTCGCGGCTGGCCGCGATGGTCAAGCTGGTCGAGACCGAGCTGCCGTCTCGCAGACAAGGTCTGTCGATCGACGTCGCCGGCCACGTGCTCCTGCTGCACGGGGACATGGTCCTGCTGGACGGCGTGGAGATCAGGCTCTCGCCCGCTCCGCTGGCCGTGCTGACGGCGCTGCTGGTCAACCCCGGCCACGTGGTGGCCCGGGCAGACCTGCTGGCCGTCCTGCCCAGCGGCACCGCCGGCTCGGAGCACGCCGTCGAGATGGCCGTCGCGCGCCTGCGGTCCGCGCTGGGCACCAAGGTCGTCCAGACCGTGGTCAAGCGGGGCTATCGGCTCGCAGTCCCGGGTTGACCCGGCAGCAGATGTGCCGGGTCAACCGGTGACGAGC
This sequence comes from Nocardioides piscis, assembly GCF_011300215.1. Classification (NCBI taxonomy): domain Bacteria; kingdom Bacillati; phylum Actinomycetota; class Actinomycetes; order Propionibacteriales; family Nocardioidaceae; genus Nocardioides; species Nocardioides piscis. The sequence goes on from NZ_CP049866.1 coordinate 1,527,562, forward strand.
GCAGTGGCGATCGCGGCCACGCCCTCGCCCCGTCCGGTCAGGCCCAGACCGTCGGTGGTCGTGGCCGACACGCTCACCGGAGCACCGACGGCTGCAGACAGAGCCTCCTCGGCCAGCTGTCGGCGCGGGCCGAGCCGTGGCCGGTTGCCGATGACCTGGACGGCGACGTTGCCGATCTCGAAGCCGGCGGCGCGGACCCGCCGTGCCGCCTCGGCCAGGAGAGCCGCACCGGAGGCGCCGGCCCACTCGGGCTCGCTCGTCCCGAAGTGGCTGCCAAGGTCGCCGATCCCGGCAGCGGAGAACAGTGCGTCGCAGGCGGCGTGCGCCGCCACGTCAGCGTCGGAGTGACCCTCGAGCCCCTGCGGCTCGTCCGGCCAGGCGAGGCCCGCCAGGTGCATCGGAACGCCGTCGACCAGGCGGTGGACGTCGGTGCCGATGCCGATGCGGGGAAGGCTCACGAGCGCATCATGCCCGATCCGACACAATGGCCGAATGCATGAGCAACCGGGTCGATGGGCGTTGGCGGGAGCCCTGACCATGGTGGTCGGGCTCGCGACCAGCTATGCGGTGGCCATGGTGCTGACGATCCGCGAGTCACCCGTCGTCGCGGTGGCCGAGCTCATCATCCGGATCACGCCCGGAGCCGTGGCCGAGTGGCTGATCGACCTGGTGGGCCAGCTCGACAAGCCGCTGCTGCTCCTGGGCATCGTCGTGTTCCTCCTCGCCATGGGCGCCTTCGCCGGCGTGCTCGCTCGCACCAGCACTCTCAAGCCCCTGCTGGTGTGGCTGGTGCTCAGTGCGATCGGGACCGGCGCCGTCCTGGTCCAGCCGGGCGCCAACGCGGTCGACGTGCTGCCGGTGGTGGTGGGCTTCGTGACCTGGGTGGTCGTGCTGTCGGCCGTGACCCAGCCCCTGGTCACCGCGCGGCAGCGCCCCGAGCTCGCCTCGCGGGAGCGACGGACGTTCCTGGTCGTCGCCGGTGTGATGGGGGTCGCGGCGATCGCGATCGCCGGGGCCGGCCGCTTCGTGGGGAGGGGGCGGCGGCATGTGGCGGAGAGCAGGCGGCTGCTCCGCCTCGAAGGGGTCACCCGCGAGCCGGCCCCCGCGGCGACCACGGTCGACCTGGTCGGCGTGTCACCGTGGCAGACCCCCAACGACGACTTCTACCTCATCCACACCGCCATCTCGGTCCCGACGATCGAGCCCAAGGACTGGTCGCTGCGCATCCACGGCCTCGTCGACCGCGAGGTCACCCTGTCCTTCGCCGACCTCGTCTCCCGCCGGCTCACGCAGGCCTGGATCACCCTCGGCTGCGTCAGCAACGAGGTCGGGAGCGACCTGATCGGCAACGCCTGGTGGAGCGGGGTCCGCATCGCCGACATCCTGGCCGAGGTCGGCCTGGACCCGTCCGCGGACTGCGTCCTGCAGACGTCCGAGGACGGCTGGAACTGCGCGACGCCGCTGACCGCGCTGACCGATGACCGCAACGCCATGCTCGCGGTGGCCATGAACGGGCGCCCGTTGCCGATCGAGCACGGCTTCCCGGTCCGCACCGTGGTGCCCGGGCTCTATGGCTATGTCTCGGCCACCAAGTGGGTCGTCGACTTCGAGGTGACGCGCTTTCGTGACGTCGCGGCGTTCTGGACCCAGCGCGGCTGGTCGGAGCAGGGGCCGGTGAAGATCTCGTCGCGCATCGACGTCCCGGGCGACGGCGACGACGTCCCGGTCGGTGCGCTCGACGTGGGCGGGGTGGCCTGGGCCCAGCACACCGGGATCGCCGGGGTCGAGGTCGCCGTCGACGGCGGCGAGTGGCAGCCGGCGACGCTGGGGGCCACGCCGACCGACGACTCGTGGGTGCAGTGGCGGCTGCAGGTGGACCTCGAGGAGGGTGACCACGAGCTGCGGGTGCGCGCCATCGACAAGGACGGCCTGGAGCAGACGGGCGTACGCCGAGACGTGCTGCCGGACGGCGCGACCGGGTGGCACACCATCCAGGTCGGCGCCGTCAGCGGTTGATGACGTAGACGACCCCGCCGCTGGCGTTGATCCACACGTCCTCGAACTGGTCGCGGTCATAGACGCGGCGTACGGCGCTGTTGCTCGCCGCAGCCGGGTCGTTGACGATGACGTCGCCGTCCCGCTCGAAGCCGACGACCACCAGCAGGTGCCCGGCGCTCGACGAGATCGGCGCGCCGCTGAGCTGGCCCCTGCCGAAGGCGATGGAGGCGACCAGCGGAACCCCGGCGGCGATGAAGTCCTCGGCGGCCCGGAGGTCGGTCAGCCGCGTGACGTAGGCGTCCCCGCGGTCAGGGTGCTGGCGTAGGCGGTGTTGAACGCCCAGTTGCCCGTGCCGTCGTAGGCGTGGTCGAAGACCAGGCGGGCGGTGTGGTCCACCTGCGGGTCGGCGTGTCCGGCGGTGATCGCGGGGAAGGGGCCGGGCTGGAGGCCGTAGTAGGCCAGCACCATGGCCGTCGAGGTGGGGGAGCACCAGGCCTCGCCACCGCCGCCCCACTGCGGGTAGTGGCCGGAGTGGGTCATCTGGGAGAAGGCCGGGACGTCGAGCGGCGGGGTGCCGGCGACCGCTCCCGGGACCGAGGTCGGGGTGTTGTTGCGGGGTGACAGCACGCTGGCCATGGCGCCGACGCGGTCGAGACGGACTGCCGGCCTGCTGGTGCGGTTGCGATAGAGGCGGACCCGGACCTGCCACTGGGTCAGCGGCGTCGCGGCCTGCCAGGTGTCGACGTTGACGGCCGCCAGGTCGTCGGACTGCCGGCCGAGGGAGCGCCGGGCCCGGGTCGGGTTGTCGAGGGACCACTCGGCCATCGAGTCCCAGCTCGACAGCCGTCCGTCCGCTGCCTGTCCGCGAACCTGCACCTTCACCACCGAGTCGCCCTCGGTGACGGCCTCCCACGACGGGATGAGCTGGGTCAGCCCGAAGCCGGGCGCCGACCAGGGCGAGGTCCAGGTGCCGACCTGGTAGACGCGGCCGCCCAGCTTGCCGCGCCCGGGGCGCTTGGGCACGAGGGATCCCGCCTTGACCCGCAGCCCCCTCAGCTCACCCGACCGCCACTGCGCCCCGGTCGACCACGAGGAGGTGGCGATGCTCGTGGGCGCCGCTCGTTCCCCCGTCTGGTTCGCGAGCGCCCCGGCGGAGGCCGGCGCGGCGGGGGTGAGGCAGATCAGGAGCGCGGCGCGGGTCGCGAGGGACAGGGCCGGGGGAAGGAGACGAGACACTCGTAGACGGTAACCCCGCGACATACCACCTGTCCCAACAGTCACAGGAGTCGGGGAATCGAGCCTGCGGCACGCGGCCCCTAGACTTGGCGGGTGACGCAGCAGCACACGAGCCGGCTCCGGCTCCACGACACCGCGACCCGAGAGGTCCGCGACTTCGTCCCCCTCGAGGAGGGGAAGGCGGGGATCTATGTCTGTGGACTGACCGTGCAGTCCGAGCCCCACGTCGGCCACGTCCGGTCTGCCGTCAACTTCGACGTCCTGCGCCGCTGGCTCACCGCGAGCGGCTACGACGTCCACTTCATCCGCAACGTCACCGACATCGACGACAAGATCCTCGCCAAGGCCGTCGAGCAGGGCCGGCCCTGGTACAACCTCGCCTACGACATGCACGCCGAGCTCACCCGCGCGCTGGCCGCGATCAACGTGCTCCCGCCGACCTACGAGCCCGGCGCGACCGGCACCATCCCCGAGATGGTCGACCTGATCGAGACGCTCATCGAGCGGGGACACGCCTATCCGGCCGACGACGCCTCGGGTGACGTCTATTTCGACGTGCGGTCGTGGCCCGCCTACGGCGAGCTCACGCGCCAGGGTCTCGACGACATGGAACCGGCCGGCGACGCAGACCCTCGCGGCAAGCGCGACCCGCGCGACTTCGCCCTCTGGAAGGGCTACAAGTCCACCGAGCCCGAGTCGGCCGCCTGGCCGTCGCCCTGGGGACGGGGCCGTCCCGGCTGGCACATCGAGTGCTCGGCGATGGCGAGCAAGTATCTCGGTCCCGCCTTCGACATCCACGGCGGCGGCGTCGACCTGCGGTTCCCGCACCACGAGAACGAGCAGGCCCAGTCGCGGGCGGCGGGGATGCCGTTCGCGTCCTACTGGCTCCACAACGCCTGGATCACGACGGCCGGCGAGAAGATGAGCAAGTCGCTCGGCAACTCCCTGCTCGTGCCCGAGGTGCTCAAGCGCGTGCGCGGCATCGAGCTGCGCTTCTACATGGTCTCGGCCCACTACCGCTCGCACGTCGAGTTCAGCTTCGAGGCCCTCGACGAGGCGGCCCAGGGCTTCCGCCGGATCGAGAACTTCCTCGAGCGCGCGGCCTCGACGCTCGGTGGCGAGGTGCCCCCGGGCGGCATGTTGTGCGCCGACTTCATCGCGGCCATGGACGACGACCTCGGCACCTCGGCAGCCGTCGCAGCGATCCACGAGGTCGTGCGCGAGGGCAACAAGCTGCTGGGCGACGGGTCGAGCGCCGCCCTGCGGGGCAACGCGGCGTCCGTCCGCGCCATGCTCGACGTGCTGGGCCTCGACCCGGCAGACCAGGGCTGGGCCGCCACCGGTGGGGCCGACGACGAGAAGCTGCGGGGAGCGATCGACGTACTCATCGCCGCCATGCTCGAGGACCGGGCCGCCGCGCGCGCCGACAAGGACTGGGCCAGGGCCGACGCGATCCGCGACCGCATCAAGGCTGCCGGCATCGAGATCGAAGACACGCCCTCCGGGCCGAAGTGGAGCATCTAATGCCAGGGAACAGCCAACGCAAGGGCGCCATCAAGAAGAGCGGCAAGGGCGCGACCGTCGGTTCCGGTGGGCGCGTGAAGCGCGGCCTCGAGGGCCGGGGCCCGACGCCGAAGGCCAAGGACCGGCCCTATCACAAGGCCCACAAGGACGCGAAGCGTTCCGAGCGCACCGAGTCGACCCGGCCGAAGCGTCGGATCACCAAGTCGACCGAGGCCGAGTGGGTGGCCGGACGCAACTCCGTCGTCGAGGTGCTCGCGGCCGGGATCCCGGTCACCGGCGTCTATGTCGCCGAGGGCGCGGAGCGCGACGGCCGCCTGCGTGACGCCTTCAAGATGGCAGCCGAGCACGGCTATCCGATGATGGAGGTCACCCGGTCCGAGCTGGACCGCATGACCGGTGGCGCGGTGCACCAGGGCCTCGCGGCCCGGTTGCCCTCGTACGAATACGCGCACGCCGACGACCTCCTCGCGCGGGCGGACGAGGCTGGCGAGAAGGCCTTGATCGTGGCGCTCGACTCGGTCACCGACCCCCGCAACCTCGGGGCCGTGGTGCGCTCGGCCTCCGGCTTCGGCGCCCATGGCGTCGTCATCCCCGAGCGCCGGGCGGCAGGCATGACGGCCGCTGCCTGGAAGAGCAGTGCGGGTGCTGCTGCTCGCATCCCGGTGGCCCAGACGGTCAACCTCGTGCGCCAGCTGAAGGCCTACCAGGACGCGGGCTGCATGGTCATCGGCCTCGCAGCCGACGGCGACGTGACGCTGCCGGAGCTCACCGGACCGGAGGGTCTCGCCGCGGGTCCGCTCGTCGTGGTCGTCGGCTCCGAGGGCAAGGGCCTGGGGCGTCTCGTGGCCGAGACGTGCGACCAGCTGGTGTCGATCCCGATGGGCAACCAGCTCGAGTCGCTCAACGCCGGCGTGGCCGCGTCGGTGACCCTCTATGCCATCGCCCAGGCCCGGAGCTAGTCGCGGGCGGGTCCTGACCGGGCTCGCCCACACGGCTGTGTGTCTGGGCGTCGCCGTCGTCGCCGGCCTCGCGTTCTTCCTGGCCGACAGCCGGACGATCGTCTTCGCCAGCCACGACGCGGTGGTGGCCCCCACGCTGGACCGTCACGTCGTCCTGCGGACCGGTCCGCTGCTGCCCGACCTCCGGCTGGCGAGTGATGGTCCGGTCGGTGTGGAGATCCGGCTGGGGAAGACCGAGAGCGCCTCGGTCGAGGAGCTCTTCTCGCGCTATGCGTTCATCGCCAGCGAACCCGACGCGCAGGTCGCCAAGGTGGGCGACGTGGTGCAGGAGATGGCGCTCTCGGCAACGCTGCGTGGCGTCGGCCTCGGACTGGTGCCACTGGCGGTGTGGTGGTTGCTGGGGCCCCATCGACGAGGTGAGCTGTTCCGGGGAGTCCGCACCCGCAAGGGGGCGGCCGCCGGCGTCGTCCTGCTGAGCGTGCCGCTGCTCCTGTGGCAGCCGTGGGACGCGGACGAGGAGACGCAGGAGGCACAGCACGAGTGGGAACCGCTCGAGTCCTTCATGGTCGGCGTGCCGCTGCCTGCCGAGGCTGCGGGCATCGAGATCCGCACCAGCCCGACCACCGTGCAGACGCAGCGGTTGATCCAGAGCGCCGTGAACACCTATGAGAAGAGCAAGGACTTCTACGACCAGGCTGCGACCGACGCCGCGGTCCTCGAGCTGCGCGAGCCCGAGGAGGGCGAGACAGCGGCCCTGGTCGTGAGCGACCGGCACGACAACATCGGCATGGACCGGGTCGCGCGCGCCATCGGTGATCGCGCCGGCGCCAGTGTGGTGCTCGATGCGGGGGACGACACGTCGACCGGTCAGCCCTGGGAGGCGTTCAGCCTCGACTCGCTCGACCGCGCGTTCGACGGCTACGACCGCTTCGGCGTGGCAGGCAACCACGACAACGGCACCTTCGTACGGCGCTATCTCGACGACCTCGGATGGACCATGCTCGACGGGGAGCCCGTCGACGCGCCGTGGGGCGGCCTGGTCCTCGGCATCGACGACCCGCGGTCCAGCGGCCTCGGCAGCTGGCGCGACGAGACCGGCCTGAGCTTCGACGAGGTGGGGGAGCGGCTCGCCGACGAGGCGTGTGACGGCGAACGGATCTCGACCCTGCTGGTCCACGACGCCAACCTGGGACGCGACGCCCTGGAGCGCGGGTGCGTCGACCTGGTCGTCGGGGGCCACACCCACGTGCCGGACGGACCGACCCTGGTCCTGGGCGAGAACGGCGAGGTCGGCTATACCCTGACCAACGGCACCACCGGGGGTGCGGCCTATGCGATCGCCGTCGGCAGCAAGCCTCGCCGTGACGCGGACCTGGTGGTGATCACCTATCGCGACGCCCGGCCCGTCGGCACCCAGGCCGTGCGTCTGCGCACCGATGGCCGCTTCGTGGTCGAACCCTTCGTCGAGCTGCTGCTCGACGCCGAATAGGCGCAATGCGAGGCGTCCTGGAAAAATCTTCGGTGACCTCCGTCACCTTCCAAAGGGTGAGTCGTTTCCTGAACTGAAACGTGTTCTACCCATTGGCTGGAGGCATCCCATGGCGGTCCCCGATCGCATCCGTCCGCGCGCCGGCTCGCAGCTGAGGACCCGGGGCGTGACCGCTGGGGTCGTCGGGCTGGTGCTCGCCCTGGCTGCGTGTGGCTCCCAGCTCCAGCCCGAGGACCTGGCCACCGCGGGTGCAGGCACCGCGCAGGGCGGTGAAGTCATCGACCCGGCGCTCGGGGCCGATCCCGGCACCGGGACGACCGGCGGGTCCGCCGGCTCGACGGGCAGCGGCACGACCGGGGGTAGCACCGGCACGGGTGCCACCGGTGCCACCGGCGCCACCGGCTCCGGCTCGACCAGCGGATCGGGGGGTTCGGGGTCTGCCGCGGCCCCCGCCGACGGGGGAGGCGGCGCGAAGGGCACCGGCGAGAACAGCGCAACCGGGGCCACAGCGGCCGGCGCGTGCGACGGCTTCGCCAACCAGACCGGCATCACCGACGACAAGATCGTCGTCGGGAACGCCTCCGACATCTCGGGACCGGTCCCCGGAATCTTCGAGTCCGCCCAGCTCGGCACCCGCGCCTACGCCGCCTACTTCAACTCCACCGGCGACATCTGCGGTCGCAAGCTCGAGGTCCTCAACCTTGACAGCCGCGCCGACGCCGGCGCCGACCAGCAGGCCTATGCGCAGATCTGTGAGCAGGCCTTCGCCGGCGTCGGCTCGATGTCGGCCTTCGACCAGGGCGGGGCCGCCACGGCCCAGGGCTGCGGGTTGCCCGACATCCGCTCGACCGCGATCACCAGCGAGCGGACCGGCTGCAGCACCTGCTTCGGCGCCCAGTCGGCGAGCAACACGATGCTGCCGAGCGCGACACCCAAGTTCCTGATCAGCAAGTTCGGCGGCGCGGCGCAGAAGATCGCGATGATCTACATCGACGTCGCCGCCGCCGCCCAGGCCACCGCGGCGATCAAGAAGAGCTACGAGGCCAACGGCGCCAAGGTCGTCTACTACAAGGGCATGGACGTCTCGGAGTTCAACTACGCGCCATACGTGCAGGAGATGAAGAGTGCCGGCGTCGAGATGGTCTACTACACCGGCCCCTACCAGAACACGATCAAGCTCCAGCAGGCGATGAAGCAGCAGGGCTTCGACCCGATCGTCTACCAGGACGCCACGGTCTACGACGCGGGCTACGTCGCCGAGGCCGGCAGCCTCGCCGAGGGCACGGTCGCCTTCTTGTTCAACGACCTCTTCACCAACAGCGGCAACAAGGAGATGCAGCTCTACGCCTCGTGGCTGCAGCAGGTGAAGCCCGGCGCGCAGCCGTCCGTCTATGGGCTCTTCGCGTGGTCGGCGGCTCGCCTGTTCGTGGAGCGATCGATCGCGCTGGGCGGGAAGCTGTCCCGGGAGAGCCTCGTGGCCGAGTTCGCCAAGACGACCGACTGGACCGCCAACGGGCTGCACGCCCCGCAGGCGGTGAAGGACAAGACGACGGCCAGCTGCGTCAAGTTCGTGCAGTACACCGGCGGCAAGTGGGTGCAGATCTCGCCCGGTGACTACACCTGCGGACCACTGACCAAGGTGGGCTGACGTGTCCTCGCTGCTGTCCTTCACGATCCTGGGCATCTTCACCGGCGCCGCCTACGCGATCGCGGCGTCGGGTCTTGTCCTGACCTACACGACCACCCGGGTCTTCAACATCGCCCACGGGGCCTTCGGGATGGTCATGTCCTACGTCTACTGGGACTTCAGCCAGCGCCAGGGACTTCCCGTCTGGCTCAGCCTGCTCCTGGTCCTGCTGGTCGTGGCCCCGCTGACCGGCTATGCCGTGCAGCGCTACGTCACCCGCAACCTCGGCGACGCCCCGGTCAGCGTCTCGCTCGTCGTGACGGTCGGCCTGTTCGTCGGCCTGATCGGGCTCGCTCAGCAGATCTGGCCGCCGGCGCCGCGGACGGTCCCCTTCTACTTCCCCGAGGCCGGGATCCAGGTGGGCGACACCTTCATCACCGCCCACTACCTGATCACCATCGTGATGTCCGCGGTCGTCGCGGGTGGCCTCTACTTCCTGCTCAACAAGACCCGCATCGGCACCGCCATGCGGGCGGCCGTGGACAACCCCGCCCTCCTGCGCTACTTCGGCGGCAAGCCCGACCAGGTCGCTGCCCTCTCCTGGGCGATCGGCATCTCCCTGGGAGCGCTCGCCGGGATCCTGCTGACGCCGGTCGTCGGCCTCGACTACTTCAACCTCACGCTGCTCGTCATCAACGCCTATGCCGCGGCGATGCTGGGCAAGCTCAAGAGCCTGCCGCTGACCTTCGTCGGGGCCATGGTGCTGGGCATCCTCCAGTCCTACGCCGTGGCCTACCTCCCCTCCGAGGGGTTCCTCTCCAGCATCCGCGCCGTGGTGCCGGCGCTCTTCCTCTTCGCGGTGATCATCGCCATGCCCCAGGCCCAGCTGCGGATCGGGCAGGTCAAGGGCATCGTCTCCGCGCCGATCCCCACCACCCGCGCGATGGTCGGCTGGGGTGGGGGCCTGGTCCTCGCCACGGCGGTCCTCGCGCTGCTGATGAGCACGTCCAACCTGCTGCTGGTGGGCACCGCGGCGACATACGCGATCGTGATGCTCTCGCTCGTCCTCCTGACCGGCTATGGCGGGCACGTGTCGCTGGCGCAGTTCACGTTCGCCGGGGTGGGGGCGCTGGCCTATGCCAAGCTCGAGCAGCCCAACCTCGTGGGCCTCGTGCTCGCTGCGGCCATCGCGGCCGTCGTCGGTGCCTTGGTCGCCCTTCCCGTCATCCGGTTGACCGGTCTCTATCTCGCGCTCTCGACCCTGGCCTTCGGGGTGCTGATGGACAAGATGGTCTTCCAGTCCGACCTGGCCTTCGGGTATGGCGGTGTCCTGACCGCCGAGCGGATGTCGATCCTCGGGGTCCGGCTCGACTCGACCGGGGCCTACGTCGTGGTCATGGTCGTCTTCTTCGTGCTCGCCGGGATCGGGCTGCTGATGCTGCGCCGCGGCAGCCTGGGGCGGCTGCTGATCGCCATGCGCGACAGCCCCGCTGCCTGCGGCACCCTCGGGCTCGACCTGCGGTGGTTCAGGGTCGCCCTGTTCGGTCTCTCCGCCGGGCTGGCCGGCCTCGCCGGCGCCCTGTTCGCCGGCCTGCGGGGCACCGTCGGCGCCACCGACTTCCAGCTCTATGCCAGCCTGCCGCTGCTGCTGATGGCCGTGGTCGCCGGTGTCACCTCCGTGTCGGGAGCAGCCCTGGGCGGGACGGCGCTGATGATGCTGCCGGTCCTGCAGAGCTACTACCCGGGTCTCGCCGGGCTGATGTTCGCCATCATCGGTTTCGGCGCCGTGGCACTGGGGCGCGACCCCAACGGCCTGGCCAACCTCGCCTTCAAGGCAGGTCACTGGTTGAAGCCGCGGATCATGGCGTTGGCGCCCGACCTGCCGGAGCTCCCCGGACGTCAGTCCGCGAAGGGCGCCGAGCCCGAGCGCGCCGCCCGCGACGAGATGGGGGAGGTGCCGGCCCATGCCGCTCCTTGAGGTCCAGCGCGCAGTCGTCCAGTTCGGCGGGGTGACAGCCGTCAACGACGCCAGCTTCACCGCCGAGCGCGGCGAGATCACCGGTCTGATCGGGCCGAACGGCGCGGGCAAGACCACCACCTTCAACGTCATCACCGGCCTGCAACGCCCGACGCGCGGAGACGTCTTCTTCGAGCGCCGCAAGGTCACCTCGCTCCCGGTGCACCGTCGTGCCCGGCGCGGCATGGCGCGGACGTTCCAGCGGCTGGAGGCGTTCGGCTCGCTGACGGTCCGCGACAACGTGCGGGTCGCGCTCGACATACATCGCGGGCTGCGTGGCGTCTTCACCGCGTCCGGGGCCGACATCGACGCGCTGCTCGCACGGGTCGGCATCAGCGCCTATGCCGCCGAGCGGGCCGACTCCGTCCCCACCGGCACCGCCCGGCTGCTCGAGCTGGCGCGCTGCCTGGCCGGTGACCCCAAGCTGCTCCTGCTCGACGAACCCTCCTCCGGGCTGGACGACGCCGAGACCGACGCGTTCGGCGACCTCCTCAAGGAGCTGGCGGCCGAACGCCGGGGGATCGTGATGGTCGAGCACGACATGGACCTGGTGATGGCCGTGTGCGACCAGGTCCACGTCCTCGACTTCGGCTCGGTGATCGCCTCGGGGACGCCCGGCGCGATCAGGTCCGACCCGGCGGTGCAGAAGGCCTACCTCGGCTACAGCGACGTCGAGGACGCCGGCGACCACACCCAGGAGCTCGAACCGGTGCCCGGAGGTGTCGCATGAGCGTGCCCATCCTCGAGGTCGTCGACCTCCATGCCGCCTACGGTCGGATCGAGGTGCTGCGAGGCGTCGACCTCAGCGTGCCGAAGGGCGCCGTGATGGCCCTGCTCGGACCCAACGGCGCCGGCAAGAGCACCCTGATCCAGGTCATCAGCGGCCAGAAGAAGCCGACCTCGGGCGACATCCACCTCGCTGGAGTTCACGTGCAGCGGCAGGCCCCCGAGGCGCTGGCGCGGGTCGGGCTCTGCACCGTCCCGGAGGGACGCTCGGTGTTCCCCAACCTCACCGTCGAGGAGAACCTTCGCCTGATGTCGTATGCCGGTGTGCCGGCCGCCGCCGTCCTCGACACCGCCTTCGGCTACTTCCCCAAGCTGCACCAGCGGCGGGGCCAGCTCGCCGGCACCCTCTCCGGCGGTGAGCAGCAGATGCTGGCGATGTCGCGGGCCCTGGCCTCCGACCCCGCGCTCCTCCTGCTCGACGAGCTGTCGATGGGGCTCGCGCCCCTGATCGTGGAGGAGCTCTACGACACCGTGGCCCAGATCGCTGCCAGCGGTGTCTCCATCTTGTGCATCGAGCAGTTCGCCCGCACTGCCCTGCGGGTCTCCGACTACGCCGCTGTCATGTCGGGCGGTCGCATCGTCGCCTCCGGTGAGCCCGCCGAGGTCCTCAACACCATGTCCGACGTCATCTTGGGAGGTGCCGCATGAGGCGCACACTGATTCCGCTCGTGTCCGCTGCAGCGATCGGCAGCATGCTGCCGCTCCTGGTCGGCCCGACCGCAGACGCCGAGGGCCCCGCCGCGTTCGCCGGCTATGACGCGCGTGCGTGGGCCGCTCCGGTGAAGATCGAGATCTATGAGCCGACGATCCCACTGCCGGCCACCCCCCAGGCCGAGGCGTCCCTGGGCTACACGACGGTCGAGGCCAACTCCGGGCTCGCCTCGGGTCGAGGCAGCTGGGTGTGGCCCGGCGACCCCGTGGGCGAGGGCGCCAAGACGATCCTCGAGCAGGCAGGCTTCCCGGCGCAGCTCGCGGAGAGGGGCTATCCGGTCCAGGTCAACTCCAGCCACCCGGGCAAGCCGTCGCAGGCCAGCGACGAGTCCGTGCCCGGCTCGATCATGCGCACAGGCTCATCGGCCGAGCGCACCTATGCCCAGGTCGGCTTCTCCCCGGACGCAAAGCCGACCGAGGCCGAGCCCTCGTCGGAGCCGGAGGACGACGAGCCCGCGGGGGGAGGGCTGGGCCTCCCGGCCCTGCCGCCCCTGCCGGTGCTGGGCGGCGGCTCCTCCGACGGATCGTCCAGCGAGGCGTTGACCGCGCTGACCGACTTCGGCTCGGCCATCAACGGCGAGGACCCCACTGACTCCGAGGAGGAGGCCGAGGGGGCTCCAGAGGGTGCGCCCGGTCTGCCGCCCGAGCTGGCTGCGCTCGTCGACCTCAGCGGCTACACCTCCCAGTCGATCGCCAACACCGGTGCCGACCGGGTCTCGACGGTGGCGACGTCGGCCCTCGGTGACGTCTCCCTGGCCGACGGGCTCGTCGTCCTGGAGGGCATCTCGGCCAGGATGAGGGCGACCAGCGACGGAGCGGAGTCGACGGTCGACGGCGTCGCCAGGATCGGCGGCATCAGCATCGCCGGCACCCCGTTCGAGCTGGGCTCGGACGGGCTCGTCGCCGCAGACGACACCGAGCCGGTCCCGGGTCTGCCCGAGGACCCGGTCAAGGCCCTGGCGCAGCTCGGCATCACGGTGGTCGAGCCCCGGGAGGACCTCACGACGAAGGCCCTGCGGGCCAGTGGGTCCGCGAGCGCCATACGACTCGAGTGGGACCTCACGGTGCTCCGGGCCCAGCTCAAGGACCTGCCGCTCAACGATCTAGTCGGCGCCATCCCCGCCGAGGCTGCCGAGCTCAAGAGCCTGGTCGGTGCGGCCGTCAACCTCTCGCCGCGCATCGTCCTGACGTTCGGCAACGTCTCCGCGCGCGCCGAGACCATCAAGGCCCCGGCGATGCCTGCGCTCTCAGGCAGCGAACCGACGGGGGAGAAGCCTGCCGCGACCGCATCCGGCGGCGAGGGTGCCGCGAGTGCGGGCGGTGCAGGCACCACGGGCGCCGGGACGCCCGGCACCAGCGCGACCACGGGCTCTGCCGCCGCCCCGGCCGGTGACACGGCCTCGTCGGCCAGTGGCGAGCTGACCGACACGGCGCTGACGGCCGGTCTCCCCGCGCTCAACACCATCCCCGGCGCGCTCACCATGGGCGGCGTGCTGGCGGCCATCGCCGCCGGGACCTGGCTGCGGCGCATCGGACTGCTCGCCCTCGGCACCGCCAGCACATGCAGCGCCGGTCTCGACGCCGGCCTTCCCGACCTTCGCAGAGCCTGACCAGGAGAGACCATGACCACCACCACGACCACGATGCTTCCCCGGGCGGCCGCCCGGACATCCGGCAGCGGGGCTGCGCCCCTGCGAGACAACCACTACCGATTGCTCCAGGTGGTGCTCTTCTGGGCCGGCGCGGTGTTGCTGCCGCTCGGGCTGGTCGTCATCGTCCTGGGTTGGTACGGCGCCGCCAACACCCCCTACCAGTACGACCAGCTCTCCTACCTCGTCTCGGGCGGCCTGCTCGGTCTGGGGCTCACCTTCTGTGGCGGCTTCCTCTACTTCGGGGCGTGGCTGGCCCGGATCGCCTCGGACCAGAAGGAGGCCTCCAAGCGGCTGGCCGACACCCTGCTGGTGCTGGCCGACGTGACCTCGCGGTCGGCGACGACCCGTGACGACGGGGTGGACGTCTCGGCCCTGCCGGTCACGGCGGGCGACGGCACGACGATGCACCGGCGCGACTGCGCCCTGATCTCGCATCGCGAGGACCTGCACCCGGTGGGGGAGCACAACACCCACCTCACGGCCTGTCGGGTCTGCAAGCCCTAGACCAAACCTTCCGGCCTCCGCGCGCGTCATCATGGTGAGACCTCCCTCCCACCCCGACGTGTCCCCAGGAGACCACCATGAACTGGCGCCCCTTGCTCGCAGCGCTGCTGCTGCTGCCGCTCGGCTCCACCTCGCTGCTCCCGCTCACCGCTTCGGCCTCCGCCGGGCGGGATCGCCCGGCGGCGCAGGCGGAGCGGATCGACTATCCGGGGAGCGGGATCGTCATCGCCCGCCAGAGCGGTGACCAGCGACGGCTGACGGGGACTCCGCGCAGCCTGAAGCGCTTCGTCGCGAGGCGTCTCGAGGTCTTGTACGCCGACGCCGGCAGCCGTCCCCGCTGCGCCACCTCGCCGACGGTCGTCGTCGATCGCTACGACTCGCGGGGCTTCGTCAAGGCCGGCGAGGGTTGGTACGAGCCCTGCCCGGGTGGTGGCTACAGCGTGATCTACAAGCGGTCCGGGTCGAAGTGGCGAGCCGTCCTGGGCAGCCAGGACGTGCGGTTCTGCCAGGACCTCGCGTGGTGGGGAGTGCCCGTCTTCATCGGCGGGCGCCAGTGCCTGAGCGAGGACCTGGACGTGGTGCGCTACCGGCCGGGTGCCGACACCGTCAGCCCCGAGGCCACGGCGCGGCGCGTGATCGCGGTGGCGACCTGGCTCCCGATCGTCCCGCGGGCCCGCGTCGTGACCAGGGCTGCCCTGGCCCAGCTCGAGTCGCTGATCGGCCGGCGCACCTACCTTGCTCCGGAGGAGTGCGCACCTGAGGGGTGCGTCGTCACGGCCACCGAGCCGGGCGGACGCGAGTCGCGGCTGATGCTGCGGATGCAGCCGATCGGCGACGACCTGGTGGTGACCGAGGTCGAGGCCCTCCCCTAGTCCTCGGTGGCGATGATCTCGGTCGGCCTGCGGGTCAGCTCGTTGGCGATGTAGTCGCGCGCGGTCTCGAAGATGTCGACCTCGCTGCCGGCTCGCTCGGAGAGATACCACCGGTGGACGAGGATCTCGTGGAACACCTCGGCCGGCTCGAGCTTGCCGCGCGCGTCGGGCGGGATCATCGCCACGATCGGCTCGTAGACCTCGGTCATCCACTTCGCCGCCACGAGGTGACGGTCCTCGCCACCGAGGTCGAAGTGGGCGGTGAACGCGGCGAGGTCGTTGAGCAGACGACGTGCCTGGTTGTCCTCGACGTCCATGCCCGTCAGTGACTGGAGCTCGCGCCGGTGGTGGCCCAGCTCGACGACCTTGGGGCGGATCCGCACGATGTCGCCGTCGAAGTCGGTGACGATGTCCAGCTCGTCGACGTCGAACCCGAGGTCGTTGAGCCGCTCGATGCGTCGCTCGATCCGCCACAGGTCGCCCGCGCTGAACTCCTCCTCGTCGGTGAGCTCGGCCCACAACGCGGCGTACTGCTCGCGCAGCCTGGTCACGATCGCGTGCCCGTCGACCTCCGTGCCGACTGCGCCGGAGGCCTGGAGGTCCATCAGCTCGGCGAAGATGTTCTCGCAGCCGACCGTGAGGTCGTGCTCGCGCATGCCCGTCGACACGTGGTCGTTGAGCTCGCCGGTCTCCGCGTCCACGAGGTAGGCCGCGAAGCTGCCGGCACTGCGGCGGAAGAGCACGTTGGACAGCGACACGTCACCCCAGAAGAACCCGGCGAGGTGCAGGCGCACCAGCAGGACGACGATGGCGTCGATGAGGCTGGGCAGGTTGTCGGCCGTCATGCCGTGGGAGAACAGGCTGCGGTAGGGCAGTGAGAACTTGAGGTGCTCGGTCAGCAGCGCTGCCGGCAGCTCCTCGCCGTCGTGCGTCCGACCGGTGACGACCCCCTGGGGGACGACGGACGGGAGCTTCTCCCGCTGGAGGTCGCGAAGCAGGCGATATTCGCGGAAGGCGATCTCCTCCTGCGTCTCCTTCACGGCATAGGTGCGGTCCTTGAGGCGCACGATCCGCACCACGTGGCGGGACAGGCCGCGGGGCAGGGGGACCACGAAGTCGTCGCTCCAGTCCGCCAGGGGCAGGGACCAGGGCAGGGTGAGGATCGCCGGGTCCGGCCGGCTCGCGACGATGCGCATGCCCATGCCTGGTGAACCTACTCCTCATCCCTCGTGGGTGTTGCGCCCGCTTGGCGGTGCGCGAGCCAGGTGTCGAAGCTGGTCCGTCTAGGATTGCCGGGCTGCTTGCAGCACGCCGCGTTAGCTCAGGGGTAGAGCACCAATCTTGTAAATTGGGTTGCGAGAGTTCGAATCTCTCACGCGGCTCGGTGTCGGTGCTCCGTCGTAGCTTCACCAGATGACCTGTCTCGGGTGTGGGATCGAGCTGACCAAGCGTCACCAGAAGCGCTTCTGCAGCAATCGTTGCCAGCGCGCCAAGGAAAGGGCCGAGAACACCGCCCGGTGGCTCGAGACCGGGGTGGGAGTGCCCGGAACCGGTCTGGGTCACTTCATCAGGGCCTACCTCCTCGAGGCCCAACGAGGGCTGTGCGCCATCTGCAGCCGCGCCGCCTCCTGGAACGGCCTCCCCCTGAACCTGGTGTGCGATCACATCGACGGCGACTCCACCAACAACCATCGAGACAACCTGCGGCTGATCTGCCCCAACTGTGACTCCCAGCTGCCCACCTTCAAGTCGCGCAATCGAGGGAGAGGGCGAGCATGGCGACGGCAGCGTTATCTCGAGGGCAAGTCGTACTAGGAATCACTCTGCGCGGAGCCTCCGCGATCAGCGGACCTGGACGACCTCGAACTCGCACGCCGGGTCTGCGATCGCGTCCTGGGCGGCGATGAGCCGCAGCTCGCGCTCGCCGGACGCGTGCGTCTGCTCGAGCACGGCGAAGATGGACGACGCCGTCCGGGCAAGCGCTGTCGCAGGCGAGCCCGTCTCGTGCAGGTGAGCGGTGAACAGCGCTGCGGTGACGTCCCCCGAGCCGTTGGCCTTCATCGGCAGGCGGGGCGTCTCCACCAGCCAGGCGCCGTCGCCGTCCACCGCCAGCATCCCGATCGTGCCCTCCGGGTCGGAGCCGCTCAGGACCGAGGTGACCAGCACGGTCGAGGGCCCCATCGCCCGGGCGAGGTCGGCCGAGGCGAGCGTCTCCGCAAGGGACAGCGGGGAGGTGTCGGTGAGGAAGCCGAGCTCGAACTGGTTGGGCGTGATGATGTCGGCGACCGGCACCACGCGCTCGCGGATGATCGGCGGGATGGCGGGGTCGACGAAGCAGCCGGAGGTCGCGTTGCCCATCACGGGGTCGCAGGTGTAGGTCGCGGCCGGGTTGGCTGCCTTGACCTGCTCGACCGCCGAGACGATGACGTCGGCGATCTCGGGTGAGCCCTGGTAGCCCGACAGCACGGCGTCGCACGAACCGAGGACCCCTCGCTCGGCGATCCCCGTGACGACCGCCGCGACGTCGGCCGGCGCGAGGAGCGGGCCGCGCCAGGCGCCATACCCCGTGTGGTTGGAGAAGTGCACGGTGAACACGGGCCAGACCTCGTGGCCCAGCCGCTGGAGGGGGAAGACGGCGGCGGAGTTGCCGACGTGGCCGTAGGCGACCGAGGACTGGATGGACAGGATCTTCACCGGCTCAGGCTAAGCCCGAGGGCCGCGACGCCTTCCCGGCAGAACTAGAACGCGTTACAGTTTCGGCACGCAGCTCCGTGAGTGAAGGTGGATCGTCATGGCCAAGTCCCAGCCGCAGGTCAATGAGGCCGAATACGTCGTCGTGGGGGCGGGCAGTGCCGGGTGCGCTGTCGCGGGTCGGCTCGCGGACGCGGGGCACAGCGTCGTCCTCCTCGAGGCCGGCGGCCCCGACAAGTCGATGATGTTCAAGACCCCGGGCATGATCACGATGATCCACGCCGAGCCGAAGCTGAAGGCGAAGTTCGACTGGGGTTACTACCACGTCCCGCAGCCCAACCTGAACAACCGCAAGGTGCCCGCCACCCGCGGCCGGGTCGTGGGCGGCTCGTCGTCGGTCAACGGGATGATCTTCGTGCGCGGCCACCGCGCCGACTTCGACTCCTGGGCCGACGAGGGCAACAAGGGGTGGGCCTGGGACGACGTCCTGCCGACCTACAAGAAGCTCGAGTCCTGGGAGGGCGGCGCCAGCGACCACCGTGGCGGCAGCGGCCCGGTGAAGGTGCTCGAGAACCACCACATCACCGACGCGGCCAAGATGTTCGTGGCCGCGGGCAAGGCTGCCCTGGGCGTCGAGCAGACCCCCGACTACAACGGCGCCGAGCAGTCGGGCATGCACGTCATCCAGGAGAGCACCGGCGCCGGCGTGCGCTACTCCGCGAGCCGCAGCTACGTCACCGACAACACCTCACCCAGCCTCCACCTCGTCACCCACGCGACCGTCGCCCGCGTGGTCATCGAGGGTGGGCGCGCCACCGGCGTCGAGGTGCTCGAGGGCAGCACCAAGCGCACGATCAAGGCCACCAAGGAGGTCATCGTCAGCGCCGGTGCCTACGGGTCGCCGCAGATCCTCCAGCTCTCCGGCGTGGGCCACTCCGACCACCTCGGGCAGTTCGGGATCACCGTCCATGCCGACCTGCCGGTGGGTGACAACCTCCACGACCACCTCTTCGTGCCGACGTCGTGGCACGTCGACAACAGCCCCCACGTCGGCAACGCGCTCTACTTCGGCAAGGCCATCGTCAAGGAGAAGTTCCAGAAGGGGCGGACCTTCATGGCGCACTCCGTCTTCGAGTCGGGCGCGTTCCTCAGCACCTCGCACGCCACCGACGGACTGCCGGACATGCAGCTGCTCGGTCTGCCGTGGGCCTATCCGGCGCCCAACCAGGACGCCCCCGTCCGCCTCAAGCCCGACCCGCGTCCGTCGTGGTCGGCCTTCTCGACGCTCATCCAGCCCAAGTCCCGCGGGACGGTGCGCCTGGCCAGCGCCGACCCCACTGCGGCCCCGCTGATCGACCCGCAGTTCCTGGCCGAGCCCGACGACCTCGCCGTCCTGGCCGAGGGCCTCGAGATGATCCGCGACATCATGAACCACTCCTCGATCGCCCGCCACGTCAAGACCGAGTACGAGCCCGGTCGGGCCTACTCCGGTGAGCGGCTGACCGACGAGATCCGCAACCGAGCCACCACCGTCTATCACCCGGTGGGCTCCTGCCGCATGGGTGTCGACGAGCGGGCCGTGGTCGACCCCGAGCTCAAGGTGCGCGGCATCGACGGCCTCCGGGTGGCCGACGCCAGCATCATGCCGACGATCATCCGCGGCAACACCAACGCACCCTCGATCATGATCGGCGAGAAGTGCGCCGAGCTCATCCTGAAGGACTGAACCCATGACACTGCAGCGCCCCGCAACCCTGGCCGACGACAACCTGCAACGGCTCGTCTCCCGGGTGCCCTCGACCAGCGGCGGCACCTGGAAGCTCACCGAGGTCTACACCGGCGAGGTGCTGGTGGAGCTGCCCCAGTCCACCCCGGGGGACATCGCCGACGCCTTCGTGCGCTCCCGCGAGGCGCAGGCGCAGTGGTCGCAGTGGCCGTTGAAGAAGCGGCTCAAGGTGTTCAAGAGGTTCCACACCCTGGTCGTCGACGCGCAGGACCAGATCGCCGACCTGATCCAGGCCGAGTCGGGCAAGAACCGACGGATGGCGGTGGAGGAGACCTGCGACATCCCGATGGTCGTCGCCCACTACCTCAAGCGCGCCCCCAAGCTGCTCGCGGACAAGCAGCACGCAGGCCCCATCCCCGTCATCTCCGGCTCGACCGAGATCCGCCAGCCCAAGGGCGTGGTCGGGATCATCGCCCCCTGGAACTTCCCTTTCGCCACCTCGATCTCCGACGCGATCCCGGCGCTGGTCGCAGGCAACGGCGTCGTGATGAAGCCCGACAACAAGACCGCCCTCTCGGGGTTGTACGGCGTCGAGCTGCTCGAGAAGGCCGGGCTGCCGGCCGGCCTCATGCAGGTCGTGTGCGGTGAGGGCCCTGACGTCGGGCCGACCCTGATCGACAACGCCAACTACGTCATGTTCACCGGTTCCACCGCGACCGGTCGTGTGGTGGGCGAGCGGGCGGGGCGCAACCTGATCGGCTGCTGCCTCGAGCTCGGTGGCAAGAACCCGATGATCGTGCTTCCCGACGCCGACCTCGACGACGTGGTGAAGGCCTCGCTGTTTGCTGCCTTCGGCAACACCGGCCAGATCTGCATGCACATCGAGCGGATGTTCATCCACGACTCGCTCTATGACGACTTCCGGCGCCGCTTCGTCGCCGAGACCGAGGCGATGGTGATCGGTGCGTCCTACGACTACACCCCCGAGCTCGGCTCGCTCGTCTCCGTGGACCACATGGAGCGGGTCCGCTCCCACGTCGACGACGCGGTCGCCAAGGGCGCCACGGTGCTCACCGGTGGTCACCCGCTCCCCGACGTCGGTCCGGCGTTCTTCGCCCCGACGATCCTCGAGGGCGTCACGCCCGACATGCTCACCGGCTCCTGCGAGACCTTCGGCCCGGTCGTGGCGCTCCACCGCTACACCGACGTCGACGAGGCGATCCGCCTTGCCAACGACACCGACTACGGCCTCAACGCCTCGGTGTGGGGCACCGACCTCGACGCCGCGATGGCCGTCGCCCGCCGGATCGAGGCCGGCAACGTCAACATCAACGACATCCTCGCCACCGCCTATGCCTCGAAGGGCACGCCCTCGGGCGGTGTCAAGCAGTCAGGTGTCGGCGCCCGGCACGGCGACCAGGGTCTGCTCAAGTACACCGACTGCCAGAACGTCGGGGTGCTGAAGAAGCAGGTGATGGGTCCGCAGCCGGGGCAGGACTACTCGGCATACGCCAAGTCGATGCGCACCTCGCTCAAGATCATGCGCCGACTGCCCTTCTGATCCTCAGGCGACCTGCAGGCTCCGCTTCGACAACCCCATCCAGAATCCGTCGATGACCTGGATGCCGGGCTCGTCGGGGGTGGTGGCTGCGCCGAGGGTGACGAACAACGGCGTGTAGTGCTCGACGGTGGGGTGGGCGTAGGGCATCCCGGGGGCCTTCGATGCGTATGCCGCGAGCGTGTCGACGTCGCCGCGGGCCATCGCCTCGCCTGCCCACGCGTCGAAGTCGCGCGACCAGCCGGGCGCGGCAGCCTCGATGCGGAACTCCTTGAGGAAGGGCAGGCCGTGGGTGAGGAAGCCCGACCCGATGATCAGCACGCCCTCGTCGCGCAGCGGCTTGAGGCGCTCGCCCAGCTTCATCAGCTTGACCGGGTCGTCGGTGGGCAGCGACATCTGCAGGACGGGGACGTCGCCCTTGGGATACATGATCTTCAGCGGGACCCACGCGCCGTGGTCGAGCCCGCGACTGGTGTGCTGGTGCACCGGCTCGCCCGCGGGCATCATCGCGGCCACGCGCTGAGCGAGCGCGGAGGCGTCGGGGGTCTCGTAGGTCATCTGGTAGTACTTCGGCGCGAACCCGCCGAAGTCATAGACCAACGGGGCGTAGTTGGCGCTCAGGCTGACTGGCGCGGACTCCCAGTGGGCGCTGACGATCAGGATCGCCTTGGGTCGCGGGAGGTCGCGGGCCCAGGCCGCGAGCTGACCCGACCAGATGGGGTCGTCGAGCAGGGGCGGGGCTCCGTGGCCGATGTAGAGGGCCGGCATGCGTGCGTTCATGACCACCTCAATGGTTGTTGCTTCAACTTTATTCCAGGGTAGTTCAGGACAACCGTGTCATGGTCGAGCCTCGGGAACGTTCCTCTTGTCCTGAACTAGGGGGGGCAGCTGCCAGTCCACCGGCGCCGCCCCCTGCTCCTCCAGCAGCCGGTTGACCCGGCTGAACGGGCGGGAGCCGAAGAAGCCGCGCGACGCGGACAGGGGCGAGGGGTGCGCCGACTCGACCCACGGCACGGGTCCGAGCAACGGCTTGAGCGACTGGGCGTCTCGTCCCCACAGGATGGCCGCGCACGGGCCGCCGCGCTGGGCCAACGCGGTGATCGCGCGCTCGGTGACGGCTTCCCAGCCCCGGCCGCGGTGCGAGGCGGGCGCGCCTGGACGGACGGTGAGCACCCGGTTGAGGAGCATCACTCCCCGGTCGGCCCAGGCGGTCAGGTCGCCGTGCGGCACGGGCTCGGCGCCCACGTCGCTGGCCAGCTCTCGATAGATGTTGGCCAGCGACCTCGGCACCGGGCGCACGTCGGGCGCCACCGAGAAGGACAACCCGACCGCGTGGCCCGGCGTGGGGTAGGGGTCCTGCCCGACGATCAGCACGCGGACGTCGCGCAGCGGCCGCTCGAAGGCCCGCATCACCCGCTCGCCGGCCGGCAGGTAGTCGTGCCCGGCCGCGATCTCGGCGCGCAGGAAGCCGCCCATCGTGGCGATCTGGTCGTCCACCGGCGCCAACGCCTGTGCCCAGTCCTGGGCGACGAGGCCGCGGTCGACGAGACCTGCCAGTGCGCTCATCGCGGCGGAAGAGGTCGGGAGAGCCGGTCGAGGAAGGCGATCAGCAGCGCCTCCCGCATGGCGGGCGCCGCGACGTCCAGCATCGCGTTGACCTCTGCCATCCGCTCCGGCAGCGCGAGCGACCCGTCGGCGCCCTCGCCCACCAGCCCCGACGCCGCGAGCAGGCCGTCGAAGTCGGCGTCGGTGAGGGCGTGCGGGTCGAGCGCGGCGATGAAGTCGACGACGCCCCGGTCGACGGTCACGGGCCCGGCTGCCTGTGCAGCGACCACCGACTCGCGCAACGCGGAGGTGAAGTCGTCGAGGTGCTGACGTGTCGCCGCGCTCACCGACAGGTGGACGGTCGCAGGCTGGCCGGCGAAGGAGAGCTGGGGCTGCACGTACCACCCGCGCGAGACGAGCTCGTCGGTGAGCGTGAAGGGGTCGCAGGACGTGTCGGTGGCCAACGCGACCAGGGTCGAGTCGGGGCGTACGACGACGCTCAGCGCAGGCTCGGCAGTGACCGCGGCGACGATGTGGTCCACAGCCGCGAAGACGTCCTCGGCCAGTCGGAGGTAGCCGGCGTCGCCGATCGCCGAGACCACCGCCCAGGTGCCGGCGACGGGTCCGCCGGAACGGGTCGACTGGGTCGTCTGGTTGAGCATCGTGTAGCCGGGCCAGGCCGCGGAGGCGAAGAACTGCGGTCGGCGCAGGCCGGCGTCGCGGTGCAGCAGCAGCGAGGTGCCCTTGGGGCATAGGCGTACTTGTGCGTGTCGACCGAGATCGAGGTGACCCCGTCCACCGCGAAGGTCCAGGGCGCGACCGGGCGACCCAGCCGTGCGGCGTATGGCAACACCCACCCGCCGATGCAGGCGTCGACGTGGCAGCGCACGCCTGCGGCCGCTGCCGCTGCCGCGATCTCGGCGACCGGGTCGACGACCCCGTGGGCATAGGACGGGGCGCTGGCCACGACCAGGACCGTGGAGTCGTCGATCGCAGCAGCCATCGCGGTGGCGTCGGCGCGGAAGCCGGCGTCCACCGGGACGAGGACCGGTTCGACCCCGAAGTAGTGCGCAGCCTTGTGGAAGGCGGCGTGGGCGGTCGACGGCAGCACCATCCGTGGACGCGGCACGTCGGGACGGCTGTCACGGGCGCCCTGCACGGCCAGGAGGATCGACTCGGTGCCGCCGGAGGTGACGGTCCCGACGACGGTGTCGGGCGCGTCGAGCAGGCCGGCGGCGAAGCCGACGAGCTCGTTCTCCATCGTGAGCAGCGAGGGGAACGCAGTCGGGTCGAGGGCGTTGGACCCGGCGTAGGCCGCCACGGCCTCACGCGCGATCCGGTCCACCTCGTCGTCGCCGCTGTCATAGACGTAGGCCAGCGTCCGGCCGCCGTGCACGGGCAGGTCGAGGGCCTGCAGGGCTCGCATCCGGGCGAGGGGGTCGACCGACTCAGACAACGTGTGCTCCTTCGGCGCGGGCGACCGCATCGGCATCCAGGGAGTATCGACGCAACCACCAGAGGCTGACCAGCACCAGCGTCGCCGGCAGCACCGAGAAGCCGAGGGTGATCGCGGTCTGGGCAGAGCCCGGCTGGGCGACCGACCCGCCCTCGGACGAGACGTAGCCTCCGAGGGCCAGCACGACGGCGAAGAGGCCCGGCCCCAGCGCAAGGCCGAGCGTCTCGCCGGCCGTCCACACGCCGGTGTAGACGCCGGTGCGGTTCTCGCCCGTCCGCGCGGCGTCGGTGGCAGCCGCGTCGGGGAGCATCGCCATCGGGAAGACCTGGCAGCCGGCATAGCCGACCCCGACGAGCGCCGTTGCGGCGAAGACGACAGCAGCGGGCGCGCTCTGGGCGAAGACGGCGAGGAGCGCGCCGGCGGCCAGCACGAGCGAGGCCACCACGTAGCCACGCCGCTTGCCGACCCTTTCACCCCACCGTGCCCAGACCGGGGTCAGGAGCAGTGCCGGGCCGACGAAGCAGACGAACAGGATCGTCGCGGCGCCCCGGTCGTCCAGCACGTCACCGGCCAGGTAGTCCACACCGGCGAGCATGCAGCCGGTGGCCAGCGCCTGCAGGACGAAGGTCGTCAGCAGCAGCCGGAAGTCGCGGGCGCGCGCGACGATCCGAAGCTGTTCGCGGAGCGAGCCGGCACCGGCAGACACCGCTCCGATGGGGGCGTCGCGGGTGCCCCACCACGAGGCCACGACGCCGACCACGATGAGGCCCGCCATCACCAGGCCCATCACGCGATAGCCCGCACGCCCGCCGACCGCGTCGCGGATCACGGGCGCCGACGCCCCGGCCAGCATGATCGTGAAGGCGAGGATCGCCACGCGCGCGGTCATCAGGCGGGTGCGCTCGTTGTAGGACGAGGTGATCTCGGCCGGCATCGCGACGTACGGCACCTGGAAGAACGCGTATGCCGATGCGGCCAGCACGAAGAAGAGCAGCACCCACGCGGCCTCCAACCCCTGCGCCCCGAGATCGGGGGCGGCAAAGATGAGGGCGAACGCGCCCGCCAGCATGAGGCCGGCGCGGATCAGCCACGGCCGGCGGGGGCCGGTGGGGTCGACCGTGCGGTCGGAGATCCGGCCGGCGATCGGGTTGAGCACGACGTCCCAGGCCTTGGGCAGGAAGACGATCAGGCCGGCCCACAGGGCGGCGATGCCGAGCTCGTCGGTGAGGTAGGGCAGGAGCATCAACCCCGGCACCGTGCCGAACGCGCCGGTGGCCACCGAGCCCGACCCATAGCCGATGCGGACGCTGCGTGGCAGGCGGCCGGATGCGTCGCTCACGTCAGACCCGCGTCACTGTCCGAGTGAACGTGAGCTGGCGGAGCCATAGCGGCGGTCGGGGTTCACCCCGATCCCATCGGAGGTTGCGCCCTTCTTCTTCGCCGGGGCCCTCTTCGCCGGGGCCTTCTTGGCGGACGCCGTCTTCGCCGTCGCTGTCTTCTTCGTCGCAGTCTTCTTGGCGGCGGCCGTCTTCGCCGTCGCTGCCTTCTTCGCCGCGGCCTTCTTGCTCGTACGGCGCGGCTCGGCGCTCGACCACTGCTGGATCCACTCGTCCATCACGCGCCAGGTGGTGCCTCGCGCCGCACGGCCGGTCAGCATGCCGAGATGGCCGCCGGGGACGATCTCGAACCGGACGTCCGGGGACCCGGTGAGGAGGTCGACGACGGGCCGCACCGACTTGATCGGCGCGATCCCGTCGGTGGCGCCGCCGAAGACCAGCACCGGCACGTCGATGTTCGACAGCTCGATGTCACGATCACCGAAGGGCATGACCCCCTCGGCGAGGGCGTTGCCCTTGACGAAGCGGTGGTAGAGCTGGCCGAACGACCTGCCGGGATAGGCGATCATGTTGGCCATGAAGCGGTCGACCGCCTCGAGCTGGGCGAGGAAGTCGGCGTCGTCGAGGTGCGTCAGGACGACCAATGGCTTGGTGACGACCTTCTGTGCCGACGCCGCGGTGAACGCCCAGTTGACCAGCGGCTGGGGGATGCCGCCGAGGGCGCGGTAGGCGCGGGTGATCGCACCGGTGCGGCCCTGGGCGAGGTTGAGCAGGGGGCGCACGGGCGCCATCAGCGGAACCTTGGAGACGTCGACCGGGGAGCCGACGACGGTCAGCGAGGCGATCGGCAAGCCGGGGTTGTCGGCGGCGGTGAGGAGGCTGAAGATGCCTCCCAGGCTCCAACCGACCAGGTGCACCGGTCGCCCGCCGGCGTGGGCCGACACGGCCTCGATCGCTGTGGGCAGCACCTCGTCGACCCAGTGCTCCATGCCGAGCGAGCGGTTGCGGAAGGAGACCTGGCCGTATTCCACGAGGTAGGTGCGCCGCCCCTGTGTCACGAAGTGCTCGACCAGGGAGCAGCCCCGCCTCAGGTCGAAGCACAGGGCCGGCGCAGCGAGCGGGGTCACCAGCAGCACCGGGTCGCCCGTCTCCGTCACTCCGGCCGCGGGACGGTAGTGGTAGACCTCGCGCAGCTCACCCTCGTCGATCAGGGTGCGAGCCATCGGCCGCAGGTCCGCCAAGCCGCCGTACAACGCCTTGTGTGCGACGTTGCTGGCGGCCGCGATCACCTGGTCGGGCTTCGGGATGAGGTCCATGGAAAGAAATCTACGGGTCGGTGCATCCGTTTGGACCCTGCGCCCGGAGAAGGGGGTGATGGGCGCAAACTCGCCGCGCCCCCGACGGAAGGCTCTCCCCATGAAGCGAATCACCAGCACACTGGCTGCAGCTGCGGTCCTGGCGCTCGGCGGCGTCACGGCGATCGGTCCGGCATCACAGGCCCAGGTCGCCGCACCCGGCGAGACCAGCCTGGCCGAGGTGCTCACCTCCGACAACAACAAGTTCGACAACAACGCCAAGGACTTCGACATCGTGACCGAGGCCGCGCTGGCCGTCATCGGCGCCAAGCCCGGCTCCCCGGTGGCCCTGCTGGCCGACGGATCAAGCAGGGCGACCGTGTTCGCCCCCACCGACCAGGCGTTCCGCCTCCTCGCCAAGGACCTGACCGGCAAGACCATCCGGAGCGAGAAGAAGATCTTCTCCTCCCTGGTCGAGCTTGCCGGCGTCGACACCATCGAGACCGTCCTGCTCTACCACGTCGTCCCCGGCAAGACCCTGACGAGCAAGAAGGTGCTGGCAGCAGACGGCGCCAAGCTCGCCACCGCCGCGGGCAAGAAGGTCAAGGTCGTCGTCCGCGACCACCCGACGCAGGTCATCTTGAAGGACAAGGACCGCAACGACCGCGACCCCCGGGCCGTGCTCTCCGCGCTCGACATCAACAAGGGCAACAAGCAGGTCGCCCACGCCATCGACCGGGTGCTGCGCCCGATCAACCTCTGAGCGGGTCCGACGCAGTCGGCGGGGTGGAGGCGCGAGATGACGACATCACTGCTCTCCATCCCGCCGCCCGCCCAGTACGGTGGACGGGTGATCGGCGGCGCTGCGCTCGAGGACGAGGCGCCCCACGACCCTGTCGACGACCAGGTCACCGCCCTGGCCCAGCGCCTCGTGGACGGTGATCACGCCAGCCTGGCCGAGGTCTTCGACCGATGGTCGCCCCTGGTGCACACGATCGCCCTGCGATCCCTCGCCAACGCGCAGGACGCCGAGGACGTGACCCAGCAGGTCTTCGTCGCAGCCTGGCGCAGCCGCCACACCCTGACGCCCTCGCCGGCCGCGCTTCCGGCCTGGCTGATCGGGATCGCCCGCCACAAGATCGCCGACCTCCGGTCGGAGCGCGCGCGAGACGCACGACGACTCGCGGCGGTCGCGGCCGTCCGGGTCGAGACCGAGGTGTTTGAGCCGGCCGTGGTCGACCAGGTCCTGGTCCGCCACTGCGTCGACGAGCTTCCCGAACCACGTCGCACCATCGTGATGCTGGCGTTCTGGGCGGACCTCACCGGCACCCAGATCGCCGAACGGCTCGACCTGCCCCTGGGCACGGTGAAGAGCCACGTCCGACGGGGACTGATACACCTGCAACGTCGACTGGAGGAGGTGCGCGATGGCTCACGTTGAGCCGGAGGGGCTGGCAGCGCTCGTCCTCGGCGAGGACGACACGCCGCCCGAGGTCACCGCCCACGTCGAGGCCTGCGCCGAGTGCCGCTCGCTCGTGGAGTCCCTCGTCGACGTACGCCGAGCGGCCGGCGCCGACGCACTGGTGCCACCGCCCCCGGGCCTGCGTGAGC
This sequence comes from Nocardioides piscis, assembly GCF_011300215.1. Classification (NCBI taxonomy): domain Bacteria; kingdom Bacillati; phylum Actinomycetota; class Actinomycetes; order Propionibacteriales; family Nocardioidaceae; genus Nocardioides; species Nocardioides piscis. Next base: position 1,556,156 of record NZ_CP049866.1, read on the forward strand.
GTGTGCTCGCCGCCACCGGGCAAGCCACGGCCGAGCCGGTCGGCGTGGCGACGGACCCAGCCGCCGACCGGCCGACGGTGCTGCGACCGCGTCGCGGCGTGCCGGCCTGGGCGGCCGGTCTGGCCGCTGCGGTCACGCTCGTCGGCGGAATCGGCCTCGGGCAGGCGCTGGGGAGAGCTGACTCGCCGTCCCCTGACCCCGACCCCACGGTCCTCGCCGCCACCGACCTCACCACCGTGGGGGGCACCGACCCCCGTGGGCTGGCGCGCGTCGAGCAGGCCGACGGCGCGGTCGTCCTGCACGTCGAGGCGGCAGCGCTCGAGGACGACGGCGAGCTGCGCGAGGTGTGGCTGCTCAACCTCGACGGCACGCGCATGGTGTCCGTGGGGTTCCTGGCCGTGGGGGACGAGGGTGACTTCGACGTGCCCCAGCGGCTGCTCGACGAGGGCTACCGCATCGTCGACATCTCCGTGGAGCCGGACGACGGCGACCCCACCCACTCAGGGGTGAGCGTCGCACGCGGAGAGCTGACCTGACCCTCGACATCGAGGCCGCCCGGGACTAGACACAGGTCATGATGAAGACCTTCGCGGCCATGGGTGCAGCGGCAGTCGGGGCGCTGGCGGCTCGCGACCTCGTCCAGAAGGAGCACGCGCTCAAGCGCAACTACCCGGTGATCGCCAACCTGCGCTACCTGCTCGAGCGGGTCGGCCCGGAGCTGCGCCAATACATCATCACCGACAACGACCAGGAGCGGCCGTTCAGCCGCGACCAGCGGCGCTGGGTCTACGCCTCCGCCAAGCTGCAGAACAACTACTTCGGGTTCGGGAGCGACAACGACCTCGAGGGCCACGTCGGCTATCCGATCATCAAGCAGCGCACCTTCGCCGACGTCGCACCGGCCACCGGCACGCACGCGGGGGAGGCGACCCCGCTGCCCTCGGCGAAGGTGATCGGTGCCACCCGTGGGCGTCGGGGGGCCTTCCGGCCCGAGTCGGTCGTCAACATCTCGGGCATGAGCTTCGGCTCGCTCAGCAGCGCCGCGATCGTCGCGCTCAACCGGGGCGCAGCGCTCGCCGGCTGCCTCCACAACACCGGGGAGGGGGCCTTGTCGCCATACCACCGCGAAGGTGGAGACCTGGTCTTCCAGATCGGCACGTCCTACTTCGGCTGCCGCGACGAGCAGGGGCGCTTCGACCTCGACCGGTTGGTCGACCTGTGCGCCGGTGCGCCGGTCAAGATGCTCGAGGTCAAGCTCTCGCAGGGCGCCAAGCCCGGACTGGGCGGGATGCTCCCCGGGGTCAAGGTGACCGAGGAGATCGCCCAGATCCGCGGCATCCCGGCCGGGGTCGACTGCGCCTCACCCAGCCGGCACCAGGCGTTCAACGACGTGGACTCGATGCTCGACTTCGTCGAGATGGTCGCGGGTGCGACCGGGCTGCCGGTCGGGCTCAAGAGTGCAGTCGGCAACATGGACTTCTGGGACGACCTGATCGGCGCGATGAGCCCCGAGCGCATGGTCGACTTCATCAACATCGACGGGGGAGAGGGCGGCACCGGTGCAGCCCCCCTCGTCTTCGCCGACTCGGTGTCCTTTCCCTTCCGGGTCGCCTTCTCCAAGGTCTACCGCCGGTTTGCCGAGGCCGGTCTGACCGACGACATCACCTTCATCGGTGCCGGCAAGCTGGGCCTGCCCGACAACGCGCTCGTCGCCTTCGCCCTCGGCTGCGACATGGTCAACGTCGGCCGCGAGGCGATGCTGGCGATCGGCTGCATCCAGGCGCAGAAGTGCCACACCGACTCGTGTCCCACCGGGGTCGCGACCCAGCGTCCGTGGCTGATGCACGGACTCGATCCCGACCTCAAGGCGGCGCGGGCGGCCAACTACATCAAGACCCTGCGCCGCGACCTGCTCAAGGTCTCCGAGGCGGTCGGTGTCGCACACCCGGCCCTGATCACGGCCGACGACATCGACCTGATCGACGGGCTCCAGTCATCGCGACCGTTGCGCGAGGTCTATGGCTACGGTCGGCGGTGGGGGACCGTCGGCCCCGCGGCGGCGGAGGAGATCACGGCGATCATGGCGCAGCTGCACCTCCCCGAGCCGGCCTAGCTGCCGCGAACCGGCCGGACCGTCTTGCCGTGCTCGGGACGGACCTGAGCCATCTCGTTGAGGAAGCTGTCGGCCCAGGCGGTGACGTCGTTGTCGACGACCTGCTTGCGCATCGCCCGCATCCGCTTGGCGGTCTCCTTGGGGTCGGCATCGAAGGCCTCCATCAGCATGCTCTTCATGCCGTTGATGTCATAGGGATTGACCATGTAGGCCTGACGCAGCTCGTGTGCGGCGCCGGCGAACTCCGAGAGCACCAGGGCGCCCTGGTCGTCGTAGCGGCAGGCGACGTATTCCTTCGCCACCAGGTTCATCCCGTCGCGATAGGGCGTGACGACCATGATGTCGGCCGCACGATAGAGCGCGGCCATCTCCTCCCGGGGGTAGGAGGAGTGGAGGTAGGAGATCGCCGGCCGGCCGATCCGACCCAGGTCGCCGTTGATCCGGCCCACCAGCCGGTCGATGTCGTCGCGCAGGATGCGGTACTGCTCGACCCGCTCGCGTGAAGGGGTCGCGACCTGGACGAAGACGGCGTCCTCCACGTCCAGTCGCCCCTCGGCGATGAGCTCGGCGAAGGCGCGCAACCGGGCATAGATGCCCTTGGTGTAGTCGAGCCGGTCGATCCCGAGGAAGATCTTGCGAGGGTTGCCCAGGGCCTCGCGGATGGCGGCCGCACGCTCCATCACCGACTCCTGGCGGGCGAGCTCGATGAATCCGGCAGCGTCGATGGAGATGGGGAACGCCGCCGCCTTCACGCTCCGCCCGTCGGGCAGGTAGACGAGGTCGCGGTGGGTCTTGTGGCCGAGCCGCTGCCTGACGAGTCGCACGAAGTTGGCCGCGCCGCCGGGCAGCTGGAAGCCGATCAGGTCGGCACCGAGGAGCCCCTCGAGGAGCTGCCGCCGCCACGGCAGCTGGCTGAAGAGCTCGGGTGGTGGGAACGGGATGTGGAGATAGAAGCCGATCCGCAGGTCGGGCCGGAGCTCACGCAGCATCTGCGGGACCAGCTGGAGCTGGTAGTCCTGGACCCAGACGGTGGCCCCCTCGTTGGCGATCTGGGCCGCACGCTCGGCGAAGCGTCGGTTGACCCGGACGTAGCAGTCCCACCACTCGCGGTGGAACTCAGGCTTGGCGACGAGGTCGTGGTAGAGCGGCCACAGGGTTCCGTTGGAGAAGCCCTCGTAGAACTCCCGGACCTCCTCCTCGCTCAGATACATCGGCACCAGCTGCAGGCCGTCCTCGACGAACGGCTCCGGCTCGGTGTCGTCGCCGGAGCCGGGCCAGCCGATCCAGGCGCCCTCGTTGGCCCGCATCACGGGCTCCAGCGCGGAGACCAGGCCGCCCGGTGAACGGCGCCAGCCAGCAGTGCCGTCGGGCAGGGTCACGTGGTCGACGGGCAGACGGTTGGCGACGATGACGAGGTCAGCACGCCCTGGTTTGCTCACGGCGGCAACCCTAGTCGGGCTGACGGCTTCGGGGGCCACCCCGATCGGCGAGAACGGAGTCCGGCGGCGAGTCCGCCCGCGACTCGCCGTGAGCGAATGACATCGATGTCGTTCGTCGCCTACAGTGATAGTGAACGCAGGACACCGACTCAGGAGCTACGCATGGACGCCGCGAACGCATACGCCGCATCCGAGGGCGAGAACGCCCCCGGGCTGAGTCACCGCGACTGCGAGATCCTCGAGTTCGAGAGGCACTGGTGGAAGTTCGCCGGCGCCAAGGAGCAGGCGGTCCGCGAGAAGTTCGACATGGGCTCGACGCGCTACTACCAGGTCCTCAACGCCCTGATCGACCGTCCCGAGGCTCTCGAGGCCGACCCGCTGCTGGTGCGCCGGCTGCGCCGGCTGCGCGCCTCGCGGCAGCGCCAGCGCTCGGCCCGGCGCCTCGGCTTCGACGTCTGATCCGCCCATGTGCTCGCCTACTTCCCCCTGTGAGGCACCCGTGACCGACACGACCGACCCGCGAGCACGCTCCGAGCGTGGCGTGGCCTTCCCCTCCCCGCTGGTGATGCTCAGCGTCATCGCGGTCGCGATGGCCGGCTTCGCCTTCGTCGCCACCCGCGACGCGGGGCCGCAGGAGCGCAAGGTCACCACCGCCGCCTCGACCCCGAGCCCGACCCCGACGACCGCAGCCGCACCCCTCGCGCCGACCAGGACCGCCAAGCCCAAGCCCGTCGTCAAGCGCGGCGAGGTCTACGTCGAGGTCTTCAACAACACCGGCATCAAGGGCCTGGCCGCCTCCACCGCAGCCAAGGCCACCCAGGTCGGCTGGCAGGTCGTCGGCGAGGACAACTGGGTCGGCGTCATCCCCACCTCCACCGTCTACTACCCCGAGCGCCTCAAGGCTGCGGGCAAGCAGCTGGCCCTCGATCTCGGCATCGACCGCACGGCCCCGGCCGTCCCGCCGGCCATGGACATGGACCGGCTGACCGTCATCCTCGCCAACTAGGTTTCGTGACAGGCGCCAGGGCGCCTTCCTCAACCACCGGCGGTGACAGGCGCCAGGGCGCCTTCCTCAACCACCGGGGCGACCTGAACCGGGTCCCGTGATTGGCTCTGCGCATGCAGTTCACGTCCGAGGCCGCCAGTCAGCGTTACTCCGAGCTCGTTGCTCGCGCGAGCGAGACCGTCATCGGTCTCGACTTCGACGGCGTGCTCTCGCCGATCGTCGAGGACCCGGCCGCGGCCTACATCCATGCCGATGCGGCGGAGGTGCTCGGAGACCTCGCGGGCGTCGTGCGCGCGGTCGCGGTCGTGACCGGCCGCCCCGCCCGGCAGGCGATCGTCCTCGGTGGTCTCGACGAGATGGGGATCTCCATGGGCGAAGCGGGCAAGGAGCTCTTCGTCTTCGGTCAGTACGGCAACGAGCGCTGGTCCTCCACCGAGCGTCGGGTGGTCTCGCCGCGTCCGCCACACGGGCTGTCCTCGTTCCAGCGGGACCTGCCCGACCTGCTGCGGCGCAGCGGAGCGAGCGAGGCGTTCGTGGAGGAGAAGGGGCTGGCCGTCGCCGTACACACCCGACGCCTCGAGGACGCGCAGGCGGCCTTCGAGCGGCTGCTGCCGCCGATGACAGAGCTCGCCCAGAGGCACGGACTGGTCGTCGAACCGGGCCGCAACGTGATCGAGGTCCGGGCCCCGGGCAGCACAAGGGAGACGCCGTGCGCACGCTCGTGCGCGAGCAGCAGGCCGGCGGGGTGTTCTTCGCCGGTGACGACCTCGGTGACGTCCCGGCGTTCGAGGCCGTGGCCGAGCTGCGCGAGCAGGGTCTGGCGGCGCTGCTGGTCTGCGCGGCCTCCACCGAGCAGGAGGCCCTCCTGCCGTTGGCCGACGTCGTCGTCGACGGTCCCGACGGTGTGCTCGCGCTGCTGCGGACCCTCGCCGCGGACGCCCGCGCCTGACCCGGCCAACGGCGCCACCATGTGGACACGATGTGCACATGGTGAGACGGCCTGTCTACGCTAGAGACCTCATCACGAGGGACTGAGGGAACGGCCCGACGAAGTCCCGGCAACCGCCACGAACCTCCGCTCGCACGCGAGCGTCGCGGAAACGGTGCCAATTCCGTCCCGGAGCGAAAGTCGCGCCGGGGTAGATGAGAAGGAGGATTTCGTCATGACTGCTGTTGTCGACAACCCGGCCACCACCGCTGGCACCCTGCGCGACGGGGCCTTCGGGCACGCCCGTGCCCTCGTGTGCCGCGAGTGCAAGCACGAGGTCGAGCTCGGACCGCACTACGCGTGTCCGGAGTGCTTCGGCCCCCTCGAGGTCGCCTACGACTTCCCGGCCGTGACCCGGGAGGAGATCGCGGCAGGCCCGGCCAACATCTGGCGCTACAAGGCGCTGCTCCCGGTGCCGAGCGACATCGAGCAGAGCCCCAACATGGAGCCCGGCTTCACCCGGCTGCTCAAGGCCCACAACCTCGGCCGCGAGCTCGGCATCGACAACCTCTGGGTCAAGGACGACTCCACCAACCCGACCAACTCCTTCAAGGACCGCGTCGTCGCCTGCGCCCTGAGCGCGGCTCGCGAGCTCGACGCGAAGGTCTTCGCCTGCCCCTCGACAGGCAACCTCGCCAACGCCGTCGCGGCGGCCGGTGCCCGGGCCGGGATCAAGACGGTCGTCTTCATCCCGAGCAACCTCGAGAAGCCCAAGCAGGTCAACTCGGCCGTCTACACCGACAAGCTCGTCGCGGTGAACGGCAACTACGACGACGTCAACAAGCTCGCCTCCGAGATCGCCGGTGAGGAGGAGGGCTGGGCGTTCGTCAACGTCAACGTCCGCCCGTTCTATGCCGAGGGCTCCAAGACGCTGGGCTACGAGATCGCCGAGCAGCTCGGCTGGCGCCTGCCCGACCAGATCGTCATCCCCGTCGCCTCCGGCTCCCAGCTGACCAAGGTCGACAAGGCCTTCCAGGAGCTGATCAAGCTCGGGCTCGTCGAGGACAAGCCCTACAAGGTCTATGGCGCCCAGGCGACCGGCTGCTCGCCGGTCAGCGTGGCCTACAAGGCCGGCGTCGACGCCATCCGCCCGGTCAAGCCCGACACGATCGCCAAGAGCCTGGCCATCGGCAACCCCGCCGACGGCATCTACGTCCTCGACGTGTGCCGCCGCACGGGCGGTGCGGTGGAGGACATCACCGACGACGAGGTCCGTGACGGCATCGTGCTGCTCGCGCGCACCGAGGGCATCTTCACCGAGACCGCCGGTGGCACCACGGTCGGCGTGCTCAAGAAGCTCGTCGAGAGCGGACAGCTCGACACCAGCCTCGAGACGGTCGTCATCAACACCGGCCACGGCCTCAAGACGCTCGACGCGGTCGCCGACCGGGTCAGTGCCGCTGCCACCATCGAGCCCACCTACTCCGCCTTCACCGCCGCCAACCTCGTCTAGTTCCGTGACGGCGCCAAGGCGCCTCCTCGACCATCGAAAAGAGCCAGCTCATGAGCGTCTCGGTCCGCATCCCGACCATCCTGCGCACCTACACCAACGGTGAGTCCGAGGTGACCGCCTCGGGCGACACCCTCGCCGCCGTGCTCGACGACCTCGACGCCAACTTCGCCGGCATCAAGGGCAGGGTGCTCGACGAGTCCGGCAACCTGCGCCGCTTCGTCAACGTCTACGTGGGCAACGACGACGTGCGCTTCCTCGACAACCTCGACACTCCGACCCCGGCCGGCACCCAGGTCTCGGTCATCCCGGCCGTCGCAGGCGGTTGCTGACCCGGCAGCAGACCTGCCGGGTCAACGTCGACCTCGATCAAGGATCGCGTACGTCGATGAGCGCGGCGTTGCCACGTCCGTCGATCCGGACCTCGGCGACCGCGCCGTCGACCAGCTGCGCCTCCATGTCCGCGGCCTTGTCCTGGGGGAGGAAGAAGCTGTCGATGCCGCAGCGGATCTGCCAGTCCGAGTCGTCGCAGGCGAGATAGGGGCCTTCGTCGGGCCGGTCGCGCAGGAACTCGTCGGCGACCATCACGCCACCCTCCTCGGTCAGGGTGATGAACACCCGACCGCTCTCGCCGTCGTCCATGGCCCCCATGCCTCCGCCGTCGCTCCAGCTGTCGTCGTGCCGGAGGTCTGGATAGTCCAGGGTCACGTAGGCACCGCGGAACGGATCGATCGGGTCCAGCGGCGCGACCCGCAGCTGATAGGTGTCGCCCGTGAGCCGCGCCGAGAGCTGTGGCGCCACGGCGGCGCCCACGAGCACGGCCTGCACGGCCGCAACGATGGCGACCTTGGCGATGGTCTTCATGACTGCACTCCCTCGAGGTTGCTGGCGATCTCGCGCCGTGCTCGGTCGAAGCCGAAGCCGGTGGCGAGGAAGACGAGCCCGAGCACGACGAAGAGCCAGGCCCCCTGGACGATCGCTGCGAAGACCGCGAAGCTCTGGAACGTGGTGAAGACGACCAGCCCCACCATGGCGATCGCCGTGAGGACCGGGTTGTCGCGCAGGGTCCCGATGGCGACCAGGGCGACGGCGAGCGCGACGAAGGCAACGACCCCGACGGCCGCGTGCGCCCAGTCCGCGGCCTCGACCCGGGTGGTGTCGGTCCCGGTGTCCCACAGCACCATCAGCGACGCGATGGCCAGGACCGCTGCCGCGCCGAGCGGCTCGAACCGGGCGTGGCCACGGCCCAGCGCCAACGCCGCCCCCGCCGCGACGGCTGCGAGAACGGCCGCCACGACCAGCCAGCCCGTCCACTCGAAGCCGTCGGTGGTCGAGTAGGGCACGGCGGCGATGAAGAGGCCGATCATGGCCAGGAGCGCGCCGACCGAGCGCCATACCTGCCCGAAGCCGGTCAGTCCGCGGTCGTGGACCACCGCCAGGGACACGGCGGCGACGGCCGCCGTACCGAAGCCCACGACCGCACCGGCAGCGCTGGCGCTCTCCCACAACGGCCACCAGATCCACCAGGTCACGCCGGTGATGACCCCGACCACGAGGGGCATGAGGGCCCGGAAGCCGTAGGCGTGGGCGAGCGCCCCGGCCGACCAGAAGCCAACGAGTGCCGGGGAGAAGGCAGGCACCTGGAGCGACTGGGCGGCCTGGAAGACGACTGCGCCGAAGGCGAGCGTGGCCATCAGCCGCAGCGCACCGCGACCCGCACCGCTGGCCCTCGACAGCTCGGCGGCTGCCAGGAGCGCCAGCCAGATGGCCGCCACGACCCCGAAGCGCAGCAGCGGGGGGAGCTGGTCGAGGTTGGCGGCGACCAGCCAGATCAGCCCGATCCCGACGAAAGCACCGCCGAGGAAGAGCATCAGGCGACCCAGCGAGAAGCGACGTCGGCGATCACCTGCGTCGACGTAGCGTGCAGTGATGGCGTGGGCAGTCGCCGCGTCGAGGAGCCCCTCGGTCTGCCAGGCGTCGACCTCCTGGCGGAGCCACCGGTAGCGATCCGTGCTCACCGGGTGTTGCGCAGTGGTTTCCATGGGCTCATCGTGGACCCCGGCGCTGCTCGACGGCGTGAGTACGCGCCACCAGATGGTCTGGCCCGTTCGTGTGCCTAGGCTTCGCCTGTGATCGGCACCGCCCTCACCGGCTTTGGGACCGGCCTGTCGCTCATCGTGGCCATCGGCGCGCAGAACGCGTTCGTCCTGCGCCAGGGCATCCGCCGCGAGCACGTCCTCGCGGTGGCCGCTCTCTGCGCCGCGGCCGACGCTGCCCTCATCGTGGCCGGGGTCCTCGGCATCGGGACCGTCGTCGAGCGTGCGCCCCTGGCCCTCGACGTGCTGCGCTGGGGCGGCGTGGTCTTCCTCCTCGGCTATGCGGCGCTCGCGCTCCGCCGGGCAGCTCGCCCCCACCACCTCCGCGTCAACGGCCAGGGCGCCGGGGCCGGACTGCGGGCGGCGCTCGTGACCGCCGCGGCTCTCACCTTCCTCAACCCACACGTCTATCTCGACACCGTGCTCCTGCTGGGATCGATCGCCAACCAGCACGGCTCGTCCGGCCGGTGGGTGTTCGCGGCGGGTGCGGTGACCGCGAGCGTCCTGTGGTTCTTCGGTCTGGCGTACGGCGCTCGCACCCTGGCTCCAGTCTTCGAGCGGCCGGCCGCGTGGCGGGTCCTCGACGGGTTGATCGCCGTGGTGATGGTCGCGATCGCCCTCGGCCTCGCGGCGGGGTGAGGCGGTCTCGTTAGGGTCGCCCGGTGTCCTCGACCTCCCCTGACGTGCTCCTCGCCACCAGTGCCGACTGGCCGTCGGGCGAGCCGGGCTCCGCCGCCCTCGACGCCGCCCTCGATGCCCGCGGCGTCGCGAGCTGCTGGGTGGTCTGGGACGACCCGGCCGTCGACTGGTCCGCCGGCCTCGTCGCGGTGCGATCCACGTGGGACTACATGGGTCGGCCCGCGGACTTCCTCGAGTGGGCGGGCTCGCTCGAGCAGTCGCGACTGCTCAACGGTGCCGACGTCTTCAGGTGGAACCTCGACAAGCTCTATCTGACGCGACTCGACGCGGTGCCCGTCGTGCCGACCGTCCCCGCGGACGACCGGCCATCGCTGGCAGCGGCGGTCGCCGGCTTCGGGCGATCGGTCGTCAAGCCCCGCGTCGGTGCTGGTGGTGCCGGCGTGCTCGTCGTCGACGACCCGGCCGACGAACGCCTGGGTCGCGACTTCGTCGACCACCCCGAGCTGCCGATGGCCCGCGGGCCGTGGGTCGTGCAGCCGCTGTTGGAGTCGGTGCGAACCCTCGGCGAGACCTCGGTGTTCGTGCTCGACGGCGTCGCGGTGAGCCAGGTCGACAAGCTGCCCGGTGGCGACGAGATCCGCGTGCACGAGCACTACGGCGGTGTGTCGACGCCGGTGGAGCTCCGGCCCGAGATGGCTGGGCTGGCGGAGCGCGCGATGGCTGCGGCGGCCGGCCTCACGGGCCGCCCCCTCGACTACGGCCGCGTCGACCTGCTGCACCACGAGGGGGAGTGGTTGGTCAGCGAGCTCGAGGTGACGGAGCCGGGGCTCTACCTCGGCGTACTCCCCGCCAATGCGGACGCGTTCGCCGACCTGCTCGCGCGGCGGCTGGGTCGGTCCTGAACTTCCACGCACCTGCGTCGAAGTGCGGCCCGTCAGGCCAGTAGCCGCCCGCACTTCCGCGCGTCTGCGTGGAACTTGGGACATCAGTTGCGCACGCCCTCCAACCTGACGGGGCACGATGGCGTTGTGGTGGGCATGGAACGGCAGCTGGACGACCGCGAGTCGTTCACGGCCTGGGCGACGGCTCGTCGTCCGCGGCTGCTGCGCACCGCGACCTTCGTCACCGGTGACGGCGGTCGGGCCGAGGATCTCGTCCAGGAGGCGCTGACCAAGGTCGCGCAACGATGGCCCCGACTGCGCGAGGGCAACCCGGACGCCTATGTCCGCCAGATCCTGGTCCGCGACAACATCTCGTGGTGGCGCCGCAACCGGTTCGAGGTCGCCTCCGCCGTGCCCGATCCGGGTCGTACGTCGCCGGGTGACGCCGGCGTCGAACGACGGATGCTGCTCCTCGACGCCCTGCGCCGGCTGACGGAGCGACAGCGGGCCGTGCTCGTCCTGCGCTATTTCGGGGACCTCAGCGAGGCCGAGATCGCGCACGCCCTCGGCGTCTCGACCGGCACCGTCAAGAGCACCGCCCACCTGGCCCTTCGCCGACTGCGCGAGCTGGCGCCCGAGCTCAGCGAACTGCTCGCCATGGAGCCCTCATGACCGACCGCGACCTGCGCGACCTCTTCCAGTCCGCTGCCTCCGATCTCGACCACCACCGTCCTGCGCATCACGACCTCAGCGCCATCGATCGTGCCTGGCGCGACGGCACCCGGCGACGTGTCGCCGCTCGTGCTGCGGTGGTCGGCTCGATCGCTGCGACGGTCGCAGTGGTCGCCGGCGTCGCCTTGCTCGACGAACCGTTCGATCGGGCAGCGCCCGGCTCGCCGGACGACAGGATCTCCTCACCGACGTCGACCCCGAGCTCGCCGTCCCAAGGGCCGCCCGTTGCCGAGCGTGCCGGAGATTATGAAGGGGCTCGCGTGTGGTGGGCACCGTCCGCGGCAGACGAGCCGAGCCTCCCGCCGCTGGCCGACAACCCTCTTCCTCCGGCGATCGACCTCGCGACGGCAGAGGTGGGCGACGTGGGCGAACCTGTGCTGGCGCTCTTGTCCGGTCGAGGCGTGCGGGCGTTCGCGCTGACCGCCAGCCAACGGCTCGTCGAGATCGACACCTCGCGGCTCGACCCGGTGACAGACGAGGCGGGCAATGGCCGGAGCCCGCTGTCGCCGTACAGCCTGTCCGCGGATCGGCGCCGGGCATTCTTCATCCAGCGGAGCTCACTCGAGGTGTTGGACTTCGAGACCGGGGAGTGGACGTCGATGGACACTCCCGACTGGCTGGCCGAGGGGGCGAGGTGGGTGTTGCCGGACGCGATCTGGGTGCCGGAGAGCCTGGGTGAGGACTCGAAGGGCACCGCGCACCGACTGGACGGGAGCTCATCGTCCGTCGACGTCGACTGGGTGCAGGGCTGGACAGGCCCGGACGACGAGCCCTGGGGGCCGGTGGCCTCGTCCCGCGAGGGCACTGCACAGGCAGCGTTCGTCCGGGGTCCGATCGACGGTGGCTCGGTCAGCAACCCCCAGGCCGTGATGGTCGACCGGGACGGTGGGCGGTCGGTGCTCGCGCTCGACTTCGGCCGTGCTGGACAAGGCACCCGGAGCAAGGGCTGCTGCGTCGCACTCGGCTGGCTGGACGCGGACACGGTCCTGTTCGGCTCCCAGAGCACCGAGGGGCAGAGGATCCTCGCCTGGCACGTGGACACCCCGGATGTCCGCAGGGTCGCCGACATCCTCGGGCCCGGGCGCATCACCTCCCTCGCCGACCTCTCGACCACGATCGGGTGACGCGTCGTCATTCGTTTGCACTCTCCATGGTCGAGTGCTAAACATGACGCTGGCAGTCTCGTCATGAGAGTGCCAACGCGAGACCGGTGAAGCTGAGGTCCACGCGCCGGCGGGAATGGTCCGCCGGGCAGCGGGGATCGTCCGTCGCGGGCAGCCCGCCGGTCGTCCACCCTGACTCTATGACGAAGGAAGTCTCACGAGTTATGCCTAAGCTGATTGCTTTCAATGAGGAGGCCCGCCGCGGTCTCGAGCGGGGTATGAACACCCTCGCCGACGCCGTCAAGGTCACGCTCGGCCCCAAGGGCCGCAACGTCGTGCTGGAGAAGAAGTGGGGCGCCCCCACGATCACCAACGACGGTGTCTCCATCGCCAAGGAGATCGAGCTCGAGGACCCCTACGAGAAGATCGGCGCCGAGCTGGTCAAGGAGGTCGCGAAGAAGACCGACGACGTCGCCGGTGACGGCACGACGACGGCCACCGTGCTCGCCCAGGCCATGGTTCGCGAAGGCCTGCGCAACGTCGCAGCCGGCGCCAACCCGATGGGTCTCAAGCGTGGCATCGAGGCGGCCGTGACGGCGCTCTCCGACCAGCTGCTCTCGATGGCCAAGGAGGTCGAGACGCGCGAGCAGATCGCGGCCACCGCCACCATCTCCGCCGGCGGCGACACCACCGTCGGTGACGCCATCGCCGAGGCGATGGACAAGGTCGGCAAGGAAGGCGTCATCACCGTCGAGGAGTCGAACACCTTCGGCATCGACCTCGAGCTGACCGAGGGCATGCGTTTCGACAAGGGCTACATCTCGGCCTACTTCGCCACCGACCTGGAGCGGATGGAAGCGGTCCTCGAGGACCCCTACATCCTGATCGCCAACTCCAAGGTCTCCACGGTCAAGGACCTCCTGCCGCTGCTGGAGAAGGTCATGCAGTCCGGCAAGCCGCTGCTGATCATCGCCGAGGACGTCGACGGCGAAGCGCTCTCGACCCTGGTCGTCAACAAGATCAAGGGCACCTTCAAGTCGGTCGCCGTCAAGGCTCCCGGCTTCGGTGACCGCCGCAAGGCCATGCTCCAGGACATCGCCATCCTCACCGGTGGCCAGGTCATCTCCGAGGAGGTCGGCCTCAAGCTCGAGTCGGCCGGCATCGAGCTCCTCGGCCAGGCCCGCAAGGTCGTCATCACCAAGGACGAGACCACCATCGTCGAGGGTGCCGGAGACCAGGGCCAGATCGAGGGCCGGGTCAACCAGATCCGCGCCGAGATCGAGAAGTCCGACTCCGACTACGACCGCGAGAAGCTGCAGGAGCGCCTGGCCAAGCTGGCCGGCGGCGTTGCGGTGATCAAGGTCGGCGCGGCCACCGAGGTCGAGCTGAAGGAGCGCAAGCACCGCATCGAGGACGCCGTTCGCAACGCGAAGGCTGCCGTCGAGGAGGGCATCGTCGCCGGTGGCGGCGTGGCGCTCGTCCAGGCCGGCACCGAGGCGTTCGGCAAGCTCGAGCTCGAGGGTGACGAGGCCACGGGCGCCAACATCGTGCGTGTCGCAATCGAGGCCCCGCTCAAGCAGATCGCGATCAACGCCGGCCTCGAGGGCGGCGTCGTGGCGGAGAAGGTCCGCAACCTGACGGCCGGTCACGGTCTCAACGCGGCGACGGGCGACTACGTCGACATGATCGCCGAAGGCATCATCGACCCCGCGAAGGTGACCCGCTCTGCCCTGCAGAACGCGGCCTCCATCGCGGCGCTGTTCCTCACCACCGAGGCCGTCGTGGCCGACAAGCCCGAGAAGGCTCCGGCCATGGGCGGCGGCGACGGCGGCATGGGCGGCATGGGCGGCATGGACTTCTGAGTCCGGTCCTCCTCTGAAGCACAGCTCGACAGGCAGGGCCCCGGTCTTCGGACCGGGGCCCTGCGCAGTCCGACCACTGGCGTCCGGCCGTCGAGCCTGTGGTGTGCCGACGAGCACCCTGATAGGAAGAGGCATGCGGCTCCCTGTCCCCGGCCCTCGCGACGTCCTCGGCGCGCTGGAGAAGGGCGCCGACCAGCTGGACGCCCTGTTCGGCGCCATACCGCGCGTGCTCGCACTCGTCGATCAGGCCGAGGTCCTGCTGCAGCGCGCGGCCGCGGCCGTCGACAAGGTCGAGATGGTGTCCGGGCGGGCGGCGGAGGTGGTCACACGAACCACTGGTGTCGTCGACGCCGCCGAGGCGCAGGTCGGTCGGCTCACCGCGCTGCTGGACGCGCTCGAGCCGTCGCTGACCAGGCTGCAGCCGACTCTCCAGGCGCTCGCGGACACGACGCACCCGGACGAGGTCGCGGCGCTGGTCCGGCTCGTCGACCACCTCCCCGAGCTGACGTCTCGCGTGGAGGAGGAGGTGCTGCCGATCATGGCCACCCTCGGCACCGTGGCACCCGACGTGCACGACCTGCTCACGGTCTCGCGCGAGCTCAACGACATGCTGGCGAAGCTCCCGGGCGTGGGCAGGATCAAGCGCCGCATCGACGAGGAGCAGGGCGAGGACCGCACCACGGCGACGGTGCGTGACTGACGCCGGACGCGAGCTGCGGGGAACGCTCACGAGACCGACGCCGTCCCACCTGTGTGGAACAGTTGGCGTGACGAAGGGAGCCGCATGACCCGTTGGTTGATGGTCGCGACGACGGCTGCGCTGAGCGTGATGCTCGCTGCCTGCGGCGGTGCGGAGCGCCCACGGGCCGCGGACGACGCGTCGAGCGTCGCGCCGATCGTCGAGCTGAGCGTGCCTGCGGCGCCGGCAGGTCGCTGCATGGTCCCGAGCGTGGAGAGCCTGCAGGTCCAGGACTTCGCCTTCGAAGGGGTCGTCTCCGAGATCGTCGACGGCGTTGCCACCGTCGACGTCCTCCAGACCTACGAGGGCGACGACGCCGAGACGGTCCGGATCGCCGTGCCCGACCCCGACCTCCGCGACCTGGTGCTGGCGGTCGACCTCGAGGTGCAGGGGAGCTACCTCATCAGCAGCCTGGAGGGCGAGGTCTCGGTCTGTGGCCTGAGCGGACCCAAGGACGGGCCGCTCGCCGAGCTCTACGAGCAGGCCTACCGAGGGTGAGCGGAGCAACCGCTAGAAGACGTTGAGGGGCCGGAACTGGACGCTGATCCGCGGGCCGGCCGACGCCACCTTGGGCACGGCGTGCTCCCAGGTGCGCTGGCAGGAGCCGCCCATCACGACGAGGTCGCCGTGGCCCATCGTCACAGTGATCGAGTCACCCCCACCGCGCGGGCGCAGGCACAGCCGGCGGGGGTCGCCCAGGGAGACGATGGCGACCATGGTGTCGTGGGTGCTGCCGCGACCGATCGTGTCTCCGTGCCAGGCGACGGAGTCGCGTCCGTCGCGGTAGTAGCAGCAGCCGGCGCTGACGAACGGCTCGCCGAGCTCGGGGTGGTAGTGCTCGCTCAGCCGGTCGCGGGCCTGCTCGAGGCCGGCGTGCGGCAGCGGCTCACCGAGGACGTAGGTGTGAAGAAGGCGAGGTACGTCGACGACGCGGTCATACATCTGACGCCGCTCCGCGCGCCAGGGCACCTGCGCCAGCATGACGGCGAAGATGTCGTCGGCGCCCGTCAGCCAGTCGTGCTGGACGTCGAGCCAGGCGCCGTGCGCCAGCTGTGTCCGCTCGGGGGAGAGCTGGCCGGCCACGCTGTCCCCGGTGTTGGCGGCGAAGAGGGTCGACTGGAAGTCCACCCGGTAATGCTAGCCCATGGTCGAACGTCTGTTCGAGGTGGACTTCACCCCAAGGGAGGGGATGGAGCGGTTAGCATGTCGCTCGCCCCGCCGTAACCTACGGTGGCGTCACCATCGCGACTCGCTCGGCGCTGAACGCGATGGCGACCGCAGTCGGGCGGACTCGAGACAGAGGGAACGATGGAACTCGCCGACTACCTCCGCGCGCTGCGCACCCACTGGCGCGGTGCGCTGGCCTGCGTTCTCACCGCGCTCGTCGCCGCGACGATCTTCAACCTGACCCAGCCGAAGGTCTATGCCGCCGATTCGAGCGGCTTCGTCGCCGCAGGCACCGGCGACCAGACCGCGTCGATGGCCTCGGTCTCGGACTCGGTGGCCAAGTCGCGCGCCCAGTCCTACATCGACATCGCGAAGAGCCGGGCCACCGCGCAGTCGGTGATCGACGAGCTGTCGCTGGACGCCGACCCGAGTGCGTTGATCCAGCAGATCGAGGTGTTCCAGCCGCCGGAGACGGTGCTGATCCGGGTGACCGCGCGTGCGTCCACGCCCAAGAGCGCCCAGGGCCTGGCAGACGCCTGGGTGAGGGCGTTGGCTGACCAGGTCGACGAGATCGAGAACCCGAGCGGCAGGTCGAAGGAGGCGCTGCACATCGTCCCCTACGAGTCGGCTGCACTCCCGGGCGCGCCCGCCGAGCCCAACATGGTCCGCAACGTCGGCCTGGCCCTGATCCTTGGCCTGCTCGCGGCCGTGGGGTTCGCTGTCATGCGGTCGATGCTCGACAGCCGGCTGCGCTCGGCGACCGAGGTCGAACGGCAGTTCGGTGCACCGGTGGTCGGTCAGATCCCGCTGCACGACCAGCTCATGTCCTCGGACGGTGACCAGGCGCCGTTGGCGGTCCTGCCCGGCTCGGCCTCACCTGCCGTCAGCGAGGCCTTCCGCAAGCTCCGGACCAACCTGGCCTTCATGAACGTCGACGACCCGCCTCGGGTCATCGTCGTCACGAGCCCCCAGCCCTCCGACGGCAAGTCGACCGTGGCGGCCAACCTGGCCGCGGCGATCGCCCTGAGCGGTCAGCCAGTCACCCTGATCGACGCCGACCTGCGCCGCCCGTCGGTCGCCATGAACCTCGGTCTGGACACCGTCATCGGGCTCACCGATGCGTTGGTCGGCCACGCATCGATCAGCGACGTGGGGCAGCCGCACCCCGACGTGCCGGGCCTCAAGGTCGTCGTCGCCGGGTCCATCCCGCCCAACCCCAGCGAGCTGCTGGGCTCGCGGACCCTGCAGACGATGATCGCGGAGATCGCCAGGACCGGGTGGGTCATCCTGGACGCGCCGCCCTTGATCCCGGTCACCGACGCCGCCGTCCTCTCGGCACACTCCGACGGCTGCCTGGTCGTGGTCACGCACGGACGGACCAACGTCACCGAGCTCGAGCAGGCGGTGTCGCAGCTCAACGCGGTGTCGGCCAAGATCCTCGGCGTGGTGTTCAACCGCGGCCCCCGGGTGGCAGACGTGGGCGGCTACTACGCCCGCCCCGGGACGACCCTGCCGACCCCGAGGGTCCCGGCGGAGACCGTCCCCGAGGTGTCCCGGAGCGCCCGCGGTGGCGCCCGTCGCGCCCGCTGAGGACGGGCGGGTGTCTCCGGGAGCTCTCAGGGACGACCCTCCTGGCGTCCGCCTTGGTGGACCGGACATTGTTGGGCATGACGATCTCTGGGGAGAAGACCGCCGCCGCGCGCGTTCGCGGGCTGACGAAGACCTACGGCAAGGGCGACGCGCTCGTGCGCGCGCTGGACGACGTGACGCTCGACCTGGCAGCGGGCGAGTTCACCGCGATCATGGGCCCGAGCGGCTCCGGCAAGTCGACGCTGATGCACTGCTGTGCTGCGCTGGACACGGCGACGTCCGGTGAGGTCTTCATCGGGGACCGCGAGCTCGGCAACCTCAAGGACAAGGAGCTGACCCGGCTCCGCCGCGACGAGATCGGCTTCGTCTTCCAGTCCTTCAACCTGGTGCCGACGCTGACCGCGCAGGAGAACATCCTCCTCCCACAGTCGATCGCTAGGCGCAAGCCTGAACCCGCCTGGTTCGACACGATCGTCGACACCGTCGGCATCCGCGACCGCCTGGGACACCGGCCCAACCAGCTCTCGGGGGGCCAGCAGCAGCGGGTGGCCGTGGCGCGGGCGCTGGTCAGCCGACCCACGATCGTCTTCGCCGACGAGCCCACCGGCAACCTCGACTCCCAGTCCGGTGCCGAGGTCCTCGAGCTCCTCCGCAGGAGCGCGGACGAGCACGGCCAGACGATCGTCATGGTCACCCACGACCCCGTTGCCGCCTCCTACACCGATCGCGTGGTCTTCCTCGCCGACGGCAGGATCGTCGACGAGCTGCGCGATCCCGACCGCGACGGGGTGCTCGCCGTGATGGCTCACATGTCCGCCCCCGCGAAGGGCTGAGGGCGTGTTCCGCGCAGCCCTCAAGAGCCTGCTCGGGCGCAAGGTGCGCCTGTTGATGAGCACCTTCGCCATCGTGATCGGGGTGGCCTTCGTCGTCGGGACGCTCGTCTTCAGCGACACGCTCAGCCGCAGCTTCACGTCCCTGATGGCCTCGACCGTGGGCGATGTCGTCGTGCGCCCCGCCAACAGCGACGCCGGGTCGGAGCCCACGACCCGGACCGTCGACGCCGGGCTCGTCGCGGAGCTGGCCGACGTCGAGGGTGCTGCCCGCGTCGACGGCAACGTGGCCGCCTTCGGGGTCTATGTCGTCGGCCAGGACGGCAAGCTGATCGGCGGCAACGGTGCTCCTGCCATCGGCGGCAACTGGAGCGAGGCGCCCGCCGGACACGACCTGGAGGGCCTGGACATCACCTCGGGTCGCGCGCCCGAGAAGTCCGGGGAGATCGTCCTCGACCGGGCGACGGCCGTCGAGGGGGAGCTGGGCCTCGGCGAGACCGTCAACATCGTCACGGCCACGAGCCAGGGCGCGCTGAGCGCGGAGCTCGTCGGGATCGCCGACTTCCCGGAGGGGGGATCGCTGAACGGCGCGACCTTCACCGCTTTCGACACAGGCACCGCGCAAGAGCTGTTCCTCGACGGCAAGGACGAGTTCACCGACCTCTGGGTGACCGCCGAGCAGGGCACGAGCCAGGAGGGCCTGGCAGCGGCCGTCGCGCAGCGCCTCCCGACCGGCGTGGAGGCAGTGACCGGCGACGACGCCGCCGAGGAGGCAGCCTCCGCGATCCAGGAGGCGGTGGGCTTCCTGACCACCTTCCTGCTGATCTTCGCCGGCATCTCGCTGGTGGTGGGTGCCTTCCTGATCGTCAACACGTTCTCGATCCTGGTCGCCCAGCGCAGCCGTGAGCTGGCACTGCTGCGCGCCCTCGGCGCGAGCAAGAAACAGGTGAGTCGCTCCGTCCTCGTCGAGGCGCTGGTCCTCGGACTCCTCGGCTCGACCATCGGCCTGGGCCTGGGCGTGCTGCTCGCCATGGGCATCCGGGCCCTGTTCGCGCAGTTCGGCCTGGACCTGTCAGGCCATTCGCTGATCATGGCCCCCAAGACCGTGCTCGCGGCCTACGCGGTCGGCGTGCTGGTGACGATGGGAGCCGCGTTCTTCCCGGCGCGCCGGACCTCGCGCATCGCTCCCGTGCAGGCGATGCGTGACGACGTGGCGATGCCCGAGTCGTCCCTGCGGCGCCGCTTCGTCCTCGGCATGGTGCTGATCCTGGCTGGTGGTGTCGCCCTGGCCGCGGGCCTGGCCGACGTCGTGTCGCGCCCCGGCTGGTTCGTCGGTGCCGGGGTCCTCGGGATCCTGCTGGGTGTGGCCTCGGCCAGCCCGGTCATCAGCCACCCGTTCCTCGTCGCTGCCGCCTGGGCCTACTCCCGTGCGTTCGGGTCCATCGGTGCCCTGGCCGGCCAGAACTCGCTGCGCAACCCTCGGCGTACGACCGCGACGTCGTCAGCGCTGATGATCGGGCTGTCGCTGGCCTGCACGATGGCGATCGTCGGTGACTCGGCCAAGGCAAGTGTCGACAAGACGATCGAGGAGAACTTCGTCGGCGACTACGTCGTCAGCAGTGTCGTCGGCCAGAGCTTCTCGACCCGGATCGGAGAGCAGCTGGCCGAGGTGCCGGGCGTGGAGAGCGTGTGGGCACAGCGGTTCGCGATCGTGGACTTCGGCGGCGACGGCCAGGGGGTCGGAGCGGCAGAGCCGGCCACGATGCGCGACGGCTTCGACGTGGAGATGCTCCAGGGTGACCTCGCCGACCTGGTCGACGACACGGTCGTGGTGGACGAGGCCTTCGCCGGCGAGGAGGACCTCCAGGTCGGGGACGACGTCACCGTGCAGCTCGCCGACGGAGACCGGAAGCTGGAGGTCGTCGGCGTCTTCGCCGAGAACCCCATCCTGTTCTTCCCGATCGTGACCACTCCGCAGACCCTGATCGACGCCGGCCACCGCGACTCCGACAACTTCCTGATCGTGGACAGCGACGGGAGTGCCGGCGTGGAGGCCGGACTCGAGGAGGTGGTGGAGAAGTCGCCGATCGTCACGGTCAAGGACCAGCAGGCGTTCGCCGCCGAGCAGCGCGAGCCGATCGACCAGCTGGTGCTGATGATCTTCGCCCTGCTCGGTCTCGCGCTGCTCATCGCCGTGCTGGGCATCGTCAACACCTTGGCGCTCTCGATCATCGAACGCACCCGTGAGGTGGGGCTCCTGCGCGCGATCGGGGTGACGCGGGGTCAGCTGCGTCGCATGGTGACGCTGGAGTCGGTGGTGATCGCGGTCCTCGGCGCCGTGCTCGGGGTCGTGCTCGGCATCGGCTTCGGGATTGCACTCATGCACGCGCTGCGTGACGAGGGCCTCGAGGTCATCTCCGTGCCCGCCGACCAGCTGCTGGTCTTCCTCCTCGTCTCGGTCGTCATCGGGGTGCTGGCGGCGCTGCTGCCGGCGCGTCGGGCGGCTCGATTGGACGTCCTTCAGGCCATCGGGACTGAATGAGGACGACTTGTGGACGTCCCGTTACCATAATTCCCAAAAAATGCAACACACAACGCCGTGACCGGACCTACCCTCGTTGGATGGACACAGTGGGGGTCAAAGTTCCTGAGGGTGGTCTGAAGCACGTCCAAGTGCGCGAATACGTCCGGGACCTCGTCTCCGACGCTGCCCCCGGCGCACCGGCGCCCTCCGAGCGCGAGCTGGTCGCCCGGTTCGGGGTCGCCCGGATGACTGTGCGACAAGCACTCGACGTCCTGGTCACCGAGGGGCTGCTGGAGCGCGTGCCGGGGCGAGGCACGTTCGTGGCCCACCCGAAGCGTCTCGTGGGCCAGCTCAGCTGCTACACCGAGGACATGAAGCGCCGGGGGATGCTGCCGGAGTCGCAGACCCTCGTGGCGCGACTCGAGCAGGCCGGCCCCGGCGTCGCCCGTGCCCTCGACATCTCCACCGGCGACGCCGTCATCCACTGGAAGCGCCTGCGTCGTGCCGACCAGCGGGTCGTCTGCATCGAGGACGCCTATCTCAACGAGGTGCTGCTGCCCGGCTTCCTGCAGACGGGCATGCCCACCAGTCTCTATGCCGCCCTCGGCGAGCGCGGGCTCAGGCCGACATGGGCCGAGGACGCCATCTCCGCCGACAAGGCGACGGTGGAGGAGGCCGACCTGCTGGAGATCCCGACGGGCGACCCGATCCTGCACCTGTCCCGGCGAGCGCTCTGCGGCGACAAGGTGGTCGAGGTGTCGCGCAGCGCGTTCCGGCACGACCGCTTCACCATGTATGTCCAGCTCGGCGACCTGAGCTAGCCGCCCAGCTCTCCCAGCTCCGCCCTGACGTTCGCCCTGGCCCGCGACTCCCACAGCTCCCTGCCCTGCGGCGTCCAGAAGAGGGCCGGCCTCGAAAGAAGGTCGTTGAGGACGTGCGCGCGACCCAGCCGGAACTCCGGGTCCGGAACGTGCGCAAAATCCGTGCGTACGCCGATGGCGTACTCCGCGTAGCGGGTGCGATCGGCCGCCAGGATCGCGAGGTCTGCGTCACTGAGCACCGCCGCGTTGTCGTCGTCGGGGAACGCGTGGTGGTGCTCGGTCATCCGCACCAGCCGGGCGACCTCGGCCGCCGGCGGGTCCGGCAGCGAGCGCTCTGCCAGCAGGGCAGAGCGCTCCTCGTCGTCGGGGGCGCCGTCATAGACCGCGTCGTGGAACCAGGCGGCCAGCACCACCGGCACCCGGTCGAAGCGGGCGCCGGCCCGATCGAGCTCGTCGAGCCGGTCGAGGACCTCGGTCAGGTGACGCAGGTCGTGATAGCCCGGCCGGTCCCACGCCACGAGCAGCTCGTCGCGGACCCCGGTCAGGGTCCGCAGCGGCCACCGGTCGGGGAGCGAGGCCGGGACGTTGGTCACGGCTCGTTCGGCTCCAGCGCAGCGGCATCGATGATCCGGTAGGCATAGCCCTGCTCGGCCAGGAAACGCTGGCGGTTCTGGGCGAAGTCGGCGTCGACGGTGTCACGCGAGACGACGGTGTAGAAGTGAGCCGTCTTGCCCTCGCTCTTGGGTCGGAGCAGGCGACCCAACCGCTGGGCCTCCTCCTGGCGAGAGCCGAAGGATCCGCTGACCTGGATCGCCACCTCGGCCGAGGGCAGGTCGATCGAGAAGTTGGCGACCTTGGAGACGACCAGGAGCCCGATCTCCCCGGACCGGAAGGCGTCGAAGAGCCGCTGACGTTCCCTGACCGGGGTCTCGCCCTTGATCACCGGGGCGTCGAGCAGCTCGGCGAGCTCGTCGAGCTGGTCGAGGTATTGGCCGATCACGAGGGTGGGCTGCCCCTGGTGCTGGTGCACCAGTCGGCGTACGACGTCGGTCTTGGCGTTGGTGCAGGAGGCGAGTCGGTAGCGCTCCTCCGGCTCCGCCGTCGCATAGGCGAGCCGCTGCCCCTCGGGCAGGGTGACACGGACCTCGACGCAGTCGGCCGGCGCGATCCAGCCCTGGGCCTCGATGTCCTTCCAGGGCGCGTCGTAGCGCTTCGGGCCGATCAGCGAGAAGACCTCTCCCTCGCGCCCGTCCTCGCGGACGAGGGTCGCGGTCAGGCCGATGCGACGGCGGGCCTGCAGGTTGGCGGTCATCCGGAAGATCGGGGCGGGGAGGAGATGGACCTCGTCATAGACGATCAGCCCCCAGTCGCGGGCGTCGAGCAGCTCGAGGTGCGTGAAGACGCCCTTGCGTCGGGTCGTCAGCACCTGGTAGGTCGCGATGGTGACCGGCCGGACCTCCTTGACGGAGCCGGAGTATTCGCCGATCTCGTCGGCGGTCAGCGACGTGCGCTTGACCAGCTCGTCCTTCCACTGCCGTGCGCTGACGGTGTTGGTCACCAGGATCAGCGTCGTGGCCTGGGCCTGGGCCATGGCAGCCGCACCGACGATGGTCTTGCCGGCGCCGCACGGGAGGACGACGACTCCGGAGCCGCCGTGCCAGAAGGACTCGGCGGCTTCCTGCTGATATTTCCGCAGCTCCCAGCCGTCCTCGTCCAGGGCGATCGGGTGGGCCTCGCCGTCGACGTAGCCGGCGAAGTCCTCGGCCGGCCAACCCAGCTTGAGCAGGGCCTGCTTGAGGTTGCCGCGCTCGCTCGAGTGCACCACGACCGAGTCGCCGTCGATGCGCGCGCCGAGCATCCCGGCGATCTTCTTGGCGCGCAGGACCTCTTCGAGCACCGGTCGGTCGGTGCTGCTCAGCACCAGACCGTGGGTGGGGTGCTTCTCGAGCCGCAGCCTGCCGTAGCGCCCCATCGTCTCGGCGATGTCCACGAGCAGTGCGTGGGGCACGGCATAGCGACTGAAGGTGAGCAACGCGTCGACGACCTGCTCGGCGTCGTGCCCGGCTGCGCGCGCGTTCCACAGACCGAGGGGTGTGAGGCGATAGGTGTGGATGTGCTCGGGGGAGCGCTCGAGCTCGGCGAACGGGGCGATCGCCTTGCGACAGTCCGCGGCCCGCTCGTGGTCGATCTCCAGCAGGAGCGTCTTGTCCGACTGGACGATGAGGGGGCCGTCGTTCACCGACCCAGCCTACGGGTGCGGTCGGCACGCGCCGAGTCGTCAGCCGGCAGCAGCGCGCTGTCGTGCACGGTAGGCGGCCACGTTGGCCCGCGAGGAGCACCGCTCCGAGCAGTAGCGCCGCGACTCGTTGGGGGAGGTGTCGACGAACACGTGGTCGCACTTCTCGGCCCGGCACAGCCCGAGGCGACCGGCTCCCAGGTCGCAGACGAGGTTGGCCAGTCCCATGAGCGACTCGCTGATCAGCAGCTCGGCGACGGAGGAAGCCTGGTCGGCGACGTGCAGGTGCAGCTTGTCGGAGTCGTGACCGGTGATCATCGGGGTGACGGGATGCTTGGCGAGCAGCTCGTTCAGGGTGCCCACGACGGTGGGAGCGTCCCCGGCGTCCGAGGCGACGAAGACGGGCCGCAGCTCGGCGCAGAAGGCGTGCAGGGCAGCGACGTCCTCCTCGACCACGAAGGGGTGCAGGCGCTGGCGCTCGTGGAGGTGCTCCACCAGGGCGTCGACGTCGGGGAGATCCGCGTTCAGCAGGGCCGCTGCGGCCTCGGCGTACTGCTGGAAGTCCACCCGGTCAGCCTACGACTCACCCCGGCAGGGCGGCGACGGTCGTGATCCGGTGGACGGCGAACGAACGCACGTCGTCGGCGCGGTGGTCGCGGGCGGTCAGTCGCCCTCCCTCGAGCCGCAACGGGTCGATCACCCGGTCGGAGCTGGCGCCGTGGTTGTCGACATATCCGATCACGACGCTCTCGCGAGCCTCGATCGCGTCGCGCAGGGCCGCGAGGGCCCGTGAGGGAGTCGTCGCGATGGTCGTCGACGCGGGACGGTCGGCGTTGGCGCGGTCTCCGCTGCGGATGGCGGTCACGACCGCGGCCACCCCTGCCTCGGTCCTCGCCTCGGCGGCGCCGCGGCTCCTCGAGCTCCGCGGTCGTCGTGCCCGCAGCAGGTCGCGACGCGCCACGCGGACCGTGCCGTCGGGCGCCTCCACCACCGGAGCGGCGCCGAGGTCACGCAGCCGGGGGAGCAGGAGGTCGAGAGGGATGCTGGAGACCAGGACGGTCGGCGCGATGCGGCGCAACCCGAGGGAGTCGGCCTTGGGGTGGTGCAGGAGCTCGGTCAGCGCGGCTTCGTCGTCGGCGCGGAGGAAGGCCTCGGCCTGGCCGACGCGCACCGTGCCGAAGGTCCGTGCGACGTCGTCGACGAGATAGGTCAGCGGCTGGGGGACGGGGGTGCGGGAGACGGAGGCGACGAAGTCGTGGACCTCGAGGGCCGACCACCCCGCGTCGAAGGCCCGCCGGACCGAGCCGCTGGTGAACCGATAGACCGTGGCCCCGCCGCGCGACTCCACGTCGGCCAGCAGGTGCAAGGTCCTGGCGAGCTCGGTCTCGAGGGGCCCCGGTGCCACAGCGGTCAGGTCGGCCTGGAGCAGCACGTGGTCGACCGGTTGCGGGAGGTATGGCGCCAGCGCCGCCAGTGCACGGTCGTGGTCGTGGGCCACGACGGCTCGTCCGGCTCGGGACAGGCCCCCGGCACCGACCAGGCCGAGCAGGCCGGCCTCGTGGACCGCGGCGGCGACCAGGTCGCCGTGGGTGGCCGGACGGCGGGGGCGGAGCCACCGCACCCGGTCGACGAGGGAGGGGACGCCGGTGCCCGTCGCGAGCACAGCCCCCTCGTCCAGCTCCGCGAGCTGCGCCAGCGCGAGCGTGCGGGCCTCGGGTGCCATCACGCTCGACAGGTCGGGAGCCAGGGCGTTCCAGGTCTTGCCCGCGGTGTCCCTCGTGCCGACCAGGCTGGGCACCCGCGACGACTCGAGCCACGCGAGGGCGATCGCGACCCAGCGCTCGGCCGTCGAGCCGGCCGCCCAGGTGTCGAACGCGTCGGTGGGCAGCCAGACCTGTGCACCCTCCGGGTCGGTCGCGGTGGTGAGGAGACCCGCCGCGGCGGCGACCTCGATCAGCAGGCCCGCGTCCTGTTCTGCGACCTGGAGCTCGGCTGCTGCGGCCTTGAGGTCGCGCACCGCCAGACCGCCGCTGCGCAGCAGGGCAGGCGGTTGGAGGCCCCAGTGGTCGAGCAGGAGCTCGAGTCGGCGTACGGCGTCGAAGGCGGCCCCGCCGGCGGTCCGGTCGACGAGCTCGGGGTCCCGGTCGGTGGTGACGAGCTGCGGCACCAGGTCGCGTGGCGTCGTGGTCGTGCGCCCGCCGCGCAGGACGAGGCCCACCTCTCCGGGCAGCACCAGGACGCCGCCCTCGCGGGGCCTGAGGAGACCGTTGGCAATCAGCTCCTCGACCGGCGTGGCCGCTGCCGCAGGGTCGATGGTGCGACGGGCGGAGCCGGTCGTCCCCTCCCCGCCGTTGGCCAGGACGTGCTCGAGGAGGGCGCGGGCCCGGGGACTGATGGCGTCCAGCCTGGCGGCGACGTCCGGGGTCGGCTCGGGTGAGACCGGTCGAAGGCCGCTGACTCCGGCCGACTCGTCACCCCGCAGGGCCTCGGCGACCCCACTCAGGGGCCGCAGCCCGCCGGGTGCGTCCCAGACCACGGCCAGGGAGCGGAGCACGTCGATCGCCGACCGGATGGCGGACTCGTCGGCGTGCACGATCTGGACAAGTTTCGATTCGGTGGTTTGGTTTGCAACCACGAGGGCATCAAGGACCGAGAGCTCCAGGCGGGTGAGGTTGTCGAGCGCCCTGAGGACAGACGTGCGAGTCGCAGCGCGCGAAGCCAGCTGCGCGGAATCATGAGGTGCAGGCGTGGCGAGATCAGGACGCATCCGCAACAACGTCGCCAGGCGGTCGTCGGGCCAGCGCCGAAGCTCTTCTGCCAGCGTCCGCGGGGGCGTCTGTTCGGTGGTGGACATCCCTTCTACGCTACTCGCCGAGCCCATGTCGCGGCTCATCGTCATCGAGGGTGAGGACCCCGCATGAAGCCCGTTGACCTCCACCACGGAGCGGCGTCCGAGGTCGGGCACGTGCGCAAGGTCAACGAGGACGCGTTCCTGGTGGAGCCCCCGGTGTTCGTCGTGGCCGACGGGATGGGCGGTCACGCGGGCGGAGACGTTGCCAGCCGGATCGTGACCGAGGAGTTCGCCCGCCTCGCCGAGGAGGGCTACGACCCGCGCCGCGGACCCGAGAGCGTTGCCGAGACGCTGAGCCGCGCACAGTCCCGGATCCTGACGTATGGCGAGATGCACCGTGGCGACCACCCGCGCTGGCACGCCGGCACCACGTGCGTCGCGGCCGTGCTGGTCGAGGACCACGAGGGAACCAAGTGGCTGCTGGTCAACCTCGGCGACTCCCGGATCTATCGCTTCAACGACGGCCGGCTCGACCAGGTCAGCGTCGACCACTCGGTCGTGCAGGAGCTGGTCGACGCCGGTGAGATCACCACCGAGCAGGCCGCGACCCACCCGGAGCGACACATCATCACTCGGGCGCTCGGGAGTCCCGGGGGTGTGTCACCGGACTTCCACCTGTTGCCGCTCGCAGCCGCCGAGCGCCTGCTCCTGTGCAGCGACGGCGTCACGGGCATGATCGCCGACGAGGTCATCGAGGAGATCCTGGCGCGGGTCCACGACCCTCGGGATGCTGCGGCCGAGCTGGTCCGGGCAGCGCTCGATGCCGGGGGGCGCGACAACGCCACCGCTGTCGTCGTCGATGTGGTGGGATTGGTGCGCGACGACTCATATGACTCCGCCCAGCAGCGGGCGAGTCTCGAACACAAGCTGGGGGCCCGACCGTGAGCGACCACGCCGTGCGCAGGAGGACGTTCGCCCCGGGCGATTCGTATGCCGTGGTCGGGGACCGTGTCACCGCCCTGATCGCTGCCGAGGGCCGCGACCGGGTCGCGGCACTCTGGGACCTCGTCGAGCGGGGCCAGGACTTCGAGACCGTGCTCGACGTGCTGGTCGCGGGAGGCCTCTCCAACCTGCCTGCGTTCGCACTCGTGGGTCATGGCGACCGCGTGCGGGTGCTCGTGCGTGGCGACGTCACCGTCACCGTGGTCGGCGCCGACGGGCCGATCGAGGTCGTCCACGAGCCGGGCACGATGTGGTCCGAGCGATCGGTCGAAGGCGTCACGGGCGGTCGCATCGTGGCCGGGTCGTCGACCGAGCCGGAGCTCGTCGTGATCGACGGCATCGTCCGCGCCAGCGTGATGCACTTCGGTGACCGGGAGACGCCCGTCGAAGGCGGCCAGGCCCTCAGCACCAGTGACCAGGAGCCGCCCGTCGCCGATGGCCGGGAGTCGCCTGTCGTCGAGGGGCCGGCGCCCGACCTGGCGCCGACTCCCGAGGTGCCTGCTCAGGCCGAGGACGACCACGACGGCCAGACCACGGTCGGGTCGCCGGTCGACGGGCTCGACCGGCCGCGGCTCGGCACCCCCGGCCAGCAGCAGGCCCCGGCGGTGGTCGCCCACCCGGTCGCCAAGCTGATCTTCTCCACCGGCGAGGTCCTCGACGTCGACCGGGTGATCCTCGTGGGCCGCGCCCCGGAGGCCCACCGCTTCGCGTCCAGCGACCTGCCGCGCCTGGTGACCGTGGCCAGTCCCTCGCACGAGATCTCCTCGACCCACCTGGAGATCCGCCCCGGGGCGGGCGCCGACCACGGCATGGCAGTGGTCACCGACATGGGCTCGACCAACGGCACGGTCCTCGTCCAGCCGGGGCTGCCGCCCGAGGACCTCCAGGCCGGCATCGCCGTGTCTCTCATCCCCGGCGCGATCCTGGACCTCGGGGACGGCGTGACCATCCAGACCACCAATCCTTGAGCGTGACGAGCAGCCGCGTGAGCCGGTCCGTGTCGGGCGGTCCGACCTGTCCGGTCGCCGAGCTCGAGCGCCGGTTCTACGCCTTCGTGCTCGACCGGCTCCTCGCCTGGGGGCTGGTCGGAGCAGCCGGCGCGCTGACCTGGGCGGCCACCCGTGACGAGGTGCTGTCCCTGGGGGTCGGCGTGGTCATGCTGGTCCTCGTGTGGCTCGCACTGGCGATGCTGACCGGGCTGGGCGGTCGCACCCCCGGCAAGTCCGTGCTCGGCCTGCGGGTCGTGCACCACGGCTCGGGGACGCCCATCGGTCCCGGGCCGGCTCTCCTGCGCGCCCTCGTGCTCGGTGTCGGTTCGCTGCCGACGTTCGGCATCGGCTTGGCCACCTTGGCGTGGACGGCGGTCGAGGACCGGGCGCGGCAGCGCCGCGGGTGGCACGACCTCGTCGCGCACTCGATCGTGGTCGACGTCCGTCCCGTCGACGACCGGGTGGAGGAGGTGGACCACACCCCTCGACACGTGGTCAACCTGACGGCGATGAGGCTCATCCCGGCCACCCCGGTCGAGCCGGAGGCACCGCTGCGGCGGGCGAGCCCTCCACGGTCCGAGCAGTCCGCACGCCACGTGCAGGACTCGACGTTGGTCCCGGCGCATGCCCCGGCCACGCCGCCCCGGCCCGCTTCTCCAGGTGCGGTCACGACATCTGCCGGGCGCCCTGTGCCAGAGGGCGGACGGACCGTGGTGCGTCCCAAGCCAGGCGCAGCCCAGGCGTCGGCATCGTCGACCGCGCCGCGTTGGCGAGTCGTGTTCGACTCCGGCGAGACGCTCGTGGTCGAGGGCCTGGCTCTCGTCGGGCGCCGCCCGGTGCCGCGGCAGGGGGAACAGGTCCACCACCTCGTCCCGCTCGGCTCGTCCGACATGTCGGTCTCCAAGACCCACGCCCAGCTCGGTCCTGCGCCCGACGGCGTGCTGGTGGTGATGGACCGCGGGTCCACCAACGGCTCGGTGCTGAGGAGGCGGGGTGTTGCCCGGCGACTGTCTCCTGGACGCCCCGCCACCCTGGTCGAGGGGGACGTCGTGTCGTTCGGCGACCGCCAGATGACGGTCCAGCGCGAGGGCTGAGCTCAGCGGGTGATGGCGACGGGGATGCGGGTCGAGGTGCCGCGCGCCCCTCGCCATACGACCCAGCCGTCGTCGAAGCGACCCGGACCGCCGGTCACGGTGATCCGCACCCTGGCCGACTCGCCGGGGTCCAGCATCAGGGCGACCGGCGTCACCTGCACGCGGTGCCGCGCGAAGCCACGAACCCGTGCGGAGAAGTAGGTCGCACCTCGACCGAGGTTGGTGACGCGGCGCGTGGTCGTGCCCGCTCCTCGCATCATCACCGAGGGCACGTTCAGGTCACGCCAGGAGAGGGCTTCGAGTGCACGGCGATAGTCAGGCAGCGCGACGTCCAGCCCGAGCCCCGGCCGCTGGTGCGAAGCAGCGACGCGACCGGCACCCTGGAGGAGGGTCGAGGCGCCCGCGAGGGGAGTCGCGGTCGTCGTCAGGACCGAGCGGACGATCGGCGCCGACCAGTCGTGGTCGGCACGGAGCAGGGCCGCGAGCCCACTGACGCGTGCGCTGGCTGCCGAGGTGCCGGAGAACAGTGCCCAGGAGTCGGGGATGGCGCCGAGGACACCCTCACCGAGCGCGACGACGTCGGGCTTGAGCAGCGTGGAGCGGGCGTCACCGGGCGCCGACCAGCCTGCTGCACTCGCCTGCCCAGAGCTGGCTCGCAGCGGCTCGAAGCGAACGGTGGTCCTGGGGCGCCTGCGTATCCAGCTGACGAGGCGCTCACCCGGTGCCTGGGCGAGCTGGACGGTCGGGACGCTGTGGAAGTCGTCGAGGGTCCCCCAGCACGGTCGTTGACCAGCACCATCGCCACGCCGTCGGCGCGCGAGACGGCGAGCGACTTGTCGACGCGACCGATGCCGCCGCGCACACACACGACGGCCTTGCCCGCGACCTGTCCGGCGTCCAGGGAGTCCGGACGGCACTCGCGCGCATCACGCACCCGCGCACCGGCTGCGGCCACGTCCGATCCGAGGATGAGCTGCACCGGCCCGACGTCACGGCGAGACCTGCTGGCACCGGTCAGGCTCGGGCCGCCCGCGACCCTCACCTGGCCGCGCAGGGTGCTGCCCCTGGCCGCACCGACGGTGGTGACCCACGGCGTGGGATGGCCGGCGAGAGCCGAGCGCCCTGCGTTGCCGGCCGCACCGATCACCACGATGTCGGCCTCCGCGGCTCCGAGGAGCGCGCGCTGCACCGTGTCGACCGTGCTGGGTCCGGCGGTGGAGACGTTGAGGACGTCGACGCCGTCGGCCGTGGCCTGGTCGATGGCCGAGACGAGGTCGGCCGTCGCGCAGCCGTCATCGACCGGGTCCGGCGCGGCCCAGCACGCCTTGTAGGCCGCGACGCGCGCGCGAGGCGCGACGCCGCTGAAGGTGCCCGTGGTGCGCTGGTCGATGCGCACCGAGACGTCGGAGTTGCCGGCTGCCACGGAGGCGACCTGGGTGCCGTGCCCGATCGCGTCCCGCGCCGACAGGGTCTCGGACGAACGGATGCGGTCTTCCCCGAAGCCGGCCACCCACCAGCCCGCGCCGACGAGCTTGCGGTTGCAGGCTGCCGCCGGCCACTCCTCGCCGACCGTGCAGAGCCCTGAGTAGTTCGCCGCGTCGGGGCCGAGGTAGGGGACGTCGGCGAACAGCGGGGACTCGGGGTCGATCCCGGAGTCGACGACGCCGATCACCACCCCGGCACCGCCGCGACCGCCTTCCTCGCGCGGACGTGACAGCGGGTTGGCCGAGGCCTCGGGCGACATGAGGCGCCCGGCCATCGGCCGCACCGAGTTGGCCTCGACCGTGACGACCTCGCTGTCGGCCTCCAGCGCCGAGACCTGGTCGGCCGTCAGCGCGACCGCAAACCCGTTGAGCGCCGTGGTCCACCGGTAGGCCGGCTCCGCGGCGTCGATGCCGGCGAGCACGGAGTCCTGCCGGGCGAGCAGCGCGGCCCTCGTCGGTCGCGACCCCCCGGCGGCTGGTGCGGAGGTGCCGGGCCCGGTCAGGGTGACGAGGTGGAGGCTGGGCGGTTCTTCCGCGACGGCGTGCACCGCGGGAGTGACCAACGCGCCCGCGGCGAGGATCCCAGCGACCACCCCGGACAGTGCGAGGCGCACGGCTCGGGTCGCGGTGGGGCTCGACGTCACGGTCGCTCCTCAGGAGTTGTGGGCTGGGGGAGGCTGGGCATGGGCGCGCCATTGTGGCGCAGTCGCGCACGACCGTCCATGGTTGCAGCCAGACCCCGGGGAATCAAAGGGCTGGACGAGGACACCTAGGGTGGACGCATGACGTCCCAGGCCCCCGCTCTCGTGGTGGGCTTCGACCTCGACATGACGCTGATCGACACCGTGCCCGGCTTCGCCGCCACGCTGCAGGCCCTCGGTGCCGAGCTGGGGGTGGCGTTCCCCGTCGTCGAGCTCACCCGAAAGCTCGGACCGCCTCTCGACCTCATCCTCGAGCCGCACCTGGCAGCTGACGCGATCGGCCCGGCGACCGACCGTTTCCGCGAGCTCTACGTCGACCACGCCATCTCGGCGGTGCCCACACTGCCCGGTGCGGTCGACGCGCTCGCCGCCGTACGCCGCCACGACGGCCGCATCCTGCTCGTCACCGGCAAGTTCGCGCCCAACGCCCAACGCCACGTGGACCACCTCGCACTCGACGTCGACCAGCTCACGGGCATGGTGTGGGGCGTCGGCAAGGCGGACGCCCTGGTGCGCGAGGGGGCCTCGGTCTATGTCGGCGACCACGTGCACGACGTGGAGGGCGCCCTTGCTGCGGGCGTCGTCAGCGTCTCCGTGCTCACCGGCGGCAGCACGCGCGACGAGCTCCTGGCTGCCGGCACCCATGTCGTCCTCGACAGCCTCGAGGAGTTCCCGGCCTGGCTCGACGACCACGTCCTCGACCTGCGGCTCGCCGCTCTCGAGGAGCGACTGCGTCAGCTGGGTTCGGTGCTGGTCGCCTTCAGCGGCGGGGCGGACAGTGCGCTGCTGCTCGCCGCGGCCGTGCGCACGCTCGGCGTCGACAACGTCCTTGCGGCCACGGGCTACTCCGACTCGCTGCCGGCCGACGAGCGTGACCCGGCCCGCGACTTCGCGGCCGACCTCGGGGTCGACCTGGTCACCCCCGGACCCACGAGATGGACCGGGAGGGCTATCGCGAGAACACCGGCCAACGCTGCTACTTCTGCAAGGCGGAGCTGATCGAGACCCTGGGGCCGATCGCTCGCGAGCGTGGCATCGCCCACGTCGCGACCGGCACCAACGCCGACGACGCTGTCGCCGGCTTCCGGCCCGGGATCCGCGCCGCCGCAGAGCGGGGTGCGGTCACCCCGCTCCTGGACGCCGGACTGACCAAGCACGACGTCCGCCGCGCCTCGCGGCGGTGGGGCCTGCCGACGTGGGACAAGCCCGCCGCCGCCTGCCTGTCCTCGCGGGTGGCCTATGGCATCGAGGTCACCCCCCACCGGTTGGCACGCGTCGAGCGCGCCGAGGCGGGGGTGCGCGCCGCGCTGGACGCGGCCGGGATCGAGGTGCGCGACCTGCGCGTGCGCGACCTGGGGGACCGGGCCTCGATCGAGGTCGATGTGGCCCTGCTCGCCGGTCCGCTGGCCGACGCAGGGCCCGCGAGCGCCGTACGCCGACGCGTGCTCGACGCCGTGGCCCGGGCCGGGTTCGGTGAGGCCGTGCTCGATCCGCTCGGCTTCCGGTCCGGCTCGCTCAACGCGGCACTCGCCCCCTAGAGTCTGCCCCGCACCGTGGCCGCCGTTGCCACGCCTGGAGACGAAGAAGAGGTCAGACCGTGCCCACTGGCAAGGTGAAGTGGTTCGACGCCGACAAGGGTTTCGGCTTCCTGTCCCAGGACAACGGCCCCGACGTCTATCTGCACGCCGACGCCCTCCCCGAGGGGATGAGCACGATCAAGAACGGCACCCGGGTCGAGTTCGACGTCGCGCAGGGTCGGCGCGGTGACCAGGCGCTGCTGGTGCGGGTCCTCGACGCGCCGGCCTCGGTCACCCGCAACAAGCGCAACGCGCAGCGCAAGGACCCCGAGACGATGACCGCGATCGTCGAGGACCTCATCCGGCTGCTCGACAACGTCGGGGAGACCTACCGACACGGACGTCACCCCGAGCCCAAGGCTGCGAGGCCGACCGCGAAGCTGCTGCGGGCCCTGGCCGACGAGCTGGAGCTCTGAGCGATCTCAGGCGCCGCCCGGTGACGTGCCCAGGCGTCCGGGCCGGCTGACGAAGACGTAGACCGCCCACGCCGAGAGCACGGCGCACGCCAGGCCGAGACCGAGCTCGGGCAGGAGCGGGATCGCGATCCCGACGAAGCCGCCGACGACCCAGGCGAGCTGGAGGGTGGTGTCGGAGCGAGCGAACGCGCTCGCCTGGATGCGTTCGGGCACGTCGCGCTGGATCGTGGAGTCCAGGGACAGCTTCGCCAGCGACTGCGCAAGGCCGGCGGTCAGGCCGAGTGCGACGAGGGGCAGCAACCCGTAGAAGAGGGCCGCGACGAACGCCACCACGGCGTCCGCGGCGAGGGCGAGGACGACGGTCAGGGTCGGATCGATGCGCTTGAGCAGCGACCCGAGGGTGATTCCCAGTGTGTTGCCGAGTCCCGCTGCGCCGATGACGAGGCCGAGGAGCACCTCAGGCTTCCAGTCCCCGATCGGGTTGTCGCGCAGCAGGAAGGCCATGAACATGGTCAGGAAGCCGGAGAGCCACCGGGGCCCGCAGTTCGCACGCAGCGCGAAGGCGACTGCTGCAGGGATGCGGGTCCGTGGGCGGCGCTTCGAGGTGTGGACCGACGCCTGGCGGTCGGACGGGGCCGGCATCAGCACCAGCGTGCCTTCGCCCAGGCTGGAGTCGACCCGTGCGGGCAGGCGGATGGCCAGGATGGTGGCGACGACGAAGATCACGAACCCGTAGCGCAGTGACCAGTCGGATCCGGCGGTCGAGGCGAGGATGGCGATCGGGGCGGACAGTGCGGCCCCGATGATGCCGGCCATGGAGACGCGGGCGTTGGCCTTGACCAGGGTCAGGTCGGGCGGGACGAGCCTGGGCACGGCAGCGGCGCGCGTCACGCCGTACGCCTTGGAGGCGACCAGGACCCCGAGCGCAGCCGGGAAGAGCCAGCGTGAGTCGGTGGCGACCGCCGTGGCCAGGACCCAGCAGAGGAAGGCGCGCGTCGCCATCGTCGCCCCGATCGCCCACCGGCGGCCGTGGCTGAAGCGGTCGAGGAAGGGCCCGATCAACGGCGCCACGATGGCGAACGGCAGCATCGTCAGGGCCAGGAACAGGGCGACCTGCCCGCGCGCCTCGCCGGTCGGGACCTGGAAGAACAGGGTGCCTGCCAACGAGATGGCCACCGCCGCGTCGCCCGCCGCGTTGAGGGAGTGCAGTCCGATCAAGCGCGACAGGCCCGACTCACCGGCCCCTTCGGCGCGCGCGGCACGACGAGCCTGGTGCACCGTGTAGCGGCTCGCGCGTCCGGTGGCTCGCGTGGCGCCGGCAACCCCGCGACGAACGCCCTGACCTGCAGTGCGCAGCCCGCGACCGGCACCGCGCACCCCGCGCCCCATCGCCCCGTTCCCAGGGGCCGGCCGCGGGTCGGAGCGTGGGTGCTCGGGAGTCATGGGCCAATCCTGCCGTGCCGGTGCGACCGAACCCGCCAGCAGGCGCCGTATGACCGCCCGAACTGACAGCGCGGCGCAAGTGCGTCATGATTCGGCAGTGATCGACCTCGCCGAGAACTCAGCCGACGCCCACCCTGTCGACGAACCCGACGCCACCCTGGCCGGGGCCGTCGACCTCGCACGCGACGTCGTCCTCCAGCTCACCGACGCAGCAGACGTCGGCGAGCACCTGGGTGCGCGGCGCGAGGAGGACCTGATCGCCACCCACCTCTTCGCCTGCAACCGGCCCGGATACGTGGGCTGGCACTGGTCGGTGACGCTGACGCGGGCGGCCGACTCGAGCACGGCGACCGTCAACGAGGCGGTGCTCCTGCCGGGCGACGAGGCGATCGTGGCCCCGTCCTGGGTCCCCTACAAGGAGCGCCTGCAGCCCGGTGACCTCTCACCCGGTGACCTGCTGCCGGTGGAGGACGAGGATCCCCGCCTGGTTCCGAGCTATTCCTTCGGTGACGACCCCCTCGACAGCGACGCCAAGGCGCAGATCCGTCAGGTCGCAGCCGACCTCGGCCTCGGCCGCGTGCGCACGCTGTCCCCGGAGGGGCGCGACCTGGCGGCCGAGCGCTGGTATTCCGGTGACGGGGGACCGGAGTCGGCGCTGGCCAAGAGCGCCCCGCAGACCTGCTGGTCGTGCGGCTTCCTGGTCCGTCTAGCCGGACCTCTGGCGGGCACCTTCGGCGTGTGCGCCAACGGAAACGCCAACGACGACGGCCGGGTCGTGTCCTTCAACCACGGCTGCGGTGCCCACTCCGAGGTCAAGCTGGCCCGCAAGCAGCAGCCGATCCCGGTGCCCGACCATGTCTTCGACACGCTGACCGACGACGAGTTCGAGTCGCTCTGACCTTCAGCCCGTGGGGCTCAGCACCCACACCGCATAGTCGTCGTTGGGCGCGTGCAGCTCATAGCTGCCGAACCTCAGGTCGACCGTCAGGCCGGCCGCGGCAGCGTCGCTGACGAACTCCTCCGCCGGATAGGCGCGACTGCCGTTCTTGGTCCCCGAGAGGTGGAAGCCCGCCAGGATCCGACCGCCGGGCGCCAGCAGCGACCGCAGGCGCGCCAGCACCTCGCGCTCGGTGTCCTCACCGAGATAGACCATCACGTTGCCGACGACCACGATCAGGTCGAAGGGGTCGAGGTCGGGCAGCGTCAGCGCCTCGTGTGGCAGCACCGCGACCTCGGCGTACGTCGCCAGCGACTGCGCCCGCAGCGCGTCGTCGGGTTCGGTGGCGACCACGTCGTGCCCTCGAGCCACCAGCGCGGCCGCGACCCGGCCCATGCCCGAGCCCACGTCGAGGATGCGGGAACGGCGGGCGACGAGCGCATCGGCGAGGCGCGCCTCACCGTCGACGTCGACCCCCTCGGCCAGCCTGGTCGCGAACGTCTCGGCGTAGCCGCGGTTGCGCTGCCCGGCCAGCGCCCAGCGGGTGGGGGGAGGCGAGGTCACGATGCCTGCTCGGCGCGCGCCTTGCGGCGACGGCGGCAGTACTCCAGGCCGAAGAGCCCCAGCCCGAAGCCGGCCAGGCACGTCCACAGCCACCAGGTCCGTCCCGTCTCCTGCAGGGTGCCGTAGAACGGCAGCAGCGCCACGAACGCGACCAGCCACACGCCGACCCCGACCTCGACGGTGCGCACGCCGTCGACGTCGAGCGGCTCGACCTGCGCCACGACGTAGGTGCGGCTGCCGATCTCGTGCTGGGTCGTCCGGTCGTCCCTCAACTCCACGCGGGCCACGTTACCGCGCAGGCTGCTGACCGGTCGCGGCAGCGCTCTGCCAGACTTCCGCCCCGTGACTGACAAGACTGCGACCGCGACTCCACGGTCCACCGGCATCGACGGCTTCTTCCGCATCACCGAGCGGGGCTCCTCCGTGGCCCGCGAGGTCCGCGGTGGGATCGTCACGTTCCTGACGATGGCCTACATCATCGTCCTCAACCCGATCATCCTGCTCCAGGGCGAGGACATCAACGGGGAGCTCCTCGGGACGTTCCCGCAGATCGCCGCCGCAACCGCGCTGGCGGCCGGGGTGCTGACGATCCTGATGGGGGTGGTCGCCAACTATCCGCTGGCCCTGGCCACCGGCCTGGGCCTGAACGCCTTCGTCACCTTCTCGGTGGCGAGCCAGATGACGTGGGCCGACGCGATGGGGCTCGTGGTGATCGAAGGCGTGGTCATCCTGCTGCTGGTCCTCACCGGGTTCCGCGAGGCGGTCTTCCACGCGGTGCCGGCGCAGCTCAAGATCGCGATCTCGGTCGGCATCGGTCTGTTCATCGCGCTGATCGGTCTGGTCGACGCCGGGTTCGTGCGCCGTACGGGCGCTGGTCCGGTGCCGGTGGAGATGGGTATCGGTGGTCAGCTCGCAGGCTGGCCTGTCCTGGTGTTCGCCCTCGGGCTCGTGCTCGTCATCGCCCTCTACGTGCGCCAGGTCAAGGGCGCGATCCTGATCTCGATCCTCGTCACCACGGTGGTCGCCGTCGTCGTGGAGAAGGTCGCCCAGGTCGGCCCCACGTTCGCCGAGGACGGCGAGGTCAACCCGAAGGGCTGGAACCTCAACGTCCCGGCGCTGCCCGACAAGGTCTTCGACCTGCCCGACTTCGGGCTCCTCGGCAACTTCAGCCTGCTGGGCTCCTGGGAGAACGCCGGGATCGTCACCGTGGTGCTGCTGGTCTTCACGCTGCTCCTGGCCGACTTCTTCGACACGATGGGCACGATGACGGCCATCGGCGCCGAGGCCGGCCTGCTCGACGAGGAGGGCAACCCGCCCAACACCAAGCGCATCCTGATCGTCGACTCCCTCGCGGCCGCTGCGGGCGGCGCTGCAGCCGTGTCCAGCAACACCTCCTACATCGAGAGCGCCTCGGGTGTGGGCGAGGGGGCGCGGACGGGCCTCGCCTCCGTGGTCACCGGTGTCCTCTTCCTGCTGGCCACCCTGCTCGCCCCCCTCGTGGTCGTGATCCCCAACGAGGCAGCGGTGCCTGCGCTCGTGCTCGTCGGCTTCTTGATGATGCAGCAGGTGCGGGGCATCGACTGGGACGACCTCGAGATCGCCATCCCTGCGTTCCTGACGATCGTGCTGATGCCCTTCACCTACTCCATCTCCGCGGGGATCGGCGCCGGCTTCCTCGCCTTCGTCCTGATCA
This sequence comes from Nocardioides piscis, assembly GCF_011300215.1. NCBI lineage: Bacteria > Bacillati > Actinomycetota > Actinomycetes > Propionibacteriales > Nocardioidaceae > Nocardioides > Nocardioides piscis. The sequence continues at coordinate 1,595,063 of NZ_CP049866.1, forward strand.
AGGTCGTCCGAGGCAAGGCGCGCGAGGTGCACGCCCTGATGTGGGTCGTGGCCGCGATGTTCGTCCTCTACTTCGCGATCAGCCCGATCTCGGCCCTGCTCGACCGCTGATCGCGCGGGAGGTCGCCGTCGGTGGCGTTTTGACCGCCCGTAGACCCCCCGGTAGATTGTCTCCTTGTGTCTGGCCCGCCCTCTGGCCTGCCCAGAACCTAGTCAGGCACTCACCTCCTGCGCACGCGCAGCCGGGCACCACCGCTCTCGAGCGGCAGTTCCCGAAACTCACCGCCTCGACAGGTCGTCGTTGCGAGATAGATGAGAAAGAAAGGGAACCACTCGGTGCCCACCATTCAGCAACTGGTCCGCAAGGGCCGCCAGGACAAGGTGTCCAAGAGCAAGACGCCTGCCCTGAAGGGATCCCCGCAGCGCCGTGGCGTCTGCACCCGCGTCTACACGACCACCCCGAAGAAGCCCAACTCCGCCCTCCGCAAGGTCGCCCGCGTGCGTCTGAGCTCCGGCGTCGAGGTCACGGCCTACATCCCGGGCGTCGGTCACAACCTGCAGGAGCACTCGATCGTGCTTGTGCGCGGCGGCCGTGTGAAGGACCTTCCCGGTGTCCGCTACAAGATCATCCGCGGCACGCTTGACACCCAGGGTGTCAAGAACCGCAAGCAGGCCCGCAGCCTCTACGGCGCGAAGAAGGAGAAGTAATGCCTCGCAAGGGTCCCGCTCCCAAGCGCCCCCTCGTCGTCGACCCGGTCTACGGCTCGCAGGTCGTCACCCAGCTCGTCAGCAAGGTCCTCCAGGACGGCAAGAAGGCCGTTGCCCAGCGCATCGTCTACACCGCGCTCGAGGGCTGCCGCGAGAAGACCGGCAGCGACCCGGTCGTCACGCTCAAGCGTGCGCTCGACAACGTCAAGCCGGCCCTCGAGGTCAAGTCCCGCCGCGTCGGCGGGGCGACCTACCAGGTCCCGGTCGAGGTCAAGGCCAACCGTCAGACCACGCTGGCCCTGCGCTGGCTCGTGGGCTACGCGGCCGACCGTCGTGAGAAGACGATGGCCGAGCGCCTCATGAACGAGATCCTCGACGCTTCCAACGGCCTCGGTGCCGCAGTGAAGAAGCGCGAGGACACGCACAAGATGGCCGAGTCCAACAAGGCCTTCGCCCACTACCGCTGGTGATGATCACGGCGTACGGCGCAGCAGCTGCTCCGCCGTACGCCGTGACCCACTGCACGCCCCACCAACTCGCAAGGGACTGAGAAACTACGTGGCCGTCGAAATCACCACCGACCTCAACAAGGTCCGCAACATCGGCATCATGGCGCACATCGACGCCGGCAAGACCACCACCACCGAGCGCATCCTGTTCTACACCGGCATCAGCTACAAGATCGGTGAGGTCCACGACGGTGCGGCCACGATGGACTGGATGGAGCAGGAGCAGGAGCGTGGCATCACCATCACCTCCGCTGCGACCACCTGCTGGTGGAAGAACCACCAGATCAACATCATCGACACCCCGGGCCACGTCGACTTCACGGTCGAGGTCGAGCGCTCGCTGCGCGTCCTCGACGGCGCAGTCGCGGTCTTCGACGGTGTCGCCGGCGTCGAGCCGCAGACGATGACGGTGTGGCGCCAGGCCAACAAGTACTCCGTGCCCCGCATGTGCTTCGTCAACAAGCTCGACCGCACCGGCGCCGACTTCTTCCGCTGCGTCGACATGATGGTCGAGCGCCTCAACTCCACCCCGCTGGTGCTGCAGCTCCCGATCGGCGCCGAGGGTGACTTCCTCGGGGTCGTCGACCTGGTCGGCATGCGTGCCCTGACCTGGCGTGGCGAGACCACGATGGGTGAGGACTACGAGGTCGAGGAGATCCCGGCCGACCTCGCCGAGCAGGCCGCGGAATACCGCGAGAAGCTGCTCGAGACCCTGGCCGAGGCCGACGACGAGATCATGGAGAAGTTCCTCGACGAGGGCGAGTTCACCGTCGAGGAGCTCGAGGCCGCGATCCGTCGCGCCACGCTCGCCGACAAGATCAACCCCGTCCTGTGCGGCACCGCGTTCAAGAACAAGGGCGTCCAGCCGCTGCTCGACGCGGTCGTGAAGTTCCTTCCCTCCCCGCTCGACATCGATGCCATCGTCGGGCACGCGCCCAACGACGAGGAGAAGGAGATCAAGCGTCTCCCCAGCGATGACGAGCCCTTCTGTGGCCTCGCCTACAAGATCGCCACCGACCCCCACCTCGGCAAGCTGATCTACGTCCGGGTCTACTCCGGCAAGCTCGAGGCCGGCTCGACCGTGGTCAACTCGGTCAACGGTCGCAAGGAGCGCGTCGGCAAGGTCTACCAGATGCACGCCAACAAGCGTGAGGAGATCGCCGCCGTCGGCGCCGGGCAGATCGTGGCCGTCATGGGGCTCAAGGACACCAAGACCGGTCACACCCTGTGCGACCCGCAGAACCAGGTCGTCCTCGAGTCGATGACGTTCCCGGCCCCGGTGATCGAGGTCGCGATCGAGCCGAAGACCAAGAGCGACCAGGAGAAGCTCGGCACCGCGATCCAGCGCCTCTCCGACGAGGACCCGACGTTCACCGTCAAGGCCGACGAAGAGACCGGCCAGACGATCATCGCCGGCATGGGTGAGCTCCACCTCGAGATCCTCGTCGACCGGATGAAGCGCGAGTTCCGGGTCGAGGCGACAGTCGGCAAGCCGCAGGTCGCCTACCGCGAGACCATCCGCAACACGGTCGAGAAGCACTCCTACACCCACAAGAAGCAGACCGGTGGGTCGGGTCAGTTCGCCAAGGTCGTCATCAACCTCGGTCCGAACATCGACCCCGAGACCGGTGTGGGCGCGGGCTACGAGTTCCAGAACAACGTCACCGGTGGTCGCGTGCCGAAGGAATACATCCCTTCGGTCGACCAGGGCGGCCAGGACGCCATGGAGTTCGGCGTCCTCGCCGGCTACCCGATGGTGGACGTGAAGTTCTCGCTGGAGGACGGCGCCTACCACGACGTCGACTCCTCCGAGCTCGCCTTCAAGATCGCCGGCAACCAGGCCTTCAAGGAGGCCGCCCGCCGGGCCAAGCCGGTGCTGCTCGAGCCGATGTTCGCCGTCGAGGTCACGACTCCCGAGAGCTTCCTCGGCACCGTGATCGGCGACATCAACTCGCGTCGCGGTCAGATCCAGGCTCAGGAGGAGCGTCACGGCGACATGGTCGTCAACGCCCTTGTGCCGCTGTCAGAGATGTTCGGGTACGTTGGCGACTTGAGGTCGAAGACCTCGGGACAGGCGTCGTACTCGATGGAGTTCGACTCGTACGCCGAGGTTCCCACGAACATCGCCGAGGAGATCGTCAAGAAGGTCCGCGGCGAATAGTCGCCACGGACCACCGGCACACGCACCACCCGTTTTTCACACCCACGAGTTCTAGTACCAATCCAACCAGGAGGAGCCCCAGTGGCTAAGGCGAAGTTCGAGCGGACCAAGCCGCACGTCAACATCGGAACCATCGGTCACATCGACCATGGCAAGACGACGTTGACCGCAGCAATCACCAAGGTGCTGCACGACGCGTACCCGAACCTCAACGAGGCGTCGGCGTTCGACCAGATCGACAAGGCGCCCGAAGAGCGTCAGCGCGGCATCACCATCTCGATCGCGCACGTCGAGTACCAGACCGAGTCGCGCCACTACGCGCACGTCGACTGCCCCGGTCACGCCGACTACATCAAGAACATGATCACCGGCGCTGCCCAGATGGACGGCGCGATCCTCGTGGTTGCCGCCACCGACGGTCCGATGCCGCAGACGCGTGAGCACGTGCTGCTCGCCCGCCAGGTCGGCGTGCCGGCCCTGGTCGTGGCGCTCAACAAGTGCGACATGGTCGACGACGAGGAGCTCATCGAGCTCGTCGAGATGGAGGTGCGTGAGCTCCTCTCCGAGTACGAGTTCGACGGCGACAACATCCCCGTCGTGCGCGTGGCTGCCTTCCCGGCGCTCCAGGGCGACGAGAAGTGGGGCAAGTCGGTCCTCGAGCTCATGGCCGCGGTGGACGAGTCCATCCCGACCCCGAGCGTGAGACCGAGAAGCCCTTCCTCATGCCCGTCGAGGACGTCTTCACGATCACCGGTCGTGGCACCGTCATCACCGGTCGCATCGAGCGCGGCATCGTCAAGGTCAACGAGGAGGTCGAGATCATCGGCATCCGCGAGACCAGCCAGAAGAGCACCGTCACCGGTGTCGAGATGTTCCGCAAGCTCCTCGACGAGGGCCAGGCCGGCGAGAACGTCGGCCTCCTGCTCCGTGGCACCAAGCGCGAGGACATCGAGCGCGGCATGGTCGTCATCAAGCCGGGCACCACGACCCTCACACCAACTTCGAGGCGTCGGTCTACATCCTCAGCAAGGACGAGGGCGGCCGTCACACGCCGTTCTTCAACAACTACCGTCCCCAGTTCTACTTCCGTACGACTGACGTGACCGGTGTTGTGACCCTGCCCGAGGGCACCGAGATGGTCATGCCGGGTGACAACACCGAGATGTCGGTCGAGCTCATCCAGCCCATCGCCATGGACGAGGGTCTGCGCTTCGCCATCCGCGAGGGTGGCCGCACCGTCGGCGCCGGCCGCGTCACCAAGATCACGAAGTGAGGACAGGCGGGTCGAGCTTGCTCGTACCCGCTCCGAGCTGAAGTGATCCCGGCGAGCGAAGCGAGTCCGTGATCACCAAGTGATCCCCGCTCGTCCCTGACGAGCAGCTGAACGGTCTACGAGGTCCCACTCCTTCGGGAGTGGGGCCTCGTGGCATCTCACGGGGACGGCGCTGGGACAATGGTCGGCGTGAACGACGCCCGCCCCGCCCGCCCGCACCACAAGCTCACCGACGACGGCCGGCGGGTGCGTGAGGTGCTCACCTACTCGCGCCGGGGCAGCAGGTTCACGCCCAAGCAGGCTGCAGGCTGGGCCGCCCACCAGGCCGACTGGGTGATACCGGACGAGGCAGTCGATCGGCCCGGCTTCCGGATCGCCGACGCGTGGGACCGTGAGGCCCCCTTGATCGTGGAGATCGGCTCCGGGGTCGGCGAGGCCACCGCCGCGCTCGCCGCCGCTCGACCGGATGCCAACATCCTGGCGTTCGAGGTCTGGCGGCCGGGGATCGCCGACTCGCTCTGGCGGGTCGCAGAGGCCGGAGCCGACAACGTGCGCTTCTGCGGCGTCGACGCGGTCTGGTCGCTCGAGCACCTGATCGAGCCCGGGAGCCTGAGCGAGCTCTGGACCTTCTTCCCGGACCCCTGGCACAAGACCAAGCACAACAAGCGACGGTTCGTGACCGCGACCAACGCCGCCATCGCAGCGTCACGGCTCGAGCACGGTGCCGTATGGCGCCTGGCCACCGACTGGGCCGACTACGCCAACCAGATGGTTGACGTGCTCGACGCGGAGCCGCTGCTCGAGGGGGGTCGGGTCGGTCGCTGGGACGACCGCCCAGTCACCAGGTTCGAGCGCAAGGGGCTCGAGAAGGGCCGGACGATCACCGACCTCGCCTACACACGCACCAGTCACTGACCCGGCGCGAAGCGCAGCCCCTGCTCCTCGAGCATCGCCTCGACCCGCAGCCGCGCCGCCTCCCGGTCCGGGCCGGCGGGCACGCCGCTGAGCATGTCCGGGAGTCCAAGCGCTTGGCAGGCCTGGACCAGGGTCTCGTCGTAGGCCGCGAGCACAGCGACCCGACGGACCTGGCTCGTCCCGGGCGCGATGCGCTCGGTGGCGGCACGCAGACGCCGCAGGTCGGCGGCGACCCGCTCGATCGGGGGGCCGACCGGCGCGGGCGGGGAGGGCCGGTGGCGACGGGCGAGACGCCAGGTCGCAGCACCGTAGAGCACCACCCAGAGCGCCGCCACGAGCAGCGCTGTGCCCGCGGCTATCGTCAGGATGCTCTCCCACATGAGAGCTTCAGCGCTCTCCCACCAGTCGGCGGCGCATCGCTGCTTCGCGCTCCAGCCGGGCCATGTCCCGTTCCCGGCGCGCGGCCATGACCGCGGCGAGGAGGTCCTGGGGGTGGGTGCCGGGTGGGGGTGGTGGTGCGACGTAGGCCGAGACGTCGGCCGCCAGCCGTGAGCCCAGGTCGTGACGCGTGCGGCTGTCGAGCGTCGCCGCCCGGCCGAGGTATTGCCGGATCGCCAGCGCGAGGCCCGTCGGCAGGGTGGCCAGATCCGCGTTCTGCGCCCACGCCTGCAGGTGGGGTGGCATCAGGGCCGCGGGCGCGAGTCGCAACCGCACGCGCTCTCGCACGACATAGGTGCCGGCTGCATGGTCACCGAGCCGCTTGCCCTTCGCTGACAGAAGCGCGGAGAAGAACGCCGGTGTGCCGGTGAAGGCATAGATCTCGACGAAGCCCACCAGTGCCCGGACGAAGGCGTGCTGGAACGACACGGGGCCGGCGTCGTCACGGACGGCTCGCAGGCCGCAGGCCCATTTGCCCAGCGAGCGGCCACGGGTGAGTGTCTCCACCGTCGTCGGTATGGCGATGAACACCGTGATCAGGGTCGCGACGGTGGCGACGTGGAACAGCGCCTCGCCGCTCTGCAGCGCGGCCACGCCGAGGACCACGAAGACGACGACCAGCAGCACCAGCGTCACCACGATGTCGATCAGGCCGCTGACGATCCGGGAGCCGAGGCTGGCGGGGGCAGGTCGAGCGCGACCGCCTCGCCCGTGACGTGGTCGTCGACGGTGAGGCTGGCGAAGGCAGGACCAGGGCTCGACATCGCTGCCAGCATAGGCTGGGGCCGTGGACCTCGACGCCTACGTGCTGGCTCATCAGGATGCCTGGCGTCGGCTCGAGGAGCTCACGTCACGACGCCGTCTCCGCGATGCCGACAACGACGAGCTCGTCGACCTCTACCAACGGGTCGCGACCCACCTCTCGGTCGTGCGGACCTCGGCCCCCGATGCCGCACTGATCGCCTACCTCTCCTCGATCCTGGCCCGGGCGCGGCTGCGCACGGTGGGGACGCGAGCGACGACGTGGAGCAGCGTCGGCACGTTCTTCACCGACCGGTTCCCGGCGGCGCTCTACCGTCTGCGCTGGTGGTGGATGGCGACGCTCGCGGCCAACGTCGTGGTGACGGCCGTGATGATGTGGTGGCTGCTGCAGAACCCGGCCGTCGAGCAGAGCATGCTCACACCCTCGGAGGTCGACCAGCTGGTCAGCGAGGACTTCGAGAACTACTACAGCGAGCACGCCGCCTCGCACTTCGCGGCCCAGGTGTGGATCAACAACGCATGGGTCGCAGCCCTGTGCCTCGCCCTGGGGGTGCTCGGTGCGCCGGTGATCTATCTGCTCTTCCAGAACATCGCCAACCTCGCCGTGATCGGCTCGATCATGATCCGGCACGACCACGGCGCCCACTTCTGGGGCTGATCAGTCCCCATGGGCTGCTGGAGCTGACGGCCGTCTTCGTCGCCGGGGGAGTCGGCCTGCGCCTGTTCTGGTCCTGGGTCTCGCCCGGCGACCTCACCCGGTCCCAGTCGATGGCGCGTGAGGGCCGGACGGCCGGAACGGTCGCCCTGGGGCTCGTCGTGGTGCTGTTCGTCAGTGGCGTCATCGAGGCCTTCGTGACCCCGTCGGGCCTGCCGACTCCGGCCAGGGTCGGGATCGGGGTGGTCGCCGAGCTCGCCTTCTTCGCCTACGTCTTCGTCGTCGGTCGCAACGCGGTGGCTCGCGGACACACCGGCGACATCGATGCAGCCCTGCTCGAGGACCGCGTCGCGACCCAGGCCTGAGCCGGCTCAGAGCAGGCCGCGGGCCTTCAGGGTCAGGTAGTGGTCGGCCAGGGCCGGCGGCAGGGCCTCCGCATCGGCATCCACCACGTCCACCCCGAGGGCCGTCAGGATCTCCCCGGCCCGCTGTCGCTGCTGGATCACGACCGCTGCGGCAGCCGCCCCATAGACCTCGCCCAGGGTGTCGCGCCTGTCCTCGAGCCGATGCAGTGCCGGGTCCGCGACGGAGGCGACGACGACGCGGTGGTGGCGCAGCAGGGCAGGCAGCACGGGCAGCAGGCCCTCGATCACCGATGCCGGCTCGAGGGGGTCAGGAGCACGACGAGCGCACGTTGGCGACCCAGGCTGTTGACCGCCCCGGCCAGGGCGCGCCAGTCCGCCTCCGCGATCACCGGCTCGAGGTCGGCCATCGCGTCCTGGAGGGTGGCGGCGACGTCGCGGGCACGTGCCGCACGCAACCGGGTGCGGACCTGTCGATCCCCGGCGAGGAAGTCCACCCGGTCGCCTGCCCGGGCGGCGAGCGCCGCGAGGAGCAGCGCCGCGTCCATGGCCGAGTCGAGTCGGGGCACGTCGCCGACCCGGGCTGCGGAGACGCGCGAGGTGTCCAGGACGAGCACGACCCGACGGTCGCGTTCGGGTTGCCAGGTGCGCACGACCACGTTGCGGTTGCGGGCAGTGGCGCGCCAGTCGATGGCGCGCACGTCGTCCCCGCGGACGTATTCGCGCAGCGAGTCGAACTCCGTGCCGGCACCACGGGTGCGCACGGCGGAGCGCCCATCGAGCTCGCGCAGGCGCGCCAGGCGCGAAGGCAGGTGCTTGCGCGACTCGAAGGCAGGCAGCGAGCGCAGCCTCCCGGGCACGTCGATGGTCGACTGCCGGGCCGCCAGCCCCAACGGGCCGGGGATCCGCACGGTCACCCCGACCGCCCGCAGGTCCCCTCGACGACGGGGACGCAGGGCAGTGATGAGCGGCAGCGTCTGGCCGGCGTCCAGCCGGACCGGGTGACGGTTGCCGGTGGCGCCCGCAGTCGGCTGCCAGGCGTCACGCACCGTCGCACGCACCAGCATCCTGCCCGGATTGCTGATCAGCAGGCACGACTGCGACTCGGCGCCCAGGCGCACCGGTGGCAGGTCCGCACGGCGGACGGTGAGGCGGTCGGGACGAGCGGCCAGCAGCCAGTCCGCGAGCACGACCACGCTGACGAGCAGCACCCACAGCCACACGGTGCTCATGGCTGGTCGCAGCACCACGGGCACCATGCCCAGGAGCAGCAGCAGGGGAGTGCGACCGGTGATGACCATGGCGAGGACGAGGCTCCGCCGGTCTCAGCGGGGGACCGGGACGGAGTTGAGGGACGACGTCAGCACGGCAGCCACGTCGACCCCCTCGAGCTCGGCCTCGGGACGCAGCGCCAGGCGATGGACGAGCGTCGCGTGCGCGAGTGCCTTGACGTCGTCGGGCGTGACGAAGTCGCGACCGGTCAGCCATGCCCAGGCTCGGGCTGCTCGCATCAGCGCAGTGGCGCCACGCGGGGAGACTCCCAGTGAGAGCGACGGGGACTCGCGGGTCGCCCGCGCGATGTCGACGATGTATCCGGCCACCTCGGGGGAGACCTGCACGGAGCGTACGGCGACCTGCCCCGCCTCGATGTCTGCTGGCCCGGCCACCGGCACCACCCCGGCTGCCAGCACGTCGCGGGGGTCGAAGCCCGCCGCGTGCCGCGCGAGGATCTCCAGCTCGTCTCCTCGTCCCGGGACGGGGAGGATGATCTTGAGCAGGAACCGGTCGAGCTGGGCCTCCGGGAGCGGGTAGGTGCCCTCGTACTCGACGGGGTTCTGTGTCGCGGCGACCAGGAACGGCCGTGGCAGGGGACGCGAGGTCCCGTCGACGGAGACCTGGCCCTCCTCCATCGCCTCGAGCAGGGCCGACTGTGTCTTGGGTGGGGTGCGGTTGATCTCGTCGGCCAGCAGGAGGTTGGTGAACAGGGGCCCCTCGCGGAAGGTCAGCTCACCGGCGCGCCCGTCGATGACCATGGAGCCGGTGATGTCGCCGGGCATCAGGTCGGGAGTGAACTGCACGCGCCGCGTCCCCACGTCCAACGCCGCCGACAAGGTCCGCACCAGCAGCGTCTTGGCGACGCCGGGCACACCCTCCATCAGGACGTGACCGCCGCACAGCAGCGCCACGAGGAGGCCGGAGACGGCCGCTTCCTGGCCGACGACAGCCTTGGCGACCTCGGCGCGGACCTCGCCGAGCCGCTCACGGGCGGCTCGGTGGTCGGTGGGCTCGTCAGTGGTGTGGCTCATGTGCGGCGTACCTCTCTGTCTAGCTCGGCCAGCTTCGTGGCCAGGCGGATGAGTTCGTCGTCGGCGCCCGGTGGGGCGGCGCCCTCGCCGATCAGGTCTTCGATCTCCGCGACCGGACGACCCACCCGCGCGGCGACGTCTCGCGCGAGGGCGCCGCCGTCGTCGGGCGGCAACCGCAGGTGGGAGGCAAGAGCGGTGCGCGTCGACCTGCGCAGGACCTTTGCGGCGTGGGCGCGTGCCGAGGCTGCGCGATAGAGGCGACCGCGCGCCTCGGTGCTCTCCAGTGACCGCACGGAGACGGGCAGCGGCTCGACGGCGAGCGGGCCGAGCCGCCGGCCTCGCCACCAGACCACCGCGAGCGTCGCGATCCCCGACACCCACAGCCCCGGGACGAGCCAGGCGGGCAGCAGGGTCCGCAGGCTCACACCGTCCGCCGCGACGAGATCCTCGACGCTGGGGACGTACCAGACCAGCCGCTCGCGCTGACCCAGCAGGCGCAGCGCGACAGCGGCGTTCTCGGCTCGCAGGACCTGATCGTTCTCGAGGATCCCGGGGGCGCCCAACAGGACGAGGTCTTCATCTGCGGAGGCCACGAGCCACCCGGAGCCCTCGGCGAAGCAGCCGACGCTCGTGGCATAGGAGGTGGCCACATCAGTCTGGATCGACAGCGGCGACAGGTCACCCAGGCCCGTGTCCGTGCACTCACCTGCTCGCTGCTCCGGCATCCGGTCGGTCGTGGACTCGACGTCGACGCCGAGGGCCTTGATCGTCCCCGGACCGGGCTGCGCGACGACGATGGTGCTCCTGGCCGCCGTCGACCTCAGCTCCTCGGCCGTGCTCTGACCGAGGCTGTCGGCGGAGGTCACCACGACCGTCGTCGACGCGTCGGGCCGGCTCTCGATGAGCGCGGCCGCCGACCGCACGACGTCGACGTCGACGCCCTCGGCTGCGAGCACGCGGGCCAGGGCGCGCGCTCCACGGGGGCCAGGGTTGTCCGGATCGAGGTCGGCGCCGGTCTGCGGACCGTTGCTCGCCAAGACAGCGACAGCCAGGGCGAGCACGGTGCCCACGCCGACGACGAGCAGCGCGCGATGGCGCTGGAGCCAGGTCCTCACCGGACGCCGGCCAGCTCGTCGTCGAGGGACATGACGAGGAGTGCCTGTTCGCGGGTGGCCTCGCGATCGCCATACAGCACCAGCTCGAAGAGGCGGGCGCTCTCCGACATGCGCTCCGTGCTGTGGGGGTATGTCGAGCGCAGCGCCTCGACCACTTCACGGGCCGTGGCGCCCGGGGTCTCGTCCAGCCTGCCCACCTCGACCTGACGCGTCGCCAGGGCTCGGAACGCGTCGACCAGGGCGTCCGAGCACCGAGCCTCGTCGAGCGCGACCTGTGCCCGCTCTCGCCACTCGCGAGCCGTGACGGACCTGTCGGGGACGACCTGCCGATCGCCGTTGATGCGGCGCGGCGCGGAACGCACGCGTGTTGCCAGCCAGATGAGGAGGACCACCAGGGCCAGGCCCACGACCATCGCTGCCAGGGCGGAGAGCGGAGGTGCACTCGACGCGGCGGTGAGGACGTCGACGAAGAGACGCCCCAGCCCGTCCAGCAGCCGCCGGAGCAGGTCGTCCTGGTGGTAGGCGGGGTCCAGGAGCTCGCCGCGCAGGAGGTTGCGACCTTCCTCCGGTGTCGGGTCGAGGGGAGGGTCCGGCGCCAGCAGCGTCGTCACGACTGGATGATCCCCGCCCGTTGCATCAGAACGACGTCGAAGGCCTCGGTCCGCATGCGCAGGTCGATGTACTGCAAGGTGGCGACCGCCGTCGTGAAGGGCGCGACGAAGGCTGCCGCGATCACCGACGCCAGCGCCTGGCCGATGATGAGCAGGAAGAGGCCGGCTTCGCCGGGGAGGCCGCCCAGCAGCACACCCTGGCTGAGGATGCTGATCGGCGCCGAGAGCATCGATCCGGCGATCTGGGCGATCACATAGGTGAGGAGCCCGATGCCCAGGGTGCGCCAGAACGCCGTGCTGCTGAGGGTGAAGCCACGACCGACCGCAGTCATGATCCCGCGATCCTCCAGCATGAGCGCCGGAACCGGCAGGTAGTAGACGCGCACCCAGAACCACAGCAGGAAGGCGAGGAAGGCCGGGACGCTGACGAGCCCGAACAGCAGTGGTCCCTGCCAGCCGTCGGAGACGGCGACCACGACGACCCACATCACGACATAGGTCACCACGATCAACGTCGTCATGATGCCGAGCAGTGCCGTCAACCCGATCAGGCGCCACCTCTTCCCGCGCGTGGCGGCCCACGCCTCGCCGAGCGAGAGGCGGCGCCCCACCGAGGCGGCAGCCACGACGTGAGCGATCATCCCGCCGACCAGGACGAGTCCGATGCCCTGGAGGAGCGTGCCGACGACCAGCGAGCCGCCGACGCCCACCAGTCCCGCGACGTCCTCGCCGCTCATCACCGGACTCGGTTCGGTGGGCGAGGCGCTGAAGGCTTCGCCGGCGATCGAGAGGTCCAGCAACGCGCCCAGCAGCGCCGTCACGAGCACCGGGACGGCCATGGCCACGGCCGCCACGAGGACCGCCGATCCCACCGTGGCCTTCGGGTTGAACCTGATGATCTTGAACGCTGCGTCATACATGTCGCTGAGCGTGAGGGGGCGGAGCGGGATGGCCCCGGGCTTGTGGGCCGCACCGGGCACCGGAGGTGGCACGTGCACGGGGGCGGGGACGACGTCGGGGCGCCGTTGGGCTCCTGGGCGCGCGGGGGATGCCCAGGGTGCCATCCCGGCGGCGGTGGATACTGATCCGACATCGACTCCCCCTGGTCACGGACGTAGGGAGCAATCCTGTCAGGTCGTCCCACGCGGGCGAACCGGGCCCGATCCATCCTGATTTGGCGCGGCAGGCGATGTCTGCCAAGATAGTCCGGTTGCTCCGGTGGGTCACCAAGTTCGTGACTGGCGGGGTGTGGCAGCACTTTGACTTCTGAATCGCGTCTCCCAAGGATCGATGAAGTCTCTGCGTGCGCCTCACCGCACCAGAATCGACCTGGAGACCCGATCAGCCCGACGAACCCGTCGGGTGCCCTCCACACACAACACATCGAGATCCAGGTCTCGTGTCATGCCTGACAGGCGCGACACGCCCGACCGCGGGGGTCGGTGTGTGAGATCGATAAGGACGAGAGAGACCTATGGCGGGACAGAAGATCCGCATCAGGCTCAAGGCCTATGACCACGAGGTGATCGACACCTCGGCGCGCAAGATCGTGGACACCGTCACCCGTACGGGTGCCAAGGTCGCCGGCCCCGTGCCGCTGCCGACCGAGAAGAACGTGTTCTGCGTGATTCGCTCGCCCCACAAGTACAAGGACTCGCGCGAGCACTTCGAGATGCGCACGCACAAGCGTCTCATCGACATCATCGACCCGACTCCCAAGACGGTCGACTCCCTGATGCGCCTCGACCTGCCTGCCGGTGTCGACATCGAGATCAAGCTCTGAGGTCTGATATGAGCACTCTGGAACGCAATGTCAAGGGACTGCTGGGCACCAAGCTCGGCATGACCCAGTTCTGGGACGCCGACAACAAGGTCGTCCCCGTCACCGTGATCGCCGCGTCGACCAACGTCGTGACCCAGGTCCGCCAGCCCGAGATCGATGGCTACAACGCCATCCAGGTCGGCTTCGGCGAGATCGAGGCCCGCAAGGTCAACAAGCCTGAGGCCGGTCACTTCGCCAAGGCCGGCGTCACGCCGCGCCGCCACGTGGTCGAGATCCGCACGGCCGACGCAGCGTCGTACACCGTCGGTCAGGAGCTCAGCGCCGAGCTGTTCGCCGCTGGCGAGGAGATCGACGTCACCGGCACGAGCAAGGGCAAGGGCTTCGCCGGTGTCATGAAGCGTCACGGCTTCCACGGCGTCGGCGCCTCCCACGGTGCCCACCGCAACCACCGCAAGCCCGGCTCGATCGGCGCTTGCGCGACGCCCGGGCGCGTGTTCAAGGGCACGCGCATGGCTGGCCGCATGGGCAACGACACCGTCACCACGCAGAACGTCACGGTGCACGCCATCGACGCCGAGAAGGGCCTGATCCTCCTCAAGGGTGCCGTTCCCGGCCCCCGGGGTGGCCTCGTGGTCCTGCGCTCGGCCGCCAAGAAGACGCAGGAGGCGTGAGCATGGCTACCAAGACCAACAAGGTCGACCTGCCGAAGGACATCTTCGGCGTCGAGGTCAACGTCGCGTTGATCCACCAGGTCGTCGTCGCGCAGCAGGCCGCTGCCCGCCAGGGCACGCACTCCACCAAGCGTCGCGGCGAGGTCCGCGGTGGTGGACGCAAGCCCTACAAGCAGAAGGGCACCGGCCGCGCCCGTCAGGGCTCGACCCGCGCTCCGCAGTTCGCCGGCGGTGGCGTCGTCCACGGTCCCAAGCCGCGTGACTACAGCGAGCGGACCCCCAAGAAGATGAAGGCTGCCGCCCTGCGCGGTGCCCTCTCCGACCGGGCCGTCAACGACCGCATCCACGTCGTCGACTCCTTGGTGACCGGCGACAAGCCGTCCACCAAGGCTGCGCTGGCCTCGCTGCTCGGTCTCAGTGACCGGGTGCGCTTCCTGGTGGTCCTCGAGCGCAGCGACACCCTCACCTGGCTCTCGCTGCGCAACGCGCCGCAGGTGCACATCGTGGCGGTCGACCAGCTCAACACCTATGACGTGCTCGCCAGCGACGACGTCGTGTTCACGCAGGGCGCCTACGACGCCTTCGTGAGCGGCGCCGCCAAGGCAGCCAACGCCCGCAAGGCCACGATCGTCGAGGCTCCGGCCGCCGACGCCGTGATCGAGGACGAGCCGAAGGTCGCCAAGAAGGCTGCCGCCAAGAAGTCGGCCAAGCCCGCTGCTGCTGAGGAGGACGACAAGTGAGCACCCTGCACAAGGACCACCGCGACATCTTGATCGCGCCGGTCGTCTCCGAGAAGAGCTACGGCCTGCTCGACGCCAACAAGTACACCTTCATCGTCCGCCCGGACGCCAACAAGACCGAGATCAAGATCGCGGTCGAGAAGGTCTTCAACGTCAAGGTGACGTCGGTCAACACGATCAACCGCCAGGGCAAGACTCGTCGGACGCGCACCGGTCTCGGCAAGCGCGCCAACACCAAGCGCGCGATCGTGTCCCTCGCCGAGGGCCACCGCATCGACATCTTCGGCCAGGTCGGCTGACCCGGAACAGGATTGATGACACATGGCTATTCGTAAGTACAAGCCGACCACCCCGGGCCGTCGCGGCTCCTCGGTGGCCGACTTCGTCGAGATCACCCGGACCACGCCGGAGAAGTCGCTGACGCGTCCGCTGCCCAAGAAGGGCGGCCGCAACAACCAGGGCCGGATCACCACCCGGCACCAGGGTGGCGGTCACAAGCGGGCCTACCGCATCATCGACTTCCGTCGCTACGACAAGGACGGCGTGCCGGCCAAGGTCGCTCACATCGAGTACGACCCCAACCGCACGGCGCGGATCGCGCTGCTGCACTACGCAGACGGCGAGAAGCGCTACATCGTCGCGCCGAAGGACCTGACCCAGGGCACGCCCGTGGAGTCCGGGCCCAACGCCGACATCAAGCCCGGCAACAACCTGCCGCTGCGCAACATCCCGGTCGGTACGACCATCCACTGCGTGGAGCTTCGACCGGGTGGCGGCGCCAAGATCGCCCGCTCGGCCGGCAACTCCGCCCAGCTGGTGGCTCGTGAAGGCAGCCGCGCCACGCTGCGTCTGCCCTCGGGCGAGATGCGCTTCGTCGACGTGCGCTGCCGCGCCACCGTCGGCGAGGTCGGCAACGCCGAGCAGTCCAACATCAACTGGGGCAAGGCCGGCCGCATGCGCTGGAAGGGCAAGCGCCCGACCGTGCGTGGTGTCGTCATGAACCCGGTCGACCACCCGCACGGCGGTGGCGAGGGCAAGACCTCCGGTGGTCGCCACCCGGTCTCCCCGTGGGGCAAGCCCGAGGGCCGGACGCGCAAGCGCAAGGCCTCCGACTCCCAGATCATCCGTCGTCGCAAGTCCGGCAAGGGTAGGAAGTAACCGACATGCCTCGCAGCCTGAAGAAGGGCCCCTTCATCGACGACCACCTTCAGAAGAAGGTGGACGCCGAGAACGAGAAGGGCAGCCACAACGTCATCAAGACCTGGTCACGCCGGTCGATGATTGTGCCCGACATGATCGGTCACACCATTGCCGTCCACGACGGTCGCAAGCACGTTCCCGTCTTCGTGACCGACTCGATGGTCGGCCACAAGCTCGGTGAATTCGCCCCGACGCGCACCTACAAGGGTCACGTCAAGGAAGACCGGAAGGGGAAGCGTCGATGAGTGTCACCGAGCGCCAGCGCACGAGCGCCCGTCGCGAGACCCTGCTGGGCGACCAGCCCGGAGCCTTCGCGAGCGCCCGCTACGTCCGCATCACCCCGATGAAGGCTCGCCGTGTCGTCGACATGGTTCGCGGCCTTCCCGTCGCCGACGCACTCTCCCTGCTGCAGTTCGCGCCGCAGGCTGCGTCCGAGACCGTCTACAAGGTCCTCGAGAGCGCCGTCGCCAACGCCGAGACCACCGAGGGCCTGGCCGCGGCCGACCTCGTGGTGTCGGTGGCGATGGTCGACGAGGGCCCCACGATGAAGCGTTGGCGTCCGCGTGCGCAGGGTCGCGCGACCCGCATCAACAAGCGCACCAGCCACATCACGCTGGTCGTTCAGCCTGCGGCCGTCGCCGCCGCCAAGAAGAACGCCGGCGCGTCCAAGAACGCCAGCGCCACCGAGAACGGAAGGGGTGCCTGATGGGTCAGAAGATCAACCCCAACGGCTTCCGCCTGGGCATCTCCACCGACCACAAGAGCCGTTGGTACGCCGACAAGCTCTACAAGTCCTACGTCGGAGAAGACGTCGCGATCCGCAAGCTGCTCTCCAAGGGCATGGAGCGGGCCGGCATCTCCAAGGTCGAGATCGAGCGGACGCGTGACCGAGTGCGCGTCGACATCCACACTGCGCGTCCGGGCATCGTCATCGGTCGCCGTGGCGCCGAGGCCGACCGCATCCGCGGTGAGCTCGAGAAGCTCACCGGCAAGCAGGTGCAGCTCAACATCCTCGAGGTCAAGAACCCCGAGGTCGACGCCCAGCTCGTCGCTCAGGGTGTCGCTGAGCAGCTCTCGGGTCGTGTCCAGTTCCGCCGGGCCATGAAGAAGGCCATGCAGACCTCGATGCGCTCGGGTGCCAAGGGCATCCGGATCCAGTGCTCGGGTCGTCTCAACGGCGCCGAGATGTCTCGCACCGAGTTCTATCGCGAGGGTCGCGTCCCGCTGCACACGCTGCGTGCCGACATCGACTACGGCTTCTACGAGGCCAAGACCACGTTCGGTCGCATCGGCGTCAAGGTGTGGATCTACAAGGGTGAGGTTGCCGGCACGCGTGCCGAGCGCCAGGCCCAGGCCGCTGCTCGCGCCGGTGCTCCCGGCCGTGGTGGCGCAGGTGGCCGCCCGACGCGTGGCGGCGAGCGTCCCAGCCGCGGCACGCGCAGTGACCGTCCCGCCCGCACCGACGCACCCGCCGAAGCCGCTCCGGCGGCGACCGAGTCGGCCGCCCCGTCGGGCGAGCCCGCCGTGTCGACCCCCGGACAGGAGGGATGAAGCCATGTTGATGCCCCGTCGCGTCAAGCACCGCAAGCAGCACCACCCCAAGCGCAGCGGTGCGGCCAAGGGTGGCACCACGCTCGCCTTCGGTGACTTCGGCATCCAGGCGATCGAGGGTCACTACGTGACCAACCGACAGATCGAGTCGGCCCGTATCGCCATGACCCGCCACATCAAGCGAGGCGGAAAGGTCTGGATCAACATCTACCCGGACCGTCCGCTGACCAAGAAGCCTGCCGAGACCCGCATGGGTTCGGGCAAGGGCTCCCCCGAGTGGTGGGTGGCGAACGTCAAGCCCGGCCGCGTCATGTTCGAGCTTGCCGGTGTGGATGAGGAGACCGCTCGTGAGGCCATGCGCCGCGCGATGCACAAGCTCCCCATGAAGTGCCGGTTCATTTCCCGCGAGGCAGGTGAATTCTGATGAGCAGCAAGCAGTCTGCCCACGAGCTCGACGAGCTCAACGCCGTTGACCTCGAGTCGAAGCTGCGTGAGGCCAAGGAGGAGCTTTTCAACCTCCGATTCCAGGCGGCCACCGGCCAGCTGGAGAGCCACGGCCGTCTCCGGACGGTCAAGAAGGACATCGCCCGGATCTACACCGTGGTGCGTGAGCGCGAGCTCGGCATCCGCAGCACCCCGGGTAGCACCAAGACTGAAGAGGCCAACGCATGAGCGACACCACCGAGACCAGCCAGGACGAGAAGCGCAACCAGCGCAAGGTCCGCGAGGGCCTGGTCGTGAGCGACAAGATGGACAAGACCATCGTCGTCACGGTCGAGGACCGCGTGAAGCACGCGCTCTACGGCAAGGTCATGCGTCGTACGTCGCGCCTCAAGGCCCACGACGAGCAGAACCAGTGCGGCATCGGCGACCGGGTCCTGATCATGGAAACCCGTCCGCTCTCGGCCACCAAGCGCTGGCGCCTCGTCGAGGTGCTCGAGAAGGCCAAGTGACTTCGAGGCTCCGGCCTCGAGCTCCATCTCATCAACATTCAGTTCGGCCAGGCTCGCGATCCACTGAGATCACGAGAACCGGCTCGACAACCAGGAGAAACCAATGATCCAGCAGGAGTCGCGACTCAAGGTCGCCGACAACACCGGTGCGAAGGAAATCCTCTGCATCCGTGTTCTCGGTGGCTCGGGACGTCGCTACGCCGGCATCGGTGACGTCATCGTCGCCACCGTCAAGGACGCGATCCCCGGTGGCAACGTGAAGAAGGGCGACGTCGTCAAGGCCGTGGTCGTACGCACCGTCAAGGAGCGTCGCCGTGCCGACGGTTCCTACATCCGCTTCGACGAGAACGCCGCCGTCATCCTCAAGGCGGACGGTGAGCCGCGCGGCACGCGCATCTTCGGCCCCGTCGGCCGCGAGCTGCGCGAGAAGAAGTTCATGAAGATCATCTCGCTCGCGCCGGAGGTGTTGTGAGAGATGGGTAAGCAGAGCATGAACATCAAGAAGGGCGACACCGTCAAGGTCATCGCCGGCAAGGACAAGGGCGCCCAGGGCAAGGTCATCACGGTGCTCCGCGAGGAGCAGCGCGTGATCGTCGAGGGTGTCAACCGCGTCAAGCGGCACACCAAGGCGGTCCAGGGTGGCAACACCGGAGGCATCATCACCGCCGAGGCCCCGATCCACGTCAGCAACGTGATGCTGGTCGAGGGCGACGGCGTCACCCGCGTCGGCTTCCGCCGCGACGAGGTCACCAAGCGTCGTCCCGACGGTTCGACGTACTCCGCCCAGCGCAGCGTTCGCGTCTCGCGCAAGACCGGCAAGGAGATCTGAGATGGCTGAGACCACCCAGACCACCGAGTCCTCGATCCCGCGGCTCAAGACCCGCTACCGCGAGGAGATCCTCCCCGCGCTGCAGTCCGAGTTCGAGATCAAGAACGTCATGCAGGTCCCCGGCCTGACCAAGATCGTCGTCAACATGGGCGTGGGCGAGGCTGCTCGCGACTCCAAGCTGATCGAGGGCGCGATCAAGGACCTGACCGCCATCACCGGCCAGAAGCCGTCGGTGACCAAGGCCCGCAAGTCGATCGCGCAGTTCAAGCTGCGTGAGGGGATGCCCATCGGCGCCCACGTCACGCTGCGTGGCGACCGCATGTGGGAGTTCCTCGACCGCCTGCTCTCGCTGGCGCTGCCTCGCATCCGCGACTTCCGCGGTCTCAGCGACCGTCAGTTCGACGGCCGCGGCAACTACACCTTCGGTCTGACCGAGCAGGTCATGTTCCACGAGATCGACCAGGACAAGATCGACCGTTCACGCGGTATGGACATCACGGTCGTCACCACCGCGACCAACGACGACGAGGGCCGCGCGCTGCTGAAGCAGCTCGGCTTCCCGTTCAAGGAGAACTGACATGGCGAAGACTTCTCTCAAGGTCAAGGCCGCTCGCAAGCCCAAGTTCGCGGTTCGCGGCTACACCCGCTGCCAGCGGTGCGGTCGACCCAAGTCCGTCTACCGCAAGTTCGGCCTGTGCCGGATCTGCCTGCGCGAGATGGCCCACCGCGGCGAGCTGCCCGGCGTGACCAAGTCCTCCTGGTAAGCCACCAGACTTCACCTCACAACCGCTGAAGGTCCGCCCAGCGCGGAAACCACAGAAGAGAGAGAACATCCAGCTATGACCATGACCGACCCGATCGCAGACATGCTCACGCGTCTGCGCAACGCCAACCAGGCGTACCACGACGAGGTGTCGATGCCCTTCAGCAAGATGAAGGCCGGCCTCGCCGAGATCCTCCAGCAGGAGGGTTACATCACCTCCTTCAGCGTTGCCGAGCCGGCCGAGGGCGAGGTCGGCAAAACGCTGACCGTCACGCTCAAGTACGGCCGCAGCCGGGAGCGCTCGATCGCGGGCGTCCGCCGCATCAGCAAGCCCGGACTGCGGGTGTACGCCAAGAGCACCGGCCTGCCCAAGGTACTCGGCGGCCTGGGCGTGGCGATCATCTCGACCAGCCAGGGCCTGCTGACCGACCGTCAGGCCAACCAGAAGGGCGTGGGCGGCGAAGTCCTCGCCTACGTCTGGTAACCCGGACTACTAGACCAGAAGGAGAAACAAGCATGTCGCGTATTGGCAGGCTCCCCATCCCGGTCCCGTCCGGTGTCGATGTTGCCATCGACGAGTCGACGGTCACCGTCAAGGGCCCCAAGGGCACGCTGAGCCACACCGTGGCTTCGCCCATCATCGTGGAGAAGGGTGAGGACGGCGTCGTCTCGGTCAACCGCCCCGACGACGAGCGCAACAGCCGCTCGTTGCACGGTCTGACCCGCACCCTGATCAACAACATGGTCGTCGGTGTCACCGAGGGCTACGAGAAGAAGCTCGAGATCGTGGGCGTGGGTTACCGCGTGCTGCCCAAGGGCCCCACGCAGCTGGAGTTCCAGCTCGGCTACTCCCACCCGATCGTCTTCGACGCACCCGAGGGCATCACGTTCACCACCGAGTCGCCGACCAAGCTCGGTGTCGTCGGTATCGACAAGCAGCTCGTGGGTGAGGTCGCGGCCAAGATCCGCAAGCTGCGCAAGCCGGAGCCCTACAAGGGCAAGGGCGTGCGTTACTCCGGCGAACACATCCGCCGCAAGGTCGGAAAGGCCGGTAAGTGACATGGCTATCTCACTGTCGAACAACAAGCACACCGCTGCGCGCGTCAAGTCGCGCCTGCGTCGTCAGGTCCGGGGACGCAAGCGCATCTCCGGAACGCCCGAGCGTCCGCGCCTGGTCGTCACCAAGTCGGCCAAGCACCTCTCCGTCCAGGTCGTCGACGACCTGCAGGGAGCGACGCTGGCCTATGCCTCCACCATGGAGGCGGACGTCCGCGCCGCAGCAGGTGACAAGACCGCCAAGGCCACGAAGATCGGTGAGCTCGTCGCTGAGCGCGCCAAGGCCGTAGGCATCGACGCTGTCGTCTTCGACCGCGCCGGCAACAAGTACCACGGTCGCATCGCGGCCCTTGCAGACGCCGCCCGTGAGGGCGGACTGTCGTTCTGATCGCCAACGCGGTAAGAGAGAGATCTTAGATATGGAGCACATCTCATGAGCGGAGCCCAGCGCGGACAGCGCAGCGGCGGCTCGGGCGACCGTCGTCAGCGTGACGACCGTCGCGGTGGCGGCGCTGAAAAGTCTGTCTACATCGAGCGCGTCGTAGCCATCAACCGAGTCGCCAAGGTCGTCAAGGGTGGTCGACGCTTCAGCTTCACCGCCCTCGTGATCGTCGGTGACGGCGAGGGTCTCGTCGGTGTCGGCTACGGCAAGGCGAAGGAAGTTCCTGCGGCGATCGCCAAGGGCGTCGAGGAGGCCAAGAAGGCATTCTTCAAGGTCCCTCGCATCCAGGGCACCATCCCGCACCCGGTGCAGGGTGAGAAGGCCGCAGGCGTCGTCCTGCTCCGTCCGGCTTCCCCCGGTACCGGCGTCATCGCCGGTGGCCCGGTGCGTGCCGTGCTGGAGTGCGCCGGCATCCACGACGTCCTGAGCAAGTCGCTCGGGTCGTCCAACCAGATCAACATCGTCCACGCCACCGTGGCTGCGCTGAAGATGCTGGAAGAGCCCGAGCAGGTGGCCGCCCGTCGCGGCATGTCCGTCGAGCACGTCACCCCGGCTGCGATCCTCAAGGCTCGCGAGGCCGGCAAGGTCGAGGCAGCTGCCGCTGCCGCTGCGGGGGTGTCTTCCTGATGGCACAGCTCAAGGTTCAGCAGAACCGTGGTCTGGTCGGCCTCAAGGCCAACCAGCGCGAGACGCTGCGCACGCTCGGTCTCAAGAGGATCGGCGACGTGGTCGTCAAGGAGGACCGCCCGGAGATCCGGGGCATGGTCAACACTGTCCGTCACCTGGTGACGGTCGAGGAGGTCGACTGATGACGCTCAAGCTGCACCACCTGCGTCCGGCTCCCGGCGCCAAGACCGCCAAGACCCGCGTCGGTCGCGGTGAAGGCTCCAAGGGCAAGACGTCTGGTCGTGGAACCAAGGGCACCAAGGCCCGCTACCAGGTCCCGGTCGCCTTCGAGGGTGGCCAGATGCCGATCCACATGCGTCTGCCCAAGCTCAAGGGTTTCCGCAACCCGTTCAAGGTCGAGTTCCAGGTCGTCAACCTCGACAAGCTCGGCGAGCTCTTCCCCCAGGGCGGGACCGTCACTGTCGACGACCTCGTCGCTGGCGGCGCCGTCCGCAAGGGCAAGCCGGTCAAGGTGCTGGGCCAGGGCGACATCAATGTCGCCGTCCAGGTCAGCGCCGCGGCCTTCTCGGGCTCCGCCAAGGAGAAGATCGAGGCCGCCGGCGGCAGCACCACGGTGGTCTGAGGACCATCTCCTGGCTTCAACGATGCGGCCCGGTCGAACAGTGGGAACTGTCCGACCGGGCTCGTGCGTTCACCCAGGGGTCCGCGCGGTGCGGTCACTGTTAGGCTTCCCCGGGCCCTCGGGGAGGTAGTCCGAGGGCTTCATCGGTCAGGGCGGTCTCAACGCCTGCTCCGGCAACGTTCACGAAAGAGGATCCTGTGCTCAGCGCGTTCGCCAACGCTTTCCGCACGCCGGACCTGCGGCGCAAGCTGCTGTTCGTCCTGCTGATCGTCCTTATCTTCCGGCTCGGGTCGCAGGTGCCGACGCCCGGCGTCCACGTGGCCAACGTGCAGGCGTGCCTCCAGGACGTCGAGGACCAGGGGCTCTATCAGCTGGTCAACCTGTTCTCCGGTGGTGCGCTGCTCCAGCTGACGATCTTCGCGCTCGGGATCATGCCCTACATCACAGCCTCGATCATCCTGCAGCTCCTCGTCGTGGTGATCCCGCGACTCGACACGCTGAAGAAGGAAGGCCAGTCCGGCCAGACCAAGATCACGCAGTACACCCGCTACCTCACGCTGGGCCTCGCCCTCCTGCAGGCGACCGGAATCGTGGCGCTCGCCCGTGCCGGCACGCTGCTGGGCACGACCTGCGACCGCGACCTGCTCCACAGCGACTCGACGGCGACCTTCCTGACCATGGTGATCACCATGACCGCCGGCACCGCGGTCATCATGTGGCTCGGTGAGCTCATCACCGACCGCGGCATCGGCAACGGCATGTCGATCCTCATCTTCTGCCAGGTGGTCGCGACCTTCCCGGCCTCGCTGTGGAAGGTGCAGACCACCGAGGGTTGGGTGACCTTCGGGATCGTCATGGTCATCGGGCTGATGCTCGTGGCGGCGGTCATCTTCATCGAGCAGGCCCAGCGCCGCATCCCGGTGCAGTACGCCCGCCGCATGGTCGGTCGCAAGATGTTCGGCGGCTCATCGACATACATCCCGCTCAAGGTCAACCAGGCGGGCATCATCCCCGTCATCTTCGCCAGCTCGCTGCTCTACCTCCCGGCGATGGCCGTCCAGTTCAACCCCGGCAGCAGCTCTCCGGTCATCCGAGTCATCAACGACTACTTCGTCGGTGGAGACCACCCTCTCTACATGGCGACCTACTTCCTGCTGATCATCTTCTTCACCTACTTCTACGTCTCGATCACCTTCAACCCTGAAGAGGTGGCGGACAACATGAAGAAGTACGGCGGCTTCATCCCCGGGATCCGGGCGGGCAAGCCGACGCAGGACTACCTCGCCTACGTCCTCTCGCGCATCACCTTCCCTGGAGCGCTCTACCTCGGCCTCATCTCACTGGTGCCGTTGATCGCGTTCGCGCTGATCAACGCCGACCAGAACTTCCCCTTCGGCGGCACCTCGATCCTGATCATGGTCGGCGTCGCCCTCGACACGGTGAAGCAGATCGAGAGCCAGCTCCAGCAGCGCAACTACGAAGGGTTCCTCCGTTAACAATGCGCCTCATCATCATGGGTCCGCCCGGTGCGGGCAAAGGCACTCAGGCCAAGTACATCGCCGAGCACTTCGAGATCCCGGCGATCTCCACCGGTGACATCTTCCGGGCCAACGTCTCGCAGGGCACCGAGCTGGGCATCGAGGCCCAGCGCTACATGGACTCCGGCGAATACGTCCCCGACACCGTGACCAACCGCATGGTGCGCAACCGGATCGGGGAGGCAGACGCCGGCAACGGCTTCCTGCTCGACGGCTATCCCCGCACGCTGGCGCAGGTCGAAGAGCTCGACGACATGATCAAGGACACCGGTCACGCGCTCGACGCCGTCGTGGTGCTGACCGTCGACCAGGACGAGGTCGTCGACCGGCTGCTGCAGCGCGCCGAGACCGAGGGTCGCGCCGACGACACGGCAGACGTGATCCGGCGGCGCCAGGAGATCTATGCCGAGGAGACGGCGCCGCTGATCGAGGTCTACCGCGGCCGGGACCTCATCATCGAGGTCGACGGGCTCGGCGAGATCGACGAGGTCACCCAGCGCATCTTCGCCGCTCTCGACGTCGTTCCCCAGAGCTGAGCCCGGGGCCGTGGGCTTCCGTGACCGTGGCCTGGAGATCAAGTCCCAGGCGCAGATCGACCAGATGCGGGTCGCGGGCCTGCTCGTCGGTGAGACCCTGGAGCTGCTCCGCGCCGCCGCCCAGCCGGGAGTGAGCACCGGGCGTCTCGACGAGCTGGCGGAGGCCAACATCCGCGACCACGGGGGGATCCCCTCCTTCAAGGGCTACAGCCACCCCCCGTTCCCGGCGTCCATCTGTGCCTCGGTCAACGACGAGATCGTGCACGGCATCCCCGGCGAGCGCATCCTGGTCGAGGGCGACATCGTCTCGATCGACTGCGGTGCCATCGTGGACGGCTGGCACGGTGACGCAGCCATCACCGTGGGCGTCGGTGAGGTGACTGCCGAGGTCCGCGAGCTGATGCGGGTCACGGAGGAGGCCCTGTGGCACGGCATGTGCGCCGCGCGGCTGGGCGGTCGGGTCACCGACATCTCCCACGCGGTGGAGCAGCACGTGCGGAGCCAAGGGTCCTTCGGGATCATCGAGGACTACACCGGGCACGGCATCGGCTCCGAGATGCACATGCCGCCCAACGTGCCCAACTTCGGGCGTGCCGGCCGGGGGCCGACGCTTGTCCAAGGCCTCGCGCTTGCCGTCGAGCCGATGGTCACCCTGGGCAGCAAGGAGTCCGACCTGCTCGAGGACGAGTGGACCGTGGCCACGGTCGACGGCTCCTTCGCGGCGCACTTCGAGCACACCTTCACCCTGACCGAAGCCGGGCCGTGGGTCCTGACTGCGGTCGACGGCGGGCGCTCGCGACTCGCCGAGCTCGGCATCCCCTACGGCGGTCGCTGAGTCTGCCCGGCGCTCGGTCGCGCTTTCGTCCGGCACCCAGGCGCATGGCAGACTGGCGCGTCAGGAGGGGAGTATTCCTCAGCGATGGTGTCGTCAGTACGGCGCGAGCATGAGCTCGCTCCCGGTGCCATCGGCTCGCGCCGAACGCGTTGAGCGGAAGAGACCTCCGGCCACGCCGTTTCGCGGTGCCGGTGCTCGCCATTTCCCCCAACTTCTGTAGGAGCAAGCTCGTGGACGTGCCCACCTGGGTCTGGATCGCCACCGCCGTGGTGACCATCGCCGTATTCACCTTCGATCTCGCGGTCGTGGGTCGTCGCCCGCACGAGCCGTCGATGAAGGAGTGCGCCACCTACCTGTCGATCTATGTCGGGATGGCGGTGATCTTCGGGCTCGGGGTCTGGTATGCCGCCGGCGGGACGTCGGCCCTGGAGTTCTATTCCGGCTGGCTCGTCGAGTACTCCCTCTCGATCGACAACCTGTTCATCTTCTTGATCATCATGGCCAAGTTCATGGTGCCCCGCGAGCTGCAGCAGTACGCCCTGATGGTCGGCATCGTGATGGCGCTGGTGATGCGCGCCATCTTCATCGCCGTCGGCGCCGTGGCGATCAACGAGTTCAGCTGGGTCTTCTACGTCTTCGGCCTCTTCCTCGTCTACACCGCGGTCAAGCTCGCCAAGGAGGGCGGCGAGGACGAGGACGAGTACGAGGAGAACCGTCTCGTCCTCTGGGTCGAGAAGCGGTTCCCTGCCACCAAGGAGTGGCACGGCAAGAAGATCTTCAGCGTCGAGAACGGCAAGCGCGTCATCACCCCGATGTTCATCGTGATCCTGACGCTGGGTACCACCGACCTGCTGTTCGCCCTCGACTCGATCCCGGCGATCTTCGGCATCACCAAGGAGCCCTACCTCGTCCTGACCGCGAACATCTTCGCGTTGATGGGCCTGCGCCAGCTCTACTTCCTGATCGGTGGGCTCCTGGAGCGGTTGATCTACCTCTCCTACGGCCTGGCCTTCCTGCTGGCCTTCATCGGCGTCAAGCTGATCCTGCACGCCATGCACGAGAACAAGCTGTCCTTCATCAACGGCGGCGAGCACATCGAGTGGGCGCCGGAGATCCCGATCTGGCTCTCCCTGGTGGTCATCCTCGCCACGCTCGTGGTGACGGCCGTCGTGTCGTTGTGGGCGTCCAGCAGGATGTCGGAGCAGGAGAGGGACGCTCACACCGGTCCGCGGCGCGACTGGGAAGACGGCTGAGCGGTCGCTCGCTCAGCGGACGCAGTCGTTGGCCGTGGGCGACTCGTCCGAACCACGCACCTGCCTGACCTCGAGGCACACCTCGCCCGCTGACCTGATGGTGGCGGCCCTCTTGGTGGTGCGCCGGAAACCCTGACGCCCCACCTCCTGCCAGATCCACTCGTCGCCGGCATCGACCGACTCGCGGCTGTCCCACCGGAACGTCACCTCGCGCCCCTCCCGGACCCCCGTGAGGGTCGGAGGCTTGGTCAACGTGTCTGCGATGAGCGGTGACGGGGTGCCGGTGGTCGGAGCGACTGCTGGCTTGGTGGGCTTGTCGCGGCCGCCGCTGAGGACCAGCCCTGCGACGATCGCCGACGCTGCGACGACGCCGATCACCCCCCACACCACCGACGTCGTGCGGCCCCGCGGTCGATCCTCCGGTTGCTGGGCGACCTGGGCCGCGGCGACGCGGCGGGGAGACGACGCAGAGATCACCGTGACCGCCTTCATGACGGTCCGGTCCTCCTCGTGCTCCGGCGCGAGCGCCTGCACGGAGGTGTCGAGTCGGTCGCCCTCCACCGCGACGCTGGTGCGCGCCCAGCCAGCCGCCGCCTCGACCTGCTGGAGACTGCGCGCGAGGTCCAGTGCGCTCTGCGGACGGTGTGCCGGGTTCTTGGCCAAGCACTGCTGCAGCAGCCGGTCGAGGGCAGGTGGGACGTCCGGTCGCTGCGTCGCCGGGGGAGGGGCGTGCAGGATTCGCGCGCTGAGCGCCCGCGTCGAGTTGTCGCCGGCAGGGATGGAGAAAGGGGAGCGTCCCACGAGCAGGTGCCAGATCGTGGCACCGAGCGAATAGACGTCGGAGGCGACCGAACCGTTGGACCGTCCGTCGAGCATCTCCGGGGGAGACCACGGATAGGAGATGCGTACGTCGCTCTCTCCCTCCACGTCCGCGAGGTGCCCGGCGATCCCGAAGTCGGTCAGCGCCGGTTCGTGGTAGGTCGTCACGAGCACGTTGCTCGGCTTGATGTCGCGGTGGATGATCCCCGACCGGTGGGCGGTCTCGATGGCACTGGCCAGCTTGATCCCGGTGCTCACCGCATCGGCGGGGGCCATCGGGTTGGAGCGCACACGCAGCCCGAGGTCGGGTGGTGGGCAGTAGCGCATCACGAGGTAGGGACGACCGCCGTCCTGCGTCATCCCAGCGGTGATCACCGAGACGATGTAGGGGTGGTCGGCCAGTCGCGCCATGGCGTTGGCCTCGGCCGTGAAGAGCTGTTTCTCCCGCTCGTTGAGGGGGACGTCGGGTCGTACGACCTTGACCGCGACCCGTTGACGCGGCCACTGCTGCTCGTAGAGGAAGACGTCCGCGAAACCGCCGCTGCCCAGGTGTTCGACGAACGTGAACCCAGCGATGACCGGGGCACTCACCGGCCCACCACCGTGCCGACCTCGAACCGGACCTCGTAGACCTCAGCCAGGTCCAGCACGGCCCCTGGCTCGAGGACGTAGGCCTCACCTGAACGCATGCGTTCGGGCGGTCGTCCAAGCATGGTGAGCATGGTGCCACCACGCGAGTCGAGGTCGCGCGCCAGCACGTCCCACCCACTCAGCTCGATGTGCAGGTGCATGCGTGACACGAACGTGTGGTCGGCCGGCAGGTGCACGAGGTGCGGCCAGTCGTTGCTGTTCTCCAACGGTGCCGGCTTGCGGCCCAGCACCACTCCGCGATCGAGGGGCACGACCTCCCCGGTGGGCAGTCGCAGCCCCCCGAGCGGCGGTCGAGGCACCTCGCGGGGCTCCTGCGGCGCCACGGGCTGGCGACAGGTGCGGCAGGTGGCCCGGTCGGCCGGCGTCAGGTGACCGTCGGGGCAGCTGCGAGCGAGCACCATCTGTGGAGGCGTTTGGCGCAGGTGTGCGCGGGGCCCGGGCCGATGCACGGTGGATCCGTCGTCGTCGGCGCTGGACCCGGCAGGCGTCGACGGCGTCGTCGTCAGCGCAGGCTGGATCGTGGTGTGCGCGCCCTGCGAGATGCGGGCCGTGAAGGCAGGGTCGGGCTCGGTGGTGTCCGTGCGTGAACCAGTGTCGGGATCGGTGTCGGCGCCCTGGCGCCGCCGCGGTCGTGGGGGAGGCCCGTCCGGTCCGGTGGCAGCCAGGATCGCGTCCGGGATGCCGTCGATGAGCACTCCGTCCGGCGGTGGAGGAGGGATGGTCGCGCGTTCCGCTGGGGGCGCGACGCGGTGGGCGATCGGTCGCAGCGAGACGTGGCTGGCACCGACGACGCCGCCGACCAGTCGTCGCAGGCCCGACTGGGGAGGTGAACCTTCTCCGCCGTCGAGGGACAGGATCCGGTCGGCGCCCGAGATGCGGACGTGTCCGCGACCTCGGGACACCGACATCGCAGCACCGGGGGAGAGGTCGACCATGGCCAGGGCCAGGAAGCCCTCGTCGAAGGCCTTCTCCGTGATCGCCAGCACTCGCTCCGTGGCTGGTGCGTCGCCGGGCCGAGCGCCGGAGACGACCGCCCACACGTCCTCGACGACCCCGTCGTCGCCCGGATCGGACATGAGGACCCACAGGTCCCCAGCGCCGAGCAGCAGGCCGTCGCCGACGGCATACCTGATCTCCATCCCCATGGCTGCCTCCTCCCCCGAGCTCGAGCGGCCCTCAGGGCACATTGTCCTCATCGTCCCTGATCGGGCGGGATCTGTCTCAACTTGTCCTCCAGCGAACACCTACATACGCTCCTCGTGCGCACCGGGGTCGGGCGCGGGCAGTAGGGGGATGCAGATGGCACGGGGCGGGTTCATCGCTCGGCACAAGGTTGCCCTCTCCTCCAACGCCGCTCTGCTGCTGGCGGCGGGGGCGGTGCTCGGCTACGCCGTGACCGCGGACGGCTACCAGGCGCACGAGGCGCAGCTCAATGACGGCGGCGTGTGGGTCCTCCACGGCGACCGCGGTATCTATGGTCGGATCAACAAGCCGATCAACCAGCTCGACGCCATCGTCTTCGCCGAGGGTGGCGGGGAGCGGCCGCTGGACGTCGTCCAGGACGGGGCCGTCGTCGCGGCCATCGACCGAAGGGCCGGAACCGCCCAGGTCATCGACCCGCAGTCCGCCAAGCTCGACGCCACGGCCCGGGTGTCGCTGCCGACCCTGGGCGACCAGCAGCTGGCGGGCGGCACCTTCGCCTCGGTCGACAGCGAGACAGGCGAGGTCTGGGCCGTACGGCTCGACCCGCAGCGCGGTCGACCGCTGATCTCGTCGCTCGACGCCCAGGCCAAGCCGCTGGAGAGCGTCGGGGCGAACGCCGCGCTCGCAGTCAGCCAGGCCGGGACCGTGATCGTGACCTCCGCCGAGGAGAAGACGGTCACCTCCATACCGGCCGGAGATGGCGACCTCGGGGAGCCCCGTACGGACGACCTGCCGTCGGCCGCGGGCGACCCGACCGCGGTGACCACGGTCGGCGATCGGGTCGTGACGCTCGATGACACCACCGGTGCACTGACGGTGCTCGGCGGCGGATCCGCGACCGTGCCCGAAGGCAGTCGCCTGCAGCAGCCCGGGCCAGACGCGGGGAGGTGCTCGTGGGTGCGGCTGACGCCTTGCTGGGCGTCGACCTCGACTCGGGTGTCGTGCGCACGGTGGAGTCCGGTGTGTCCGGCCATCCGGTCCAGCCTGTCCGTCTCGGCGACTGCTCCTATGGTGCGTGGGCGCGGGGTCTGGGAGCGGTCACCGTCGTCTGTGGCGACGAAGAACCGCGGACCAGCGGTCTCGGCGGGAAGGCCAGCCAGCTTGCGTTCCGCGTCAACCGCGGACAGATCGTGCTCAACGACACGGCCAGCGGGGCCGTGTGGGACGTCGACACCCCCAAGCCGGAGAAGATCGACAACTGGAACGCCTTCACCGCGACCAAGAAGGTCGAGGACCAGGACCAGAAGAACGATGAGCAGAGCAGCGGCGACAAGCGTCCGCCCAAGGCGGAGCCGGACAACTACGGCGCCCGGCCCGGGCGGGCCAGCGTCCTGCACCCGCTCGACAACGACTCGGCCCCCGAGGGTCGCCTGCTCAGCATCGTCGACGTCGACCAACCGGGCGCCGGAGCCCGGGTCGAGATCAGCCCGGATGGCCAGAGCCTCGTGCTCGACCTCCCGGAGAAGGCGCGCGACATCGCCTTCGACTACTACATCGACGACGGACGCAGCAACTTCTCCGCCCACGCGACGGTGCGGGTCGACGTTCGCGCTGGCGCTGTCAACGCGCCGCCGCGTCCCCGAGAGGGACATCGACCCCAGAAGTGGCGGGTGCCCGCAGACGGGACCATGTCCGTGCCCGTGCTGGGTGACTGGCGTGACGACCGCGACAGCGACTCGTTGGTGCTCGACTCAGCCACGGTCGTCGGCGGTTCGCAAGATGGTGCGGTCGCCCGCACGACCGCGGACGGCAGGGTCCGCTTCACAGGTTCGCGTGAGGGCGGCGCCCAGTTCCAGGTCTCCTACGCCGTCACCGACGGCAGGTCCGCACCAGTCGAGAAGACCCTCACGTTCGATGTCCAGAAGCGGCTCGACCGCGCCACCTTCCCCCCCGTGGCCGAGCCAGACGTCGTGCGCGGAGAGGTCGGGACGCCGATCAAGATCCGCCCGCTGCTCAACGACCTCCCCGGCTCCGACCCGGGCTCGCCGAACGCCGAGCTCGCGCTGGGCGGCAGGCTGCCCGGCCAGGCCGGCACCGAGATCAAGACGGACCTCGAGAGCGGCCTGATCACGCTCGTCGCGGCCAGGCCCGGGACCTACTTCCTCGACTACGACGCGGCATACGGCAACGCTCCGGTCGACAAGAGCACCATCCGGGTCGACGTCCGCCCCAAGCCCCGCTCCCCGGGTGCCCCGGTGGCCATGCCGGACACCATGACCCTCTTCGGCCAGTCGGCCGGGATCGTCGACGTGCTCGCCAACGACCTGGACCCGGCGGGCGGGCTGCTGGTGGTGCAACGGGCCGAGGCAGACCTTCCCGGCCTGCTCGACGTGGCTGTCATCGATGGTCGGTGGGTCCGGATCTCGGCCAGGCAGGGCGATCTCCCGCCGACTCCCCAGCTGATCCGCTATTCCATCAGCAACGGTGCGACCTCGGGGATCACCGGTGAGATATCGGTGAACCACCGGCCCCGGCCCGAGAACGACGCACCCATCACCACCACCGACCGCGTGACCGTCCGCGCCGGCACCTCGATCACGGTCCCCGTGCTCGACAACGACCTCTCGCCGTCCGGTGACCGGCTCGGCCTCGTCGCGGATGCTGCGACGCAGGGGGACGGTGCGAATGGTGTCGCAGGTGAGCTGGAGGTCGACCGTCCGGTGGACGTGACGGGCGACCTGGGCACGGCCTACGTCTCGGGCCGTTCGGTCCGCTACGTCGCCCCGGACCTGCAGGAGCGCGACTCCTTCGACGTGCACTATGTCGCCCGCAACACCACGGGCCAGACCGCGCCGGGTCGCCTGGTGGTCTCGGTCACCCCGGCAGGGGCGGACAACGCTCCACCCGAGCCACCGACGCTCGAGGCGCGGTCGGTGTCGGGTGCGACCACGAAGATCCGGATCCCGGGCAGCGGGGTCGACCCTGACGGCGACCCCGTGACGGTCGTCGGCATCACGTCCGCGCCCCGGCTGGGGCGCGTGGTGTCGTACGGCGGCAACTTCCTGGAATACCAGGCCTACCCACGCAGCACCGGGACCGACCAGTTCGAATACTCGATCATGGACAGCCGGGGAGCGGTGGCGTCCGGCGTCGTGCGCGTCGCGGTCGTTTCTCCGGAGGAGCCGCAGCCGCCACTGGCCGTCTCGGACCAGCTCACGGTGGAGCCGGGACGCACCGCGATCGTCGACCCACTGGCCAACGACTACATCGCGCCCAGCGACGACGTGACGATCGAGCTGCGCGACCCGTCCGCAGGCGTCGAGCTCGACCCCGACACCAACCTCGTCTCGGTCCCGACCCCGAGGACGTGCGCGCGCCCGTCCCCGACGTCGTCTACGAGATCAGCAACGGCATCGAGAGCTCGATCGCCGTCATCGAGGTCGATCTCGCCGAGTCGTTCAACAACCCGCCGATCGTGCACGACGCGTTCGGCGGCGCCGACGACAGCGAGAGCGTCTCGGTCGACGTGCTGGAAGGCGCCTACGACCCTGACGGTCCTGCTGAGGGCCTGCGGCTGGTCAAGGCGCTGGGCACGGAGGGCTCACCCACGGTCAAGGGCGACCGCCTCCGCGTCGACCGCAGCCCCAACCCCCTCGTCGTGCCGTTCCGGGTGGAGGACGCCGACGGGGCGGTTGCCACCGCGTCCCTCTACGTCCCTCCCACCGGAACGGGGATCCCCTACGTCAAGCCCGACGCCCTGATCGAGATCCCTGAGGGTGGCTCGGCCAAGGGCAAGCTGTCGGACTACATCGTGACTCCCTCGCAGGGCACGGTCCGACTGGTCGGGCGCGATGCAGTCTCCGCATCGCCGTCGGACCTCGATCCGACGCGCACCGGTGACGGCTCGTTCGAGATCTCGGCCCGAGACGGCTTCAGGGGACCGGGTGCGTTGCTGGTGCAGGTGACGACGGCCACCGACGCCACCGGGAACGAGGACCCCCAGGATCGGGCGGACGGCTACACGGCGTTGCTCTCGATCCCGGTGCAGGTCGGGGACGACACCCCGGTGCTCGAGTGCCCGCAGACCACCATCACCATCTCCGCCGGTGAGACCTATGACCTCGACATCGCTTCACTGTGCAACGTGTGGACCCTCGACCCGGCCGAGGCAGCCACCCTCGACTACCGCGGCGAGTGGACCCAGCCCGTCGACGGGCTGAGCGTCGACGGCAATGGCAGTGCGGTCCTGCGTGTGAGTGCCGATGAGCGTGCGACGGAGGGCGGGGAGGCTGCCCTTGCGGTCACGGCGGGCGCGAGCGCACCAGCGTCGATCCGGTTCCGTCTCGTCAAGGCGCCGCCGCCGACCCTGCTGCCCATCCGCGTGGACGACATGGAGGCAGGGCAGAGTCGCGATCTCGACCTCGCCCGCTACCTCGAGTCCGAGATCGCCGATCCGGATCCGACCGTGGTCTCGGTGATCACGGTCAGCGGCTCAGGGGTGAGCGCCAGCAAGTCAGGCGGCTCGCGCATCGCCCTGCGCGCCGGTCCGGAAGCCCGGGGCCAGACGGTCCTGCGAGTCATCATGAGTGACGTCGCCGATGCCTCGCCCGCGAGCACGCGCACCGCGGAGGGCCGGATCGAGTTCGCGGTGGCGGGTGTGCCGGGGGCGCCGTCCCAGCCGTTCTCCTACGTCAACCGCGAGAAGGGGACCATCCGGATCTCGTGGGAGGCCCCCAAGGACGACGGTGGATCGCCCATCACCAAATATGTTGCCAAGGAGGTCCGATCGGGTCGATCGATCTCCTGCCGGACCACCGTCTGCGACTTCCCCGGTCTCCAGGACGCGACCAAGTACGCCTTCCGGGTGGCGGCGGTCAACAAGGTGGGCACGAGCGCGTTCAGCGACCAGTCCAAGAC
Source organism: Nocardioides piscis (assembly GCF_011300215.1). Classification (NCBI taxonomy): domain Bacteria; kingdom Bacillati; phylum Actinomycetota; class Actinomycetes; order Propionibacteriales; family Nocardioidaceae; genus Nocardioides; species Nocardioides piscis. The sequence continues at coordinate 1,629,806 of NZ_CP049866.1, forward strand.
GGCGTACGCCGACACCCCACCCGGCCGGGTCCGCTCCATCAGCATGCTCAGCCGCGGGGACCACACCATCACCGTGGGCTGGAAGAAGCCCGACAGCACGACCGAGATCGAGGAATACCTCCTGACCTGGTTGGGGAACTCGGTGTCCCTGGACGGCTCGACCACCAGCTTCGTCGTGCCCAACCTGGACAACAACCGGAAGTACTTCTTCTCCGTCGAGGCGCGCAACAGCGTGGGGTGGTCAGCCGTGCGGCAGTCCGAGCCGTTCCAGTCCATCGGTACGCCCCTCGCGCCCACCGGCCTCCAGGTCGTCGACCTGCAGGCGGGCGAGCAGGTCACGGATGTCCGGGCCACGTGGTCGCCGACCCTTCCGGAGGGCGAGGCTCCGACGCTCTACACCGTGAGCTACTCCGTGGCCGGCAAGGCGCCGGCCGCTGTGCCCGGGTGCTCGAGGATCCAATCCACAGCCTGCACTCACGGCGGGCGTACGTACGACGGGAGCATCTACTCCTACTCTGTCCGAGCACACAACGCTCTGAACTCGTCTCCCGCCAGCAGTGCTGTGAATTTCGAAGCCGTCGGGAAGCCGAGAAGCTGGGGAGCCTGGCAAGCCTTTCCGACCGGTTCCGACAACCAGGCCCGGGTCACCGCGACTGCCCCTGATTCACGTGGAAAGACGTCGAGGGCGGCGATCCTGGTCGGTGGGCAGGTCGTGTGGGAGGCCGACGTCTCGGAGGGTGTGGCCATCAACGAGGTGGTGTCCACCCCCAGCAATGCCATGGAATACCCGGTGCAGCTACGGATGTGCAACGAGAATGCACCGACCGGGTGCACGGTCTCGGCAGACGCCAAGTCGATTCAGACATACGGTCCCTTGCGGACAGAGCACCTCAACCCGGTCTCCGCTCAGGTCAACGGGTTGCAGGTGACCTGGACCATCAGTGGAACCTCGAACGGCGACGCCGCGCTCCTGGGTGTGCGCACGGACAACGGGGCCGAGGAAGTCATCGCACTGGACTCACGAGGCAGTTTCTCGGTGACCAAGGCCGTGACGGTGTCTGACTACAACACCCGCACCGAGATACGCGTTCGACTCTTCGACGATGCCCCCACAGGCCGTGGCGAGGCCCAGGTATCGGGCCAGGCCACGACCGGCAATCCGCCCCCGCCGACGGTCTCGATCTACAAGCAACGCGCCTGCAACGACGGCGACAGTGACACAACGAACGATTGCAGCAACTTGGGCATGCTCGGGTGTACCAACAATCGCTGCGGTTTCATGGGCATCAACGTCACGGGCGCGCGAGTGCACTTCGGTTGTCAGGTGACCAAGTCCACGGCCAACCAGAACATGTGGGCCTACGAGGGCAACATGGACAACGGAGAAACAATCACTGATTGGGTCTTCGATGCGGGGTACATCGAAGTCACCTGCGAGGCAGGTCAGGGTGGGCCCAACTACTTCTCAGTGACCGCAGCACTCAACTGGTAGCAGCCTTGCTCACCAACTGACTTTTGAGGAGCACGATGACCATCTCGCACGAGCAAGCCGACTGGTTCAAGAAGACCTTCGACCAGCTGACCGACAACATGGAGAAAGCCGTCCTCGGCAAGCGCCACGTCGTGCGCCTGGCGCTGACCTGCCTGCTGTCGGAGGGGCACATCCTGCTCGAGGACTTCCCCGGCACCGGCAAGACCATGCTGGCCCGCGCGCTGGCCAACACCGTGCAGGGTTCCCAGGCCCGGATCCAGTTCACCCCTGACCTGCTGCCCTCCGACGTCACCGGCGTGACCGTCTACGACCAGCACAAGGGCACGTTCGAGTTCCACCCCGGCCCGATCTTCCACACGATCGTGCTGGCCGACGAGATCAACCGCGCCTCACCGAAGACCCAGTCGGCGCTGCTGGAGGTCATGGAGGAAGGACGGATCACCGTCGACGGGGTCGCACACCCGGTCGGCAGGCCGTTCCTCGTCATCGCGACGCAGAACCCGATCGAGCAGGCCGGCACCTATCGCCTGCCCGAGGCCCAGCTGGACCGTTTCTTGATGAAGACCTCGATGGGTTATCCCGACCGGGCCGCGACCGTCGAGCTCCTCGTCAACGCAGCGGTCCGCGACCGGGCCTCGTTGGTCACCCCTGTCATCACGGCGGCCACCATCTCGCAGATGAGCGGCCTGGCCGACCAGGTCTACGTCGACCCCGCGGTCGTGGGATATGTCGCCGAGCTGGCTGAGGAGTCCCGCCGCCAGCCCCACGTCAAGCTCGGCCTCTCCCCGCGCGGCTGCCTGGCCTTCATCCGGGTGGCCAAGACGTGGGCGGCCGCCGATGGACGCGACCACGTGGTGCCCGACGACATCAAGGAGATGGCCGAACCGATCCTGTCCCACCGCCTGCTCCTCGACGCCGAGGCGCAGTTCAGCGGGGTCAGCGTGCAGACGGTGATCGGGCGTCTGCTCGACGCCGTCGAGCCGCCGACCGACCGGGTGGCCTGAGCCACGACATGGAGCGGGTCAAGCAGCTGTTGGGCGTCGTCCGTCCCCTGGGATGGTTGATCCTCGGCATCGGACTGGGTGCGGCATACGTCGCGGTGGTGGCGGACTGGCACGAGCTCGCGGTCATCGCGGCGGCCTGCCTGCTGCTCCTCGCGCTGACCGCCCCCTTCCTCATCGGTCGGACCAACGTCGACGTGGATCTGCGGCTGGCGCCCGAGCGGGTGGCGGCAGGGGAGTCCGTCGCGGCGGGCGTGATCGTGAAGAACATCGCCCGCGGCCGCCTGCTGCCGACCTCGTTGGAGGTCCCCGTCGGGGCCTCGGTCCACCGCTACGGGATCGCCTTCCTGCCGCCCGGTGGCCGGCACGAGGAGTCCTTCACCATCCGCACCGAGCGCCGCGGCGTCATCGGGGTGGGACCGGCGACGACGCGCCGTGGCGATCCGCTGGGGGTCTTCTCGCGCGACGTCGTCTGGACGCCCGTGCGTGAGGTCCTGGTCCGACCGCCCATGGTCCCTCTCGACACGTTGGGCGCCGGCCTCCTGCGCGACCTCGAGGGCGTCTCGACCGACGCCATCTCGCAGAGCGACCTTGCCTTCCACGCGTTGCGCGAATACGTGCCCGGCGACGACCTGCGCCACATCCACTGGCGGTCCTCGGCCAAGGTCATGGCCTCGACCGGCGAGTCCAGCCTCCTGGTCCGTCAATACCTCGACACCCGTCGCAGCCATGCCGCGATCGTCGTCGACGACATGGAGTCCTCCTGGCCCGATCTCGACGAGTTCGAGACCGCGATGTCCGTCGCCGCCTCCATCGCCGTACGCGCGCTGCTCGACGAGTTCGACGTCTCCTTCGTCTGCGGGAGCACGGCGTCCACCGGCAACGACGGCCATCTCGCCCTGGACGCGGTGTGTCGTGCCACCACGGGAGACGTCGGGGTCGTGAAGGCAGCACGCCGGGCCACGCACGTCGCCCCCGACTGCAGCCTGCTCTTCCTGGTGGGCGGCCCCGCCAGCGAGTTCTCCGACCTGCTGCGTGGCAGTGCGGCCTTCCCCCCGGAAGTGCGCCGCTATGCCATCCTGTTCGACGCGAACGGCCAGAGCCGGGTCACCGAGACCGGCGGGCTGCCGGTCCTGCACCTCGCCGACAAGGACGACCTCGGCGGCCTGCTCCGGTGGAGCGTCAAGTGACTCACGCCGACACCATCACCAGGTCCCGCCGCAGTGGGCTCCGGCCGCGGCTGGCTCCCATGCTGGACCTTCTCTTCGTGCTCGTCCTGGGAACGCTCGCGCTGAGCGGCTTCGCCACCTCCTTCACCGGCTGGGCGTTCCTCGTCGTCGGGGTGTGCGGGATCCTGCTCGCGATCGGGGTGACTCACGCCGCTGGTGTGCTCGGCTGGCCGCTGGTCGCCCCGGTCGTCGTCGTGACGGCACTCTTCTTCCTCCTCGGTGGGCCCCTGTGCCTGCGCTCGACGGGTGACGCCGCGCTGCTCCCTGGTCCCACCACGCTCAGTGGTCTGGCGGACCAGGCGGTCTTCGGCTGGAAGGACATGCTGACCACGCTGCCTCCGGTGGACGGCGACGGACCGCTGCTGGTCCTGCCCTGGTTGCTCGGCCTGGTCGTCGGGCTGGTGGGGACGGCGTCGAGCCGGGTCCGGCTGCGGCGCGCCTGGATGACGGCTCTCCTGCCCGTCCTCGTCCTGACGCTGGTCCTGGTGGCCGTGATCCTGCTGGGCGTCCGCCACCCCCAGTCGGTGATCGTGCAGGGCGCGCTGTTCGCGGCTGCAGCCCTCGCCTGGCTCGCCATCCGAGCCCGGCGAGCCTCGGCCTCCGTGCACGGCGGGACGTCCGGCTGGGGAGGGTCGCGCTCGGCGCGGCGCTGGTGGTGACGGCGTCCGCGCTGGCGCTCCCGGCCAGCGCCCTGGTCACCGGCGGCGACGACGACGAACGACTGGTCGCGCGGGCGTGGGTCGAGCCACCCTTCGACATCGGCCGCTACCCGTCGCCGCTGGCAGGTTTTCGCAAGTACGTCGACCTGCGGCCCGGGGACGACCCGACCAACGTGTTCACCAAGACCTTGTTCACCGTGCGGGGCGTGCCGGCGGGGACGCGAGTGCGCATCGCGGCGATGGACACCTACGACGGCATGGTCTGGGGTGCCTCCAACGACGCGCTGCCCGGGGAAGCAGCAGCCGACTCGTTCCAGCGGGTCTCCTCGACGATCGACAACCCGGCCGAGGGCGAGGACGTCGAGGCCGAGGTGACGATCGGCGAGGGACACTCCGGGGTCTGGCTGCCCACGGTCGGGGCCCTGCGAGGAATCGAGTTCGGCCTGGGCGAACCCGACCGGAAGGCGGAGTCCTTCCGCTACAACCTCGCCACGTCGACAGCGGTCGTGCCGTCGGGCCTGCGCGCGGGCGACACCTATTCCTTCAAGGCCGTCCAACCGCCTGCCGAGGTCGACCAGGACACGCTCGCCGCGGCCGCGGTCACAGCCCTGCCGCCCGGCACCGGCTTCCTGACCGAACCGGCGAACGACTGGTCGAAGGAGGCCACCACGCCGATGGGACGCGTGCTGGCCATCGCCGACCACCTCAAGTCAGAGGGGAAGTATTCCGACGGGGTGACCAAGGCCGAGCAGGTCTATCACCCCGGGCACAACCTGCGGCGGCTCTCCGACGAGTTCATCAACGACGAGCAGATGGTCGGCAACGACGAGCAGTACGCCGCCGTGATGGCCCTGCTGGCCCAGGAGGTCGGTGTCCCCGCGCGGGTCGTGCTGGGTGCGGTCGTGCCGGAGGGCGGCGTCGTCACCGGGGCCGAGGTAGAGGCGTGGGTGGAGCTGCAGGCAGCCGACGGCACGTGGCGCACCTTGCCGGCCGACCGGTTCATGTCGAAGGAGCCGCCGGCGGAGAAGCTCCCGGAGTCCAAGACGCCGATGAGCGGGACGATCGTGCCGCCCCCGGCGCCGATCCCGCCTCCCTCGGACGCCGGCGAGCAGAGCGACGCGGACCTCAAGGAGCGCAAGGCCACCAAGGACGAGGGGACGAGGACGAGGTGCTCGGCGCCTCGGTCCCGGCCTGGCTGCTCTTCGTGGCCAAGTATGTCGCCGGGCCGCTGGTCCTCGTGCTGGTCGTCCTGGCCGCCATCCTCGGTCTCAAGGCCCTGCGCCGGCGCCGACGGCGCACCGCGGACGTCACGTCAGCCCGATTCGTGGGCGCCTGGCGCGAGCTGGTCGACCACGCTCGAGACCTGGGCCAGCACGTCCCGATGGGTGCGGCCACCCGTCGTGAGCAGTCGTCCTCCATCGGATCGGAGTCCGCCCCGGGCCTGGCTCGGCACGCGGACGGCGCGGTCTTCGGGCCGGCGATTCCGGCCGCCGAGCAGGCAGCGGCATACTGGAGACTGATCGAGTCGGAGCGCGCGGAGATGTCCCGGCAGGTCGGCCGGCGCCAACGGTGGCGGGCCGCGATCAGCCTGAGGTCGTTCCGGGCGTCGTGATTGGTCTTTTGCTCCGGCCTCCGACTAAACTGGCGTGTCGGCCCAACGTGGGTCTGCGTTTTGTGGTGCCTCGCGGCTGCCCGGACGTGCAGCACGGCTCACCCAGAGTCACCGTTGCGCGTGCGGGATGAGTCACCACGCGCAACTTCACGAGGTCCACCGTCCCAGCGGCGGAGGTTCCCGGGCCACCCGGCTCCACAGCGTGGAGCGGTGCCAGAACGGTAGATAAGACCAACGAGAAGATTGCGGAGGACATGCCGAAGAAAGAAGGCGTGATCGAACTGGAGGGCTCCGTCGTGGAGGCCCTTCCCAATGCCATGTTCCGGGTCGAGCTGACCAACGGACACAAGGTTCTCGCCCACATCAGCGGCAAGATGCGTCAGCACTACATCCGGATCCTCCCTGAGGACCGCGTGGTGGTGGAGCTGTCCCCCTACGACCTGACCCGAGGTCGGATCGTCTACCGCTACAAGTAGCCAGCCGAGAGCAAGGATGCGTTGACATGAAGGTCAACCCGAGCGTCAAGCCGATGTGCGACAAGTGCAAGGTCATTCGTCGTCACGGCCGCGTCATGGTCATCTGCGAGAACCCTCGCCACAAGCAGCGGCAAGGGTGAGCTGACGCTCACCAGCAGCTGACCACAACTGAATCAACCACAACGTGATCGCTAGGCGGCCTCCCCAGGGAGGCTGACCGAATCCGCCCCCGGCGCTTTGGCTGGGGCCTGAGCGAGGATGTCTGACCCGGCGGCGCCGGGGCTGACGACCGGAGCGAATCGACGCGAGCTTGCTCGCGACGAGGAGTTCATCGGGACGCGACACGACCAGAAACCAAAGCGATGAACAGACAAGGAAACGCCACATGGCACGCCTCGTTGGTGTGGACCTCCCGCGCGACAAGCGCATCGAGATCGCACTCACCTACATCTACGGCATCGGCCGTACCCGCTCCCAGCAGCTCCTCGCCGAAACCGGGGTCGACCCGAACGCGCGCGTCCACACGTTGGGCGACGAAGAGCTGGTCAAGCTCCGTGACGCGATCGAAGCCAACTTCAAGATCGAGGGTGACCTCCGTCGCGAGGTCCAGGCTGACATCCGTCGCAAGATCGAGATCGGCAGCTACCAGGGCCGCCGCCACCGCATGGGCCTGCCGGTCCGCGGACAGCGGACCAAGACCAATGCGCGCACCCGCAAGGGTCCCAAGCGCACTGTTGCCGGCAAGAAGAAGGCCAAGTGAGCCGACGCCTCGTGCGTTGACCACAGGCCCTTCCACGAAGCTTCCAGACCAGACACCGTAGGAGATATCTATGCCTCCCAAGAGCCGCGCCACCAAGGTGCGTCGCAAGGAGAAGAAGAACATTGCTCAGGGCGAAGCCCACATCAAGAGCACGTTCAACAACACCATCGTCACCATCACCGACCCCACCGGCGCCGTGATCTCGTGGGCCTCTGCCGGCACCGTCGGCTTCAAGGGCTCGCGCAAGTCCACCCCGTTCGCGGCCCAGATGGCTGCCGAGGCCGCTGGTCGTCGTGCCATGGACCACGGCATGAAGAAGATCGACGTCTTCGTCAAGGGTCCGGGCTCGGGTCGTGAGACCGCCATTCGTTCGCTGGGTGCGATCGGCCTCGAGGTCGGCACCATCCAGGACGTCACGCCCACCCCCCACAACGGTTGCCGCCCGCCCAAGCGCCGGCGCGTCTGACCACCCGAGACTGAGAAAGAGAGACTGACATGGCCCGTTACACCGGACCCATGACCCGCAAGTCGCGCCGTCTCGGTGTCGACATCGTCGGCGGCGACTCCGCGTTCGAGAAGCGTCCCTACCCCCCGGCCAGCACGGCCGCGGGCGCATCAAGGAGAGCGAGTACCTCCTCCAGCTCCGTGAGAAGCAGAAGGCCCGTTTCACCTACGGCGTCATGGAGAAGCAGTTCCTGCGCTACTACAAGGAAGCCAACCGTCGCCAGGGCAAGACCGGCGAGAACCTGCTGCAGCTCCTCGAGTGCCGCCTCGACAACGTCGTCTACCGCGCCGGCTTCGCCCGCACCCGTCGGGCTGCGCGTCAGCTCGTCGTCCATGGCCACTTCAAGGTCAACGGGCACAAGGTCGACATCCCCAGCTTCCAGGTCTCGGCCCACGACATCATCGACGTGCGCGAGAAGTCCCTGGAGATGACGCCTTTCATCGTGGCTCGCGAGACCCACGGCGAGCGGCACGTCCCGGCTTGGCTCCAGGCCATCCCCACCCGGATGCGCATCCTCGTGCACCAGGTCCCGGTTCGTGCGCAGATCGACACGCAGGTCACCGAACAGCTGATCGTCGAGTACTACTCGAAGAAGTAATCCCTTGTCGGTGGCCGCTCGGCCCGAGCGGCCACCGACGCCTCCTCCTCACGTGAGTTCGGGTCCATCAAATGGTGGTTGGACCCGGGAAGGAAAGAACTAGTGCTTATCGCTCAGCGCCCGACCCTCTCCGAAGAGTCCGTCGACGAGTTCCGTTCGCGGTTCGTCATCGAGCCGCTGGAGCCCGGCTTCGGCTACACGCTCGGCAACTCCCTGCGCCGTACCCTCCTGTCCTCCATCCCCGGTGCCTCCGTCACGAGCATCAAGGTGGACACCGTCCTCCACGAGTTCTCGACCATCGAGGGCGTCACCGAGGACGTCACCGAGATCATCCTCAACCTGAAGGGCCTGGTCGTCTCCTCCGAGCACGACGAGCCCGTCACGATGTACCTGCGCAAGTCCGGCGCGGGTGCCGTCACCGCCGCTGACATCGCGCCCCCGGCCGGTGTCGAGGTGCACAACCCCGACCTCAAGATCGCGACCCTGTCCGACAAGGGCAAGATCGAGCTCGAGCTGGTCGTCGAGCGTGGCCGCGGCTACGTCTCGGCCGTCCAGAACAAGGGTGCCGACAACGAGATCGGCCGGATCCCGGTCGACTCGATCTACAGCCCCGTGCTGAAGGTGACCTACAAGGTCGAGGCAACCCGTGTCGAGCAGCGCACCGACTTCGACAAGCTCGTCATCGACATCGAGACGAAGGCCTCGATCCGTCCCCGGGACGCGATCGCCTCGGCCGGCAAGACGCTCGTCGAGCTGTTCGGCCTTGCGCGTGAGCTCAACGTCGAGGCCGAGGGCGTCGACATCGGCCCCTCGCCCGTCGACGAGCAGCTCGCCGCCGACCTGGCCCTTCCGGTCGAGGACCTGCAGCTGACGGTCCGGTCCTACAACTGCCTCAAGCGCGAGGGCATCCACACCGTGGGTGAGCTCATCAGCCGCTCGGAGCAGGACCTGCTCGACATCCGCAACTTCGGTGCCAAGTCGATCGACGAGGTCAAGGCCAAGCTGGTCGAGATGGGCCTGTCCCTCAAGGACAGCGCGCCCGGCTTCGACCCGCACGCCGCGCTCGCGGCATACGGCGACGACGACGACGACGCCTTCGTCGAGGACGAGCAGTACTAACCCAAACCGCCGCTCACGCCGAGCGGCGTCTACCCCGGTACCTGACACGGCCGGAGAGAATCGAGAACTCACATGCCTAAGCCCACCAAGGGAAAGCGCCTCGGCGGCAGTGCTGCCCACCAGCGCCTCATCCTGGCCAACCTGGCCACCTCGCTGTTCGAGCACGGCCGGATCACCACGACCGAGACCAAGGCACGGATGCTGCGTCCGCACGCCGAGAAGCTGATCACCAAGGCCAAGCGCGGTGACCTGCACAACCGTCGCGAGGTCCTCAAGACCATCCGCGACAAGGGCGTCGTCCACGTTCTCTTCACCGAGATCGCGCCGACCTTCGCCGACCGTCCGGGTGGCTACACCCGGATCACCAAGATCGGGCCCCGCAAGGGCGACAACGCCCCGATGGCAGTCATCGAGCTGGTGACCGAGGCCTACAGCCCCAAGGCTGCCTCCTCGAAGAAGACGGCTGCTGCGACCGCTCCCTCCACGGCGGCTCCGGCCGAGGTCGAGGCCGAGGGCGACGTCGTCGAGACCCAGCCCGCTGACGTCGAGACCGCCGAGGCCCAGGCGACCGGGGAAGCTGCCGACGTCGTCGACGTCGACCCGGTCGAGGCGAAGGCCGAGGAGGCCGGCGTGGCGCCGTTCGCCGAGGTCGAGAACGTCGACCCCGAGGTCTTCGAGGAGACCACCGGCGGCTTCGCAGGCAAGTACGACGGCTCCCACGTGCCGATGGAGAACGTCGACGAGGCCCCCGAGGGCTTCCCGATCAAGGGCAACGAGGACTCGATGAAGTTCCACGAGCCCGACGGCCAGTGGTTCGCACAGACGACCGCCGAGGTGTGGTTCGACTCCGTCGAGTCCGCCGAGGCGGCAGGCTTCACCCGCGCAGGCGAGTGAGCTAGCACCTGTCGTACGCCAGGCCCGTCGTCCCCCTCGGGGATGGCGGGCCTGACGCATTTGCCGGAGCGTGGTAGACCACACAGTCATGGAAGAGGTGGCCCTGGTGGCCGGCGAGACCGTGGCCGACGTGGTGCGTGGGCCCGAGGGCGACCGCACCGTGCCGGGCGGGAGTGCGGCCAACGCTGCCGTCGCCCTGGCGCGGCTGGGACGCGAGGCGTGGCTGCTCACCGGGTGGGGCGATGACGACCACGGGGCGCTGCTCGAGTCCCACCTGGCCGCCAACGGCGTCCGTCTGGCTGCGCAGCCGTGCGTGTTCGAGGAGACGTCCCGGGCCGTGGCGACGATCGGCCCCGACGGGGCAGCCGACTACGACCTGACGATCGGCACGCGGCTGCCGGAGCCGATGCTGCCTGCAGACGTGCGCCCGGTGGTCCTGGCGTTCGGCTCCTTCGCGGCGCTGGTCGAACCCGGTGCTGCCGTGGTGCGCTCGTTGGTCGAGCGATGGCGTGATCGCGCACTGGTCTACTACGACGTCAACGTGCGGGAGAAGGTCACCGGGACGGGTGCCGGTGTGGTTGCGCAGGTCGAGGCCCTCGTCGCCGGGAGCCACCTGGTCAAGGCCAGCGACGAGGATCTGGCCGCCCTGTGGCCGGGAGTCGATGATGCGACGGCAGCGGTTCGACTGCTCGACCTGGGCGCCTGTGCTGTGCTGGTGACACGCGGTCCGCGCGGCGCCGCCTGGTTCGCCCGCGACGTCCGCGTCGAGGTGCCACCCGTGGCCGTCGAGGTCGTGGACACCATCGGGGCGGGCGACACCCTGGGGGCCGCAGCCGTCGACGCGCTCTGGCGCCTCGGGGTGGTCGGTCCCGGTGCGGCCGAGCGGCTGATCGGGCTCACGCCCGGGGTGGTGGAGGACGTCCTCGGCTTCGCGACGCGGGCTGCCGGTGTCACCGTCTCGCGGCCCGGCGCCGACCCGCCCTTCTCTAGCGAGCTGGGCTGAACTCCGGGTCACGACCGACGAAGCCCATCAGCTGGTCGACCACGGGCGCGTCGTCGGGCACGGGTACGGCGGCGCCGTACTGCCCTGAGGACCGCAGCATCTCCTCGATCGGACGCATGCCCTCGAGCAGCTGCCTGGCGTAGTCCTCGTCCAGCTCCACGTGGACACCGCCCGCCCGCGCGAGGTCCCAGGTGTGCATGAAGACGTCAGCGGAGTAGAAGCGATCGACCGCGTCGGCCAACCGGTGGGTGCCGGCGTGCGGGTGGGTGAACTCTTCCTCACCCCGTGTCTCGAGCAGCTGCTGGACGGCGGCGGCGTGGTGGAGCCACGTCGCGACCGGATCGTGGGAGTCCGCCGGGGCTGGTGCCAGGTCGACTCCGCCCGAGGCCAGGAAGTGAAGGAACCAGCCGGTGAGGTGGTCGACGACGTCGCGAGCCGTCCAGCCCGCCACCGGCGCGGGTGCCGCCCAGTCCTCGACATTCCTCGCGACGGTGGCGAAGCAGTCGGCGAACCGCCGGTGTCGTTCGGCCACTTCCAGCGACGAGTCGCTCACAGGTCTCCCTCGGCCAGCATCCGGTCGATGGCGGCGTAGCCGTCGTCGATGCCGACCTCCATGCCACTCGAGAGCCAGGCGTCTCGTCCCTCGAACGAGTCGCACAGCGACAGGGCGTGGAGGCGGGTGCGTCCGTCGCCGAGGTCCTCGAACGTGAGCGTCTCCAGCGCGACGTCGTCGGGCATCCCCTCCCAGGTGAAGGTCTGGACGATCCGGTCCTCGCGCACGGTGTGGAAGCAGCCGCGGAACCTCGTCTCGAAGCCCTCTCGACCGGTCGCGGTGTAGCGCCAGCTCCCGCCGTCGCGGGCGTCCCACTCCTCGATCCGTGCGCCGAGGTCGGTGGGCCCGATCCAGCGGGCGAACACCTCGGGGTCGATGTGGGCCCGCAACAGCTGCGCGGGCGTGGCGGCGAAGTCGCGCCAGATGTGGATGGCGGGGATCGTCTTGTCGGCCTCGATCGCTGCGTGCTCGAAGCGGGTGGCGGGGTCGTGGGTCGTGGTCATGATGCGGTCCCTTCGTGAACGGTGTCGGTGTCGATGTCGATGTCGGTGCGAGTGTCGGTATCGGCCAGCTCCGCGAGCACGGCGTCGAGGCGGGCGAACCGCCCCTCGGCCTGCTGGCGGTAGCGCTCGATCCACGTGGTCATCAGGTCGAACACCTCGGCTTCCAGGTGCACCGGTCGGCGCTGGGCTTCCCGGCTGCGACTGACCAGGCCCGCCTCCTCGAGCACCTTGAGGTGCTTGGAGACGGCCTGCAGGCTCACGGCGTATGGCGCTGCCAGCTCGTTGACGGTCGCGTCGCCGTCGGTCAGGCGCGCCACCATGTCCCGTCTCGTGGGGTCGGCAAGGGCAGCGAACACCCTGGAGAGCTGGTCGGTCACGCGGCACCTTCTTCAACTGGTTGGTTGATCAAAGGTAGGGAGGCGTGGTCCTTCTTGTCAACCGTTGGGTTGACAAGTGTGGCAGCCGGTCCGCCTGCCGGGGGTCAGCGACGGTGCCTGATCCTGATCGTCTTCGAGCGGGCGCTGCCGCACTCAGCAGCCCCGGGGACGTAGGAGGCCGCAACGGTGGCGTAGTAGCGCCCTGCCTTCTTGGGCGACCTCAGACGGATCTTCCCGGAGCTGTTGGTCGACGCGACCACGACCCGAAGGTCTTTGCCCCTCCTCTTGCGCCAGAAGGTCATCTCGGCGCCGGGGCGGCAGGCCGCGACCAAGGAGCGGGTCGCGAGCACGACCCTCTTCTTCTTCGCGAGGTGGGTGACGGCGGCCGAACGCGTGGCGGCCGGGCATCCGCTGCCGGTGCCGCTGGCCGTGGCGGGGCAGCCGTCGGTCGCGTCGGGCAGCGCGTCGCCGTCGTCGTTGACGTCGCACGCATCCCCCACGGAGTCGCCGTCGATGTCGGCCTGGTCGTTGGCCAGGGTCGGGCAGTTGTCAGCCGACTCCTCGACCCCGTCACCGTCGGAGTCGCAGGTGGCATAGGTCAAGGTGACGGTGAAGCTGCGCAGGATGCCGCCACTGGTGCTGTCGTTGAGCAGCCACAGGCTCCACTTGCCCGTGCCCGTGCTGCCCTCCAGGCCGGCGGCGGGGGTCGCTGGCCTGAAACGTCCGGGGACAGGGTTGGCTCCCGAGATCTTCGCGCCGGCCTCGTCGTCGAAGGTGTATGCGCCGTCGAGGGTGCCGCTCGCCATACCGGCGTTGATGGTCTGGATGCTCGGCCACAGCTTGGCCGGGTCGGTCTTGGGCCCGAGCACGTGGGCACTCAGGTTGGTGGCGTCGGGGTGGGTGAGGTCGAAGCTCACGTCGATGTCGGTCACCAGGCGCGGGTCGACCACGTTGAGGTCCACCGGGTTCCACGTGTGGTTGGGCTGGTCGGCCGGCCTGGCGGCGATGGTGCGTCCCGTCGCCGAGACGTAGGAGACAGTGCAGGGCTGGACCGCGGCACCTGCGGGCGCGGCGAGGACCATGAGCGGCGCGGGCGCCGCCACCAGGGCCAGGGTCGTCGTCCAGGACAGAATGCGGGGAGCCTCCATGGCAGGGCAGGCTATCTCGCCGCCTAGGATCGCATCGTGCGCATCCGGCTCGACCTGGCCTACGACGGGACCGACTTCCGGGGCTGGGCGACCCAACCGGGGCTGCGGACGGTCCAGGGGACGTTGGAGGACGCGCTCGCCACCGCGCTACGAGTCCCGAGCGTCCGTGTGGTCTGCGCCGGCCGCACCGACGCCGGTGTGCATGCGCGAGGTCAGGTCGTGCATGCGGACGTCTCGCCCGAGCGGATCGAAGCCTTCGCCGGTCGTCGCAGGGAGGGCCCGCTCCAGGCGCTGATGCGTCGGCTCAACGGGCTGCTGCCGGCCGACCTGCGTGTCCGAGCACTGACCGAGGCCGAGCCGGGCTTCGACGCGCGTTTCTCAGCATCCTGGCGTCGCTACGCCTACCGGGTCGCGGACAGTGCCGAGCTGGTCGACCCGCTCGTCCGCCACCATGTCCTGGTGTGGCCCAGGTCGCTGGACGTCGAGGCCATGAACCAGGCGTCGCTGCCGCTGGTCGGGCTCCAGGACTTCGCCTCGTTCTGCCGGCGGCGGGAGGGAGCGACCACGATCCGTAGCCTCGGGGAGTTCTCCTGGTCGCGCAACCGCGAGGGCATCGTCGAGGCCCGCGTGGTCGCCGATGCCTTCTGCCACACGATGGTGCGCTCGCTGGTCGGCTGCGTCCTGGCCGTCGGGGACGGCACCCGTCCCGTCGGTTGGCCGGCGGAGGTGATGGCGGGGCGGTCGCGCGCGCAGGCCGTCAAGGTCGTGGAGCCGCGTGGCCTCACTCTCGAGCAGGTCGGCTATCCGCTCGGGGAGGAGCTCCTCGTCCAGGCGACGAGAGCTCGGAACCTGAGGACGCTGCCCGATGACTGACGACCACTACTTCACCGCTGATCCGACCGTCCCCTTCGCTCGCGAGACCTTCACGGTCGACGCGTGGGGACACTCGTTCGAGCTCGCCAGCGGCTCGGGCGTCTTCAGTCGCGGCCACCTCGACCACGCGACGTCGGTGTTGTTCCGTGAGCTGGACCCGCCTGCCCAGGGACAGTTCCTCGACCTCGGGTGCGGGTACGGCGCCATCGGGCTCGCGATCGCCCGCGCTGTCCCCCTCGCGACCGTGACCGGCGTCGACGTCAACGAACGGGCGCTGCTGCTGGCCAACGAGAACGCGCAGTCACTGGGCCTGGCGTCCCGGTTCGTGGCCGCCCTTCCCGAGCAGGTCCCGACCGACCTCACCTTCGACGAGATCTGGTCCAACCCACCGATCCGGATCGGCAAGCCGGCTCTCCACGACCTGCTGCTGACCTGGCTGCCGAGGCTCCGACCCGACGGTCGGGCGATCATGGTGGTGGGCAAGAACCTCGGCGCCGACTCACTCCAGCGGTGGCTCACCGAGCAGGGCTGGCCGACCTTGCGACTCGCAAGCGTGAAGGGGTTTCGCGTGCTCGAGACCCGGCGCGGCTGACCCAGGTCAGTCCTCGTCGCTCTCGATCTGCTCGATCACGTCGTCGGCGCTCATGTCGACCGGGAAGATCGGTAGGATGCTGACCAGCCAGGTCTGGCGCTTCTCCTCGATCTCGTGCGCCAGGTCCCAGGCTTCTCGAGCGGCCAGGGGGCCCAGACGGACGTAGTCACCCTCCTCCTCGCTCTCGTGGTCGGTGTCGATCTCGACGACCCACGTCTGCGACCAGTCGTCGGCGAAGTCGTCGAACGTGGTGTCTGCATCGTCGGGCGTCTCCTCGGAGACGGGATAGATCAAGGGCATGGGGGCTCCGTTCGAAGAGGGCGGAAGTGCGCGAGCGTTGCCGTCATCGTCGCAGGCGGGTCAATCTCCCACCACGGCCGCCACGGTGCCGAGGTCTATGCGCGACGCGTCGCGACCAGCACCCCGATCTTGTCGATGCGGTGCTCCGGGTTGTCGAACTCGTCGGCCCAGTAGTTGCCCGCGGCGTGGTCCTCGATCGTGGCGCAGGTGGAGAGCGTGATCATCGCTCGGGTGGCCTTGACGCCGGGTCGTCCCGGGACGGGAGCTCGCTGCGCGGCCAGGGACGAGGTCGATCGGAAGGACGTCCACCTCGTCCGACGCACCTCATAGACGTGCACGACGTCCCTGACCCGGACCAGCACCCTGCTGCCGGCCGCGAGCGAGGGCAGATGGCGGAACGGCTGCGTCGAGGTCAGGCGGTGACCGGTGACGATGTGGTTGCCGACCTCTCCCGGCCCGACCCCGCCTCGGGCGCCGCGAGGCGACGCCATGTCACCGCGGTTCTGGATGGCCGTCCCGGGTGCGTCGTCGGGGGAGCCGGGATAGCGCCGTACGGGGAAATCCTCGAGACCCAGGGCCGGGACGGACAGGTAGGAGGTGCGCGGCTCGGGAGCCGGTGGTGGCTCGGCGGTCGCCGACACGGTCGGTGTGGGCTGCGCCGGAGTGGACGCCGGGGTGGACGTCGGGGTCGACGACTCCACGGGCTTCGGCGCACCAGCAGGCGCAGGATCGGAGGAGCAGCCCGCCACGGTGACGACGGTGAGCAGCATCCCGAGGAGGGATGCAGTGCGGCGGGCTGGTGCCATCTCCCCACGCTAGCCCGCCGTTCAACCGCAGCCGCCCACCGCAAAGCATTCGCCGGAAGGCGCCGCGGTGGGGACAATGACCTGCTGTGGGACATGTCGACGTTGCCGGAGTGCGCTACGAGCTGCCTGACGGGCGGGTCCTCCTGGACGACGTGTCGTTCCGGGTCGGTGACGGAGCCAAGGTCGCGCTGGTGGGTGCCAACGGCGCCGGCAAGACGACCCTGCTCCGGATCGTCAGCGGTGACCTCGACCCCCACGCCGGTGCCGTCACCCGCAGCGGCGGCCTGGGTGTGATGCGGCAGTTCGTCGGACACGGGGGTGGCGACGAGACGGTCGCCGACCTGCTCATGAGCGTGGCGCCCGCCGCGGTGCGGGCGGCGGACGCCGCCGTACAAGCGTGCGAGCTGTCCCTCATGGACGTCGACGACGAGCCCACCCAGATGGCCTACGCGACAGCGCTCTCCGACTATGCCGATGCCGGCGGCTACGACATCGAGGTCACGTGGGACGTCTGCACCACCACCGCGATGGGGCTGCCCTTCGATCGCGCCCGGCACAGGTTGTTGAGCACCCTCTCGGGGGCGAGCAGAAGCGGCTGGTCCTGGAATACCTTCTCCGCGGTCCCGACGAGGTGCTGCTGCTCGACGAGCCCGACAACTACCTCGACGTGCCCGGCAAGATCTGGCTCGAGCAGCGCATCCGCGAGTCGACCAAGACCATCTTGTTCATCAGTCACGACCGCGAGCTGCTCGACAACACCGCGACCCGCATCGTCACGGTGGAGCTGGGACATGCGGGCAACCTCGTGTGGACGCACCCCGGCGGCTTCGCGAGCTATCACCAGGCGCGGGAGGACCGTTTCCTGCGGTTCGAGGAGCAGCGGCGGCGTTGGGACGAGGAGCACGCCAAGCTCAAGGCCCTCGTGCTGCGGCTCAAGATCAAGGCGGAGTACAACGACGGCATGTCGTCTCAGTACCGCGCCGCCCAGACGCGCCTGCGCAAGTTCGAGGAGGTCGGTCCGCCGACCGAGCAGCCGCGCGAGCAGCAGGTGACGATGCGACTCAAGGGCGGCCGGACCGGAAAGCGCGCCGTCGTCTGCACCGACCTCGAGCTGACCGGGTTGATGCGTCCCTTCGACCTCGAGGTCTGGTACGGCGAGCGCGTCGCCGTCCTCGGCAGCAACGGCTCGGGCAAGTCGCACTTCCTCCGGCTGCTGGCCGCCGGCGGGAGCGACCCCGACGTGGAGCACCGGCCGGTCGGGGAGCCGCCACGGCCGGTGCCGCACACCGGCAGCGCCAAGCTCGGCGCGCGGGTGCGCCCGGGGTGGTTCGTGCAGACCCATGAGCACCCCGAGCTGGTCGGCCGCACCCTCCTGGAGATCCTGCACCGCGGGGACGAGCACCGGCAGGGGATGGGACGCGAACAGGCCAGCCGGGTGCTGGACCGCTATGAGCTCAGCGCCTCCGGCGAGCAGAAGTTCGAGTCCCTCAGTGGCGGGCAGCAGGCGCGCCTGCAGATCCTGCTGCTCGAGCTGTCGGGAGCCACCCTGCTGCTGCTCGACGAGCCGACCGACAACCTCGACGTGCAGAGCGCCGAGGCGCTGGAGGCCGGTCTTGCGGCCTTCGAGGGCACCGTCCTTGCCGTGACCCACGACCGCTGGTTCGCCCGCAGCTTCGACCGCTTCCTGGTCTACGGCCAGGACGGGGCCGTCTATGAATCAGACGGCCCCGTCTGGGACGAGGGGCGCGTGAGTCGCGCCCGGTGAGGTTCAGCTGGTCGGGACGCCGTTCTCCGGGGGAGCGTCGTCGGCCTGGCCGGAGTCGTCCGGGGTGATCTCGGCGTCGCCGATGTCGGTCACCAGCACGTCGGTCAGCGGTTCACCCTGGCCGGCCTGGAGCTCGACGATCCGCATGCCCGCGATGCCCATGTGGCTCTCGGCGCTGTAGCGGAGCGGAGCGAGCTGGGGGCCCTCCCAATCGGCGCCATTCTCCTCGATCGCCTCGACGATGCCCTCGCGGGTGAGCTCCTCACCGGCCGCGTCGAGCGCCTGCGCGAACGCGTAGGCCAACGACATGCCATAGATGCGGTAGTTGGTGAGCTCGCCGCCGCCCACGCCTTGGCCGTGCTTGTCCCACACCTTCTGCCACAGCTGGACCCACGGGTCGTCGGCGCTGTCGATGCCCGGGATGTATTCAGTCGTCATCACGCCGTCCAGGGCGGCGCTGCCCTCCACCGCGCCCTCGGAGAACCGACCCAGCAGCGTCCCCACGAGCTCCGGGTCCGAACCGATGCTGGCGTAGAACCACTTGGGCTTGTAGCCGGTCTTGAGCGCTGCGAGCTGGGTGAGCGCGGTGTAGGACGGCGTGTTGAACGAGAGCACCAGGTCGGCCTTCTTGGCCTGCAGCCCGTTGACCTGGGGCGCGACCTCGGTGTTGCCCGACGTGTAGCGCTCGACGGCCACGATCTGCTCGTCCAGGAACTGGCGGACACCCTTCTCGGCGTCCTCGCCGAGGTCGTCGTCCTGGAGGAAGAGGCCCACCTTGGCGTCGGGCATGTTCTCCGCCACCCACTGACCGATGATCTTGCCCTCGGACTCATAGTCGGGCTGCCAGCCGAAGGTCCTCGGCAGTTCCTCGACGTTGTCGCCCCACTGGAGCGAGCCGGTGGACACCATCAGCTGCGGCACTCCCTCGTCCTTGAGGAAGTCGGTCACCGCCGCCTGGGTCGGGGTGCCGAGCGACCCAACCGTCGCGAAGACCTCGTCCTGGAGCACGAGCTCGTTGGTCACGGTGCTGGTGTTGCTCGGGTTGTAGCCGTCGTCCTTGACCAGGAAGTCGATCTTGCGCCCGTGCACGCCACCCTGCGCGTTGACGTATTGGAAGTACGCCTGCATTCCTGTCGGGATCTCGGAATAGCCGGGCGCGGCCACGCCGGTCAGCGGGAAGGTCCCGCCGATCGTGACTCGCTCCGAGGTGACGCCGGCATCGGTGGCACCGCCGTTGGCCCCCTCTGAGCTGTCTCGTCCGGCACCACAGGCGCCGAGGACGAGGGTGGCCGCGAGTGCGACCGCAAGGGGTCCTACGACCCTGGTGTGTCTTCTCATGCTGCTGTTCCCTTCGCTGAGGTGCTGAGTTTCTTCATACGTCGGCGTGCCCGTGCTTGGCGGAAGGAGCCGACGATGCCCATGGGGGCGAGCAGGATGACCGCCACCATCACCACGCCGTAGACGAGTGGAGCAAGCTCGGCGGCCTGGATGTCGGAGAGGCCGGCGGTGCGTCCCAGGTCGGTGACCACGCTGGGCAGGAAGGTCAGCAGTGTCGCCCCGATCAGTGCACCCGACAAGGTGCCGAGCCCGCCCAGGACGATCGCGGCGAGCAGCGTCAGGCTGAGTGTCAGCGTGAATGCGCTCGGAGCGGCAAGCTTGACCGTGAAGGCCAAGATGGCGCCGGCGGCCCCGGCAGCGGCCGCGCTCACCATGAACGCCGAGACGCGGGCCCTGCCGAGGTTGATGCCGGCCAGCTCGGCGGCGACCTCGTCGTCGCGGACCGCTCGCCACCGGCGGCCGACGCGACCGGCGCTCAGGTTGGCGAGCAGCAGGAACACCACGATCAACGTCAACCAGCCGACGTACGACGTGAAGCGTGAGCGACTGAGGTCCTGGCCGGTGACGAAGAAGGCGAGCTCCAGCACCCAGCCCGGGATCTCGGGCATCACGACCCGGAGTCCCTGCTCGCCGCCCAGGGTCTCCTTGAAGTAGAGAGCGATGCCCGGGACAGCCACGGCCAGGGCCAGCGTGGCACCGGCGAGATAGGGGCCGTGGAGCCTGGCGGCCGCCAACCCCACCGCGGTGCCGACGGCCAAGGTGGCGAGGACGGCGGTCACGATGACCACCGACAGCGGCATCGAGGAGTCGCGATCGGACAGCATCAGGGCCGCGGTGTAGGCACCGATCGCCATCAGCGCCCCATGACCGAGGGAGAGCTGGCCGTTGAGCCCGGTCAGGACCGTCAGTCCACCGGCGGCGATCCCGAGGTAGGCCATCGCGGCCAGCTGGGTGTTGCGATAGTCCGAGACGCTCTCGACCACGACGATCACCACGAGCAGGCCGGCGAGGGCGAGCAGCAGGTGGCGGCCCAGCGTGGAGCCCCAGGCCGCAGCCATCCGCGCCCGCATCAGACCCTCCGCTCCGGGGCCTGGGCGAACAGGCCGCCAGGGCGGAGCGTGAGCACGAGCATCAGGATCACGAGAGCCGCCAGGGGCACGAGCTGCGATCCGACGTATCCGCTGACGAAGCTCAGGGAGACTCCGAGGATCAGCCCGCCCAGTACCGCCCCGAGCGGACTGTCCAGCCCGCCCAGCACGGCGGCGACGAAGCCGAAGACGACGACGGAGTCCATGTAGGACGGGTGGACGAGGCTGCCGCCGGCGATCAGTATCCCGGCGAGCGAGCCGACGAGCGCGGCGAGCGCCCAGCCCAGGGTCAGCATGTGCCCAACCCGGACGCCGAGGAGCCGGGCCACCTCCTGGTTGAAGGCGGCCGCCCGCATCTTGAGCCCGATGTCGGTGAAGCGGAAGAGCGCGACCAGCAGGCCCATCACGACCAGGACGGAGACGATCGTGAAGATGCCGAAGCCGTTGAGGGCGATGGTCGTGCCACCGACCTCGATGCCCTTCAGCCCGAAGGGGGCCGGGAACGAGCGGTAGCGGTTGCCGAAGAACACCGCAGCCAGGGCGTGCAGGACGATGAACAGGCCGAGGGTCAAGATGACCGCGTTGATCTCGGACTTGCCCTCGACGGGACGGATGATCAGTCGCTCCAGCACGGCCCCGAGCGCGAGCCCGGCCAGGAGCGCGGCGACGAACCCGAGCCAATAGCTGTAGCCCGCATCGATGATGACCAGGGCGATGAACGTCGTGACCATCGCCATCGGTGCCTGGGCGAAGTTGACGACCCGCGTCGACCGCCAGATGAGCACCAGCGCGAGCGCGAAGGCGGCATAGACCATCCCGAGCGTGAGGCCGGTGAGGGCGGTGTTGAAGAACTGCTGCACAGGGGCTGCCTTTCCTAGAATCCGAGGTAGGCGTGCCGGAGCTTGTCGTCACCGGCGAGCTCGGCGGCGGGGGCGTCGGCGACGACCCGGCCGAGGTTGAGGACGACCCCGTGATCGGCGACGGAGAGCGCGCTTCGCGCGTTCTGCTCGACCAGCAGCACGCTGAGTCCCTCGTCGCGCACGAGGTCGCGGATCAGGCCGAAGATCTGCGCCACGATCCGGGGGGCCAGCCCGAGGGAGGGCTCGTCGAGCAGCAGCATCGTCGGCCGCGCCATCAGCGCACGACCGATGACCAGCATCTGCCGCTCGCCGCCGGAGAGGGTGGTGGCGAGCGCTGCCTGGCGATCACCCAGGACCGGGAACAGGTCGTAGACCCGCTGGAGGTCACCGTCCTTGACCCTGCCGCCACGACCGAGGCCCCCGAGGCGGAGGTTCTCGTCGACCGTGAGCTCGGTGATCACGCCCCGGCCCTCGGGCACGTGGGCCATCCCCAGCTTCGGCATCCGCTCGGCCGGCACCTTGTCGAGCGGTGTGCCGTCGAGGTGCACGGAGCCGGAGTCGGCTCGGTGGAGTCCGGAAACGGTGCGCAGCAGCGTCGTCTTGCCGGCTCCGTTCGCACCCAGCACCGCGGTGATCTCGCCCTTCTCGGCGGTGAAGGTCACATCGTCCAGGGCCCTGATCGGGCCGTAGCCGGCCGAGAGGCTCGTCAGCTTCAGCATCACTGCACCTCCTCTCCGAGGTAGGCCGCCAGCACGGCGGGGTCCTCTCGGACCTCGTCCGGGGTGCCGTGGGCGATGGCGCGACCGAAGTCGAGGACGGTGATCTCGTCGCACACGCGCATCACCAGGTCCATGTGGTGCTCCACCAGGAGCACCGAGGTCGTCTCCGCCAGGGACCGGATGAGATCGCCGAGCTCGTCCATCTCGCCGGCGGACAGACCGCTGGCGGGCTCGTCGAGCAGCAACAGGTCGGGCTCGGCGACGAGGGCCCGGGCGAGTGCGACCCGCTTGCGGATCGGGTAGGGGAGGCTGGGTGGGTAGCGCTCGGCGTATGCCGCGACCCCGAGCTCGTCGAGGACTCGCCGGGCGCGCTCACGCAGCGCGCGCTCGTCCCTGCCGGCGCGGGGGAGCGCGAGCAAGGAGCCGAGGAACCCCGAGCGGGCGTGGTGGTCTGCTCCGACCATGACGTTGTCCAGGACGGACATGCGGTCGAAGAGCCCGAGGCCCTGGAGCGTGCGGGCAATCCCGAGGCCCGGCAGGTCGCGGGGGTGGAGACGCTCGATGCGCTGACCGTTGCGGACCACTTCGCCGCTGTCGGGGTGGATGAAGCCACAAGCCACGTTGAACAGGGTCGTCTTGCCGGCGCCGTTGGGGCCGATGACTCCGTGCACCTGCTGCGGGCCGACGCTGAGACTGACGTCCTGGAGCGCGGTCAGACCGCCGAAGGTGACGGTGATGTTGCTGAGTCGAAGTTCGCTCACGAGGCGGTGGCCTTCCGGTCCCGAAGTGTGATGGCGACCACTGTTGCGATCTTGGTCGCTCAGCACATTGGGCGGGCGGCACAAATCTTGCGCCGAATTCAGTCGCCATGGTGGCGCCGCATGTGCTGGGGTGACACGGTGGGCAGATGACGCAGCTCTCGAGACGGCCGACCGCGAGCGCGCAGGCGCCGGGTCAGGGCTCAGCGCCCGGCACCGCCGTCGACCCGCTCGCCCAGGCGTGGCGACTGGTGCTGCCGAGGGCCGACGAGATCGCGGACGTCATCTCCTCGCGGTTGCTCGCCAAGGACCTCGACGCCTACCGGACGCTCAGCCCGCACCTGCCCGAGGACATCAGGCACAGCTGCCGTGAGCACATCCGCCGTGGCCTGCAGAACCTCTCGGGCGTCGGCGCGGACACCGCGACCGCCGTGGAGCTGTGGCGAGAGACAGGACGACGCCGGGCGCGGCAGGGTATGCCCCTCGAGCTGGTCCTCAACGCCTACATGATGGGCGCGCGGGTGCTGTGGGAGGCGCTGATCGAGACCGCCACGACCCACGGTGACGTGCCCGATGCCGACCTGCTGGGCGCCGCGCGCGGCGTCTGGGCCAACCTCGACGTCCAGAACGCCGTGCTGATCGAGGCCTATCACCGCGAACGGGCGCGGGTGCAGCGCCGCGACCAGCAGCGGCTCCAGACGGTGCTGGACGGGCTGGTCGACGGCCGCGGCGGTGACCCGACCTTTGCCGACCAGGCCAGGACGGAGCTCGGGGTGGGGGTCGGCGACGGCGTGTGCTGCGTCGTGGTGCTCGTGAACGCCGCCGGGTCGGACGTGCTCGGGCCCGTCGAGGACCGACTCGACCGCCAGCACCTGGTCTCCCACTGGCACGTCCGCTCAGGGGTGTCCTACGGCCTGGTGTCCGGCTCCCTGCCGGGTGAGGCGGCGCTGGTCGCGATGCTGGCGCCGGCGGCCGTGGGGCGCGTGGCTGTCGCGGAGAGCCCGAGTGGCATGGCCGGGTTCGGCACGGCGTTCCAGCTCGCGCTCAGGGCCGCCGAGACGCTGCCGTACGGCGACGCCGGAGCCGTCGGGGTGACGGACCGGCTGCCCGAGGTGCTGCTCGCCGGCGACCCGAACGTGACGCCGTTGCTCGTCGCCGAGGCGTTCGGCGAGCTGCTCGACCACCCACAGGCCGAGACGTTGCTCTCGACCCTGCGCGCGCTGCTGGCCCATGACCGTTCACCGACCCACGCCGCCGCCGAGCTCTACTGCCACCGCAACACAGTGATCTATCGGATGAAGCAGATCGAGCGCCTCACCGGCCGTGACCTGGCTGATCCCCGTGACCGCATGCTGTTGTGGCTCGCCCTCACAGCACGCGGCTGAGGGCGTCCGGGGTCGTCAGCCCGCGGCCTGGCCGAAGTAGGCCGCCGCGGCCGCGGGATCGTCACGAACCACGTCGAACGGGCCGTGTGCGACCACTCGACCGTCGTCGAGGACCGTCACCTCGTCGCACACGCGGCTCACCACGTCGAGATGGTGCTCGACCAGCACCACCGACATCCGCCGGGCCAGCGACCGCAGCAGCTTGATGAGCTCGTCGCGTTCAGGGCCGGAGAGGCCGGCGGCCGGTTCGTCGAGGACCAGCAGGCTGGGGTTGGTGACGAGCGCGCGCGCCAGGTCGACCCGCTTGCGGACCGCCAGCGGCAGGCTCGCCGGCAGCTCGCGGGCGTGCATGCCGATCCGGAGCTCGTCGAGCACCACGCGAGCGCGTTCGCGCAACGCCGGGTCCTCGCTGCTGCGCGGACGACCGACCAGGGCTCCGAGCACGCCCGGCCGCGGCTGGTGGTCCGCCCCGAGGACGACGTTGTCGAGCACGGTCCGGCGCTCGTCGAGCTCGAGGGTCTGGAGGGTGCGCGCGATCTCGGCTCGCGGGAGGTCGCGGTGTCGCATCAGGGGCAGGGGTTCACCTCGGCGCACGACGTCGCCGTGGTCGGGACGGACGAGGCCGCACGCGACGTCGAGGAGCGTGGTCTTCCCGGCTCCGTTGGGTCCGACGACCCCGTGGACCTGGCGCTCCCCGACGTCCAGGGTGACACGGTCGAGGACGGCGCGACCGTCGCGGCTGAGGCTGACGTCGCGGAGCTGCAGGACGGGTGGCATCAGGTGAGCGCCTCGACCTCACCGTGGTCGCGGACACGGCCTCCGAGCCTGGTGAGGTGGTGGTGGGTGCCACCGAGCCACTGGCCGAGCGCGGCGAGGTGGGCCGTGCCGACGCCCACCGCGTATTCGGCGGTCATCGCGATGCCACCGTGCAGCTGGATGGCTTCCTGCCCGACGTGCTGGCCGGCGCGACCCACCTGGAGGCCGACGCGATCGGCTGCCTGGGTGGTCGCTGCAGCATCCCCGGCCGCCGCGACCATCGTCGCCCAGTCGACCAGGCTGTGGGTGAGCTCGAGCGAGACATACATGTCGGCGGCGCGGAACGTGAGCGCCTGGAAGGTGTTGAGGGTGACCCCGAACTGCTTGCGGCTCTTCAGATAGCCGGTCGTCGCCGCCACCTGCGACTGCATGACGCCGAGGGCCTGGTTGGCGGCGATGATGCGGGTGAGGTCGCGGACTGCGTCGATGGCGGCCGTCTGGTCGAGACCCGGCTCGCCCAGCGCCACGGCGCTGGTGCAGTCGAGCTCGATGCGGGCGGCCCGGCCGCCGTCGAAGGTCGGGTAGTCGACCCGCGTCGCGGCGTCGCCGGCGACGACGAAGAGCCCGGTGCCGCCCCGGGGCAGTGTCGCTGCCACCACGAGGTGGTCGGCGCGGGCACCGTGGACCACCGGGTCGGCGACCCCGCTCAGCGTCCACGCGTCATCGGCCAGCTCGGCGGTTGCGCCCTGCGCGACGGCCAGCACGATCTCACCGGCAGCGAGCCGACCCAGCAGGTCGCTGCGCTGGTCGGGCGTGCCGACGGCTGCGACCAGCCCGCCGGCGTGGACCACCGAGGCCAGGAACGGCTCGGGCGCGAGCACCCGCCCCAGCTCCTGGGCGACGATGCCCATCTCCACCGGTCCGGCGCCGACACCACCGTCGTCCTCGCTGAACGGCAGTCCCAGGACGCCCATCTCGGCCAGCCTGCCCCAGAGGTCCTCGTCGAACCCGGGTGCCGCAGCCGTCACTCGGCGCCGCTTCTCGAACTCGCCGTAGGCCTTGGTCGTGAGGCCGCGCACGGCATCGCGCAGCGCCTTCTGCTCGTCGTCGTAGCTGAAGTCCATGTCAGAGTCCCAGGATCGTGCGGGCGATGATCTGGCGCTGGATCTCGTTGGATCCGCCATAGATCGACGCCTTGCGGAGGTTGAGGTAGATCGGAGCCGAGCGCCTGGCCCAGCCGGGCAGCGAGGAGTCGTCGGCGGCTCCCGATGCGAGGGCGGCCGGCCCGGCGAGGTCGAGGGCGAGCTCGCTCACCGCCTGCTGGAGCTCCGAGCCCTTGAGCTTGAGCACCGACGAGGCGGGGTGTGGTTCGCCGTTGGAGGAGTGCGCCACCACGCGCAGCGCGGTGAGCTCGAGAGCCAGCAGCTCGTTCTCGATCTCTGCGACGCGAGCCCGGGTGAGGGGGTCGTCGAGGAGGTCGCCGGCGTTGTCCTTGAGCGTGGCGAGCGCGCGCTTGGTGGCTCCGACGGGGGCGACCCCGACCCGCTCGTTGCCGAGCAGGAACTTGGCGATCGTCCAGCCGGCGTTGAGGTCCCCGACCAGCATGTCGCCCGGGACCCGCACGTCGTCGAACCACACCTCGTTGACCTCGTGGGTGCCGTCGATCAGCTCGATCGGGCGCACCTCGACCCCGTCCAGGGTCATGTCGATGAGCAGCATCGAGATGCCGGCCTGCTTCTTCACGTCGGGGTCGGTCCGGACGAGGGTGAAGATCCAGTCGCCGTACTGCCCCAGCGTGGTCCAGGTCTTCTGGCCGTTGACGACCCAGTCGTCACCGTCTCGGACGGCGGTGGTCCGCAGCCCCGCCAGGTCGGAGCCCGCGTCGGGCTCGGAGAAGCCCTGCGCCCACCAGATGTCGAGGTTGGCGGTCGCCGGCAGGAAGCGCTCCTTCTGTTCCTGGCTGCCGAACTGGGCCAGCACCGGCCCGATCATCGAGGCGTTGAACGCCAGAGGCGCCGGCACCCCGGCGCGCTGCATCTCCTCGTGCCACAGGTGTCGCTGGAGGTCGGTCCAGCCCCTGCCTCCCCACTCCTCGGGCCAGTGCGGCACGGCCAGGCCGGCAGCATTGAGCGTCTGCTGGCTGGCGACGATCTGGTCGCGCGTCAGGTGTCGGCCCGCGAGCACGGTCTCGCGGATGTCCTCGGGCACCTGGGTGGTGAAGAACGCACGCATCTCGTCGCGAAAGGCGGCGTCCTCGGCGGACAGCTCCAGCTGCATGGTGCTCCTCGACGTCTGGTCCGGTGGTGGGTGTCCCCATCATGACCGCAGCCTGCAACCGCCGCGATGGGCGCTCCGCCCAGTCGCCGTCCGATTCACTCCGCGTCGGAGTCGAGGACCAGCTCGGCGCTGGTCTCCTCGCCGTCGCGCAGCCAGGTCACGGTGACGCTGTCGGCGGGCCGGTAGGAGCGGATGGTGGCGACCAGCGAGTCGCGGCCGGTGATGCGGACGTCGTCGACCGCCGTGATGACGTCGCCGGGGGCCAGGCCCGCGTCCTGCGCGGTCGAGCCGTCGCTGACCCCGGTGACCAGGGCACCCGGAGCCGAGCCCTCCTCGGGGTTGCCGACCTGGATGCCCAGCTGGGCGTGGGTGGGGGTCTCGCCCGCGCTCATCTGGTCGACGATCGGCATCACCTCGTCGATCGGGATCGCGAAGCCCAGTCCGATCGAGCCACCGGGGCCCTGCTGGCCGAACGGGGAGGACGAGGCGGCTGTGCGGATGGATGAGTTGATCCCGACCACCGCGCCGCTCATGTCGACCAGCGGACCGCCACTGTTGCCGGGGTTGATGGCGGCGTCGGTCTGGATGGCGGGATAGGTCGTGGAGTTGCCCTCGGCGTCCGACCCGACGTTGACGGGTCGGTCGAGGGCGCTGACGATGCCGCTGGTGACGGTGGCATCGAGGCCGAACGGTGAGCCCACTGCGACGACCTCCTGGCCGACGTCGAGGGTGTCCGACCTGCCGATGGTCGCCGCGGTCAGGTCGCTGACGTCCTGGGCCCTGATCACGGCCGTGTCGGTCAACGGGTCGGTGCCGAGGATCTCGGCCTCGGCACTGGAGCCGTCGGCGAGCTCGACGCTGAGCGAACCCGCCTCCCCGGCCCCCTCCACGACGTGGTTGTTGGTCAGGATCGTGCCGTCAGAGGTGAGGATGATGCCCGACCCGGAGCCGGAGCCGGCTGGTCCCAGGACGTTGATCTTGACGACGCTGGGCAGCACCTTCGCGGCAACGTCCTCAGCGGTTCCCGCCGCGGCCGGCGGGTCGCTGGTGTCCGCGACCGAGGAAGCGGTGCTGGACGGCGACGGCGTGCTCGACGGGTCCGGGCGGGTGGCGTCCCACGCGGCGGCTCCGCCGAGGCCCGCCAGCCCGCCGACGACCAGCGAGGTCACGGCGACGGCCGCCAGCCCGGCTCGGCGCTTCGGGGGTGGCGCGGAGAAGGGGGCGGCCTGGTTCGGGTCCACGGTGTCGTACGGCGCTGAGGTGCTCATGCCTCGAGCGTGCCCACCGAGACTGTGGACCGCCTGAGAAGAGCCGAAGCGCCGGAGAAGAATCGCGCCGTACGACGCAGAACGGTCCGCACCCCCCAGGAGTGCGGACCGTTCTGCGTGGCGGTGTGGTCAGGCCCAGCGCTCGGACGCAGGCACGAACGTCAGCTGGCGGTCGCCGGTGTAGATCTGCTTGGGCCGGGCGATCTTCTGCTCCTTGTCCTGGACGAGCTCGAGCCACTGCGCGAGCCAGCCGGGGGTGCGGCCGATGGCGAACAGGACCGTGAACATCTCGGGCGGGAACTGGAAGGCCTCGTAGATGAGCCCGGAGTAGAAGTCGACGTTGGGATAGAGCTTGCGCTGGACGAAGTAGTCGTCCTCGAGGGCGATCTTCTCCAGCTCCTTGGCGATGTCGAGGAGCGGGTTGGTGCCGGTGACCTCGAAGACGTCCTCGGCGGACTTCTTGATGATCTTGGCCCGGGGGTCGTAGTTCTTGTAGACCCGGTGGCCGAAGCCCATCAGCTTCTCGTTGCCGTTCTTGACTCCCTCGATGAACGCCGGGATCTCCGAGGTGCTGCCGATGCGTCGGAGCATCCGCAGGACGGCCTCGTTGGCGCCACCGTGGAGGGGGCCGTAGAGGGCCGCCACTCCGGCCGCGACGGCGGAGTAGGGGTCGACCTCGCTGGAACCGACCGAGCGCACGGCGTTGGTCGAGCAGTTCTGCTCGTGGTCGGCGTGCAGGATGAACAGCACGTCGAGTGCCTTGACCAGGCGCTCGTCGGCGCCGTACTTCTTCTCGCTCATCTTGAAGAGCATCGAGAGGAAGTTGGCGGTGTAGGAGAGGTCGTTGTCGGGATAGATGAACGGCTTGCCCTGCGCGTGCCGGAAGGACCAGGCGCCCAAGGTCGGCATCTTGGCGATCATCCGCACGATCTGCATGTGCCGGTTGTCGGCGTCCTTGATGTTGCGGGCGTCGGGATAGAACGTCGACAGGGCGCCCACGGACGCCATCAGCATGCCCATCGGGTGGGCGTCGTAGCGGAAGCCCTCCATGAACGACTTGACGTTCTCGTGGACGAACGTGTGGTAGGTGATCTCGTGGACCCAGGCGTCCATCTCGTCCTTGGTCGGCAGTGCGCCGTGGATGAGGAGATAGGCCACCTCGAGGAAGCTGGACTTCTCGGCCAGCTGCTCGATCGGGTATCCGCGGTATTCCAAGATGCCCTTGTCGCCGTCGATGTAGGTGACGGCACTGCGACAGGAGGCGGTGTTGACGAAGCCCGGGTCGTAGGTCGCCAGGCCCGGCTGGTCGTCACCGGTCCTGATCTGTCCGAGGTCCTTGGCGTTGATGGTCCCGTCGGTGATCGGGATGTCGTACTCCTGGCCGGTGCGGTTGTCGCGTACGGTCAGGGAGTCCGTGGAGTTGGCCGCTACGTCGGTCACGTCGGCTCCTGTCCTTGAAGGATTCAGATGCGTTGGATGACGTCCAACCTAGCCGCGGTGCCTGACCCCACGCTAACCCGGTGTCCACCTGACGACGCCTCGCCCCGATGGGCCCACGAGCGGCGGATCGGCCCGCAGGTCGACCGGCCTTCCCGCTCAGTCCCGCTGCCTCGACAGCGCCAGGCCGACCACTGCGAGGACCAGGCCGACGACCGGGAAGGGCAGGTCGGCGACCACGTAGTCAGGGGCGACACCCTCGAGCGGGATCGTCGCGATGATGGCCGGCACGAACGACAGGGGGAGCAGCGCCAGGGTGAGACGAACGTTGGGCGAGAGCGCCCGGCCACGGATCGCTGCCACGCCCAGGACGACCGAGCCCCCCAGGACGCCGATCACGCCGAGGAAGCCGAGTCTGTCCGAGGCATCCATCTCACCGACCACCCCCGTCAGCTTGACCAGGTTGACCAGCGAAGCGCCACAGGCGACGAGAGCGAGCAGCCCACCCGACGCGGCCAGCACGCGGGCCCGGCGTCCGACCTGCATGCCAACGCCCAGCAGGCCTGCCCCGAGGAAGAAGATCGCTGCCATGAAGGTGGCGGGCCACAGCCACACCAGGACGGACGAGCTCAGCTCGGGCGAGGCATGGACCTCCTCCCCGAGCGTGACGCCGATGAGCACCTCGACGACATAGGTCGCGACCCACGACAGTCCTCCGGCCACCAGCAAGGGCCCGGAGCTGTGGGCGAGGACCTCCCCCAGGGTGCGCAGTCCCGGCTGCTCGTGGGTCTGGCGGTCGACGGTTCCGTGTGCAGTGGTCATCTCGGTGTTCCCTTCTCCGGTGGCTGTGGACGTGCAGTCACACCGTCGCTCGACACGACCTCATCGCGGATCGGTCGCGGAGCGGAGATCGATCTCCGTCGCAAGACCGATGCCGGGAACGACCGTGAGACCTACTGTGCTTGCATGCGCCCGGCCCGTCCGCCCCTGGTCGACGTGCTGGTCGCGGCCGCCTTCGTGCTGCTGGTCGCGGCCGAGGCGTTGCTGAGCTCGGAGGTCGCGTCCCCGGCCCTGCACCTCACCGTTGCCGGCGGCGCCATGGTGTCGCTGGCCTGGCGACGGTCGTGGCCGGTGCTGGTCGCGGCCGTGGTGATGACGAGCAACCTCACGGTCAACCCCGAGGGACAGTTCTCGACACTGCTGGCGATGGTGCTCGTGTCCTTCACGTGCGGCTCCGAGTGTGACCCTCCGTGGAGCTGGATCGGTCTCGCAGTCGTCGTGACACCCTTCCTGGGCTCGTTGGCGCTGGAGGGGCTCGAACCGAGTGACGTGGCGGCGGCGCTGGTGTTCCTGGTCGGACCCTGGACCGTCGGAGTGGCGATGCGTCGACGGGCCGCACGCGCGACCGAGGCCGAGGAGCGCGCACACCGGCTCGAGCAGGAGCGGGAGGAGCACGCGATGGCGGCGGCCGCCGCCGAGCGCACCCGCATCGCCCGGGAGCTCCACGACATCGTCTCCCACTCGCTCAGCGTCATCACGATCCAGGCCCAGGCCGTTCGCCGTCGGCTGGGGCCCGAGCAGGTGTGCGAGGCCGAGGACCTGGCCGCGGTGGAGTCCACGGCCCGGGACGCGCTGGCCGAGATGCGGCGCCTCTTCGGTGTGCTGCGCAGCGACGGCGAGTCGGCATCGCTCAGCCCTCAACCGGGGCTGGCCGAGCTCGACCGCCTGTGCGACCAGGTGCGTGCCTCGGGGCTCGCGGTCGACGTCCGCACCGACGGCCTTCCCCGCACCCTGCCCCCGGGTCTGGACCTCGCCGCCTACCGGATCGTGCAGGAGGGGCTCACCAACGCCCTGCGCCACTCCGGAGCGCGTCGGGCGAACGTGACCCTGACCTATGACGCGGGCCGTCTCGACATCGCCGTGGAGGACGACGGCCGCGGCTTCGATCCCGCCACCGACACCGCCGAGGGCCACGGTCTCGTCGGCGTGCGCGAGCGCGTCGCGCTCTATGCCGGCACCCTGCGGGTCGTCCCCGGTGAGCAGCGGGGGACGCGCCTGGTGGCGAGCCTGCCGCTGAAGGAGACCCCGTGATCCGGCTGGTGGTGGTGGACGACCAGGGCATGGTGCGCGCGGGCTTCCGGTCGCTGCTCGAGGCCGAGCCCGACCTGGAGGTGGTCGGCGAGGCGGCCGACGGCGAGCAGGCGCTCGAGGTCGTGGCGCGCCTGCGGCCGGACGTGACCTTGATGGACATCCGGATGCCGGTGCTCGACGGGCTCGCTGCCACTCGCGCCCTCGTCGCGGACGAGGTGCCGACCCGGGTGCTGGTCCTGACGACGTTCGACCTCGACGAATACGTCTTCGAGGCGCTGCGGGCCGGAGCATCCGGCTTCATCCTCAAGGACGCGCCCGCCGAGGAGCTGGCTGCTGCGGTGCGCGTCGTCGCGGCGGGGGACTCCCTGCTGGCGCCCGGTGTGACCCGCCGGGTGATCGATGCGTTCGTACGGCGGGCGGCGCCGGCGACCCGTGTCCTGGACCCGGCGATGGCCCGCCTCACTCCGCGTGAGGTGGAGGTGCTGGGGCTGCTGTCGCGGGGCCTGGCCAATGCCGACATCGCGGCGCGGCTCTTCGTCTCGGAGGCGACGATCAAGACCCACGTGAGCAGCGTGCTCGCCAAGCTGGGTCTGCGCGACCGGGTGCAGGCCGTCATCTACGCCTACGAGAACCACGTGGTCGTGCCAGGCGGAGCCGAGCCGTTTTGACGCTGGTGGTGGCCCCGCCCTACTCTTGCTTGTCGCGCCTCCTGCCGCGCCCGTTGCTCGTGGACGGGTGCAGACCTGGGTGAAGAGAAACCAGGCAGTGTTCGTCAGAAGGCGCAGCAGCACCCCCGGCCAGGACATCTCCCGGCCGCTCCTACGAACGGAACGGGAACACAGCCGTGCGCACGTACAGCCCCAAGCCCGCTGACATCCAGCGCGAGTGGCTCGTCATCGACGCCACCGACGTGGTCCTCGGACGCCTCGCCGTCCAGACCGCCAACCTCCTCCGCGGCAAGCACAAGCCGACCTTCGCCCCCCACATGGACATGGGCGACTTCGTCATCATCATCAATGCCGAGAAGGTTGCCCTGTCGGGCAACAAGAAGGTCACCAAGCTCGCCTACCGCCACTCGGGCTACCCCGGCGGCCTGTCCTCCACGCCGTTCGGCGAGCTCCTCGAGAAGGACGCTCGCAAGGCGATCGAGGGCGCTGTCTGGGGCATGCTCCCCAAGAACAAGCTCGGTCGTCAGGTGCTGAAGAAGCTCAAGGTCTACACCGGCCCGGAGCACCCGCACGTCGCCCAGCAGGCCATCCCGTTCGAGATCTCCCAGGTCTCCCAGTAAGCGCTTAGGACTGAACAGTGACTGAGAACACCGACACCACCCCCGAGGTCGACGAGACCTTCGAGACCGACGCCGACGGCGTCGCCTACAGCTCCGAGAGCGCCCCGTCCGCCGACGCCCCCCTGCGTCCCGCGACGATCGCTCCCGGTGCCGCCACCGGTCGCCGCAAGGAAGCCGTCGCCCGCGTCCGGATCGTCCCGGGCACCGGCGAGTGGACGGTCAACGGCCGCACGCTCGACAGCTACTTCCCCAACAAGCTGCACCAGCAGATCGTCAACGAGCCCTTCGTTGCGCTGCAGCTCGAGGGTCGCTTCGACGTCCTCGCTCGCATCCACGGCGGCGGCATCGCCGGCCAGGCCGGCGCCCTGCGTCTCGGTGTGGCCCGCTCGCTCAACGCCATCGACGTCGAGGCCAACCGCGCGGAGCTGAAGAAGCTCGGTCTCCTCACGCGTGACGCCCGCGCCGTCGAGCGCAAGAAGGCCGGTCTCAAGAAGGCCCGCAAGGCTTCGCAGTTCAGCAAGCGCTGACGCAGGCTGCATGACTCGCCTTTTCGGCACGGACGGGGTCCGGGGCCTGGCAAACGTCGAACTCACGGCGGAGCTGGCCCTGGACCTTTCCGTTGCAGCAGCACACGTCCTCGCCGACCGTGGTGAGTTCGAGGGCCATCGGCCGGTGGCCGTCGTCGGCCGGGACACCCGCATCTCGGGCCAGTTCCTCGAGGCTGCTGTCGTGGCCGGACTGGCCTCGGCCGGTGTCGACGTGTTGCTGCTCGGGGTGCTGCCCACCCCCGGTGTGGCCCACCTGACCGGCGCCCTCGGCGCCGACCTCGGCGTGATGCTCTCCGCCTCGCACAACCCGATGCCCGACAACGGCATCAAGTTCCTGGCTCGCGGCGGCCACAAGCTCGACGACGCGATCGAGGTCGCGATCGAACGACGCATGCGGGAGTCCTGGCAGCGACCGACCGGTGGAGCCATCGGCCGGGTGTCGCCGTACGCCGATGCGGTGAAGGACTACGCCACGCACCTCGTGGGCGCGACGACCAAGCCCCTGGCCGGTCTCAAGGTCGTCCTCGACTGCGCCAACGGCGCTGCCTTCCAGGCCGGACCACTGGCCCTGCGCAGCGCGGGCGCCGAAGTGGTCGCGATCCACGCCGAGCCCGACGGCCTGAACATCAACGACAACTGCGGTTCGACCCACCTCGAGTCGCTGCAGCGCGCGGTGCTCGAGCACGGCGCCGACGCGGGCTTCGGGCTGGACGGCGACTCCGACCGCTGCCTCGCGGTCGACCACGACGGCAACATCGTCGACGGCGACCAGATCCTGGCCGTCCTGGCGCTGGCGCTGCGCGACCAGGGGTTGCTGGTCCGCGAGACGGTCGTCGCCACGGTGATGAGCAACCTCGGCTTCGTGCAGGCGATGAGGGCCGCCGGAGTGGGGGTCCGGCAGACCAAGGTCGGCGACCGCTACGTCCTCGAGGCGATGAAGATCTCCGGCTACTCCCTCGGCGGCGAGCAGTCCGGTCACGTGATCCTCTCCGACCACGCCACGACCGGAGACGGCATCCTGACGGCGCTCAAGGTGCTGGAGCGGATGTCGGCCACCGGCCGCACGCTCCAGGACTTGGCCGGGGTGATGAGCCGGCTGCCGCAGGTGCTCATCAACGTGCCCGACGTCGACAAGTCGCGCGCCGACGAGGACGCTGTGCTGGCTGCGGCCGTCGCCGAGGAGGAAGCCGTCCTGGGCGACACCGGCCGCATCCTGCTGCGCCCCTCGGGCACCGAGCCGCTGGTCCGGGTGATGGTGGAGGCGCCCACGGCCCAGATCGCCGGTGACGTGGCCGGTCGTCTTGCCGCAGTGGTCAAGACCCAGCTCGCCCTCTAGGTCGTCCCGGCTGAGTAGCCGGGCTCTCGTGCCAGCACCGGTCGGGCGTCAGGCTGGCCCCATGCATCCGACTCGAGACCTCCCCTCCTGGCGTGCCCTGGCGGTCGGGTCGTTCGTCCTGCTGGTGATGGTCGTCCTGGCCTGGAACGGCGCCGCCTAGGCCATCGACTCGAGCGGGATGGAGGCCGGAACGGATTCGTGGGGCCTGCTGTTCGGCTCGGCGGTCGTCACGGTCGTCTTCGGCTCGGCGCCGCTCGTGGCGTCCCTGGTCGCAGCGACCGTCGGCGGTCTCGTGACCCCCGAGCAGGCCCGGTTCTTCGCCTGGTGCACCGCGGTGATCGCCGCGACCTGTGCGGCGGCGCTGCTGCTGGCGGCCGGGGTCCTCGTCGTCGGGCCGGCAGCAGAGGTGGCGTTCAGCCTGGTGAGCCTGCTGCTCGCGCTGGTGCTGGTGGCTCCCGTCGTGCTGTGCGTTCGGAGGGCCAGGAGCGAACGGCCCTGACGCAGGGATCGTCAGGTCAGAGCTTGCGCAGTCGCACGTAGCGCACCGAGTGGTCGGCGTCCTTGCGCAGCACCAGCGTCGCGCGCCCGCGGGTGGGCGCGACGTTCTCGATCAGGTTGGGGCCGTTGATCGTGTCCCAGATGTGGGTCGCCATCTCCTGGGCCTGGTCGGGAGTCAGGGCCGCATATTTCGCGAAGTAGGACGCGGGGTCGGCGAAGGCCGTCTCGCGCAGGCGCAGGAAGCGTTCGACATACCACCGCTTGATGTCCGCGAGCGCTGCGTCGACATAGACGGAGAAGTCGAAGAAGTCGCTGACCGCGAGGCCGGTGCGGCCGTCGTCACGGATCCTGGCCGGCTGGAGCACGTTGAGCCCCTCGATGATCACGATGTCGGGCCGGCTGACGACGACCTTCTCGTCGGGGACGACGTCATAGACCAGGTGGGAGTAGGTGGGCGCCTCGACCTCGTCGCGACCCGACTTGATGTCCACCACGAACCGCAGGAGTGCCTTGCGGTCGTAGGACTCGGGGAAGCCCTTGCGGTGCAGGATGCCGCGGCGCTCGAGCTCGGCGTTGGGATAGAGGAACCCGTCGGTCGTCACCAGGGCGACGTTGGGGTGCTCGGGCCAGTGGGCGAGCATCTGCTGCAGCACGCGGGCGGTGGTCGACTTGCCGACGGCGACCGATCCGGCCAGGCCGATCACGAACGGCGTCCGGGGAGGTGTCTGGCGCTGGAGGAACTCCTCCTGGCGCAGGTGCAGGCGTCCGGCCGAGGCGACATAGAGGGAGAGCAGGCGCGACAGCGGGAGATAGACCTGCTGGATCTCCTGGATGTCGAGCTCGTCGCCGAGCCCGCGGAGCCGGGCGACCTCGTCGGGGCTCAGTGGTGCCTCGGTCTCGTGTGTGAGGGCAGCCCAGGCGGCCCGCTCGAGGTTGACGTAGGGCGAGGACTCGCTGGCGCCCGGGAGCCCCGCTGCGTCCGACATGGCTGCGATTGTTGCACCGGTTCCGGGGCGGAGCCTCGGCGGTGCCGGTGCGTAGACTCGCGCCCATGTGCGGAATCGTGGGCTACGTCGGTGACAAGCAGGCGCAGGACGTCATCATCGACGGCCTCCGCCGACTCGAGTATCGCGGCTACGACTCCGCGGGGATCGCCCTGGTCGACACCGCGCAGGGTTCCGGGTCGATCGCCTCGGACAAGCGTGCCGGCAAGCTGGCCAACCTCGAGAAGTCCATCGCCGAGTCGGCCCTGCCGCCGGCCACGACCGGCATCGGCCACACCCGTTGGGCGACCCACGGTGCGCCCAACGACGAGAACGCCCACCCCCACCTCGGCAAGGACCGCAGGGTGGCAGTCGTCCACAACGGCATCCTCGAGAACTTCGCCGCGCTCCGGGCCGGCCTCGAGGCCACCGGTCACGAGATGGCCTCCGAGACCGACACCGAGGTGGCGGCGCACCTGCTCGAGATCGAGGTGCAGACCGGGGCCGACCTGACCGTCGCGATGCAGCGGGTGTGCCAGCGGCTCGAGGGCGCCTTCACCCTGGTCGCCGTGGACGCCCAGGACTCGTCCCGGGTCGTCGCGGCCCGCCGCAACTCGCCGCTCGTGGTCGGGCTGGGCGAGGGCGAGAACTTCATCGGCTCCGACGTGTCGGCCTTCATCCAGCACACCCGCGACGCTCTCGAGCTGGGCCAGGACACGATCGTGACGATCACCAGCGACTCGGTCGAGGTCACCGCCTTCGACGGCACCCCCGCGGAGGGCAAGCCCTACCACGTCGACTGGGACCTCTCGGCCGCCGAGAAGGACGGCTTCGACTGGTTCATGCGCAAGGAGATCTTCGAGCAGCCGCGCGCTGTCGCCGACGCGCTGCTGGGTCGGCACACCGAGTCGGGCGCGCTGCAGCTCGACGAGGTGCGGATCTCCGAGCAGGAGCTCCGCGACATCGACAAGATCATCATCGTCGCCTGCGGGACGTCGTGCTATGCCGCGATGGTCGCGAAGTACGCCATCGAGCACTGGACCCGGATCCCCTGCGAGGTCGAGCTCTCCCACGAGTTCCGCTATCGCGACCCGATCCTGACCCGGCAGACGCTGGTGGTCGCGATCAGCCAGTCGGGGGAGACCGCTGACACGCTGATGGCGATCCGCTACGCCCGCGAGCAGCGTTCCAAGGTGCTGGCGATCTGCAACACCAACGGCTCCACGATCCCGCGGGAGTCCGACGCCGTCATCTACACCCACGCCGGTCCGGAGATCGGGGTCGCCTCGACCAAGGGCTTCGTCACTCAGTTGATCGCCTGCTACCTCCTGGGCCTCTACCTCGCCCAGGTCCGGGGCACGAAGTTCGGTGACGAGATCGCGGCCGTCGTCGACGATCTGGCCCGCATGCCCGAGCACGTGCAGGCGGTGCTCGACCGGGCCGATGAGGTCTATGCCATCGCGGCCCAGCACGCCGCCACCAGGTCGGTGCTGTTCCTCGGGCGCCACGCCGGCTTCCCGATCGCGCTCGAGGGCGCGCTCAAGCTCAAGGAGCTCGCCTACATCCACGCCGAGGGTTTTGCAGCGGGCGAGCTCAAGCACGGCCCGATCGCGCTGATCGAGGAGGGGTTGCCGGTCTTCTGCGTGGTCCCGCCGCGCGGGCGTGACGAGCTGCACCAGAAGATGGTCAGCGCCATCCAGGAGATCCGGGCCCGTGGCGCGCACACCATCGTGCTGGCCGAGGAGGGCGACGAGTCGATCGCCCCCTATGCCGACGTCCTCATCCGGCTCCCGAGGGTGCCCACCCTCCTGCAGCCCGTCGTCGCGGTCGTGCCCCTGCAGCTGTTCGCCTGCGAGCTCGCCACCCAGATGGGGCACGACGTGGACCAGCCGCGCAACCTGGCCAAGTCCGTCACGGTCGAATAATCGTGCCGGTCGTGGGCG
Source organism: Nocardioides piscis (assembly GCF_011300215.1). Taxonomy (NCBI): domain Bacteria; kingdom Bacillati; phylum Actinomycetota; class Actinomycetes; order Propionibacteriales; family Nocardioidaceae; genus Nocardioides; species Nocardioides piscis. The sequence goes on from NZ_CP049866.1 coordinate 1,668,644, forward strand.
TGGGCATCGACGTGGTGGACGTCGAACGGTTCGGCGAGTCGTTGGAGCGCACCCCTGCGCTTCGCGAACGCCTCTTCACGCCGGGCGAGGCCTCGCGACCGCTGGCGTCGCTGGCGGCCCGATTCGCCGCGAAGGAGGCGATGGCCAAGGCGCTGGGAGCTCCCGCCGGGATGGCGTGGCACGACGCCGAGGTCGTGGCCGAGGAGAGCGGTCGGCCCCAGCTCGAGCTCCGCGGGACCGTCGCTGCCCAGGCAGAGGCGCTGGGCGCCTCCCATGTGCACCTGTCGCTGTCCCATGACGCCGGGATCGCCTCGGCCGTGGTCGTCCTGGAGACCTGAGCGTGCGCTCGGCACACACCGTCGCCCAGGTCCGCGCGAGCGAGGCCGACCTGATGCGCGACCTCCCCGAGGGTGCGCTGATGCAGCGGGCCGCGGCGGGGTTGGCCCACGCGATCCTCGACCTGCTCGGTGGCGGCTACGGCCGTCGGGTCCTCGTGCTCGCCGGGGTCGGTGACAACGCCGGAGACGCGTTGTACGCCGCCGCGACGCTGTGCCGTCGCGGCTCGGCCGTCGACGTGCTGGTCCTGGGCCCGCACACTCATCAGGCCGGGCTGGCAGCCCTGCTGGCGGCCGGCGGTCGCCTGATCGACTCGGTCGACTCGGTCGCGGTCGCGGTCGCGGACTACGACGTCGTCGTCGACGGCATCGTCGGGATCGGCGGCAGGCCGGGCCTGCGGAGCGAGGCGACCGCAGCGCTGGCGGCGCTGGCGGGCGTGCCGGTCGTTGCGGTCGACGTGCCGTCGGGTGTCGACGTCGACACCGGTGAGGTGGACGGCGCGCACGTGGTCGCCGACCTGACCGTCACCTTCGGCACCCACAAGGTGGCCCACCTCGTCGACCCGGCGGCATCGGCCTGCGGCGCCGTCCACCTCGTCGACATCGGTCTCGACCTCCCCGTTGCCGCTGTCGAGGCGCTGCAGCCGGGTGAGGTTGCAGCGCTCCTGCCCCGGCCCGACGGCGCCGACCACAAGTACACCCGAGGCGTGGTCGGCATCAGGGCGGGCAGCAACACCTATCCCGGGGCGGCGCTGCTGTGCGTGGCCGGCGCCTCGGCCGGCGTCGCCGGGATGATCCGCTTCGTCGGCTCCGATGCCGTCGCCGACCGGGTCCGGACCGTCCACCCGGAGGTCGTCGGACCCGGCCGGGTGCAGGCCTGGGTGGTCGGGCCGGGGGCCGATGACGGTGCGGCAGGCACCCTGCGCGAGGCACTGGCCGACGGGGTCCCGGTGGTCGTCGACGCGGACGCGCTGGCCGCGGTCGACGGGCCCCTCGGCGTCCCCGCGGTCCTGACTCCGCACGCCGGTGAGCTCGCCGCGATGCTGGGAGTCGAGCGCGCGCAGGTCGAGCAGCGGAGCCTGCACCACGCACGTCTCGCCGCGGCCAGGTTCGATGCCGTCGTGCTGCTCAAGGGTCGCCATACGCTCGTCGCGCGGCCCGGAGGAGACGTCCGGGTGACCACCACCGGTGTGCCCTGGCTCGCCACCGCGGGGGCCGGGGACGTGCTCGCCGGACTCATCGGGTCGCTGCTCGCGACCGGGTTGTCACCGTGGGACGCCGCCTCCGTCGGCTCGTGGGTCCACGGTGCAGCGGCCACGCGGGCGTCGGCCGGCGGGCCGATCGTGGCAGGAGACGTGGCTCACGCGTTGCGAGGGATCCTGCGCGAGATCCACTGACCGGTGGAAGAATCAACCGCCATGACGTCGACCGGATCCACGCGCGCGGAGATCGTGGTCGACCTCGGGGCCATCCGGCACAACGTCCGTCGACTTCGCGAGCTCGTCGGCCCGGGGGTCGCCATGATGACCGTGGTCAAGGCTGACGGCTATGGGCACGGCATGGTCGAGGCGGCCCGGGCAGCGCGGCAGGGCGGCGCCGACTGGCTCGGTGTCGCGACCCTGGACGAGGCCCTCGACCTGAGAGCCGCCGGTGACACCGGCCCGGTGCTGTGCTGGCTCGCCGTGCCCGGCGAGGACTACGCCCTGGCCGTGGCGGCCGGTATCGACGTCACCGCCTACACCGTCGAGGAGCTCGACGAGATCGCGGCATGCGGCCCCAGCGCGCGGGTCCAGCTCAAGGTCGACACCGGTCTCTCGCGCGGAGGAGCGGTCCGTGCCGACTGGGACGACGTCTTCGGCCACGCCGCGCGTCTCGAGCAGGCCGGCCGGCTGGACGTCACCGGGATCTGGTCGCACTTCGTCGCGAGCGACGAACCCGACCACCCGGCCAACGACGCACAGGAGGCCGCCTTCCGCGAAGCGGTCGCCCTCGCCGAGAAGATGGGCATGCGTCCTGAGCTTCGCCACCTGGCCAACTCGGCTGCCGCCGTCCTGCGCCCGTCCGCGAGGTTCAACCTCGTGCGCTGCGGCATCGCGTCCTACGGGCTGGACCCTGCGCCGGGGCACACTCCCGACCTGGGGCTGGTGCCGGCGATGACCCTGCGCGCCCGGCTCGCCATGAGCAAGCCGATCAGTGCCGGCGACGGGGTCTCCTACGGGCACACCTGGGTGGCAGACCGCGACACGACTGTCGGTCTGGTCCCTGCGGGGTATGCCGATGGCATCCCGCGGGCCGCGAGCAACATCGCCACGGTGTGGTCTGCCGGCCGGCTCCGGCCGATCCGCGGCCGCGTCTGCATGGACCAGTTCGTGATCGACCTCGACGGCGACCTTCCCCCCGCCGGCACCGAGGTCGTGCTCTTCGGGCCCGGTGACAGGGGAGAGCCCACGGCCCAGGACTGGGCCGACGCCCTCGACACCATCACCTACGAGATCGTGACCCGGGTCGGCGGCCGACTGGTCACGACCCATGTCGACGAGGAGCAGTCATGAGCGTCGGACGCAAGATCATGGGCGCCGCCGCCGGCGCAGCGGGCCTTGCAGCGGCCGGGGCTGCCGTCGGTGTCTCCCACCGTCACCGGGTGCTCGCCGACAGGGGCGCCGGTGACCGGACTCCGTTCGGTTCGCTGCACAGCGCGCCCCAGCACGTGATCACCGACGACGGGACAGACCTGCACGCCGAGATCGACGAGGCCGAGAGCGAGCTGACCATGGTCTTCGCCCACGGCTACTCCCTCAACCTCGACAGCTGGCACTTCCAGCGGGCCGGATATCGGGGGCTGGTGCGCACGGTGTTCTACGACCAGCGCTCGCACGGTCGCTCGATGCGCTCGTCCGAGGACCTGGCGACGATCGAGCAGCTCGGACACGACCTGCGCCAGGTGATCGAGCAGACGTCGCCCGGACCGTGCGTCCTCGTCGGGCACTCCATGGGCGGGATGAGCATCATCTCGCTCGCCGAGCAGCACCCTGAGCTGTTCGGCGACAAGGTGGTCGGGGTGGCGCTCATCGCCACCACCGCCGGCGGTCTCGACCCCGGCCGGATCCTCTTCCCCATGCTGCCCCTGGGCATGGGTGGTCGCGTGATCGGGCGGACGGTGCGCACCCTCGACCGGGGTCACCTCGTCGTCGACCTGCTCCGTCAGTGGGGCCGGGCCGTGGCCGACACGGTCACCGACCGCTACGCCTTCGGCGGCGACGTGCCCAAGCACTACGTCGACTTCGTCTTCGACATGCTCAACGCCACCCCGTTCGCCGTCGTCGCCGACTTCTATCCGGCGTTCGCGAGCCTGGACAAGTTCGACCACCTCGAGGTGCTCGGTCAGGTGCCGACGGCAGTCATCTGCGGGACCGAGGACAAGATCACCACCATCGACCACGCCCGCAAGCTCCACACCAAGATCCCCGGTTCGAGCCTGCTGGAGTGCGAGGGCGCCGGCCACATGGTCATCCTCGAACGTCACGTCGAGGTCAACGCCGAGCTCGACGACCTGATCGCGCTGGCCCACGCCCGGCTCGAGGCCTCGTGACGGGACCGGCGACAGTGCAGGCAACGGAGCAGACGACGGTCCAGGTGCGCCGGGTCGGCGCCGAGTCGGCCGCAGCGATGCTGGACGTCGTCCTCGCCGCCTTCGCTGCCCGCCCGGTCCTCGACCCGCCGGCCGATGCGCTCGCGGAGACCACCGAGACCCTCGCCGAGGAGCTGAGTGCTCACGGCGGGCTCCTGGCCACCCTGGACGGCCGGCCCGTGGGTGCCCTCGTCTTCCGTGACCGCGGCGACACGATGATGCTGCGCAGGTTCGGGGTGGTCCCGTCCGCCCAGGGCCACGGTGTCGCCGGTGCACTGGTGAAGCATGCGGTCGCGGCGGCCATGGGCTACTGCGAGCTCGAGGTGCTGGCGCGCGAGGAGCTCCCCGAGACCGTCGCCTTCTGGGAGCGGCACGGCTTCTCGCCGGTCGCGAGCACGTCGCCATACGTCCGTCTGCGACGCGAGCTCCCGACCGCGTGGTCGGCCGCCGACGCCGATGCCATGCGTGAGCTGGGCGAACGGCTGGGTCGGGCCGTCCGGGCCGGAGACCTGGTGGTGCTGACGGGCGAGCTGGGAGCGGGCAAGACCACGTTCACCCAGGGGCTCGGCCGCGGCCTGCAGGTGCGCGGCGACGTCACCTCGCCCACCTTCGTGATCTCGCGGGTGCATCCGTCCCTGGTCGACGGGCCTGCGCTGGTGCACGTCGACGCCTACCGGCTCGGCGGCGTCGACGAGCTCGACGACCTCGACCTGGACACCTCGCTCGACGAGGCGGTCACCGTCGTCGAGTGGGGCGCCGGGCTGGCCGAGGGGCTGAGCGAGTCGCGGCTCGAGGTCACCATCGAGCGGGCCCTCGCGGACGACGCGACGTCCGGTCCGGCCGGCGCCGGGCTCGACCACCGGGTGGTCCGCATCCGCCGTACGGTCGCTGGATAGCCTCGCCCTCGTGCTCCTCTCGTTCGACACCGCCACCGACCTGGTGAGCGTCGCGCTCCACGACGGCCAGGACGTCGTCGCCGAACGGGCCTCCGAGCTGGCGATGAAGCACGGTGAGCAGCTGGCTCCCCTGGTCGCAGCCGTGATGGCCGACGCCGGCGTCGTGCGCCAGGACCTCACCGCCATCGCCGTCGGCGTCGGTCCCGGACCCTTCACCGGCCTGCGGGTCGGCCTGGTCACGGCGCGCACGCTGGGCTTCGTGCTCGAGATCCCGATCTATGGGGTGTGCTCGCTCGACGTCCTGGCGGTCGAGGCCGTCGAGACCGGTGCCGTGACGGGCGAGCTCCTGGTGGCCACGGACGCTCGTCGCAAGGAGGTCTACCTCGCGGCGTACGACGACCAGGGTCGTCGCCTCGACGGTCCCGTGGTGGCGCGGCCGGCCGACGTGGCGAGCGGACTGCCCGTGGCAGGCCAGGGGGCACGGCTCTATCCCGAGCACTTCCCCCACGCCGTCGACCCGCTCCGACCGAGCGCGGGCTGGCTCGCACGCGTGGTCGCGGACGAGCGGGCCGAGCTGCTGGATCCCGAACCGCTCTATCTCCGTCGTCCGGACGCTGTGGCCAACGCGCCGCGCAAGCCGGTCCTGCCCGGCCCATGATCCGCCTCGCCGTCGCCAGCGACCTGCCCGACGTCGAGCGGCTCGACGCCGAGCTCTTCGGCGCCGACGCCTGGTCGCGAGCGGCCCTGCTGGGCGAGCTCGACGGCCCCGGCCGGCGGTTCATCGTCGACGCCCCTGACGAGGGCGGGCTGCGCGGCTATGCCGTCTCGATGTCCCTGGGCGACACCGCCGACCTGCTGCGGATCGCGGTGCGTCGGGGCGACCAGCGCGCGGGGGTGGCCACCGCCCTGGTGGAGGACCTGGTTGCCCATCCGGGCGAGGCCGACCGGATGCTGCTGGAGGTGAGCTCGGCCAATCGCGCCGCGGTCGCGTTCTACGCCCGCCTGGGCTTCAGCCAGATCGACGTCCGGCCGCGCTACTACCGCGACGGGTCCGACGCGCTCGTGATGCGACGGTCGCTCGTCGCAGGGTGCGGCGGATCAGGGAGGATGCGCACATGACCGACCAACCGCTGGTGCTCGGGATCGAGACGTCGTGCGACGAGACGGGTGTCGGCATCGTCCGGGGGCACACGCTGCTGGCCGACGCCGTGGCGAGCAGCGTCGACGAGCACGCGCGCTTCGGCGGGGTCGTGCCGGAGGTCGCCAGCCGCGCCCACCTGGAAGCGATGGTCCCCACCATCGAGCGGGCCTGCGAGACCGCCGGCATCGCGCTGCGTGACGTCGACGCGATCGCAGTGACCTCGGGTCCCGGCCTGGCTGGCGCCCTGCTCGTCGGGGTGGCGAGCGCGAAGGCCCTGTCGCTGGGCCTGGGCAAGCCGTTGTACGGCGTCAACCACCTGGCGGCACACGTCGCCGTGGACCAGCTGGAGCACGGCCCGCTGCCCGAGCCGTGCCTGGCGATGCTCGTCTCGGGAGGCCATTCCAGCCTGCTCAAGATCGAGGACGTCACGGTGGGGGTGGAGCCGCTCGGGGCCACCATCGACGACGCGGCCGGTGAGGCGTTCGACAAGGTGGCACGACTGCTGGGTCTGCCCTTCCCCGGCGGCCCGCACATCGACCGCGCCGCGGCCAGCGGCAACAGCGTGGCCATCGACTTCCCGCGTGGGCTCACCAGCCGCAAGGACCTGGAGCGACACCGGTTCGACTTCTCGTTCTCCGGGCTCAAGACCGCGGTGGCCCGCTGGGTCGAGACCCAGCAGCGCGCCGGGGTGGCCATCGACGTCGCCGACGTGGCGGCGTCGTTCCAGGAGGCGGTCTGCGACGTGCTGACCCGCAAGGCCCTCGACGCCGCCACTGCGCATGGCATCGAGGACATCCTGATCGGCGGGGGAGTCGCAGCCAACAGTCGGCTGCGGGCGATGGCGACCGAGCGCGCCGAGGCTCGGGGGATCCGCGTGCGCGTGCCCCGCCCCGGCCTCTGCACCGACAACGGGGCGATGGTGGCGGCCCTGGGGCCGAGCTCGTGTCACGGGGGCGCGCCCCGTCCGCGCTCGACCTCCCGGCCGATTCCTCCCAGCCCATCACCACCGTCGTGGCCTGACCCGACCGGTCGTGTGGACCGACGCCATACATTGGCCCGACATCCGTCATCGACGAGAAGAAGGAGCTCGAGATGCAGCAGGTCAAGGGCGTCGTGGCCCGCGCGAAGGGCCAGCCCGTCACCGTTGAGACGATCAACATCCCCGATCCCGGGCCGGGCGAGGCAGTCGTCAAGGTCCAGGCCTGCGGGGTCTGCCACACCGATCTGCACTATCGCGAGGGTGGCATCAACGACGACTTCCCGTTCCTGCTGGGACACGAGGCGGCCGGCGTCGTCGAGTCCCTCGGGGAGGGGGTCACCGACCTGGCGGTGGGCGACTTCGTCGTCCTCAACTGGCGCGCCGTCTGTGGCAGCTGTCGTGCCTGCAAGCGCGGCGAGCCGTGGTACTGCTTCGCCACCCACAACGCCACCCAGAAGATGACCCTGGCCGACGGCACCGAGCTGAGCCCGGCCCTGGGCATCGGCTCGTTCGCGGAGAAGACGCTCGTCGCCGCCGGACAGTGCACCAGGGTCGACCCGACGGCCAGGGCGGCCGCGGTGGGCCTGCTCGGCTGCGGCGTGATGGCCGGTCTCGGCGCCGCGATCAACACCGGCAACGTCACCCGCGGCAAGTCCGTGGCGGTCATCGGCTGCGGCGGGGTCGGGATGGCGGCCATCGCGGGCTCGGTGCTCGCGGGAGCGAGCACGATCGTCGCCGTCGACATCGACGACGCCAAGCTCGAATGGGCGACGAGGATGGGCGCCACGGCGACCGTCAACTCCACGCAGGCCGACCCGGTGGAGGCGATCCAGGCTGCCACCGACGGACACGGCGCCGACGTCGTGATCGACGCGGTGGGTCGCCCCGAGACGTGGAAGCAGGCCTTCTATGCCCGCGACCTGGCCGGGACGGTGGTGCTCGTCGGCGTTCCGACACCTGACATGAAGATCCCCGAGATCCCGCTGATCGACGTGTTCGGTCGCGGCGGGGCGCTCAAGTCGAGCTGGTACGGCGACTGCCTCCCCTCCCGCGACTTCCCGATGCTCGTCGACCTCTATCAACAGGGCAGGCTCGACCTCGATGCCTTCGTGACCGAGGAGATCGCCCTCGACGAGGTCGAAGCGGCGTTCACCAAGATGCACGAGGGCTCGGTCCTGCGTTCGGTGGTGGTCTTCTCATGAGCGTCCGCATCCACCACGCGGTGTCGTCCGGCACGTTCTCCCTGGACGGCGAGACGCACCAGGTGGACAACAACATCTGGGTGATCGGCGACGACGAGGAGTGCATCGTCATCGACGCACCCCACTCCGTGGACGACATCCTGGCCCTGGTCGCCGGCCGGAGCGTCAAGGCGATCGTCTGCACCCATGCCCATGACGACCACGTCCGGGTCGCGCCAGCACTGCGAGAGGCGACCCGGGCCCCGATCCTGCTGCACCCGGCCGACCGGCCGGTGTGGGAGCTGACGCACGCCGACGAGCTGTGGGACGCCGACCTCGAGGACGGGCAGACCATCAAGGTCGGGGGTGCCGGGCTCAAGGTGCTGCACACGCCGGGCCATGCGCCGGGAGCGGTGTGCCTCTATGTCCACGACCTCGGTTGCGTCTTCACCGGCGACACGTTGTTCCAGGGGGGCCCGGGCGCGACCGGGCGGTCGTTCAGTGACGAGCACCAGATCGTCGAGTCGATCCGGGCCTCGCTGCTCGAGCTGCCCGACGAGACCGTGGTCCACACCGGACACGGCCCTGACACCACGATCGGTGCCGAGCGGGAGGGCCTGGGCTGAGCTCCGGGTGCGAGACTGCTCGGATGCGTCGGTGGTCGTGGGTGCTGGTCGCGCTGAGCCTGACGGTCGCGGCGTGCAGCGGCGACCCTGACGCCGGCGACCGGTCGTCGGGCAGCCCCGCCCCGAGGTCGAGGCCGTCGAGGCCCCGCCCTCGCCGGCCGAGAGGCTCGGCCTGGCCGAGGGCTGGGGGCCGAGCCGGGCCGAGCTCGAGCGCGCTGCCCGGATCGTGGACCGGCTGCGGCTGCCCGACCTGGCCGGCCAGGTGATCGTCGCCGAGTGGCGGGGAACCGCGGCGCCGGTGGCGCTCGTGCGCAGTCTCCACCTGGGCGGGGTGATCGCGTTCGCCGACAACGTCGCCTCGACCGAGCAGGTCCGCGCCGTCAACGCGACGCTTCGCCGCAGTGTCGACCGCCGCTGGCCGCTCCTCGTCTCCGTCGACCAGGAGGGCGGGATCGTCGAGCGGGTCAAGGGCTCAGCCACCCGCTTCCCGACGTTCATGAGCGCCGGTGCTGCGGACGCGCCGCGACTGACGACCGCCGCCGCCCGGGCCAGCGGCGCGGAGCTGCGCGGGCTCGGCTTCAACATGGTCTTCGCGCCCGACGCCGACGTGACCAGCGGTCCCACCGACCCCACCATCGGCTCCAGGTCGGCCGGCTCCGAGGTGGAGACCGTGATCGAGCACGTCGGCGCGGCGGTCGACGGCTACACCGCTGCGTCCGTCCTTCCGGTGCTCAAGCACTTCCCCGGGCACGGGTCGGTCCCCCAGGACAGCCACCTGACGCTGCCAGTGCAGACCCGCACCCGCAAGCAGCTCGACGCGGTCGAGCTGGCCCCGTTCGCAGCAGCCGTCGACGACGGGGTGTCGGCGATCATGGCCGGCCACATCGACGTGCGCTCGATCGATCCACGGGTGCCCGCCTCGATGTCCAGGGAGCTCGTGACCGGCGTCCTGCGCGACGAGCTCGGGTTCGAGGGGTTGGTGGTGACCGACTCGCTGTCGATGGCGGGGGTGTCCTCGACGTACGACGCCCGGCACTCGGCGGTCCAGGGGCTGCGCGCCGGCAACGACGTCCTGCTCATGCCGCCCTCGCCCGCGGCTGCGCGTGCCGGCATCGTCGAGGCCGTCCGGCAGGGCCGGCTGCAGCGATCCCGGCTCGAGCAGGCAGCAGCGCGACAGATCGCCCTCCTCCTGCACGTCGAGAGGGACGGCTCGAGGGGCAGACCGCCCGGCAGCGGTCGGGCCGCCTCCAGGGAGCTCAGCGCCGCAGCGCTGACGATGGTCAGCGGGGCGTGCGGGACCCGGCACGTGTCAGGCTCGGTCACACCCGTCGGCGACCCGGTCGCGGTCACCAACTTCTCGGCCGCCGCGCGTGCCGCAGGGCTGACGGTCCTGACCCGTCGGCCGGCCCCGGCCGCGGTGGCGGTCGCCGAGCCCGCCCCTCGGCGGAAGAAGAAGGAGGCCGTCAAGGCCTTCGAGCGACGCAAGCGGGCGTGGCAGGCACGCGAGCGCCGACGCACGGCTGCGCTCGCACGGTTCGAGGCCGCCGAGGACGCGCGGCTGGCCGCCGGCACCAACATCGGGTTCACCGGCTATCAGGACGCGACCCATGACGGCGAGGTCGCTGTCGCCACCAACACGCCCTACGTCCTTGGTGCCGTGGCCGCCCCGGTGAAGGTGGCGGCCTTCGGTGACACCCCGGGGGCGATGTCCGCGCTGGTCGACGTGCTCCTCGGCAGGGCGAGGGCTCCGGGCACGCTGCCCGTCGCGGTCGAGGGCGTTCAGCGCCGCGGCTGCTAGAAGGGCTCGACCAGCAGGGCGGTGCCCGCTCCGGCGACCCGGGTCAGGACGAGGGTGGCGGTGTTGTCGCCACGCAGGTCGAGGCGCTTGCGCAGCACCTCAGGGACGACGTCGACGCCACGCTTCTTGATCGTCAGCGATCCGATGCTGCGCTCGCGCAACGCTGCCTTGAGGGGCTTCTCGCGATAGGGGACCTGTTCGAGGACGCGATAGGAACGGGCGAACGGGGTCCGGAACGACTCGTCCGCGGTGACGTAGGCGATGTGCTCGTCGAGGAGCCCGCCCGAGACGCCGGCGGCGACCGCGGTGACCAGGCCCGCCCGGATCACGGCTCCGTCGGGCTCATAGAGGAAGCCACCCAGCTCCCGGACAGGACGGGGTCCCCCGTCATGGGGGTCGTCGTCCTCGGTGAGCGTGGCCAGGCCGCCGGGGCCGATCACGGTGGCGCGCCTGCTCGCAGTGGCCAGCATGGGGGACCACAGCGCCGCCTCCTTGACCTCGCCGTTGTCGCTGACCCACTCGGCCTCGACGTCGGCGGGCAGCATCGAGTGGGGGATGCCGGGGGCCACCTTGACGACGGCTGTTCCTTCGAGCAGGCCGAGGACGAACGGCCACGGCGGCGTCCAGCTCTCGGCGTCGAAGACGCGCCCGCGGGCGCCGCGGCGCGCCGGGTCGGCGAAGGCAGCACCGAAGGCGTTGACGTCGATCTGCGTCGCGTCCGCCATCTGCACCGCCCCGGGCAGGTCGAGCGCTTCGAGGTTGGCCTTGGCCATGGCGACGCGCACGGGGTCGATGTCGATGCCTGCAGCGGTGAGTCCGGCCCGCGCGAACGCCAGCAGGTCGCCGCCGATGCCGCACCCGAGGTCGATCACGCTCGTCGGCTGTGCAGCCGCCAGACGGGCCGCCCGGTGCTCCGCCACCCGGAACCGCGTGGCCTGCTCCAGGGCGTCGGGCGTGAAGAACATCTGAACTGCGAGGTCCCCGAACTTCGGCACGGCCCGCAGGCGCAGGTCAGCCTGGGTCAGGGCCGCCGCCGCCCGCTCCGGATCCGGCTCCAGCCTGCGCACCGTCGTGGCAGCGCGGACGGGGTCGCCCTGCGCATCGGCATACGCCGTCATCGCGACGTCGAGCAGTCTGCGGCCGGCGTCGGTCTGCAGCCAGTCGAGCGTGGTGACGTCCATCCGCGCATCTTGTCAGGTGGGTCCCTGCCGTCCGGCGGGGTGCGCAGTGGCAGGGTCTGCGCGTGCGCAAGATCAGCTGGCCCCTGGCCATCGTCCTCGTCCTTGCCCTGGTCGTCCTCGTCGGAGGCGCTGTGTGGCTGTCGTTGCGAGGCCCTGAACGGGTGAAGGCCGGGACCCTCGTCTCCGAGACGGCGTCCGAGGCCCTCGTCGGCCGCACCGCCGAGGTCCGGGTCCCGTGGGGGAGGCTGCAGGTGACCCTCTCCGAGCCGCTCACCGAGACCGCGGAGGGCAAGAAGGTCGGCCAGGGGATGAGCCTCGTCGGGGTCCAGGTGGCCCTGACCGGCCAGGAGGACCTGCTGGTGGCGGACCGCCTGCCCGATGCCGAGCTGGCGGACCCGGTCTTCACCCTGGTCGCCGACGAGGAGGAACACGTCCTCGAGGGCCTGACCGGCTGGGTGGAGGGGGCGAGATCGCGGTGCTGGCTCGTCGCCAGTATGTCGCAGTGAAGGGGCAGCCCTCGGGATACAGCCTGCGGGTCGCCTATGACGGGGTCGACCAGGTCGTCGACGGTCCGACGGGGGAGCTCGAGATCGGCGCAGCGGCGCCGCTCTACCAGCTCGGCCTCACCAGTGGTCCTCAGCCGTGCGGTGACCCGCTGTGGAGCCCCGGTGCGTCCGCCGTGGACGAGAGCGTCAACTGGTGCCTGGTGCGGTCGGCGGCCCAGCGGCCCCATGTGGCGGGCCTGGGCTGGGCGCCGGAGGGCCGGACCTGGCTGGTGCTCACGCTGCTGACCGGTGCGCCGCCCGAGTTCGAGGGCCCCGCGGGGACCTATGAGGTGAAGGACTCGGCTTCGACGTTCCTCCTCGATGTCCAGGCGCCGGTGGAGACCTTCGCCCTCAACGACGCCCTGCCGGACGGTTTCGAGAAGGACGTCAGTGATCCTCAGGTCGTGATCTTCGAGGTCGACCCGAACCGCCCGACGGGACAGTTCGAGGTCCGCACGCGCATGACCGGTGAGGCCGAGAAGGCGGCCGGCAAGAAGGGCGAGCGCTCGAGGCCCACGACGTTCAAGGCCATGGTGGCGCACGGCGCCTTCATCTGACGGGCGTCGACCCGACCGGCCAGTCTGGCACTCGGTCGGGCGGAGTGCTAACGTCTGATCTGGCACTCTCGCCATGAGGGTGCCAGCGCTTGCAATGACGTGCGACCCCCGCGACGGCGTGCATCACGGCAAGCCCAAGCGTGCGAGGAACACCCGTTTCTCGAGTCAAAGTTCATCAACGTGGAAAGTGGAGGTCGACAAGTGTCGGTCAACATCAAGCCCCTCGAGGACCGCATCGTCGTCAAGCCGCTCGACGCCGAGCAGACCACGGCCTCCGGCCTGGTCATCCCGGACACCGCCAAGGAGAAGCCCCAGGAGGGCGAGGTCCTGGCGATCGGTCCGGGTCGCATCGACGACAACGGCAACCGAGTGCCCCTCGACGTCGCCGTCGGCGACAAGGTGATCTACAGCAAGTACGGCGGCACCGAGGTCAAGTACGCCGGTGGCGAATACCTCATCCTCAGCGCCCGCGACGTCCTCGCCGTAGTTTCCTGATCCTCTCCGCCCGGAACGTCATGGGATCCGGTCGTTCCGACGACCAGCTCTCATGACGTCCGGGCGGTTCTCTTTCACTAGGAGCACCTGAATGCCCAAGATCCTGGAATTCGACGAGAACGCCCGCCGCGCCCTCGAGCGTGGCGTCGACGCCCTCGCCAACGCCGTCAAGGTCACCCTCGGCCCCAAGGGCCGCTACGTCGTCCTCGACAAGAAGTGGGGCGCCCCCACGATCACCAACGACGGGGTGACCGTCGCTCGCGAGATCGAGCTCGACGACCCGTTCGAGAACCTCGGCGCACAGCTGTGCAAGGAGGTCGCCACCAAGACCAACGACGTCGCTGGCGACGGTACGACGACCGCGACCGTGCTGGCGCAGGCGATGGTCCACGAGGGCCTGCGCGCCGTCGCGGCCGGTGCCAACCCGATGGGTCTCAAGCGCGGCATGGACGTCGCGGCCGAGGCCGTCGGCGACGCGCTCAAGGAAGCCGCCCGCGAGGTGGAGTCCAAGGAGGACATGGCGTCGGTCGCCACGATCTCCAGCCGCGACGCGCACATCGGCGAGCTGCTCGCCGAGGCGTTCGACAAGGTCGGCAAGGACGGCGTGATCACGGTCGAGGAGTCCAACACCATGGGCACCGAGCTCGAGTTCACCGAGGGGATGCAGTTCGACAAGGGCTACATCTCGGCCTACTTCGTCTCCGACCCCGAGCGCATGGAGGCCGTCCTCGACGACGCCTACATCCTGCTCCACCAGGGCAAGATCGGCTCGATCTCCGAGCTGCTGCCGCTGCTCGAGAAGGTCATCGCCGCCGGCAAGCCGCTGTTCATCCTCGCCGAGGACGTCGAGGGCGAGGCACTCTCGACGCTCGTCGTCAACAAGATCCGTGGCACCTTCAACGCCGTCGCGGTCAAGGCTCCGGCCTTCGGTGACCGTCGCAAGGCGATGATGCAGGACATCGCGATCCTGACCGGCGGAACCGTCGTCGCGCCCGAGGTCGGCCTCAAGCTCGACCAGGTCGGGCTCGAGGTCCTCGGCCAGGCCCGTCGCGTGGTCATCACCAAGGACAACACCACGATCATCGACGGGGCCGGCGAGACCAGCGCCGTCGAGGGCCGGGTCAACCAGATCAAGGCCGAGATCGAGAACAGCGACTCCGACTGGGACCGCGAGAAGCTCCAGGAGCGCCTGGCCAAGCTCGCCGGGGGTGTCTGCGTGATCAAGGTCGGCGCCGCCACCGAGGTCGAGCTCAAGGAGAAGAAGCACCGCATCGAGGACGCCGTCTCCGCGACGCGCGCCGCGATCGAGGAGGGCATCGTCCCCGGCGGTGGCTCGGCCCTGATCCACGCGGTGTCGGTGCTCGAGGACAACCTCGGCCTGACCGGCGATGAGGCGGTCGGCGTGCGGATCGTGCGCAAGGCTGCCGACGAGCCGCTGCGCTGGATCGCCGAGAACGGTGGCGTCAACGGCTACGTCGTGACCACCAAGGTCCGCGAGCTCGGTGTCGGCAACGGCTACAACGCCGCGACCGAGGAATACGGAGACCTGGTGGCCCAGGGCGTCCTCGACCCGGTCAAGGTCACCCGCTCCGCGCTGGTCAACGCCACCTCGATCGCGGGCATGCTGCTCACGACCGAGACCCTGATCGTGGAGAAGCCCGAGGACGAAGAGGCCGCTTCCGCTGGCGGGCACGGCCACGGCCACGGTCACTGATCGACCAAGCCAGAGAAGGGCCGGGCTCACCTCGACGGTGAGTCCGGCCCTCAGTGTTGGGATGGCATGGGGTAATGGCATGGGTTGACCGCTTTGCAATGTTGGCCGCATGCCATAGTCCACTAGGGCTGGCGCGATGCCATGCCGACGTCCTTCACAGAATGGTGCCGAGCAGTGAACGATCCTGACCAGTCCCGTACGAGCGAGAGTGAGTGGATGGCGTCAGGCTACGAAGCCTGCTACTACACAGGTGTGCTCGGCTGGGTGTGGGGTCGGGTGCACGCCGCTATGGAACGTCGATACCGCAGCCTTGCAGGGATTGGGACCGTCCTTGAGCTGGGAGCAGGACATGGTCAGCACGCGCACTTCGTCAAGCACCCTTTCGATCGCTACGTCGCCAGCGATCTTCGTGCCGAGCTGGTGCGCATACCGGAAGCAGACCCGCGGTTCCAGGTGGCCTCGGTAGATGCCTCGGACCTGTCGCAGTTCGGCGATGGCACGATTGATCGCCTCGTGGCAACCTGCTTGTTAGTACATCTGCCAGACCCCTATGCGGCGTTGGGGGAGTGGCGCAGGGTGCTCACGGACGGCGGCCACGCCACGATCTACGTGCCATGCGAGCCGAGCTGGCTCAACCGCACTGCCCGCTCAGGATTTATCTGGCCCAGAGCACGTCGCCACGGGGCCGAGGACCCAGAGTTGCTCGCCTACCAGGGCCACCAGGTGCACTATCCGGCGATGCGCACCTTTATCGACCGCACGTTTGCGGGCGACGACGTGAGCCGTACTCGCTACCCTGTTCCGGGGCTACCCTGGAACCTGTCGCTCTTCGAGATCGTGCACGTGCGCAAGATCGGCCCCCAGTCGGAGGGGAACTGACAGCGTCTCGGTCGCGACTGGAGACTACTGTTTCGACCACTACCCACTACCCACTACCCGTCAGGCTTCATTCGCTGGCTCTGCCGGCCCAGAAGCAGCATCCAGTCCGTCTTGATCGAAACACAGTCACCTCGGTGATCAAGACGGGTCGGTCAGCCCTGCCCCGTGACAATCACGTTGGCCATGGCGTAGTCGAGCTTCTCGACACATTGGCCGTCGTCCTCGCACGCGACCTGCGAACGGGTCAACCCGGAGAGCTGGTTCGGGTCGAAGTAGTCACTGGCCCGGATGAGATAGTCGATCTTCGACCAGTAGCCGTCGGCGAGGTCCGGGAGATTGACGCATGGATACTGGGTGTACTCGTAGGGTCCCACGAAGGCGCGCGCGGAGGCGAGCACGGTGTCGGCCTCCTCCTCTTCGACGATCGCGGGCTCCGACACTGCACCCCAGCCACCGACCCCCGCCGTTTCGTCCTTGATCACGACGTAGGCTTGCTCCGCCGCCTCGGGAATGGTCACTCGGTGTAGGGACCAGCGACGTTCGACAGACAGCGCAAGAGGAATTCGCTCGATGTCTTCGCCTCGGGCGGTGAAGACCACCTCGGCCGCAACGCCCTCCACAGTGCCGGCGGCGGACCACAGGCTCACCGCTTTGGCGTCGTTCACCGAGAAGGTAGGGCCACTCAGGACTCCCATCACCGCGTCCGGTGTGGCCGCGCCGGGGCGGTCAGTCCACGTCCCCCAGACGGGCACGGACCCGGCTAGTGGCCCGATTGACGTGCCAGCGATGTGGGGAAAGCCATTGAGAGCAAGAGCTCGGCCGACCCGCCGCGGCTGCGGTGACTCGGTGGGCAGCGGGGTCGCGGCCAGCGTGATCAACTCACCGTCGAGTACGCCGCAGGCATTGTCCCCAGCCAGCTGCCGCGCGTTCATGCCGGAGAAGCTCCACCCGTCCTCCCGCGCATCGAGCGCGATCCAGCAGAGGTTCACTACCAGTGGGAAGACGATCGCCACGCTCAGCATGACGGTCGATGGCCCTCGTAGGAGCCGTCGATCAGCAAGGACACCCAGGCACAGGGCCGCTGCCAGCGCGACGTACCAGACGGTCTGTCTCATCAACGCACCGAATTCCGCCCAGCTCCGGACCGATAGATCAGCGGCGCCCCAGCCACCTTGAGACCGGGTGAGGGTCAGCCCGGCCGCCAGAACGACCAAGGGAAGTAGCAATGCGCGACCTGGCAACCCTGTCACGCGACGGTCTTGGCACACCGCATGAGCTGCAAGGGCGGCGAACACGGTGGCGGGCACCGCATAGACACCCAGGTGCCAGGGCCACTTGCTCGACGTGAGCAGCAGACCTCCGATCCACAGCAGAGATGCCAGCCACAGGAGACGTTGTGCCTCGTTCGTGATGGCGACCCACGTGCCTGCCGTCAGACCTAGTGCGACTAGAAGAAGCACGGTAAAGGATCGTGCCCCCGTGGTGCCTGGGTAGAAAATTTGCTCGTAGCGCGACAGTTCTCCGAACATGCCCGTGTAGCTGTCTTGCGTGCTGAAGGCACGGGCGCCATCGAGCGTGCTTCGAAGGTCGAGTGCCAGGAATAGCGCCACAGCGCTGGTCGCGACAGCAATGAGCACGGCCGCACCATAGAGCCAGGCGGTCCGTCGGTCGATTCGTACGGCCCGCACGGCCGCCATCAGCAGCAATACGGTAGGCCCGAGGCAAACCCAGCCAGTTTGGTGCGCGGTCATGGCCAGGCCCGCGGACAGCAAGCCCGTGAGCACAGGAAACGGACCGGGGCGATGGTGCATGGACACGAGCGCAGCCAGCGTCACCACGCCACATAGCACCACGATCGGCTCCGCCCGAATGGTGGTCAGCCATGCCCCGCCGAAGGCCAAGAAGGTGGCTGCCACTGGTGGCCACCTCGATGCCTTTTCGCCGATGACAGGACTCAGCACGCGGGTGCGAAGCACCACCCAGGCGACGGTGAGGCACAACGCCATGAACAGTCGCAGATGTATGAACTCTGCGCCCATGGCCGCCAGGGCGGCCAAGACCATCTCGTGTGGGAAGCCCTGGGGCAGCCAAGCGTCTGAGGTGGCGAAGACGTTCCCGAACCAGTGGCGTTGCACGAGCAACTCGGTCCGCGCGAGAACCCACCCGTCATCCAGCAGGGCGGGGACGATGAATGTCAACCCGAGCAAGCTCAGAGCTACGGCTGCGTCGACCGGAGCCAGGTGGTGGCGAGGCAGGCGCCTGGTGCGCGCCGGTGGACGGCCGCGCTGAGCCCTGACCAACAAGACCGTGGCTGCGGTGGCGAGCGCCAGCGTCAAGAGGCCCGCCAGCGCTCTGCCCCACGACCACAACACGCCCGCGGGGCGAGTGAGGATCTCCACTCGCTGGACCCTCGGCAGGTCACCGGTGGTCAGCGTGTTGATCGTCGGAGCGGGTGTCCGCACCTCGTCGGAGTTGTCACCCGCAGTCAACGCAAGTGTCGAGGTTGAGGCCCGGTAGGCGGCGTGCACGTCGCAGGAACCCGGCGGTAACTCGACGCGCGCGGCCGGGTCGTACTGGGTGGTGCTGACCGCGACTGCACCCTGGTCGAGGGCCATCACCAGGGTGCCAGCCGTCAGAAGCGCCCCGTCGTCTCCACCCCTCACGAGGTCGCAGGTTGTGAAGACCTCGACCTCGTCGGGATAAGTACGGGTAAGAGGCAGGCTTCCGCCGTCGGCCGCGGTTGTCGGCTTCCACTCGATCTGCGCACGGTGAAAGGACGAGGGAACAAGAGCGAAGACGACGCCGGTCAGCAGGGCAGCAAGGGCGAAGAGGGCGGCTAGGCGCGTTGGCTGCGTCATAGGGTCTGGAAGTCCGGGCGGACGGTGGAGACAACGGGTGTCCGCTTGCCTGTTGCCAGCAGTGGCACCTCGTCGACGAAATGCACGTCGATCTGGCTGTCGCCGACGTAGGTACGTAGGTCTGTGAGGAGGTCGTCCCAGGCCGGCGTGGTCCAGTGTCGTCCTTGGACGATCTTCAGGGCGAAGGTGCCGTGTTCGTGCTGGACGACTTGGAAGAACTGCACGAGGTGGTCGTATTCCTTGAAGAAGTGGGCGAAGAAGGTGCCGGGGAGCCAGCGACCGTTGGCGCAGTGGACCAGCGCTTGCGTGCGGCCCTGGATCTGCCCGAGCCGGCTCAGACCGCGACCGCATTCGCAGGCCTGAGAGTTGTCGGCAGCCACGGCGAGGTCGCCGATGCGGTATCGGATCAGCGGGACCGAGAAGTTGTTGAGGTCGGTGATGACCACCTCGCCGAGCTCCCCGGGCAGCGCGGGGCGGCCCTCCTTGAGGATCTCGACGATGTAGGACTCGTCGAGGATGTGGTGGTCGTCGCCCTGGTCGCACTGGTAGGCGATCCCGGAGAACTCCCGGGCGCCATACTTGTCGAACACCTTGGCGCCGAGACCGTCCTCGATCTGTCGTCGGGTGTCGCTGGTCAGCATCTGGGCCGACGAGAGCACTGCGCGGGGCTGGAAGTTGAGCCGTCCACCTCGCTGGAGGTAGAGGGCCAGGAAGTTCAACGACTCGGCGTAGCCGTCGATCAAGACCGGTTTGATCTCCTCGAGCCGGCGCGCGAGCGAGTCGAGGCCACCGTCGGTGAGCTCGAAGGCCGGGATGAAGGTACGCCGGAGCATGGTGGCGTCGAGGCGTTCGCGGACGATCTGGGTGGGGCTCATCCCGAGCGTCTGGTGCCACAGCCGGACCTGCTTGTCACCGACGCGCCAGCCCGTCCACTCCAACGAGCGCAGTGTCGAGGCGAAGCGGATCTCGAGCTGCTGGCGGTCGACGTAGGTCACGAACGGCTGCCCGGTCGACCCGCTGGTCGCGATCTTGTGCATCTCGCGCTTGCGGTGGGTGTCGGCGAACATGTCCATGTAGAGGTTCGCGCCGACATCGGCCTTGCTCAGCATGGGCAGCTTTGTCAGGTCCTCCGGCGTCGATATGTCGCGGGGGTGCAGGCCGTGCTCGCCCATCACGCGCCGGTAGTAGGGGACGTGCGCGTAGGCGTGCCAGATCAGGCGCTGCAGTCGCCAGGACTGCAGCTCGTGCAGTTCGTCCCGGTCGAACCACTGGGTGCGGTGCAGGGTCTCGTAGATGGACTTGGTCTGAGACCGGATGAGCCAAGCGTGCATCGGCATGGATGCGAAGTAGGTGTCCAGCAGGATCTTGCGGGCGCCCCGGTAGCCGTGCGCCGGGGGTTCGCTGCGCGGCGCGGTCACGTGCATCGCTTCTACCGGGTGACGCCGGCCCCGGCCGAACTCGCCGAGGCCGCGGACCACGTCGGTCAGCACGTCGGCGTACACCTTGACCGGAGGGGTGGCGTCGAGGAACGACGTTCCGACGCGGCGGGGTTGGAACAGGGTCTCGGTCTCCGCCACGGCGTAACCCTTGGCGCGGGCGGCGACCCGGACGAAGGTCTGGGGGTAGTTGTAGTGGTGCTTGAAGTCCAAGATGTCGGCCAGGATCGACCTGGGCGCCATCACGAAACCGCTCTTGTTGTCGCGCGCGCGGTCGCCGAACATCGTATTGAGGACCAGGTTGAGCCCACGCGAGGAGACGAACCGGGCATCGCGATCCCACTCGATGGAGGATCTGAACCCTTGGACCACGTGCACGTTCTTGGTGTGTAGCTCGTCCCACAGTCGGGTTATCGCCTCGGGCGGGTTCTGCAGGTCTGCGTCGATCAGGCACACCACGTTGCCGGTCGCGGCCGCAACACCGGTGCGCCACGCCGCGAACATGCCCCCGTTGATCGGCTGGGCAATGCCACGCACCTGAGCAGGATGGTCGGCCTCGGCCTCCTTGATCGCAGCCCAGGTGCCGTCGGTGGAACCGTCGTCGACCAGGATCAGCTCGAACGCGATGCCGGCTGCGTCAAGCGCGTCGCGTGTCCGTCGAGCAAGCTCGGCGACGTTGCCTTCCTCGTTGTAGCACGGAGCGACCACCGTGAGGTCGATCGCAGTACGAGCAAGATCAGATGGGTTCACGGGACCAGACTTTCCCACGTCTTTGCCAGACCCGTGGGGAGGTTGGTGGTCACGGCCCACCCGAAGATGTCGTGGCAGCGGCTCGGATCGCCCACTCGCGCTGTGCCTGCGGTCCAGTCTGCCGGCAGCTCCTCAAAGTCGAGTCCCGTGCCGGCTACCTCCTGCATGGTCGTGGTGAGCGCGTTGATGGTTCGGGGGACGCCCGACGCGACGTTGACGATCTGTCCGGTGGCCTCGGCGCACGCGAGCCGCCACAGAGCTTCGACGGCGTCGTCGACGAAGACGTAGTCAAGCGACTGCTCGCCGTCACCGCAGATCGTGGGCGCCAAGCCAGCAGCCATGCGCTCGAAGTTGGTGACGATGACCGACTTGTAGCCGCCGTCTGCGTGCTGGCCCGGACCATAGATGAAGAAGAGCCGGGCACAGTTCCACGCGAGGCCGTGCTCGAGACCGACGGTGCGCAGCACGTGCTCACCCATCAGCTTGGACGCGCCATACAGCGTGCGGGGAAGCGGGACGTCGCTCTCGGTCATGACCTCAGGACCCAAAGCGCCGTAGGCGTAGAGGCTCGAGGTGAAGACGACCCGCTGAACCCTGGCGCGTGCGGCTGCGCCGGCCAACCGCCAGGTGGCGTTGACATTCGTGGCGAGCAGCTGCTCGGCCGACACACCGGGCGTGCGGTACTTGCGCGCCGCCAAGTGGAACACCAGATCGCACCCGTCGAGGAGGCCGTCCCAGTCCGAGTCGGACAAGTCCGCGATGTCACGCTCGACCAGCGTGCAACTCGACGGCAGCTCGGCAAGGCGGCCAGTGAACCCCGCGTCCACGACGACGACCTCGTGGCCCATGTCAGTCAGGTATCGCACCAGACGACGCCCGATGAACCCTGCCCCCCCGGTGACAAGGGTTTGCATACCAGCCTCCTTCTACCGGTCGCGTACGCTAGCACCGCTCTGCGGCCCGTGCCGCTCGTCCTCCGCCCACAAAGGACTCCGATGCGCGTCATGGTCACCGGAGCAGCCGGTTTCATCGGCAGCCACGTCACCGAACGTCTCGTCAGCCAGGGCCACACCGTGCTCGCGGTCGACTGCTTCTTGGATGAGTCATACTCCTCCGCCGCCAAGCGCAACACCTGGCAACAGATCATGGCCCTGCCCGGAGTGCACGGCCTCGAGCTCGACCTGCGCAACGAGCTACCGCCAGGTCTGCTCGAGGAGATCGACGTGGTCATCAACGAGGCCGCAATGCCTGGACTGATGCGCAGCTGGAGCGACTTCGCCCTCTACTCGACCTGCAACGTGCACGTGGTCGAACAGCTGGCCCGGGCCTGCACGCAGGCCGACGTCCACCTCGTCCAGGTGTCCACCTCTTCCGTCTACGGTCGGGATGCGGTGGGTGACGAGTCCACCCCGACCGCGCCCAACTCCCCCTACGGCGTGACGAAGCTGGCCGCTGAGGAACTGCTGCGCGCCTACAGGCGCAGCCGTGGCCTCGACTTCACGATCCTGCGCTACTTCTCCGTCTATGGTCCCCGGCAGCGTCCCGACATGGCCTACCGCCTGCTCATCGACGCTGTCGCCGAGGGCCGCGAGCTGGAGATCTTCGGTGACGGACTGCAGACCCGGACCAACACCTACGTCGGCGACTGCGCCGAGGCCACCGTCTCGGCTGCGCAGCGCCGCCCCGCCGGTGAGACCATCAACATTGCCGGACCCGAGCGGGCGACCCTGCTGGACGCGGTTCGCCACATCGAGGAACACGTGGGCCGGCCGGCCATGCTCGTCCACCGGGACCCGCGGCCCGGGGACCAGCGCCACACAGGTGGCGTGACCGGCAAGGCGGAGCGCTTGCTGGACTGGCGTCCGAAGATGAGCCTGCGCTTGGGTCTGGGGGAGCAGGTCGCTTGGCAGGCGGCGATGCGCTAGGTCGAAAGGAACAGCTGCTTCAGTCGCAGTCGGCACTCACTGCCGGCCGGTCGAGGCCGCGCCGCAGGTAGACCCGGTAGGACTCGCAGGCGATCGCCACCAGCTCGTAGTCGGTGAGCAGCTCCTCGCGGATCTCGGCGGTGCCGGTCTCCGACCACGTGTCGAGCCGCTGGAACTGCACGAACCACGCGGGCGCCTGTGGCCCGGTCAGCACCCGTTGGAGCTCGTCGAGCCGCGGGTCGAGGGTGCGCATGGGCAGCGACCACAGGTGCGGGTATGGCGACGGCAGGCCGCTGGCCCACTGGATGTCCGGGCGGCCGCCATACACGACGAGCGTGTCCTCGGGGTCGGCAGCGGCGGCGATCGCGCGGCCGGCCGCCACCTCCTGGGGGGTTGCGTCGGCATAGGTGTCGAACCACCACATAAGCGACTCCGCGCTCCTGACCACCAGGAACGCGATGAGCGCCCAGGTGGCCAGGCTGGGCAGCCGCTCCGGCAGCGCGGTGACCAGCAGACCGACGGCGAGGGTGAGCCCGGGTGCGAGCGCCAGGAGATAGGGCATCCAGAAGCTGCCGCTGAGCACCACCCCGGCCGCGTCGACGGCGAGGAGCGCGGCGACGGCGAGCGCAGGCGCCGCGCAACGCCGCAGCAGCCACGGCAGCGCCACCACGAACCACACCGCGAGCGCAGCCATGCCGCTCCCGCGGACGACGTCTCGCATCTCCTCGGCCCGGACGTCGAGCGCGTCGTTGGGCTGCGCCGCGATGACGGCAGCAGCGTCGCCGCGGAAGCCGACCACGGCGTGCCACAGCGTCGCGAGGTCGACGCCGGCCACCAGGGCCCAGCCGACGGTGGCGACGACCGGGAGCGACGCCCCGAGCGTGGCCGCTGCAGCCAGACGGATGGCGGAGCGCGCCGGGACGCGCGCCGGACCGACCAGCGTGGACCCGACGAGCAGCACGCCGCCGAAGACCAGCCCCCCGACCAGGCTCTGCTTCATGCCGACGGCCAGCACGGCCACGACACCCGCCGCGACCGCACGCCTGACTGAGCGCTCCTGCAGGGCGGCGAGGGACAGCCAGCAGGCCGCCATCACCAGCGGGATCCCGAGGTGCTCCCCCTTGGCCGAGACCGGGTCGATCTCGGCGTGGCTCACCAGGGCGGCAGCGGCGACAGCGGTCCACGCGGCCGCGGCACCGACCCGGGTCGAGCCGGCCTGCACGGCCAGGCGACGAGCGGTCAGGGCAGCCAGCAGCACGAAGGCGCCCAGCCCGAGCGCCGCGACCACCCGGAGGGCATAGGCGCCGCCGATCCGGTCGGTCAGACCGACGAGCGCGATGATCTCGGGCGCCCGGTCGACGAAGTAGGGGCCGTAGAGGCTGTCCGGTCGCGGGTCCCACGCCCGCGCCACGAGCAGGAAGCCGGCCTCGTCGGGACGGAGAGGCCACATCGCCGAGGGGAAGCGCGCCAGGACGACGGCCACCATCGCCAGCCCCACGACCACGCGTGGGACGGACAGGCGGAGGCGAGGCACCCGGTCATTGTGCCGCCTGGGGCATCAAGGGTTTTCGCGGACGAAATATGGCTGATCCGTCTCCGCAACCTCGGTGGCCGAGGGTGGACGCATGTTGTGGCGAGTGAGGACGACCCTGCCGGACCGACCGGGCGCCCTGGCGGTGCTGGCGGACGAGTGCGGGAGGTCGGGGGTCAACATCCTGGCGATGCAGGTGTTCCCCGGCGTCGAGTCCGTCACCGACGACCTGGTCCTCGAGGTGCCCTCCGACTGGCGCACGGACGACGTGGCCGCCCTGGTCGAGCGGGCCGGCGCTCGATCGGTGGTCTCGCACCCGTGCACGGAGGCGGCGCTCGTCGACCAGCCGACGCGCTACGTGGAGGCGGCGCGCTCCATCCTGAGCCAGCCTGCCCGCTTCCCCGAGGTGGTTGCGGCGCTGTTCAACGCCGGGGCCGAGGAGGAGGTGGGGTCGCAGGTCGTCAGCGACTCCATGGAGATGACGGTCGGGGACGTCTCGGTGTCGATCCACCGTCGAGCGCCCTTCACGGCGACCGAGCACGCCCGCGGCATGGCGATGGCGGGACTCGTCAGCGACGTGCTGCGGCGCAGCAGCCCGACGACCCCGTCGGGGGCGTCCGGTCGACGGCTGGGCGCGGGCGCCATACCGGACTATGCCGCCACGAGTCACGGGGTCGTGGCGACGGTGGAGGGCGCCACCGTGGGTCGGGCCGTGCTCGCCGAGCACGTGAGTCCTGGGCGGCGCCGGCTGGCCCTCGAGGTGGACCCGGGGTGGCGTCGCCGCGGCATCGGCTCGCGCCTGCTGCTGGAAGCGGCGCGGGCCGCACTGGGCCTGGGCGACGACGAGCTGGTGCTCGAGACCGGCGCGGACAACCTGGCCGTGCTCCCGATGGTCCTCGGTTCCGGGCTGCGGGGTCGGATCCGCATGTCCGGGGACGTGCTGAGCGTCCGCGTTCCACTGAGAGACCTGAAGCCCGCTCGCCACTGATCGGGCACTAGACTCCTGGGGGTGGAGATCCCCGAGAAGTTCGCCGCCCTGGGCCTGACCTACGACGACGTGCTCCTGCTGCCGGGGGAGTCCGACCTGGCGCCCGCCGACATCGACACGACGTCGCGCCTGACCCGCGGCATCTCGCTCAGGGTTCCCCTGATCAGCGCCGCGATGGACACCGTCACCGAGTCACGCATGGCCATCGCGATGGCCCGTGAGGGTGGCATCGGGGTGCTGCACCGCAACCTCTCGATCGCCGACCAGGCCTACCAGGTCGACCTGGTCAAGCGGACCCAGACCGGCATCATCTCCAACCCCGTCACCATCGGTCCCGACGCGACGCTGGAGGAGCTCGACCGCATCTGCGGAGAGTTCCGCGTCTCCGGTCTCCCCGTCGTCGATGTCGACAACCGCCTGCTCGGCATCATCACCAACCGCGACCTGCGCTTCACCCCTGTCGCTGAGTGGGCCACCACCAAGGTCAACGAGGTGATGACCGCCGAGGGCCTGATCACCGGACACGTCGGTATCAGCCGCGAGGACGCCACCGCCCTGCTGCGTGCGCACAAGCGCGAGCGACTGCCACTGATCGACCGCGACGGTCGCCTCGGCGGACTGATCACGGTCAAGGACTTCGTCAAGGGCGAGCAGTTCCCCCACGCGTCCTACGACGCAGACGGACGGCTGCTGG
Organism: Nocardioides piscis; assembly: GCF_011300215.1. Lineage (NCBI taxonomy): Bacteria > Bacillati > Actinomycetota > Actinomycetes > Propionibacteriales > Nocardioidaceae > Nocardioides > Nocardioides piscis. The sequence goes on from NZ_CP049866.1 coordinate 1,694,781, forward strand.
TCGGTGCCGCGATCGGCTACTTCGGCGACGCCTGGGAGCGTGCCACGACGCTGGTCGAGGCCGGGGTCGACGTGCTGGTCGCCGACACCGCCCACGGTCACGTCCACCTCCTCCTCGACATGGTCCGGCGACTCAAGTCGGACCCGGCGACCCGCCACGTGCAGGTCATCGGCGGCAACGTGGCGACGCGCGCGGGCGCCCAGGCCTTCGTCGACGCCGGCGCCGACGCGGTCAAGGTGGGGGTCGGGCCCGGGTCGATCTGCACGACGCGCGTGGTCACCGGGGTCGGGGTGCCCCAGGTCACCGCGATCTATGAAGCCTCCCTGGCGTGCAAGCCGGCCGGCGTGCCGGTGATCGCCGACGGCGGGATGAAGCACTCCGGTGAGATCGCCAAGGCGCTGGTCGCCGGCGCCGACTCGGTGATGCTGGGCTCGCTGCTGGCCGGCTGCGAGGAGTCGCCCGGCGAGCTGGTCTTCGTCAACGGCAAGCAGTTCAAGTCCTACCGCGGCATGGGCTCGCTCGGTGCGATGTCGAGCCGCGGCAAGAAGTCCTATTCCAAGGACCGCTACTTCCAGGCCGAGGTCACCAGCGACGACAAGATCGTCCCCGAGGGGATCGAGGGACAGGTCGCCTATCGCGGGCCGCTCGGCGCCGTTGCCCACCAGTTGATCGGCGGACTCAACCAGTCGATGTTCTACACCGGGGCGCGCACCGTGCCGGAGCTCCAGGAGCGCGGCCGCTTCGTGCGGATCACCTCGGCGTCGCTCAAGGAGAGCCACCCCCACGGCGTGCAGATGACGGTCGAGGCGCCCAACTACTCCGGCAGCTGACCACCCGCGGGTGGTGTGGTCCTGTTGCTGCTCCCACCCGCGCCTGCCACCGCCCCAGCAACCACCCGACCCCAACACCCGCGGGTGACCCATGCCCGACGCGACCGCGCGTCAGGTGCGCTGCTGCTCCGCCAGCATCTTCCTCTGGGTCCGGCGTCCCTGGGCGACCACGAGCGGGGCGGCTCGCACGGCCGCCGCGGGGAAGGTGTCGGCCAGGCGTGCCACCGCTCCACGCCAGCGCGGGACGCTGGTGACCAGGCGAGGGCGGTCGAGCACCTGCCGTACGGCGTCGACGACCTCATGGGGCTGGAGCAGCTGGCCCGAGAACGACAGGGCCGAGGCGGGGTCGTCGAGCTTGTCGTGGAGCATCGGCGTCCAGATCCCGTCGGGGCACACGCAGGAGATATCGATGTCGCGGACCCCGGCCAGGCGCAGGTCGGTGGCGGTGCTGAGGCTGAACCCGATCGCGGCGTGCTTGGAGGCGGCATAGACGGCCTCGCCCGGCACCGGCGTGAGCCCGGCGAGCGACACGACGTTGACGATGTGTCCGCCTCCATGGCCGCGCATCGCGTTGATGGCCGCGACGGTGCCCTCGATCGTGCCGAGGGCGTTGACCTCGAGCATCAGGCGACGACCGGCCGCCTCCTGCTCCCAGGCTGCCCCGTGAGGAGGACGCCGGCGTTGTTGACCCACACGTCGAGCTTCCCGGCCCGGGCCACGATGTCGTCGCAGGCGGCCACGAGCTGCGCCGCATCGCGCACGTCCAGGGCGCGTGCCACCGCACGCTCGCCCAGCTCGGCGGCGGTCGCCTCGGCGGCAGCCTGGTCGAGGTCGGTCACCAGGACGAGGTGTCCGCGGGCGACGAGCAGCCGCGCGATCTCCTTCCCGAGCCCGCGCCCCGCGCCGGTGACGACCGCGCCTGCCGGCGACGCGCTCATCGGTCGCCGCCGGTGATCTCGCCGTAGGAGATGCCGCCGTGGCAGAAGGTCGGCACCACCGGCCAGAACCGCTTCCACGGTGCCAGCTCGGTGCTGGGCAGGATCTGCAACCAGCGCGGGTCGCGACGGCACGGGTCGGCCATGACCTTCTCCTTGATCATCGAGTCGTACTGGTCGAGGGAGTCCTCGAGGGTGTTGGCGTTCGGGCAGATCTCGCGGCCGAACTGCTCGTGATAGCGACGCACGCCGGGGATCCGTGACAGCTCGGGCTGCCAGTTGTCGAGCGAGATGCCGTTCTCGGAGGAGACCCAGACCCCGTCGGGGGTGTTGACGACCAGTGAGTGGTTGCCGTCGGTGTGGCCGGGCGTCCACAGCAGCGCGATGCCGGGCCCCAGCTCGATGTCGCCGTCGAAGGTGACGAGCTTCGCCGGGTCGACGCCGCCGAGCCCGCCGTCGACGTACCACGCCCACTGCATCGGGTGAAGCGACTGCAGGGTGGCGAGCTCGCGGCTGTGGACGAGCATCCTGGCGTCGCCGAACAGTGGCTGGCGCGGCACGCTCTCGCCCTCGACCACCTCGGTCGAGCCGAGGATCATCCGCGGGTCCTGGACGTGCAGGTGGTCGAAGGTGCAGATGTCGATGTCACCCGGCGTGAGGCCGAGCTGCGCGAGCACGTCGCCCGGCTCGTTGTAGTACTTCAGGACGACCTTCTCCAGGAACCGGCCGCCCGGGACCTTGTCCATCAGGGCCTGGAGGTTGCGATAGAACGGCGCCTCGGCCGAGCCGTCGGGAACCGTCGGCTCGAAGACGAGCGTCCTCGGGGTGCCGAACCAGTCGTCGTACTGCACGACGATCATCCGGTTGATCATCGCGATCAGGGGCATGGTCGGCACCGACACCGCGTCGTGGAACGCATACTTCACCGGGTACGGCGCCGCCGCGATGTCCACCGACCTGACCGCGCGCACGGTGCCCTGCTCCTTGAACCGGGTCTTGTAGGCCGCCGCCGCGTCCCGCACCGCCTGCAGCCGCTCGCCGCGCGGCCACACGTCGTGGACGCCGTCGAACTCCGGGATCGGCCGGGCGCCGATGTCGGTCAGGGCGGTCGTGGGGGAGAGCTCGGTCGTCATGTGCACAGGGTGCGTGAGGATCGCGGTGAAAACTTGTCCTGGGACGACAAACCCTCAGCGTGGCTCCGCCGCGGTGCGGACCTGTCGCGGGCTCGCACCGTGCCAGCGCCGGACGGCATGGGAGAGCGCCGACTGCTCGCTGAACCCGAGCAGCGCTGCGACCTGGGCCATCGGCAGGTCGGTCGTGGTGAGGAAGGTGGTGGCCGCATCGCGGCGGACCTGGTCCAGGACCGCCGCGTGGCTGGTGCCCTCCTCGGCGAGCCGGCGCTGGAGGGTCCGCGGGTGCAGGGCGAGCAGCCGTGCCGTGCTGGCCAGCGTGGGAGCGGCCTCGGTCAGTCCGAGTGCCTGGGCCAGCACCCGCCGTACCTGCACCGAGACGCGGGTCGCGGGGTCGGGGTAGTGGCGAGCGAGGTGGTCGAGGGCCACCCGTCGGATCTCGTCGTCGGCGCCGGCGAAGGAGGCGTCGAGCATGCGGCGCTCGACCCGCAGGGCGGCGACCGGGGCGCCGAACCGCACGTCGACGCCGAAGAAGTCGGCATAGCGCCCCATCGGCGACAGCGGCCGGTGCGGCAGCTCGACCGAGCGGAGCCCGGCCCGGCCGCCGAGCAGCGTCAGGGCGGCCTGGTGGAACAGGCCGATCCCGAGCTCCATCGCCTGCGGGCTGTATGGCGACTCCAGCAGGTCCTTGCGGTAGGTCAGCGCGATCACGCCCTCCCAGCCACGCGGGTCCGGCTCGACACCGATGCTCAGGGCCGGACTGTGGACGAACATGAAGCGCGAGGCGCAGGCGAGCGCTTCGGCGACCGTCGACGCCGACTCGATCGCCAGCGCCAGCGGGCCGAGGATCGTCAGGTCCTGCGCGACAGCGAGGCGCAGGCCGAGGTCCGGGCAGTCCAGCTCGCGAGCGACGGTGTCGAGCATCAGGTCATGGGCGGTGATGTCGATCAGGCCGTCGTCGGACTCCGTGGCGGACGCGGGGATGTGGAAGCGGCGCAGGAACGCCTCCGGGTCGCCGCCCAGCTCGCGGACGAGCGGAGCGAAGCCGCGCAGGCTCGCTGCGCGGATCATCGGGCCCATGGTCGCAAAGGCTAGGGCCAGCTGGGGCACCGATAGGCTGCGCCAGTGACTGAGATCGAGATCGGCCGGGCCAAGCGCGCCCGTCGCGCCTACTCATTCGACGACATCGCCATCGTGCCCTCGCGGCGCACGCGCGACCCCGAGGAGGTGAGCGTCGCCTGGCAGATCGACGCCTATCGCTTCGAGATCCCGGTCATGGGAGCGCCCATGGACTCGGTGATGTCGCCGGCGACGGCGATCGCCTTCGGCAAGTTCGGCGGCCTGGGGGTCCTCAACCTCGAAGGTCTCTGGACGCGCTATGACGACCCGTCCGACCTCCTCGAGGAGGTCAGTGGGCTCCGCGGCCCCGACGCGACCCGGCGGATGCAGGAGATCTATGCCGAGCCGATCAAGGCCGAGCTGATCACCGCCCGCCTCAAGGAGGTGCGTGAGGCCGGGGTCACCGTCGCCGGGTCGCTCTCGCCGCAGCGCACCAAGGAGTTCGCCAAGGCCGTGGTGGACGCCGGCGTCGACATGTTCGTCATCCGGGGCACGACCGTCAGCGCCGAGCACGTCTCCTCGCAGAGCGAGCCGCTCAACCTCAAGGAGTTCATCTATGAGCTCGACGTCCCGGTCATCGTGGGCGGTTGTGCGACCTACCAGGCGGCCCTGCACCTGATGCGCACCGGCGCTGCGGGCGTGCTGGTCGGGTTCGGTGGGGGAGCGGCCCACACGACGCGGACGGTGCTCGGCGTCGCCGTACCCATGGCCTCCGCGGTGGCTGACGTCGCCGCCGCACGACGCGACTATCTCGACGAGTCCGGTGGGCGTTATGTCCACGTCATCGCCGACGGCTCGATCGGCCGCTCGGGTGACATCTCCAAGGCCATCGCCTGCGGCGCCGACGCGGTCATGGTCGGCTCGCCCCTGGCGCGGGCCACCGACGCGCCGGGCCGCGGCTTCCACTGGGGCGGCGAGGCCCACCACCCTGACCTGCCGCGCGGCGAGCGGGTCGAGTTCGGACCGGTCGGGACGATGACCGAGATCCTCTTCGGCCCCTCCCGGGTCGCCGACGGCACCATGAACCTGATCGGCGCGCTGCGCCGCTCGATGGCGACCACCGGCTACACCGACATCAAGGAGTTCCAGCGGGTGGAGGTCGTGATCGGGTGACCTACCAACTCAGCCCCGACCACCGCGCGAGCGCCATCGAGGCGATGCGCGCGACCGAGCTCGACGTCCTCGTCGTGGGTGGCGGCATCGTCGGGGCAGGCGCCGCACTCGACGCGGTGACCCGAGGGTTGGGCGTCGGCCTGCTCGAGCAGCGCGACCTCGCGTCCGGCACGTCGTCGCGCAGCTCCAAGCTGGTGCACGGCGGCCTGCGCTATCTCGAGATGCTCGACTTCGCCCTGGTCAAGGAGGCGCTGGAGGAGCGAGGGCTCCTCCTCACCCGGCTGGCCCCCCACCTGGTGCGACCGGTGCCGTTCCTCTATCCGCTCAAGCACGCGTGGGAGCGGCCCTACGTCGGCTCGGGTGTGGCGCTCTACGACGTGATGGCCATGACCGGCAAGTACGACATGGGCGTGCCCAAGCACAAGCACGTCTTCCGCAAGCAGCTGGCCAGGATGGCCCCGACCTGCGCACCGAGGACCTCCACGGTGCGATCCGCTACTACGACTGCCAGGTCGACGACGCGCGCCTGGTGATGACGATCGCGCGCACGGCGGCCAACAACGGTGCCCACGTGGCGACGCGCACCAAGGTCACCGGCTTCCTCCGCGAGGGAGACCAGATCGTCGGCGTGACGGCTCGTGACCTCGAGGAAGAGGTCGACTTCGAGGTCCGGGCCAGGGTCGTGATCAACGCCGCCGGGGTGTGGACCGACCAGGTGCAGGAGCTGATCGGCGGAGACGCCACCCTCGACGTCGCGGCCAGCAAGGGCATCCACCTGGTGGTGCCGCGCGACCGCATCCGCTCCGACTGCGGCTTCATCGCCAAGACCGAGAAGTCCGTGCTCTTCGTCATCCCCTGGGGCGCCTTCTGGATCATCGGCACGACCGACACCCCTTGGGACCTCGACCTGGCCCACCCGGCGGCCAGCAAGACCGACATCGACTACCTCCTCGGGCACGTCAACACGCTGCTCAAGGACCCGCTGGACCACCGCGACGTGGTGGGGGTCTATGCCGGCCTCCGGCCGCTGCTCAAGCCTGTGGTCCGCAAGGGCGAGCAGGGAGAGACGACGAAGCTCTCGCGCGAGCACACGGTCGCCAACCCGGTGCCGGGCCTGGTGCTGGTCGCCGGCGGCAAGCTCACGACCTACCGCGTGATGGCCAAGGACGCGGTCGACCACGCCATCCGTGACTTCGAGCGGGCTCCGGAGAGCATCACCGAGCGGGTGCCGCTGCTCGGTGCCTGGGGACATGAGGCGCGCACCAACCAGCGGGTCGCGCTCTCGCGCGAGTCAGGCATCGGCATCGGGATGATCGACCACCTGCTGGGTCGCTACGGCGGGCTCGTCGACGAGGTGCTCGCCCTGGTGCGCGATCGGCCGGAACTGGCCCGACCGCTCGAGGGAGCGCCCCTCTATCTCGCTGCCGAAGTCGTCTATGCCGTCTCCCACGAAGGCGCCCGACACCTCGACGACGTGCTGACGCGACGCACCCGCATCTCCATCGAGACCTTCGACCGTGGGGTCGCCTCCGCTCGCCCGGCCGCGCTCCTGATGGCCGAGGCCCTCGGCTGGGACGAGGAGAGGGTCGCCGAGGAGGTCGACCACTACCTGCGGCGCGTCGAGGCCGAACGGCAGTCCCAGCTGAAGATCACCGACCAGGAGGCCGACGAGGCGAGGGTGCAGGTCACCGACATCGTGTGACCTGGAATCGGCGTTTTACAAACGTCTTGAGTGTGTCAAGACTCGGGATGGCCCGAGCGATCCATGGCGTGGCGTGGCATGGCCGCCTAGGCTCGCAGGATGAGCGAGCCCACCCCGGCCTCCGGCCACCTTGTCGACGGTCCCTTCGACCCCGAGCACGACCCTCGAGCGAGCCTGGCCCTCGAGCCTGCGTATGTCGATAACCTGACGCGTCGGATCGTGAGCACGACGGGGGCGAGGGTCCCGGTGGAGTCGCCGCTCAACGGCCAGCCGCTGGCCCGGATCCCGCAGTCGAGCACCGACGACGTCCTCGAGGCCTCGACCCGCGCCCGGCGCGCCCAGGCCGCGTGGGCCGCGACCTCGCTCGACGAGCGGGCCGCGATCCTGCTGCGGTTCCACGACCTCGTGCTCGACCGCCAGGACGAGATCATCGACCTGATCGTGCTCGAGTCGGGCAAGGCCCGCAAGCACGCCTTCGACGAGCCGATGCACGTGGCGATGACCGCCCGCTACTACGCGCGCACCGCCCACCAGCACCTCGACACCGAGCGTCGGATCGGTGTGGTGCCGGGCCTGACGAGGGTCGAGGTCAACCACGTGCCCAAGGGCGTCGTCGGCATCATCTCGCCGTGGAACTACCCCTTCACGATGGCGGTCTGCGACGGTCTCCCGGCCCTGCTCGCCGGCAACACCGTGGTGGCGAAGCCGGACGCCCAGACGATGCTCTCGGCCCTGCTCGGTGCACAGCTGCTCGAGGAGGCGGGACTGCCCGAGGGTGTGTGGAACGTGGTCGCCGGCCCCGGTCGCGACATCGGCCCGCCGCTGATCACGGGCTCCGACTACATCTGCTTCACCGGCTCCACGGCGACCGGCAAGCTGATCGCCAAGCAGTGCGCCGACCGGCTGATCGGCGCCTCGCTCGAGCTCGGCGGCAAGAACCCCATCCTGATCCTGCGCGACGCCAGCCTCGAGAAGGCGGCCGAGGGCGCGGTCCGGGCCTGCTTCTCCAACGCCGGCCAGCTCTGCGTCTCGACCGAGCGGATGTTCGTCGCCGACCAGGTCTATGACCGGTTCGTCGAGCGCTTCGTCGCCCGCACCCAGGCGATGACGCTCGGCGCCTCGCTGGAGTGGGGCACCGACATGGGCAGCCTGATCTCCCAGGACCAGCTCGACACGGTGCAGGCACACCTCGACGACGCGGTCGCCAAGGGAGCGCGGGTGCTGGCCGGCGGCCGGGCCCGGCCCGATCTGGGTCCCTACTTCTTCGAGCCGACGATCCTCGAGGGCGTCACCCCCGAGATGACCTGCTTCGGCGACGAGACCTTCGGTCCGGTGGTCGCGCTCTACCGCTTCCACGACGAGGCAGACGCCGTCGCGCGGGCCAACGCGGGCGACTACGGCCTGAACGCCTCGATCTACACCCAGGACGGCGACCGCGGCCGGGCCATCGCGCGCCAGATCAAGTGCGGCACGGTCAACGTCAACGAGGCCTTCGGGGCCACCTTCGCCAGCATCGACGCCCCGATGGGCGGCATGCGCCAGTCGGGCATGGGCCGGCGCCAGGGCAGCGAGGGGATCCACCGCTACACCGAGACCCAGTCGGTCGCCACCCAGCGCGGGATCAGGTTCGCGCCGATGTTCGGGATGTCGGACTCGGGCTACGCCAAGATGATGACGCTCAACCTGCGTCTGCTCAAGAAGATGGGTCGCCCATGAGCACCGAGCAGCTCGACTACGACGTCCTGGTCATCGGGTCCGGCTTCGGTGGCTCGGTGACCGCGCTGCGGCTGACCGAGAAGGGCTACCGCGTGGGGGTCCTGGAGGCGGGGGCCCGCTTCGAGGACGCCGACTATCCCGCCACCTCGTTCGATGCCAAGCGCTTCCTGTTCGCGCCGGCCCTGGGGCTCTACGGCATCCAGCGCATCGACATGGTCAAGGACTGCCTGATCCTGGCCGGCGCCGGGGTGGGCGGCGGCTCGCTGGTCTATGCCAACACCCTCTACGAGCCCCTCGACGCCTTCTACCGCGATCCGTCGTGGGCGCACATCACCGACTGGAAGTCCGAGCTGGCGCCCTACTACGACCAGGCCAAGCGGATGCTGGGCGTCACCGAGACCCCCTGGCACACCCCCTCCGACGAGGTGATGCGCCAGGTGGCCGCCGAGATGGGGGTGGAGAACACGTTCCACCCGACTCCGGTCGGCGTCTTCTTCGGCCAGGCCGACCAGCAGGGCACAGCACACGCCGACCCCTACTTCGGTGGTGCCGGCCCCGAGCGCAACGCCTGCATCGGCTGCGGCGAGTGCATGACCGGGTGCCGGCACAACGCCAAGAACACCCTGGTCAAGAACTACCTCTACCTCGCCGAGCAGGCGGGCGCCGTCGTCCACCCGCTCACCACCGTCACCCGGGTCAGGCCCCGCGACGGCGGCGGCTACACCGTCGAGGCTCGCTGGACCAAGGCCAAGATGTCGCGGCGTACGGCGACGAAGAGCTTTACCGCCGGTCAGGTCGTGTTCTCCGCGGCCGCCCTCGGCACCCAGAAGCTCCTCCACCAGCTCAAGGGCGAGGGCGACCTGCCCCACGTCTCCGACCGGCTCGGGGTGCTGACCCGCACCAACTCCGAGGCGATCCTCGGCGCGCTGGCACCCGACCTGACCACCGACTACACCCAGGGCGTGGCGATCACGTCCTCCTTCCACCCCGACGAGCACACCCACATCGAGCCGGTGCGCTACGGCAAGGGCTCCAACGCGATGGCGTTCATGCAGACCGTGCTCGCGGACGAGATCCCCGGCGAGTCCCGGCTCAAGACCTGGGGCAAGGAGATGTGGGCCAAGCGCAAGCAGGTCCTCGACCTCTACGACATGAAGCACTGGTCGGAGCGCACCGTCATCGCGCTGGTGATGCAGACCTTCGACAACTCCATCACCACCATCGGGGTCAAGGGCCGACTCAGCTGGCGGATGAGCAGCAAGCAGGGTCACGGCCTGCCCAACCCCACCTACATCCCCGTCGCCTATGACGCGGTCCGCCGGATGGCGCGGGTCATCGGTGGCGAGCCCGGCGGCAACATCGGTGAGCCCTTCGAACGGCCCCTGACCGCGCACTTCATCGGGGGATGCACGATCGGTGACAGCCCCCAGACCGGCGTCGTGGACCCCTATCAGCGGATGTACGGCCACCCGGGGCTCCACATCGTCGACGGGTCGGCGATCTCGGCCAACCTGGGGGTCAACCCGTCGCTGACGATCACGGCCCAGGCCGAGCGGGCGATGGCGTTCTGGCCCAACAAGGGCGAGCCCGACACGAGGCCCGAGCTCGGGTCGGCATACGAGCAGGTGGCCCCCGTGCCCCCGGCCCGCCCCGTGGTGCCGCAGGAGGCGCCGGCGGCGCTGCGGCTGCCCATCGTGGGGGTGAGCTAGACAATTCGAAGTTTCTGCTGCGAGCGCGTAACTCCTCATGGGAGTGTTCGTTTGCACCAGTGACGGACCCGGCAGTGTTTTCTCCCTCCCAGAGGCCAGGTCCGATGCTCAGAGCGCTGTTCTGCAGTCGCTCGGGCGATCAGGGCCCGACCACACTCCCTCCCCGGTCGGGCCCTGTGCCTATTTGTGCCGGGCCAGCCCCGGGGTCGGGGGTCGCCTAGACTCACCTGTCGTGACGACACCCCCCGCCGACCACGATCTCGTCCTCGTCGTCGACTTCGGAGCCCAGTACGCCCAGCTCATCGCGCGGCGGGTTCGCGAGGCTCGCGTCTATTCCGAGATCGTTCCGCACTCGATGCCCGTGGCCGACATGCTGGCCCGCAAGCCCAAGGCGATCATCCTCAGCGGCGGCCCCTCCTCGGTGTATGCCGAGGACGCCCCCGGCATCGACACGTCGGTGTTCACGGCGGGCGTTCCCGTCTTCGGGATGTGCTACGGCTTCCAGCTGATGGCCAAGGGGCTGGGCGGCGAGGTCGCCCACACGGGAGCGCGTGAGTACGGCCGCACCCCCGTCACCGTCACCACCCCCGGCACCCTGCTCGCCGGGGTCCCCGAGTCGCACCGCGTCTGGATGTCCCACGGCGACTCGGTGGCGGCGGCACCAGCCGGCTTCACCGTCCTGGCCTCGACCGACGTCACCCCGGTCGCCGCCTTCGAGAACGTCGACCAGGGCCTCGCCGGGGTGCAGTGGCACCCCGAGGTGCTGCACACCGAGCACGGCCAGCTGGTCCTGGAGCACTTCCTCCACGAGATCGCGGGCTGCCGCCAGACCTGGACGATGGTCAACATCGTCGAGGAGCAGGTCGAGCGCATCCGCGAGCAGATCGGCGACGACGGCCGCGCCATCTGCGCGCTCTCCGGCGGGGTCGACTCCGCCGTGGCCGCAGCGATCGTGCAGCGGGCCATCGGCGACCGGCTCACCTGCGTCTACGTCGACCACGGGATGATGCGCAAGGGCGAGACCGAGCAGGTCCGCCGCGACTTCGAGGAGGTCTTCTCCGCCCTCGACGTGGTCGACGCCGAGGACCAGTTCCTCGACGCGCTCGCGGGGATCCACGACCCCGAGGAGAAGCGCAAGATCATCGGGCGCGAGTTCATCCGGACCTTCGAGGCGGCCGAGGTGCGCGTCTTCGGCGGCCTGGCCGGCGGGGATGCCACGGCGTGGCTCGTCCAGGGCACCCTCTATCCCGACGTCGTCGAGTCGGGCGGCGGTGCCGGCACCTCGACCATCAAGTCGCACCACAACGTCGGCGGCCTGCCCGACGACCTGCAGTTCGAGCTCGTCGAGCCGCTGCGAACGTTGTTCAAGGACGAGGTGCGCGCCGTCGGCGAGCAGCTCGGCCTGCCCTCGACCATGGTCTGGCGCCAGCCGTTCCCGGGCCCCGGGCTGGGGATCCGGATCATCGGCGAGGTCACCAAGGCCCGGCTCGACCTGCTCCGGGAGGCCGACGCGATCGCTCGCGAGGAGCTCACCCGCGCCGGGCTCGACCGGGAGATCTGGCAGATGCCGGTCGTGCTGCTCGCCGATGTCCGATCCGTCGGCGTACAAGGTGATGGGCGCACCTATGGTCACCCGGTCGTCCTGCGACCCGTCACGTCCGAGGACGCGATGACCGCCGACTGGGCCCGGCTGCCCTATGACGTGATGGAGCGCATCTCGACCCGGATCACCAACGAGGTCGCCGACATCAACCGGGTCACGATCGACATCACCTCCAAGCCCCCGGGCACGATCGAATGGGAGTGAGGCGAGGCCGCCTCGTCGGCAGGTCGCTCGGCGGAGCAGTCCTGCTGGTCGCTGCCGCCCTCAGCGGCTGCTCGGCGGTGGACCCCACCGTCGTCGCGGTGCTCGCGGCCGATGCCGAGTCGCAGCTCCAGCAGCCCCTCGACGCCGACGGTCTCCGGGAGCGCCTCGAGCAGAGGTGCGACGGTTGCCAGGTCGAGGTCTTCGACGCCGCCGGCGATCAACAGACCCAGGACGACCAGCTCGACCAGGCCGTGGGGGCCAGCGCCGACATCGTCGTCCTGGACCCGGTCGAACCCGAGGCGGCCGAGGAGCTCGTGGCGCGCAGCGAGGTCCCTGTGCTGGCCTACGGCACCCTCGTCCCCGGAGCGGACTGGTTCGTCGGGGTCGCCACGGCGCCATCGCCGACCACGGGCGTGGACACCGACCTCGAGGCTGCCCGCGAGGTCATCTCAGGGGACCGCGACTCGTTCACGCACCTGCCGGCGACCGAGATGAGCGACCAGGCCGCCGACGTCGCGGTGGGTGAGCTCGCGGGTCAGCCGGTCGGCGAGAGCACCGACCACGAGGGCGTGCCGTCGTGGCTGTTCGAGCCGGTGGAGGTCACGGTCAACGACCTGACGAGCGTCGTGGTGGCGACGGGTGCCATGAGCCTCGACGACCTGTGTTCAGGGCAGACCCTGGAGCGCTGCACCCGGTTCGGTCTGGTCTAGAAGGCTCCGCGCTGGCTAGGTTGTCGAGGGTGACCCCACCCGATGAGCCAACCAGCGGTCCGCGACCCGGTCGACGCGACGTCCTGAAGTTCGGTGCCGGTGCTGCGCTGGGGGCCGCGGCCGTCGGCACGGGTTGGGCGGTCTCCTCCCAGGACGGCGACGAGTCGGCCAAGGAAGAGCCAGCAGCCCCGACCACCCCGCCCCCGCCCCCGACGCAACGCTTCGTCAGCACCCAGCTCACTGCTCCCCAGACCACCGTGTGGCGCAAGGACGGCGCGACCACCTCGGCTGGCCTGCTGCTGACGACTCCGCGCAGTCCGGCCTTCCGTGCAGTGATCTATGACGACGACGGCTCCCCGGTCTGGATCGAGCCCGACGGCAACGCCGCCACCGACCTGCGGGTCCAGACCTATCGCGGCCGGCCGGTGCTGACCTACTGGACCGGCGAGATCAAGCAGGGGACCGGCAACGGCAAGGGCGTGATCCTCGACGAGTCCTATCAGCTCGTCGCCGAGGTGCGCTGCGGCAACGGTGTCCTCTCCGACCTCCACGAGTTCCAGCTGACCTCACGCGGCACGGCGCTGCTGACCTCCTACCCGACCCTGCCGCTCGACCTGACGCCGATCGGCGGCCCGGCTGACGGGTATGTCTGGGGTGCCCGGGTCCAGGAGGTCGACGTCGAGACCGGAGAGGTCCTGCTGGACTGGGAGGGCCTCGACCACATCGACCTCGAGGAGACCTACGACGAGATCGAGGACACCGGCAGCCCCGAGGCGCCCTTCGACCCGATCCACATCAACTCGGTCGCCGAGGACGGTGACGGACTGCTCCTGTGCTGTCGGCACACGGGCGCCCTCTACAAGATCGACCGCGTCACCGGCGAGCTGAGGTGGCGGATGGGCGGCAAGCGGAGCGACTTCGAGGTCCCCGAGGAGGCGTCGTTCGGCTGGCAGCACGATCTCCGGCGCCAGCCCGACGGCACCCTGACGATCTATGACAACCATGACCGCAAGGAGGAGACGGAGTCGGTCTCGGCCGCCCTGCGCCTCGAGGTCGACGAGACGGCCATGACCGTGCGCCTCGTCCAGGCGCTGCGCCACGAGGACCGCTACGGCTATGCGATGGGCAACGCCCACTACCTCGACGACGGCCACGTCCTCGTCGGCTGGGGGATGGACCCCTACGCCACCGAGTTCGACGAGTCCGGCGAGGTGGTCTTCGAGCTGGGCGGCCTCGGCCTGGGCTCCTACCGCTCCTACCGCTCACCGTGGCGCGGTCGACCCACGACCGTCCCCGATCTGGCCCTCGGCCCGGACGGGTCGGCACACGCCTCGTGGAACGGTGCCACTGACGTCGTCAGCTGGCGTTTCCTGGCCGGTTCGTCTGCGAACGGGCTGGCCGAGGTCGCGACCGTGCCACGGGCGGGGTTCGAGACCTCGGCGCCGCTCTCGGGTGAGCGCTTCGTGCGGGCCGAGGCGCTCGATGGTCGGGGTCGGGTGCTGGGGACCTCGCGCGTCGTCGGGAGCTAGGCCGGGCGACCATAGGTCGTCGTGCGCTCGATCACGGGCCGCCCGATGCCGGCGCCGATCTCGGCGAGCTCAGCGACCGTCTTTGCCGAGCCGTGCTCACTGCCCGCCATCCGGGAGATGGTCTCCTCCATCAAGGTCCCGCCGACGTCGTTCGCGCCGGCCCGGAGCATGGCGCGCGTGCCCTCGACCCCGAGCTTGACCCAGCTGGTCTGGATGTTGGGGATGCCGCCGTCCTCGGTGCGACCGTGGAGCATGATCCGGGCGAGTGCGTGGACGGCGAGGTTGTCGCGCAGCGTCGGCCCGGGGCGGGCGACACCGGCGAGGTAGATCGGCGAGCTGGTGTGCACGAACGGCAGCGGCACGAACTCGGTGAATCCGCCCGTCTCGGCCTGGATCCGTCGCAGCACCCGCAGGTGCTGCACCCAGTGGCGCGGGTTGTCGACGTGGCCGTACATCATCGTCGAGCTGGACCGGAGCCCGACGCGATGCGCGGTGGTGACGACCTCGATCCACGTCCTGGCGGGGAGCTTGCCCTTGGTCAGCAGCCAGCGGACCTCGTCGTCGAGGATCTCGGCGGCAGTGCCGGGGATGGTGTCGAGGCCGGCCTCGCGCGCCTTGATCAGGAAGTCCTCCACCGACAGGCCGGTGCGCGCTGCGCCGCTCACGATCTCCATCGGGCTGAAGGCGTGCACGTGCATGTCGGGCACCCGCTGCTTCACGGCGGCGACGAGGTCGAAGTAGGCGCTCGCGGGCAGCTCGGGGTCGATCCCGCCCTGCATGCAGACCTCGGTGGCGCCGAGCTGCCAGGCCTCCTCGGCGCGGTCGGCGACCTGGTCGAGGGAGAGGGAGAAGGCGTCGGCGTCGGTCTTGCGCTGCGCGAAGGCGCAGAAGCGGCAGCCGACGTAGCAGATGTTGGTGAAGTTGATGTTGCGGTTGACGACGTAGGTCACCTCGTCGCCCACGGCGTCCTTGCGGAGGTCGTCGGCGAGTCGGCACACGTGCTCCAACAGGTCGCCCTCGGCGGTCATCAGCGTCAGGGCGTGCTCGTCGGAGAGGCCCCCCGGGTCGGTCTCGGCAGCCGTGAGCGCAGCGTGGCCATCACCCGACTCACCCGATATCCATGGGAGATCGCGGGGTGTCGAGGCCGCTCGGAGGCCGGTTTCGCCCATGGATATCCCCGCCGCGACATCGCGAAGCGCCGCCCAGTCGCCATAGACGCTGTCGAAGTCCTCACGCCGGTCGTGGGTGCGGCCCTGCGTGTCGATGGTGGTGTTGAGGTCGGTCCGGCCCGCTCCGTCGAGGACGGGATCGGGCTCCTGCCACGGCAGGCCCGCAGGGCGTACGCCGGGGCGCGCGAGGCCGTCGGGCTGCGCCAATGCGTCAACGTGGGCGTCGAGGCGTGGGTCGAGCCACGGGACGCGCTGTCGCACGTAGTGCGGGTGAACGGTGAGGCGGGGTGCGAGCTCGAAGCCGGCGTCGGCGGTGACGGCGCGAAGCCGGTCGATCGAGGGCCAGGGGCGCTCGGGTTGACGTGGTCGGGGGTCAGCGGCGAGACGCCGCCCCAGTCGTCGACGCCCGCGTCGAGCAGCGCATGGCACTCGCCCGCGTCCACCAGGTTGGGCGGCGCCTGGACCCGCACGGTCGGGCCGAGCACGACCCGCGAGACGGCGATGGCGGCGCGATATTCGTCGAGGCCGAGGTCGTTGGCGTGGCGCATCGCGGTGTCGGGCTTGGAGCGGAAGTTCTGGACGATCACCTCCTGGATGCCGCCATAGAGCCGGGCGATCCGCCGCAGCTCGAAGATCGTCTCCGCCCGCTCGGCCAGCGTCTCCCCGATCCCGACGAGCAGCCCGGTGGTGAAGGGGATCGAGAGCCGGCCGGCGTCCTCGAGCACCCGCAAACGCACGGCGGGGTCCTTGTCGGGGGAACCGTGGTGGGCCTCGCCCCGGGTCTCGAAGAGCCGCCGTGACGTCGTCTCGAGCATCATCCCCATCGAGGGCGAGACGGGCTTGAGGCGCGTCATCTCCTCCCAGGACATGACGCCCGGGTTGAGGTGGGGAAGCAGGCCGGTCTCCTCGAGCACCCGGATCGCCATCGCCCGGACATAGGCCAGGGTCGAGTCATAGCCCTGCTCGTCGAGCCACTCCCGCGCCTCGGGCCAGCGATCCTCCGGCCGGTCGCCGAGGGTGAAGAGCGCCTCCAGGCAGCCCAGCTCGGCGCCGTCCCGGGCGATCGTGAGGATCTCGTCGGGGGAGAGGTATGGCGCTCGCCCCTCCCGCGCGGCCTGCGCCGGGGTCTCGACGAACGTGCAGTAGTGGCACCGGTCGCGGCACAGGCGGGTGACGGGGATGAACACCTTGGGGGAGTAGGTCACCACTCCCGGCCGGCCCGCAGCCACCAGACCGGCGTCGCGGACGCGGGCAGCCACCGCGCACAGCCGGTCGAGCGCGTCCCCGCTCGCCGCGAGGAGGGCGGTGGCCTCCTCCAGGTCGAGGGCCACCCCCCGCTCGGCGCGCGCGAGCGCCCGGCGGATCTGGGCAGGCGTGACCGTCGTCATGCGCACCATCCTTCCAGCCGTGCCCAGCAGCGTGGCGTCGCGTCCGGGTCAGTGGACGGTCTCGATGGGTGCCTCGATCTCCTCGGGCGTGAGGCGGTGGTCGTCGCGGTCGAGCTTGCTCGGCCACCAGATCTTGCCGCCGAGGTCCATGTTGATCGCCGTGACCAGCACCGAGCGGACGATCATCGTGTCGAGGATGACGCCGAGTGCCACTGCCACGCCCAGCTCGACCAGGAACACCAATGGGATGGTCCCGAGCACGAGGAAGGTCGCCGCCAGCACCAGGCCCGCGCTGGTGATGACACCACCGGTGGAGGTGAGCGCCACGAGCGAGCCCCTCCGAGTGCCCAGGTGCATCGTCTCCTCACGCACGCGCGTCATCAGGAAGATGTTGTAGTCGATGCCCAGCGCGACCAGGAAGACGAAGGCGAAGAGGGGGAAGCTCGGGTCGGCACCGGCAAACCCGAAGACGTACTTGAAGAGCAACGAGGACAGGCCGAGGGCTGCGCCGAACGACAGCACGACGGTGGCGATCAGGATCAGCGGCGCGAGGATCGAGCGCAGCAGCGCCATCAGGATCAGCAGCACCACCACCAGGATGATCGGGATGATGACGATGCTGTCGCGCTCGGAGGCGTTCAGGGTGTCGAGGAAGAACGCCGAACCACCACCGACGAGGGCGTCGGCACCGTCGACGTCGTGGACAGCCGTCCGCACCCTCTCGACGGTCTCGAAGGCTGCTCGGGTGGACGGGTCGTCATCGATCGTGGCCTCGATGAACGCCACGCCGTCCTTGGACACCGGCGGGGACGGTTCCTCGACGCCCTCGATCCCGGTGGCAGCGTCGCGGACGGCGTCGGCCTGGTCGGCGTTGGCCACGATCAGCACCTTGTTGGACTGGTCGACCAGTCCGTGGTCGACGAGCGCTTGCTGGCCCGTGACCGATTCGAACTCGGTGGTGTAGGTCTCCTCGCTCGTCAGGCCGTTGGTGTCGAGGGTGAGCAGGCCCAGGCAGGCGACGGCGAGCAGGATGGTCGTCCCGACCCACACCGGACGCGGCCGTGGAGCGATGGCCCGGCCGACCTTGGCCCAGATGCCTGACTGGGTGGGCTCGGCTGAGCCGAAGGTGGCGCGGCGCGGCCAGAAGACCCAGCGACCGGCGATGACCAGCAGGGCCGGCAGCAGCGTGACCATCACCACGAAGGTGACGGTGATGCCGATGGCCGCGACTGGCCCGAGGCCGGCCGTGGAGTTCATGTCGGCGAAGAGCAGGCACAACATGCCCAGCACCACCGTTGAGGCGCTGGCCAGGATCGCTGGCGCCGCACGATGCAGAGCGAAGGACATCGCCTCGTGCCGGTCTTCGTGACGCCGGAGCTCCTCTCGATAGCGAGCCACCAGCAGCAGCGCGTAGTCGGTGCCGGCGCCGATGACCAGGATGGTCAGGATCGCCTGCGA
Source organism: Nocardioides piscis (assembly GCF_011300215.1). Taxonomy (NCBI): domain Bacteria; kingdom Bacillati; phylum Actinomycetota; class Actinomycetes; order Propionibacteriales; family Nocardioidaceae; genus Nocardioides; species Nocardioides piscis. The sequence continues at coordinate 1,713,096 of NZ_CP049866.1, forward strand.
CTGTCCGTTGACGGTGAGATCGGCGTACTTGGCAAGGAAGTAGATCAGGGCCTGGGCCGAGAAGAGGGACACACCGGCACAGATGATGGGCAGCACCCACAGCACCGGACTGCGATAGGTGAAGAGCAGGATGATGATGACGACGCTGAGGGTCGCGAAGAGCAGGGTGCTGTCGATCCCGCCGAACGCCTCGGCGGAGTCGGACGCCTGGCCACCGGTGCCGGCGATGTAGACCTGACCCCCGTCGATGGCCGCGATCTCGCGCAGTTCGTCGGCGATGTCGGGGAGCTTCTCCCAACCCTCGGAACCGAGATCGAAGGTGATCTGGGTCTGGGCGACCTCACCGTCCTCGGAGACTGCCGGGAATCCGGCCTGTGCCGCCAACGCCGGGCTGACGATCGGTGGCAAGCGTCCCTCGACCGGAGCGGCGACGCCCTCCAGCTCAGCGAACTCGGAGGCATCGACCTCGATCGCCGCCAGGTCGTCCTCGGTCAGGCCCCCTGCCCGCTCATAGACCACCAGTGTGGGGATCGAGTCAGGATCCTGGAAGGGAGCGAGCTTTGCGAGTGCGCGCGTCGACTCGGCCGACTCGGGCAGCCAGGAGGACGCCTCGTTGTTCTGGACGTCGGTCAGCTTGGCCGCGAAACCGGCAGAGCCGGCAGCGATCAGCAGCCAGACGATGAGCACGGCCCACTTGGTGGCACGACCGGTCAGCGCACCGGCGAGTCGGCGATTCATGAACGTATTGAAGCGGATGCCGCCGACAGCGCGCACCCGGTTATGGCGCGTGGACGCCTGTCGCCGATCGCTTTACCCAAAGTTGGTCGGACAGCCCTCAGCCCGCAGCCAGCAACAGCGGCATCGAGAACTCGTCGGCAGCTGTCCGCGGCACGACGGCGTATTCCATCGAGCCGTCCAGCCCCAGCCGGACGATGGCCCACTTGTCGTCCTGGAAGGTCACGACCAGGACGTGCTCGGGGTCCTCCCAGATCTCCCCGAAGTAGGTCGCCGACCGGCCCTTGCGGTCCGCCACCCAGGACCGGACCCGGTCGCCGCTGCGGAGGTCGAGCACGTCAAGGGTGGTCGGACCGAACCCGTCGCCATAGGCCGGGAGTCCGAGCACGTGCTCGTTGACGGTCGAGATGTCGGAGAACCGGTTGCGACAGGTGGTCCACCTCGTGCGCTGGCCACGGACCATGGCGCTGCAGGTGCCGGTGTCGCTCGCCTCGGTGATGCCCCCGAGCCACCGGCCGCGACCGGTCGACACCTGCCTGAACCGGGTCCGGTCGACGAGGCCGTGCGACGAGGTGACCCAGCTGCGGGACCGGCGGTGGGAGTTGACCCAGACGGCGCAGCCGTTGCTCGTCGCGCTCTCCTTGCAGTCCTCGCCGCTGACGACGACAGCCGAGTTGAGGCCGCGTCCGGGCACTCGGGGCATCCGCAGCACGCGGTCTGCGTCGGAGTCGATGACGGTGACCCTGCCTCGAGCGCCGGCGAAGGCCACCGCGCCGCCCTTCGGGGAGACCGCGAGTCCCGGACCCGTCCGCCACGTGCGCGCGCCCGATGCGCCGTCGGCGCCGATCCAGCGCGTCTCGTAGGCGGTGCGGGTGCTGGTCTGCACGACGAAGCCGGAGCCCATCGGCGCGAGCTCGAGGAGCTTGCCGCGGAAGGTGGTCTGTCCGCTGGGCCGATGGATCTTCCACCGGTTGCGGCCCGTCAGCTCGGCGTAGGCGATCGCCGGCGGCTCGCCCGTGGGCAGGTCGGAGACGTCGAGGACCTGCCGCGGAGCGACGCGCTCGTCGACCGGAGCCGCGGTGGAGGGCTGCCCCAGGAGGGCGAGGGCGAGTGGGGCAACGGCGAGGATGCTGACGAGGCGCTTCATGACTCTATCGACGCTCCAGAGGTCGCAGGGGTTGTCTCGGTGAAGGAATCGGGCAGGGTCCGGCCGAGGTCACTGAGCACGTCTCGGAGGCGGCCGGGGCGGTTGGTGATCAGCCCGTCGACCCCGACACCGACGAGCGCTGCCATGGTCGCGGGGTCGTCGACGACGTAGGGGATGACGCCGAGTCCTGCGGCGTGGGCCTCCGCGACGAGGTCGGGGGTCGTGAACGGCACGTATGTCGAGTCCTCGACGCCGCCTCGGAAGGGGTGACCGTGGATCGGGGAGATCGCGTCGAACCCCTCCTCGGCGGCGGTGGTGACGAACCGTTCGGCCACCCCGAGCCCGCCGAACCAGGGGGACGGGCCGTCACTGCCGGGGGCGAGGTGCTTCGGCGACACCAGCAGGTTGCGGCGCAGCCGGGGCTCCTCGAGGCCGACGAGCTGCAGGACGCCCCAGTCGAAGCACTGGATGCTGGTGCGTTCGACCAGCCCGTCGATGCGGATGGCATCGGCGACGACGCACACGAAGTCGGCACGGCTGGTGAGCTCGGAGGCGGCCAACGCGTCGTACTTGATCTCCAGGTTGATGCCGACCGGATCTGCGTGACGCCGCTCGAGCAGGGCGGCCACCTCGCACAGCAGCGGCATGGACGGCGGGAGCTCGGCGCGGGTCAACCGCCGGATCAGTCGGGCGTCGGCGAGGGTCGGGTCGTGGTTCACCACGACGTCGTCGTCGCGGGTCAGGTGCACGTCGAGCTCGAGCGTGGAGACGCCGATGCTCAAGGCGTCGCCGAACGCCGCCAGGGTGTTCTCCTGGTGGCGTCCGGCGCCGCCCCGGTGGGCCTGCAGGTCAAAGGTCACGCGTCGGCGTACAACCCCTCCACCACGTCGGCATATTTCTCGTTGACGACGCGGCGCTTGAGCTTCAGCGTGGGGGTGAGCTCGGCCGACTCGGCCGTCCACTCCTGCGAGAGCAGCTCCCACGACTTGACCTGCTCGGGGCGGGAGAGGTGGGCGTTGGCCTTGTCGACCGCGTCCTGCGCCATGGCACGGATCTCCGGCTTCTGCGACAGGTCCGCCAGGTCGGTGAACTCGATGCCCATCGACTGGGCGACCGCGGGGGCGACCTCGCCGTCCAGGGTGAGGATCGCGACGACATAGGGACGGCCGTCCCCGATGGCCATCGCGTGCCCGACGATCGGCGACTCCTTGAGGTAGTTCTCGATGTTGGACGGCGCGATGTTCTTCCCCGCGCTGGTGATGATGAGCTCCTTCTTGCGGTCGATGATCGCGAAGAAACCGTCCTCGTCGAGGGTGCCGATGTCGCCGGTGTGCACCCAGCCGTCCGCGTCGATGAGGTCGCGGGTCGCCTGCTCCTGGTGGTGGTAGCCCGGGGTGATGACCGGGCCACGGACCAGCACCTCGTTGTCCTCGCCGAGCTTGACCTCCATCCCGGGGGTAGCGCGGCCGACGGTGCCGAGCCGGAACGCGTCGGGGCCGTTGGCGGTGACGGCGCCACAGGTCTCGGTCATGCCATAGACGTCATAGACCTTCAGGCCCAGCCCGGCCATGAACTTGGCGACCTCGATCGGCATCGGCGCTGCTGCCGAGCCCGCCCAGGTGACCTGGTCGAGGCCGAGGAGGAGCTTGAGGAAACCCAGGATCGCCTCGTCCGCCTGCTTGTATGCCGCCTCGATCTCGGGCGTCATCTGGCCCCCGACCTCCTGGGCCTGCACCCAGGCGAGCCCGGCGGCCATCGAGTCCTGCACCATCTTCACGTTGGCGGGGTCGGGATCGGCGGCGAGCTTGGCGGAGATGCCGGTCTTGATCTTCTCCCACACCCGCGGGACGCCGAAGAACGCCGTGGGGTGGACGTCGCCCAGGGTGGCGAGCAGCTCGGAGGGGTCGCCGATGCAGTAGGAGTGGGCGCCGACGATCTGTGGACCATAGAGGCCGAGGACGCGTTCGGCGATGTGGGCGAGCGGGAGGTAGGAGATCTGGCGCAGGCCCGGCTCCAGACCCGCCGCCTCGAGGGTCGAGATGGCCTCATAGACGACGTTGTGGTGGGTGAGCACCACGCCCTTGGGGTTGCCGGTCGTGCCGGAGGTGTAGAGGATCGTGGCCGGTGCCTCCGGGTCGAGGGCTGCGTGGCGCTGCTCGATGTCGTCGGCATGGTCGGCGCGATGGGTCCGGCCGCGCTCGACGAACGTCTGCCAGTCGACGTATTCCTCACCGTCGGGCTTGGCGGCGGCGTCGAGGACGACGACGAGGCTCACGCCCCCCAGCGCGTCGGCCCACCGGTCGAGGTGGTCCTGGGTCTCGAGGACGACGACCTTCGGCTGGGACTCGCCGGCGATGAAGGCCACCTGCTCGACCGAGAGCGTGTTGTAGATCGACATCGGGGTCGCCGCCGCGTGCACGGCGCCCATGTCGGCGAGCATGTGCTCGATCCGGTTGGTGGCCATGATCGCCACCGTGTCCCCGGGCTGCACGCCGGCCGCGATGAGCGCTGCAGCGACGTCGAGCGCGAGCTCCCTGGTCTCGGCCCAGGTGATGGTCCGCCAGGTCTCACCCTCCGGTGCGTGGTGCTTGTCGCTGTAGGCCGGGTCGTCGGCATACGTCTGTGCGGTCTGCGCCAGCGCGTCGATGAGCGTGCGCCCGGCGACCTGCTCCTCGATGCGTGCTCGTGCGGCCAGGACGTCTTCGGTCATCGGGGGCTCCCTCAACGGTGCGAGTGTGATCGGCGTCACGAATCTTGGTGCACGTGGGGGTGCGGTGGCTAGGGCTGATCCGTACGTTGGCCTCATGGCCACCGATTCGATGCGCGAGCGGATGCTGTTGGGCCGCCCCTATGTCGCCGACGACCCCGAGATCGCCGCCGACTCGGCCCGGGCACAAGCGCTCACGCACCGGATCAACACGGCCGATCCCACCGACAAGGCCCTGCTGAGCAGCCTGTACGCCGAGCTGCTGGCCCACTTCGGCGAGGGATCCGAGATCCGGCCGCCCTTCCACTGCGACTACGGCTTCCAGACGTCGTTCGGCGCGCGGTCCTTCGCCAACTTCGGGCTGGTCGTGCTCGACGTGGCGACCGTGAAGATCGGCGACGACGTGCAGATCGGGCCGGGCGTCCAGCTGCTCACCGCGACCCACCCGCTCGACCCCGACCTCCGGCGCGACAAGTGGGAGGCGGCGGAACCGATCGTGATCGGGGACAACGTGTGGCTCGGAGGCGGCGTCATCGTCTGTCCGGGGGTGACGATCGGCAAGGACACGGTCGTCGGTGCGGGGTCGGTCGTCACGCGCGACCTCCCGGCAGGAGTGGTGGCCGTGGGGTCACCCGCCCGGACCGTGCGCGAGCTGTGACGCGCGAGTGACGCGCGGGGAGTAGCCTCGGGTCCCTCACCACCCGCGACCTCGGAGCGCGCCGTGACCCAGACCAATACCCGGAGCCCGTCCAGCCCTTCACACCAGCCGGGCAGTCCCGGGACGCCGCCCACCATGGCGCTGCGCACCTACAGGTTCCTGCGCCTGGGCGTGGTCGCGGTCATCGTGCTGCTGGCCCTGTCGATCCTCAGGGAGTCGTTCGAGGCCGACCCGGACTGCCTGCAGGCGTCCATCAGTGCCTACTACTACACGCCCGTGCAGTCGGTGTTCGTGGGCGCGCTGCTCGTCCTGGGCTTCACGATGATCGTGCTGTGGGGCAGGACCCCGGCCGAGGACGCGTTCTTCAACCTCGCGGGGATGCTCGCCCCGGTGGTCGCCTTCGTGCCGACGAGCGACAGCGACAAGTGCCTGCTCGTCGACCCGACTGGAAGCAGCAAGGTCTCCGACGCGGAGAAGGAAGCGGTCCTGGACGCGAGCCACGCTGCGATCGACAACAACATGTATGCCTACCTGGTGGCCCTTGGCTTCGTGCTGGTCGCCCTGCTCGTGATCGGGGTGCTCGCCCAGACCGGCAGGCGCTGGACCTGGCTCGTGGAGACGCCGTTGGCCTTCTGGGGGCCGTGGCTCGCGGCTGCTGCCCTGTGGGTCTTCGGACTGGTGAAGTTCAACGAGCCCGGCCGGGTGTGGCTCTATGCCGACGCCCACATGTGGTCGGCGGTGGTGATGTTCGTGTTCATCGTGGCGGCGGTGGTCGCGGTCGGCCATGACAAGCATCGAGACCGCCCCGAGCTCGATGAAGGTCCCGAACCCGCCTGGGCCCGGATCTACTGGACGCTGGCAGCGGTCATGTCCATCGGTGCCGTCGTCATCTTCCTCGGCCATGACCGGCTCGGGATCGACCACCTCGCCGACCACTGGGTCTTCTGGCTGGAGGCGTGGATGATCGGTGGGGTGCTGGTCTTCTGGCTGCTGCAGACCTGGGACCGCTGGCACGACGGAGCACCACCCCGCACCGATGCGGAGGTCGTGCAGCGCCGTACGCTCGCTGCGCAACGACGGACCGAGCAAGGGGTGCCCCATGGTGGCGAGCCGATCAGCCCGCGAACGCAAGGCGGCCGCTGAGGCCGGCCCCTTGGCGAGCGTCCAGATCGACGTGGACGAGCAGAAGCAGTTCGCCTACAAGATCGCCTGCACGGTGTGCCGCGCCAAGGGCCACCGCAAGTGGTCGGCCTATCGTCCCGGCGGCGACAACGGCTACATGGCTGCCATGGATCGGTGGACCTTCCACCTCGTCGAGAAGCACCCCGGCACCGACGCTCCGTGCCTGGCCTACGTCGACGCGGCGCGGCAGCGCCTGCACGAGCGTCGTGAGGGGACCTCCGCGGGGTCGGCCGATCAGTCGGCGCCCGGGGTGGAACCGCCGGCCACCTCGTAGCTCCAGACCTCGCTGTGGGTCGACACCGGACGAGGGGCGTCGCCGCCCGAGCGTTCGGCAGCGGAACGGTGGCCCTCGGCGAAGTCCTTGGAGCTCAGCCACCCCTGGAAGGACTCCTCGTCGCGCCAGCGGGTGATGACCAGCCACTGCTCGCGCTCGTCCGTGGGGCGCAGCAGCTCGAAGCCCTCGAAGCCCGCCGCGCCGTCCACGGCGCCGGCGCGGGCCGCGAAGCGGTGGGCCAGCTCGTCGCCCGAGTCGGCCGGGACCGTGATGGCGTTGATCTTGATGACCGTCACCAGGTCAGCTCGATCTCGAGCTCGTTGCTCTCGCCCAGCTCGACCTCGATCTTGAGGTCGACCTCGTCGGGTATGGCGACGGTGACCCGCCGGCCGTCGCGGACGAACTCCACCGAGTTGTGCTTGGACAGGGCGTCGGCCAGCGCGCGCAGTCGGGCAGCGGCCTCCTCGCGCTTGAGGTGCTGGGTGTCATCGATCTCGAACAGGTCCATGGTGTCTCCTGGCGCGGGGTCCGGATGGTCACGATCAACCTATCGCCGGGCGAGAAAAGGACAGACGCGCAGCCGGGGTCTTCCGGCTCCTGGTTGGGCTAGCGTCCCCGCATGCGCTTGAAGCTCGGACGTCCGGACCTGAGTCGGCACGCCGCGCGCTTCGACGTGCCCCCGGCCGGAGGTGGCTTCGCCGTCACGTTCCTCGGCGTCTCGACGCTGCTCTTCGACGACGGGGAGACCGCCGTGCTGACCGACGGCTACTTCTCGCGGCCGTCGCTGGCCCGGGTGGGGCTGCGGAAGGTCGCCCCCGACGCTGCTCGCATCGACTCGGCCCTCGCCCGGGCGGGGATCCAGCGGCTGGCCGGCGTGCTGCCCGTGCACACCCACATCGACCACGCCCTGGACTCCGCGGTGGTCGCCGAGCGAACAGGTGCGCTGCTCATCGGTGGCGAGTCCACGGCCAACATCGGTCGCGGGCATGGTCTTCCTGATGAGCGGATGCGGGTCGTGTCCTCCCGCGACACGGTGGCCCTGGGGAGCTTCACGGTGACCTGGGTCGAGTCCGACCACTGCCCACCGGACCGCTTCCCCGGGGACATCACCGAGCCTGTCGTGCCGCCGGTCCGGGCCAAGGCCTACCGGTGCGGTGAGGCGTGGTCGATCCTCGTCGCCCACGCCGGCGGCAGGACGGCGCTGGTCCAGGGCAGCGCGGGCTATGTGTCGGGTGCCCTCGCTGGGCAGCGGGCCGACGTGGCCTATCTCGGGATCGGTCAGCTGGGGCTGTGCGACGAGGACTACATCCGCACCTACTGGGCCGAGACCGTCGAAGCCGTCGGCGCGAGGACCGTTGTCCTCACGCACTGGGACGACTTCTTCCGACCGCTGGACGAGCCGCTGCGGGCGCTGCCCTATGCCGGCGACGACCTCGACGTGACCATGCGGGTCTTCAGCGAGCTGGCTGCCAGTCAGGACGTCCGGCTGCACTTCCCGACCGTGTGGCGACGCGAGGACCCCTGGGCCCGGTTGTCGTGACCGCGGCTCGGACGAGAGCCGTCACGGTGTGCCGACGAAGACGCGCCCCATCGCGAAGATCCCCCGCTGGGGAATCCAGAAGTCACCCAGGCGTGCCTGCTCACGCAGTGGCGCCGGTGGTCCGATGTCGTGACCGTCGATCGTCGCGCTGGCATCCACGACCCGCCAGATCTGGCGTGGGTTGGCGTCGAACGGCAGTCCATTGGCAGTCAGCCCCGTCATGGTGACCTTGCCTACGCCCAAGGTCGACGACGCGACTGCGCCCATCGTCTTGAGCATGACGGGGGACCGCCAGGCGGCCATCGGCAGAACTCGGCCGACGGAGCTCATGACCCGTGTCATGGGCGAGCTCTCGAGGGTGAGCCTCCAGTCGATCAGTCCAGAAGAGGTGATGCGCAGGATGTCGGCCGCCTCCCAGGCGACATCGATGTCGACGACTGTCGACTCCTGCACGCCGTGGCCGAACCAGCGCGAACAGGCGAACTCTGGCTGGGCAGACTCATAGAAGTGCCAGTTGCCCTCGGGGTCGCGATGCCATATCGAGGTGAATTGGTCGCCGACCGACGAGGCCGTCCACCGGCGCAGCCCGAGCACGTGGCCGGATGCGAACGGCTGTCCCATGACGCCGTAGCCCGAGACCCGCTCCTCGGCTCCCGGCGGAAGCACGGGCCGCCGCTCGGACTCGAGCGCGTTGTCGCGTGGTGACTTCACGATTCGAACCTAGCCCTCCGCGTCGTGTGCGGACAGGACGCAATCTGCCCTACTTCTCGCAGTTCCCTGTTCGCGGAGTAAAGGGTCAGCGTGACGCCCTCCGTCGGGCTGGGTCGGCGAAGGTCATGGGTGGTTGCCCAGTCGTCGACGTACCACACGCCGACGCAGGGTGGGCGAGGCCACCACCTCATAACCGGCCTCGAGGAAGACCTGCACCAGTCCGACCGAGGCCTCGTCCCAGATGACGGTCTTGCCCGGCGGCGGCTCGATCGGGTAGCCCTCCAGAACGCGGGCGCCGACCTGCTCGCCGTACTCGACGGTGGCGGTGGCGAGCTCGTAGGTCAGCCCCGCCTGTCGCCAACCCCTGCGCACGACGAAGCACGTGACTGACCAGACGCCCTCGAGATCGGGGTCCGTCCGCATCCACGGCTGCTTCCGGCTCCACAGCCTGGGGTAGTCCTCCCGCGGCTCGACCGCGACCCAGCCGGCCGCCTCACCATCGACGTAGCCGATCAGCCCAGACGTCGGTCCGGCGCTGCCGCAGGCGGTCTGCTCCAGCAGCGCAGTGTCCCTCTGCTCCTGGGTGGTGTCGCGCCAGATCCAGCCGGGCACCTTCAGCGCCTGGCAACGGCACTTGTGGGCTCCTCCCGCGGCGAAGACCGCCTCGACGTCCTCCGTCGCTGCTTGGTTGGCCGGCAGCCACGTGAAGTCGGGCATGCTGCGACCCTAGTTCCCGCAGGACGCCCTGAAACCCGTTCAGTAGAGCAAAGTGAGTGAAGTGATGGACGAGGGGCCGTTCTTCCACGGCACGAAGGCCGATCTGCGGGTCGGCGAACTGCTCACGGCGGGCAACCGGTCGAACTACCGGCCCGACGTCGTGATGAACCACATCTACTTCACCGCCCTGCGAGACGGTGCCGGGCTCGCAGCGGAGCTGGCGGTGGGCGAAGGAGCGCCTCGCGTGTATGTCGTTGAGCCCACAGGGCCCTTCGAGGACGACCCGAACGTGACCGACAAGAAGTTCCCCGGCAATCCGACGCGGTCCTATCGCAGCAGGGAGCCGCTCAGGATCGTCGGCGAGGTGGACGACTGGACACGACTGACCCCGGAGGCGCTCCGGGCATGGCGCGACCGGCTGGCGGCCATCCGCGCCGACGAACGCGGCGAGATCATCAACTGAGCCCACCCGAGCCGGGGGAGAGCACAGTCGAAGACTCAAGGCCATTGGCGGGCTGGTCACCGTTTCGAGCGGAAGCCGCTGCCATGCGCGCTCGTCCCTTCCTGGTCCTCGCGGTCTCGGCGGTCCTCCTGACCGCTGCCGGCCCGGTGCCGGCACCAACGGATCCTGGTCGACCCGGTGATCCGATCGTCCACCACGGCAAGCACAGCGATCCTGCCGCGGGCCTCGCCCTCAGCGGCGATGTCGCGGAGAGGTTCCGGCTGCCCGCGGACATGCGTCTGCAGCACACCTCGACTTACGCCGACGGGCGCACCTCGTCGCGCTACCAGCAGGTGCAATCCGGCGCGTCGGTGCTGGGCGGCCAGGTCACCATCATCCGGTCGGTCGCCGGGGCCCAGCTCAACGTCATCGGCAGTCGTTTCGGAGATGTCACACCGTCCAACTCCGTCCGGATCTCCAAGGCCGACGCCCGCCGGATCGTCGCCCTCAAGATCGGCGACCGCGGCCGGTGGCACCAGGAGTTGCGGCTCGATCCCGGCAGCCGGTCGTTCTTCTACGAGGTGCGCAGCGCCCGGCACGGCAGCGCCCCCGTTCGGTGGGTCGATGCCGCCAGCGGGGAGATCACCCGGTCTCTCGATCTCCGGCGCGACGGCGAGGGCATCGGCGTCAAGGGCGACGACAAGCAGGTCGCGACCACCAGGGCAGGCAAGAACCTCTATCTGCTGCGCAGTCCCGATGGTCGGCAGGCGACGTACGACGACCAGAACCTGCGCCGCGACCGCGGCGCCGTGCTGATGACCGACTCCAACGACAAGTGGAACCTGCCGGCGAACTGGCTGAGCCCGGACCAGCGCCCGGGAGTCGACGCGCACTACTACGCGGGTGTCGTGGACCGCTTCTATCGCGACGAGTTCAACCGCGACAGCCTCGACGACGCCGGCGTCCCGCTCGAGTCGCACGTCCATGTCGATGGGGAGCTCTGCAACGCCTACTGGGACGGGTCGGCCGCATCCTTCGGTGACGGATATTCCGCGAAGTTCGCGAAGCAGGCCGGACGCACGTGCCGCCCGATCCCCGGTGCCCTCGACGTCGTCGCCCACGAGTTCACCCATGGGATCACCCAGTACACCTCCGAGCTGTTCGCCGGTCCAGAGTCCGTGTCGCTGAACGAAGGGTTTCAGTGACGTGATGGCCGCCTCGATCGAGTTCTATGCGGGCGCAGAAGGTCTCGATCCGGCCGCGCCAGCCGACTGGTTGTTCGGTGAGGACGCGGTGGACGTCTCGAGCAGCACGCCGGGCTTCCGCAGCCTCGCCGACCCGCGGGTCGAGGGCGGGCTCGACCACTACAGCGAGCTGTCCACCACGACGGCCCCGCACCTGCGCGGCGGCATTGCCGGGCACGCCTTCTACCTAGCCGCCCAGGGCGGGTCCAACGCCGGGTGTACGGCGACGTCCACCCGGCCGGCGACCCACTCCCTGGACTGCGACGTCGACGTCCCCCGGGTCGGTCAGACTCGCGCGACTCAGATCTTCTACGAGGGCTTCACCAGCCTCGTCGAGACGGCCAACTTCTGCGACGCGCGCAACGCCACCGTCGCAGTTGCCGGAGCGGACTCCGATGCGGTCAGTGCGGCGTGGCAGGCCGTCGGGGTGGCCCAGGATTGTGCGCCGGGACCGCCGCCCACGCCGCCGTGTGAGTTCCCGGACGTGGCTGTGCCCTTCGAGTCCTCCCACCCGTATGCCGACGACACCGAGTGCATCTGGACCCATGACAACGGGACGCCGGGCTTCGCCTTCCACTTCAGCCTGCTCGATGTCGAGCATGGCTACGACTTCGTCTACGTGCTGGACGCAGACGGCAACGTCCTGAGCGGCTACACCGGGAACTTCGGCCCGGACGCGCCGCTGACCTGCATCCCGACGTCGGTCGGCTCGGTCGTGCTGGTCTCTGACGCATTCGTCACCGCCGCTGGGTTTGTGGTGGACAGCGTGACGCCCTGCTGAGACCTCAGAGCGACGTTCGCGGTGGGCCGGAGCCAGGGGTCGTCCATCGGCGACGACATACGATCTCGTCATGGAGTTGATCCTGCTGTTGGTGGTCCTGGGCGCCCTGGCGGCGGTCGTCGTGGTCCAGGCGCGTCGCAGCAAGCAGCGGGAGCTGCAGCGCCGCGAGGACGAGCTCGCTCCGGTTCGGAAGTTGGCCTTCGAGGACACCACCGCATTCGGTGTCGACCTCCAGGAGCTCGACCTGGAGATGAGCGGTCACGAGCTGGACGCCGGCGCGAACTCCGACTACCAGCGTGCGCTCGACGCCTACGAGTCGGCCAAGGCCGCCGGCGACTCCATCACCCAGCCGGAGGACATCCGGCACATCACCTCGATCGTCGAGGACGGTCGCTACGCCATTGCGTGCGTGCGTGCTCGGGTCGAAGGGAGGCCATTGCCCATCAGGAGGCCGCCTTGCTTCTTCGACCCGCGCCACGGGCCCTCCGTCGCGGACGTTTCCTACGTACCGCCGGACGGCGTCGAGCGTGACGTGCCCGCGTGCGCCCTCGACGTGGAGCGCGTGAATGCGGGTGCCGAGCCGGACGTCCGCAAGGTGATGGTCGGCGCGCAGCGCGTCCCCTACTGGCAGGGCGGTCGCGCCTACGAGCCGTACGCCATGGGCTACTTCGGCGCCTTCGGACCGATGACGTGGATGTTCATGGGCGGGATGATGTTCGGCGACCTCGGTGGCGGCTACGACGGTGGTGGCGACGACCGGGGCGGTGCTGATGATGGGGGTGGCGACGGAGGCGACGGGGGAGGCTTCGACGGCGGCGGGGACGGAGGGGGCTTCGACGGCGGCGGATTCGACATGGGCTTCTGAGATCAGAGGCCAGGTACCTCTTCACGACTCGAGTTAGTGGGTGGGGAGCTGGCCCGTCCACAAATGTGGGCGTCGTAGTCCTGTAGTCCCCTTGACTCCACCCGGCCCTCTCGGCAACGGCGTTCTGGCAGCGCAGCGAATTCGGTTGCCGCGCGGCAACCGAATGAAGACACTCGAACTATGTCCGTCCTGCTCCCCGCCGGGTTCACCCTCGAGGCGGCCACGGGCACGCACGTGGCCGAGGCGTTCCGGCTTGTCGCGGCCGAGCAGACAGCTGCGTTCGGTTTCTGCCCGGACACAGAGGAAGACGTGCGCTCGATGCTCGAGCCGCCAGTGGCTGCAGCAAGCACTGAGTACCTGGTCCGCGACGCCGACGGAGAGGTGGTGCAGTGGTGGGGGGTGCTCCGCGACCCCGGAGATCCGATCACACACTCATGGGTCTCCACCCACCCACAGCTAGCAGACACCGATGCGGACGTGCTCGCGCGAGCTGGTTGGGCACTGATGCTCGACTGGATCCGGGCCAGCCCGCCGGAGGGCGACGACGACATCCTGGTGCACTCCGGGTGCCCGGCCGGCAGCCTTCCCAGCCCGCGGCACCTAGCAGAAGCCGGGTTCACCCGAGAGCGCACCTTCTGGGAGATGCTTGGCCCGGTCACCGACGATGCCCGGACCGCTCCACAGGTGCCCGGGTTGGTCATCGAGGCGAGCCGGGACGTGGCTGCCATCCATGCGGTCTTGAACCAGGGATTTGTCGGTCACTACGGGTTCACGCCGACGACTCTCGAGGACTGGCTGTCCGTCGAGGAGACGATGGCGGGGTTCGACCCGAACCTGCGCTACCTCGCCACCATCGACGGGGAGCCTGCGGCCGCGATGCTGCTGTCTCGACGCGTCGAGACCCAAGGGGCGATGTACGTAAGCGAACTCGCAACCCTCGAGCAGTTCCGACGCCGCGGTGTCGCGTCGGCGTTGCTCGCGCACGGCTTCGAGGTTGCGACCCGCGAAGGTCTTGGGCATCTGGCGCTGCATGTCGACAGCGAGAACGCCCACTCCGCGCCGGCGGTGTACCGGCGCGCAGGTCTAGAGGTGCGGACCGCGTTTTGGGCGTACGCCCGGACTCTGTCGCGTTAGCGGAACGCCCTGTTGCGTTCCTCGTCATGGATGGCGACCTCTTGTGCAAGTCGGCGGTCTGGAGGGCGCAAATTCTGGGCGAATCGGGGCGCCCGGTCACAGTCCCGTCCAAGCCCTGATCGCTTGTCCACAGGCCCCCAGTTGGGAGGTCTGCACTGTCGGTAGCTGGTGCTTGAGTGGTCCCATGACCACAGCCACCGCACTCGAGGACATGGGCGAGGCCGAGCTCCTCGCTCATGCCGAGGCAGTGGCGCGTGCCCAGCGTCAGGCGGAGGTCGAGACGATCCGCATCGCCGTGCAGCACGCGGTCCTCAACAGCGTCGGCCGGCTCGATCCCGACGGGGCCGCACGACCGGGACGGGAGCAGGCGCGACGCTTCGGCGGTGCCGGAACACCCAAGGTCCTGGAGTTCGCGCCGGCCGTCCTCGGCGCGCGGCTCGGGGTGTCGACGGGTGCAGCCCACGCCCTGATGGCCGATGCCCTCGACATCGCTCACCGCCTGCCCCGCCTCTGGGGCCGCGTCGAGGCGCTCGAGGTCAAGGCCTCCTATGCGCGCTACGTCGCCCGCAGGACCCGCGATCTCGGTGCCGCTCAGGCGGCCCATGTCGACGCGCGAGTCCACGTCGCCGCGGACGGCCGGATCCCGTGGGCCCGGTTCGAGGCTCTCGTCGAGGGCGCCATCGCTGCGAGCGACCCCGAAGCCGCTGCCGAGCGCGAGCGCGAAGCGGCGACCAAGCAGCTCGCCCAGCCCACGCGCTCCACCGAGCACGGCATGCGCGGCTTCTATGTCCGCGCGCCGCTGCACGTGATCGCGCGACTCGACGCCATCGTCAGCCACCTCGCCCGCATCCTCCTCGAGCTCGGCGACACCGACACCAACGATGAGCGCAGGGTCAAGGCCGTCCTGCTGCTCACCGACCCGCGGCGGGCCTGCGAGCTGCTGAGGCGCTACGCCGAATGGCGCGACCGGCCCGACGACCCGGCAGCGCCGGACGACGGCGACCGAGGCAGCGAGCCTGAGACACCCCGCAGCGGCGATCGCCCCGAGGTCGACTGGGACGCCCTGATGCCGACGGTGACCCTCTTCCTCCACCTCTACGCCCAAGCAGTGGGCGACCAGGGCGAGCAGGTCGCCCGGATCGAGGGACACGGCCCCGTCACCACCACCTGGCTCCGCCATACTCTCGGCCCACACGCCAGGTTCACGATCCGCCCGGTCCTCGACCTCGAGGGACAGGCACCTGTCGACGCCTACGAGATCCCCGAGCGACATCGGCAGGCCGTGCATCTGATGACGCCGGCCGACACCTTCCCCTGGGGATCCAGCACCTCCCGCACCCAGCAGATCGACCACACCGTGCCCTACTCGCGCGGTGCGGCGCGGGCGGGCGCCGGGCAGTCGAGGGTCGGCAACTACGGTCCGATGACCACCTTCCACCACCGGGTCAAGACGCACGCGGGCTGGGACGTCAGGCAGCCCTTCCCCGGGATCTATCTGTGGCGCGACCCTGTCGGCGCGACCTACCTCGTGGACAACACCGGCACCCGACGCATCGCCCAGGCCGCGTGACGGAGGGGGTAGCGTCGCAAAGATGCCGGACGAGAAGACGACAGACGACATGGTGAGCGAGTCGGCCCTGCAGCTGTGGGCGGCCGCTCAGACCGACTTCGACCCCTTCGAGGTGGACCCCAGCGAGTGGGGTCCACACATCGTGCCGATCCGCGACGTCGACATCGCCACCGACACCGGCCTCGAGATCGAGGCCGTGCGCGAGTCGCTGCGACGCGACGCCGGGAGGAAGCTCGTGCTCGGCGAGGACGGCGGCAACCTCTCGGTCACCAGCATCGTCCCCGCCGACGAGCCGCTCTGATCAGAGCCGGCAGGCCTCAGACTCCCAGCATTCGGCCGATGATCTCCTTCTGGATCTCGGTCGTCCCGCCATAGATCGTCTGGATGCGCGAGTCGGTGTAGGCCTTGGCGATCGGATATTCGTTCATGTAGCCGTAGCCGCCGTGCAGCTGCACCCCGGCGTTGACCGCCTTGAGCTGCAGCTCGGTCGTCCACCACTTCGCCATCGACGCGAGCGACGTGTCGACCGTCCCGGCGTTGAGGCGCAGCACGCAGTCGTTGACGAAGACCCGGGCGATGTGGGCCTCGGTCGCCATCTCGGCGAGCAGGAACCTGTTGTGCTGGAACTTCCCGATCGGCTTGCCGAACGCCTCGCGGGTCTTGGCATAGTCCAGGCAGATGTCCAGCACGTGCTCGATCGCGGCCACCGCGATGCAGGCGATGGAGATGCGTTCCTGCGGCAGGTTCTCCATCAGCGAGATGAAGCCGGACCCCTCGGCGCCCAGCAAGTTGGTCTTCGGCACCCGCACGTCGGTGAACGACAGCTCGGCCGTGTCCTGGGCGTGCATCCCCATCTTGTCGAGGTTGCGACCGCGCTCGAAGCCCTCCATCCCGCGTTCGACGACGAGCAGCGAGATGCCCTGGTGACCCGCGTCCGGGTCGGTGCGGGCCACGACGACGACGAGGTCGGAGAGGATCCCGTTGCTGATGAAGGTCTTCGACCCGTTCAGCACGTAGTGGTCGCCGGCGTCGACGGCGGTGGTCCGGATCCCCTGCAGGTCCGAGCCGGCTCCCGGCTCGGTCATCGCGATCGCCGAGATCAGCTCGCCGGAGACGAGGCCGGGCAGCCAGCGCTGCTTCTGCTCCGGCGTCCCGAGGGAGGAGATGTAGGGAACGATGATGTCGGTGTGCACCGCGAAGCCCGGCCCGGAGGCACCGGCGCGGGTGGCCTCCTCGGCGAGGACCATGTTGTAGCGGAAGTCCTTGATCCCCGGACCGCCGAACTCCTCCTCGACGTCGAAGCAGAGCAGCCCCGCCTCGCCGGCTGCGAGCCACACGTCGCGTGACACGACCCCGTCGGCCTCCCACTGCGCGTGGAACGGCGTGACGGAGCGCTCGAAGAAGGCCCTCGCGGTCTTGCGGAAGTCCTCGTGCTCCTGCTCGAGGACGGAGGGGCGTTCAGGCATCAGTTCTCCTTGTATGGCGGACAGGGACCCTGCCCGCCGGGGTGAGGCGACGCCGGGGCGGCGTGCCTAGGTTGGCGACATGACTCTGCGCAGCACGACCGTCCGTGCCACCCACCTCGTGACCAACGCAGCGTGGTTCGGAGGTTCGCTGATGGGCGCGGTCGGGCTCAACCCGGCCGCCCGTCGACCCGACACCGAGCGCGAGCGCGTCGAGGTGTCCGGGACCGGGTGGGAGCGCTGGGGTCCGGTGCAGGGTGGCGCGATCGCGCTGCACCTGTTGACCGGGCTCGCGATCGTCGCCGACAACAAGAACCGGGTGGTGGCGCACCCACCGACGGCCGCAGCGGTGGTCGCCAAGACCGCGCTGACCGCGGCCGCCGTCGCGTCCACCGCAGCGGCCTATGTCCACGGCCAACGACTCGGCAAGGCGTCCGGTGAGGGCGGTCACCCGCGTGATCCCGAGGCCGCCGAGCGGGCGCGCCGGAAGCTGGCGTGGCTGCAGTGGACCACTCCGGCGCTCACGGGTTCCCTGCTGGTGCTCGACGCGCAGCTCGGTGAGCAGCAGCGCGGGCTCGCCGGCCTGCTCGACCGGCGCTGGTGACGGCCCGGGCGGCGACATAGGCCGGCTCCCGCAGGGCGGTCACGACGGCATATTGCTCGAGCCCGGCCAGCTTGTTGGTGATCGGGTCGAAGCGCTCGGTGGTGTCGTCGGCAGACCACTCGACCTCCAGACGGCCCAGCAGCTCCCATGGTCCTGCGGCGTGAGCGACATGGAGCGTGTAGGCCGACGGCGGCAGCTCGCCGGCTGCCTCCTCGTCGGGCACGAGCATGAACGTCACGGCCCGGTCGGCGGCGCGAACCGGCAGCAGGGTGGTCAGCCGACCGAAGCGTCCCGGACCGCTCGGGACGAGCAGGTAGCGCGACCAGGCTCCGGAGCCGGTGCCCGCGAACAGCAGGTCTGCGGCGCCGCCGTCCTCGGCGCCGTCGGGGAAGCGCAGCGCCATACCCTCGATGTCGCCCCAGCCGCGCGGGAGCCCCATCGCGCGTGACCACCGCGCCTCCACCGGCCGCCCGCCGGAGCGCGCCAGCACGTCGACGCCGAGGTCGGGGGCGGGATCGGTCACGCTCAACATCCCGACGGCGTGGTGACCGACCGGGTGCAGGGGCTTGTCGCGTCGCACGAGCCCGGCGACCAGGGCCGCGGCCCCGAGAGCGGCTCCCGGCAGCGCCCCGGCGACAAGGCCCGACAGGTGCGATGCAGGTCGGTTGCTCATGCGACTCCTCCAGAGGCCCTGCGACCTGACTGGTCGTTGAGCTCCTCCAGCATCGAGAGCGGTCCGAGCTGGGTCAACACGTGCCCACCCGGATAGGTCGTGGCCCGGTGGCGATAGGGCGTGGTGCGGGGTGGCGCGAAGCGGAGCGCCAACGCCCGCAGCCGCAGCCCCCGGCGCACCCCCCGCACGAGCCAGGCCGGCTGGGCGGGAAGCCCGAGCGCATGACGCAGCTGCTCGTCCATCAGGGCGATCGTGATCCGGCGCACGAAGGGACGCAACGGCAGCGGCGCGACCGCCCGGGCGATGCTGATCGTCGCCTCTGCCAGGGCGGTGTTGGCCGGGTCGGGCGCGAAGTGCTCGGTCTCGTAGTCGACCAGCAGCTCGAGATATCCGGCGTATGTCGATGGCAGCCCCTTGATCCCCATCAGCTCGCCGAACCGGGTGGTGACCCGGGCGATCGCCACCAGCTCGTGGGGGTCGAGCTGTCGCCAGCCGAACTCGGAGATCCAGCGCACCGGGCCGACGATCGTGGTGGCCAGGACATAGGCGAACTCGTCGTCGGGGATGTCGTAGTGGCCGTGGATCCGGTTGAGCCGCCGCACGGCTGCGTGCGAGCGAGGCGAGTCGATGCCCTCGATCGTCGACTCCTCGCCGATCAGGACGGTGTCGTCGTAGCGCTTGATGCCGTCGTGCTCGAACTCGCCCGTCTCGTGCAGCAGCCGGGAGATCGAGGGGATGCCGTAGTCGCGCAGGAAGGCGATCCCGGTCCCCTGGACGAAGTCCCAGGGGAAGTCGTGGCGCGAGGTGAGCGCCAGGATCTCGTCGTGGTCGACGTCGGGGTCGAGGAGTCGGATGCGACGCAGGTTGTCGTAGCGCTGGGGGTGGGCCAGCCGCTGCGCGATGCGCTGTCGCAGTCTCAGGACACCCACTCCTTGACCTGCGCGATGGTGGCGGCCGGGTCGTCGGTCGCCGGCGTCAGGTTGAGATGGGTGACGCCCGCCTCGCGGAAGGCCTCGATCCGCTCGCGGACGTAGGAGGGGGGACCCACGAGGTTGGCGGCCTCCAGCCACTCGGTCGGGATGAGCGCCTCGGCCTCCTTCTTCTTGCCCGAGAGATAGAGCTCCTGGATCTGCTCCGCCTCCTGCTCATAGCCGTAGGACACCGCGACGTCGTTGTAGAAGTTCTTGCCCTTCGCGCCCATGCCGCCGACATAGAGGGCGAAGATCGGCCGCGCCAGGTCGAGGAGCGCCTTCGTCTCCGGGCCCTCGCCGATCGCGACCATCCCGCCGGCGTTGATCTGGAGCGGGCCGAGGTCGTCGGAACGCCTGGCGGCGCCTGCCGCGAGGGCCTCGCCCCAGACGAGGTGCGCCTTCTCGGGGTGGAACAGGATCGGGATCCAGCCGTCGGCGATCGCGGCCGTCTGCTCCACCGACTTCACGCCGAGGGCGGCGACCCAGATCGGGATCGAGTCGCGCTCGGGGTGGGTGAGGAGCTTGAGGGGCTTGCCGAGGCCGGTGACGCCGCCGTCCTCCTTGGTCAGCGGGAGCTTGATGATCCCGTCGTTCTCGAGCCGCTCGCGCTTGAGGCCGCGGCGGACGATGTCGATGACCTCGGCGGTGCGGGCGAGCGGCTTGGAGTAGGGCACTCCGTGGAAGCCCTCGATCACTTGGGGCCCGCTGGCGCCGAGGCCGAGGATGGCGCGGCCGCCGGAGACGTTGTCCAGGCCGGCAGCGGTCTGCAGCAGGGTGCTGGGGGTGCGTGAATAGATGTTGAGGATGCCCGAGCCGATCTCGACCGTCTCGGTCCTGGCCGCGAGATAGCCCATCAGGGTGGGGGCGTCGAATCCGTACGCCTCCGCCACCCACACGGTGTCGAGCCCCGCCTTCTCCAGGGCACTCACCTGGTCGGCGGCGTCGCGCGGGTTGCCCGAATACATCAGGGGCATCGAGAGCTTCATGCCGCCAACTGTGACAGCAACACTGTCACAATCGCAAGACCGGTCAGGCAGACCCGTGCCAGGACTCCCACAGGGCTGCATAGGACCCGCCGGCGGCCACGAGGTCGTCGTGCGACCCCAGCTCGATGATCCGTCCGTCCTCCACGACCGCGACCCGGTCGGCGTCGTGGGCGGAGAAGAGGCGGTGGGCGATCGCGATGACGGTGCGACCGTGGAGCACGGCGGCCAGCGACCGCTCGAGGTGGCGTGCTGCCCGCGGGTCGATCAGCGAGGTCGCCTCGTCCAGCACCAACGTGTGCGGGTCGGCCAGGACCAACCGGGCCAGCGCGACCTGCTGGGCCTGGGCGGCCGTGAGCGAGCGCCCGCCGGAGCCGACCACCGTGTCCAGGCCGGCGGGCAGGGACGAGACCCAGGTGTCCGCGTCGACAGCGGCGAGTGCTCCGAGCACCTGGGGGTCGCTCGCTCCCGGGCGCGCGAGGGCGACGTTGTCGCGCAGGGTCCCCACGAAGACGTGGTGCTCCTGCGTCACGAGCGCGACGTGGCCGCGCAGGTCGCCCAGGGGCAGCTCGACCAGACCCACGTCACCCACGGTGACCTCCCCGGTCCGGGGCGGGTGGATGCCTGCCAGCAGCCGCCCCAGGGTCGACTTGCCGGCGCCGGACGGGCCCACCATGGCGATCCGCTCGCCGACGCCCACGTCCAGGTCGACACCGTGGAGCACGTCACGCCCCTCGACGTAGGAGAAGCGGACGGCGGAGGCGTCGAGCTTCTCGGAGGTCGGTCGACGGCCGGTGGCCTCCCGGTCGTCGGGCACCTGCGCCACTCCGAGCAGCCGGGCCAGGGATGCGGCACCGAGCTGGAGCTCGTCGAGGATGGACACGATCCGGTCGACCGGATCGATCAGCATCTGCACATAGAGAGTCGCGGTCGTGACCTCGGCCAGTGACACCGAGCCTCGCGTGTAGAGCCAGCCACCGAAGAGCAGCGTGGCCACGACCGGCAGGAGATAGCTCAGCTCCATGCTCGGGAAGAACACGGTACGCAGGCCCAAGGTGTAGCGCTCGGCGGCGAAGGAGGCGGCGCAGTCGTCGTCGCACAGTCGCACCCGCTGTTCACCCAGGCCCAGCGCCTCGACCGTGCGGGAGCCCTCGACCGTCTCCGAGAGGGTCGTGGTGATCTGGGAGTAGGACGCGCTCTCCTTCAGGTAGCCGTCCTTGGCGCGCGCGAGATACCACCTCAGCCCGAGGGTCAGCGGTGGCAGCGCCAGCAGGCAGGGCAGGGCGACCCACCAACCCACGCTCACGGCGGCGACCAGCGTCAGCGCGGCCGAGACCACCGCGATGGTCCACTCCGGCAGGGCCCAGCGAACCGACCAGCCGAGACGGTCGATGTCGGAACCCGTGCGCGTCAGCAGGTCACCCGACCCGGCTGCCTCGACCGTGCCGATCGGGAGCGCGAGGGTGTTGGCGACGAAGTCCTCGCGCAGCTCGGCCAGCACCAGCTCGCCGGTCACCTGGGAGCGATAGCGGGCGAAGCGGGTCAGCACCGACTGGAGGAGCAGGAAGACCGCGAGCCACACCGCGATCGTGTCCACCCGGGCGACGGTCGTGCCCTCCTCGACCGACTGCACGAGGTCGCCCAGGAGCCGGGGTGCGGCCAGGGCGCTCAGGGCGGCCAGGACGTGCAGCCCCAGCGCGGACCAGAGCATGCGTGGGTGCCGACGCGCGACCTGGCCGACATATCGGCGTACGGCGCGGCCGTCTGCGACAGGGAGCCGGGTCTGGTCGCTCACGAGACCGTCTCCACGTCCCGGACCACGAACGCGCGGTAGCCGTCGTGCCGGGCCAGCAGGTCGGCGTGCGTCCCCACGGCGGTGACCCGGCCGTCGACGAGATAGGCGACCTCGTCGACAGCATCGAGGAGCAGGGGGCTGACCGTGGTCACCACGGTGGTGCGGCCCGCCCGGTGCCGGCGCAAGCGGGACGCGATCCGGGCCTCGGTGTGGGCGTCGACCGCGCTCGTGGGCTCCACCAGCACCAGGATCTCGGGGTCGGCAGCCAGGGCGCGCGCCAGCACCAGTCGTTGGCGTTGGCCACCGGAGAACGACCGGCCCTTCTCGGTGACCACCGTGTCCAGCCCGTCGGGGAGCGCTTCGAGGATGTCCTCCGCGGAGGCCGTGTGCAGCGCCCCGTCGATGTCGCCGACCCCCCGCTCGTCGAGGCGCTCGGCGAGCCGTCCGGCGAACAGGGCAGCCTCGGTGTCGGAGACGACGATCCTCGAGCGCACGACCCGGTGCGGCAGCGCGGTGAGCGCAACCCCGCCGAGCGTGACGTCGTCGTCGGTCTCGGGCGCGCAGAGTCCCAGCCGGTCGGCAAGCAGGGCCGAGTCGTCGGGCCGCTCGGACACGATGGCAGTGAGGAGTCCCGGTCGGATTCTCAGGCCGGTCCGGGCGTCGCGCAGCTCACTGTGCGGTGGCGGGGGAGCGGCGGTGACGGTCGGCTCGAGCACGTCCGGCTCGAGGGCGAGGACCCGGCAGATCCGGGCTGCTGCGACCCGCCCGCGGATCAGCTTGTTGGCGAACTCCGTCGCCGTACGAAGGGGGATCATCAAGAACGCGGCATAGCCGTAGAAGGCGACGAGCTCACCGGCGCTGATCTGTCCCGACACGGCCGAGCGGGCGCCCAACCAGACCACGAGCACCACGAAGACGCCCGGGAGGAAGACCTGCAGCGCGTCCAGGACGGACTGCAGCTTGGCGACGTTGACCGCGGCAGCACGGGTCGCCTGCGACTCCCGGCGGTAGCGCGCCAGGAAGACCTCCTCGCCGCCGATCCCGCGCAGCACCCGCAGTCCACCGACGATGTCGGTGCCGGTGTTGGACAGGTCGCTGCGCATCGACCTCTCGGTCGCGGCGCGCGTCTGCAGGGGGCGCAGGAGCGGTCCCAGCACGAGCATCAGCAGCGGCACACCGAGGAGCACGACCAGTCCGAGCTGGACCGACGTGCTGAGGAGGATCGCCGAGACGAGGAGGAACGAGACGATCGCGCCCGAGAAGCGGGCCACGACGTCCATGACGTTGCCGATGTGGTCGAGGTCGGTGGTGCCGATCGCGATGACCTCGCCGGTGCTGACCTTGCGGGGGAGCGAGGCGCCGAGACGCACCGACTGCCTGGTCGTCAGCTGCACCACCCGATAGGACGCGGTCAGCCAGTTGGTCACCGCGAACCGGTGTCGCATGATGCCGGTGGCGGCCTGGACGAGCCCGATCGCCAGCATGACGCCGGTCCAGAGCAGGAGCCGGTCCTGGTCGCGGGCGGCCACGCCCTCGTCGATGGCGCGTCCCAGCACTGCGGGGAGCACGGCCTGGCACGACATCCACGCGATCCCGAAGACCATGCCGCCCAGCAGCGTCCGCCACTGCCCGGTCGCCAGCCACCACAGGAACCGGCCGGGCGAGCGATGGTCGGCGGTGCCGGGGTCGGGGACGGGGAGCTGACGCACTCCAACGAGGCTACGGAGCAGACGGCTGTGCGTGCCAGCGCTTTTCTGTCCGGGGGTCATCACCCGACGTTCATCTCGACGTCGTGGGCCCGATGCTCGACGGCGCGAGCGTGGAGCCATGACGGTGACCTGGCAGGTGCCTGTGCGCGACCGCCCCCCGAGCCTGGTCGTCACTCCGGCGATCGTCGGCCACCGGGGCGCCAGCGGACATCGTCCGGAGCACACGCTCGAGGCCTACCGGACCGCCATCCGGATGGGCGTCGACGACATCGAGGTCGACCTGGTCAGCACCCTCGACGGAGTCCTCGTCGCCCGGCACGAGCCCGAGCTCAGCAGCACCACCGACGTGGCGGACCACCCCGACCTGTCGGGGCGCCGGGCCACGAAGACCATCGACGGGCGCCGGGTCAGCGGGTGGTTCACCGACGACCTCACTCTCAGCGAGCTCAAGCGACTGGCCGCGCACGAGCGGCTCCCCGCGACCAGGCCAGGAAGTGCCGTCCACGACGGCCGGGAGGGTGTCGCGACGCTCACCGAGATCCTGGCGATGGTGCACGCGGAGTCGATGCTGCGCGGGCGCAGCGTCGGCGTCATGATCGAGCTCAAGCACGCGACCTACTTCGACTCTGTCGGCCTGCCGCTCGACGCACCGCTGCTCGCCGCGCTGCGCCGCCACGACCTCGACCGGCCGTGGGCCCGGATCACGCTGATGTCGTTCGAGGCCGGCATCCTGCGGCGCCTGGCGGCGCTCACGCGACTGCCGATCGTCCAGCTGCTCGACGCGGGACGTGCACACGCCGGCATGTGCACCCCCGAGGGCCTCGCCCGCATCGACGAATATGCCGACGGCATCGGACCCCACAAGAACCTGGTGCTGCCGCGCGACGCGACAGGTGCCATCTCGAAGCCCTCGTCGCTCGTGCGTGATGCCCATCGGTCGTGGCTGACCGTCCATGCCTGGACGGTCCGGAGCGAGAACCGCTACCTCCCCACCAACCTGCGCCTGCCGGGTGGGCCCGACGCTCCCGGGGACATGGCCAAAGAGGTGCGGGCCCTTCTCGACGCAGGTGTCGACGGAGTCATCACCGACCATCCCGACCACGCGATCGGGGCGGCGCGCGAGCTCGTCGCCTGAGTCGGCCGGGCCCCGGGCCTAGTGCTGGTCCGGCCTCGATCGGCGTCCGGTCAGACCGATGCCGATCAGGCCGGCCAACCCGGCCGCGAGCCAGGGGAGAGGCAGCAGCCAGCGCAGGTCCTCGCCCTGCACGGACTCGGTCTCGAACAGCAGCCAGATTCCTGCCAGTCCGACGAAGGCGATGCCCATCACCAGGTGGCCGATGTTGACCGGGTGGCGGCCGGAGAGGTCGGGGCGGGCCGCGGGCTCCACGTCGTGTGACCACTCCCGGGCCGTGTCGGGTGCCATGTCCTGCACGCTGTCCTGCTCACTCGTCTCGTTCATCGCTGTTCTCCTGCCTCGCGGACGGTGACCTGGCCAACGCCGAGGTCGATGAGGATGCGCATGTCGGGAACGTCCTCGCCGCCGTCGAGGAGGGCCTCGCGCATCCCGCCGACGCCTCCCGTCTCGTCGCCGAAGAGCTCGACGCCGCCGATCCCTGTCGTCGCCTCGACCGAGACGTCCATCCCCTCGGGCACCACGACCTCGAGCTCGCCGAGGGCGGCATCGATCGTGACGACGCGCCCCTCGAGCCCCTCGACGTCCTCGACCCTGGACAGGTCAACCAGCAGCTCGCCGGCTCCGAGGTCATAGCTGTCACGCACCTCGGCTGCGCTTGTCGGGGCGAAGACCACCGGCTCGTCGTCGTGCTGGGCGCTGAGGGTGGTCAGCAGGGTGGCCAGCGCCAGCACCAGGCCGATCATGATCAGGCCCCCGGCGCGCCCCAGAAGGCGCCCACGGCCAGCATCACGCCGGTCAGCGCCAGCCCGAGCGCCGGGTAGGCGGCCGCAGGCACGTCGGCGCCGGAGACGTCGATGAAGCTGAGCGTGCCGATCGCGGTCGCGAGCATCGCCAGGGTGAACCAGAACAGGATCGGGCCCTGCTTGCGTGGGTTGCGCGGCCGGGCATAGGCCGTCGGGTCGTACGGCGCGTAGGGGGGCGGCGGGCCCTGGGCGGGCACCGACGCGGGTGCTGCCTGGGCATGTGCGGTCTGCGCGTACCACTGACCCGGCGGGCGTGGTCCCTTCTCCGAGCGCCGCAGGAACCACACGACGAGCAGGCCGATGATGACCAGCGGCCACGGGAACCAGAACGCGCCGGCGAAGTCGCCCAGGGCGGCGAGGGCCGCGAGGACACCGACGCCGATCAGGCCGATGTTGCGGTTGCGGTCGTCCAGGCCGAGCGGCTGGGAGGGCGACCCTTCCTCCGGGACGAGCAGCCAGGCAGCGCCATACAGCAGGAGGCCGGAGCCGCCGAAGAAGACCAGCACGACGAGCGTGACCCGCACGATGATCGGGTCGATGTCGAGGTGTCGGGCCAACCCCGCGGCAACACCCGCGATGCGCCGGTCGTCGGTGCTGCGGCGCAGCCGGCCGAGGTCGAGGATGTCGTTGCGGGGCGGGCGGGTCTCGTGACCGGGCTGGTCGACCGGCCCCGGCTCGACCGCCGGAGGTGGAGAGGGGTTCGTCATGGCACCAGTCAACGCTGAGCGCGCACTGCGCACCATCGGGGACGACCCTGAAAACCGTCGGCGCGTCCTTGTCAGCGCCTCAGGGGTCCTTGGGGGATCAACCTCATGGTCCGGCGCCGCTGCGCCTGAGACGATGGACCCACGATGAGCAGCGCCATGACCACCCCCACCCCCGGCCCGCGGCCCTTCCGTCGCGCCGCTCGCGACACGGAGTCGCCCATCGCCGGCGGCGTCTCGGGTGGCCTCGCCCGTCACTTCGGCGTCCCTGTGCTGTGGGTGCGCGTGGGCTTCGTGCTCCTCGCTGTCCTCGAAGGTGTCGGCCTGATGCTCTATGCCGGGCTGTGGATGTTCCTGCCCACCGACTCCCACTTCGACGAGTCCGCGCCCGGGCTGGAGAGCGCCACGCGCACCGGCAAGCGTTCGCGCCGGAGCTCGCGGCTGCGAGACGCCGGTCCGGCGATCGCCATCGGCGCCCTGCTCTTCGGTGCCGTCCTCGGCTTCGAGGCGGCCTTCGGCCAGGGGGCGCTGTTCTGGCCGGTCGTGATCGCCCTGGCCGGGGTCGCCCTCCTCTGGCGGCAGGCCGACGAGGCGCAGCGCGAGAGGTGGCTCGACTCCACCGGCCGGATCGACCCGATCCGCGCCGTGTTCGGTGGGGGCGGCTGGGCCGCCTACTTCCGGGTCTTCGCAGGCCTCTCGCTCGTCGTGACCGCGCTGGTGCTCTTCGCGGTCTGGTCCGGCAGCGTCGCCTTTGCCGGCCCGGTCGTGATCGCCGGGCTGCTCGGGGTGCTGGGGCTCGCGATCGTGGTCGGGCCGTGGGCGCTGCGGCTCGTGCACGACCTCGGCGCCGAGCGTGCTGAGCGGGTCCGCACCCAGGAGCGGGCCGACATGGCCGCCCACCTGCACGACTCCGTGCTGCAGACCCTGGCCCTGATCCAGAAGAACGCCTCCGACTCGGGGATGGTCGCCCGGCTCGCCCGCTCCCAGGAGCGCGAGCTGCGGTCCTGGCTGTTCGAGTCGGTGGGCACCGATGTCACCCTGGCCGGCGAGCTGCGGGCGATCTCGGCGGTCGTCGAGGACACGCACGGCCTGGTCGTCGACGTGGTCGCCGTCGGCGACGTCGACATGAGCGAGTCGCTCAAGCCGATCACCGACGCCACGCGCGAGGCCCTGACCAACGCTGCCAAGCACGCGGGGGTGGCGCGCATCGACGTGTACGCCGAGGTGTCGCCCACCGCCGTCGACGTGTTCGTCCGCGACCGCGGTGCCGGTTTCGATCCCGCCAGGATCGCCGAGGACCGTCAAGGCGTCCGTGGGAGCATCGTCGATCGGATGGCTCGCCACGGCGGACGTGGCGAAGTCCGCTCCGCGCCCGGCGAGGGCACCGAGGTCCGGCTCCACCTGCCGCTGAAGAACGAGGAAACCTCATGACGACTGACGCAACGCCCGCCTCTGCGACGGCGGCGCGACCCGTCCGCGTGGTCATCGTCGACGACCACGCCATGTTCCGGGCAGGCGTTCGCGCGGAGCTCGCAGCGGCCGGCGCCGGCACCGTCGACATCGTGGCCGAGGCCGCCGACGTCGACTCGGCCGTGGCGGCGATCCGCGAGCAGCGACCGCACGTCGTGCTCCTCGACGTCCACCTCCCCGGAGGCGGGGGCGCTGAGGTGATGCGGCGGATGCCCGCTGCGGAGGCGCGCTACCTGGCCCTGTCGGTCAGTGACGCCGCGGAGGACGTCATCGGCACCATCCGTGGTGGTGCGCGGGGATACGTCACCAAGAACATCACCGGGCCCGAGCTGGTCGATGCGATCGCGAGAGTCGCCGACGGAGACGCCGTCTTCTCGCCGCGCCTGGCCGGGTTCGTGCTCGACGCCTTCGCCGGGTCCATCGACGTCGCGGCGGTCGACGAGGACCTCGATCGGCTCACCGAGCGCGAGCGCGAGGTCATGCGCCTGATCGCCCGCGGCTACGCCTACAAGGAGGTCGCCAAGGAGCTGTTCATCTCAGTCAAGACCGTGGAGACCCACATGTCCTCGACCCTGCGCAAGCTCCAGCTCTCGAGTCGTCACGAGCTCACCAGGTGGGCCAACGACCGACGCCTGCTCTAGCGCGGTCGTTGACATCCGGACCAAATCAGGGTGGGGTCACATCACCCCTCTGACTCGGAAGTGAGGCCCTCCGTGGCTGAACAAGCGTCCGCTGGCACGACGACCCTGGAGCCTGACGAAGGCGAGCTCAAGCGCTCCATCACTGGTCGACAACTGTTCTTCTACACCCTCGGCGACGTCCTCGGCTCGGGCATCTACGTCCTCATCGGCCTGGTCGCCGCCGCCGTCGGCGGGGCCTTCTGGATCGCCTTCGCCGTCGGCGTCTCGGTCGCCGCGATCACCGGCTCGGCCTACGCCGAGCTGGTGACCAAGTATCCCCAGGCCGCCGGCTCCTCGCTGTACGTGCAGAAGGCCTTCGACAACAAGGCCCTCACGTTCCTGGTCACCGTGTCCTTCCTCTCCGCCAGCTTCGCGGCCAGCGGTTCGCTGGCGACGGGCTTCGCGTCGTACTTCTCCGAGCTCTGGAGCGGTCCACCCGCCCTGCTGGTCTCGCTGGTGTTCGTCGCCCTGCTGGTGCTGGTCAACTACATCGGCATCACCGAGTCGGTGGTGATGAACATGGCGATGACCTTCGTCGAGCTCAGCGGCCTGATCATCGTGATGATCATCGGTGTCTGGTTCATCGCCGAGGGCAACGCGGACTTCGGGACGCTCACCGACATCAGCGTCTCGGGCAACCCGGCGCTGGCGATCCTCGCGGGCGTCGCGCTCTCCTTCTTCGCGATGACGGGCTTCGAGAACACCGCCAATGTGGCGGAGGAGACGATCGACCCGCACAAGGCGTTCCCGCGCTCCCTCATCGGCGGCATGATCGTGGCCGGTCTGGTCTACGTCCTGGTCTCCATGGCGGCTGCTCTCACGGTGCCCACCGACCAGCTCGCCGGGTCGGACGTCGCGCTGCTCGAGGTCGTCAAGCAGGGCATCCTGCCCATCTCCAACGAGTTCATGACCAAGCTCTTCACCGTGATCGCCCTGATCGCCATCACCAACACGACCCTCGTCACCCTGGTCACGCAGCCGCGCATCCTCTATGGCATGGCCCGCGAGGACGTGGTCCCGGGCGTGTTCGCGACCGTGCACTCCTCGCGACGCAGCCCGTGGGTCGGGCTCCTCTTCAGCGGCCTCGTCGTGGGTGGCCTGCTCGTCACCGGCTATGCCGTCACCGCGGCCGGTGGTGGCATCGACCTGGTCAACAGGCTCGCGCTGGTGACGGTGGTCTTCCTGCTCGCGATCTATGCGCTCGTCATCGTGACGTGCCTGAAGCTGCGCGGCCAGGACGAGGACGAGCGGGCCTTCCGGGCCAACACGCCCCTGCTCGTCGTGGGTCTGCTCGGCAACCTCGCCATCCTCTACTACGTCATCCAGGACGACCCCAAGTCGCTGCTCTGGTGCTCCGCGCTCCTCGCCGTCGGGGTGGTCCTCTATCTCGCGGAGAAGCTCTTCGGCAGCTCGGACTCAGGATCATCTGCCCGTTCCCACACCAACGATCGCGAGGTCTGAGATGCACGTCATCGTCGCCACCGACGGCTCGAAGCAGTCGCTCGCCGCCGCCAAGCACCTGAAGTCCTTCGCCGACCCGGACAAGATCTCCGAGATCTCGGTGATCGCGGTCATCCGCCCCCTCGCCTCGGTGGCCTTCGCCGACGAGCTCTCGTCGGGGCCCAGGAAGGGTGACTGGGAGTCGGCCTCCTTCCGCGACGCGGCCGACAACGCGGTGGCCGTCATCGCCGACGTCTTCGACGGCTGGGGTCCGAAGGTCAGCAGGCGCGTCCGCAGCGGGTCTGCGGCCAACGAGATCATCAAGGCGGCCAAGCAGTACGACGCCGGCCTGGTCGTCGTCGCGGCCGGTGGGCGCGGGATCAGCGAGAGCGTGCTGGTCGGCAGCA
This sequence comes from Nocardioides piscis, assembly GCF_011300215.1. Taxonomy (NCBI): domain Bacteria; kingdom Bacillati; phylum Actinomycetota; class Actinomycetes; order Propionibacteriales; family Nocardioidaceae; genus Nocardioides; species Nocardioides piscis. The sequence continues at coordinate 1,743,640 of NZ_CP049866.1, forward strand.
CCGCCCAGCGGGTGCAGCACTACGCCCCGTGCCCCGTCCTCGTCGTACGCCCCAAGCCCCGCGCGAAGCGCTCTGCGGGTCGCGCGTAGGCCTATCGAGCTTGCCGCGCGTCCCTCCGCTCCGTTGACTCCAGTAACCGGCAGTTACTCGTTCCTTCCGGCCAATTGGGCAGCCGTTCAGTCGGCCTAACCGCCGGTTACAGCGAGCGGGTCACAGAAGATCGTGTCGACGTACGGCGACGCGTGCGCCGACCGCCGCGCGGCATCACGCGTGCGCGGTCGACCAGAACACAGCGATCGCGATGTTGGCGAGCGTGAGGGCGAGCAGCCCGAAGTAGAGGCCCTGGGGGATGCTCGGCTTGCGGACGTTGGCCATGACCAGCACCAGGATCACCAGGCCGATCACGAACTTCACGCCGATCTTGGCGTGATCAGGGCTGCCGAGCGACTCGAGCACGCCCACGAGGAGCAGGCCGGCCAGGAACGCCGTGCCAGCGCCGTCGCGCATCGCCGCGTTGATCCTCTTCTGGGGCTCTCGTGCCTGGACGAGCAGGCCACCGAGCAGCGCAGCGAAGCCGAGTATGTGCACGAACAGCAGGACCAGCCGCAGGATCTCCATGGCCACAGCCTAGGCAGGCCGGTCCTTCAGGCAGCCGCCGGTGGTGTCGGGCGGCGTCGAGGTCGTCGCGGACGGAACTGCGCGAGGTCGGTGATGTCAGTCCCGAACCGCCGAACCGTGTCGGCGTATTCGCGGTCGAGGCGTCGCTTGGCGATCTCGCGCTGAGCACCCCACAGGTCGTCCCAGACGATCCGGCTGACCCCTGTCTTGAACCCCGTGATGAAGTCCTGGCGTATCTTCTCCTCCCACAGCGCCTTGTCCGGGTCCGTGGCCAGTCCGCCTTGGGCGACGTGCGTGAGCTTGATCCGCCCGTCAACCTCGAAGAAGTGCCGGCCCAGGCGAAGGTCGCACCAGACCTCGCGTCCGTCGGCCGCCAGTCCGAACTGTGTCTGCGGACGCCCGTGTCCGAGCTCCTCCACCAGCTCGCGTGCGAGCGTCTCCGCGACGGAGTCTGTGTCCGGGTCACTCAGGTCGATGGCCGCGCGCGCGTGCGATCGGTTGGGCCAGTGCCGCATGGTCTGGAGGACGGCGTCGAGCTCTGCGTAGGTGGCCCCGAGCCGCAACGCGGAGTCCACCGCCACGGTGCCCGACCGGACGCCGTGCTCGCGAGCGATGTCGAGCGCAGTTCGCGCAGGGCTCAGCAGCGGGCTGTTCGGGACCGCGTCCACGGCGCGGAAGGGAGCAAAGTGATGAGAGATGCCGTAGCGAGTGTGGGTGCCGCGCCGGCCGGTGTGGGTCAGGTGGGTGCGCCCGTCCTGCTTGAGCACCTGCATCCCCAGCCGCAATGCTGATGAGTCGTGACTGAGGCGGTGTTCGGCGGTCGTGACCATCGAAGCTGCGCGGTCGCGGAGCAGTTGCTGCAGGTCCCATCTCATGTTCGCGTTGAACACCTGCGGATCCGCGTAAACAGCTCGGCGCACGAGGACGAGCCGACCCTGCCGTACGAGGACCGAGATGTACGCCGGTGTGCTCCCGAGCTCCAGGAGCTGACGGCGGGTGATGAGGCCGTGCTGGGCAGCCATGCGTCCGATCGCGCGAGAGTCCATGACGACACAGTGGTGCTGCCGGGATCGGCGGGGCGTCGGCGTACGCGGAGCCTGTGAAGCGTGCCTGAGCCTTGTCCCCTGTGGACAGTTTCTGGCCGACGGGTGGGTTGTGACGTGTCGCATCCCACCTGTAACCGGCAGTTGGTCGCACTGAACGGTCGTTGGGTCGGCCGTTCAGTGGGACTAAACGCCGGTTACAGCCAGGCGGAGGCTTGACGCGCGACCCGAACCAGCGGGTCCGAGGACCGACGGCGGGAGGACGCGGGACCGCCGTCGGTGCCGCGACGTAGGCTTGGACCAGGATGAGCACCCTGTTCCCGATGCCCGGCGCGACGGGTGCAGACGACCCCAGCGGACCCGACGGACCGACCCGCACGACGCCACGCCGATCGGCGCCCGAGGAACTGCTGGCGGGCCTCAACGACTCCCAGCGCGCGGCGGTCGTGCACGCCGGCGCGCCGCTGCTCGTGGTCGCCGGGGCCGGCTCCGGCAAGACGCGGGTCCTGACCCGGCGCATCGCCTGGTTGATCGACGAGCGGAGGGTTCACCCGGGCTCGATCCTGGCGATCACGTTCACCAACAAGGCCGCTGCCGAGATGAAGGAGCGGGTCGAGGACTTGGTGGGCAGGCGGGCCCGGATCATGTGGGTCTCGACCTTCCACTCCGCCTGCGTGCGCATCCTGCGCAAGGAGATCACCGCCCTCGACGTCGACGAGACCACCTACAAGTCCAACTTCTCCATCTATGACGCAGCCGACTCCAAGCGTCTGATGTCCCTGGTCCTCAAGGACCTCGAGCTCGACCCGAAGCGCTATCAGCCCGGCGCGGTGCTCCACTGGATCAGCAACCACAAGAACGAGCTGCGCGACCCCGAGGACGCCGCCAAGGAGGCGAGCAACAGCTTCGAGGAGGCCTACGCGTCGGCATACACGCGCTATCAGCGCCGCCTGCGCGAGGCCAACGCGCTCGACTTCGACGACCTGATCATGATGACCGTGCGCCTGTTCCAGACGCTCCCGGACGTGCGGGAGAACTACCGCCGCCGCTTCCGGCACGTGCTGGTCGACGAATATCAGGACACCAACCATGCGCAATACGCGCTGATCCACCAGCTCTGCGGCCACGACCTCGAACGGGGCGACACTCCCGGCAACGAGCCGAGCGAGCTGATGGTGGTCGGGGACGCCGACCAGTCGATCTATGCGTTCCGGGGCGCCAACATCCGCAACATCCTCGACTTCGAGAAGGACTTCCCGGACGCCACCTCCATCCTGCTCGAGCAGAACTACCGCTCGACCCAGACGATCCTCACCGCCGCCAACTCGGTGATCAAGAACAACGCCGGCCGTCTCGAGAAGCGCCTGTGGTCGGACGCAGGTGACGGCGAGCGGATCGTCGGCTATGTCGGCGACGACGAGCACGACGAGGCGCGGTTCGTCTCCGAGGAGATCGACAAGCTCGTCGACACCGGCCGGGTCAAGGCCGCCGATGTCGCCGTCTTCTATCGCACCAATGCCCAGTCCCGGGTCTTCGAGGAGGTCTTCATCCGCACCGGGCAGCCCTACAAGGTCGTGGGCGGTGTGCGGTTCTATGAACGCCGGGAGGTCCGCGACGCGTTGGCCTATCTCCGGGTCCTGGTCAACACCGCCGACGAGATCTCCCTGCGCCGCGTCCTCAACACTCCCAAGCGCGGCATCGGCGATCGTGCGCAGGCATGCGTCCAGGCTCTCGCCGAGCGCGACCGGATGACCTTCTGGGAGGCCCTGGTCCGCGCCGACGAGGCGCCCGGGCTCGCCACGCGTTCGGGCAAGAACATCGCGGGCTTCGTCGCGCTGATCCAGGAGCTGCAGTCGATGGTGGCCGCCGACGAGCGTCCCGACGTCATCTTGGAGTCGGTGCTCGAGCGCTCCGGCTATCTCAGCGAGCTGGAGGCCAGCGACGACCCGCAGGACGCGACCCGGGTGGAGAACCTCGCCGAGCTGGTCGCAGTGGCCCGCGAGTTCTCCGACGACCCGCAGCCCGGGCCGTCCGCAGACCCGGCCGACGTCGAGGCCGGCATCGTGGCGGTCGGGCTGGGCGACTTCCTGGAGCGGGTGGCGCTGGTCGCCGACTCCGACCAGATCCCCGATGCTCCCGACGGCGAGGACGCCGGGGTCGTCACGCTGATGACCCTTCACACGGCCAAGGGCCTGGAGTTCCCCGTCGTCTTCCTGACGGGCCTCGAGGACGGTGTCTTTCCGCACCAGCGCTCGCTCGGCGACCAGCCCGAGCTGGAGGAGGAGCGACGCCTGGCCTATGTCGGGGTGACCCGCGCCCGCGAGCGCCTCTACATCTCCCGCGCGATGGTCCGGTCGGCCTGGGGGGCGCCCTCGCACAACCCGGCGTCGCGGTTCATCGACGAGCTCCCGGTCGACCTCGTCGACTGGCGTCGGACAGCGCAGGCCCAGACTCGCTGGGGCAGGCCCGACCTGGCTGCGAGCTCGCCTGCCCGGATGGGCGCCCCGACGGCGGCCGGTCGTCGCAACTTCTCGGCTGCTGCAGCGCGCGCCGACGTCGCAGCCAAGGCCAAGCCCGCCCGCCAGATCCCCTCGCTGTCACCGGGCGACCGGGTGCTGCACGACTCGTTCGGGATGGGCACCGTCGTGGCGCTCGAGGGCGCGGGCGACAAGTCCGTCGCCTCGATCGACTTCGGCAGCGACGGCGTCAAGCGCCTGCTGCTGCGCTATGCCCCGGTCGAGAAGCTATAGCTGCGGTGCGACGCCGTGCTCGAGCAGTGCGGTGAACGGGTCGACCGGGTCGCCGGCGCCGGGACGGACCTCGAGGTGGAGGTGGGGGCCGGTCGAGTTGCCGGTGGAGCCGACGGTGCCGATCGGCTGGCCGCCGCGGACGACGTCGCCCACGTCGACGAGGAACGAGGTCTGGTGGCAATACCAGATCTCGGTGCCGTCATCGAGGGTGATGACCGTCTTGTTGCCGTAGGACCCGTCATAGCCCACCTCGGTCACGACGCCGTTGGCGACCGACATGATCGTGGAGCCGCTCGGCGCTGACATGTCGAGCCCGGTGTGCACCGTCGACCACAGGTAGCTCGAGGCGCCGAAGGTGGCGGAGACGCGGTAGTCGGCCAGCGGGAGCACCCACTGGTTCTCCTTGATCTTGGCTGCCTGCTTCTCGGCGGCCTTGGCGAACTGCTCGAGCGCGGCGTGCTGCTGCTCGGCCTGCGCCTCGGCCTTGGCGATCAGCTTCTGGTTGGCGGCGTCGGCCAGGGCGTCGCGGCGGGAGTCACGCGAGACGATGGCGGCGCGGTGTCCGGCTGCGGGTGCGACGCTCGACAGGCTGCTGCCGGCTGCGGCCATCGCGCTGGAGGGAGCGGTGACGGTGCCGGCCAGGTCGGTGTCGGCCGCGGTGACGGCGCCGCCGGCAGACACTGCAAGGGCAGCGATGCCGGCCACGATCGGAGCCGACGGAAGGGTGCGGAGCAGGGGGTGGCGGGTGCTGGGCTTCTCCGCCTTGCGCCGACCGACAGGGGTTGCCGAGACCTCACGGCGAGAGCCGCGGTGCGCTCGGTGGTTTCCCATGTATGAAGTCCTTCGGGGCCGGGTACGGGGGGTGTTCGGACACGCGACGACAGACTGTAACGGATTGATCACGAGTGTCGAAATGCAGGTGGTTCGATTGTGGACGACAGGGTCCGGACTCGCAGCCGTTCGGCGCAGATCACCCGTGTGACCGCGGGCACGCCCCGCCTTGCCGGCGCTCTCAGCCCCGCGCGGAACGATAGCGATCCAGCGCCTCGACACGCTCCGCGGCGTGGTCGACGATCCGCAGTGGATAGCCCGCGTCATGGCCGACCTCGGACCGCCAGGGCTCGTGCGCGACCGGTCCCTCGAGGTGGCGGAGCTCGGGCACCCAGCGGCGTACGTAGTCGCCCTCCGGGTCGAACTTCTTGCCTTGCGTGATCGGGTTGAAGACGCGGAAGTATGGCGACGCGTCGGTGCCGGTCCCGGCCACCCACTGCCAGCCGTGGTTGTTGGAGGCGATGTCGCCGTCGAGCAGCAGTGAGAGGAAGTGGCGCGCACCCACCGGCCACCAGACGTGGAGGTCCTTGGTCAGGAAGGACGCCGTGATCATCCGCACCCGGTTGTGCATCCAGCCCGTCTCGCGGAGCTGGCGCATCCCCGCGTCGACGATGGGGAAGCCGGTCGTGCCGGTGCGCCAGGCCTCGATGGCGTCGTCGGGGTCGTCATAGGTCATCGCGGACAGCGCGGGCTTGAGGTCCGACCAGGCCGAGCCGGGGTTGTGCCACAGCACGTCGGCATAGAAGTCGCGCCAGGCGAGCTCGGTGGCGAAGGTCGAGGCTGGATCCAGCTCCGCCAACAGCGTCCTCGGGTGGAGCAGGCCCAGGTGCAGGTATGGCGAGAGCCGCGACGTGCCGTCATGGTCGGGCCGGTCCCGTTCGACCGCGTAGTCAGCCAGACCGTCGTCGCGGAAGGCGTGCCACCGGCTCCGGGCGGCGTCCTCGCCAGCGTGCGGCAGCTCGAACGGCGCTCGAGCCACCGCGTCGGTCAACATGCGCACGGCCTCCGGGTCGGAGTCGGCGGGCGCGAGGTCGGGGGAGTCGGGGGCTGCTGCGGGTGCTGCCCAACCGTGGTCGCGCCAGGCGCGCGCGAAGGCGCTGAACACCTGGTAGGGACCGCCCGAGCCGTTCGTGACCAGCCCGGGTCCCACGGCGTAGGGAGAGCCGGTGGCGACCAGGTCGACCCGCTCGCCGACGGCGGCGTCGCGCCGGCGACCGAAGGGGGTGGTCTCGGCGCTGATGTGGACGGCCCCGGCCCCGGCGTCCTCGGTGACCTGCGAGACCACGGCGGCGGCATCGCCATACCTGATCGTCAGCGGGATCCGCTCGGCCAGGTCCAGCACGTTGGCGGCGAGCCAGGCACGTCGCCCGGGACCTGCCGAGGACCACAGTGCCGGGTCGACCACGAACAGCGCCGTCGTCGGACCGTGCGCCAGCGCGGCCTGCAGCGCCGGGTTGTCGCGGAGCCGGAGATCGCGTCGGAACCACATCACCGAGGACATCGCGTCACGGTACCGGCCTGTGACCCGACCTCCGTGTGACCGGGAATACAGGTCTAAGGTGCCAAGGAGAATTCCCGGAGTCATATCCGCAAACAAAAGGACTGGGTTACGTCGTGGACTTGATGGAATATCAGGCGAAGGAGCTCTTCGCCAAGCACGGAGTGGCAGGCGCCCTCGGCAAGACCGTTCAGACCCCGGAGGACGCCCGCGCGGCCGCCGAGGAGATCGGTGGAGTCGTGGTCGTCAAGGCACAGGTGAAGGCCGGAGGCCGCGGCAAGGCGGGCGGCGTCAAGGTCGCCAAGACGCCGGAGGAGGCCGAGGAGGCCGCTCGCGCGATCCTGGACCTCGAGATCAAGGGCCTGCCGGTCAACCGCGTCCTCGTGGTTCCGGGCGCCTCGATCGAGGAGGAGTACTACTTCTCCTTCCTGCTCGACCGCTCCAACCGGTCCTACCTCTGCATCGCGAGCGTCGAGGGTGGGGTGGAGATCGAAGAGGTCGCCAAGACCAACCCGGACGCGGTGAAGAAGATCCCGATCGACGCCGGCACCGGTGTCGACGAGGCCAAGGCCACCGCCATCGTCGACGAGGCGGGCTTCCCTGCCGAGCTGCGCGACCAGGCGATCCAGATGGTCCAGCAGCTGTGGACCGTCTTCGTCGAGGAGGACGCGACGCTCGTCGAGGTCAACCCCCTCGCCCGCCTGACCGGCGACAAGCTCGAGGCACTCGACGGCAAGGTCTCGCTCGACGAGAACGCCGGCTTCCGCCACCCCGAGCACGCCGCCTTCGAGATCCGCGAGGAGGCCGACCCGCTCGAGGCGAAGGCCAAGGACAAGGGTCTCAACTACGTCAAGCTCGACGGCCAGGTGGGGATCATCGGAAACGGTGCCGGACTGGTCATGTCGACCCTCGACGTCGTCGCCTATGCCGGGGAGAAGCACGGTGGCGTCAAGCCCGCCAACTTCCTCGACATCGGTGGCGGTGCCAACGCCAAGGTGATGGCCGACGGCCTCGACGTGATCCTCAACGACGAGCAGGTCAAGAGCGTGTTCGTCAACGTCTTCGGTGGCATCACCGCGTGTGACGAGGTCGCCAACGGCATCGTCGGCGCGCTCGAGATCCTTGGTGACAAGGAGAGCAAGCCGTTGGTCGTGCGCCTGGACGGCAACAACGTCGAAGAGGGTCGCCGCATCCTCAACGAGGCCAACCACCCGATGGTGACGATGGTCGACACCATGGACGGTGCGGCCGACAAGGCTGCCGAGCTCGCCAACGGCGCCTGAGACCACGAGGACGAGAGAGAACCCCATGAGCATTTTTCTGAACAAGGACTCCAAGATCATCGTCCAGGGCATGACCGGCGGGATGGGTGCCAAGCACACCACCTTGATGGTCGAGTCCGGGGCCAACATCGTCGGTGGTGTCAACGCCCGCAAGGCCGGCACCACCGTCGAGCTCGGCGGCCAGGAGCTGCCCGTCTTCGGCACCGTCGCCGAGGCCATGAAGGAGACCGGCGCTGACGTCTCGGTCGCCTTCGTGCCGCCGGCGTTCACCAAGGACGCCTGCATCGAGGCCATCGACGCCGAGATCCCGCTCCTCGTCGTGATCACCGAGGGGGTGCCCGTCCAGGACACCGCCGAGGTCGTCGCCTACCTCGAGGGCAAGTCCACCCGGATGATCGGCCCCAACTGCCCCGGCATCATCACGCCGGAGGAGTCCCTGGCCGGCATCACCCCGCACACCATCGCGGGCAAGGGCCCGGTCGGTCTCGTCTCCAAGTCGGGCACGCTGACCTACCAGATGATGTACGAGCTGCGGGACTTCGGCTTCTCCACCGCCATCGGCATCGGCGGCGACCCGATCGTGGGCACCACCCACATCGACGCGCTGCAGGCGTTCGAGGACGACCCGGACACCAAGGTGATCGTGATGATCGGCGAGATCGGTGGCGACGCCGAGGAGCGCGCCGCCGACTACATCAAGGCCAACATCACCAAGCCCGTCGTCGGCTACGTCGCCGGCTTCACCGCCCCGGAGGGCAAGACCATGGGTCACGCCGGCGCCATCGTCTCCGGCTCCGCAGGCACCGCCGCGGCCAAGCAGGAGGCGCTCGAGGCGGTCGGTGTGAAGGTCGGCAAGACGCCGTCCGCGACCGCTGACCTGGCTCGGGAGATCTTGCAGGGCCTCTGACACCAGTCCAACGTCATACGCCCCCGCACCAGTTGGTGCGGGGGCGTACGACGTTCGTCAGCGTTTGGCGCTGGGCAGGTCGCTGAGCCGCTCGAGGGCCCGCTCGGCAGTGGTGACGAAGTCGTCGCGCCGCATGGTCATGCGGTCGGACGGGGTGAAGCCGAGCTGGGAGACGGCGTTGCCGTCGCGCATGATCGCCATCCAGAACTGGATGGTCACCCGGTCGGAGATCTCGAACCCGAGGTCCCAGACCGTCAGGTCGGTGTGCTTGGAGGAGCGGGTGACCAAGGTGTCGACGGTGGTGCCGAAGGACGCCTCGCCACACTTGCGGATGCGCTCACGAACGCCTCCGACGAAGGCCTTGGCGCGCTGGGTGGGCAGCGAGGCGACTGTGTGGGTCAGGCCGAACGTGTCGAGCTTGCTCTGCGGGAACACGAAGGTCCGGGTCAGGCTGTGCTTCATGCCCTTCTCGCGGAACTGGATGTTGTCGCAGCGGGTGGACGCGTAGTTCTTGCGGGCACGCTCCGGGTCGGTGCCCACCCAGGGGCCGACGGCTCCGCTGACCGGAGGCAGGTCGACGGCCTGGAGGAGGCCGGCGGGGCGGCCGAGGGAGAAGGGATCCCTGGCCCTGACCTTCGGCGGGCCCGCGCACACACCCGAACCAGTCTCGCCGCACGCTGCGTTCACGGCAGCTGCGAGAGCGGTGGCTGCCGTGCGGGAGTCGACGGGCCTGCGCGTCGAGCGGACCATCGTCGTCACCGTCAGCCGGCCACTGCGGGCCACTCCGACGGTGACCTCCGCCGGCTTCTTGTTCCAGGTCCGCAACCTCATCACCGTCGCCTCGTCGCCGACCCGCGACACGGTGTCGGTGGAGATGAGCTGGGCTCGCGCGTCGATACAGCCGGCGAACCACGACCGGGCGGTGAGGTAGGTCGATCGTGCCTGTCCCGCGTCCGTGGAGAGCTCGAGGATCTCGACGGCGGTGGCCTGTTGCTCGGTGCTGGTGCTCCGCTTGGTGCTCGTCCGGCCCTTGCGCTTGACCTTGCGGGTCCTGCTCACCTCGGCGGTGCCGGAGAAGGTCCGCACGAGCGCGTCGACGCCTGCGGGATCGGCGAACCTCGCCTGCTGGCACGGCATCACCAGTCCGCTCCCGGCCAGGTTGTCGCTGGTCTCGGCGGCCGCCCAGTCCAGGCCGCGCGCATATCGCTCGACCTGTGCGGGGGCCAGGAGTGCTGACTCGTCGAGCTCGGCGGGCTGGGTCGGGGCGGGCTGGCGCACGGCGACCGTGGGGAGTGCGCTCTCCTCGTCCAGCGACGTCGGCTCGGCGCCGCCGGAGGCGACGATGCTGCCGGAGACGACGAGGGCCGCTGTGGCCGCCACAGATCCGATCAGGGTGTGTGTCCGGCGACGCGCCGTGCCTGCGCGGCGCACGATCGTGCTGCGAGGCCAACGGATGTCGTCGAGCGGTCCGGCCAGCTCCTCGAGTGCGCCGCGAACTCCGCTGAGCGGCACGCCACGCGCGCTGGTGAACTTCGCCACCGCGCTGCGCAGCTCCTTCTCCGCCTCCGCCTGCGGCTGCCCGATCTCTCGGGCGATCTCCACGATCGTCGCGGGTGTCAGCGCGACGAGGACCAGGGCCTTGCGCTCGACACCGGTCAGCTCGGACAGCGAGTCCAAGGTGGCCACGACTGCCGGGTCGAGGCCCTTCTCGCGGTGCCACGGTCGCGCGGCGTGCCGGCGCTGGGCCCGGGCATAGGCGAGGGTCCGGACGTGGGTCTCGGGGTCGTCGAGACGCGACACCTTGCGCCAGTGGTGCCAGGCCACCGAGAACGCGTCCCGGACGGCGGTTCGCGCAGCGGGCAGGTCGCCGGTCAGGGCATAGGCCTCCAGCATGAGGCCGTCGCGCGTCTGCGCGTAGAAGGAGTCGAACGTTTCGGGGCTGCCCATGACGCGTTCCACGGTACGTGAGCAGGGGTGGGCGCGCACACTCAGGCGGGCCTGGACACGGCTCGGCGTGGGAGCGTCATCTGCCTCGCGTCGCGCGCCATGATGGCGAAGTCATGACCTCACTGCTCGTCGACCAACGATCCCGGGCCGCCGGTCCGCAGACCGCGCGACCTCTGGTCCTGATCGCGACGCTGGGCGGGATGGTGGCCGCGCTGGGGCCGATGGTGGTGTTCGCGGCGGTCGGCGTCGTCGGCTGGTTCGGTGCCGATGCCGGGGCCCACGGAGCACCTCGCGACGGCATGCGGACCGGCGTGCTCGCGTGGCTGGTGGCGCACGGCTCGGGCTTCACGGTGGACGGTGTGGACGTCGATGTCCTCCCGTTGGGCCTGACGCTCCTCTGCGGGTGGGTGATGTGGCGCCTGGCGCACCGGGTGGGTGACCTCCTCTCGGGCCACGGTCCCGACGCCGACCGGATCATGGACGGCGAGCGCGACCTGACGGTGCCCACCGCCGCAGTGCTGTTCTTCACCGGCTATGCGGTCGTCGCGGTGGTCGCAGCCAGCGTGGCCGCGACGGTCCAATCCGCCCCGAGCGTGCCCCGGGTGGTCTTCACCAGCCTGGCGATGAGCGTGGTGCTGGCCCTGCCGGCGATCGCCATCGGTTCTGGCCGGGCCGCGATCTGGGCGGCCCTGGTGCCAGCCGTGGTGAGACAGGGTGCAGCCACCGGACTCGCGATCCTGACGGGCTTCCTGGCGGCGTCGGCCGTCGCCCTCCTGCTCGCGTTCGGTCTCGGTATCGGGCAGGCCGCGACCACGATGGACCAGCTGCACCTGACCTGGGGTGAGGGCGCTGCCTATGCCGTGGGCAACGCGGTGTTCGTCCCCAACGCCACCCTGTTCTCCGGGTCCTTCCTGCTCGGCCCCGGGTTCGCCGTCGGAGGCAACACACTGGTCTCGACCGAGGCCGTCGTCCTCGGCCCGCTCCCGCTGTTCGCGCTGCTGGCCGCACTACCCGCGGCCGGTGTTCCCGCGGGGTGGGTCTCGTCGCTGGTGCTGCTGCCGTCGGTGGTGGCTGCGGTGGCAACGGCTCGGTGGCAGCGCAAGCACCCCGCCCTCGGCTGGGTGGAGGCTGCCCTTCGCGGGTGCGGCGGCGGAATCAGCGCGGGAGTGGCCTTCGGGTTGCTCGCCTCGCTGGCCGGCGGCGCCGCCGGCCCCGGACGGATGCGTCACGTCGGCCCGTTCGTCCCCGACGTGCTGGTCGCGGCCATCACCGCCTTCGGTCTGGGCGGTCTGGTGGGTGCACTGGTCATGACCTGGTGGCAGCGACGGCGATCCGCGGACGCCATCACCACCTAGACTTCCGCCGCGTGAGCACCCGCATCGTCGTCCTCGTCTCCGGCGCCGGCACCAACCTGCAGGCACTGATCGACGCCTGCGCGGATCCGGCGTACGGCGCCCGCATCGCCGCCGTCGGCGCCGACCGGGACGGCATCGAGGGCCTGGCCCGGGCCGATCGGGCCGGCATCGCCACCTTCGTCGCACGGGTGGGGGACTTCTCCTCGCGTGAGCACTGGGACCGGGCCCTCGCCGACAAGGTCGCCGCCTTCGAGCCGGACCTCGTGGTGCTCGCCGGCTTCATGAAGCTCGTCTCCGAGGACTTCCTGGCCCGCCTCACCACCGTCAACACCCACCCTGCGCTGTGCCCGGCGTTCCCGGGCACCAACGGCCCGGCCGCCGCGCTCGCCTACGGCGTCAAGGTCACGGGGGCGACGCTCTTCGTGGTCGACGGGGGAATCGACACCGGGCCGATCGTCGCCCAGGTGGCCGTGCCGGTCGAGGACGACGACGACGTGGAGTCCCTGCACGAGCGGATCAAGGTGGCCGAGCGACAGATGCTCGTCGATGCAGTCGGCCGGATCGCGCGCGACGGGCTGGTCGTCGAGGGCCGCAAGGTGCGCATCGGCACCCCAGCCCCTTAGTCTGACCCCACACGACTGGCGCAGGTGGGCAACCACCAGGGAGTGACCGCGCAGAGCATCGACCGCCTGGGTGCTCGCCTCGATCCATCAGGAGAGTCCGTGTCCGATCAGATCCCCTTCCGTCGCGCCCTCGTCTCGGTCTTCGACAAGACCGGTCTCGAGGACCTCGTCCGTGGCCTCCACGAGGCGGGCGTCGAGCTCGTCTCCACCGGAGGCAGTGCCAAGCTGATCGAGAGCCTGGGGGTCCCGGTCGTCAAGGTGGAGAGCCTCACCGGCTTCCCCGAGTGCCTCGACGGGCGGGTCAAGACGCTTCACCCGCGCGTGCACGCCGGCATCCTCGCCGATCGGCGCCTCGACTCCCACGTCCAGCAGCTCGCCGAGCTCGAGATCGAGCCCTTCGACCTCGTCGTCTCCAACCTCTATCCGTTCACCCAGACCGTCGCCTCCGGTGCCACGCCCGACGAGTGCGTGGAGCAGATCGACATCGGCGGTCCCTCGATGGTGCGGGCCGCGGCCAAGAACCACCCCAGTGTCGCCATCGTGACCTCGCCGGATCGCTATGCCGAGGTCCTGCGGGCCGCGAGCGACGGGGGCTTCACCCTCGCCGAGCGCACGAGCCTGGCGGCGGAGGCGTTCGTGCACACCGCGACCTATGACGTCGCCGTCGCCTCCTGGATGGGCAACGTGCTGACCGACACCAGCGATGGCAGCGGCTTCCCGGCCTGGATGGGCGCGACCTGGAACAAGCAGGCGAGCCTGCGCTACGGCGAGAACCCCCACCAGTCAGCAGCCCTCTATGTCAACGGATTCGTCCCCGAGCCGGGTCTCGCGCAGGCCGACCAGCTGCACGGCAAGGAGATGTCCTACAACAACTACGTCGACGCCGACGCCGCCCGTCGGGCCGCCTTCGACTTCGACGAGCCCGCCGTCGCGATCATCAAGCACGCCAACCCGTGTGGCATCGCGGTGGGGACCGACGTCGCGTCGGCGCACCGCAAGGCCCACGCCTGCGACCCGGTCTCCGCCTTCGGCGGGGTGATCGCCACCAACGTGCCCGTCTCGGTGGAGATGGCCCGCCAGGTGGCCGAGATCTTCACCGAGGTGGTGGTGGCGCCGGCATACGACGACGGTGCCGTGGAGGTGCTCGCGGCGAAGAAGAACATCCGCCTGCTCGAGTGCGCCCCGCTGGCCCGGAGCGGGGCCGAGATCCGACCCGTCTCGGGCGGGCTGCTGCTGCAGGCGCGCGACACGATCCAGGCTCCCGGCGACGACCCCGCCTCGTGGGAGCTCGCCACCGGTGAGGCCGCGTCCGAGGCGGTGCTGGCCGATCTCGTGTTCGCCTGGCGTGCTTCCCGGTCGGTGAAGTCCAACGCGATCCTGCTGGCGAAGGACGGCGCCTCGGTCGGCGTCGGCATGGGCCAGGTCAACCGGGTCGACTCGTGCCGCCTCGCGGTCGAGCGCGCGGGTGAGCGCGCTGCCGGATCGGTGGCCGCCTCGGACGCGTTCTTCCCGTTCGCCGACGGCGCCGAGGTGCTGATCGACGCCGGCATCAGCGCCATCGTGCAGCCCGGCGGGTCGGTGCGCGACAGCGAGGTGGTCCAGGCGTGCGCCCAGGCCGGCATCACCATGTACTTCACCGGCACGAGGCACTTCTTCCACTGATGCTGCGCTCCCTCAAGGGGGTCCTGCCACCCACGAAGCTCGAGCGCGACCTGGCGCTGCAGTCGGTGCTGTCGGCGTTCGCCACGGGCTCCTTCATCACCGGTACGGCGGTCTTCTTCACCCAGATCGTCGGGCTCACCGGCTCCCAGATCGGTCTGGGCCTGTCGGCAGCGGCGCTGGTGTCGCTCGCCCTGTCGATACCGCTCGGGCGGCTCAGCGACCGCGTCGGAGCCAAGCGGCTGTGGATCATCAGTGCGGCCCTCGAGTCGCTGCTCTACCTGGCCTGGCCCCTGGCGTCCGGCTTCGCCTCGTTCGTGGTCCTGCTGGCAGTCCTCGCGTCGGTGGAGACAGCGGGACGCTCGGCACGCAACGTCTATCGGATCGAGGTGTTCCCCCGTGAGACGCGGGTCGCTGCGATGGCCTACCAGCGCGCGGCCCGCAACGTCGGCTACACGCTCGGGGCGGGAGCGGCCGGCGTGGCGCTCGGCATCGGCACCCGAGAGGCGATCATCGCCATACCTCTCGTGACGGCGGCGCTGCTGGTCGTCAACGCGGTGATGGTGTCCTTCCTGCCCGTTCTCGAACGCCGGGTCGAGGTGACCACGGGGCCGGACCTCCACATCTCCCCGGGTGCCTTCAAGAACCTCGGCTTCGTCGCCCTCGGGGTCTGCAACGGGGTCCTGGCCTCCAACCAGGTGCTGCTCAACGTGGTCGTGCCCCTGTGGCTGGTCGAGCGCACGGACGCTCCGCAGGCCCTGATCGCCTGGCTGTTCGGCACCAACACGGTGCTGGCGGTGCTGCTGCAGGTCCGCGCCTCGCGTGGGGCGGACTCGGTGGACGGCTCCCTGCGGGCGGTGCGGCGGTCCGGCCTTGCGTTCGTCCTCTCGTGCGCGATCCTCAGCGTCACCCACGAGACCGCCGGCTGGGTCTCGATCGTGCTGATCTGGGCCGGCCACATCACCATCACCGGCGCCGAGCTGTGGAACTCCGCTTCTGACTGGGGCTTCACCGCCCAGCTGTCCGACCCCCGCAGGCTCGGGGACTACCAAGGCGTCTGGGGACTCGGCTATCACGTCGAGCCCATCGTCTTCCCGGCGCTCTACACCTACCTCGCGTTCACCTGGGGCACCCCCGGCTGGGCCGTCATCGCCGCCATCGGCGTGGCCGCAGCCATCGCCTCCCATCCTGCCGCGCGTGCAGCAGAGCGCTACCTTGCCCGTCATGGCGACATCGCGCCCGCGTCGCTCGCCCCCCGTCCAGTCCAGGAGCCCACATGACCGCACAGACCCTCGACGGCGCCGCCACGCTGCGCACCATCAAGGCCGAGCTCGCCCAACGAGTCGCTGCGCTCAAGGCCCGCGGCGTCACCCCCGGCCTGGGCACCGTGCTGGTCGGCGACGACCCGGGATCCCACTGGTATGTCGGGGCCAAGCACAAGGACTGTGCTGAGCTGGGCATCGAGTCGATCCGCCGCGACCTTCCCGCGAGCGCCACCCAGGCCGAGGTGGAGGCCGTGATCGACGAGCTCAACGCCGACCCTGCCTGCACCGGCTTCATCGTCCAGCAGCCCACCGGGCTCGACGAGTTCGCGCTGCTGTCCCGGGTCGACCCGGCCAAGGACGTCGACGGGCTCCACCCGACCAACCTCGGCAAGCTCGTGCTCGGCGAGCCGGGTCCGCTGCCGTGCACGCCGGTCGGCTCGATCGAGCTGCTGAGACGGCACGGCGTGCAGATCGCCGGCGCGGAGGTCGTCGTGGTGGGTCGCGGGCTCACCGTCGGGCGCCCGCTGGGCCTGCTGCTGACCCGGCGCTCGGAGAACGCCACGGTGACGCTGTGCCACACCGGCACCGTGGACCTCGCAGCACACGTGCGGCACGCCGACATCGTGGTCGCGGCCGCAGGCGTGCCGGGAATCATCACCGCCGACATGGTCAAGCCGGGCGCTGCCGTGCTCGACGTCGGCGTCTCGCGGGTGGACGGCAAGGTCACCGGCGACGTGGCGCCGGACGTGTGGGACGTCGCGGGCTGGGTCTCACCCAACCCCAAGGGTGTCGGTCCGATGACCCGCGCGATGTTGTTGAGCAATATCGTGGAGATCGCCGAGCAGACCCACCCCAGCTGAGAAGGACCTCGTGACCGACCCCCTCGATCCACCGCTGGACGGACGCCCGCACGACGATCGCCCGCACGACCAGGACGCCACGACCTGGATCGCGCCGCCCGAGGACGTGCCGCCGATCTCGGCCGAGGACCTCGTCGACGGGCAGCACGGGGACGAATCCGGGGCCGACGGGGTGCTGGAGGAGCGGCGCTATCCGTCGACGATCGGCGGAGCCTTCTATCTCGCTGTGCTCGCCACGACGATCGCCGGGCTGGCCGTCGTCGCGTTCGTCGACTGGCGCATCGGGATCCGGGTGATGGGCGGGGCCCTGATCCTCGGCGCGGTCGTTCGCCTGGTGCTGCAGCCGCGGGACGCGGGCATGCTCGCCGTACGAGCCAAGACGCTCGACGCGACCCTGCTGGCCGGGCTCGGGGCGGCGCTGATCTTCCTGGCCACCTCGATCCCGGACCAGCCGGGCTTCTAGCTCAGATCAGACCGAGCTCCTTGACGGCGTCGCGCTCCTCGGCCAGCTCGGCCGTCGAGGCGTCGATCTTGCCGCGCGAGAAGTCGTCGATCTCCAGGCCCTGGACGATCTCCCAGTCGCCGTCCTTGGTCGTGACGGGGAACGAGGAGATGAGACCCTCCGGCACGCCGTAGGACCCGTCCGACACGACCGCCATCGAGACCCAGTCGTCCTTGGCGGAGCCGAGCAGCCAGTCGCGCGCGGCGTCGACGGTGGCGGAGGCGGCAGAAGCCGCCGAGGACGAGCCGCGGGCCTCGATGATCGCCGCGCCGCGCTTGGCGACGGTGGGGATGAAGTCGTTCTCGAGCCACCCCTGGTCGTTGACCAGCTCGGCGGCGTTCTTGCCCTTGACCTCGGCGTGGAACAGGTCGGGATACTGCGTGGCCGAGTGGTTGCCCCAGATCGTCATCTTCTTGATGTCGGTCACGGCCGCCCCGGTCTTGGCCGCGAGCTGCGAGATCGCGCGGTTGTGGTCGAGACGCGTGAGCGCGGAGAAGCGCTCCTTGGGGATGTCGGGGGCGTTGGTCATCGCGATCAGGGCGTTGGTGTTGGCCGGGTTGCCGGTCACGCCGATGCGGACGTCGTCGGCCGCGACCGAGTTGAGGGCCTTGCCCTGGGCGGTGAAGATCGCGCCGTTGGCGGAGAGAAGGTCCCCACGCTCCATGCCGGGACCGCGCGGGCGGGCGCCGACCAGCAGGGCGAGGTTGACGCCGTCGAAGATCTTGTCGGCCTCGTGGCCGATCTCGATGCCGGCGAGGTGCGGGAACGCACAGTCGTCGAGCTCCATCACCACGCCCTCGAGCGTCTTGAGGGCCGGCTCGATCTCCAGCAGTCGAAGCTCGATGGGGCGGTCGCCGAGCAGCGAACCGCTCGCGAGGCGGAACAGCAGGCTGTAGCCGATCTGGCCGGCCGCACCGGTGACGGCGACCTTCAAGGGAGTGGTGGTCACGAGGACTCCTGTAGGGCAAGTTGAGGTGTGGTTGATCTGCGAGCGACGCTAGCAGCGCCGCTCGCCGTCGAGCCCACGAGGGCTGGCTGGCATTCTCCTCCCATGCCGAGCACCCGCCTCGTCCGACGACGAGCCGTCCAGATCGCGGTCACCGCCGTCGTCCTCGCGGTCAGCGGATGCAGCGCTGGCGAACCGCGTTCGATCGGTCCGGCAGGGGTGGACGGCCTCGACATCCCCACCCGTTCGCCCGATCCGGTGGACTTCGTCGACACGATCGACAACCCGTGGCTGCCGCTCGTCCCGGGGAGCCGCTGGGTCTACGAGTCCAGTGACGGCGAGACCATCACCGTGTCCGTCCCCGGCGGGACCGAGCTCATCGCGGGAGTCGAGGCCACCCTGGTCGAGACCCTGGTCGAGCGTGGTCGCCGCAGCGAGTCGTCGAAGCGGTGGCTGGCCCAGGACCGGGCCGGCAACGTGTGGTCGTTCGGGGCCGAGTCCGACGCCGTGGACTGGACGGCGGGGGTCGCCGGCGCCCAGGCGGGCCTGGTGATGCCGGCACGACCGCGCCTCGGCGACGGGTTCCGCCGACAGCTCGTCCCGGGTGTCGCCGACGGGCGCTCAGAGGTGGTCGACCTGTCCGCGAGCGCTTCGGTGCCGTACGGCGAGTGGAGCGACCTGCTGGCGATCCGCGAGACCGACGGCCTGGATCCGGCGGTGAGGGCCGTGGCCTACTACGCGGTGGGCACCGGGCTGGTCCTCACCGAGACGGCGCAGACCCAGACCCAGCTGGTCTCGTTCACCCAGCCCTGACGGGCAGTCGGACGGCGCCGAAGGTCAGTCCGGGCGCCGCACCTGGGTGCGGCCGTCCTCCTCGTCGTCGCCGACTGGCTGTCCCCAGTGCTGCGGCGCGGGCGGCTGTGCGGGCGGCTGCTGCGGCCGGGCATAGGGATCGGTCGACGGCTGTCCCCAGTGCTGGGCGGGCTGCTGTGCGGGCTGGGGGACCGGCGGCGGGGGCACGGGCGCGGCCGGCGGCTGTCCCCACTGCTGCTGGGCGGCAGGCTGGCCCCACTGCTGTCCCTGGTTCCACTGCTGCTCATAGCCGGTCGGCGGCGCGTAGGACTGCTTCTGCCTGCGCCCACCGCCGGAGCCGAGCCCGGATCCGGCGACCGGCGCCGAGCCCTGCCCGAAGACCAACGGATAGAGGAGCCCGGCGGCAGCGGCGCCGACCAGGGGGGCCACGACGAACAGCCACAGCTGGATCATCGCGTCGACCCCGCCGAAGAGTCCGACCCCGATGGAGCGGGCCGGGTTGACCGAGGTGCCGGTCGCGCCCATGGACGCGAAGTGGATCATCGCCAGCGCGAAGCCGATGGCCAGCGGACCCATCACCGCCTGGAGCTCGTTGCGCTCGTCGGTGACTGCGAGGATGACCAGCAAGAAGATCAGGGTGAGGAGCATCTCCAGCAGGAGCGCTGCCCACCACACGTAGCCGCTGCCCTCGTCGCCGAACGAGTTGGCGCCGATGCTGCCCTCGCTGGAGTAGCCCTCGAAGCCGTGCAACAGGCCGAAGAGCACGGCGCCGGCCAGCACGGCGCCGACGAGCTGGGCGGCGACGTACAGCGGCATCGAACGCCACGGCAGGCGGCCGCCCAGGACGGCGCCCAGGGTCACTGCCGGGTTGAAGTGTCCCCCGGAGATCCGGCCCACCGCATAGGCCATGACCACGACCGTCAGGCCGAAGGTGAGGCCGGTCGTGAGGTAGTCGCCGCTGCTCATCACCGCGGCGCCGCAGCCGAAGAACACCAGGACGAAGGTGCCGAGCAGCTCTGCTGCGAACTTCTGACCGCCTGTCGGTGCCGCGGCCGGACTCGCGCTCGTGGTGGTCGGGCTGGTCGGGCTAGTCATGTGCGGCTGCCTTCCTCACGTCGTCGCAAGCGCCCACCCCCGTGGACCAAGGTGCACTCTAGCGACGAGGTGGACGGTGGTGCGAGGCTAGGGGACACCGGCATCAGGTATCTTGACGTCAAGGCAAATTGCCGCGTACTCGCACGCCACGTCCCAAGGAGCGCTTCGTACCCATGGCCAAGATCATCTACACCCACACCGATGAAGCACCCATGCTGGCGACCTACTCCTTCCTCCCCATCATCGCGGCCTACGCGAGGACCGCAGGGGTCGAGGTCGAGACGCGCGACATCTCCCTCGCCGGCCGGATCATCAGCCAGTTCCCCGAGCGGCTCACGGCCGACCAGCGCATCGACGACGCGCTAGCCGAGCTGGGGGAGCTGGCCACCAGGCCCGAGGCCAACATCATCAAGCTGCCCAACGTGTCCGCCTCGCTCCCGCAGCTGAAGGCAGCCATCGAGGAGCTGCAGGGCAAGGGCTACGACCTGCCCGACTATCCCGAGAACCCGCAGTCCGACGAGGAGAAGGCCACCCGCGCGAAGTACGACAAGGTCAAGGGCTCCGCGGTCAACCCGGTCCTGCGCGAGGGCAACTCCGACCGGCGTGCGCCGGCAGCGGTGAAGAACTACGCCCGCAACCACCCGCACTCGATGGGCGCCTGGAGCAAGGACAGCAAGACCAACGTCGCGACGATGGGCGCGCACGACTTCCGCTCCAACGAGAAGTCGGTGGTGATCGAGTCCGACGACACCTTGACCATCAAGCACGTCGGCGTCGACGGCACCGAGACCGTGCTCAAGGACGCGGTGCCCGTGCTGGCCGGTGAGGTCATCGACGCGACCTTCATGAGCGTGGCCGCGCTGCGCACCTTCCTGACCGAGCAGGTCGCCCGGGCCAAGGCCGAGGACGTCTTGTTCTCGCTGCACCTCAAGGCCACGATGATGAAGGTCTCCGACCCGATCCTCTTCGGGCACGCGGTCCAGGCCTTCTTCCCCACCCTCTTCGAGCAGTACGGCGACGCGCTGACCGCCGCCGGCATCTCACCCAACGACGGGCTCGGCGGGCTCCTCGCCGCGGCCGAGAAGCTGCCTGAGGGGGCTGCGATCAAGGCAGCCGTCGAGCAGCGCCTGGCCGAGGGCCCCGACCTCGCCATGGTCGACTCCGACAAGGGCATCACCAACCTGCACGTCCCCTCCGACGTGATCATCGACGCCTCGATGCCGGCGATGATCCGCACCTCGGGCCAGATGTGGAACTCCGCGGGCGAGCAGCAGGACACCCTCGCGGTGATCCCCGACTCCTCCTACGCCGGCGTCTACCAGACCGTGCTCGACGACTGTCGCGCCAACGGCGCCTTCGACCCCGCCACCATGGGCTCGGTGCCCAACGTCGGCCTGATGGCCAAGGCGGCCGAGGAATACGGCTCGCACGACAAGACCTTCGAGATCGCCAGCGCCGGCAGCGTGCAGGTCGTCTCGGCCGGGGGTGACGTCCTGATCGAGCACGACGTCGAGCCCGGTGACGTCTGGCGCGCCTGCCAGACCAAGGACGAGCCGATCCGCGACTGGGTCAAGCTCGCCGTCACCCGTGCCCGCGCCACCGGTGTGCCTGCCGTGTTCTGGCTCGACGAGACGCGCGCCCACGACGCCAACCTGATCGCGAAGGTGAAGCAATACCTTCCCGAGCACGACACCGACGGGCTCACGATCGAGATCATGGCTCCGGCCGAGGCGACGGCATACTCCCTCGAGCGGATCCGCAAGGGCGAGGACACCATCTCGGTGACGGGCAACGTCCTGCGCGACTACAACACCGACCTCTTCCCGATCCTCGAGCTGGGCACCAGCGCCAAGATGCTCTCGGTCGTCCCCCTGATGAACGGCGGCGGGCTCTTCGAGACAGGTGCCGGCGGTTCGGCGCCCAAGCATGTCCAGCAGCTCGTCAAGGAGAACTACCTGCGCTGGGACAGCCTGGGTGAGTTCTTCGCGCTCGCCGCCTCGTTGGAGCACCTCGCGTCCTACGACGACAACGAGCGCGCCAAGATCCTCAGCGACACCCTGGACCGCGCGACGGAGACGTTCCTCAACGAGGACCGGTCCCCGGGGCGCAAGCTGGGGACCATCGACAACCGTGGCTCGCACTTCTACCTCGCGCTCTACTGGGCCGAGGAGCTCGCGAAGCAGACCGACGACGCCGACCTCGCGAGCTCGTTCGCGGCGCTCGCCGGCACCCTGCGGGAGAACGAGTCGAGGATCGTCGAAGAGCTCATCTCGGTCCAGGGCCAGCCGGCCGACATCGGCGGCTACTACGAGCCCGACGACGAGCTGGCCACCAAGGTCATGCGCCCCAGCACGACGTTCAACGAGGCGCTCGATTCGCTCTGAGGCCCCCGAGGTCGAGGTTCGCCACCTCGGCCTCGCGGTCCTTGCGCTCGCCATGGGCGGCTTCGCGATCGGGACCACGGAGTTCGTCACGATGGGTCTGCTGCCGCAGATCTCTCGGGGCGTCGAGGTCTCGATCCCGCGAGGGGGTCACGTCATCTCGGCCTACGCCCTCGGCGTGGTCGTGGGGGCGCCCGTCCTCGCCTTCCTCGGCGCCCGCCTCCCGAGGCGGGCACTCCTGCTGGCGCTGACCGGGGCGATCGTGCTCAGCAACGTCGCCACGGCGCTGGCATCGTCGTACGGCGCGATGCTCGTCGCCCGGTTCGCGGCGGGCCTGCCGCACGGCGTCTACTTCGGCGTCGCGTCGCTGGTGGCGGTGAGCATGGCGCCCCCCGGTCGTCGTGGACGAGCCGTCGCGGCGGTGATGCTGGGGCTGAGCGTCGCCAACGTCATCGGTGTCCCGGCAGCCACCTGGCTCGGGCAGCACCTGGGGTGGCGCTCGGCGTTCTGGGTCGTGGCAGCACTCGGGGTGCTCACGTTCCTGCTCGTCGTGGCCTTCGTGCCCAGCGTCCCCGGCGATCGCGAGGCCAGCGGCCGACGGGAGCTGGCCGCCTTCGCCGTGCCGCAGGTCTGGCTGACGCTGCTGGTGGGCGCCGTGGGTTTCGGCGGCATGTTCGCGGTCTACACCTACATCGCGCCGACGGTCACCGATGTCGGCGGGCTCGCGGAGTCGGCCGTGCCCATCTTCTTGCTGGCCTTCGGCCTGGGGATGGTGGTGGGCACCTGGCTCGCGGGGATCCTGGCCGACTGGTCCAACTTCGGGTCGCTGGTCGTGGGCGCCGCCGGGATGGGCGTCACCATGGTGCTGTTCTGGCTGGCGGCCCCGGGCGGCTGGCTGGCCCTGCCGGTGGTCTTCGCGATCACGGCGCTGGGGTCGGTGCTCGTGGTCAACCTGCAGCTGCGCCTGATGGACGTGGCGGGAGACGCCCAGTCGCTGGGGGCCGCCCTGAACCATGCCTCGCTCAACATCGCCAACGCCCTGGGGGCGTGGCTCGGCGGGCTGGTCATCGCCGCCTGCCTGGGCTACCGCGCCCCGGCCCTGGTCGGGGTCGCACTGAGTGCTGCCGGACTGGGGCTGCTGCTCGTCGCCGGGGCATCGCACCGCCGTACCCCCTCCGGTGTGGCCTGATCGCGGGCCGGATGAGCCGAGAAGGCCCCCTCACGCCGAACGGCGTGAGGGGGCCCCGCGATGTCTGCCGTCGCTCAGAGCGTCCAGCAGTTGCTCAGCTGGGGCAGCCCGGTGAAGCGGGCCTCCCAGAACGGCAGGGCCGTGTTGAGGTGGGGGATCATCCCGCCGATGTGCAGGGGCGCCAGGTTGGTGCGGAAGCGGACGTTGGCCCCCTTGCCACACCATGACTTCGCCATCGCCTTGCCCTGGGCGTAGGGGATGGTGTCGTCGAGCGCCGAGTGGTTGACCAGGACCGGCACCTGGGGCTTGATCTTGCCGATCCGCTGCGCCTCGACCATGGACCGGATGGGCTCCAGGGTCAGGAAGGACGAGATCGGCTGCCCGTTCGCAGTGAGGGTCTCGGACTTGACGAACGCGTTGCTGAACAGGTCGAAGACGCAGTCCTGCTCGACGTCGGTCATCGCCTTGACGCCGGCGGCGTTGAGGTAGGGACTGAAGTCCATGTCGTAGCTGTCCGCCAGCCCACGCAGAGCGAAGAAGCCGAAGGCTGAGAAGAGGCTGCCGTCGAGGTTCTTGGCGACCGCTGCCAGGTCCGCCGGCACGGCGCCGACGACCGCACCCTTGAGCCTGAGCTCCGGGGCGTACGTCGAGGCGAGCTCGACCGCTGCTGCTGCCGCGCCCCCGCCCTGCGAGTAGCCCTGGAGACCGACGGGGCTCGTGGCGGAGATGCCGACCCCGAGGCGCTGGGCGGCCCTGACGATGTCGAGGACGGCCCTGCCCTGGGACACCCGGTCCATGTAGGTGTGGATGCCGGCGGTGCCGAGGCCCTCGTAGTCGGTGATGGCGACTGCATAGCCGCGGGCCAGCAGCGGCTCGATGCCGATCGCCTCGTACTCGAGGCCCTCGGAATACATCCGCGACGGGGCGCAGCGGTCGGCCATGCCCTGGGTGCCGGCGGCATAGCCGATGACGGGGCGGGTGCCCGGGCCGATCCAGGGCGCGTTGGGGACCAGCACGCTGCCGGACACGGCGATGGCCCTGCCGGCGCGGTTGGTGGTCTTGTAGAGCACGCGGGTGGAGTTGCGCACCAGGCTGGTGGCGTCGAGCGGGTCGAGCAGGTAGGTGAGCTTCTCGGACCGGATCACGCTGCCGTTGGTGCTGGGCAGGGTGGCCGGGGCCTCGTAGAACGCGGGGCGCGGAGGCTCGACGACCTCGGCGTGTGCTGGCGTCGCCAGCACGGCGGTGGACACTCCCATACCCACCACCGTGCAGAACGTCGCGACGATCGTGCGTGCGCGATTCATTTTCAGTGCCCTCCCAGACAACTTCTCCCCAAGGCCGGACAGCCCGGTGCCGGGGATGCTACTGGTGAGTCACGTCACTTTGCTAGGGCTACGGTCGCGAAACTTACGATTTGGTAGTAAAGCCGTTCCGATGTCGTTCGCCTAGGTGTAGAGCATGCCCATCCGCTCACGGACCTCGGTCAGCGTCGTCTCGGCCACCTCGTTGGCGCGCTCGTTGCCCCGACGCAGGATGTCGCGGACGTACGCAGGATCCTCGGCGAGCTCGGCTCGCCGCGCCCGCAACGGCGCCAGCTCGGTGTTGATCGCCTCCGTGAGGCGCTTCTTCAGCGTTCCTCCGCCGCCGTCGCCGATCTCGTCGGCGACCTGCTCGGGGGCACGCCCTCGCACAGGGAGATCAGCAGCAGCAGGTTGGCGACCTCGGGCCGGGCGGCCGGGTCGTAGGTGATGACCCGGTCGCTGTCGGTCTTGGCTCCCTTGAGCTTCTTGGCCGTCTCGTCCGCGGTCATCCGCAGCTCGATCACGTTGCCCTTGGACTTGCTCATCTTGGTGCCGTCGAGCCCCAGGATGAGGGTCGCCTCGGAGAGCAGGGCGTCGGGCTCGGGGAAGGTGGCGCCATAGCGCTCGTTGAACCGCCGCGCCACGACCCGCGTCTGCTCGAGGTGCGGCAGCTGGTCTCGTCCGACCGGCACGACGTTGGCCTTGCAGAAGAGGATGTCGGCGGCCTGGTGGATCGGATAGGTGAGCATCAGCCCGCCGATGCTCGTGATCCCGGCAGACTTCGCCTCGTCCTTGACGGTGGGGTTGCGCTGCAGCTCGGCGACGCTCACCAGGCTGAGGAACGGCAGCATCAGCTGGTTGAGCGCCGGCACTGCCGAGTGGGTGAAGATGGTCGCGCGGTCAGGATCCAGTCCGGCGGCGATGTTGTCGATCGTCAGGCTGTGCACGCTGCCCTTGATGTCTCCGAGCAGCTCGCGGTCGGTGATGACCTGGTAGTCGGCGATGAGCTGCCAGATCTCGGCGCCGCTCGCCTGGAGCTTGACCCTGTTCTTGATGGACCCGAAGTAGTGACCGATGTGCAGGGCGCCCGTGGGACGGTCGCCCGTCAGCATGCGCAGGCTCGCCGGATCCTCCTGCAGCCGCTTCTCGATCGCGGCGCTGCGCGCCAGGGCTGCTTGATAGGAGTCGCTCACGATGAGCGATCCTACAAACCGCCTGCTGGGACCCAGGAGGCAGTTGGGTAGGGTCGCCGGGTGCCGACGATCGGAGTTGCCCTCGCGATTCCGGAGCCCTGGGCCACCGAGCTGCAGGACTACCGGACCTCGGTCGGCGACTTCACGGCGACCCAGATCCCCACGCACATCACCTTGATCCCCCCAGTCGAGATCGGGGACGACGACCTGGCGGCAGTGGAGGAGCACCTGTGTGGCGTGGCGGCCGGCGTCGACGCCTTCCGCGTCCACCTGCGGGGGACCGGGACCTTCCGGCCCGTCTCTCCGGTGGTCTTCGTGACCGTGGTCGAAGGAATCTCCGGGTGTGAACAGCTCGCCAAAGCCGTACGCCGTGGTCCCTCGACGTCGAGCTGTCCTTCCCCTACCACCCCCACGTGACCATCGCCCACCACCTCTCCGACGTCCAGCTCGACCGTGCCTTCACCGAGCTGGCCGACTTCGAGTGCGAGTTCGCCGCAGACCGCTTCGCCCTCTACGTCCACGACAACGGCGCCGGGTGGCGCCCCACGCAGGAGTTCGCTCTCCGTCCAGTCACCGCCTGAACCCGGGAGGCACCATGTCGATCGTCGACAACGTCAAGCACCGCATCGAGGAGGCCCGGGAACGCTGGCCGCTGCTCGACCACGTGGTGCGGATGGTCGAGCACTACGGCGACGTCAAGGGCAGCGCCCTCGCGGCTGCCGTGACCTACTTCGCCTTCTTGTCCTTCTTCCCGATCATGGCTCTCGCGTTCGCCGTCATCGGATTCGCCTCCCGCGTCTATCCCAACGCTGACGAAGACCTCGTCAAGGCGATCAACGAGGTCCTGCCCTCGATCGTCGGTGGCGAGGACGGTCTCCAGATCTCGACCTTCCAGGAGAACGCACCCGGCATCTTGAGCGTCGGCCTGCTGCTTGCGCTGTATTCGGGGCTCGGCTGGCTCTCGGGCATGCGCACCGCCCTGATCGCCGTCTTCGAGGAGCCGGAGAAGGAGCAGCCCAACTTCTTCGTCGGCAAGCTGCGTGACGTCCTGGCTCTGCTCACCCTCGGGACCGTGCTGATCAGCAGCGTCGCGATCTCAGGGGTCGCCACCAAGCTGACCAAGCCGATCCTGGAGTTCCTCCAGCTCGGGGCCGGGGCGTCCCCGGTGATCTGGGTGATCGGGCTGGCGCTGGGGATGGCGGCCAACACTGTGCTCTTCTTCGCCTTCTTCCGGCTGCTGGCCGCGCCCAACGTGCCGACGCGGTCACTGTGGTCGGGAGCGCTGTTCGGCGCGATCGGCTTCGAGGTGCTCAAGCAGCTCTCGACCTACCTGCTGGCCAGCACCAAGGACCAGCCGGCCTTCCAGGCGTTCGGCATAGCGCTGATCCTGGTCGTGTGGATGAACTACTTCTCTCGCGTCGTGGTGCTTGCCGCCGCCTGGGCCTACACCACTCGCGCTGCGCGAGAACAGCGGGAGCGCGAGCAGGTTGCCGAGCAGGTGGTCAAGGGGCCTCGGATCGACCTTGCGCAGGCAGCCCAGGTGGCACTCGACAGTGGAACGGTGACGCCGCCGGCCCGCGTCTCGCGGGGGTCGTTCGCAGCCGGTGCTGCCGCGATGCTCGCGGTTGTCGCCGCCGTACGCCGACGCAGGTGAGGTCTGCCCGTCCTGAGCGGTGAGTGAGGCTGGTTCTCGCCGCCCAGGACCAGAGCAGATGCCGCCGTATGGCGCTCAGTGACCGTGCTTGAGCGCGGTGCGCAGGTCCTTGTTGAGCTGTGAGATCACGTCGAGCGGGATCTCCTTGGGACACGCAGCGGTGCACTCGCCGATGTTGGTGCAGCCACCGAAGCCCTCGTGGTCGTGCTGGGCGACCATGTTGACCACGCGGGTGTCGCGCTCGGGCTGGCCCTGGGGAAGCTCGCCGAGGTGGGTGATCTTGGCGCCCATGAACAACGATGCCGAGCCGTTCGGGCAGGCGGCGACGCAGGCGCCGCAGCCGATGCAGGTGGCCACGTTGAACGCGCGCAGCGCGTCGTCGCGGGGGACGGGCACCGAGTGGGCCTCGGGGGCGGAGCCGGTGTTGACCGAGATGAAGCCACCCTGCTGGATGATCCGATCCAGCGCCCCTCGGTCGACGATGAGGTCCTTGATGACGGGGAAGGCATCGGCACGCCAGGGCTCGATCGTGATCGTCTCGCCGTCGGAGAACGAGCGCATGTGCAGCTGGCACGTGGTCGTGACCTCCGGCCCGTGCGCGTCACCGTTGATCATCAGGCCGCAGGCGCCGCAGATGCCCTCGCGGCAGTCGGAGTCGAAGGCGACCGGGTCCTCGCCCTTGGCGTTGAGCTGCTCGTTGAGCACGTCGAGCATCTCGAGGAACGACATGTCGGGAGAGACGTCGCTGAGCTCGTAGGAGTGCATCGCTCCGGCGGCCGCTGCGTCAGCCTGGCGCCAGATCTTCAGGGTCAGGTTCATGGTGCCGCTCACTTGTAGCTCCGCTGCTTCATCTCGATGGCTGTGTAGACCAGTTCTTCCTTGTGGAGGACGGGCTTGTTCATCTGGCCGGACTCGTCCTCGCCGGTGAACTCCCACGCCGCGACGTAGGCGAAGAGGTCGTCGTGGCGCAGCGCCTCGCCGTCCTCGGTCTGGGACTCGGCACGGAAGTGGCCACCGCAGGACTCGCGCCGGTTGAGGGCGTCGATGCACATCAGCTCACCGAGCTCGAGGAAGTCGGCCACACGACCGGCCCGCTCGAGCGACTGGTTGAGCGACTCGTTGGTGCCGAGCACCTTGACGTTGCGCCAGAAGTCGTCCTTGAGGGTGCGGATGAGGTCGATGGCCTTCTTCAGGCCGTCCTCGGTCCGCTCCATCCCGCAGTACTCCCACATGATGTTGCCGAGCTCGCGGTGGTAGGAGTCGACGCTGCGGGTGCCGTTGGCGGAGAGCAGGCTGTTGATCCGCTTCTCCACCGACTCGCGGGCCTCGACGACCGCGGGGTGCGACTCGTCGACCTTGTCGAAGGGGCCGTCGGCGAGGTAGTCGCGGATGGTGTGGGGCAGCACGAAGTAGCCGTCGGCCAGGCCCTGCATCAGCGCCGACGCGCCGAGACGGTTGGCGCCGTGGTCGGAGAAGTTGGCCTCACCGGTCACGAAGAGGCCCGGGATGGTCGACTGCAGGTCGTAGTCGACCCAGACGCCGCCCATGACGTAGTGCACGGCCGGATAGATCCGCATCGGCACCTCATAGGGGTCCTCGCCGGTGATCCGGGCATACATGTCGAGGAGGTTGTCGTACTTCTCGGTGATGCCGTCGCGACCGAGTCGCTCGATGGCGGCCGCGAAGTCGAGATAGACACCGCGTCGTACGCCGTCGACCTCCGGGCCGACGCCACGGCCCTCGTCACAGACGTACTTGGCTGCGCGCGAGGCGATGTCGCGGGGGACCAGGTTGCCGAAGCTGGGATAGATCCGCTCCAGGTAGTAGTCGCGGTCCTCCTCGGGGATCTCGCGCGGGTCCTTGGTGCAGTCGGCCTTGTTCTTGGGCACCCAGATGCGACCGTCGTTGCGCAGCGACTCCGACATCAGCGTCAGCTTCGACTGGTGCGAGCCCGAGACCGGGATGCAGGTGGGGTGGATCTGCGTGTAGCAGGGGTTGGCCATGTAGGCGCCCTTGCGGTGCGCTCGCCAGGCGGCGGTGACGTTGCAGCCCATCGCGTTGGTCGAGAGGTAGAAGACGTTGCCGTAGCCGCCGCTCGCGAGGACCACGACGTCGGCCAGGTGGGTCTCGATGGCACCGGTCACCATGTCGCGGGCGATGATGCCCCTGGCCCGTTTGGTGCCGTCGCCCTGCTCGACGGTGATCAGCTCGAGCATCTCGTGTCGCGTGAAGGTCTCCACCGTTCCGGCGGCGACCTGGCGCTCGAGCGCCTGGTAGGCGCCGATCAGCAGCTGCTGGCCGGTCTGGCCGCGGGCATAGAAGGTGCGGGAGACCTGGACGCCACCGAACGAACGGTTGTCGAGCAGACCGCCGTACTCCCGGGCGAACGGGACGCCCTGGGCGACGCACTGGTCGATGATGTTGGTGCTGACCTCGGCGAGGCGATAGACGTTGGACTCGCGCGAGCGGTAGTCGCCGCCCTTGACGGTGTCGTAGAAGAGACGGTGGACCGAGTCGCCGTCCTCCTTGTAGTTCTTGGCGGCGTTGATGCCGCCCTGCGCGGCGATCGAGTGGGCGCGGCGCGGCGAGTCCTGGTAGCAGAAGGACTTCACGTTGTAGCCGGCCTCGCCCAGGGTCGCGGCTGCCGAGGCGCCGGCGAGGCCCGTGCCCACGATGATGATCGACAGCTTGCGGCGGTTGGAGGGGTTGACCAGTCGCGCCTCGAACTTGCGGTTCTGCCAGCGGTCGGCGATCGGGCCCTCGGGGCCTTGGTGTCGACGATCGGCTCGCCGGGGGTGTAGTAGTCGACCGCGTCGTCGGTCATCTCGGCCGGAGTGTCCTGGGACGGCTCGGCGGTGGTCGTGGTGTCGGGCATTTCGTAAGCCATGGAGGAAACCCTTTACTTCGAGATGACGCCGGCGAGGACGGCGACCGGGACGACGGAGAAGCCGATCGAGATGATCAGCGCGGTCACGAAGGCGACCGTCCGCCACCTGGCGCGGGCCGCTGCGGTTCCGGTGTGGCCGAGGGTCTGGGCGGCGCTCCAGATGCCGTGGTGCAGGTGTGCGCCGAGCATGGCCATCGCGACCAGGTAGATCAGGGTGAGCCACCAGGTCGAGAAGGAGTCGACGAGCAGGTTGTAGGGGTCGTTCGTCTCGCCACCGGTGACGTTGACCTTGCCCACCGTGAAGTTGAGGAGGTGCCAGATGATGAACAGCAGCAGCGTCACGCCGCCCCAGCGCATCATCCGGCTCGCGAACGTGGAGCCCTTGTTCTTCTTCACGACGTACTTCGTGGTGCGGGCCTTCTTCGCCCGACGCCACAGGGCCACGCCCGCACCCACGTGGACGACCAGCGCGCCGAGCAGCACCACGCGGATGATCCACAGCAGCCCGCTGTAGGGGAGCATCGGCTCGCCGAAGGTCCGCAGGTGGTGGGCGTACTCGTTGAACGAGTCGTGACCGCCGAAGGCCTTGAGGTTGCCGTACATGTGCACCAGCACGAAGCCGATGAAGATGAGGCCGGACAGGGCCATCAGGATCTTGAGGGCAATGGTCGAGCGCGAAGCACGCGCCCCCTTCACCAGTGCTGGGGTTTGAGTTGTGGTCGCCACAAGGGGTCACGGTATCTCGGACCACTCCTCGGTCGACCCGTCGGGCGTGTGACATTCCCCCCGTTACCGACGGGTCAACCTCGGTCCGTGCCGCCCCACCCCCTTCCCATCGGGTGTGACACACGCCATAGTCGTGGCGTCCACCGACTGACGGAGGTGCTGGATGGCGGCGACAGAGACTGGGGTCGGGGGGCCGACCCGCGCGCGGATCCCTGATCGAACCCTGCGGCAGGACAACTGGTGGCTGGCTCCGCTGCTGACCTTCCTCGTGTTCTCGGGCTTCGTCGTGTTCGCCACGGTGCGGGCGTTCATGGGGCGCGACTACTACGCCTCGCCCTACCTCTCGCCGTTCTACTCGCCGTGCCTGGGTGACTGTGTGGAAGGCGCCTCGGACTTCGGGCAGCCGTTCAAGGCGTTCCCGTTCTCGGCGGCGCTGCTCATCCTGATCTTCCCGCTGGGCTTCCGGATGACCTGCTACTACTACCGCAAGGCCTACTACCGGGCCTTCTGGCTCTCGCCCCCGGCGTGCGCGGTCGCCGAGCCGCACCAGAGCTACTCGGGGAGACGCGGTTACCGCTCATCCTGCAGAACGTCCACCGCTGGTTCTGGTATGCCGCCGTGCTGGTCGTCCTCGTCCTCAGCTTCGACGTCGTGCTGGCCTTCCGCAACGCCGAGCACGAGTGGGGGCACATGGGGCTGGGCACCCTGTTGATGCTGATCAACGTCGTCCTGCTCTGGCTCTACACGCTCTCGTGCCACTCGTGCCGGCACGTGGTCGGCGGTCGGCTGCGGCACTTCTCCAAGCACCCGGTGCGCTACCGGTTGTGGACCTGGGTCTCGAGGCAGAACGCCCATCACGGCCGATACGCCTGGTACTCCCTCTTCTCCGTCGCGGTCGTCGACTTCTACATCTATCTGCTCGCCACCGGACGCATCGAGGACGTGAGGTTCTTTTGAGCACCGACAGCACCAGCAGGCACCCGATGACCGGCAACGAGATGTCCGGCGACGCCGCGGGCGGCATGGAGCGACACACCTACGACGTCGTCGTCATCGGTGCGGGGGGCGCCGGGCTGCGGGCCGCGATCGCCAGCCACGAGGCGGGTGCGCGGACCGCGCTGGTGTGCAAGTCCCTCCTCGGCAAGGCCCACACGGTGATGGCCGAGGGCGGGATCGCAGCAGCGATGGGCAACCGGTGGCCCGAGGACAACTGGGAGGTGCACTTCCGCGACACCATGCGCGGCGGCAAGATGCTCAACAACTGGCGGATGGCCCAGCTGCACGCCCAGGAGGCCCCCGAGCGTGTGCAGGAGCTCGAGGACTGGGGTGCACTCTTCGACCGCACCGAGGACGGCCTGATCTCCCAGCGGGACTTCGGTGGCCACAAGTACGCCCGGCTGGCCCACGTCGGCGACCGCACCGGCCTGGAGATGATCCGCACCCTCCAGCAGCGCGCGGTCCAGCTCGGGATCGACGTCTTCATGGAGTGCACGATCACCGAGGTCCTGCTCGACCGGGGAGCCGGCGAGGCCAAGGTGTCCGGTGCTTTCGGCTACTGGCGCGAGAGCGGCCGGTTCATCACCTTCGAGGCGCCGAGCGTCATCCTCGCCACCGGCGGGATCGGCAAGTCGTTCAAGGTGACGTCCAACTCGTGGGAGTACACCGGCGACGGACATGCCCTCGCCCTGCGCGCCGGCGCCGCCCTGATCAACATGGAGTTCGTGCAGTTCCACCCCACGGGCATGGTCTGGCCGCCCTCGGTCAAGGGGCTGCTGGTCACCGAGTCGGTGCGGGGGGACGGCGGCATCCTGCGCAACTCGGAGGGCAAGCGCTTCATGTTCGACTACATCCCCGAGTTCTTCCGATCGGAGACGGCCGACACCGAGGAGGAGGCCGATCGCTGGTACGACGACAAGAAGAACAACCGACGTCCGCCCGAGCTGCTCCCGCGCGACGAGGTCGCGCGGGCCATCAACTCCGAGATCAAGGCCGGTCGCGGGTCACCGCACGGCGGGATCTTCCTCGACATCGCCTCGCGTCGTGATCCTGAGTTCATCCGCAAGCGGCTGCCTTCGATGTATCACCAGTTCAAGGAGCTGGCCGACGTCGACATCACCGCGGAGCCGATGGAGATCGGTCCGACCTGTCACTACGTGATGGGCGGGGTGGAGGTCGATCCGGACACCCAGGAGAGCGCCGTGACCGGTCTGTATGCCGTCGGCGAGTGCTCCGGTGGGATGCACGGCTCCAACCGCCTGGGCGGCAACTCGCTCGGCGACCTGCTGGTGTTCGGCAAGCTCGCGGGGGAGGCGGCGTCGGCATACGCCTCATCGCTCGGTCCTGCCAGACCCGCCGTGTCCGAGCAGGACGTGAAGGCCGCCTCGGCGAGTGCGCTGGCACCGTTCGAGGTCGAGGGCGGGGAGAATCCCTACTCCATCCAGAGCGACCTGCAGCAGTCGATGAACGACCTCGTCGGCATCATCCGGACCGGCGCCGAGCTCGAGCAGTCGCTGGCCGAGATCGAGGCCTTCAAGGAGCGCGCCAAGACGATGGTCGTCGAGGGGCACCGGCAGTACAACCCCGGCTGGCACCTCTCGATCGACCTGCGCAACATGCTCATCGTCTCCGAGTCGATCGCCAGGGCCGCGCTGGCGCGTGAGGAGTCACGCGGTGGCCACACGCGCGACGACTTCCCCGAGACCGACCACGAGGTGTGGGGACGCAAGAACCTCATCGTCAGCCTCGACGACACCGGCGACGGCGTCGTGCTCACCGAGAAGCCCCTGCCCCAGATGCCCGACGAGCTCAAGAAATACTTCGAGGAGCCGAAATGAGTGGGTACGAGCTCAAGCTGCGCGTATGGCGCGGCGACCGTGACGGCGGGGACCTGGCCGACTACACGGTCGACGTCTCCGAGGGGGAGGTCGTCCTCGATGCCCTGCACCGGCTGCAGGCCACCCAGACCGGTGACCTGGCGATCCGGTGGAACTGCAAGGCCGGCAAGTGCGGCTCCTGCAGCGCCGAGATCAACGGCCGGCCTCGGCTGCTCTGCATGACCCGGCTCTCGGACTTCGAGCCGACCGAGACGATCACCGTCACCCCGATGCGGGCGTTCCCGGTCATCCGTGACCTCGTCACCGACGTGTCCTTCAACTACGAGAAGGCCAAGGAGCTGCCGGGTGTCGAGCTGGGGCCGCGGGACGCGGACGGCAAGCGCCGGATGGCCCAGGTCGACATCGAACGTGGACAGGAGTTCCGCAAGTGCATCGAGTGCTTCCTGTGCCAGGACACCTGCCATGTCGTGCGTGACCACGAGGACAACAAGCCCGCCTTCGCCGGACCACGGTTCTTCCTGCGCTATGCAGAGCTCGACATGCACCCGCTCGACACGGCCGACCGGCGGGCGCGCGCACAGGGGGCGGCCGGTCTGGGGATGTGCAACATCACCAAGTGCTGCACCGAGGTCTGTCCGGAGGGGATCAAGATCACCGACAACGCGATCATCCCGATGAAGGAGCGCGTCGTGGACCGGAAGTACGACCCGCTCGTCTGGCTGGGCAACAAGATCGGTCTGCGCAGCAAGGACTACGACGGGCGCACGGAGGTCTGACGATGCGACTGCGTGCTCTCACCGCGATGCTGGCGACGCTCGCCAGCCCGGTGATCACGCCTGGTGCGGCAGCGGACCGTTCCTGTCCGCAGGTCGGCCTAGCGTCGTGACCATGGAGATGAAGCTCGAGCTGATCATGGTGCCGGTGACCGACGTCGACGCAGCAAAGGCGTTCTACGAGAAGGTCGGCTTCGTCGTCGACCACGACCACACCCCGGGCGAGGGGATCAGGTTCGTCCAGCTGACCCCACCCGGGTCAGCCTGCTCGATCGCGATCGGTCAGGGCCTGACCCGGATGCAACCCGGTTCGCTCGACAACCTGCAGGCGGTGGTCGCGGACGCCGATGCGACCCTCGCCGACCTCACGTCGCGCGGGGTCGAGGCGACCGGGGTGGCTGAGCTCGAGTGGGGCCGGTTCGTTTCCTTCGGCGACCCCGACGGCAACCAGTGGACCCTGCAGCAGCTCCCGGACCGGTCAGGTGGCACCCAGTGAGACCTATGCCATAGGTCCACCCCGAGGGTCGGTCCGGTGATCGGGCCTATCCTGCCCTCCATGACCGACGTCCCCACCGACCTCGAGGGTGGCCTGAACGAGCCCGAGGAGCTGGAGCCCGAGCAGGGCTCGCTCCGCCTGGCATCGCCAGACGACCACTACGACGCCACAGCCTGGGAGGCAGCCACGGCTGCCGTCCTGCGCAAGAGCCGCAGGCTCGGTGAGGACGACCCCGACTCGCTCGTGTGGGACAAGCTCACGCGCACCACCCTCGACGGGATCGCCGTCGCGCCCATCGGCACGCCCGACGACCTCGACGGGCTGGCGACGTCGGGCCGCCCGACCCGGGCAGGCGACTGGGACATCCGCGCCCACCTCAGCGGCCCGGACGCGGCCGCGGCCAACGAGGCGGCACTGCTCGACCTCGACAACGGCGCCACGTCGCTGTGGGTCGAGCTCGGCGCCGGGCTCGGCGTCGAGGACCTCCCGCGTGCTCTTCAGGGGGTCCTGCTCGACCTGGCGCCCGTCGTCCTGTCGGGCTCGTCGCTCGCAGCGGCCCAGCAGCTGGTCGCGCTTGCCGACGATGCCGGCACCGACCTGCACCCCGGCACCAACCTCGGCGCCGACGCGGCAGCCCCCGACCTGGTCGACGTCGCGAAGCTTGCGCAGGAGCACGGTGTGCTCGGCGTCGTGG
Organism: Nocardioides piscis; assembly: GCF_011300215.1. Taxonomy (NCBI): domain Bacteria; kingdom Bacillati; phylum Actinomycetota; class Actinomycetes; order Propionibacteriales; family Nocardioidaceae; genus Nocardioides; species Nocardioides piscis. The sequence continues at coordinate 1,779,763 of NZ_CP049866.1, forward strand.
CGTCCGGCATCGACATCCACGAGCGGGGCGCCAGCGATGCCCAGGAGCTCGGCGTCGCGATCGCGGCCGGGGTGGCCGCGCTTCGCACGCTCACCGAGAGCGGCCTCGGCGTCGACGAGGCTGCTGCCCTCATCGAGTTCCGGCTGGCGGCCACCGACGAGCAGTTCCCCACGATCGCCAAGCTGCGCGCAGCCCGCCGGCTCTGGGCGCGGGTGCTGGAGCTGAGCGGGGCGGGCGACGCCGCGAGCGCGCAGATGCGCCAGCACGTCGTCACCTCACGTCCCCAGATGAGCAAGTACGACCCGTGGGTCAACATGCTCCGTGGCACCGTCGCCGCCTTCGCCGCGGGAGTGGGCGGTGCCGAGGCCGTCACGGTCATCCCCTTCGACGAGCCGCTCGGGCAGCCCGACGTCCTCGGTCGCCGGATCGCCCGCAACACCTCGTCGCTGCTGATCTCGGAGTCGCACGTCGCGCGGGTGGCGGACCCGGCAGGCGGCTCGTATGCCGTCGAGAAGCTGACCGACGACCTGGCTGCGGCCGGATGGGCGGAGCTCCAGCGCATCGAGGCCGGCGGCGGCCTCGGTGCCGACACCGGCCTCACCGAGCGCGTCGAGGCCGTGGCCACCGAGCGCGACAAGCAGGTCGCCGAGCGCAAGCGGCCGCTGACCGGCGTGACCGAGTTCCCCAACCTCGGCGAGCAGCTGCCTGAGCGCAACCCCTCGCCGGTGGGCGCAGACGTCCGTCGCTACGGTGCCGCCTTCGAGGCGATGCGCGACGAGCCCGCCGCGTCGCCGGTGTTCCTCGCCACGATGGGCCCGATCGCCGTCCACACCGCCCGCGCCACCTTCGCGACCAACCTGTTCGCCGCCGGCGGCGTGGCCGTCGAGGCAGCAGGCGCGACCGACGGCGTCGAGTCGGTGCTGGCGGCATACGAGGACCAGAAGGTCGTCTGCCTGGCGGGCGCCGATGCGGCGTATGCCGAGTGGGGCACCGCCCTCGTCACCGCACTGCGCGAGGCCGGCGCCGAGCACGTCATCATCGCCGGCAAGCCGATCGAGGGTGTCGACGACTCCTGCGCCATGGGCGTGGACGCGCTCGCCTTCTTGACGACCACGAGGGAGAAGCTCGCATGAGCAGCATTCCGAAGAGCTTTGCCGAGATCCCGCTCCGGCCGGAGGTTGAGGAGGGACGAAGCGATGTCCTGAGGAGGCCGTCCGCGGCCGTCTCGAAGGGTCCTGTCACGAAACCGGCGGCGACGGACGCGTGGGGGAGCCCGGAAGGCATCGACATCCTCCCCGTCTACGGCCCCGAGCACCTCGAGGGCCTCGACGCGCTCGACACCTGGCCCGGCATCGCGCCGTTCCTGCGCGGCCCCTACCCCACGATGTACACCACCCAGCCGTGGACGATCCGTCAGTACGCCGGGTTCTCGACCGCTGAGGAGTCCAACGCCTTCTACCGCCGCAACCTCGCGGCTGGCCAGAAGGGCCTGAGCGTCGCCTTCGACCTCGCCACCCACCGTGGCTACGACTCCGACCATCCACGCGTGCGTGGCGACGTCGGCATGGCCGGCGTGGCCATCGACTCGATCTATGACACCCGCACCCTCTTCGACGGCATCCCGCTCGACGAGATGTCGGTGTCGATGACGATGAACGGCGCGGTGCTGCCGGTCATGGCGCTCTACATCGCGGCGGCCGAGGAGCAGGGGGTGAAGCCCTCACAGCTCGCCGGGACCATCCAGAACGACATCCTCAAGGAGTTCATGGTCCGCAACACCTACATCTATCCGCCGGCGCACAGCATGCGGATCATCAGCGACATCTTCGCCTTCACCTCCTCGGAGATGCCGCGCTTCAACTCGATCTCGATCTCCGGCTACCACATGCAGGAGGCCGGAGCCACGGCCGACCTGGAGCTGGCCTACACGCTGGCCGACGGGGTCGAATACATCCGGGCCGGCCTTGCCGCAGGCATGGACATCGACGCGTTCGCGCCGCGGCTGTCGTTCTTCTGGGCGATCGGGATGAACTTCTTCATGGAGGTCGCCAAGATGCGCGCGGCCCGGGCGCTGTGGGCGCGGCTCGTGCGCGAGTTCGACCCGAAGAACCCCAAGTCGCTGAGCCTGCGCACGCACTCGCAGACCTCCGGCTGGTCGCTGACCGCGCAGGACGTGTTCAACAACGTCGGCCGCACCTGCATCGAGGCGATGGCTGCCACCCAGGGCCACACGCAGTCGCTGCACACCAACGCACTCGACGAGGCGATCGCGCTGCCGACCGACTTCTCGGCCCGGATCGCCCGCAACACCCAGCTGCTGCTGCAGCAGGAGTCGCGCACCACCGAGATCATCGACCCCTGGGCCGGTTCCTACTACGTCGAGCGCCTCACCCACGACCTCGCCGAGCGCGCCTGGGCCCACATCCTCGAGGCGGAGCGGGCCGGCGGAATGGCCAAGGCGATCGAGCAGGGCATCCCCAAGATGCGCATCGAGGAGGCGGCTGCCCGCACCCAGGCCCGCATCGACTCCGGCGCCCAGAAGGTGATCGGCGTCAACACGTTCCGGCTCCCCGTCGAGGACAAGCTCGACGTGCTGCGGGTCGACAACGACGACGTCTATCGCCAGCAGGTCGCCAAGCTGGAGCGGCTGCGCGCCGAGCGCGACGACGACGACGTACGCCGCGCGCTCGACGCCCTCACCAGGTCGGCCGAGTCCGGGGCGAGCGGCGACGGGTCGCTCGACGGCAACCTGCTCAAGCTGGCGGTCGACGCCGCTCGCGCCAAGGCCACGGTCGGCGAGATCTCCGATGCCCTCGAGAAGGTCTACGGCCGCCACCAGGCCGTGATCCGTACGATCAGCGGCGTGTATCGCGAGGAGTCGGGAGCAGCCGAGGGCAGCAAGGTCGCAGCCGTGCTGGCCGCCACCGAGGAGTTCGAGGCCGAGGAGGGCCGCCGTCCCCGCATCCTGGTCGCCAAGATGGGCCAGGACGGCCACGACCGCGGACAGAAGGTCGTCGTCACTGCCTTCGCCGACCTCGGCTTCGACGTCGACGTCGGCCCGCTCTTCTCCACCCCTGAGGAGGTCGCCCAGCAGGCGATCGACGCCGACGTGCACATCGTCGGAGTCTCCTCGCTGGCGGCAGGCCACCTCACCCTCTTGCCCGCGCTCAAGAAGGCGCTGGCCGAGCAGGGGCGCGACGACATCATGATCGTGATCGGCGGGGTCATCCCGCCCGACGACGTGGCCACGCTCAAGGAGATGGGTGCCGCCGCGGTGTTCCTGCCCGGCACGGTGATCGCCGAGTCGGCGCTCGACCTGCTCGCTCGGCTCCGTGAGGCCTGACGTCCCCACCCTCCTCGAGGGCATCCGCACCGGCCAGCGGTCGGCGGTGTCGCGAGCGATCACGCTGGTCGAGTCGTCCAAGCCCGAGCACCGGGTGCTCGCGCGGGAGCTGCTCGCCAGCCTCGCCGACCCGGCAGGCGCGCCGGGCCGCCCCTGCGTCCGGGTCGGCATCTCCGGCGTCCCAGGGGTCGGGAAGTCCACCTTCATCGAGGCCCTCGGCTCCCGCCTGACCGGCGAGGGGCACCGTGTCGGGGTGCTGGCGGTCGACCCGTCCTCTGTCCGCACCGGTGGGTCGGTCCTGGGTGACAAGACCCGGATGGCACGCCTGGCCGTGGACCCCTCCGCCTTCATCCGACCCTCGCCGTCGGCAGGCACCCTCGGCGGGGTCGCACGAGCGACGACGCAGGCCATGCTGGTGCTGGAGGCAGCCGGGTTCGACGTCGTGCTGGTCGAGACGGTCGGCGTGGGCCAGTCGGAGATCACGGTCGCCGGGATGGTCGACACGTTCTGCTTCCTCACCCTCGCCCGCACCGGCGACCAGCTCCAGGGGATCAAGAAGGGCATCCTCGAGATCGCCGACGTGATCACCGTCAACAAGGCCGACGGCGACCGCGAGCAGGAGGCGCGGGCTGCTGCCCGGGAGCTCGCCGGCGCCCTGCGGCTCGTGCGCGGCAAGGACGAGTGGGCGCCACCTGTCGTCACCTGCTCGGCCCTGACCGACGTGGGTGTCGACGAAGTCTGGGCGCGTGTCCTGAGCCACCGCGACCACCTCGGCCCCGACGGACTGGCCCGCAAGCGCGCGAGCCAGCAGCTCGACTTCACCTGGGCGCTGGTGCGCGACGAGCTCTCCGAGCGGCTGCGTCGCTCGCCGGGGGTCGCAGCGATCAGGGACAGCGTGCGCGACGACGTCCTCCAAGGTCGGCTGGCGGCGCCCCTGGCGGCCGACCGGATCCTCTCCGCCTATGACCAGGACTCACGAGTTCGGGCCGGCGACTGACCCACGCGACGTAGCATGGTCGTCTGATGTCACAACATTTCTCCGCCGACGCCTCCTCCCTGATCGCGACCGTCATCGAGAAGCGCGACGCCGACCTCGTCGAGCTGCGCCGTGACCTGCACGCCCACCCCGAGCTGGCCTGGGCCGAGTCGCGCACGGCGGGCAAGGTGCTCGACGAGCTGGCCGACACCGACTGGGACGTGACCCTGCTGGCCGGCGGCGGCCTGATCGCCGACCTCGGCTCGGGCGAGCGACGCGTCGCCCTCCGCGCCGACCTGGACGCGCTGCCGGTCGACGACCTGACCAAGGACCCGTGGTCGAGCATCACCCCGGGAGTGGCGCACGCGTGTGGCCACGACGTCCACACTGCGGGGCTGGTGGGTGCTGCGCTCGCCCTCCACGAGGTGCACGCGTCGGGGCTCCTGCCGGGTCGGGTCCGGCTGCTCTTCCAGCCGGCCGAGGAGATCATGCCAGGCGGTGCCCTCCACCTCATCCAGGCCGGGGCGCTCGACGACGTCCACCAGGTCTTCGGGCTGCACTGCGACCCGAGTCTCGACGTCGGCTACCTCGGCGTGCGCGACGGGCCGCTCACCGGCGCCGCCGACTCGCTGCTCGTGCGCCTCGGTGGCAAGGGCGGGCACACCAGTCGTCCGCACCTGACCGAGGACCTCACCTTCGCGCTCGGCAAGCTGATCACCGAGCTCCCGGCGATCCTGAGTCGCCGGCTCGACCCCCGAGCAGGGGTGAGCGTCGTGTGGGGCATGGTCCAGGCCGGTGCCGCACCCAACGTCATCCCCGGTCGTGGCCAGCTCTCGGGCACGGTGCGCATGCTCGACGCGGTGGCCTGGGCGGACGCCGAGCACCTGGTGCGCACGCTGGTCGGGCAGATCGTGGCGCCGTACGGCGTCTCCGCCGAGGTGACCTATCAGCGCGGCGTCCCTCCCGTGGTCAACGACCACGCCGCCACCGAGGTCCTCGCCGGAGCGGTCGAACGGGTGGTCGGACCACGCGGCCACGTGCCCACGACGCAGAGCCTCGGTGGCGAGGACTTCGGCTGGTATCTCGACCGCATCCCCGGATCCATGGCCAGGCTCGGGACCCGGACGCCCGGCGGGCCGACCTATGACCTCCACCAGGGCAACCTGCGCGTGGACGAGGCTGCCACCTCGATCGGCGCGCGGGTGCTGGCCGAGGCGGCAGTCGCTGCACTGCTCACCTGACCGGGCGCCGGTCACCGGCAGATAACGGTTTCGGTGTCTCCCACGTATCGGCGCCTCGGAGGATTACGGTGTTCGCGATGCGGGCCGACCCCTTGGCTCGCCACCCGAGTTCAAGGAGGCCGTCTTGCGTCGTCTGACCAAGATCGCAGCAACCAGCACGGTGCTCGCACTCGCGCTTGCGGGTTGCGCCCAGCAGGACGACTCGTCGGAGGGCGATGACGCCTCCGCCAGCGAGTCAACGAGCGAGTCGGTGTGCGACTCCGCCGACGGCGACGGCCCCAAGGTGGGTCTTGCCTATGACGTCGGTGGGGTGGGCGACCAGTCGTTCAACGACTCCGCCTACGCCGGTCTCAAGAAGGCCGTGGAGGAGTTCGACGCGACCTGCTTCGAGGGCGAGGCTGCTGACGGCGAGGCCGAGTCGGCCCGCGAGGACCGCCTGCGGGGCATGGCCGACGAGGGCTACAACCCCATCATCGGCGTGGGCTTCGCCTACTCCGAGTCGGTCAACGCCGTCGCCCCCGACTACCCCGACATCAACTTCGGCGTGATCGACGGCTTCGACCCCGACGAGGAGCCCAACGACAACGTGGCCTACCTCGGCTTCGCCGAGAACGAGGGCTCCTACCTCGTCGGCGCCGCTGCCGCGCTCAAGACCGAGGCCGACCACATCGGCTTCGTCGGCGGCGTCAACAACGACCTGATCAAGAAGTTCGAGGCCGGCTACGTCGCCGGTGCCCAGGCCGTCAACCCCGACATCAAGGTCGACGTGAAGTACATCGAGGAGTCCGACCTGGCCGGCTTCGCCGACCCCGCCGGCGGCAAGGCTGCCGCCTCTGCGATGTACGACCAGGGCGCCGACGTCGTCTACCACGCCTCGGGCGGCTCGGGTGCCGGTGTCTTCGAGGCAGCGGCCGAGGCCGGCGAGGGCAACTGGGCCATCGGCGTCGACTCCGACCAGTACCTCACTGCGCCGGAGGACCAGAAGGACCACATCCTGACCTCGATGCTCAAGCGCGTCGACACCGCGACCTACGACATGATCAAGTCGGTCGTCGACGGTGAGCCGGTCGTCAGCTACACCACCTATGACCTGGCTGCCGACGGTGTCGGCTACTCCACGTCCGGTGGCTTCGTCGACGACATCACCGAAGAGCTCGACGGCTATGCCGAGGAGATCGAGGGTGGCCTCGAGGTTCCTGTCGCTCCCTGAGTGACTGATCGGCCCTGAGTGACCAGGCGGGCCCGCGATCACGCGTGAGCGTGTGACCGCGGGCCCGTACTGTGTCCTCTCAGGACCGAGACCCAGGTCACACGCAAGCAGTGCAGGACGACACCGATCACGATGAGGAGGACCGTGAGTTGACCGCGACGGCAGCGGCACCAGGCGGTGCAGGCGCAGGGGCGGACGCCTCGATCTCGGTGCAGGGGATCACCAAGCGGTTCCCCGGCGTGGTGGCCAACCACGACGTCGACATCACCATCCGCAGCGGCACGGTCCATGCTCTGATCGGTGAGAACGGCGCCGGCAAGTCCACCCTGATGAAGATCCTGTACGGCGTCCAGAAGCCCGACGAGGGCACCATCACCGTCGCGGGCAAGCAGGTGAGCTTCTCCTCGCCGACCGACGCGATCAAGGCCGGCATCGGCATGGTCTTCCAGCACTTCATGCTCGCCGACAACCTCACCGTGCTCGAGAACGTCGTCCTCGGCGCCGAGAAGCGCTTCGGCATCGGCGACAAGGCGCGCGCCGAGATCCGTCGGATCTCCGGTGCGTATGGCTTCGACCTCGACCCCGACGAGCTGGTCGAGCGGCTCGGCGTCGGACAGCGCCAGCGGGTGGAGATCCTCAAGGTCCTGTTCCGCGGGGCGCGGATCATCATCCTCGACGAGCCGACTGCTGTGCTGGTCCCGCAGGAGGTCAGTGCACTCTTCGCCAACCTCCGCGAGCTCCGCGCGTCCGGTCACACCATCTTGTTCATCTCGCACAAGCTCGACGAGGTCCTGGCGATCTCCGACGACATCACCGTCATGCGGCGCGGCACCACCGTCGGCGAGGCCGACCCGAAGACGGTGACCAAGCACGAGCTGGCCGAGCTGATGGTGGGCTCGGAGCTGCCGTCCCCCGAGACGGAGGAGTCCACGGTCACGGACGAGGTGCTGCTCGAGCTGAGCGGTGTCGACCTGGTCGACGACCGGGGGCGTCACCTCCTGCACGACATCGATCTGACCATCCACCGGGGAGAGGTGCTCGGCATCGCCGGGGTGGAGGGCAACGGCCAGGCCGAGCTGGTCGAGACCGTCATGGGCATGCGCAGGGGCAGCGGCACCATCCGCGTCGCCGGCAACGACATCGGCAGGAGCAACACCCGCGAGCGGCGCGAGCTCGGCATCGGCTTCATCCCCGAGGACCGGCACCGTCACGGGCTGCTGCTCGACGCCCCGGTGTGGGAGAACCGGATCCTCGGCCACCAGACCAGGGAGCCCAACGTCAACGGGCCGCTCATCAACCGACGAGACGCCCGCAAGGACACCCAGCGGATCGTCGACGACTACGACGTCCGCACCCCGTCCATCGACACCCCGGCGCGGGCCCTGTCCGGTGGCAACCAGCAGAAGCTGATCGTCGGCCGGGAGATGAGTGGTGACCCCGTCCTGCTGATCGCCGCCCACCCGACCCGCGGCGTCGACGTCGGAGCCCAGGCAGCCATCTGGGACCACATCAAGGAGGCCCGTCGCCGCGGACTCGCGGTGCTGCTGATCTCGGCGGACCTCGACGAGCTGATCGGCCTCTCCGACCGGATCGAGGTGATCCTGCGCGGGCGCCTCGTGGGTGAGTTCGATCCGCGCAACGTCACCCCGCAGGACCTCGGGTCCGCCATGATCGGCGGTCACGACGCCGGACCTGCCGCGCCCGAAGACCCCGAAGGAGCAGCCCGATGATGCATCGGCTCGCGTCCGCCGTGCTGGCGCCCGTGCTCGCCCTGGTGGCAGCGATGCTCATCACCAGCGGCGTCGTGGTGTTCGTCGGCGCCTCGCCCGTCGAGTTCTGGCAGGTCATCTTGACCTGGCCGGACAACCGCAACCTGCTCAACGTGGTCAACCAGGCCTCGATGATCTTCCTCTCCGCCACGGCGGCGGCCATCGGCTTCCGGATGAACCTGTTCAACATCGGCGTCGAGGGGCAATATCGCGTCGCGTCCTACGTCGCCGCTGTCTTCGCCGGCGGAGCGTTCCTGCCGGGCGCGCTCAACATCGTCGTCAGCATCCTGCTGGCCATGGCCGCGGGCGCGGCCTGGGCCGCCATCCCGGCCATCCTCAAGGTCACCCGCGGGGTCTCCGAGGTCATCTCCACGATCATGCTCAACGCGATCGCGGTCTTCCTCGTCGGCTACCTCCTGAGCAACTACGGCGAGAAGGCGGGTGACGGGCGACGTACGACGCCGCTCGCCGAGGACAGCATGCTCGCAGGCTTCGCGCCGTTCGAGGAGAGGGACGGCGCCATCTGGACGCTGGCCCTGCTCGCGATCGTGGTCGGCCTCGCGTTCTGGTTCGTGATCAACCGCACGCGCTTCGGCTTCGACCTGCGGGCCACCGGGATGAACGAGTCGGCCGCGGTCGCCTCCGGTGTCTCGGTCAAGCGCATGGTCGTGATCTCGATGATGCTCTCGGGAGCCGTGGCCGGCCTCATCTGGCTGCCCACCCTGTTCGCCGAGACGTCATCGGGCAACTACTTCTCCAGCTCGGTCTTCCAGGCCAACCTCGGTTTCACCGGGATCGCCGTGGCCCTGCTGGGACGCAACAACCCGGTCGGGATCGGCCTGGGCTCACTGCTCTTCGCCTTCCTCAGCGTCCAGTCCAACCGGCTGGAGTTCGCGGGCGTCGACGTGTCCAACGACGTCGTGCTGGTCACGCAGGGCGTGATCGTCCTGACGATCGTGATCGCCTACGAGGTCGTGGGGCGCTGGCGCGCAGCGGCCGAGCAACGGGCGGTGCGTGCCGCCCTCGATGACACTGCGGACAAGAAGGAGGTGGGCGTGTGAGCACCCTCGTCACGGACCCGACTCCCGCGGGGGCCAACAGCCAGCAGCGCGGACGTCGCTTCGCCTCGGTGTGGCTGATCGTCACCGTCGGCGCCCTGGCTGCCGTCTCCCTCGTCCGGGTCCTCACCGGGGCCAACGAGATCGACTCGCGGGGCTCCATCGCCGCAGCGATCACCGCGACCTGTCCCATCCTGCTGGCGGCCCTCGGCGGTCTGTGGAGCGAGCGCGCCGGGGTGGTCAACATCGGCCTCGAGGGACAGATGATCCTCGGCACCTGGGGTGCGGCCTACTTCACCTACTGGTACGGCCCCTGGACCGGGATCATGGGTGCCATCGCCCTCGGCGCCCTCGGTGGCCTGATCCACGCCATCGCCACCGTCACCTTCGGCGTCGACCACATCGTCTCCGGGGTCGCGATCAACCTGATCGGGCTCGGCCTGGCCGCCTTCCTCGCCGAGGCCTTCTTCGCCGACCTCAACTCGGCGCGAGGCACCGGGGGCCAGAACAAGCTGACGGGGCTCGACGGGCCGGGGTCGCTGACTGTCCCCGGAGTCTCCGACGCCCTGACCTCGCTGGGCGAGAAGCACTGGTTCCTGGTCTCCGACGTCGCCTCGATCCTGGCCGCCTTCACCACCCGCATCTCGCTGGTGACGCTGCTCGTCCTCGTGCTCGTCGCGGTGACCGCGTTCGTGCTCTGGCGCACCACCTTCGGGCTGCGGCTGCGCTCTTGCGGGGAGAACCCGCAGGCTGCCGAGTCGCTGGGCATCAACGTCATGTTCCACAAATATGCGGCCGTGATCATCTCGGGCGGCTTCGCCGGCCTCGGCGGCGGCTATCTCGCCCTGGTGTCGGCCAGCGGCTTCTCCACCGGTCAGACCAACGGCCGCGGCTACATCGGGCTGGCGGCGATGATCTTCGGCAACTGGCGCCCGGGCGGCATCCTGCTCGGCTCGGGGATGTTCGGCTACACCGACAGCCTCCGGCTGCGCGACTCGAGCACCATCCACGCCCTGCTGCTGCTCGTGGCGATCGGGCTGGCCGTCTTCGCCGTCGTGACCCTGCGCAAGGGCAACAAGCGCCGCGCCCTGGTGCTCGGGGTAGGGGGGTTGCTCTTCGCGCTGTGGTTCCTGCTCACCGACGAGGTGCCGCGTGAGTTCACCTCGATGACGCCCTATGTCGCCACCCTTCTCGTCCTGGCCTTCGCCGCCCAACGGCTGCGAATGCCGAAGGCCGACGGGCAGGTCTATCGCAAGGGCTCCGCAGGGTGAGCGACGACTTCGACTGGGTGTCGCTGAGAGCCGAGGCGGTGGCCGCCAAGGATCGCGCCTACGCGCCCTACTCCGACTATCCGGTCGGTGCAGCGGCCCTGGCCGACGACGGGCGGGTGCTCACCGGCTGCAACGTCGAGAACGCGTCCTACGGCGTGGGCCTGTGCGCCGAGTGCGGTGTCATCTCCCAGCTCCACCTCACCGGCGGGGGCCGTCTGACCCACTTCGTGTGCGTCGACGGCGCCGGCGAGGTGCTGATGCCGTGCGGCCGCTGCCGCCAGCTCCTCTTCGAGGCCGGCGGCCCGGAGATGCTGCTGCTGACCGTGTCGGGAGTCCGACGGATGGACGAGGTGCTGCCGGATGCCTTCGGCCCCGACAACCTCCATTGACCTGACCGACGACGACCTCGTCGTCGATCCCTATCCCCGCTTCGCGGCCGAGCGCTCGGCCCACGAGGTCGCCTGGCACGAGCCCTCGCAGAGCTGGCTGGCCTTCTCCCACCGGGCGGTGTCCGCCATCCAACGCGATCGCCGTCTGGGCAGGGTGTGGCGCGACCGCGAGCCGGCGGCCTATCTCGAGCCCTTCAACCTGCTGCACCGCAACCAGATGATGGAGAACGAGCCGCCGGTCCACACCCGGCTGCGTCGCCCGGTGGCGGCAGCCTTCGCGCGCGGCCACGTCGAGCGACTCCGGCCCCGGGTGCGCGAGCTCGCTGCCTCGCTCCTCGACGAGGCCGGCGCGGCGTTCGACCTGGTCCACGACTATGCCGAGCCGCTGCCGGTGCTGGTGATCGCCGAGCTGCTGGGCGTGCCTGCCACGCACGCCGACGACCTGCGCGCGTGGTCGCAGGCGATCGTGCGGATGTATGAGCCCGACCCCACGCCCGGTGTGATCGACGCTGCCGTGGCTGCGTCAGGCGACTTCGCGAGCCTGGTGCGCGACCTGATGACGCACCGACGCGCTCGCCCGGCCGACGACCTGATCACCGATCTCGTCGCCACCGAGCTGAGCGACGACGAGGTCGTCGCGTCTGTCGTGCTGCTGCTCAACGCCGGCCACGAGGCGTCGGTCAACGTCTTCGGCAACGGGGCCGTCGCGATGCTCGGGCGTGGCCTCCGGCCGGCCGAGGACGTGACGGCGACGGTCGAGGAGATGCTCCGCTTCGACTCAGCGCTCCAGCTGTTCGAGCGGACTGCCCTCGAGGACGTCGAGGTCGCCGGGGTGCGAGTCGGGGCCGGGGAGAAGGTCGCGGTGCTGCTGGGATCGGCCAACCGCGATCCAGCCGTCTTCGAGACCCCTGACGAGTTCGTGCCCGACCGGGCGAGGAACCCCCACGTCGCCTTCGGGGTTGGGGTGCACTTCTGCCTCGGTGCTCCGCTGGCGCGCATGGAGCTCGCCGAGTCCGTGGCCGCGCTGTGGGACCGACTGCCCGACCTGCGGCTGACCGGAGAACCGGTCAGCCGGGGGACCTTTGTCTTGCGAGGGCACGTCTCCGTGCCCGTGGAGGGATGAGAATGTCGACACACGATGCCGTCGAGGTGATCAGCGCGAAGCGCGACCGCCGGGAGCTCACCGACAGCCAGATCGACTGGGTGATCGGTGCCTACACCCGCGGTGACGTCGCCGACGAGCAGATGTCGGCGCTCGCGATGGCCATCCTGCTCAACGGCATGGAGCAGCGAGAGATCGCCCGCTGGACCGCCGCGATGATCGCCTCGGGTGAGCGGATGGACTTCTCGGCGCTCTCTCGGCCCACCGCCGACAAGCACTCCACCGGTGGGGTCGGCGACAAGATCACCCTGCCGCTGGCCCCCTGGTCGCGGCGTGCGGCGTCGCCGTACCCCAGCTCTCGGGACGAGGCCTGGGCCACACCGGCGGCACCCTCGACAAGCTCGAGGCCATCCCCGGCTGGCGGGCGGGGCTGTCCAACGAGGAGATGTTCGCCCAGCTCGAGTCCGTGGGCGCCGTGATCTGCGCGGCCGGCGACGGTCTCGCGCCCGCCGACAAGAAGCTCTATGCGTTGCGCGACGTCACCGGCACGGTCGAGGCGATCCCGCTGATCGCCTCCTCGATCATGTCGAAGAAGATCGCCGAGGGCACCGGCGCCCTGGTGCTCGACGTCAAGGTCGGGACGGGTGCGTTCATGAAGGACGTGGACCGGGCGCGCGAGCTGGCCGAGACGATGGTCCGCCTCGGCACCGACGCAGGGGTCCGCACCGTTGCCCTGCTGACCGACATGAGCACGCCCCTGGGCCTGACGGCCGGCAACGCGATCGAGGTGGCTGAGTCGGTCGAGGTCCTCGCCGGTGGCGGCCCCGCCGACGTCGTCGAGCTGACGCTTGCCCTGGCTCGCGAGATGCTTGCGGGAGCGGGCGTCACCGACATCGACCCGGCCGACAAGCTGGCCGACGGCTCCGCGATGGATGCCTGGCGAGCGATGATCAGCGCCCAGGGCGGAGACCCGGAGGCCGACCTGCCGGTCGCCAAGGAGTCGCACGTGGTCGAGGCTCCCGCCGCCGGCACCCTCACCCGGCTCGACGCGATGGCGGTCGGGCTGGCCGCCTGGCGCCTCGGTGCCGGCCGGGCCCGCAAGGAGGACCCGGTCCAGGCCGGGGCAGGGGTCGTGTGGCACGCCCGGCCCGGCGACACGGTCACGCAGGGGCAGCCGCTCTTCACGCTCCTGACCGACGAGCCGGACCGGTTCGAGCGGGCGCTGGCCTCGCTCGACGGCGGCTATGACATCGAGCAGCGTGCGGCGACGTTCACCCCACAGGACCTCGTCATCGACCGGATCGGCTGACTCCGGTCAGGGCAGCAGCAGGACGACCAGCTCGGCAACACAAGCGGGCTTGTCGACGCCCTCGATCTCGACGGTGTGCTTGATGACCAGCTGCTTGCCGCTCGCCAGGTCGGTCACCTCACCGAACGACACGTGGGAGCGCAGCCGGGAGTCGACCGGGACCGGGTGCGGGAACCGCACCTTGTTGAGCCCGTAGTTGAGGCGGGCGCCGGGGGTCTCGAGCGCGAACGACTCGGTGTTGAAGTGGGGGAGCAGGCTCACGGTGAGGAAGCCGTGCGCGATGGTGGCGCCGAACGGGCCGCTCTTGGCGCGCTCCTCGTCGACGTGGATCCATTGGTGGTCGCCGGTCGCATCCGCGAACAGATTGATCCGGGCCTGGTCGACGAGCAGCCAGTCGGTGGTGCCGATCTCGGTGCCGGCCGCCTCGGCGACTTCCTCGAGCGTGGTGAAGGTGCGCATGCACCGAAGGATAGGGCTGTCAGGATGAGGAGCATGACCACCCTGACGCGCAGCGAGATCCGACGCGCCCCCAAGGTCCTGCTCCACGACCACCTCGACGGCGGACTGCGTCCGCAGACGGTGCTCGACCTGGCAGCCGAGTGCGGCCACGAGCTGCCGGCGGCCGACCCGGCGTCGCTGGAAGCATGGTTCGTCGACTCGGCCGACTCGGGATCCCTGGTGCGCTACCTCGAGACCTTCGACCACACCGTGGCCGTGATGCAGACCGCGCCGGCGCTGAGCAGGGTCGCCCGGGAGTGCGTCGAGGACCTCGTCGCCGACGGTGTGGTGTATGCCGAGGTGCGCTACGCCCCCGAGCAGCATGTCAACGGCGGGCTGACCCCGGACGAGGTCGTCGCGGCGGTGCAACGGGGGTTCGACGAGGGCGTGGCGGCGGCCGGTGGCCGGATCGTCGTGCGCCAGCTCCTGACCGCCATGCGTCACCAGGCCAGGTCGATGGAGATCGCCGAGCTGGCCGTGTCCTGGCGCGACCGGGGGGTGGCGGGGTTCGACATCGCTGGCGCCGAGGCCGGCCACCCGCCCACGCGCCACCTCGACGCGTTCGAATACCTCCGCCGGGAGAACGCACACTTCACCATCCACGCCGGCGAGGCGTTCGGGCTGCCCTCGATCTGGGAGGCGATCCAGTGGTGCGGCGCCGCCCGGCTCGGCCACGGCGTGCGGATCGTCGACGACATCACCGTGCGCGACGACGGCTCGGTCGAGCTCGGGCGGCTGGCGGCGTTCGTCCGCGACCGCCGCATCCCCTTGGAGATGTGCCCGCGCTCCAACATCCAGACCGGTGCGGCCTCATCGATCGCCGAGCACCCGATCGGCCTGCTGACGCGGCTGCGCTTCCGCGTCACGGTCAACACCGACAACCGTCTGATGAGCCGGACGACGATGACCGACGAGATGCTCGGGCTCGTCGAGGCGTTCGGCCACGACCTCGACGACCTGCGGTGGTTCACGATCAACGCGATGAAGTCGGCGTTCCTGCCCTTCGACGAACGGCTCGCCATCATCGACGAGGTGATCAAGCCGGGCTATGCCGCTCTCGCGGCACGATGACCAGCCAGGGCACACGCCAGCCGGCCACCCGCAGACGTCCCTGCAACCACTCGGAGTGCGTGATGCGCAGGACTCGTCCCGTGGCCGGGTCGTAGGCGCGAAGCACCTCCTCGCCGGCCTCGACCACCAGCACGACATGGCGTGGCAGCCAGCGGCTGCCGACATAGGCAGGGACCAGGTCCCCACGAAGCAGGGCTGCTGCGACGAGGGCCCAGGCCACGCCTGGTCGCGTGCGCGCTGACACCACCACGCGCCGCCGCCGGCCTCGGTCCAGCTGCCGGGCCAGTGCCGCCGGGGGAGTGCCCAAGGGGCGCGGCCAGGGCAGCTGCAGGGCGCCGGACACGTCCACGAGCCCGGTGATCCGCCGGTGCATGGCTCTCACCTCGCGGTCGAACTCGTCGTCACCGCCGGCGAGCAGCCGCCGGGCGTAGGTGTCGTTGCGCAGCGCCTCCGCGACCACGGCCACGGCGGCACCGCAGCTGCGACGGTCGGGTTGCTGGAACTGCCGGCCGAGCACCAGCCTCCCGGTCTCGCTGAGCGTCATGAGCCGACGCCTGACCGGATGCGGCGCAAGGCCTCCTCGGGCGAGACCACCGTGCAGCCCTGGTGCACGGCGTGGCGCACCACGCGGCGCTGGTCGCGCAGCAGGGCCAGTCCGCGACGAACGAGCACCAGGGGCGGCTTGCGGCGTTCTCTCAGGTCGCGACCGAGTCGCCGCCAGAAGGTCACCAGAGGTGCCTGGGTGACGCAGTACGCCGACGCCAGCAACCCGCGCTCGCGACACGGCGGCACCACCTCCGGGGCGAAGATCCCCTCGGCGATGAACAGGGGCGATCCAGCCAGGTCGAGCACGCGGGTGCCGGTGCGTCCGTTGAGGGCGATGTCATAGATCGGCACGACGGCCGTCCCGTCGTGACAGAGGTCGCTCAGCGCGGCGACGGCGTCATCCAGCAGCCAGGATGCCGGATCGTCCCAGTCGACCAGGCCGGCGTTGGCGCCGCGGGCGATCCGGGGCAGCGAGGGGTCGTCGCCGCACTTGTAGAAGTCGTCGAGGCGCAGGACGGGCAGTCCCAGGCGGGAGGCCAGCCGGGACTTCCCGGCACCGCTCGGGCCGGCGAGGACGATCACCCGGGCACGCACGGTGACGAGTGTCTCAGGCGGGCGCGATTTTGTTCATTCGCCCTTCTGTGGCGGGCGACAGCGCCTATCGTCTGCGCAGACCCAACGCTCCCCAGCCGACACCGAGAGGCACCAAATGTTCGGCAGCCACCTGCAAGATGAGACCGACGACCACCACGACGAGCCCGCTGACACCGGTCGCAGCAAGTCACGCCTCGCCATCATCGGGGTCGTCTCGGTGCTTCTCGTCGGAACCCTCGGCTGGGCCGGCGCCCAGGCGCTCGGCAACGACGACGAGTCGGCCGGCGTAGCGTGCGAGACCACGACGGTTCGCGTGGCCGCGGCCCCCGCCATGGCGGACCTCGTCGAGGACGCGGTGGACTCGTTGCCGACCGACATCCGGTGCGTCGAGATCGAGGTCACCACCGCGACCGTCGCCGACGTCGTCGAGGCCCAGGAGGCCGCCATCGGTGACGACGACAGCGCACTGCCCGACCTGTGGGTGCCCGACTCCCCGGCGTGGCAGAGCGTGCTCGTGGCCAACGAGCGCCTCGGGACCATCCTGGTCCCCGCGCTCGCCACCACCCCGGTCGGCCTCGCCGGCGGGATCAAGGCCCCGGCCGGTGCCAGCTGGGCAGAGGTCATGGCCTCGCCCCACCTGGAGATCTCCGACCCGAGCAGCGACGGCGCGTCCGCGATGGCGCTGGTCACCCCCTTCGGTGAGGGCGACCCGACCGCTGCCCAGAACACGATGGTCCCCGTCGCCCAGGCGTTCGGCGACGACCTCGCCTCCGGCACGACCGGGCTGGTCACCGTCGACAACCTCGAGGCCGGCAGCCCCAAGATGGTGCCCGTCACCGAGCGCGACTACCTGATCGCCCTGCGTGGCAACGAGTCGCTGCAGTGGCGGGTCCCGGCCGACGGCGTCGCGATGCTCGACTACCCGCTCGTCCAGGTCACCACCCCCGGACAGGGCGGCATCGACGTCGTGGCACGGACCGGCGAGACCATCGCGGCGTGGTTCAAGACCGACGAGGGTGTCGAGGCGATCGCCGAGGACCAGCTGCGTGGCCCGGACGGGTCGCCGCTGCCCGACGGCGAGAGCGTCAGCACCCAGAAGCAGCTCCCGCCGGTCCCGCAGGAGCAGATCGACACGGTCATGAAGAGCTTCAACTCCCTCAAGACCCCTTCCAGCATCCTGGCCCTGATCGAGGTCTCGGACTCGATGGCGGCCCAGTTCGGCACCATGTCGCGGGTCGAGCTGGCCGCCGACGCGTCCAAGACCGCCCTCGGGGTGTTCCCGGACGCGGCTCGACTCGGCTTCCGGGTCTTCTCCACCAACCAGCGGCCCGGAGGGCAGGACTGGCGTGAGGTGGCTCCGCTGAAGCGGCTCGACGCCCCGATCGGGCAGGGCCGGACCCACGTGGACTTCATGCTCGACCAGGCGGAAAGCCTGCCGAACCAGACGGGCGGCGGTTCCGGTCTCTATGACTCGATCCTCGCCGCCTACCAGGAGGCCACCCGGCAGTACAACCCGTACTACCAGAACTCCCTGGTGGTCTTCACCGACGGACCCAACGAGGACGCGAACTCGATCTCGCTCACGAAGCTCAAGCGCGAGATCTCGGGGCTCTTCGACCCCGAGCGGCCCGTGCGGATCATCGCCATCGGCCTGACGGACAGCGCCGACATGGCCACCTTGGAGGAGATCGCTGCCTCCGCCGACGTCGCCGCCAGTGGCGCCTACCCGGTGCTGCAGCCCGACGACATCCTGACGGTGCTCGCCTCCACCCTGCTGAGCCGCTAGTCGTCACACCTTCCTCGCCGGTGCCCCTCGGGGCACCGGCGAGGACTGCATTTCGGACCGTCAGATCCCGATCGGGTGCCAGACCGTCTTGGTCTCGAGCCAGTCGGTCAGCCGGTCGATGCCGGGAGTGGCCAGCCAGTCCACCGGGGCGGCCGGCGCTCGGCGTACGCGCTTGAGGTTGTCGGCCGCCGCCACCTCGAGCGACGTCGCGAGCTCGCCGTCGCCGACACCGGTGAGGTCGAGGCCGTTGACGTCCATGTGGGAGGCCAGCCACGGCGCGATCTCGGGCACCGAGCCGGTGAGGACGTTGACCACCCCACCGGGCAGGTCGGAGGTCGCCATCACCTCCGCCAGCGTGATCGCCGTGAGGGGATAGGCCTCGCTGGCGACCACCACGCAGGTGTTGCCGGTCACGATGACCGGCGCCACCACGCTCACCAGCGCCAGCAGCGGACCCGGGGGGCCACGACGGCGACGACGCCGGTCGGCTCGGGGGAGGAGATGTTGAAGAAGGGTCCGGCCACCGGGTTGGCCGACCCGACGACCTGGGTGATCTTGTCGGCCCAGCCCGCATACCAGACCAACCGGTCGATGGCCGCGTCGACGTAGGCGTTGGCCTTGGCGGCCGTGATCCCCTCGCTGGCGCGGAGCTCGGCGACGAACTGGTCGCGCCGGCCCTCGAGCACCTCGGCGATGCGATAGACCACCTGGCCGCGGTTGTAGGCGGTCCTGGCCGACCAGGGTCCGAACGCCTTGCGGGCCGCGACCACTGCGTCTCGGGCGTCCTTGCGGCTGGCCTGCGCAGCATTCGCGAGCAGGTTGCCGGCCGCGTCGTTGACCACGAAGGTGCGCCCCGACTCCGAGCGGGGGAAGTCGCCGCCGATGTAGAGCTTGTAGGTCTTCTTCACGTCGATGCGCGCCATGTCAGGCCCCTGCCTTCGAGTCCGGGTTGAGATAGGCGGCCAGGCCGGGGATCCCGCCCTCGCGGCCGTAGCCCGACTCCTTGTAGCCGCCGAACGGCGAGGTCGGGTCGAACTTGTTGAAGGTGTTGGCCCACACCACGCCGGCACGGAGCTGGTTGGCCATCCAGAGGATGCGCGAACCCTTGTCGGTCCACACGCCGGCCGAGAGGCCGTACGGCGTGTTGTTGGCCTTCTCCACGGCCTCGGCCGGAGTCCGGAAGGTCAGCACGGACAGCACCGGACCGAAGATCTCCTCGCGCGCGATGCGATGGGCCTGCGTGACGCCGGTGAAGAGCGTGGGCGGGAACCAGAAACCGTTGGCAGGCAGCTCGCACGCCGGCGACCAGCGCTGTCCGCCCTCCGACTCCCCGACGTCCGACAGCTCGTGGATCCGGGCCAGCTGCTCGGCCGAGTTGATCGCGCCGACGTCGGTGTTCTTGTCGAGCGGGTCGCCCACCCGCAGGGTCGACATGCGGCGCTTGAGCCGCTCCAGGACCTCGTCTGCGACCGACTCCTGCACCAGCAGGCGCGAGCCCGCGCAACAGACGTGACCCTGGTTGAAGAAGATGCCGTTGACGATCCCCTCGATGGCCTGGTCGATCGGGGCGTCGTCGAAGACGATGTTGGCGGCCTTGCCGCCGAGCTCGAGGGTGACCTTCTTGGTCGTGCCGGCCACGGTGCGGGCGATGGCCTTCCCGACCTCGGTCGACCCGGTGAAGGCGACCTTGTCGACACCTGCGTGGGCCACGAGCGCCTGACCCGTGGCGCCGGCACCGGTGACGATGTTGACGACCCCGGCGGGCAGGTCGGCCTGCTGGCAGATCTCGGCGAACAGCAGCGCGGTGAGCGGGGTCGTCTCGGCAGGCTTGAGGACCACGGTGTTGCCGGCCGCCAGGGCGGGCGCGATCTTCCACGCCAGCATCAGCAGCGGGAAGTTCCAGGGGATGATCTGGCCCGCGACTCCCAGGGGCCTCGGGTCAGGGCCGAGGCCGGCGTGGGAGAGCTTGTCGGCCCAGCCCGCGTAGTAGAAGAAGTGGGCCGCGACGATCGGGACGTCGACGTCGCGCGACTCCTTGATCGGCTTGCCGTTGTCGATCGACTCCAGGACGGCCAGCTCGCGACTGCGCTCGGAGATGATCCGCGCGATGCGGAACAGGTATTTCGCGCGCTCGCTGCCGGGCATGCGCCCCCAGACCCGGGAGTGGGCGCGCCGGGCGGCCTGCACGGCCAGGTCGACGTCGGCCTCGTCCGCCTCCGCGACCTCGGCCAGGACCTCTTCGGTCGCCGGGTTGATCGTCTTGAAGCTCTTGCCGTGCCCGTCGACGAACTCTCCGTCGATGAACAGGCCGTAGGACGCCTTGATGTCGACGATCGCTCGCGACTCGGGGGCCGGGGCGTATTCGAAGAAGGGCGTCGCCTTTTCAGGAACCTTGACCATGTGTGCTCGCCTCAGTCCAGCGTGAAGTAGTCGGGGCCGGAGTAGCGGCCGGTGGTCATCTTGGTGCGCTGCATCAGCAGGTCGTTGAGCAGGGTGGAGGCGCCGAAGCGGAACCAGTCGGGATCGAGCCAGTCGGGCCCGGCGACCTCGTTGACCATCACGAGGTACTTGATGGCGTCCTTGGAGGACCGGATGCCGCCGGCCGGCTTCACCCCGACCATCTGGCCGGTCTGCGCGCGGAAGTCACGCACGGCCTCGAGCATGATCATCGTGACCGGCAGCGTCGCGGCAGGCTGGACCTTGCCCGTCGAGGTCTTGATGAAGTGACCCCCCGCCAACATGCCCAGCCAGGAAGCGCGCCGGACGTTGTCATAGGTCTGCAGCTCGCCGGTCTCGAAGATGATCTTGAGGTGGGCATCGCCACAGGCCTCCTTGACGGCGAGGATCTCCTCGAAGACCTGCAGGTAGTGCCCGGAGAGGAACGCCCCCCGGTCGATGACCATGTCGATCTCGTCGGCACCCGCCTCGACCGCGTCGCGGGTGTCGGCGAGCTTGATGTCGAGGGCTGCCCGCCCGCTCGGGAAGGCCGTCGCGACCGCAGCCACCTTGACGCCCGACTCGCCCAGGGTCTGCTTCGCAGCACCGACCATGTCGGGATAGACGCAGACAGCCGCGACCGAGGGACAGGTCGCGTCGGCGGGGTCCGGGCGCATCGCCTTGGCGGCCAGGGCGCGGACCTTGCCGTGGGTGTCCTGCCCCTCCAGCGTGGTGAGGTCGACCATCCGGATGGCCAGGTCGATCGCGAACGCCTTGGCGGTCGTCTTGATCGAGCGGGTGCCCAGACCGGCGGCCCGGGCCTCGGCCCCGACCTGGTCGACACCGGGGAGTCCGTGCAGGAAGCGGCGCAGCGAGGAGTCCGACGCGGTGATGTCGTCGAAGGCTCCCGAGCTCGTCGTCGGGGCGGCAGGTGTCGTCACCGACCCAGCATAGGGTTGGCTGCGCCCAGCACGGCAACGCAGAGGAGCACACATGCCCGGCCAGCACGAGGAGGCACAGACCATCCGGCCGACGGCCGGCCGGTTCTTGGGCAGCTTCGTGGCGGTCACTGCCGCTGTGGTCGCGGTGGTCGCCATACGCGAGTCGGAGGCGTCGTGGGCCGCGGGTGCCGTCCTGGTCGGAGTCCTCGCGTGGGCTGCGATGCTCCGGCCCACGCTCACGGTCACCGCCGACGAGCTGGTGATGCGCAACATGGTCGACACGATCCGGATCCCGCTGGCAGCGATCGAGCAGCTGGCGGTCACCCAGGTGCTGGCGGTGCGTGCGGGCAAGCGCTATGTCTCGCCGGTCGTGGGCAAGTCGTGGGGAAAGGACGTGGTGGCCGAGCGCCGCGGGTGGACCCGGTCGGAGGAGGTGCGCGTCGCCGGTGTCGACTACGCCGACTTCGTGGTGGAGGACCTCCACCGGCGCATGGAGCGGGCCCGGACCGCCGCGGGCGTGACCCTCCTCTCCGACGAGCAGGCAGAGCTGGCCCGGGGCGTACGCCGACAGGTGGCCTGGCTGCCGACGGGGTTGTTGCTCGCCTCGGCCGTGGCCCTGGTGGCCGCCCTCCTGCTCTGACTCAGAGTCCGGCGGCCGCCCGGATGTCGCCCTTGATGGCGTCGAGCCGCCCGACCGCCGCGATGCGCGCTGCGTCGACCCCGTCCTCGGCGTCGACCGGGATGACGACCTCGAGATAGCACTTCACCTTGGGCTCGGTGCCGCTGGGGCGGACGATCACCCGCGCTCCGTGGGCGAGGAAGAACCGCAGGCCGTCGGTCGCCGGGAGGGCGTCGCTGCCGAGCGAGAGGTCCTCGACCCGTTCGACGGCAAGTCCACCGAGGACGGCAGGAGGTGCCTCGCGCAGGCGCTGCATGGTGGCGGGGATCGCGGCGAGGTCCTCGAAGCGCACCGAGAGCTGGTCGGTGGCGTGCAAGCCGTGCCGGGCTGCGATGTCGTCGAGCAGGTCGTGCAGGGTCCGGCCGTCCGCCTTGGCCTGCGCTGCGATCTCGCAGACCATCAGCAGGGCGGAGACCCCGTCCTTGTCCTTGACGTGCTCCGGGTCGACGCAGTAGCCGAGGGCCTCCTCGTAGCCGAAGGCGAGACCGTCGACCTTGGCGATCCACTTGAAGCCCGTGAGGGTCTCCGCATAGGGCTGTCCTGCCGCGGCGGCGAGCTTGCCGAGGAGGCTCGAGGACACGATCGAGCAGGCGAACGTGCCCTGTCGGCCGGCGGCGAGGAGGTGGTCGGCCAGGAGCGCGCCGACCTCGTCGCCGCGGAGCATCCGCCAGCCGTGGGGACCGCGGATCGCAGCGGCGCAGCGATCGGCGTCCGGGTCGTTGGCCACGACCAGGTCGGCGTCCGTCTTCGCCGCCAGGGCCATGGCCAGGTCCATGGCGCCGGGCTCCTCGGGGTTGGGGAAGGCCACCGTCGGGAAGTCGGCGTCGGGCTGTTCCTGCTGCTCGACGACGTGCGGGGCACTGAAGCCAGCCGTCTCGAGGACCTGGACGACCGTGCTGCCGCCGACACCGTGCAGGGGGGTGTAGACGATGTTGAGGTCGCGCGGTCCGTCCTGGGCCAGGTCGGCGACGGTGTCGAGATAGCGGTCGACGATGTTCTCCCCGACCACGGTGCCGACGCCGCCGCGTGGGACGTCGGCGAGCGCTCCGACCGCGGCGATGCGGGCCGCGATCTCGGTGTCGGCCGGCGGCACGATCTGGCTGCCGTCCCCGAGATAGACCTTGTAGCCGTTGTCCTGGGGCGGGTTGTGGCTCGCGGTGACCATCACCCCTGCGGCGCACCCGAGCTCGCGGATGGCGTAGGCCAGCAGCGGGGTGGGCAGCGGCCTGGGCATGACCAGCGCCTTGAGTCCGGCGCCGGTCATCACCTCGGCGGTGTCGCGGGCGAACACGTCGCTGTTGTGGCGGGCGTCGAAGCCGATGACGACGCTGCCGCCGCGGTGTCCGGTGTCGTTGAGGTAGGCCGCCAGGCCGGCCGCCGCCCGGACCACGACGACGCGGTTCATCCGGTTGGGTCCGGCCCCGAGGGCGCCGCGCAGGCCCGCCGTACCGAACTCGAGGGTGCCTGCGAAGCGGTCGGCGAGGTCTGCCCGGTCGGCACCCGCCTCGACGGCCTCGACGATCCGCTCCAGCTCGGCGCGCGTCAGCTCGTCGGGGTCCTCGGCTGCCCAGGCGCGGGCACGGGTGATCAGGTCGGCGTCCATGTGGGCACGCTATCGCTGTGGCCGCAGATCAGCGGTCGATGACCTCGAGGGCGAGTGCGCGGGCGCGGTCGAGCTCGGCGTCGTCGTCGAACAGCTCCCGCCGGACGTTGCCGGCGTTGAGGAGGGCGTCGATCGTGAAGGCGTCGTCTGCCGGCCGGGCCGAGCCGGCCGTCTCGAGCTCGGTCTCCAGCAGGTCGAGCCACTCACGGGCGAGCTCGCGGACCGCGTCGGCGACCGGGCCCTCCCGGTGGCTGAACTCCGTCGAGGTGGCGTTGATGAAGCAGCCACCGGGAAACACCCTCCGGCGCAGGTAGTCCACCCAGGAGTCGAGGAGAGCGCGGAGTCTTGGGGCCCCCGGCTCGTGGTGCCACGCCGGGGCGATGACGTTGGCGACGTAGACCGTCCGGGCCTCGGCGACCGCGGCGACCAGGATGGCCTCGCGGTTGCCGAAGACGGTGAGGATGCCGCTCTTGCTCAGGCCTGTGGCGGTCGCCAGCGAACCCACCGTGACCGAGTCGAGGCCGTGGGTCGTGGCGATGTCGGCGGCTTGGCGCGCCGCCCGCCGGCGGGTGGCGTCTCCCCGGACCCGACGGCCGTCGAGGCGCTGCGGTGAGGTCATGAGGCCAGTGTATGCGTCCGACTGGACGTCGAGTTCGCGGATCGATAGCCTGCGGCAGAACTCTACGTCCGATCGATCGCATTCTGGGAGGAACCATGGCCACGCACGACATGACCGCAGGTGTCGAACCGCTGCTCGAGGACGCTGTCGACATCGAGGCGCCCCCTGGCAGGGTGTGGGAGCTGGTCGGTGACGTACGGCGACTGGCCGACTGGAGCCCACAGGTGACCCACTGCGAGCTCCTCCCGGACAGCGCCGAGATCGGGTCGGGCGCCCGGTTCGTCAACCACAACCTCGAGAGATCGCCGGACGGGCAGGACCTGACGTGGACCACCCACAGCGAGGTGGTCAGGTTCGTCCCCGAACGCGAGATCGCGTTCCGGGTGGAGGAGAACTGGGCGGTGTGGTCCTTCACCCTCGAGCCCGGCGCCGACGGCGGCACCCGGCTCATCGAGCGGCGTGCGGTCCCGGAGGGGATCTCCGACCTGGCCCGCCAGCTGACCGACGGCTTCATGGGGGGCCAGGAGGTCTTCACGCAGGTCCTGCGCGCGGGCATGCGCGAGACGCTCGAGCGGATCAAGGTCGCCGCCGAGGGCTGAGTCGGCCTGTCGGCGACCCGGCTAGCGTGTGCCACGTGCGTGCCACCGTTCGCTCCGTCAACACCGGCGCCCTGAGCCCTGTGCCCGGTCTGAGGAGGGGCAGCGCGATCCGCAAGCAGCCCCAGCCCCGGATCGAGGTCCGCCGGCCGGGCCCGCGGCACGACGGGCTCGGCAGCGGGGTGGTCGGCGACGAGATCGGCTCGCGCAAGCACCACGGCGGCGACACCAAGGCCGTCTATGCCTTTGCCGGCGAGGAGCTCGACCGCTGGGCTGCCGACCTGGGGCGTGCGCTGCCCGACGGCGTCTTCGGGGAGAACCTCACCACCCGCGGGCTCGCTGTCGACGACGCCCTGGTCGGCGAGACCTGGCGGGTCGGAGCGGCGTTGCTCGAGGTCTGCGGACCACGGATCCCCTGCGGGACCTTCGCCGCCCACATGGGCGAGGCGCAGTGGATCAGGCGGTTCGCAGCGAGGGGACGCACCGGTGCCTATCTCGCGGTCCGCGAGGCAGGCGTCATCGAACGGGGCGACCCGATCGAGGTCGTCGAACGTCCGGGTCACGACGTGACGGTGCCGATGGTCTTCAGGGCGCTGATGGGCGATCGCGACCTCTCCCGCCAGGTCCTCGCGGCCGAGGTGCTCTGGGCCGAGGAGCACGAGTGGCTGGCCGCCAGGCGATGAGGCCGGCCACGTTCCGGTTCGATCGACGATGGTGGGTGGCTGCCCCGGTCGAACACGTCCAGGGTGTCCTGGTCGACCTCGAGCACTACCCCCACTGGTGGCCCCAGGTGATGGCGGTGGCCAAGATCGACGACGACACCGCGCGCGTGTTGTGCCGGTCGCGGCTTCCCTACACCCTCGACCTGGTGCTCCACGCCCGACGCCGAGAACCCGGCCTCCTGGAGGTCAAGATCCATGGCGACCTGAGTGGCTCGGCGACCTTCGAGCTCGTGGGCGACGCCGACGGCACCGGGGTGTCCTACACCCAGGAGGTCAGCGTGGCCCACCGCGGGCTGTCAGCTGCCGCCCGCGTGCTCCGTCCGCTGCTGGAGTGGAACCACGACCACATGATGGCCGGATGTGAGGGCGGCTTGGGAGCCCGGACGGCGCGCCCCGACGCCTAGGTGCCCCTAGAGTGCCAAGCATGCCCAGAGCGGACCGTACGGCCGTCATCGTGGAGGTGCTGCGCGACGCCTTCGCGCCGATGATGAGGGCCGACCCGACAGCCTTCCGTGCGAAGTATCGAAAGATGGCGAGCGATCCGCACGCGTTCTATCGCGGCACCGCGTGCCTGTTCTATGCCGACGTCACCCAGGAGGAAGCCGGGTGGGCGCAACACGGCGCCGAGCGGATCTGGATCCACGGCGACCTGCACGTGGAGAACTTCGGCACCTACCTCAACTCCCACGGCCGACTGATCTTCGACGTCAACGACTTCGACGAGGCCTATCTCGGCCGCTACACCTGGGACCTGCAGCGTTTCGCCGCCAGCCTGGCCCTGATCGGCTGGCAGAAGGCGCTGCCCGAGGAAGCAGTCCGACGGCTCATCGCACGCTACGCCCGCTCCTACCTCGCCCAGGTCGACCACTACGCCGACGTCGACGACGACGAGGACTTCGCGATCACGCTCGAGAACGCCACCGGTCCGGTGCTCGGCGCGTTGGAGCGTGCACGGATGCTCCGCCGGGCAGACCTGCTCGACTCGGTGACAGTCGTGACCGGCGGGGTGCGACGGTTCATCGAGGACGAGTCAGCGCAGCGCCTCGACCGCGAGCACCGCGCCAAGGTGGTCGCGGCGTTCAGGGCCTACCTCGACACCATCCCGGAGTCGAAGCGCTTCGACCGCGACCTCTTCTACGAGCTGCGCGACGTCGTGTCCAAGAGCGGCTTCGGGATCGGCAGCGCTGGGCTGCCTGCCTACAACGTGCTGGTGGAGGGCTACAGCCAGGCGCTCGACAACGACGTCGTGCTGTCGATGAAGCAGGCCAACGTCCCGGCCGTCTCACGCTTCGTCGACACCGAGGAGGTCGACAGCTACTTCGAGCACGAGGGACAGCGCACGATCGTCAGCCAGCGCGCTCTCCAGGTCCACACCGACCCGTTGGCGGGTCACACGAGCATCGACGGGGTGGGCTACGTCGTCAGCGAGGTCTCGCCCTACGAGGTGGACCTCGACTGGGGCGACATCAACGAGCCGAAGCAGATGCAGGTCGTCGTCGACCACCTGGGCCGGGCCACCGCCAAGATCCACTGTGCCTCTGACGAGGACAGTCAGCAGGACCTCGTCGACATCTCCGTCGAGGACGCCGTCATCGCCTCGGTCAAGGGTGGGCGCAGGGAGTTCGTCGACTGGCTCGGCCAGTGGGGGATCGACTACGCGCTGCGTGTGCGCGAGGACCACGCACTCTTCGTGGATGCCTTCCGCGAGGGCAAGATGGGGATCGCGGCGACCTGATGCCGGCGCCGCTCGTGGTGGTGACCGGGCTCTCCGGCTCCGGCAAGACGACCGTCGGCGCGTCACTCGCCCGCGCGCTCGACGTCCCGTTCTGCGACGCCGACGACCTCCACCCGGAGGCGAACGTCGCGAAGATGGCCTCGGGTCGAGCGTTGGACGACCGCGACCGACTGCCGTGGCTGGAGCTCGTCGGTCACTGGCTCGCCGACCACGCCGAGGGCGGCGGCGTGACGGCCTGCTCGGCGCTGAAGCGCTCCTATCGCGACCTGCTGCGCAGCCATGCCCCCGCTGTCGGCTTCCTGCACCTGAGCGCGGACGCCGACGTGCTGGCGGAGCGCCTGGCGAGCAGGTCTGGCCACTTCATGCCTCCGGCCATGTTGCGCTCACAGCTGGAGACGCTCGAGCCTCTGGAGCCCGATGAGCCAGGCATGGTCGTCGACGCCGGCACGGGTGTCGCAGACATCGTGGAGAAATACGTCGAGGCATCCGGCCGGACGTGACCAGGCCGACCCGCGTCGGGGACGCGGGCCGGCCTGGGCAGATGCTGACGCGTCAGTGGGCGTCGGGGAGCACCCGGTCATGACGCAGTGAGGATGCCCGCGTCTCCTTGGCGAAGTAGACCGCGACCAGCGTGATCACCGAGGCGACCGTCATGTAGATCGCGACCAGGTTGACGTTGGTGTCACCCAGGGTGGCGGCGCCGAGCAGTGCGACCGCGATGATCGGCGCCAGCGCGCCGGCGAAGATCGACGCCAGCTGGTAGCCCACCGAGGCGCCGGTGTAGCGCACCGAGGTCCCGAACAGCTCGGAGAAGAAGGCAGCCTGGGGGGCGTACATCAACGCGTGCAGGATCAGCCCGACGACGACCGCGAGGATGATCGTGGACTCGTCCTTGCTGCCGATCAGGTCGAAGAAGATCCAGGACCAGGCGGCCACGCCGACGGCACCGGCGAGGTAGAGCGGACGCCGGCCGACCCGGTCGGACAGCGCTCCGAAGAGCGGGATCGTCACGAAGTGCACGACCGCGCCGATGAGGAGCGCCTTGAGGATCATCCCCTTGTCCTCGGCAGTGCCCACATATGTCGTCAGGAAGGTGATCGAGATGACGGTGAAGAGGTAGTAGGAGATGTTCTCGGCCATCCGCATGCCCATCGCCACGAAGACCTCCCGGGGATAGAGCTTGATCACCGCGAGGATGGGCAGGTGCTTCTTGCCGCTCGCCTCGATCTCGGCGTGGGCCTCGTTGAAGACCGGCGACTCCTCGATCGACAGGCGGACCCACAGGCCGATGATGACGAGCACGGCGCTGAGCAGGAACGGGATGCGCCAGCCCCACGCGTTGAACGCGTCGTCGGACTGCACGGAGGCCAGCACCCAGAGCACCCCGGTGGCGAACAGGTTTCCCAGAGCGACGCCGGCCTGCGGCCACGAGGACCAGAAGCCGCGTTGGCTGTCGGTCCCGTGCTCGGCTGCCATCAGCACCGCGCCACCCCACTCGCCGCCGACGGCGAAGCCCTGCACGAGCCGACAGGCGAGGAGCAGGATCGGGGCGGCGATGCCGATGGAGGCGTACGTCGGCAGCAGGCCGATCGCGAACGTCGCCACGCCCATCAGCAGCAGCGAGACGACGAGCATCTTCTTTCGCCCGACCCGGTCTCCGAAGTGGCCGAAGACGACGCCGCCGAGGGGACGGGCCACGAAGCCGAGGGCGTAGGTGCCGAAGGCGAGGAGCGTCGCGGTGGCCGGCTCGCTCTCGGGGAAGAACAGGCTGCCGAAGACGAGAGCGGCTGCCGAACCGTAGAGGAAGAAGTCGTACCACTCGACGGCGGTGCCGATGAGCGAGGCGAACACGACCTTGACGATGTTGGCCTTCTCCGGCTCTGTCGCGCTGGCCGGGCTTCCGGATGACTGGGTCGACGTTGACATGGGTGGTGCCTTTCTCGGGGGTGGCGCGGGAATCGGGGGGATCAGGCGGCGGTCCAGCCGCCGTCCATCAGGTGGGAGGAGCCGGTGATCGACCGGGCGGCGTCGGTGCACAGGAAGTTGACGACCTCTGCGACCTCGGCGGGCTCGACGAGCCTCTTGAGGGCGGAGCGCTCGAGCAGGACCTTCTCGACGACCTCGTCCTCGGGGATGCCATGGGTGCTGGCCTGGTCGGCGATCTGGCCCTCGACGAGTGGGGTCCGCACGTAGCCGGGGCAGACGGTGTTGCTCGTGACGCCGTGCTCGGCGCCCTCCAGGGCGATCACCTTGGAGAGGCCCTCGAGCCCGTGCTTCGCGCTGACGTAGGCGCTCTTGTAGGCCGACGCGCGGTGTCCGTGGACGCTGGAGATGTGGACCAGTCGACCCCAGCCGCGCGCATACATCCCGGGCAGGAGTGCACGCGCCAGGAGGAACGGCGCCTGGAGCATGATCGCGTGGATGGTGGCGAACGTCCCGGGGTCGAAGTCCTCGATGGGGGCCACGTGCTGGATGCCGGCGTTGTTGACGAGGATGTCGGCGTCCACCCCGACCAGGGCGTCGATGATGGCGTCGCTGTCACTCAGGTCGAGTGTCAGGGACTTGCCGCCCACCAGGTCGG
Organism: Nocardioides piscis; assembly: GCF_011300215.1. Taxonomy (NCBI): domain Bacteria; kingdom Bacillati; phylum Actinomycetota; class Actinomycetes; order Propionibacteriales; family Nocardioidaceae; genus Nocardioides; species Nocardioides piscis. Next base: position 1,809,838 of record NZ_CP049866.1, read on the forward strand.
CGATGCGTGCGGCACCGGCGGCGTCGCGGTCGACGACGATGATGCTGGCGCCGGCGTCGGCCAGGCGGGTGGCGGTGGCGGCGCCGATGCCGCTGGCGCCTCCGGTCACGACAGCGGTCCGCCCGGTCAGGGGTGTGACATGGCTCTCAGGCATGCGCCACAACGTAGGCCTCGGCAGGGTGGGTTCCTATGGCTCACGTCGCCACAGTTGGCGATGTCGGATGTGGGGACGTCACACATCCTGGAGCAGTCGAAGCTTGATCGCCACGTGGATCTCCAGCGCCCGGGCCGGATCACGCCAGCCCTGCCCGAGCAGCTCCCCGATCCGGGCGAGCCGCTGCCGGACGGTGTTGGGGTGCACGTGCAGGGCCTCGGCGGTGGGGACCAGGGCCCCGGCATGGTCGAACCAGGCGGCAAGCGTGGGCAGCAGGGCCGTTCCTCTGCGGGCGTCGTGCTCGAGGACCGGCCCGAGGGTGGCCTCGAGGTAGTCCGAGACGGCCCCCGGGGTGGCATCGCCCAGGAGCAGTCCGGCCATCCCGAGGGTGGACTCGGAGGCGACCTCACCGGTCCGACCGAGGGCGCGAAGAGCCACAGCCGCTCGCCGCGACGCTGCGTATGCCGCCGGCACCTCGCCCACGGTCGTGGCTGCGACCCCGACGGTGGCGCTCCGGCCGAGGGCCGAGCGCAGGGCCCGCCCCAGCGCAAGCGGGTCGGTCGTCGGTGCCAGGACGAGCACGTCGCCGTGGTGGGCCGCGGAGATCCCGTCGTTCTGCATCGCAACCCCGGACGCTGCCCGGGCGGCAGGCGCCCGGTCGTCATGGTCCACCACGGCGGTCGCGATCGCGAGCGCGGCGTCGGTGTCGAACGCGTGGCGCCGGGCCCGTTCGCGGAGCCGGTCCGGGTCGGTCTCGCGGCCCTCGACGAGATCCACGAGCAGCTGCGTGCCCAGGCGCTCGCTGGCCTCCGCGACGCTGTGGGCGAACACGAGCACCAGGGCCGTCACCAGCGCCCCGCGCTCGAGCGTGCGCTGCTCGACCGGGTCGAGCGCACGACCGCCACCGTGGAGGACCAGGGTCGCCACGTGCTCACCGGCCGCCACCGCGGCCGCCACCCAGGCGCCGTCGACGTGCGCTGTGTGCGCCGAGCGCGCAGACCCGGAAGCAGCCGCGAGGATCGCCGGTCGCGCGCTGGGCTCCACGTCGACGCCAGCAAGCAGGGTGCCTGCGGGGTTCCAGGCAGCCACCTTGCCCCTGAGCACGTGAGCCAGGACATCGACCACCTCGGCGACGCCGCCACCCGCCAGGAGGAGGCCCGTCATCTGCTCGTGTGCCATGGCTGCCGCCTCGACCGACGCGGCATGGGCAGCCATCGTGCGGTTGGCCTCGTCGAGCCGGGCGAACAGGCGCGCGTTCTCCAGCGCCACCGATGCGTGCGCGGCGAAGGACATCAACAACGAGACCTCGTCCGGAGGAAAGCGCCGGACCGTGCGGTGGACGGCAAGCAGTGCCCCGATGACCCTCCCCTCGACCAGGAGGGGCACGCCGAGGATCGCCCGGATCCGCTCCCCGGCCACTGCGTCGTCGATGTAGCCGCGGTGCACGAATCGCTCGTCGGCCTGGTAGTCCTCGGTGAAGTAGGGGGCGCCGGTCTGGGCGACCAGCCCCAGCAGGCCGGTGCCGAGCGGGAGCCGGAGGTCCTGGAACTCGCGGGTCAGCGCGCCGGCCGTGACCTTCATGTAGGAGGCGCCCTCCACCTCGTCGTTGAGCGAGAGGTAGGTCATGTCGGCGCCCAGGAGCTGGCGTGCCCGGCGCACGATCGCACTGAGGACCTCGTCCAGGTCCCTGATGGCCGTGAGGTCGTGGGCGGTCTCGTAGAGGGCGGACAGCTCGGCCTCACGAGCCCGGTGGCGAGCGATCAGCTCGCGCAGGCGGAGCGCGACGTCGTACTCGCCCGCAGTCTCCGGACGCTCCGCCACGAGTCGGTCGAACTCTGCCCGCGGGGCGCCGGTGTAGAGAAGCTCGACGAAGCTCTGCTCGCCGTTGTCGGGCATGTGCGACTCACTCGGGGTCGAGCGCGGGTCGATGGAACTGCTCGGTGACGAAGGGCCCACCCACGTGGGCTGCCTCCTCGTCGTCCTCGTCCCGCGCCGGGATGCGGTCGGCGAACGCCTCGGCGTCGTCCTGCGGCTCGTAGCCCAGTCGCCGGCCCGGCTCGAGGTCCCACCAGGCCCGGGTGTTCTTGCTGATGCCGTAGAGGACAGCGAACCCGGGAGAGGGCGCGAGCAGCGCCGCCTCGACCATTCGGACGCAGTCAGCAGGGGAGAGCCACGTCGACAAGGCTCGCGCGGTGGTGGGCTCGTCGAGGAACGATCCGATCCGGCAGGTGATGACGTCGAGCGAGTGGCGGTCGGCATACAACCGGAGCAGCGCCTCGGCGGCGACCTTGGCGACGCCGTAGAAGGTGTCGGGGCGGGGGAGCGCCTGGTCGGAGACGGGGTCACTGCTGCTCGGCCGCGGTGTTCGCCCGACGGCGTGGTTGGAGGAGGCATAGACGATGCGTGTGATCCGGTGGCTCACCATCTGGTCGAGCAGCGCAGCGGTGGTGATGACGTGGGAAGTGAGCTCGTCGGGCAGTGAGCGCTCGTCCGGGACCCCGGCCAGGTGGACGACCCCATCGAGCCGCTCCTCGGTGAACACGGCGCGGACGGCGTCAGGGTCGGCGCAGTCGGCCGTGTGCCAGGCCCCGGTGAACCCCTCGGGCTCCGGCACGAGGTCGAGGCCCACCACCTCGTGACCGCGCTCGCACAGGCCGATCGTCACGGTGCGACCGATCGAGCCGGCTGCTCCGGTCACCAGGACGCGCATCGCGTGCCTCTCAGATCCGCGGGACGAGCTGGCCGAGCAGGCCGCCCATCCGGCTGGCGGCGGCCTTGCCGGCCTCGAGCACCTCGGAGTGGTCGAGCGGCTCGCCGCTCATCCCGGCGGCGAGATTGGTCACCAGGCTGATCCCCAGCACCTCGAGCCCGGCAGCACGAGCGGCGATGGCCTCCAGTGCCGTGCTCATCCCGACGAGGTCGCCACCGATCGCTCGGACCATGCCGATCTCGGCAGGCGTCTCGTAGTGGGGTCCGGTGACCTGGACATAGACGCCCTCGTCGAGACCGGGATCGATCTCCTTGCACAGGGCGCGCAGCCGCGGGGAGTAGACCTCGGTGAGGTCGACGAAGGTGGCGCCCACGAGGGGGCTGGTGGCGGTCAGGTTGATGTGGTCGGAGATCAGGACCGGCTGGCCCGGGGTCCAGCCCTGCTTGAGGCCGCCGCACCCGTTGGTGAGGACGAGGGCGCGACAGCCCGCGGCGGCGGCCGTCCGGACCGGGTGGACGACGGCCGCGACCCCCTTGCCCTCATAGAAGTGGGTCCGGCTGAGGAAGACCAGGACCTGCTTGTCGCCGACCCGGATGCTGCGGATCCGGCCGCGGTGACCGGCCACCGCGGCGGCGTGGAAGCCGGGGAGGTCGGTGCTGTCGATCTCTGCCGTGGGCGTGCCGAGGGCGTCGACGGCCGGCAGCCACCCGGAGCCGAGCACGAGCGCCACGTCGTGGGACTCCACCCCGGTGAGTGCCTGGAGCTCAGCGGCGGCGGCAGCGGCGAGGGCCTGGGTGTCGGGGTGCTGGTCGGTCACGCCTCGAACTGTAGGTGGCATCGGTCACGACAGACAGCAGGGCAGCCCCCGAGAGGGCTGCCCCGCCACACGGTGCCGGCTCGGCTCCGGTCATCCGACCAGCTTGTCACTGACCTTCGCCTGGAACAGGCAGGTCGTCGCGGCAGAGCAGCGACATCCCCCGGTCGAGTGCCTGGTCGAGGTCGAGCCGGCCGCCGACGCCGGCAGCCCGGTCCCTGGCCCGGTCGTCGAAGGCGGCCAGCGGGACGCCGACGCGGCGCTCCCGCAGCGCAGCGTCGGCGGGCACCTGGGTGGTGCCGTCGATCGCCATCGCGCGGTCGGCGGCCGCGACGAGCACGGCGGCCTCCTCGAGGCGGTCCATCCGGATCGCGAGGAACGCCAAGGTGTCCAGGGCCTCGATCCGGCGGTAGTCGACGCCGTGCCGCTCCAGGACCGGGACTGCCTCGAGCAGGAGCCGTCGAGCCTCGGCGAGGTTTCCCTCCTCCAGCTCGAGGTCTGCCAGCAGCAGGTCGGCTTCTGCGCGGACACGCTCGTCACCGGCCAGGGCGCGACACTCGGCCAGACAACCTCTCGCGACGGTGAAGTCGCGCTGGTCGAGGGCTGCCAGCCCCCGGTTCTGGAGGGTGATCGAGATGTCGAGGTCGGGGTTGTCCAGGCGGCGGCGCAGGGCGATGGACTCGTCCATGAGCGAGACCGCCTCTGCTGTGCGTCCGAGGTCGCGCAGCGCGCCCGCCAGGCTGTTGAGGGCACGGGCGGCCCAGTGCTCGTCGCCGGACTCCTGGAACAGGGCTCGGCTCCGCTCGAGGAGCGGGTTGCTCAGGTCGCTGCGTCCCTGTTCGCCGCGGCAGATGGCCAGGCCGTACATCGCCCGTGCCCGCAGGTGCGGGTCGGCGTGCGGTGCCAGGGCCAGGGCGCGTTCGGCCCACTCGACGTCCGGGCTGGCCGGAGTGACGCGATACCAGAACACGGTGAGGGCGGTGGCGAGTCGCAGGAGGTCGTCGAAGCGTCCGGTGCGCTCCAGGTGCTCCAGCGCGGCCCGGAGGTTGGCTCGTTCCTGGGTCAGCCGCGCCATCAGCGCGGTCGCCTCTGTGCCGGCCATCCCGGCACGGATCTGGTCGGCGAGGGCCACGAGCTGGTCGGCGTGCCGATCCCGGACGGCGCCCTCGTCGGGGTCGGCGGTGAGCTGTTCGAGGGCGTGCTCCCGGATGGTCTCCAAGAAGCCGAAGCGTGCTTCGTCCCGGACGACGAGACTGGCCCGGACCAGGGTCATGAGCTGGTCTCGAGACACGGTGCAGACCTCCTCGGCGGCAGCCGCCTGGAACCCGCCCGCGAACACGGCGAGCGAGCGGAACGCCCGTTGGTCGTCAGGCGCCAGCAGGTTGACGCTCCAGTCGATGCTAGCGCGCAACGCGCGTTGCCGGTCCGGCCGCTCCCGAGGGCCGCTGGCCGCGAGGTCCAGCCGCATCTCGGTGGGGGCCACGAGCTCGTCGAAGGTCATCTCGCCCACCCGGGCGGCGACGAGCTCGATGGCCAGGGGGAGGTTGTCGACGGCGGCGCAGAGCCGACTGATGGCCTCGGTCCGTGAGGTGTCGAACCGGTGGTCCGCGGCGGTGGCACGCTCGCAGAAGAGCTTGACCGCGTCGGCGTCGGGAAGCGGGTCGATGGCGTGGACCCGTTCGCCATAGATCTGCAGCGGGATCCGGCTGGTGACGATCACCTGCACGCCTGGTGCGGCGGTCAGGACGGACGCGAGGAACGCCGCCGCACCCAGGACCTGCTCGAAGTTGTCGATGACGAGCAGGAGCCGTCTCTTCGCCAGGTGCGACAACAAGGGGGCGAGGAAGTCGTCGCCCAGCGCGTCGATCCCCAGCGACTCCGCCACGGCCTGCGGCACGAGCTCGGGATCGACCAGGCTGGCGAGGTCGACGAACCAGACCCCGTCGGCGCACGAGGCCGCATACTCGTGCGCAGCCTGCATCGACGTCCGGGTCTTGCCGACCCCACCGGGTCCGGTGAGGGTGACCAGACGAGCACCGGCGCCCAGCTGGGACACCAGCTCGGTGACCTCGACCCGTCGCCCGATGAGCTGGGTGGCCGCAGCAGGCAGGTGGCGTCGTGCCCTGAGGTCGGCGTCGTCGAGGCGCAGGCTCGGATCGTCGGCAAGCACGCCCATGTGGAGCCCCTGGAGCTCGACGCCGGGCTCGAGGCCGGTCTCGGCGACGAGCCTGGCCCGGCCGGCGGCGTAGGTCGCGAGCGCCTCCGACTGCCGCCCGGAGCGGTGCAGCGCGAGCATCAGGTGGCCACGCAGGTCCTCTCGCAGCGGGTGGGCGGCGACCAGGGCCTCGAGGTCCGCGACGAGGTCGCGGTGGCACCCCAGGGAGAGCAGCACCTCGGCGCGCCGGGCCGACACGTCCACCCTCACCGAGTCCAGCCTGTGGGCGAGGGCATCGATCGCCCGCAGCTCGCGGACGTCCTGCCAGGCCTCGCCGCGCCACAGGTCCAGCGCCAGGTCGCAGGCCCGCAACGACTCCTCCCTGTGCCCGGCGAGCAGGAGGTCGTGGGCCTTCGCGGCAAGGGCCGAGAACTCGTCGACGTCGAAGGAGCTCGCGGCCAGGTCGAGCCGGTAGGCCCGACCGACGGTGACGAGGGTCCCGGCTTGGTCTCCCAGCGCTCGGCGCAACGCGGAGACGTGAACCTGCAGGTTGCGGAGGGGATCGGCTGGCCCACCACCGGGCCAGATCTCCTCGCTGAGGCGCTCGACCGGGACGGCGTCCGGGGCAGCCGCCAGGAGCATGGCCAGCACGAGCCTCGGCCTGGCCGCGCCGAGGTCCACCAGCTCGTCTCCTCGCCGGACCTCGAGCGGACCGAGCGCCTGGAAGCGCAGGGGAGGTGACATGGGGAAACTCTGCCTCAGCCGCGCCGCTCAAGGAACCGATTGAGCGATTGTTGAGCGCTCTGGCCCAGCCTGCTGACGTCGCAACCCACCCCTTTCCTGGAGTCGCCATGTCCAGCAAGACCATCGCCGCCGCCGGCACCCTCACCCTCGCCACGAGCGTCGTCCTGCTCACGGGCACACCCGCCCAGGCCGGGGTCACCCGTCACGACGGAGTCCCGTTGTTCACCTCGGTCTACAACTGCGAGAGCGTCGTGTGGGGCACCCCCTATCGCGAGACCGGCGCAGGAGCGGTCGCGTCCGTGCACTACGACGACGCGAAGCCACCGCGCGCCGGGGAGGTGTTCTATGTCGGGATCGAGGTCGGGGCTGTGGGCAACCCCTATCCGTGCGCCGACCAGTCGATGCGACCTGACCTGACGCTCCCGAGCGGCATCAGCGTGGCGATCTCGTCCACCAACCCGATCCGGTGCACGAAGTGGACCTATTCGGGCGGGACCGCGAGCCCGACCCCGGAGACCAGCCTCTGCCCGACCACGACCTCGGCTCCTGAGAGCGGAGGCACGGTGGGGCTGGGGAAGTCGGACGGCGGGACGTGGAAGATCCCGACGGGCGTCGGCTACGAGATCCAGGTGCCGGTGGTCGCCGCTGCGCCCGGCATCAAGACCTTCACCCTTCCCGTCCGGATCGTCGACGGCAACGACAACCCCATCCTCAGGCCCGTGTCAGGCCCCGTCGAGATCGGAGCGGCCCCGACTCCGACTCCGACGCCGACTCCGACTCCGACTCCGACTCCGACGCCCACCCCGACTCCGACTCCGACGCCGACTCCGACGCCCACCCCGACCCCGACCCCGACGCCCACCCCCACTCCGACCCCGACCCCGATCCCGGGACCCGTGACGGGACGCATCTTCTTCCAGAGCGACCGGGCCGGCGGGATGGAGCTGTTCTCGATGAACCCCGACGGCTCGAGGCTGGCCCGGCTCACCCATGACGGCGCCAACACGCACCCGGCCGTCTCGCCCGACGGCACCAGGCTCGCCTACATCCACGGCGGCGACGTGTGGACGATGGACATCGACGGCACCGGCAAGCGCCGGATCACCGACACCGCCGAGGTCGAGCAGACGCCCGACTGGTCACCCGACGGGACGCGGCTCGTCTATTCCGCCAGGGGCGTCGGGGCCGACCAGGAGATCATGGTGCGGGCCGCGGACGGCAGCGGAGCGGCCACGCAGCTCACCGACAACACGTTCCCCGACACCGACCCGACCTGGTCGGAGCCGCTGGGTGGCGCGCCGCAGGGCCTGATTGCCTTCGTGAGCGCCCGCACGGGTGACACCGACCGCAACATCTACGTGATGTCACCGACCGGGGGCGCCGTCAAGAACCTCACGCCCTACGGCCAGTACGCCGGGTTGCCCTACCAGGGTCACGACGACTCTCCGTCGTGGACCCCGGACGGCCGGATCGCCTACACCCACACGTTCCTGCCCAACGCCGGAGGACTGCCGGCCGTGTGGACGATCAAGCCCGACGGGTCCGCGATGACCCGCGTGTCGACCGACAGCTCGCGCTCGGCCACCGACCCGGTGTTCTCCCCTGACGGCACCAAGATCGCCTACATCGGCACGGCCGGCACCGATCGCAACGTGGCCGTGATGTCGTCCAACGGATCCGGGGGCTCGTTCGTCGACACGGCCACCAGCCACGACATCGAGCCGGACTGGCAGGAGGACTCGACCGCTCCCGAGACCACGCTCTCCGGAGCACCGTCGGGCGAGACGACAGCCACCGGCGTGAGCATCACCGTCGCCTCCAACGAGCCCGGCTCGACCCTGGAGTGCAGCCTGGACGGCGCGGCGTTCATGCCGTGCTCGTCGCCGGTGGTCCACACGTCCCTCGGCCTGGGCGCGCACCAGTTCAGGGCCCGCGCCATCGATCCGGTCGGACGCGTCGACCTCACGCCCGTGACCGCGGCCTGGACCGTGGTGTCACCGCCGCCCCCCGCGACGGCGACCCCCACGACGCCGCCCACGGCGACCCCGACCACCGGTCCCACCGCCACGACCACCACCACGACCACCACCGCGGCCCAGATGTCGACAGTGACGAAGGCGGTGCTGACGAAGGTGCCGACCACCACGCGCGGCGGTCGGCTCAAGGTGCAGGTCACCGGCGCCGCGAGCCTCGGCAGCATCGACGGCATCGACGGGAAGGCCAAGGTCCTGCTCCGGGCAGTCACCGGCAGCAAGAAGATCTCCAGCACGGCGACGATCACGGGCGGTACGGCGGCGGTCAGGCTCCCCAAGCTGCCGCGCGGTGCCTACAAGGTGACGGTGCGGTTCCTGGGCTCGGAGGGGATCGAGGGCTCCCGGGCGGTCGAGAAGTTCCGGGTCCGGCGCTGATCGATCACAGGCCCGTGGATCGGCAGGCTCGCCGGCGCAGGGCAGCGACGTAGTCGACGGGGGCGTCCGCTGCCTCGGCTGCGTCGGCGAGCACGCCGAGGTAGGAGGCGCTGGGCAACCCGCCCTCGTAGGCGTCGAGGACGTAGGCCCAGGCGACCACCTCACCGGCCATGGTGGCCACCCGCACGCGGGTCCGGCGATAGAGACCGGTGTCGGCGGACTCCCAGCCGTCGAGCAGGCCGGCGTCCTCGGGCGTCACGTCATAGACGGCCACGAAGACCTGCTCGAGGGGGTCCTGCACGATCGTGGCCAGCGATCCGTCCCAGCCGTGGTGCTCGCCGCCGAAGGTCAGGCGCCAGCCGGTCAACCAGCCGGTGCCGCGCAGCGGAGAGTGCGGGCAACGCTCGCCCATTCGTGCCGGGTCCAGGTTGGTCCCGTAGGCGGCGTAGAGCGTCACGGGGCAAGGGTAGCGAGGGTGCGGCCGAGGGCTAGGGTGGGCGGCGTGAGCGACACGCACTTCGACACCCTCGTCCTCGGCGCCGGCCCCGGTGGCTACGTCGCCGCCATCCGCGCCTCCCAGCTCGGCCAGAAGGTCGCCGTGATCGAGGAGAAGTATTGGGGCGGTGTCTGTCTCAACGTCGGCTGCATCCCCTCCAAGGCGCTGCTGAAGAACGCTGAGCTGGCCCACACGCTCCAGCACGAGAAGGCCAAGTTCGGCATCGAGGGCGACGCCACGATGTCGTTCGGTCCCACCCACGAGCGCTCGCGCAAGGTCAGCGCGGGGATCGTCAAGGGCGTCCACTTCCTGATGAAGAAGAACAAGATCACCGAGATCGACGGGTGGGGCACGATCACCAGCCCCACCGAGGTCGAGGTCAAGGACAAGGACGGCAACACGACGGCATACACCTGCGACAACCTGATCGTGGCGGCCGGCGCGACCGTGCGCCTCGTCCCCGGTGTCGAGCTGTCGGACAACGTCGTGACCTATGAGGAGCAGATCCTCACCGACCAGCTCCCCGAGTCGATCATCATCGGTGGCTCCGGTGCGATCGGGGTGGAGTTCGCCTATGTCATGGCCAACTTCGGCGTCGACGTGACGATCGTGGAGTTCCTCGACCGGATGGTCCCCACCGAGGACGCCGACGTCTCCAAGGAGCTGGCCAAGCACTACAAGAAGCTCGGCGTGAAGGTGCTCACCTCGACCGCGGTCAAGAACGTCGAGGACACCGGCTCGGGCGTCAAGGTGACCGTCGCGCCCGCGTCCGGCGACGGCGACGAGCAGGTGCTCGAGGCCGGCAAGTTCCTCGCCGCCTTCGGCTTCGCTCCGCGGGTCGAGGGCTACGGCCTGGACAAGATCGGGGTGAAGATCTCCGAGCGCGGGGCGATCGAGATCGACGACTACATGCGCACCAACGTCGAGGGTGTCTATGCCATCGGCGACTGCACCGGCAAGATGATGCTCGCCCACGTCGCGGAAGCGATGGGCATCGTCGCGGCCGAGACGATCAGCGGCGCCGAGACCATGCCGGTCAACTACGACATGGTCCCGCGTGCGACCTACTGCATGCCGCAGATCGGTTCCTTTGGCTATTCCGAGGCGCAGGCCAAGGACAAGGGATACGACGTCAAGACGGCCACCTTCCCGTTCACCGCCAACGGCAAGGCGATGGGCCTGGGCGAGGCGGTCGGGTTCGTCAAGGTCGTCGCCGACGCCGAGCACAACGAGATCCTCGGCGCCCACATGATCGGCCCCGACGTCACCGAGCTGCTGCCGGTCCTGACCCTGGCCCAGCAGTGGGACCTCACCGCCGACGAGGTCGCTCGCAACGTCTTCGCCCACCCGACCCTGACCGAGGCCGTCAAGGAAGCCGTGCACGGCATCACCGGCCACATGATCAATCTCTGACATGGCCGCCGGCACGAAGGACCGCGTCGTCATCATCGGCGGTGGCCCCGGTGGCTATGAAGCCGCCCACGTCGCGGCCCAGCTCGGCGCCGAGGTGACGGTCGTCGACACCGACGGGGTCGGCGGCTCGGCGGTCCTGACCGACTGTGTGCCGAGCAAGACCCTGATCGCGACGGCCGAGCTGATGACGGAGGTCGCCGACTCCGCCGAGCTCGGGATCGACTTCTCCGACCACGAGGGCGATGTGGCGACGACGTTGCGCGTCGACCTCGGCAAGGTCAACGCGCGCGTCAAGCAGCTGGCCGCCGACCAGTCCAGCGACATCGCGGCCCGGCTCGACCGCGACGGCGTCCGGTTGGTGCACGGGAGGGGGCGGCTGGCGCCCGACCTCACCGTGGTCGCAACGGCCGCCGACGGCACCGAGGAGACGATCAAGGCCGACGCGATCCTGATCGCCACCGGCGCGGCGCCGCGGGTGCTGCCCACCGCAGTGCCCGACGGCGAGCGGATCCTCACCTGGGAGCAGGTCTATGACCTGACCGACGTGCCGGAGAAGCTGATCGTCGTCGGGTCAGGCGTCACCGGCGCGGAGTTCGCCAGTGCCTACCTCGCCCTCGGCATCCCCGTCACGCTCGTCAGCTCCCGCGACCGGGTGCTGCCCGGCGAAGACGCAGACGCCAGCGCCGTGCTGGAGGAGGTCGCGACCCGACGCGGCATGGAGGTCTTGTCGAAGTCGCGGATGGAGTCGGTGACGCGCGAGGGCGACGTCGTGACCGTTCGTCTCACCGACGGCCGCGAGGTCACCGGCTCCCACTGCATCCTGGCCCTGGGGTCGGTCCCCAACACCGCCGATCTCGGGCTGGAGGACGCTGGCGTCGTCACCGACGACGGTGGCTTCGTCAAGGTCGACCGCGTCTCCCGCACCTCAGCGCGTGGGGTGTACGCCGCCGGCGACTGCACCGGCGTGCTGATGCTCGCCTCCGTCGCGGCCATGCAGGGGCGGATCGCGATGTGGCACTTCCTCGGCGACGCCGTGGCCCCCCTCGACCTGAAGAAGGTCTCGTCCAACGTCTTCACCGCGCCCGAGATCGCCACGGTCGGCTGGTCGCAGCAGGCGGTCGACGCCGGCGAGATCAACGCGACCGTGGTGACGCTGCCGTTGGCCGGCAACGCGCGGGCCAAGATGCAGGGTGTGCGCGACGGGTTCGTGAAGCTCTTCATCCGCCCTGGCACCGGGATCGTGGTGGGCGGGGTCGTGGTCGGTCCACGCGCGTCCGAGCTGATCCACCCGGTCTCGATCGCGGTCGCTGAGTCGCTCACCGCCGATCAGCTAGCCCAGGCGTTCACGGTCTATCCGTCGATGAGCGGCTCGATCGCCGAGGCGGCCCGTCGACTGCACCGCGTGGAGTCCTGACGGCTCAGAAGCCGCCGCCGTCGGCGCCGCCCCCGCCGCCCCCGCCGCCATCGCCGCCGAAGTCACCGACAGTGCCGCCGAAGTGGCCGCCGCTGAAGCCGCCGCCGTCCCAGCTCCCCGGGTCCGACCAGGTCCCCGCTGCCGTCCCGGCCATGCCGGCGGCTGCATAGACCATCGTGAGCCGCGCGGGTTCCATCCGGCCGTCGTGGATGTAGTCGTCGTACCACCCCGCCGCCCAGGGTGCGTAGAGCGGACCGGAGGCGAACCACGGGACGCGACGGTTGCCGAGTGGCACCAGCCGGGCGTCAGGCTCGTCGCCGATCGTCAGTCGCTCGAAGTCGCGGAAGCAGACGGGGAGGCTGCGCGGGACCCCACCCGGGGGCGCCCACTCGACGTCGCGCTCCGCAGGGCCATGGGCGGGGTCGAAGAAGCAGGGCTCGTGACGGGTCGGGCGGGGGCGCGCGTCGCGTGCTGCCAGGACGCACGCATGGGCGAAGCGGCCTTCGGCAAGGGCTCGGGTGACCGCGCTGACGTCGTCTGCGACCTCAGCCCTGGCAAGCCGGTCCTTCGCGGCCTCGTAGGCGTCCAGCGCGCGCTGGTAGTCCTGGCGCATGCCCTCGTCGAGTGGGGTGGCCAGTGTCTCCACGTGGAGCTCGGCGAGCTCCTCGCCGAAGGTGGTGACGTCCTCGTTGACAGCGCGGCGCGAGTGCCGGAACGCATCGAGGGCGGCGAGCCGGGCCTCTCGCCGCGACTTGCCGATCGAGAATCTAGGCATTGGGTCTCACCAAGTTCGCACGTCGCCCAGGTCCGCCCAGCGTCGAGCACGCACCCCGGGACAGCACCAAGATAGGCCCGATCGACGTGGTCTGCCAGCCGCTGCCGCTGGCCTTTTCTGAAGCTGACTGACGTCAGTCAGGTTGCGATCTGCCTGACGGACGTCCATTTCGTGACATCACGCCGTGAGCACGGTCGTGAAGTGCTCGACCACCGGGAACGGCTCGTAGAAGTGGTGGAGCAGGGCACGCCACTGCTGATAGCCGGGTGAGCCCCGGAACCCCTCGGTGTGGTCCTCGAGCCGCTCCCACTGCACCAGCAGGAGGTAGCCCGACGGCCGCTCCAGGCACCGCGACAGCGTCAGACCGGCGAAGCCGGGCACCGCGGCGACGATCTCCTTGGCCTGGGCGAACGCCTCCTCGAACTCGGTCTCTCGGCCGGCGACGACGGGCAGGAGCGCGTGTTCGAGGATCACCCGAGGATGGTGGCACAACTACACGCTTGTAGTTCCCGCCATCCGGTTGTGGCTGTGTCAGCGGCGTGTTCTCATCGATGGTCACGTCTGTCACAACAGACCCACAGACCACGGAAGACCCTTCGTATGCGCCGTCTCGTCCAACCCTGGCTCGCCGTCGTCCTGGCCCTGCTGGTGGCCACCTCGATGAGCCCGTCAGCCAGTGCGAGTCGGGCCGGTGAGGCCTACGCTGTCGCCGGGCCGAGCACGATCACGCTCACGGGCCACGGCTACGGCCACGGTCACGGCATGTCGCAGTACGGCGCCGAGGGGGCCGCCCGGGCCGGGCTGACGTGGCAGCAGATCATCGACTTCTACTACCCGGGCACCTCATGGGGGGAGCATCGGGGCTCGATCAAGGTGTGGATCACCGGCGACACGAGCGACGACGTTGCCGTGTCAGCGCGATCAGGGCTCAAGGTCACCCGGCTCGCGCCCCGCAAGACCTGGACGCTGCCGGCCAACGGTGCCAAGCAGTGGCGGATCAACGGCCTGTCCGGCGGTCGCAGCCAGCTGCAGTTCCGCAAGTCCGGGTCCTGGCGGACGTGGAAGGCATTCCGTGGCAGCGGTCAGTTCTCGTCGGCCAACAACAAGCTGACGTTGCGGACCCCGGCCGGGCCGAAGACCTACCGGGGCCGTCTCCGGTCGGCTCTCGTCACCCCAGGCGGTGCCGCCCGCGACACCGTCAACGTCCTCAGCCTCGAGTCCTACCTGCGCGGGGTCGTGCCGCTGGAGATCCCGGCGCTGTGGAGCGCTGACGCGGTCCGGGCACAGTCGGTGGCCGCGCGGACCTATGCCGCCAAGGAGCGCGCCGACCGACGCGGCTCGCACTACCAGATCTGCGACACCACGGCCTGCCAGGTCTACGGCGGCTTCGACGTCGAACACCCGGCCGCCACCCAGGCGATCCAGGACACCGCCAGGCAGGGTCTCTTCTACGAGGGCGAGCCTGCCTTCACCCAGTTCTCCTCGAGCAACGGCGGCTTCAGCTCGGCAGGATCGGTGCCCTATCTGGTCGCGAAGGAGGACCCCTACGACGGCTGGAGCGGCAACACCAACCACACCTGGGCCGTCACCCTCTCGGATCGTGACTTCGAGAAGCACTATCCCCAGATCGGCGACCTGACCTCGATCGAGGTCGTGGAGCGCGACGGCAACGGCGACTGGGGCGGCCGGGTCGAGGACATGACCCTCGTCGGCTCGAGGAGCAGGGTGGCCCTGAGCGGCGACACGCTGCGGAGCCTCATGGGTCTGAAGTCCTCGTGGTTCACGTTCAGCGTCGCGCCGCTGCAGGCCCGCAACTCAGCCGCGCGCGACCGCTAGCCCGGCTGCCCTGCCGGAGAAGATGCAGCCGCCGAGGAAGGTCCCCTCGAGCGCGTTGTAGCCGTGGACCCCGCCGCCCCCGAAGCCGGCGACCTCGCCGGCGGCATACAGGCCCGGGACGGGGTCGCCCGACTCGCCCAGCACCCGCGAGTCGAGGTCGGTCTGGATGCCGCCGAGGGTCTTGCGGGTCAGGATGTTGAGGCGTACGGCGATGAGTGGGCCGTTGTCGGGGTCGAGGAACGCGTGCGGCTTGGCCACCCGGACGAGCTTGTCGGTGCGTGAACGCCGCGCGTTGGCGATCGCCATCAGCTGCAGGTCCTTGGAGTAGGAGTTGTCGAGCTCGCGGTCTCGGGCGGTGACCAGCTCACGGAGGTCGTCGACGTCGAGCTTGGGCCCGCGGGCGATCTCGTTCATCCCCACGACCAGCTCCTCGATCGTGTCGGCGACCACGAAGTCCTCACCGTGCTGCTTGAAGGCCTCCACCGGGCCGGGAGCACCCTTGGCGAGCCGGCTCTTGAGCAGGAACTTGACGTCCTTGCCGGTGATGTCGGGGTTCTGCTCCGACCCGGAGAGTGCGAACTCCTTCTCGATGACCTTCTGGGTCAGCACGAACCACGAGTAGTCGTAGCCGGTCGCCAGGATCTCGCGCATGCTCGACATCGTGTCGAAGCCCGGGAAGTTGGGAGCGGGCAGGCGCTTGCCTTCTGCGTCGAGCCACAGCGACGACGGGCCGGGCAGGATGCGGATGGCGTGGTCGGGCCAGATCGGGTCCCAGTTGTGAATGCCCTCGGTGTAGGCCCACAGCCGGTCGCGGTTCACGATGGCCGCTCCGGCGTCCTCGCTGATCTGGAGCATGCGCCCGTCGACGTGGGCGGGCACCCCGGCGATCAGGTGCTCGGGCGCCGGGCCGAGTCGTTCGGTGGGCCAGTGCTTGCGGATCAGCTCGTAGTTGTGGCCGATGCCACCGCTGCTGACGATCACCGCTGGAGCCCGCAGCTCGAAGGAGTCGACCTCCTCGCGCGAAGACTTCTTGCCGCGCTCGAGGTCGTCGTCGGGTGCGAGGATCGCGCCGCGAACACCCACGACGGCACCGTCCTCGACGATGAGCTCGTCGACCCGGTGACGGAACCCGAGCTCGACGAATCCGGAGGCCTCGCCGGCCAGCACGGGCTCGGCGAACACGCGCACCACCTCGGGGCCGGTGCCCCAGGTCAGGTGGAAGCGGGGGACCGAGTTGCCGTGACCCTCGGCCGTGCCGCCGCGCTCGGCCCAGCCGACGAGGGGCAGGACTCCGAGTCCCAGGTCGGCGAGGTAGTCGCGCTTGCCGGAGGCCGCCCACTCGACGTAGGCCTTGGCCCAGCGGGCGCCCCACTTGTCCTCGTCGTCGAGGCGGTCGAAGCCCGCGGAGCCGAGCCAGTCCTGCATGGCGAGCTCCGGCGAGTCCTTGATCCCCATGCGTCGCTGCTCGGGCGAGTCGACGAAGAACAGGCCCCCGAGGGACCAGAACGCCTGACCGCCGAGGTTGTTGCGGTTCTCCTGGTCGAGCAGCAGGACCCGCTTGCCGGCCTTGACGAGCTCGTGGGTCGCGACGAGTCCGGCGATACCGGCTCCGACGACGATGACATCTGGCTTCACTTCTGGTGCTCCCGTGGGTTGAAGGTGGGGCGGGCAAGCTCGGCGAGCAGACGCAGCGTCGCGTCGTCGCGTTCCTGGTCGGGCAGGACCCTGGCGACGGCGGCTTCGCCGTCGAGGTAGTTGATGATGATGCGCAGCACGCCCTGGAACTCCTCGGTCCAGAGGTCCCCGGCGAAGGAGTGGGCGGCGATCGCCGTACGGCGGTGGTAGTCGCGCAGCGCCGGGCCGAGCTCGGCGCGCAGGTCGGCGTCGGTGCGGGCGGCGCCGATGAGCTCGTGCCAGACCTGGTTGGACTGCGAGCGCACCAGGCGGCGCAGGGCGAGCAGCGCGGCATAGACGGTGTAGCGGCTCGGGTCGACGTCGGTGAACTCCCGGGCGAACTCGTCGGTCTGGCGCGCAGCCACTCTTTCGGCGGTGGCGACGAGCAGGGCTCGACGGCTCGGGAAGTGGCGGAAGAGTGCCCCCTGGCTGAGGCCGGCCTCAGCGCAGATGGCGGCGACCGTGGTGCGGGAATAGCCCACGGAGGCCATCACGGTCTCGGTGGCGTCGAGCAGCCGTGCGACGGTCTCGTCACGGCGCTCGGCCTGGCTTCGGCGGGGCGGCATGGGACAACCGTAACACTAGTTAGAGAGCGGTCGCTCTCTAACTAGGAATTGCCGTGGATCAGTCCTTGAGCTCGCAGATCACGGCGCCGTTGGTGACCGTTGCGCCGACCTCGGCCTCGAGGCCGGTCACGGTGCCGGCCTTGTGGGCCTTGAGGGGCTGCTCCATCTTCATCGCCTCGAGCACCACGATGACGTCGCCCTCGGCGACCTCCTGGCCCTCGGTGACGGTGACCTTGACGATGGTGCCCTGCATGGGCGAGGTGACCGAGTCGCCCGATGCGGCGGCGCCGGCCTTCTTGGCCGAGCGCTTGGGCTTCTTGGCGCCACCGGCCGCGGCGCCGCCGGTCGACAGGCCACCGAGGCCCGTCGGCAGCACGACCTCGAGCCGACGCCCGCCGACCTCGACGGTCACGCGCTGGCGCTCGACAGGCTCCTCGTCCTCGGCGGTGTCGCCGGAGTAGGGCTCGATCTGGTTGTCGAAGTCGGTCTCGATCCAGGTGGTGTAGACGGTGAAGTCACCCTCACCCGACGGCGTGGACGCCCCCACGAAGGCCGGGTCGCTGACGACCGCGGCGTGGAAGGGGATGACGGTCGGCATGCCGTCGACGACGAACTCGTCGAGCGCGCGACGCGAGCGCTCGAGGGCCTGGGTGCGGTCGCGGCCGGTGACGATCAGCTTGGCGATCAGCGAGTCGAAGTTGCCCGGGATGGTCTCGCCCTTGTTGTAGCCGCCGTCGAGGCGGACGCCGGGTCCCTGCGGCGGGTGCCACTCGGTCAGGGTGCCGGGGGCGGGCATGAAGTTGCGGCCGCCGTCCTCGGCATTGATCCGGAACTCGATCGAGTGGCCGATGATCTCGGGGTCGCTGAAGCCGAGCTCCTCGCCGGCGGCGATGCGGAACATCTCGCGCACCAGGTCGATGCCGGTGACCTCCTCGGAGACGCAGTGCTCGACCTGGAGGCGGGTGTTGACCTCGAGGAAGGAGATGGTGCCGTCGGCTGCCACGAGGAACTCGCACGTCCCGGCGCCGACGTAGCCGGCTTCGGTGAGGATCGCCTTGGAGGACTCGTAGAGCTTGGCGACCTGGTCGTCGGTGAGGAACGGCGCGGGCGCCTCCTCGACCAGCTTCTGGTGGCGACGCTGCAGCGAGCAGTCGCGGGTGGAGACGACCACGACGTTGCCGTGCTGGTCGGCCAGGCACTGGGTCTCGACGTGGCGCGGCCGGTCGAGGAACTTCTCCACCAGGCACTCGCCGCGGCCGAAGGCGCCGACGGCCTCACGGACGGCCGACTCATAGAGCTCGGGGATCTCCTCGAGCGTGCGGGCGACCTTGAGGCCGCGGCCACCGCCGCCGAAGACGGCCTTGATCGCAACGGGCAGGCCGTGGGCGCGAGCGAACTCGACGATCTCGTCGGCGTCCTTGACGGCGTCCGGGAGGCCGGGCGCGAGCGGGGCGTTGGCCTTCTGGGCGATGTGCTTGGCCTTGGCCTTGTCGCCGAGGGACTCGATCGCAGCGGGGGGCGGGCCGATCCAGATCAGCCCGGCGTCGATGACGGCCTGGGCGAACTCGGCGTTCTCGGCCAGGAAGCCGTAGCCCGGGTGGACGGAGTCGGCGCCGGACTTCTCCGCGACCGCGATGATCTTGGCGATGTCGAGATAGGTCTCGGCCGGGGTCGCGCCTTCGAGGGCGTGGGCCTCGTCGGCCAACCGGACGAACTGGGCATCCCGGTCGGGGTCGGCATAGAGCGCGACGCTGCCGATGCCGGCATCCTTGCAGGCGCGGATCACGCGAACGGCGATCTCGCCCCGGTTGGCGATCAGGACCTTCTTCAGCGGCGTCGTCTCAGGCACGCAGCGCAGCGTATCGCTCAGGGAAGCGCGTCCGTGCCAGTGGTCGGATCCCGGTCGGTGACCCGCGTCTGCTCAACCGTGGAACGCTCGGGCGACCCGGCGCAGTGCCGGCCGGGCGAGCCACCACACGGCCGCTCCGACGCCCAGCGAGGCGATGGTGGCGGCCGGCGGGGAGGTCGGCTCGAGGTGCGGATAGACCTGCCAGTGGGTGAGGTAGATGAACAGCGACGCGGACGCCAGCGTCGAGATCGGCACGACGAGGCGGCGGGGGACCCGGACCGACCCGACATGGACCATCAGTGCGATGCCGCCCACGATGAGCGCCTCGCGCCACGGGTCGCCGAAGAAGCCGACGGTGCCGACCGCGGCCAGGAGCACCACCGTCCACCGCCGCGCCGGGCTCGCGGCCCGCGCCGTCGCCCACCCGAGGACGAACCACAGCGCCACGACCCCCACGCGGTAGCGCTGCATCGGCCCGGCCTCCAGGCCGACCCAGGCGAAACGCACGGCCAGGGCAGCGAGCACCAGCCCGATCGCGAGGGCGTATGGCGCTCGCCGCTCCAGCCGGTCCAGGGCTGGGACCGCGAGGAACAGCAGCGCAACCGCCGTGGTCCACACCAGTGCCTCGAGGAACCAGAACTGCGACTGGTCCGTCCAGGCGTCGCTGCCCACGAGACCGTTCAGGAAGAGGGCCGTGGCCGGGTCATAGGTGCCGGCCACGAGCCCGACGACACCGATCCACACGGCGGCAGGCAGCGCCACCTGCGTCAGCGACGCCAGTCCGTGGCGCAGGCGGTCGGGCCGGGTCGACCTGGACAGCTGGAAGCGCGCGAAGTTGTGGCCGGCCACGGCCAGCAACAGGTGTGCCCCGCCCAGGACGGTGACGAGTCCGGCATGGGAGGCGACGATCGCCACGATGGCTGCGGCTCGCAGCACGACGGTGGTGTCGAGCGGCACTCCCCGACGTGGTGCAGGCGTGGCTGCGGCCAGGTCGCCGATCGGACGGGTGTGCCAGTCGGCCGGCACGTCGCCGAGCCGCCGTCCGAGCCGGGTCGCGAGCTCGACGTAGGACAGGGAGTCGCCGCCGAGGCCGACGAAGGTGTCGCCCAGGCCGACGTCGCTGCGGCCGAGGACCGCCGCGAAGTCGGCGCGCAACGCCTCGGGGCTCGCCGGACCGGCGCCGGCGGTCTCCGCCTCGGCGAGGGCGAGGGCGCGAGCATGGCTGGAGAGGGCGGCCAGGTCGGGCTTGCCGCTGCTGGTGCGGGGGAGCGCCTCCATGACGACGACCCGGATCGCGACCGGGGGCAGGCCGCTCGCCGCCATCAGCGTTTGCCGGAGGCGCTCGCTCGTCCGTCGGCGGGTCGTGAAGGCGTGGAGGGTCTGGTCGACGACGACGCAACGGACCTCTGCCCCGTCGCCGACGAGTCGCTCGAGGTGGTCCAGGTCGAGGCGCAGGCCGAAGAGCTTCACCTGGCGCCCGGAGCGGCCGACGACTTCCCAGAGGCCGTCGACCTCGCGGGCGAGGTCGCCCGTGCGCAGCTCGGTCAGCTCGGGTCCGCGGCCGAGGTCGGCTGCCGTGTCGGCATACCCCATCATCACGTTGGGCCCGGTGTAGACGAGCTCGCCGACGCCGGGCTCGGCTCCGGCGACGGGCTCGAGGCGGAGCGCGCCCCCCGGCACCGCCCGGCCGATGCTCGAGGGCCGCTCAGCCACCAGCTCCGGGGGCAGCCACGCCATCCGCGCGGTGGCCTCGGTCTGGCCGTACATCACGACCAGGTCCCATCCCGCTCGGCGGCCGCGGGTCGCCCACTCCCGCACGCGGGTGGGGTCCATCCGTCCGCCGGCCTGGGTGACGTAGCGCAGGGTCGGGACGTGCGAGGGGTCGAACCCGGACTGCTCCAGGAGCTCGAAGGTGTAGGGCACACCGGCGAACGAGGTCGCGCCCGACTCGCTGGCCAGCCGCCAGAAGCACTCGTCGACCACGGAGAGGTCGGTGAGCACCAGGCCGGCGCCGACGAGCAGGTGGCTGTGCACGACGGAGAGGCCGTAGCAGTAGTGCATCGGGAGCGAGGTGATCGCGACGTCCTGCGGGGTCAGGGCGAGATAGTCGGCGATGCTCGCGGCGTTGCTCAGCAGGTTGTCGTGGGAGAGCCGGACCAGCTTCGGGGCCCCGGTCGTGCCCGAGGTGCTCATCAGCAGCGCGAGGTCGGGGTGCAGGTCGTGAGCGGACCCTTCGCGCCGTTCGACGAGGTCGCCGGCACTGGCCACCACGTCGGGATCCCAGGCGGTCAGGAGGTTGTCGGCCGGGGCTCCGGGAGCAGACAGCAGCACGACGTGACCGTGGGTGAGCGCGGCGAGATAGGTCACCAGCGGCTCGATGCCGGTGGCTCCCTCGACCAGCACGAGCCGGCGGGTGCTGCCCAGCCGCGCTGCCACGTCGTCCACCCGACCGCTGAGCTCGGCATACGTCACGACCTCGGTGGCCGTGCGCAGTGCGACCCGCGTGCCGTGGGCGGCGAGGTCGAGGACCCGGGGAGCGGTGGTCTCCGCGGGCTGGAGCAGAAGGGTCACCCAAGAACTGTAAGGTAAGCCTTACCTACTTCAAAGTTGTCTCGCGTCACAGACCGGATGGCAGGCAGTGCACCGCGCCCTGGATGGCGATCCTGACCTCGCTGCCCGCCTGGGGCGCGTCCAGCCCCGGGCCGCGCGCCACCACGCGTTGACCGTCGGGCAGCTCGAGCTGCACGGCCGCGTCGTGCCCGTAGAAGGACACGTCGACGACCCGCGCCGGCGCACCCTCGTGGACCAGGGCCAGCTGCTCGGGGCGTACGACGACCCGCACCGCCCCGTCGGCGACGTCGGCGTGGACGGGAGCGCTTCCCAGCGCGCACGTCGCGACGCCGCCGGTCACGGTCGCCGCCAGGATCGCCGCACCCCCGACGAACCGGGCCACCTCGTCGTCGACCGGGAAGCGGTAGAGGTCGCGCGGGTCGGCGGCCTGGACCAGGCGACCCGCTCGCATCACCGCGACCTGGTCGGAGAGCGAGAGCGCCTCGTCCTGGTCGTGGGTCACCAGCAGGGCAGTCGCCCCGGCGGCACGCAGCGCACGAGCCACGGCCCGGCCGGTGCTGATCCGCAGCGAGGCGTCGAGCGAGGAGAAGGGCTCGTCGAGCAGCACGACCGACGGCCGCGGCGCCAGCGCTCGCGCCAGCGCGACCCGCTGCTGCTGCCCCCCGGAGAGCTCGTGGGCCGAACGGCGGGCGAAGGAGGCGGGCAGCTCCACCAGGTCGAGCATCTCGGCGACCCGACCGCCCGAGCGCTCCGCCCGCGGCAGGCCGAATGCGATGTTGGCAGCGACATCGAGGTGGGGGAACAGGGCACCCTCCTGCGGGACATATCCCACCCGGCGCTCCTGCGGGGCGATGGAGCGACCCTCGCCGGCCACCACCCGGTCGTCGAAGGCGATGGTGCCGGCCTGGGGCGTCAGGAACCCGGCGACGAGCCGGAGCAGCGTGGTCTTGCCGCAGCCGGACGGGCCCAGCACGGCCGTCAGGGATCCCTGCTGGACGTCGAGGTCGACGCCGTCGACGGCGTGGACGGAGCCGAAGCTGCGGCTGACGCCGCGCAGCGTCACCCGGCTCATGGTGCGGTCCTCACGGGGTGATCCTCTCGTGCCGCATCAACAGGACCGTGGCCGGGATGGAGATCAGCACCAGCAGCAGCGCGTACGGCGCCGCCGCGCCGTACCTCAGCTCGGAGGAGGCCGACCAGAACTCGGTCGCCAGCGTGTGCGTCCCGATCGGGCTCAGCATCAAGGTGGCGGTGAGCTCGGTCGAGATCGCCAGGAAGACCAGCGCAGTGCCCGCGCCCAGCCCGGAGGCGATCAGCGGGAGCGTGACCCGCTGGGCCGTCCTGACGGGGCCGACGCCGAGGCTGTGCGCGACGTGGTCGAGCACGACCGGGGCCTGCTCGAGTCCGGCCCGGACCGAGACGAGCGCGCGCGGCAGGAAGAGGATGGCGTAGGCGATGACCAGCAGGAGCGAGGTCTGGTAGATCACCGGCACCACCTTCAGCGAGGCGACCACCAGGGCCAGGCCGACGACGATGCCCGGCAGCGCGTTGGCGACGTAGGCGCTGCGCTCGACGAGGGTGGAGACCCTGCTGCGATGGCGGACCGCCAGCCAGACGACCGGGATCGCGGCCAGCGTCGTGGCGACCGCACCGGCCGCCGCCAGGGCCACCGTGGTGAGGGCGGCGGTGGCGAGCTCGTCGAGGGGGAACTCGGTGGAGGTGCCGACGGCCAGCCACCGGACCAGCGCATAGGTCGGCACTCCCAGGGCGAGCACGAGCAGTGCGGCGACGGCTGCCACGAGAGGCCAGCGCAGCGCCCCGAGCGGGGTGCGACTCGCGTCGCGGGCGGCGCCCTGTCCGATCCGCGCATAGTGCCGGTGGCCGCGCAGGCGGAGATCGGCAAGGAGGAGCAGCAGGCACAGCATCACCAGCACGCCGGCCATCGCGGTCGCGGCCGAGCCGTTGAAGGTGGAGCCGTACTGGTCATAGATGGCGGTCGTGAAGGTGGGGAAGCGGAGCAGGGCCAGGGCGCCGAACTCGGCCAGGAGGTGGAGTCCGACCAGCAGGGCGCCACCGAGCAGGGCGGGCCGCAGCTGCGGGAGCACCACCCTGCCGAGGGTCCGCCACCTGCTGTGGCCCAGGGCCCACGACACCTCCTCGAGCGCCGGGTCGAGCCCCCGGAGGGCGGCGGCGGCGGGGAGGTAGACGAGGGGGTAGTAGGACAGGGTGATGACCAGGAAGGCTCCGCTGAAGCCGTTGATCGAGCGGTCGATCGAGACCCAGGCATAGCCGTTGACGAAGGCCGGCACGGCGAGCGGAGCGACCAGGAGGCCGTGCCACAGGCGTCTCCCGGGCAGGTCGGTGCGCTCGACCAGCAGGGCCAGGGCGAGGCCGAGCACCACGGTCGCAGCCATGCAGGCGGCCGCGAGCGTCACCGTGTTGCGCAGCAGCTCGACGATCCGCGGGCGAGCGACGAGTTCCCAGATCTCGACCGGCCCGATGATGACGGTGTAGGTGGCGACGTACGCCAGCGGGATCAGCGCCAGGAGCGCGACAGCCACCCCTGCTGCGAGCAGCAGGGGTGGCGTCTTGGCTTGGGCGTTGGCCTTCAGAGCAGGCCGGCCTCGGTCATCAGGTCGGTCACCTGGGGACCGTTGAGGCTCGCGATGTCGACGGTGGGCGGCTCGAGCTCGTCGAACGGCTTGACCTCGGGGTTGAGGCTCACGTCGGGGTTGAGCGGGTATTCGAGCGCGTAGGACTCGGCCATGGCCTGCTGGGCCTCGGTGCCGGTGAGCCAGCCGACGAACTCCTCGGCCGCCTCCTGGTTCTCGGAGCTGGCGAGGATGCCGGCGCCGGAGACGGACAGGAACGCGCCGGGGTCCTGGTCGGCGAAGAAGTAGAGAGCCGAGCTGTCCGAGTCGGTCCCGCTCTCCTCGCGGTCGCGATACCAGTAGTAGTGGTAGGCGATCCCGGCGTCGATCTCACCCGCGTCGGCGGACTGCATCACCACGAGGTTGTTCTGGAGGATGACCCCGTTGGTCTTCAGGCCCTCGAGCCAGGCGCGCGTCGCGTCCTCGCCCTCGAGCTCCAGCACGGCGCTGACGATCGCCTGGAAGTCGGCTCCGGTGGGGGAGAACCCGACCCGGCCCTCCCACTCCGGCTCGGCAAACTCCAGGATGCTGGCCGGCAGCTCGGACTCGTCGAGGTTGTCGGTGTTGTACATGACGACGGTCGACCGGCCCAGGAACCCGACCCAGTTCTTCGAGCCCGGCACGTAGTCGGCCGGGATGTTCTCGAGTGCGGCCGCCGGCGCGGGAGCGAAGAGGCCGGCGTTGTCGACGATGCTCATCGCCGGGGAGTTCTCGGTCAGGAAGACGTCAGCGGGCGAGTCCTTGCCCTCCTCGACGATCTGGTTGGCCATCTCGAGGTCCTTGCCGCTGCGCAGCTCGACGTCGAGGCCGGACTGCTCCTCGAAGAGCGGGACGATCTCGTCGAGCAGCTCTTCGTGCTGGGCGTTGTAGATGACCAGGTCGGGGCTGGAGAAGACGCCGCAGGCGCTCAGCGGGGCCAGCAGTGCGGTCGTGGCTGCGACGGCGAGCAGGCGGCGGGGAAGGGAGGTCACGGTTTCTGATCCTGACGTCGATCTTAGGGTCGGCTAACCTTACTGGGTTAGCGAACGTTAACCCATCGCCGCTACGCTGCTCCCATGACTTTCGAGCTGTCCCCCGAGCACGAGCAGTTCCGCCGCAGCGTCCGTGACTTCGCCGAGAGCGAGATCGCGCCGCACGCCGCGCAGTGGGACCGCGACCACCACTTCCCGACCGACGTCGTGCAGAAGATGGGCGCACTGGGCCTGATGGGCCTGACCGCTCCCGAGGAGTACGGCGGTTCCGGGCTCGCCGGCGAGGACGGCGGCTTCACCAGCCTGTGCCTGGCCATCGAGGAGATCGGTCGCGTCGACCAGTCGATGGGGATCACCCTCGAGGCCGCGGTGGGCCTGGGGATCAACCCGATCCTGACCTATGGCACCGACGAGCAGAAGTCGGCACACCTGCCCTCCCTGGTCGCCGGCGAGCAGCTGGCCGGCTTCGGGCTGACCGAGCCCGGCGCGGGGTCGGACGCCGGGGCGACCAAGACCAAGGCCGTGCTGACCGACGGCGAGTGGGTCGTCAACGGCGCCAAGCAGTTCATCACCAACTCCGGGTCCTCGATCACCTCGCTGGTCACCGTCACCGCTCGCACGGGCGAGCGCGAAGGCGGTCGGCCCGAGCTCTCCACGATCATCATCCCGAGCGGGACGCCCGGCTTCACCGCCGAGAAGCCCTACGACAAGCTCGGCTGGCACGCCTCCGACACCCACCCGTTGTCCTTCGAGGACGTGCGCGTGCCCGAGGCCAACCTGCTCGGCGAGCGGGGCCGCGGCTACGCGCAGTTCCTCGCGACGCTCGACGACGGCCGGGTCGCGATCGCTGCCCTGGCGGTCGGCTGCATCCAGGCATGTCTCGACCTCTCGGTCGAGTACTCCCTCGACCGCCAGACCTTCGGCGGCCCGATCGGGCGCAAGCAGGGCGTGGCGTTCCAGGTCTCCGACCTCCAGGTCATGCTCGAGGCGTCACGCCTCCTGACCTACAAGGCCGCGGCGATGAAGGACGCGATGGACGCCGGCGCGGGGGTCTCGACCAAGGACTTCAAGCAGGCGGCGGCGATCGCCAAGCTCTATGCCACCGAGTCGGCCGTCTCCGCCACCCGGATCGCGACCCAGATCTTCGGCGGCTACGGCTTCATGGAGGAATATCCGGTCGCCCGCTTCTATCGCGACGCCAAGGTCCTCGAGATCGGTGAGGGCACCTCGGAGGTCCAGCGGAT
The DNA here is from genome assembly GCF_011300215.1 of Nocardioides piscis. NCBI lineage: Bacteria > Bacillati > Actinomycetota > Actinomycetes > Propionibacteriales > Nocardioidaceae > Nocardioides > Nocardioides piscis. The sequence continues at coordinate 1,836,283 of NZ_CP049866.1, forward strand.
GCTGATCGCCCGGGGTCTGGGCCTGCCGGTCGAGTGATGTCGTCCGAGCCTGTCCGACGCCGCCTGGCCCGGCGATCGGCACCATGCCCGCCATGACCGTGATCCGCCTCGCGCACCCCGCCGACCTCGAGGGCGTCCTCGAGGTCGGTCGGGTCACCTGGCCGCCGACCTACACACCCCTGGTCGGCGAGAGTTACGTCCAGGAGGCACTCCGGTCGTGGTGGACCGAATCCGGGACGATGACTGCCATTGCGGACGGTCGAGTCTGGGTCGCGGAGGACGACGGCAAGATCACAGGAATGGCGATGTACGGGGTCAGGGACCGCGTCGTAGAGCTCTGGAAGCTCTACGTCCGTCCAGAGAGACAAGGCGAGGGCACGGGCCGCGCGCTGCTCCGCAGCGTCATCTCTGCCACCGGTGACTCCGCTGATCGGGTGACAGTGGCGTACATGGAAGGCAACTCCTCAGCTCAGGCGTTCTATGAGCGGGCAGGGTTCGTCGAGACTCACCGCGGGCCTGACGAGAAGGGTGGGCCCGACGACATCTGGATGGAGCTGCGCCGCCCCGCACTGGACTAGCGCTTCATCTCGTGCCCACCGCGCAGGCAGGATCGGTCCCCGTTCAGCCGGCCGAGCCCTCGGGCTCCTGCTCGTCGTCGAGCGCCGAGGCCATCTGGTCCGCGACGGGCTGCTCGCCAGCGCGACCGCCCTGGCGGATGCCATCGACGACCCCGGCGCGGTCGGCGCGGGTGCGGTTCTGGCTGAGCTTCGCCTTGCCCTCGACACGGGACACCGTGAGCTCAACACCCACGATGCCGCGCAGCTGGCCGTCGACGAAGGAGCCGGGGGCGTCCGACACCTGCCAGGGCGCGTCGCGGCCACGCTCGTGCTCGTCGGTCAGCTCCTCCACCGCCATACGCAGCCATGCCGGGTCGTCGTGCACGCGCGCCAGGCCAGACAGGTGCACCGCGCTGTAGTTCCACGTGGGCACGACCTTGCCGTGCTCCGCCTTCGCGGCATACCAGGTCGGCGAGACGTAGGCGTCGGGGCCGGTGACGATGACGAGCGCCGGGGTCCCGGACCCGATCTCGCGCCAGTGGGGGTTGGCCCTGGCGAGGTGGGCGATCACGGTGCCACCGCGCCAGATCACGGGAAGGTAGGTGGCCAAGGGGGCAGCTTGGCCGCCGTTCGTCACCCACCACCCTGCGCGCACCTCGGCGACGAAGGCGCGCAGCGCGTCCTCGTCGTCGGCACGGTTGAACGGCGGTGTGTACACGATCCGAACGCTATGCCCTCGTAGCATCGGCGCGTGACCACGCCCTCGTTCGGCCTCAGCCAGGACCACCTCGACCTGCGCGACTGGGTGCACGCCTTCGCTCGCGACGTGGTCCGGCCCGCCGCCGTCGAGTGGGACGAGCGCGAGGAGTTCCCCTGGCCCGTGGTCGAGGAGGCAGCCAAGATCGGGCTCTACTCGCTCGACTTCTTCGCCACCCAGAGCTTCGACGAGACCGGGCTCGGCATCCCGGTCGCGATGGAGGAGCTCTTCTGGGGGGACGCCGGCATCGGTCTCTCCATCGTCGGTACGGCGCTGGCTGCCGCGGCGGTCAGCTCCAACGGCACCCCGGAGCAGGTCGGAGAGTGGGTGCCGCAGATGTTCGGCGAGCCGGGCGACCTCAAGCTCGCCGCGTTCTGCTCATCCGAGCCCGACGCCGGCTCCGACGTGGGGGCGATGCGGACCCGCGCGACCTACGACGAGGCCAGCGACGAGTGGGTGCTCAACGGCACCAAGACGTGGGCCACGAACGGCGGGCTGGCCGACGTCCACGTCGTCACCTGTGTCGTGGAGCCGGAGCTCCGCACCCGTGGCCAAGCCAGCTTCGTGGTGCCACCCGGGACCCCCGGGCTCAGCCAGGGACAGAAGTTCCTCAAGCACGGGATCCGCGCCTCGCACACCGCCGAGGTGGTGCTCGACAACGTGCGCGTGCCGGGCCGCTGCCTGCTGGGAGGCAAGGAGAAGCTGGACGCGCGGCTCGCGAAGGCCCGCGAGGGCGCGCGGTCGAAGGGCCAGCCCTCGATGGCGACCTTCGAGCGGACCCGCCCGGCCGTGGGTGCCCAGGCGATCGGGATCGCGCGCGCGGCATACGAGGTGGCCCTGGACTATGCGAAGACCCGCGAGCAGTTCGGCAAGCCGATCATCGAGAACCAGGCGATCGCCTTCACCCTGGCGGACATGGCGACCTCGATCGAGGCATCGCGGCTGCTGGTGTGGCGGGCGGCGTGGATGGCCAGCACCGGCAAGACCTTCACGTCTGCTGAGGGGTCGATGTCCAAGCTCCATGCCGGTGAGAGCGCCGTGAGGGTGACCGGCCAGGCGATGCAGATCCTGGGTGGCAACGGCTACACCCGCGACTACCCCGTCGAGCGGCTGGCGCGCGACGCCCGGATCTACACGATCTTCGAGGGCACCTCCGAGATCCAGCGCCTGGTCATCGCCCGGGCGATCTCGGGTGCGCCCATCCGCTGAGCGGCCGACCATCGGGCCGGACCAGACCAGTGCGTGGACATCGACCGACCTGGGCGTGTCATGGAGTGAGATGAGGGTTCGCTGACTGCTGGCCGTACCCTTGCGGGTGTGACAGGGAGCAGTCGCCGGTTGGCCGGGGAGATCGGGCGCTATCTCGCCGTCGGACTGGGCGCGACGATCGTCTCGGTCGTGCTGTTCAACTTCCTCGTGCACGGGCTCAACACCGCCGACTGGGCCCCGCTCAACGACCACCCGATCACGGGCTACGTCCTCGCCAACCTCGTTGGTACGGCGGTGGCCTACCGCGGCACCAGGTCGTGGGCCTTCCGCCACCGCACCACCAGCCACCCCGACGGCGGTCGGACCGCGTTCGTGCTGATCAGCCTGGTGACCATGCTGATCCCGATGGCGTGCCTGTGGGTCAGCCGCAATCTGCTCGGCCTCGACGACCCGTTCTCCGACAACATCTCGGCCAACCTGATCGGGCTGGCCCTCGGCAACGCAGCCCGCTTCGTGCTCACGCGCCAGTTCGTCTTCGCCCACCACCGCGAGGGGGAGCCGGCGAGCCACGTGTGAGTCAGGGGCGCCGCCACAGGTGAGTCCACTGGTGACCGAGACCGATCACCAGCTCACGCAGCGCCGGCAGGCTGACTCCCACGACGTTGTGGTGGTCCCCGTCGATCCGGGTGACGAAGGCACCACCGAAGCCGTCGATCGTGAAGGCCCCGGCCACGTGCAGCGGCTCGCCCGTCGCGACGTAGGCATCGATCTCCGCGTCGCTCACGTCGGCGAAGTCGACGGTGGTGGAGACGAGCCGGACGGCCTCCCGGCTGGCGGCGACGTCGATCAGGCAGTGTCCGCTGTGCAGCACCCCGCTGCGCCCCCGCATCCGCTGCCAGCGGCGCCGCGCCTCGTCGGGGGTGCCCGGCTTGCCGAGCGCCTCGCCGTCGAGCTCGAGCACCGAGTCGCAGCCCAGCACGAGGGCATCACGTGGTAGGTCGTCGCGGGCGGCCACGGCTCGACACTTCAGCTCGGCCAGCCGCAGCGCCAGCTCGGCAGGCGCGAGCCCGTCGAGCGCGGACTCGTCGACCCCGCTGACGATCACCAGGGGATCGAGCCCGGCGCCGGTGAGGGTGGCGAGACGGGCCGGTGAGGCGGAGGCGAGGACGAACTCCATGGCGCTGACCCTAGGGCGCCTCGCCTCGGCGCGATGAGCGTGGGCGGTCGTGGTCATCAGTTGACGGCAGCTGCCCACAGTCGGGTCGTCCACAGCCGGCCGGCTCGGGGTGTACGGCGCCGCCGACCCGAGCAGGATCCGCGCATGCCCCGGACCCGCACCTGCCGGCTCGAGCCGCTCGCCCTTGCGCGGCTGATGGCGCGACAGGAGGGGGTGATCAGCCGCTCCCAGGTCCTCGAGCTCGGCGGTGACGACGTGGACATCCGTCGAAAGATTCGCCGCCGTGAGTGGGCTCCGGTGCATCCGGGCGTCTACGTCGCCCACACGGGGCCGCTGACCCGCGCCCAGCGCATGTGGGCAGCGGTCCTCCTCCACTGGCCGGCGGCGGTCCACCGGGAGTCAGCCCTGGAGCTCCACGGCCTGAAGCAGGACCGCCGTCGCAGCCGCACCGAGGAGCCGGTCAGGCTGGCGATCGATGCTGCTCGCCGTACGCCCGCGACCGTCCCCGGCATCGAGGTCGAGCGGCTCCGCGACGCCCGGTCCTGGCTGACCCCGCACCACTGGCCGCCCCGCGTCCAGGTCGAGCTCGCCCTGCTCAAGGTGGCCTCCGGACGCGACCTCGCGGGGGCGATCGCCGTGCTCGCGGACGGGTGCCAGCAGCGACGCACCGACGTCACGAGGCTGCTGCTCGCGGTGGAACGGCTCCCGACGCTGCCCGGTCGGGCCGCGCTGGTGGAGGTGCTCCACGACGTGTCGAGCGGCGCCCACTCGGTGCTGGAGACGCGCTACCTGCGACACGTGGAGCGGGCGCACGGACTGCCCGTTGCCCAGCGGCAGGTCCGGGAGGGGGCGGGGGGTCGCGTGGCGATCCGCGACGGGAAGTATGCCGCGCAGGGGGTGGTGGTCGAGCTCGACGGCCGCTTCGGCCACTCCGACGCGCTCGACCGCTGGGCCGACCTCGACCGGGACCTCGCGGCGGCGGAGCAGTCGCTGGTGACCATCAGGCTGGGGTGGGCGCAGGTGCTCGGACCGTGCCGTGTCGCCGCGTCGGTGGCGGTCATCCTCCAGGCTCGCGGGTGGTCCGGTGCTCCGCGCCCCTGTGGTCCCGACTGTGCGGTGCGAGACCGTGGGCAGTCCTAGTCAACAGTTGACTGCGACCGCCCACAGCTGGCCGTCAGAGCCGGGCGAGTGCGGCGCGGAGGGGGTCGAGGCCGAGCGAGCCCAGGTCGAGGGCGGCGCGGTGGAAGGCCTTGAGGTCGAACGACTCGCCGTGGCGTCGCTGGACGTCCGCGCGTGCGTCGAGCCAGATGCGTTCGCCGAGCTTGTATGACGGCGCCTGACCGGGCAGTCCGAGATAGCGCTTGACCTCGAACTGGATGACCTCGTCGTCCATCCGGCAGTGCAGCCGCATGAACTCCAGCCCGAGCTCGGGGGTCCAGGTCTCACCCGGGTGGAACGCGGCACCACCGGCTCCCAGCGTGTTGTCGGCCGGGATCTCGAGCTCGAGGTGCATGCCGATGTCGACGATCACGCGGGCGGCCCGCATCGACTGGCCGTCGAGCATTCCGAGCTTGTCGGCCGGGTCGGCGAGGTGGCCCAGGTCGTCCATCAGCCGCTCGGCATACAGCGCCCAACCCTCGCCGTGCCCGCTGGTCCAGCACATCAGGCGTTGCCAGCGGTTGAGGCTCTCCTTGCGATAGGCGGTCTGTCCCACCTGCAGGTGGTGGCCCGGCACGCCCTCGTGAAAGACGGTGGTCACCTCGCGCCACGGGTGGAAGTCCTCGATGCCGTCGGGCACCGACCACCACATGCGGCCCGGGCGGGTGAAGTCCTCGGACGGGCCGGTGTAGTAGATCCCGCCGTCGTTGGTGGGCGCGAGCAGGCATTCGATGCGGCGGACCGGCTCGGGGATGTCGAAGTGGACGTCGGCCAGGTCGGCGATGGTCCGGTCGGCCAGCTGCTGCATCCAGTCGCGGAAGGCCTCGCGGCCCCTGATCACCCGGCTCTCGTCGGCCTCGAGGTGGGCAACGGCCTCGTCGACGCCCGCTCCGGGCAGGATCGCCTCGGCGGTCTCGGACATCAGGTCGTTGATCCGCTGCAGCTCGGCCCAGCCCCAGGCGTAGGCCTCGTCGAGGTCGACCTCGGCGCCGAGGAAGTAGCGGCTGGCCAGCTGGTAGTGCTCCCGGCCCACGGCCTGCCGCTCGCGTCCCTGCGGCTCGAGCTCGTCGGACAGGAACAACCCGAAGCCAGCGAAGGCGCGGCTGGCCGCCCTGGCGAGCGAGCGCAGCTCGTCCTTGTCGTCGCTCACCAGCCGGTCGACCAGTCCGGCGAAGAAGTCGCCGCCGTCGCCGACCTCGCCTGTCCAGCGGCGGACCTGCTCGGCCACCTCGGCATACTGCCGCGACGCGGCGACGTTGCCCTTGCGCGCCTCGTCCGACAGCGTCACCCGCAGCCCCTCCACGGCAGCGGGCACGGCCGCCAGCCTGGCGCGGATGTCGGCGACGGCCTCCGGACCGTCGGTGGGCATGAGGTCGAAGACCTCCCGCACCTCGTGCAGGCCGCTCCACAGGACCGACATCCGGGAGCGGCTCAGACCGGCCTCCTCCAGCTCCAGCTCCAGCCGGTTGCGCTCGAGGAACGAGTCACGGGCGGCGGCCTCGCGGTCGTCGACCGGCGTCGCCGCCTCGACGGCCTCGACGGCGGCCCGGACGAGCGCGATCCGTGCGTCGTAGCCGGCCGGCGAGAGGTCCGTCAGCCGATCGTCGTGGCCAGCCACCCCCATGCCGGTGGCGGCGATGGGGTCGAGGGCTGCGTAGTCCTCGACGAACTGGTCACACAGGGCATCGATGGTCCGGGTGGTCACGGGGGCCACCCTGCCATCGCGGGCCCGCGGGTGCGAAGGGGTTTGTCAGCGGGGGAGGCCGCTGGTGCGCCAGCCGCCGGGGCCGTGCGCGACGGGCGTCCGCACGAGACGGGCCGGCTGCGACCACGCGGGCGTACGCCGACGCCTGACCCCACCGCCGCCCGACCCGATCGAGGCGAACACCGCGACGAGCGCAGCGATCTCCTCGGGGGTCGCGTCGGCGTTGACGATGCGGAGGAGGGGCGCGCCCTGCGCGTCGCTGCTGGGGCTGCTCGGCTCGGTCATCAGAGCGGGATGTTCCCGTGCTTCTTCGCCGGCAGGGTCTCGCGCTTGGAGCGCAGCAGCCGCAGCGAGCGCACGATCTCGGCGCGGGTCTCGTGGGGGGCGATGACCGCGTCGATGTAGCCGCGCTCGGCCGCGACGTAGGGGTTGGCCAGGGTGTCGTCGTATTCCTGGACCAGCTCGGCCCGACGCTCCTCGACGTTGCCCGCCTCGGTCGCCTCGGCGATCTCGTTGCGATAGAGGATGTTGACCGCGCCCTGAGCACCCATGACCGCGATCTGGGCGGTCGGCCAGGCGACGTTGATGTCGGCGCCGAGGTGCTTGGACCCCATGACGTCGTAGGCGCCGCCGTAGGCCTTGCGGGTGATGACCGTGACGAGCGGGACGGTGGCCTCGGCGTAGGCGTAGATGAGCTTGGCGCCGCGACGGATGATGCCGCTGTACTCCTGGTCGGTGCCGGGCAGGAAGCCAGGCACGTCGACGAAGGTCAGGACGGGGACGTTGAAGGCGTCACAGGTGCGGACGAAGCGCGCAGCCTTCTCGCTCGCGTCGATGTCGAGCGTGCCGGCGAACTGCATCGGCTGGTTGGCCACGATCCCGACCGGGCGGCCCTCGACCCGGCCGTAGCCGATGATGATGTTGGGCGCGAAGAGCGGCTGGACCTCGAGGAACTCCTCGTCGTCGAGCACCGCCTCGATCACGGTGTGCATGTCGTAGGGCTGGTTGGCGCCGTCCGGGATGAGGGTGTCGAGCGCCTTGTCGGTGTCGCTGAGGCCGAGGTCGATGTCCTCGTCATAGACCTGCGGCTCGTCGAGGTTGTTCTGCGGCAGGTAGGACAGCAGCGCCTTGACGTATTCGATCGCGTCCTCCTCGTCGGAGGCCATGTAGTGGGCGTTGCCCGACTTGGTGTTGTGCGTCCGGGCGCCGCCCAGCTCCTCGATCGTGACGTCCTCGCCGGTGACGGTCTTGATCACGTCGGGGCCGGTGATGAACATCGCCGAGGTCTGGTCGACCATGATCGTGAAGTCGGTGACCGCGGGGGAGTAGACGTGCCCACCGGCGCAGTTGCCCATGATCATGCTGATCTGCGGGATCACGCCGGAGGCGTGCACGTTGCGGCGGAAGATCTCGCCATACAGGCCGAGGGAGACGACGCCCTCCTGGATGCGGGCTCCGGCGCCCTCGTTGATGCCGATGATCGGGCAGCCGGTCTTGATCGCGAGGTCCATCACCTTGGTGATCTTCTCGCCATAGACCTCGCCGAGCGAGCCGCCGAAGACGGTGAAGTCCTGGGAGAAGACGCAGACCTGCCGGCCGTCCACGGTGCCGTAGCCGGTGACCACGCCGTCGCCGTAGGGGCGCTTCTTGTCCAGGCCGAACGCCACGGAACGGTGTCGGGCGAGCTCGTCGAGCTCGACGAACGACCCCTCGTCGAAGAGCATCTCGATCCGCTCGCGGGCAGTCTTGCGACCCTTCGCGTGCTGCTTCTCGATCGCCTTGGCCGACCCGGCGTGCACGGCCTCGTCGAGGCGACGCTCGAGGTCGGCGAGCTTGCCCGCGGTCGTGTGGATGTCGATGTCCGCCGGGACGTCCGTGCCCTCGCCGGGCTGAACCTGTGCGCTCACTGGAGTTCCTCCATCTCGTCTGCGTCGGTCAATCTAGTGCCCATGACCTCCACGCCCTCACCTCGCCCAGCCCTCGATCCCGTCCGCCTCGCCGTTCCGCACGGCTGGCGGGTGGAGATCACCGAGGCCACGCCCTCGACCAACGCCGCCGTCGCCGACCGGGCCCGGGCCGGCGAGCCCGACGGCCTCGTCGTCGTCACCGAGCACCAGACATCCGGGCGCGGCCGCCTGGACCGCGTGTGGGAGACCCCGCCGCGGACCTCGCTGACGTTGTCCGTGCTGCTGCGCCCCGACGCGCCTGCTGCGGACTGGCCGTGGCTGTCGCTGCTCACCGGCTATGCCGTCCAGGCCGCGCTCGCCGACCGGCTGCCCGAGATCGCCCTGAAGTGGCCCAACGACGTGCTGGTCGAGGAACGCAAGATCGCCGGGATCCTGGTCGAGCGGATCGACACCCCGACCGGCCCGGCCGCGGTGGTGGGCATCGGGATCAACGTCTCCCAGTCCATCGATGAGCTGCCGGTCGCGCTGGCCACGTCGGTCGAGCTGGAGACGGGCGAGCCCGTGGACCGGACCGACCTGCTCGGGACGGTCCTGGGCTCTCTGCACGGCCTCCAGGGACTCATCGGTGACACAGCGGCACTGCGCTCGGCGTATGCCGACGTGTGCTCCACCATCGGACGGCAGGTCGAGGTCCACCTGCCCGGCGACCAGGTCCGTCGGGGCGAGGTGCTCGACGTGGACGACCGCGGTGCACTGGTGGTGGCCGGTCCCGAGGGCACCTTCACCGTGGGTGCCGGCGACGTCGTTCACGTGCGTCCCCAGCAGTGACATGATCGGGCCCGTGGCACTACGGAGCAGGCATCGTCATGGCGCGTGAGCGTCGTCGTCCGACCTCGTCGGCCGCAGACGAGCCGGGGTCGGTCCCCGAGCGCCTCGACCAGGCGGTCCTGCGGGAGCAGCCGACCCTGACGGCGCTCGACGTCGCCGCCGAGACCGGCGTGACGATCGACCAGGTGCGCCGGTTGTGGCGAGCCCTGGGGTTCCCCGAGATGGCGACCGAGCGGGCGTTCGGGGAGTCGGACGCCACCGCCGTCTCGACCCTCATGACACTCGTCGACTCCGGGGTGATCGAGTTCGACATGGCCGTCAACATGACGCGGGGGATCGGGCAGACGATGTCGCGCCTGGCCGACTGGGAGGTCGCGACGCTCGCCGGCAGGGTGGAGGAGCTGGAGGCCGGTGAGGACGCGACCGGCTCGCGGGTCGGGTCTGCGTTGCGGCTGATCGAGGAGATGAGCGGACCCTTCGAGGAGATGCTGGTCTATGCGTGGCGGCGACACCTCGCGGCAGCGGTGGCGCGGATGGAGGCCATGGGCGCTGAGCGCGAGGACCTCCACACCGTCGACGTGACGGTCGGCTTCGCCGACCTGGTGTCCTTCACCGCGTTGTCCAACCAGATCGACCGGGACGAGCTCGGCGACCTCGTGGAGAAGTTCGAGGCGCGGTGCCACGACGTGGTCTCGGTCCACGGTGGCCGGATCATCAAGAGCCTGGGTGACTCGGTGCTGTTCGTGATCAGTGATCCGACCGCGGCGATCGCGGTCGCCGAGGGGATCATCAACGTCATTGGCCGGGACGCGCGGATGCCCGACGTCCGGGTCGGTCTCGCCTCGGGTGCGGTGGTCCCGCGGCTCGGCGACGTGTTCGGCCCGCCGGTGAACATGGCGGCGCGGTTGACGACCGTGGCTCGGCGAAACCGGCTCATCATCGACCAGACGACCGCCGACCTCCTGCCGTCCGACGAGTTCGAGTGGCGTCGGCTCCCCGCCAGGCCGGTGCGCGGGTTCGGCCTCGTCGAGCCGGTGGCCGTCCGCCGGCGCTGAGAGGTCGACTGGACTGGACCAGTGCAGCGAAGTTCGCACGATCGGTCGTCACGGCCGCCCGGGATCCCTACGTTGTGCTCGTGCTGTCTGTTCAGGATGTTGTCTTGGACCCGCAGGCACGACGGGCGTGGCGGGGGGATCGAGAGCTGGAGCTCTCACGCAAGGAGTTCGATCTCCTCCGGGTGCTCATGGTGCGTGCGGGTGCCATCGTGTCGCGCTCCGAGCTGATGCTCGAGGTCTGGGAGACCACCTTCTGGTCGTCCTCCAAGACCATCGACGTCCACCTGGGTTGGTTGCGGCGCAAGCTCGGGGACGATCCGCGCTGCCCCGTGCTGATCACGACGGTGCGTGGAGTCGGCCTGCGGTTCGAGGCGGACTCGACCGCAGCCACCGGCTCGACGCGGTAGCCGCCGAGGGGTCGCCCTGGCATAGGGTGCCGTGCGTGTCCGAGCGTGCCCCCACCCTTGCCGTGATCGGTGGCGGACAGCTCGCCCGGATGATGGCGCAGCCCGCGATCGCGCTGGGACTGCCGCTGCGACTGCTCGCCGAGGCGCCGGGTGTCTCCGCAGCCCAGGTGATCCCCGACCAGCTGGTGGGCGACTACACCGACCTGGCCACGCTGCGCGCGGTGACCCGCGACTGCCCGGTGGTCACCTTCGACCACGAACACGTGCCGACCGAGCACCTCCATGCGCTGGCGGCCGACGGCATCGCCGTACGCCCCGGGCCGGACGCCCTCGTGCACGCGCAGGACAAGGCCGTGATGCGGCGCCGGCTGGCCGAGCTCGACGTGCCGTGCCCCCGCAACGCGGTCGTCGCCGACCTGGCCGACGTCGAGGCCTTCGGGCTTCCGTGCGTGCTCAAGACGACCCGAGGCGGCTATGACGGCAAGGGGGTCTGGATCATCCGAGACCTCGACGCCGCGAGCGCGGCGTTCGAGGCGGCCGCCGCAGCCGGGGTCCAGATCCTGGCCGAGGAGCTCGTCGACTTCCGCCGCGAGCTGTCGGCCCTGGTCGCTCGGTCACCGTCTGGCCAGGCAGCGGCCTATCCGGTGGTCGCCTCGACCCAGCTGGACGGCATCTGTCACGAGGTCGTGGCGCCGGCTCCGGACCTCTCGCCCGCCCTGGCCGGCGAGGCGCAGCAGATCGCCCTGCGCGTCGCGGGTGCGCTCGACGTCACGGGCATCCTCGCCGTCGAGCTCTTCGAGACCGTCGACGGCCGGATCCTGGTCAACGAGCTGGCGATGCGCCCCCACAACACCGGCCACTGGAGCCAGGACGGCGCCGTGACGTCCCAGTTCGAGAATCATCTCCGCGCCGTCATGGACCTCCCGTTGGGCTCACCCGCCCCGCGGGCTCGCTGGACGGTGATGGTGAACATCCTGGGCGGGCCCACCGACAGCGGCCGCCTCTATGACGGCTTCCCCCACGCGATGGCCCGCGACCCCGGGCTGCGGGTGCACCTCTACGGCAAGGACCTGCGACCGGGCCGCAAGGTCGGCCACGTCAACGCCTACGGTGACGACCTCGACGACTGTCTCGAGCGCGCGCGGCACGCCGCCGCGTGGTTCCGGGGCGACCTCGGCAACGAAAGTGAGTGACGGCACGTGAGTGAGCAGGCGACGCCCCGGGTGGGGATCGTGATGGGTTCGGACTCCGACTGGCCGGTGATGCAGGCCGCCGGCGAGGTGCTCGACGAGTTCGGCATCACCTGGGAGGCCGACGTCCAGTCGGCGCACCGCATGCCCCAGCAGATGCTCGACTACGGCAAGCAGGCGCACGAGCGCGGACTGCGGGTCCTCATCGCCGGCGCCGGTGGCGCTGCGGCGCTGCCCGGCATGCTGGCGTCGGTCACCCCGCTCCCGGTGATCGGCGTGCCCGTGCCCCTGAAGTATCTCGACGGGCTCGACTCGCTCCTGTCGATCGTGCAGATGCCGGCCGGGATCCCCGTGGCCACGGTCGCGATCGGCAACGCCCGCAACGCAGGCATCCTGGCCGCACGCATCCTGGGCACGTCCGACGAGGCGCTGCGACAGCGGCTGGTCGAGTTCGAGGCCGCACTGGTGGAGACGGCACGTGCCAAGGGGCAGGTGGTCCGCGACTCCTCGACCGGCACGCGGCGTACGGGCTTCTAGATCAGTCGTTGACCCGCCCGCGCAGCGCCTTGGTCTGACCACGCTCCTTCTTCGCGCGCAGCCGCCGCTCCTTCGATCCCCGGGTCGGCCGGGTGGGCCTGCGCGGGGGCGGTGGTGGAGCCAGGGCGGAGCGGAGCAGGTCGGCCAGCCGCTCGCGTGCGGCGGTGCGGTTGCGGTGCTGGGATCGGTGCTCGGAGGCGCTGATCACGATCACACCGCCGGGCCAGCGCTTGAGGGCGCGGGCACGCTGGGCCGTGGACAGGCAGGACAGGGACCGGAGGTCGAGCTCCAGCTCGACCCGGCTGTCACTGGTGTTGACCGACTGGCCGCCAGGGCCGGGGGAGCGGGAGAACCGCTCGACGAGGCTGGAGTCGGGGATCTCCAGCCCCTCGGGGAGCCCGGGGCCGGGCGAGACCTTCACGCGCTCCGCTTGCGCCACTCGATGGCGGGGCAGGTGTCCATCACCATCGGCACGCCCGCGGCGCGGGTCCGCTGGAAGGCATCCTCGTCGATCACCCCGAGCTGGAACCACACGGACTTGGCGCCCACCTCGACGGCCTGGTCGGCGAACTCACCGGCCGACTCCGAGCGCCGGAACACATCGACGACGTCGATCGGGAACGGCACCTCGGACAGGCTGGCATAGCCCTGCTCGCCAAGGACGGTCGGCGCGGACGGGTGGATGGGGACGATCCGCTTCCCCCGTGACTGGAGGAGGCTCGCGATCGAGAACGCGGTCCTGCCGGGGTCGCCCGACAGCCCGACGATCGCCCACGTGTCGAGGTCGTCGAGCATCAGGTCGACCGCTGCTGGGTCCTGCCAGTCGGCGCTCACTCGGCGACCGGCTCGAGGACGAAGACCGGGATCTCGCGGTCGGTCGCCTTGGCGTACTCGGCGTATTGCGGGAAGGCCTCCACGGCTCGCTCCCACCACTGCGCGCGCTCGTCGCCGGTGACCTCCCGTGCACGATAGGGCAGCGGCGTCGGACCGTCCTGCAGGTCGACGACCGGGTTGGCCTTGAAGTTGGCATACCAGGACGGGTTGTCGGTGTCGCCGCCCTTGGAGGCGACGGCGACGTAGACGCCGTCGTGCTCGATCCGCATGACCGGGTTCTTGCGCAGCAGGCCCGACTTCGCGCCGCGTGAGGTGATCACCACGATCGGACGCCCCATCACCTTGATGTCGGCGGTGCCGCCGGAGGCCTCGTACTCCTCGACGTGGTTGCGCACCCATTCGCTGGGGCTGGGCTCGTAGGTTCCCTGAAGTGTCATGGGACCACTGTCCTCCGCGCTCGCGCGCCGATCAACCGGGCCGCCTGGGCGCCCCCGGCGACGGTGGCAGCACGTGACGGTCCCACCTAGGCTCGGGCCCATGACCACGCGATGGGGCATCGCCGGCACCGGGTCGATGGCCGCGGCGATCCTCCCCGACTTCGCGCTTGCCGACGGGGCGGAGGTCGTGAGGATCGGCAGCCGGACGCCCGATCGGGCCCGCGAGTTCGCCGCGCCATACGAGATCGCGGACGTCGGCACCATCGACGACCTGCTGCGCTCGGACGTCGACGTCGTCTACGTCGCCACCCCGCACGCCCAGCACCACGCGTTGGCGATGGCGGCCATCGAGGCCGGCAAGGCCGTCGTGGTGGAGAAGGCCTTCACCGCGTCCTTGGCCCACACCCGCGAGGTGGTCGAGCTCGCTCGCTCGCGAGGGGTCTTCTGCATGGAGGCGATGTGGACTCGCTTCCAGCCGGCCGTGGTCGAGGCCAGGCGGCTCGTCGCGGAGGGAGCGATCGGCGATCCGTTCGCCCTCCAGGCCGACCTCGGTGCGTATCGGGCCTACGACCCGGCGTCGCGGCTGTTCGCGATCGAGCTCGGCGGCGGCGCGACCCTGGACCTCGGGGTCTACCCGATCTCCATGGCCCAGCACTTCCTCGGCACCCCCGACAAGGTCGTCGCCAGCGGGAGCCTCTACCCCAACGGGGCTGACGCCAGCGCCGTTGTCACGCTGCACTACGCCGACGGGCGCGCCGCGTCCCTGGTCTTCGCGCTGTCCACCGAGTCGCCCGGCCGCGCGGTGCTGTGGGGCACCGGGGGCTCGATCGAGATCGCCCCGCGCTTCCACCACCCGACCCAGCTGGTCGTGCGTCGCAACGGCGGAGGCGCGGAGATGCTCGAGTGCCCGGTGCGTGGCCGCGGCTACGTCCACGAGATCGACGAGGTCACGCGCTGCCTGACCGCGGGTCTCACCGAGTCACCCACGATGCCGCTCGCCGACACCCTCGACGTGCAGTGGGTGATGGAGGAGACACTGACCCAGCTCGGCACCACGCGTGTGGACAGCGGGTCGTCGGAGAAACCACGATGCGTCACCGGGGTTACCCACGAGTAGGATCAGCGCCATGAGCGACTTCTACTCCCTGCCCGAGGAGCACCAGGCGATCCGCGAAGCGGTGCGCGCGATCTGCGACGCGAAGGTCGCACCTCATGCGGCAGCGGTGGACGAGGAGGCCCGCTATCCGCAGGAAGCGGCTGACGCCCTGCTGGCCGCAGACTTCCACGCCCCCCACGTGCCCGAGCAGTACGGCGGCGCAGGTGCCGACGCCCTCGCCACCGTCATCGTGATCGAGGAGGTGGCTCGTGCGTGCGTGAGCTCGAGCCTGATCCCGGCGGTCAACAAGCTCGGCTCGCTGCCGGTGCAGATCGCTGGGTCCGAGGAGCTCAAGACCAAGTATCTCGGCGCGCTGGCACGCGGTGAGGGTGGCTTCTCCTACTGCCTCTCCGAGCCGGACGCCGGCTCGGACGCCGGTGGCATGAAGACCCGTGCCGTGCGCGACGGCGACGACTGGGTGCTGGACGGCGTCAAGCGCTGGATCACCAATGCCGGCGAGTCGGAGTTCTACACCGTCATGGCCGTGACCGACCCCGAGAAGAAGACCCGGGGCGGGATCTCTGCCTTCGTGGTGGAGAAGTCGGACGAGGGCGTCTCCTTCGGCGCGCCGGAGAAGAAGCTGGGCATCAAGGGCTCGCCGACGCGCGAGGTCTATCTCGACAAGGTCAGGATCAGTGACGACCGGCGCATCGGCGAGGTCGGCAGTGGTTTCGCGACCGCGATGCAGACTCTCGACCACACCCGCGTCACGATCGCGGCCCAGGCTGTGGGGGTCGCGCAGGGCGCGCTGGACTATGCGTTGGGCTATGCCAAGGAGCGCCAGCAGTTCGGGAAGTCGATCGCCGACTTCCAGGGCCTGCAGTTCATGCTGGCCGACATGGGCATGAAGGTCGAGGCCGCGCGCCAGATGACCTATGCCGCCGCCGGCCGGTCCGAGCGCGGCGACAAGGACCTGACCTTCTTCGGCGCGGCCGCCAAGTGCTTCGCCTCCGACGTCGCGATGGAGGTGACCGTCAACGCCGTGCAGGTGCTCGGTGGCTACGGCTACACCCGCGACTACCCCGTCGAGCGGATGATGCGCGACGCCAAGATCACCCAGATCTACGAGGGCACCAACCAGGTCCAGCGGATCGTGATGGCGCGTCAGCTGCTGGCCGGGGTCCAGTCACAAATCTGATCTTCACCGTCGCCGCATGCATCACACCCGGAGGGGTACGGGGTGGCCATGACTGCGATCCCCCACCGACGTCGCGCCCTCCGCGTCACGACTGCCCACGAGTCCGAGCTGGCCACCGCCGGGCTGGCGGTGATGCTGGCGCCGTACGCGCACCGCATCGAGCTGCTCGCATCTCCCGGGGGCCAGCCGGCGTCTGGGGCCGACGTGACCCTGCACGACACCTTCGCAGGCGCCGAAGCCCCTCCTGTCGCCAATGCGCCCGTCGTGGTCCACGACGGTCAGCTGGTCACCTGGACGTGGAACGCGCGGCCCGACCTGGTCGAGATGGCCCTCGGCAACGGAGCGAGCGGCGTGCTGTCCAAGCAGCTGCCCGCAGCCCGGTTGGTGGCCGCCCTCGAGTCGATCCACCACGGTCGGCCTGTGGTGGACCTCGGTGACGAGCGTCGCCCTGCCAGCGCTCCCCGCATGGTGGAAGCGTTGACTCCCCGGGAGGCGCAGGTGATCGCGATGATCACCCAGGGTTATGACAACCAGTCCATCGCCGAGCAGGGGTGCATCAGCATCAACTCGGTGAAGTCCTACATCCGCAGCGCCTATCGCAAGATGGGGGTCACCTCGCGCACGCAAGCAGTGCTGTGGGGTGTACGCCGCGGCTATCTCGCCCAGCCGGCCCGCGCCGAGGCTGCCGGTCTGACTGCCTAGTCCCGGTCAGCGACAGCCGTGACCGCGTCCGCCGTGCCAGGCGTGCGCGCGTGCACGACCGGGCCGGGCGAGGAAGAGCCAGGCCGCCCCGACGAGCACGAGCCAGGGCGCCTCGAGGACCACGGCGAACGCGACGACGACCGCGACGAGCAGGAGCGGAGAGACGCCCGGACCGCGACGTCGCGGGGTCCGAGTCGTTCGGGCGGGCGAGGCGGAGACAGGCCGCGGGAGGTCCCAGAACAGCTGTTCCAGGTCGGCGGCCGTGCGCGCTGACCAGATGGCATCCAACCGCTCGTCGTACTCCTCGTGGTCGAGACGGCCCGCGGCGTAGTGCTCCCCGAGGAGTCCCGTCGCAGTCTCCCGCTCAGCGTTGCCGATGCGAGGGTCCATCACAGGTCTCCGTCGTCGATCTCCGCGTCACGTTCCTTGGGCCGGGCGCCGTCCGCCAAGATCCCGTACAGCGCCTTGCGGGTGTCGACAAGGACGCCGATCGCGGCTTGACGCTGCAGGTCCGAGCCCTGCGTCACGATCTGCCACACGGCGCTCATCATCTGCCCGATCTCGGACTTGAGGTCGCCGGAGGTGCCGGTCGTGGCCCGCGCGGTGGCGCGTGCGAAGGGAGCCCAGATCGCCTCCAGCTCGCGCGAGTTGTCGGCGACGTACGCCGTGCCGTCGTCGGTGAGCCTCAGTGTCTTGCGGCCCCGATCGTCGTCAGCCTCGACGAGCCCCTCGTCCTGGAGCTGCTGGATCGTGGGATAGACCGACCCGGGGCTCGGACGCCACGCGCCCTCGCTGCGCTCGGCGATCTGCTGGATCACCTGGTAGCCGTTCAAGGGCTCCTCGCGTTGAGCGGCGCCACCGAGGACCGACAGGATCGCCAGGCGGACGTCACCGCGCCGGGCCCGCGGCCCCGGGCCCTCGCTGGTCGCGCCAGGGACTGCCCACCCGATCAGGCCCTGCACCCACGGCGGCGGGCCGCCGGGCCCTCCGCCACCGTGACGGCGCCCACGCTGGCCGCCCTCCCAGCCCGCCCAGCTGCTCTGCCAGTTGCCATGCTGCTGGAAGCGTTGCTCCCACGGGGTGTTGTTGCGTCCCATGCCGGTCTCCTGAAGGTTCGGTCGACATATCGTCGAACTATTGCGATATATCGCGATAGTAGGCACGAAGCCACGGCCGGATCAAGAGGTCATCCGGGGGACTCGACCCCGAGGAGCGGTCTAGAAGATCCGTGGCAGCTGCGAGGCGCGGCCGGTGAAGGAGGGCGAGCGCTTCTCGCGCATCGCGGCGACACCTTCCTTGCCGTCGTTGATCGACGTGTAGTGCATCGCGATCGACTCGGCGACGTGGGCGTCCAGCGGGTGTGGTGCGGCCGTCCCGGCATGGATCAGCTGCTTGGTCAGGGCGAGTGCTGCCGATGAGCGGCCGACCACGAAGGATCGGGCCAGCTCGAGGGCTGCCGGCACCAGTTCCTCGGGCTCATGGACCGAACGCACCAGCCGGCCCTCGAGGGCGGCCTCGGGCGTGAGGATGTCAGCCGAGTAGAGCCACTCCAGCGCTTGCTGGGTGCCGACGATCCGCGGCAGGAACCACGTCGAGCACGCCTCCGGAACGATGCCGAGGCGCCCGAAGACGAAACCGATACGGGCCTTGGTCGACGCCAGTCGAAGGTCCATCGCGACCGTCATCGTGGCGCCGACGCCGACGGCGGCGCCGTTGATCGCAGCGATGACCGGCTTGGGGCAGGCGTGGATCGCGAGCGCGACCTTGCCGCCGGTGTCGCGCACCCCGGACTGGTAGGGCTCCTCGGCCAGGTGGCGACGCAGTTCCTCTGGGGCCGGGGAGAGTGACTCGTCGAGGCCGAAGACGTTGCCGTCCGCCGAGAGGTCCATCCCGGCGCAGAACGCCCGGCCCGCACCGGTCACGACGATCGCCCTGATCGCGTCGTCGTGTGCGGCGTAGTGGAAGAAGCTCTCGAGCTCGTAGGCCATCGTCACCGAGAAGGCGTTCAGTGCTTCGGGCCGCGACAGGGTCAGCAGGGTCACGCCGTCGGCGTCGGTCTCGACGACCAGCGTCTCGAAGTTCACTTGGGCAGGCCGCTAGGGGTGCACAGGCGGTCGGGGATCGAGGCGGTGTCGTCGTCCCGGATGAGGGCGAAGAGGGCCTCGGACCGCTCCTCGTCCCAGTTGACGGCCGTGTCCCTGATCGGGACGCCGCACGTCAACCCGTTCTCCCCGTCGACGCGCGTCATGGCAAACGCGAACCGACCCAGCGAGATCGGGCTCGTGCCCTCGCTGACCGAGAACGACTCTGCGGATGAACTGCTCAACCGGAAGTAGCGGACCGGGTTGACGAACGTCCAGGGTGACAGTGCCTTGCTGCCGATGGCCGAGACGACCTCGCGCTGGGCGCGGGCCCGGTCGATGTCGCCGAGCTGGGAGTAGGTCTTGCGCGATCGGGCATAGCCGAGCGCCGTCTGGCCATCGGCCTCCTGGCAGCCCTTAGGTACGTCGAGGTTGGCCAAGGGGTCCTCCATGGCCGCCTTGGGGCAGATCTCCACCCCGCCGACGGCGTCGACCATGCCGACGAAGCCGCCGAAGCCCACTTCGATGTAGTCGTCGATGCGGATCCCGGTCTCGTTCTCCAAGGTCTTGATCAGAAGCTTGGCGCCGCCGAAGGCGTAGGCCGCGTTGACCTTGGTGGTGCCGTGTTCAGGGATCTCGACGATCGAGTCGCGGGGAATGGACATCAGCAGGTTGGGCCCGGAACCGGTGTGGAGCAGCATGATCGTGTCGGTGCGCTGACCCACCGCCCCGCCGGTGCCGAGCTGCTTGCGCTCGGCTTGCGAGAGGTCGTCGCGAGAGTCGGAGCCGACAATGAGGTAGGTGTTGCCGGGCTGGTCGCCGGGGCGCTCCCCGGGGGGCATCGCGTCCACTTTGTCGACCTTCGACCATGCCCACAGCGGCACGGCCACCATGAAGACCACCCACGCGAGCAGCACCAGCTTGATGATGCCGAAGCGGAACCGCGGCAACCGCCGCGACCGTGACCTCGCGGGGGAGCCGCTGGGGGTGCGCTCGGAGCCGGCCGCTGCTGGCTACGCGGTCGGCGCGGCGACGAGGGAGCTGCGGGCTGGGCGGGCATGACCCGCGTCTCCTCGGGGCCGTTCTGGGTCGGCACCATCCGGGTGGCGTCGTCGGAGGAGGATCCGCCCGAGCCGTAGAGCCAGTTGTATTCCGGGGTTCCCTCGTCGGGGCCGCCCGGCCCCTTGGGACGATCTGCCATGGCCGTGACGCTACCGTGCGGCCATGAGTGCAGCGCTCACCCCGCGTCCGGTGTCCTTCTCCCGGGTCTCGCTCGCGATCGCGGTCGGATCGGCGCACGCCAACATCCTCGGCAACGTCCACGGTGGCGAGATCATGAAGCTGGCCGACTCCACGGCAGGGGCCGTGGCCTTCCGGCACAGCGACGGCCCCGCGGTCACGGCGGCGATGGACGAGATGAGCTTCCTGCGCCCGGTGCACGTCGGTGACATCGTCAAGACCTACGCGCAGGTCAACTGGGCGGGTCGTTCCTCCATGGAGATCGGGGTCCGGGTCGAGGCGCAGCCGTTCGGCAACGCCACCGACGAGCCGGTCCACGTCGCGAGTGCCTATTTCGTCTTCGTCGCCGTGGACGACGACGGTTCGTCACGGCAGGTGCCGGAGCTGATCACCGAGACACCCACCGAGGTCCGCCGAGAGCGGGAGGCCCAGATCCGGCGCGCTCACCGGCTCGCGCGCAAGATGGAGATCGACCAGGGGCGCGAATAGCGGCGCGTCGCACCAGCGTGTGACGGGTGTGACTGGTGATACTGGTCGGGCTGACTTCCCCCAGCAAGAGAGGCACCCCCGATGCCGCCCAGCTCGACACCAGGGCTCCCGCCCGGGTCGCCGGTCACGAGGTTCACCACCCTCGACCGCGCCCAACGAGTTCGCTTCCGTCGCGCCGTCGCGCTGATGGTCATGACCGTGCTCGTCCCGGGTTCGGCACAGCTGGTGGCGGGCAACCGCCGGGTCGGCCGGATCGCGATGCGCGTCTGGATCGGTCTGCTCGTTCTCACCCTCGTCTCGATGGGGGTCTCCTGGTTCTTCCACGGCTTCGCGTTCTGGGCGGTGTCCAACACGGCGCTGCTCGGGCTGCTTCGCCTGCTGCTGATGGCCCTGGCCGTCGGTTGGGCCCTGCTGTTCCTGGACGCGTGGCGACTGGGACAGCCGATGGGACTGCACCAGCGGCAGCGCCTGGCCGTGGTGGGGGTCAACGGCCTGCTGTGCTTCTCGGTCGCAGGCACGCTGCTGTTCGGCGCCCACATGGTGGGGGTGCAACGCCAGTTCATGATCACGATGTTCGGGGACGGTGAGGTCGTCGGGGCCTCCGACGGCCGGTTCAACGTGTTGCTCCTCGGCGGCGACTCCGGGGCTGGGCGCTGGGGCCTGCGGCCCGACTCCCTGACGGTCGCCAGCATCGACGCCCGGACCGGGAAGACAGTCCTCGTCGGGCTGCCGCGCAACATGGCCAACTTCCCGTTCGCCGAGGGGTCGGTCATGGCCAAGAAGTTCCCGAACGGCTTCAACTGCCCCGACTGCTATCTCAACGGGGTCTCGACCTGGGCCCAGGACCACCCTGAGCTGTTCAAGGGGTCCAAGACCCCGGGCGTCGACGCCACCGAGATGGCGGTCGAGGGCATCACGGGGCTGGAGATCAACTACTGGTCCATGGTCAACCTCGCCGGCTTCCGCAGTCTCGTGGACGCGGTCGGTGGCGTCACCCTGACCGTCCGCGACCCGATCCCGGTCGGCCTGCCGCACGACGACTTCTATCGCTTCATCGAGCCGGGCACCCGCAAGCTCAACGGCATGGACACCTTGTGGTTCGCCCGCGCGCGCGACGGCTCGGACGACTATTCGCGGATGGCGCGCCAGAAGTGCGTCATGAACGCGATGCTGCAGCAGATCAGCCCCCAGGATGCGTTGAGCAACTTCTCCGAGATAGCCGCCGCCTCGTCCGAGATGATCTCGACCAACGTCCCCCAGAGCGAGGTCGACACCTTCCTCGACCTGGCGGTCAAGGCCAAGTCGCAGAAGATCGGCACCGTCAGCCTGGTGCCCCCCAAGGTCGTGACCGCCGACCCGGACATCGACGTGGTCCACTCCATGGTGGCTGCGGCGATCGACCGCGCCGAGGGCGAGAAGCCGACCAGCGTCCTGGCAACCCAGGCGCCGGCCGAGCCGGAAGGTGACGGCTCGCCGACGCCCGATCCAACGCCGACCAGCGAGCCCGTCCCGCCGCCGTCGGTCACAGGCGGCTCGATCGGATCGCTCAAGGAGGGCTACGCCGCCAACCAGGCCGACGACCTGGGATCGGCCTGCTGATCACCCGGTGCCGGTCGTGGACCTAGGGTGGGCGCCGTGACCCACGGCCACGACGGACGCCCCGACCGCCGCACGATCGCGGTCGTGGTGACCTTCAACCGTCTTCCGCTGCTGCAGCGACTGCTCGAACGGCTCGGCGAGGTGGCCGGGATCCACGAGGTGCTGGTCCTCGACAACGCCTCCACCGACGGCACCGGCGCCTGGCTCGCAGCGACCCCGACGACGGGGGAGACCCCGTTGCTGGCTCGCACCCTCGATCAGAACCGGGGTGGCGCAGGCGGGTTCCACGACGGACTCGCCTGGGCTATCGACCGGGGTGCCGACCTCGTGTGGCTGATGGACGACGACGGGTTGCCGGAGCATGACTGCCTCCAGCTCCTGCTGGCCCACGACTACGACTTCTGGGGACCGCTGGTGGTGGACGAGGCCGATCCCGACCGGCTGGTCTTCCCGATCAGGCTGCCCGGCCGGGCCAAGGTCGTCCAGAGCCTCCAGCAGGCCCGGGACCGGTCGGTCGAGGGAGTGCTCCGCGACATCGTCATCCCCTTCAACGGCGTGCTGGTCACAGCCGAGCTCGTCGACCGGATCGGTCTGCCCCGCGAGGAGTTCTTCATCTGGGGCGACGACGTCGAATATCTCTGGCGGGCGCGTGAGGCCGGGGCGCGAGTCGCGACGGTCACCGACGCGGTGGTGCTGCACCCGAGCGTCGGGGAGCTCGGCAAGCCGATGATGTGGGGCCGCACCACCTACAACCACAGCCCCAGCGACCTCAAGCACTACTGCATGGCCCGCAACAACCTGGTCAACCTGCGCGACTACCGGGGTCCGCTCCACGCCCTGGCCTTCGTGGTCAAGACGCTGTGGTTCTACAGCATCACGCGCCCCAGCCTCGCCCGGCTGCGCCTCAGCGCCAGGGCGATGGCCGACGGCCTGGCGGGGGAGTTCGACGGGCACGAGAGGTTCCTGGCATGAGCGGTCCGGAGCTGAGTGAGACGGTCGCGGTGGTCATCGTGACCTTCAACCGGGCAGACCTGCTGGCCCGCATGCTCGACGGCCTCGCGGCCCAGACCCACCCGCCCGACGCCGTCATCGTGGTCGACAACCACAGCACCGACCACACGCGCGAGGTGCTCTCGGCGCGAACCGACCTGGCCCTCCACGTCACGACCACCGAGAGCAACCTCGGAGGAGCGGGCGGATTCCACGTGGGGATGCGGGCGGCGTACGACGCTGGGTGGGACCGCATCTGGTTGATGGACGACGACGTGGTGCCCGACCCCACCTGCCTGGCTGTGCTGATGGCCACCGACGAGGCGTGCCTGATGGCGGTCCGCGAGGACCTCGAGGGGGCCTGGTCGAGAAGGCCGCGGTGCGCTTCGACCTGGCCAACCCGCTGGCGATCCGGCCCAAGACGGCGAGCGTCGACTCGACGTACGCCGCCCGCGAGGACCTGCCCGAGCGGGTCGAGATCGAGAACGTCGCCTTCGAGGGGTTCATGGTTCGCCGCGAGGTGATCTCCCGGATCGGCTTCCCCGACCCCTCCTTCTTCATCTTCTACGACGACGTCGACTTCGCCATCCGCGCGCGGCGTGCCGGCTATCGGATCTGGGCGGTGCGTGACGCCCGCCTGGTGCGTCAGCTCGACTTCAACCAGCAGCACGACCTGGCTGGCTGGAAGGGCTTCTACATGTTCCGCAACCTGTTCGTCGTGCACTTCCGCTACGGCGAGAACGTCCTCGTCCGGCTCAAGCCCTGGCTGATCGCGCTCGTGGTGGTGCTCCTGAGCCCGCTGCGGGGCGGACGGGGGAGGCCTGCAACGTGATCCGTGCCATTGCCTCGGCGCGGGGGATGCGCCACCTGACGAGCTCGGCCGCTCCGCCTCGCTAGACTCGGCTCGCCTTCGACCCAACAGGAGTCATCCCCTTGTCCCAGGGCTCACCCGACCACGCTGACCACGCCGACCAGGACCGCCCCGACCTCGTCGTCGTCGGCTCAGGTTTCTTCGGCCTCACCGTCGCCGAACGCTGCGCCACCGAGCTCGGCCTCAAGGTCCTCGTCATCGAGCGTCGCTACCACCTCGGTGGCAACGCCTACAGCGAGATCGACGAGGAGACGGGGATCGAGGTGCACAAGTACGGCACCCACCTCTTCCACACCTCCAACAAGCGGGTCTGGGACTACGTCAACCGGTTCACCGACTTCACCAACTACCAGCACCGGGTGTTCGCGAAGTACCAGGGGCAGGTCTACTCGTTCCCGATGAACCTGGCGCTGATCAACCAGTTCTTCGGCAAGGCCCACACCCCCGACGAGGCGCGTGCGCTGATCGCCGAGCAGTCCAGCGAGATCGCCACCGAGGACGCCACCAACCTCGAGGAGAAGGCGATCAGCCTGATCGGGCGACCGCTCTACGAGGCCTTCGTCAAGGGCTACACCGCCAAGCAGTGGCAGACCGACCCCAAGGAGCTGAGCGCCGACATCATCACGCGCCTCCCGGTCCGCTACACCTTCGACAACCGCTACTTCAACGACACCTACGAGGGCCTGCCCGTCGACGGCTACACCGCGTGGCTGACCCGGATGGCCGACCACCCCAACATCGAGGTCCGCGTCGACACCGACTGGTTCGACGTCCAGGACGAGTTCAAGGGCTTGGTGCCGGTCGTCTACACCGGCCCGGTGGACGAATACTTCGACAACTGCGAGGGCCGGCTGTCGTGGCGGACCGTGGACCTCGAGCAGGAGACGGTCGACGTCGACGACTACCAGGGCACCGGCGTGGTCAACGCCAACGACCAGGACGTCCCGTGGACGCGGGTGCTGGAGTTCAAGCACCTGCACCCCGAGCGCACCTACCTGCCCGGCAAGTCGATCGTGGTGCACGAATACTCGCGGTTCGCCGAGGACGACGACGAGCCCTACTACCCGATCAACACCGCCGAGGACCGGGCGAAGCTGCTGAAGTATCGCGACCTGGCCAAGAAGGAGCCGCTGGTCCTCTTCGGCGGCCGTCTCGGCACCTACAAGTACCTCGACATGCACATGGCCATCGGGTCCGCCCTGTCGATGTACGACAACAAGCTCAAGCCGCACTTCGCCGACGGAGTGCCGCTCACGAGCGGAGGAGTGGACGAATGAGCCAGCAGACCACGGAGACCGTGACGCGCCTGCTCCAGCGGCAGATCCTGCCGATCGACAAGGACACCGACGTGTTCGCGCTCTACGTCGACCTCGAGGAGGCCAAGCTCGACACCTCCCGGCACGAGGTCGGCGGCAGCAAGGCCGCCAAGGACCTCAACAACGCGGCGATCCGGCAGTCGACGTCGACCGGACGCAAGCTGCACCCCGACCAGATCCTGTCGCGGACCGCCCTGCGCATCCCCCAGGGCCAGCAGCTCTCCTTCGGCAGCTACTTCAACGCCTTCCCCGCCTCCTACTGGCGGCGCTGGACCATCGTGGACAAGGTCCGGCTGACTGTCACGCTCAAGGGCCGCGGCGCCAGCGTGACCGTCTACAAGTCGATGGCCGCGGGTCACTCCCAGCGGGTCGACTCCGGCACCGTCGAGGGTGACTCCGGGACCTTCGAGTTCGACCTGACGCTCATCCCTTTCGTCGACGGCGGCTGGTACTGGTACGACGTCGTCGCCGGTGACGAGGACGCGGTCGTGGAGTCGGGCGAGTGGACCGCCCAGGTGCCGCAGGACCGGGCCGAGCACGGCAGCGTCGACATCTGCATCACCACGATGAACCGCCCCGACTTCTGCGCCAAGCTGCTGGGCCAGCTGGGTGAGGACGAGACCCTGCGTCCCTATCTCGACACGGTCTTCGTGATGGAGCAGGGCTCCCAGCCGGTCACCGAGTCGGAGTTCTTCGGCGAGGCCGAGGACCTCCTGGGCGAGCGGTTGCGCGTGATCGTCCAGGGCAACCTCGGCGGCTCGGGCGGCTATGCCCGCGGGCAGCTCGAATCGGTGCGCAAGGGTACGGCGACGTACGCCCTGATGATGGACGACGACGTGGTCTGCGAGCCGGAGGGCGTCGTGCGCGCCGTCACGTTCGGCGACCTCGCGAAGCGGCCGACCATCGTCGGTGGCCACATGTTCTCGATCTACTCCCGCTCGCGCCTCCACTCCTTCGGCGAGATCGTCCAGCCGTGGCGCTTCTGGTGGCAGACCCGCCTCGACGGCTACAGCGACTGGGACCTGGCGGCGCGCAACCTGCGCTCGTCCCGGTGGATGCACAAGCGTGCCGACGTGGACTTCAACGGCTGGTTCATGTGCCTGATCCCGCGCCCCGTGCTGGAGCAGATCGGACTGTCGCTGCCCCTGTTCATCAAGTGGGACGACTCCGAGTTCGGCCTCCGCGCCAAGGAGGCCGGGTTCCCGACCGTCACCTTCCCCGGTGCGGCCGTGTGGCACGTGCCGTGGACCGACAAGAACGACGGCGTCGACTGGCAGTCCTACTTCCACCAGCGCAACCGCTTCATCGCGGCGCTGCTCCACTCGCCATACCCCCGTGGTGGACGGATGGTGCGCGAGAGCCTCAACCACCAGATCAAGCACCTGGCGTCCTTGCAGTACTCCACCGCCGAGCTGCGCCACCTCGCCCTCGAGGACATCCTCGCGGGTCCGCAGACGCTGCACAGCGAGCTGCCGACGAAGCTCAGCGAGATCAACGCCTTCCGCAAGC
Organism: Nocardioides piscis; assembly: GCF_011300215.1. Classification (NCBI taxonomy): domain Bacteria; kingdom Bacillati; phylum Actinomycetota; class Actinomycetes; order Propionibacteriales; family Nocardioidaceae; genus Nocardioides; species Nocardioides piscis. The sequence continues at coordinate 1,863,131 of NZ_CP049866.1, forward strand.
AGTTCAGCGACGCGCAGCTGCACGCCGACCGCGAGGACTTCCCGCCGGTGCGCCGCAAGAAGCCGCCGAAGAAGGGCAAGAGCGACATCGAGATCCCGAGCCGGATCGGCACCCTGGTCGCCGCCGGACTGGCTCCCATCCGCCAGCTGCGGCCGCTGCGGCCGCTGTCTCGGGAGTTCCCCGAGGCCGAGCTGCCGGCGATGGACGCGGCGTGGTTCAACCTCGTGAAATATGACTCGGTGGTCGTGTCGATGAACGACGGTTCGTCGGCTGCGCTCTACAAGCGTGACCCCGAGCTCTACCGCGACCTGCTCAAGCGGACGATCGAGATCCACCGCCGCTTCAGCCGCGAGTGGCCGCGCCTGGCCGAGCAGTACCGCGCGGCCCTGCCCGAGATCACCTCGCCCGAGGCGTGGGAGAAGACGTTCGAGCCCTGGCTGCACGAGTCGGACACCTCGAGCGAGCCTCGATGACGGAGCCTGCCGAGCAGCAGGGATCGACCGGCTCGACAGTGGTCCGACGCAGCACCCCCGAGGAGCTGGAGGCGCTGCCCCTGGTCGCTCCCTCCAGTGCCGGCCTGCGCGAGGTCGTGCGCCGGCGCTACCTGCTGCGGATGCTGGTGCGCAACACGATCCAGTCGCGCTACCAGGGCACGGTGCTGGGCTGGGTGTGGAGCTACATCCAGCCGGCCATCCGGTTCTGCCTGTTCTACTTCCTGTTCCAGGTGATGATCGGGCGCGGCGGCGACGAAATGGAGAACTTCGCCGTCCACCTCTTCTCCGGCATGGTCATCGTGCACTTCTTCACCGAGACCTTCAACGGTGGCACCCAGTCGCTGATCCAGAACCGGTCGCTGATCACCAAGCTGCCGGTGCCGCGCGAGATGTTCCCGGTCTCGCGGATGCTGGTGGCGGCCTGGCACACCGTGCCCATGCTCCTGATCCTGGTGTTCGTGTGCGTCCTGCTGGGCTGGAGGCCCGACCTCGTCGGTCTGGCCGCCGCGATCCTCGGAGTCCTGTTGACGGCACTGCTTGGGCTTTCGCTGGGCCTCGTCTTCAGTGTGGCCAACGTCTTCATGCGCGACTTCGGCAAGGTGGCCCAGACCCTGACGCAGTTCGTCACGTTCAGCGTCCCGATGATGTACCCGTTCACGATGGTCCAGGACCGGTTCGGTGAGCCGATCGCCAGCTACTACCTCTTCAACCCCATGGCCGAGGCCGTGCTGCTGATCCAACGTGGCTTCTGGACGGGGACGACGACGGACCCCAGCGCCACCGAGGCGGTCCACCTGCCCGATCACCTCTTCACCCGTGGGCTGATCATGACCGGAATCGCCATGGTGTGCGTAGTGCTGGCCCAGCGACTCTTCGCGCGCCTCGAGTCGCGCGTCCCGGAGCGGCTCTGATGACCACCATGATCAAGGTGGACAACGCCACCAAGTCGTTCACGATGTCCTACCAGCGCTCGCTGAAGCAGATTGCGATCGCCAAGGCCACGGGCCGCAAGACCCATGACGTCTTCAACGCCGTCGATGACGTGACCTTCTCCGTGCAGGAGGGGGAGTCGATCGGTCTGATGGGCCTCAACGGCTCAGGCAAGTCCACCCTGCTCAAGCTCGTCAGCGGCGTCATGCGTCCCGACTCGGGGTCGGTGCTGACGCGGGGACGCATCGCGGGCCTGATCGCGACGGGCGCCGGCTTCGACCCGCAGCTCTCGGGCCGCGACAACCTCTATCTCAACGCCGCGATCCTGGGCATGTCCAAGGCGGAGACGCAGAAGAAGTTCGACGAGATCGTCGACTTCGCCGACCTCGGCAAGTTCCTCGACACCGAGGTCGCCTACTACAGCTCAGGCATGAAGGCCCGGCTCGGCTTCGCGGTCGCGATCAACGTCGACGCCGACATCTTCATCGCCGACGAGGCGCTGGCCGTGGGCGACCGGCCCTTCAAGCGCAAGTGCCGCAAGCGCATGGACGAGATCGTGAAGTCGGGCGTGACGATGTTCTACGTCTCCCACGCGCCCGGCTCGGTCCGCAGCCTCTGCAGCCGGGTCCTGATCCTCGACCACGGCAAGCTGGCCTACGACGGCGACGTCGACGAGGGCATCCGGTTCCTGCACTACGACGACGATGACGACGACAACGGCAAGGGCGCCAAGGGCTCGACCGACGACGGCCTGGGCGCAGACATCTAGCGAGTCGGCGCGGAGCACCTGCCGAGTCGGCGCTGAGCACCTGCCGAGTCGGCGCGCCTGTCCACAGGCTGACCCGATGAGGTGAGCACGCCGCCCATCGCGGGCATGACTCGGTGATGTTGACCGAACACAGACTGCCCACCGGCTGGCCCCTGCCGCCCGACCAACCCTTCACCATTCACCAGGCCCGCGCCGCGCGGGTCGACAGGCGGCTCCCGGACCTGCTCCGGGCGCGCGTCGTGCGGCGCCCACTGCGCTCGGTGTACGTGTCCAGCGCCGTACGCGACGACCTGCTCCTGCGTGCCGCCTGTCTGTCCTTGGTGATGCCGGCCGGCTGCTTCGTCACCGACCGGTGCGCCGGCTGGCTGTTGGGTGCGGACATGACGTTGGCCCCGAACGAGGACGTGTTGCTGCCTCGCGTGTCGTTCTTCCGGCCCAGTGACGCAGGGCGACTGCGCAACGGACTCTGCGTGAGTGGGGAGCGAGCGGTGGACTCGGACGACCTGATGGAGGTGCATGGCGTCCTGACCACGACACCGTTGCGGACCGCGCTCGACCTCGGACGGCTCCAGCTGCCGGACGTCGCCCTGGCAGGGATGGACTCGGTGGCGCGGCTCGGGGCGTTCGAGGTCGAGGAGCTGGTCAGGGGAGTGGGCAGGCTCAAGGGCCAGCGGGGTGTCGTGCAGCTTCGCCAGCTCGCACCGATCGTGGACGCGGGTTCGGAGTCCTTCGGCGAGTCCGCCACTCGTCGTCGATGGCACGCTGCGGACCTTCCCTGGCCCGCGACCCAGATCCCGATCGAGCGCGATGGCGTGGTCGTCCGCAGGGTCGATCTCGGCCTGCCGGAGCTGCTGTTCGGCGTCGAATACCAAGGCCGCAGGTGGCACTCTTCGTCCGCGGATCGGAGCCTGGATGCCGCTCGCCTTCGTCAGCTCACCGAGCGGCACGGCTACGAGATCGAGCTGCTGGACCACACGCACGTCTTCGGGGCCGAGCAGGATGCCGAGGTGCGGTTGCAGGCGGCATACGAACGGGCCAAGGAGACCTTCGCCTTACGGCGACGCCGCATCATCTTCTGAGGGTCGGCGTGGTCCGCGCCGACTCGACATGCCATCCGCGCCGACTCGGCACGCGTCGCGCGCCGACTCGGCGTGCGTCCCGCGCCGACTCGGCGGGTATTTCGCGCCATCTCGGGGGTCACTGCGCGCCGACTCGGGTACGTTTCAGCCAGAAAACTTGACAAATCGAGCGCGCGTCGGCGTGTCGACTGGAAATTACATGCTTGTAGTTACTCGCGAAGTCTAGCGAAACGCGTGTGACTGATGTGAACCTTGCTACTCGTGTGACCTTCCCCGCGCACTGGAGTAGCCCCTCATGCAACCTGTTCAGGCTCGTCTCGTCACCGCTTGCCAGCAGTTCCTGGCTCTCGGTGTGGTCCTCGCCGTCCTCACCCCGGCGGCCGCCGTGCTCTCCCTCGACATCGTCTCCGGCAGTGCCGGCAGCGAGCTCGTCGGGACAGCGCCCGTCGCGCCGACCGGTGCTCTCAGCTCGGCGACCGTGCCGACGACCCCGGTCGAGGCCGAGGTGACCGAGGTCGCGCTGACCGACGAGTCGGGCAGCGCCCGTGCGCTGGCGGGCACGACGGTCCAGCCGAGCACCGTGTCGACCGACCGTGTGACCAGCCGCCCGCAGCCGGTCACCGGCTATGGCGCGGTCGGTGTCACCTGGGCGGCCGGAGAACAGGTCGACGAGGACGGTCTCGAGGTCCTGGTCCGAACGCGCGAGGGCGCCACCTGGGGTGACTGGGACACGGTCGAGTTCCACGACGACCACGGTCCCGACCCGGCGAGCGCCGAGGCGCAGGGCGCCCGTCCCGGCACCGACCCGCTGATCATCGGTGACGTCGATGCAGTCCAGGTCAAGGCAGTCGTGGACGGCGCCGAGAGCGACGCACTCCCCGCGGACCTCAAGCTCGCCGTGATCGAGCCGGGGACGGCACAGGACACCGAGAAGGTGGCCCCCGCGGCGGGCACCTCGGCCGGCGCGTCCTACGACGAGGAGTTCGGCGAGCGGACCGGCGAGAACGCCGATGAGGCGATCTCGCTGCAGTCGGCCAGGGCCGCTGCCATGCCGACGATCTTCTCCCGGGCCCAGTGGGGCGCCAACGAGGCGATGCGCGACAAGTCGAGCCTGCGCTACGGCTCGGTCAACGGCGGCTTCGTCCACCACACGGTCAACGCCAACGACTACACAGAGGCCCAGGTGCCGGGCATCATGCGCAGCATCTACGCCTACCACGTGAAGTCGCGAGGCTGGAGCGACATCGGCTACAACTTCCTCGTCGACCGCTTCGGCCGCATCTGGGAAGGCCGCTACGGCGGTGTCGACAAGAACGTCGTCGGGGCACACACCCTGGGCTACAACGAGTACTCCTTCGCCATGTCGGCGATCGGCAACTTCGAGGTGGTGGCCGCACCCGACGTCATGCTGCGCGCGTATGGCGCGTTGTTCGCCTGGAAGCTCGGGATCAACGGCGTCTCGCCGTCCTCGATGTCGCAGAAGATCGGGCGGTCCACCTTCCCGGCGATCAGCGGCCACCGCGACGCCGGGAGCACCGCATGTCCGGGCAAGTTCCTCTACGCCAAGATCGGCACCATCCGCAGCTATGCGGGATCGGCTGCTCCCACAGCGCCGGCTCCCACACCGCCGCTGGAGATCGGCGACCCGGCTCCGCAGTCGAACCTCGTGGGCGCCGCCTATCCCGACCTGGTCGTACGGCGAGCCAGCGACGGCCAGGGCCTCATCCTGCCGACCGGCGGGCTGACCGCCTTCAGCAAGGCGACCGCCGTGTCGACCAAGGGCTGGTCGAACCGGCCCGAGGTGCTCGTCAGTCCCGACGTGACGGGGGACGGTGTGATCGACCTCGTCTCCACCAGCAGGAAGGGGGTGCTGCGCGTCCGTCCCGGCAGCGGGGAAGGCAAGTTCGGGGCGACCTCCAAGGTCGTCAAGATGACTCGGGACCACACGCTGCTGGCCGCTGTCGGCGACCTCGACGGTGACGCCCGCAATGACCTCGTCGCCAGGCACAAGGGCCGGCTGGTCACCCTGCGTGGCACGGCCAAGGGCGGCTTCAAGCGAACGGTGCTCGGCAAGGGGATGGGCAACTACGCCCAGTTCATCGGCGTCGGTGACCAGAACGGCGACGGGACGGCCGACCTCGTGGTCCGTCACGTCAAGGGCTCCCTCCAGCTCTTCTCCGGCACCGGGACAGGTGGCTTCGGCTCACGCTCCAAGGTGGCCGGTCCCTGGTCGCGCTACACCCAGGTCACCGGGGGCGCGGACTTCAACAGCGACGGTCGCGGCGACCTGGTCGGACGTGACCGCAAGGGCAAGGTGTTCGTCCACTTCGGCCACGGGGACGGCAGCTTCTCGCCGGCGGTCGGACCGACGGCCAACGTGCGCTCGCTCCGGTCGCTCAGCTCGGCGGGCAACCTCGTCGGCGACGCCGCGCCGGACCTCGTCGGGGTCAAGGGCAACAGCCTGATGGTCGTCGCCAACAAGGGCACCTACGAGATCGGTGCACCGATCGACACCGGCGTCTCGTTCGCCGGCTCCGACCTGCTCATCAATGCCGGTGACTGGGACCGTGACGGTGCCGGCGACGTCATCAGCCGCTCGACCGACGGCATCCTGTGGCTCTATCGCGGCAACAACGCGGGTCAGCTGGCCGCACCCACGCAGATCGGCTCCGGCTGGGGAACCATCTCGGGAGTCACGGCGGTGGGTGACGTGACCGGTGACGGCTTCCCGGACCTGCTCGGAACCGGAACCAACGGTCGGTTGTCGGTGTGGGCCGGCACCGGGACCGGCCTCGCACCCAGTCGCGAGGTGGCCGGCCGCTCGGTGTCACGGGCAGGGCTGCCTGCAGACCTGACCCGCTTCGACTGGGTGATCCCCGTCAGCGACATCAAGGCCAAGGGCACCGGCGACTACCTCGTCCGCAAGGCCACGACGGGCGCCCTCTATCTCTATGCGGGGACCACCTCCGGGGTCGCGCGACCGCGGTTCATCGGCGAGGGACTGGGGGCCTACGACCTGGCCGGGTGACCCGGCTGGCGGCCGAGCCCGGTCGATCGGTCAGCAGCGGTGCGTGGCGCGTTCTGCGTCGTACGTCGACGGCGACCGCTCGGGGTCGAGGTGCCGCACGAGGACCAGCGAGCCGCTCCGAGCGAGCGGTTCGGTGAAGGTGACGACTCCCGGTGGGGAAGCCGGGTTCGTCGCCGAGAAGAGACGGCCGCCGTCGGTGAGAAGACTCCCGGCGGCGGCCGCCTCCATCAGCTCTCGCTGCGTGGACTGCTCGCCGTCCGCGTCGAGCGCGAGGTCGTCGCCGGCCGGGGGGTCGAAGGCGGTGAACGCGTCGGGCTGGGACCACACCTCGACGCCGACGTCGCGCACCCCCGGCGGCAGCGGTTCGGCGAACCGCACGCCGAGAGGCAGCAGGCTGCAGGCAAGGACGGGGATGTCGTCGGCCCGGTCGGCCCAGTGGGCCAGTGAGTCGGGGCCACACACGACGGCGTCGGGGTCGTCGTCGGTGGTCACCACGAGCCCCACCGTCCACGCCGCTCCGAGGAACACCGGACCGAGCCAGTGCGTCGGCAGGTCGATGCGAAGTCGCATGCCCCGCTCGAGGTCGGCCTCCTCCACGAGCAGCCCGGCGGTCTTGGCCACCCAGTTGGCATACGTCGTCACCGACAGCTCGACGCGCTCCTGCGTCCGATGGTCGTAGAAGGTGATCAGGGGGCGGGCCGAGTCCCCCCGGAGCTGTCGGGCCAGGACGGCCGGGAAGGTGGTCACGCGAGCCAGCGTAGAGGCCGTCCTGGACGCCACGAGACCGACTGGGTCGGGGGCGGGGAACGTGGCCTAGTCTCGCGCCATGAGCGAGCCGACCGAACTCGAGCACTTCTGGGCCGTGATCCCCGCGGGAGGTGCCGGCACCCGTCTGTGGCCACTGTCGCGCCAGGGGTCCCCGAAGTTCCTGCACGACCTGACCGGCGAGGGTCGCACCCTCATCCAGGCGACCAGGGACCGGCTCGCGCCGCTGGTCGAGGAGCGGATGCTGGTTATCACCGGCGAGGCGCACCGCGACGAGGTGGCTCGCCAGCTGCCGGAGCTCCCGGCAGACTCGTTGGTCGCCGAGCCGTCGGCGCGTGACTCGATGGCGGCGATCGGCCTCGCGGCAGCCCTGCTCGAGGTGCGTGACCCCGACGCGGTGATGGGCTCCTTCGCCGCCGATCACGTCATCCCGGCGACCGAGGCGTTCCACGCTGCTGCTGCGACGGCGGTCGCAGCAGCACGCGAGGGCTGGTTGGTGACGATCGGGATCGAGCCGACGCACCCGGCGACCGGCTTCGGCTACATCCGCGTCGGGGAGTCGCTCGAAGACGTGCCCGGTGCGAACGTCGTGGAGGAGTTCGTCGAGAAACCGACGGTGGAGGTCGCAGCGGTCTATGTCGCCGGCGGCTATCGCTGGAACGCCGGGATGTTCGTCGCCCGGCCGGGCGTCCTGCTCGACCTCCTGGCTGAGCAGGACCAGGCCTTCGCCGCGGCCCTGCGCGGCATCGCGGCCGATCCCTCGACGCTGGCGCAAGTCTGGCCGACGCTGCCGAAGATCGCCGTGGACCACGCCGTCGCCGAGCCGGCCGCGGCTGCGGGTCGGGTGGCGGTCGTTCCGGGTGCCTTCGCGTGGGACGACATCGGCGACTTCGGCTCCCTCCACGCGCTCGTGTCCGACGAAGACCCGGTGGCCGTGGTGGGACAGCGTGAGCTGGTGCGGTCGGTCGACGCCTCAGGTCTCGTCGTTCCCGCGAGCGGGCGGTTGGTCGCCGTCGTCGGGCTGGAGGACGTCGTGGTCGTCGACACCGGCGACGCCGTCCTCGTCACCACGCTTGCGCGGGCCCAGGACGTGAAATCGATCGTGGCCGCCCTCAAGGAGGACGGCCACGAGTCGTTGACCTGAGCGCTGGGGCGCTGCGTCAGATCGCGCCCGGTTCGGGGGAGTCGGTGTAGGGGTACTTCTCCATGAACTCCGCCAGCGCGTCGCCGCTCGGGGCGTCGCAGTACTGGAAGGCACCGACGGCCTTCTGCTCACCCTCCGCTGCCGCGGTGCCGCCCACCGACCAGTGGGTCATGGCCACGTGCTTGCCACCGGGGAATGCCTCGCCGTCGTCGGAGGTCCACGGAACCGCCTTGAACTTGTTGCGGAGGTTGGCGTCGTCGTCGAACTTCGAGGCGATGCCACGCAGGTCGTCCATCATCGACTCGTCCTCGGCGATGGTCTCGTCATACCAGAGGACGGTGTAGCCGTGCTCGAGGTTGTGCACGAGCTCGCCGACGTCGGGACGGTCGGCGGTGGTGTAGAGCTTGCGGTCGATCGTGTCCCACACGTCGTAGTGCTGACCGAAGGCGGGGGCGAGTCCTCGTACTGGATCGGCGTGCCCGGGGGCACGTGGTCCTGCTCGCCGTTGGCCTTCTTGGTCGTGATCTCGCTGCATGCGTCCTTGGCGGCGGCGCCGATCTCGTCCAGGGACTTGCCCTCGTAGCCGCGCAGGTCGGCCCAGTTCTTGATGGGCTTGTAGGCCGCGGCTCCGACGATGAGCAGGGCGATGACGACGCACGCGCCCACGACGGCGTAGCCGCGCCGCTTCTCGGCGCCCTTCTGCTTGTTGCGGATGGAGTCGATGACCGCCTGTCGGTCGGTCCTGTCCTTCTTGCTCAACGTATGTGTCCTCGGCTCGGGGGCGCGCTGCCTCGGGGAGTCTACGGAGTGTGGGGTGGGGATGCGCCAGCCCCGTCCGGTTGGGCGGCCTGCCAGTCCTCGAGCGTCCAGCCGTGCGCGAAGCAGACAGCCGCCCGGGACGCGGGTTCGGCGGGGACCCGGGCCAGGGCCTGCGCCAGCTCGGCCCGCTCGGCCCGGGCACCGAAGGCAGCCTGGTCGTCGAGGTCCCCGGCCAGTGCCCGGACGACGGCCTCGCGGGCGCCATACCCGAAGAGGTCGGCACCGTCAGGCCGGACCAGCGACGCCGCGCCCGGCCCGGCGTCGTCGAGCGGCAGCACCAGGTCGGCCCGCCCCCGCAGCACCGCGACCGGCCGACCGCCGAGCTTGCCGCGGACCAGGTCGGCGGCGGAGGCGATCTCGTCGGCGACGGCCGGCAGCGTGACGGCGAGCTCGTTGCCGTAGGAGTCGGTCAGGCCCGCATGGTCCACGGCCACCTGCAGACCGGCGGCGCCGATCGCGATGTCGGTCTGGCCGTCGCGCCAGGCGCGGCCGGCGGTGTCGGTGACGACGACGGCGACGACGGTGCCGGTGAGGTCGTGGATCCGGCGGCGCAGGGTGCGAGCGCTCGCGTCGGGGTCGATCGGCAGCAGCACGATCGACCCCGCAGCGACGTTGGAGGCGTCGATGCCGGCTGCGGCCATCGTCAGGCCGAGCCGGTTGCGGACGATCGTGGTGGTGCCGCGGCGAGCCACGACGCGCTGCGTCTCCTCGGCGAGGGCCGAGTCGCGGTCGCCGGTGCGCACCCGCCCCTCCGCCTTGCTGACGACCTTGCTCGTGACCACGACGACATCCCCGTCGAGGAGGTCGACCGCGGCGACGATCAGTGCGGCGAGGTCGCTGTCGACGGTGATCTCGGGCAGGCCCTCGGGCGCCGTCACCTCGAGCCTGGGCCCACCCGCGGGAGTCACGAGGGCCGGACCAGCCGGATCGCCTCGGCCGCCATGACTGCGGTCGCTGCGGGGTCGACCATCATCAGGGGTACGGCGGCGCACGCGACCCCGGCGGCCTCGACCGCGGCCACGTGGTGGGCGTCGCGCTCGTCCACCAGCCAACCGTCGAGGATCCCGCCCTGCGCACGCGCTCCGTAGTGACGGGCGACGCCGGCCGCGGAGACCTCCACGTCGATGCAGGTCAGCATCTGGTGCGCCATGCCGCGGACGTGGGTGTCGCCGACGATGGGGGAGAGCCCGACGACGGGCGCGGCCGTGGACCGGAGCGCGTCGCGGATGCCCGGCACCCCCACGATCGTGCCGATCGACACGACCGGGTTGGACGGCGGAACGATCACGAGGTCGGCCTCGGCGATGGCAGCCAGGACCCCGGGACCCGGGGTCGACTCGGCCAGCCCGACGAACACGAGAGCCTCCGCAGGGACCTCGGCGTGCAGGCGCACCCAGTATTCCTGGAAGTGGACGACCCGCTTCCCGCTCGGCGCCTGGGCATCGGCGATGGCGACGTGCGTCTCCACCCGGTCGTCGGACATCGGCAGCAGCGTGACCCCGCCCCACGACGGCGCGGAGCTCCAGCGCCGGCACAACGCCTGCGTCACCTCGGAGAGCGGATAACCGGCCTCGAGCATCTGCGTCCGGACGAGGTGGGTGGCGATGTCGCGATCGCCCAGCCCGAACCAGGTGGGCTCGACGCCATAGCGCTCGAGCTCTTCCTTGGCGCTCCACGTCTCCTCGCTGCGTCCCCAGCCGCGCTCGGCGTCGATGCCCTCGCCGAGGGTGTACATCACCGTGTCCAGGTCGGGGCAGACCTTGAGCCCGTGCAGCCAGATGTCGTCGGCCGTGTTGGCGACGACGGTCACCTCGGCCTCGGCCGCCACTCCCGGCAACGACCCGGCGGCGATGCCGTGGAGCAGGCCCTGGAGGAACGTGGCGCCGCCCACGCCACCGGAGAGGACGGTGATCTTCTGCATGGCGATAGCCTGCCCTACTCGCCACCGCCCGATTGTCGCGCGTCCATGGCCCGTTCGGGCTATACCAGATTCGGGCTTGACTTCGTGGGTACGACAGGCATGTAATTCCCACAGTGTTGTTCACACCGTTCGACACCCCAGCACGACACACAGCACCACACACAGCACCACCAAGGGTCGAAAGGGCGAGAGCCATGAGAGCAGAACTGTTTCTCCTCGAGCCAGACGCCGAGGACATGGGGTGGCAGGACCGTGCGCTCTGCGCGCAGACCGACCCCGAGGCCTTCTTCCCGGAGAAGGGCGGATCCACCCGTGAGGCCAAGAAGGTGTGCCTGACGTGCGAGGTGCGCGACGACTGCCTCGAGTCCGCACTGATGAACGACGAGCGGTTCGGCATCTGGGGCGGGCTGTCCGAGCGCGAGCGCCGCAAGCTCAAGAAGCGCGCCGTCTGACCCTGCGGCACCCCTCGTTAGGGTGCTCCGGTGACCGTCACTGCCCTGCTCGTCAGCCATGACGGTGCCCGGTGGTTGCCGACGGTGCTCGCCGGCGTGGCCGCCCAGTCCCTGGCTCCCGACGCCTTCGTCGCCGTCGACACCGGCAGCCGAGACGACAGTGCCGCCCTGCTCCGAGAGGCCTGGGGCTCCGGTGCGGTCCACGCCGTGGAGAGCGGCACCACCTTCCCGCAGGCCGTCCGTGCCGGCCTCGCGACGCTGCCGCCGGCGGTCTCGGACGATGACTGGATCTGGCTGCTCCACGACGACTCGACCCCCGACCCGGACGCGTTGCTCGCCCTGACCGCAGCGATGCAGGTCTTCCCCGCGGCCGACATCTTCGGTCCCAAGCTCCGGGAGTGGCCGTCGCTGCGCCGACTGCTCGAGCTCGGCCTGACCATCACCGGCACCGGCCGCCGCGAGACCGGGCTGGAGCGGGGGGAGTACGACCAGGGCCAGCACGACGAGCCGCGCGAGGTCCTGGCCGTCAACACGGCGGGCATGCTCGTGCGCCGCTCGGTGCTGGAGGGCCTCGGCGGCTTCGACGACGAGCTGCCCATCTTCGGCAACGACCTCGACTTCGGCTGGCGCGCCGCCCGGGCCGGGCACCAGACCGTGGTGATCCCCCAGGCGGTGGTCTTCCACGCCGAGGCTGCCCACCGCGGCACCCGGCGAACACCGCTGACGGGTCGTCACACGCACTACCAGGAGCGGCGGGCCGCCCTGTTCACCATGCTGGCCAACGCGTCGGGCCGGCGGCTGCCGTGGCAGGTGGTGCGGCTGTTCCTGGGCTCGATCCTGCGGGTCCTCGGCTTCCTCGTCGTCCGCTCGGTGGGGGAGGCGCTCGACGAGCTGGCGGCCGTGCTGTCGGTCTATTCGCGGCCCGGTCACCTACGAAGCGCGCGACGGGCTCGGGCCGAGGCGCGCAGCCGTGCAGGGGTCGACCAGCCCCAGGACGTCCGACGACTGCTCGCGCCGTGGTGGCTTCCCTACCGTCACGGCCTCGACTTCGTCACCGACCTGCTCTCTGCGGCGACCAGCCAGGCCGCCGACGTCGCCGAGCGACGTCGTGCAGCCCGGCTCGCGGTCGCCGACCCGGTCTCGAATTCCGCCACGGGCGGCCCGCGGTCGACACCCGGCGAGGACGAGGAGTTCTTCGCCGAGCCGGGACCCTGGGCCCGATGGCTCACCAACCCGGTGACGGTGATCTTCCTGGTCTTCGGGGTGTTGGCGATCGTCGCGGCCCGGCCGGCCTTCGGCGCCGTCACCGGAGGGGCACTGTCCCCCGTGCCGCCCGAGGTGGCCGACTGGTGGCGTCTGCACATCGAGGCCCGCCATCCGCTCGGGACCGGGACCGACGTCCCGGCTCCTGCCTATCTGCTGCCGTTCGCGCTGCTCGGCACGCTGCTGGGCGCCAACACGGGCCTGGTCGTCTCGGCCCTGATGCTGTTGGCCGTGCCGCTCGGCGCCTGGGGTGCCTGGCGGTTGCTGACGGTGATCGGGCACCTGGTCGACACCCGTGACCTGCCCCGCTGGGTGCACGTCTGGGGCGCCATCACCTATGGACTCGTGCCGGCGACCTCGGGCGCGTGGGGCGAGGGGCGGTTCGGCACCGTCGCGGTCGCCGCACTCCTGCCCTGGATGGTGCGCGCCGCCCTCGGCTTCGCCGATCCCGAACCCGACGGCCGCTGGCGCGCTGCATGGCGTACGGCGCTGCTGCTGGCCCTCGGCGCGGCGTTCGTCCCCGGCGTGTGGCTGTTCGCGCTGCTGGCGGGGACCGTCGTGCTGGGCGCGTCGGTCGTCGTCGCGCCGCGCCTGCTCAAGGACCGGTCGGTGTGGGGGCCGCCGGTGACCAGCCTCGTCGCCGTACCCCTGCTGCTCGCACCGTGGCTGCTGCCACTGGTGACCACCGGCTCCGCGTCGGGCCTGCTGCTCGAAGCAGGGCGACTGCCGGGCGACCGCGTGGACTTCGTGGGGCTGCTCACCGGACGCCTCGGCGACGCCGGCGCCCCCTGGTGGCTGGGCGCCCTGGTCGGGGTGCTCGCGGTGCTGGCGCTCGTGCCGCGCTCGACCCGGCTGCCGGTGCTGGTGTGCTGGCTGCTCGCCCTGGCCGCCGCGGTGGTCGTGGCCGCCCTCGCCTGGGTGCGGCTGCCCCTGCCGATGGTCGAGGTCCGGCCGAGCCTCGGCCTGTTCGTCGTCGTGCTGCAGGGCGTGGCCGTGACGGCGACGGTGATCGGTGCGGAGGCCGTGATCCGGCACCTGCAGGACGCGCGCACGCAGCCTGCGTGGCAGCGACTGGTCGCCGGGCTGCTGGCGGTCGTGGGCATCGCCGTGCCGCTGGGCGGACTCGGGTGGTGGCTGGTGGCCGACGACCACACGCTGACGGCGGTCGAGGCGTCGGTCGTGCCGGCCTACATGGAGCAGAGCGCGCAGCTCGGCGACGAGCACGGCGTGCTGGTGGTGCGCGGCTCGGTCGACGAGGGCATCGACTACCGCGTCCTCCGGGGCGACGGGGTCACCCTCGGAGAGGACGAGATCCTGGCCCTGGCCGACGTCGACCGGGAGTTCGATGCCGCCGTGCGCGCACTCGTCTCGGCGCCGACCTCCGGGGTCGTCAAGACCCTCGGTGACGCCGGCGTCGAATACGTCGTGCTGCCCTCGCCCGCTGACGGCGCGGTCGCAGCCGGACTCGACGCGACCCCGGGTCTCGACCAGGCCAGTGCCGAGGACAGGTCGACCCGCGCGTGGCGGGTGGACCGGCCCCTTGCTGCCGAGGGCGTGGAGAGTCGCACGAGCGTCCTGCGCATCGTGCTGCTGGTCGTCCAGGGACTGGCCGTCGTGGTGGTGCTGGTGCTTGCCGCGCCGACCGTTCGGAGGGGTCGCGATGACTGAGCGCACGCCCGGCCGTCGAGCCGCCCGGCTGCCCGACCAGGGACTGCGACGTCGTCTCGGCGCCAGGCTGGGCCCGGTCGAGCTCGTCGCGATCGTGCTGCCGATCCTCACCATCGCCGCTCTCGCGCTGGTCCGGCCACTCGTCGACCCGGTCGTCGACCGTGCACCGACGGACGCACCGCTGGTGAGCGCCACCCTCGTCTGCCCCGCCGCACTCGACGCGTCGCGCACGGTCGCCCTGGCCAACGCCGACGGCGCGACCGGCGAGGTGACCAGCCGCATCCCCGACGAGGACGTCATCGAGGTCGACGGCACCAGTCGCCGGGGCGTGGACCGCTCGTTCGTCGCGCAGGCCCAGGGCGACCTCGCGGCCGGCCTGATCGCGACGAGGTACGGCGACGCCGCGGCCACACTGTGCCGTGCACCGCAGCCGGAGCAATGGTTCACCGGGGTCGGTGCCGCCCCCGAGCACTCGTCCACCCTGGAGCTGGTCAACCCCGACGGCGGCCCGGCGGTCGCCGACGTGACTGTGCTCGGCCCCACCGGCCCGGTCGAGGTCCCGGCCCTGCGGGGCGTCACGGTGCCGGGTGGTGAAACGCTGCGCTTCGACCTGGCCGAGGTGGTGCCCACCCGCGACGAGCTGGCCGTGCGGGTGCTGGTCTCGCGGGGTCGGCTGGGCGCGAGTGTCGTCGACCAGGTCGACGAGCTCGGACGCGGCGCCCGCAGCCGCGACTGGCTGCCGTCCCAGAGCGAGGCCAGCACATCGGCATACCTCCTGGGGCTGGGGGGTCGAGCGGGTGACCGGACGCTCGTCGTGGCCAACCCCGGCGCCGACGAGGCCCGGGTGGACCTGCAGGTGGTGACCAAGGAGAGCGAGTTCGCGCCGGCCGACGTCGAGGAGATCCGGGTGGCGCCGATGTCGACCGAGACCGTCGACCTCACCGACCTGTTGGGCGGGCGTGCGGCGGCCGGAGCCACGGGGTTGCGCCTGGTCTCCAACGTGCCGGTCACCGCGTCCCTGCGCACCCTCGCCGACGGCGACCTCTCCCACGCGGTCGCCGGGCAGCTCGTCGAGAGTCGCGCAGCCCTGGCGTTGCCCCAGGGCCCGACCCGGCTGGTGCTCGGAGGGGCCGATGCCCTCGGGGCGGCGACCTACGTCGTGACCGACGAGGAGGGCGAGGAGGTCGCACGCGAGCGAGTCGAGCTGACGCCCGGGACCTCGAGCCGGGTCAAGCTGCCCGCCGACGGTGCCGTGGTGGATGTGCGGATGGAGGACGCGGGCGCCGTCGTGGCCCTGGAGGCGGGCCCACCCGGTCTCTCCGTGCTGCCGCTGACCGAGCTGGTCCTCACCGGCCGGATCGCGGACGTCAGACCGGCGCTGCGCTGAGCCTCAGGTGCCGTAGCGGGGGTCGACGTCCTCGGGCGGCAGGTCCAGCAGCTCGGCGACCTGCTCCACGATGACGGTCAGCACCATCGCCTCGAGCTCCGAGCGGGACTCGCAGCGGTGCTCGATCGGGCGGCGGAAGAGCACCAGCCGGGTCGGGTCACCGCCCGTGCCGCGGATGAGGCTGGACAGCGGGACTGTCTCGTCGCCCCAGTCCTCGGGCAGCAGGGGAGTGTCCTCGACGGCATATTCCACCAGCCCGAGCTGACGCTGCCACCGCTCGTCGATCTCGGTGACGATGGCCAGGACGAGCCGGTCGAAGCGCTCGCGCCGCGTCGGCCGCTCCGGCACACCCGGCTCGCGCGGCACGATCCCCGGTCCGCGCTGGCCCCGACCGCGCCGGTCGCGCGTCGATCGGGTTCGCTGACTCACAGCCGCGAGCCTAAGGGTCGCAGGGCCCCAGCGCGGGTAGCGTCTGGGACGTGAGTCTCGCCCGTCGCTGTTCGCGCACTGCCTGCGGTCGCAGCGCCGTCAACACGCTGACCTATGTGTACGCCGAGCAGATCGCCGTCCTCGGCCCGCTGGCGACATACGCCGAACCCCACGCCTACGACCTCTGCGACGCGCACAGCGAGAGACTCTCCGCCCCCCGTGGCTGGGAGGTGCTGCGCCTGGCGTCCGACAAGCCCGCCCGCGGCCCGAGCTCCGACGACCTGCTTGCGCTCGCCGATGCAGTTCGAGAGGCTGCCCGTCCGCCTGAGCCTCCAGCGCCGCTGCACTCCACCGACGACCCGCAGCGCGGAGAGAAGCGGGGACACCTCCGGGTCTTCAGCTCGGACTGAGGTGTCGCGACTCCAGGGGCGAGCTGTCCCTCGGTCCCGGCCCGGCGCCAGTCGGCTCGCGATGGCTCGCGCTGCAGTCGCCGGCTGCTGAGCTCGGGCGTGCCTGTGACCCCGCAGGTGTTGGTCTGCGGGGTGCGGGGCGGTGTGGCTAGTGGTCGGCGGGTCGGCGGTGGGGGTGACGGGCCGGGAGCCGGTGTGGTCGCGGAGGAACTCGTCGCCGAGGGGGCTGGTCCAGACGAAGACGCCGGGGGTGGTCATCTCATAGCGCCAGCGGCCGTGGGTCTTGAGGCGGTGATGTCGCCTGCAGGGCGGGGCGAGGTTGTCGGTCGACGTGGTTCCGCCGAGCTCGGGGTGTTCGTGGTCGTAGGGGGTGATGTGGTCGAGGTCGCATGAACGGGCGGTGCGTCCGCACCAGGGGAATGCGCAGGTGCGGTCGCGGGCGATGACGTGGTCGCGGATGCGCTGGGTGGGGACGTAGCCGGACGTCTCGAGGCGCTCGTGGAGGTCGAGGACGGGTTTGACGGTGACGGACACGTCGGGGCGTCCGCACCAGGCGCGGATCTGCTCTGCGGTGAGCACCCTGCCGCCGGCTTGTTCGACGAACCCGGTGAGGCACTGACCGGTCTCGTCGCGCACACCGGCAGCGGTGAGGGCGTCGACCGAGAGGTGGGCGTGCAGGACGGCCTGCGTGGTCGGGGGCCGGCATCCGGTGGTCGAGGAAGGCCGAGGGCCTGTCACGAGACCTCCGGACTCCTGGGACTCGTCTTCTTCGTCGTCGGGGAACCCGAACGCGAGCTGGTGGCGGGCGAGGTCGCCGAGGGCGGTGGCACGACGGCCGTCGATGGTGTCGGTGGACCCCAGGCGCGCGAGCCGCTCGGCGCCGGCGGTGACGGCTTCGGCAAGCCCGAGGGCGTCGGGGACTCGAGGTCTGCCTCGAGGTGGATGGTGCCGTCGAAGGACACCTGGTCGCATTCGAAGGTGACGTGGCGCCGGTCCTGGGCTTCCTCGTGCTCCTTCGCGACCGCGTCGGGCATGAACCGGACACGGGCGTGGTCGATCAACCGGCGGAGCTGGGAGGGGGTGAGGCGGTTGGCACACCACGCGGTCTGTTCGTCGACGAACGCCGCGGCCTGTTGGGTGAGGTCGACGGTCGTCTGGGCGATCATCCGTCCCCGCCAGGGGGTGATGTGGCCGGAGAGGATCCCGGCCCACAGGTTGGGCAGGCGGTAGGCCAGCTCGATGACGTCGGTGAGGTAGGACCCGACCGCGTCACAGGTCATGGCGAGCTTGGTGGCCATCTCGGGGATGCAGAACTCGTCGATGACCGGGGACCCCTCACCGGCGAGTGTCTTCGGCGACTGGAAGCACGCGCCGGCGAACTCCGGGTCCAACGCGGGGTGCAGGGCGACCCAGTGCGCTGCGAGCCGCATCGACTTGACCTCGGACGCGGACCGTTCGTCCTGCTCGGTCCGCAGCGCGGCCAGCACCTCGGCCGGGGTGTCCGGCAGGGTCTCGGTCGCGGATGTGGTGGTCGATGCCATGGGACAAGCCAAGCAGGGACCACCGACAACGAGACCCCGGAAATGGCCTGGTTCCAAGGTCTGGGGAGAACTACTTCCACAAGTCTTCCCGGCCCGGGCACCCAGGGTTTCGTGACGGGCCTCCGGCCTTCCTCAACCACCGGGCGCAGTCGGTGCGACGCCCCGCGACCAGTTGTCCCTAGACGTACGAGGCGTCGACGACACCGATCCCGACGGCCACCAGCACCGCAAGCAGTCCGAGGAACACCGCGCACTGACCCGACGGCGCTGCCACGTCGTCGGCTGACCTGGCCACCGAGACGCCAAGGGCTGCGCCGACGACTCCCAGGAGGACCGTTGGCACCGCCCGGACGAGGATCTCCAGCTGCGGGTCTGATGTCTGCTCGCTGTGGAGCAGGACGTAGAAGAGGCCGCTGGCGAGGACCCCGCCACCCATCAGGGCGACGAAGGACAGCACGAGACCGAGCAGTCCCCGCGTGCGGGCGCCACGGTCGACGTTGGTCTCGTGGCCTGTCTCGTGGATGCTGGTGTCGGCGACGCTGTGCTGAGTCATCTTCGGCTCCCCCTCCGGGACCGCGTCTGCGGTCCTGCGGCGGCGAGCGTAGCGGCCCCGACGACCAGTGCCACGGCCCACGAGGGGCGCGTCCTGACTACGCTGCACCCATGGCATCAAGCTCCAGCACCCTGGACCCAGACAACCTCAACGCGATCTTCAAGGCCTACGACGTCCGCGGCACCGTCCCGGACCAGCTCGACGAGGCCCTTGCCGAGGCGACGGGCGCAGCCTTCGTCGAGGTGATCGGTGCGCCGACGATCGTGGTCGGCCATGACATGCGGCCCAGCTCGCCGGGCCTGGCCAGCGCCTTCGCGGCCGGTGCGACCGCGGCCGGCGCCGACGTCGTCATGATCGGCCTCGCGTCGACCGACCAGCTCTACTTCGCCTCCGGTCACCTCGACCATGCGGGCGTGATGTTCACCGCGAGCCACAACCCGGCCCAGTACAACGGGATGAAGATGTGCCGCGCAGGTGCGCTGCCCATCGGCACCGACACGGGCCTGGCCGAGATCCGCGACGTCGTCATCCGTGGCGGGCACGAGCCGGCTGCCACCGCGGGGAGCATCAGCGAGCAGGACGTGCTCGAGGCCTACGCCGCTCACCTCCTCTCGCTCGCCCCGGTCGAGGGCCGCAAGCTCAAGGTCGTGGTCGATGCGGGCAACGGCATGGCCGGTCTCACCGCGCCGACGGTCTTCGACCTGATCGGCACCGAGCAGGCCGAGATGGTGCCGATGTACTTCGAGCTCGACGGCACCTTCCCCAACCACGAGGCCAACCCGATCGAGGCGGAGAACCTGCACGACCTCCAGGCCAAGGTCCTCGAGACCGGGGCCGACATCGGCCTGGCCTTCGACGGCGACGCCGACCGCTGCTTCCTCGTCGACGAGCGAGGGGAGGCGGTCTCGCCGTCGACCCTGACCGGGCTGATCGCGGCACGCGAGCTCGCCAAGGAGCCCGGCTCGACGATCATCCACAACCTGATCACGAGCCGGTCGGTGCCGGAGCTGGTCACCGAGCTGGGCGGCAAGCCGGTCCGGACCCGCGTCGGCCACTCCTACATCAAGGCGACGATGGCCGAGACCGGCGCGATCTTCGGCGGCGAGCACAGCGGACACTTCTACTTCCGCGACTTCTGGAAGGCCGACTCCGGGATGCTCGCCGCGCTCCACGCGATGGCGGCCCTGGCGGAGACCGACCAGCCCCTGAGCGGGCTGCTCGCCGAATACGAGCGCTATGTCACCAGCGGTGAGATCAACTCCACCGTCACCGACCAGGCGAGCATCGTCGACGAGCTCGAGGCGACGTACGCCGATGGCGACGGTGTGACCGTCGACCGGCTCGACGGACTCACGGTCAGTCACGACGACTGGTGGTTCAACGTCCGGCCCTCGAACACCGAACCCCTGCTGCGGCTCAACGCCGAAGGCAGTGACACCGCCACCATGGAGCGGGTCCGCGACGACGTACTAGCTGTCATCAGGAGGCAGTCATGAACATCCACCCCGAGCTGCTCGAGATCATCGTGTGCCCCGACTGTCACGGCGACCTCCGTCAGGAGGCCGAGGAGCTGGTCTGCACCGCGTGCGGCCTGGCCTACCCCGTCCGCGACGACATCCCGGTGCTGCTGGTCGACGAGGCCCGCAAGCCGGCCTGAGCGGGGACGGCGATGGCGACGTGGTTCGACGAATCCCGGCTCGACGACGAGTCGGCGCTGGCCGCCATCGACGCCCGGTTGCGCTCGCTGGCTGAGAGTGGCGCGCGGGTGCGGCGAGAGTCGCACGACGCTGCGACGGCGACCGCCGAGGCGATCGCCCGCGACCTGGCCATGTCCCAGCCGCGAGCGGTGATCGCGGCCGGACCCGACTCCCGACTGCTCCGCGCGGTGCTCGAGCCGCGCTGCCCGGTCCCGTTCGTCGCCTGGCCCGCCCCGGCGCTTCCCGGCTGGGCCGGCAGCCTCGACCTGGTCGTCATGCTGGCGCCCGGAGGCTCCGACCCGGGCTCGGCGTCCGCGGTCGCGGAGGCCGTACGCCGCGGAGCCCAGGTGGTCGTGGCCTGCCCGCCCGACTCCCTGGTCGCCGAGCACGCCGCTGGTCGCTACACGACGATCCTGCCGACCGTCACCGGCGACCAGCTCGCCACCGCCGTCGTGATGCTCGACTACCTCGCGCAGGTCAACCTGGGACCGCAGGCCGACGCCGACAGCGTCGCCACGGCGCTGGACGAGGTCGCGCAGGCCTGCTCTCCCCACCGTGACCTCGCGGTCAACCCCGCCAAGATGCTGGCGATCTCGCTGGCCGACGCGCTGCCCGTCGTGTGGGGCGGATCGGTCCTCGCGGCACGTGCTGCCCGTCGGGTCGCGGAGTCCTTCCGGCGCTCCAGCGGTCGGGGAGCAGTCGCCGGTGACGCCGAGCACCTGCTGCCGCTGATCGAGGCTGCCAAGGCGCGAGACGTCTTCCAGGACCCGTTCGCCGACGGCGGTGGCGATCTGCGTCCCCTGCTCCTGGTGCTCGACGACGGGACCGAGGATCCGGTCGTGCGCGAGCAGCGCGGACGCCTCCAGGCCGCCGCCGCGAGCCGGGGCGTGCGCACCGAGACGCTCACGACCCAGGCCCCGACGGAGGTGGCGCGCTATTCCTCGCTGGTGCTCCAAGGCACCTACGCGGCCGAATACCTCCGCGTGGGGCTCGTCGAGGACTGAGACCTCGATAGGGTGACCTGCGTGAACGACGCGAGAGAGCCCGCCTGATGGCCGCAGGACTGTTCGCCCTCCTCGACGACGTCGCCGCGATGGCCAAGCTGGCCGCCGCCTCGGTCGACGACATCGGCGTCGCTGCCGGCCGGGCGAGCGCCAAGGCCGCGGGCGTCGTCGTGGACGACACGGCCGTGACGCCACAGTTCCTCGAGGGGTCCGCAGCCGACCGCGAGCTGCCGATCATCAAGAAGATCGCGATCGGGTCGCTGCGCAACAAGCTGCTCTTCATCCTGCCCGCAGCGCTGCTGCTCAGCGAGTTCGCGCCCTGGCTGCTGCCGATCCTGCTGATCTTCGGCGGCACCTTCCTCGCCTACGAGGGCGCCCACAAGGTCTGGGAGAAGATCAGCGGCCACGAGGACCACGAGGCAGAGGCCGAGGAGCAGCTGACCGCGACCGGCCAGCTCAGCCCGGAGCACGAGAAGACCACGATCGCCAACGCCATCCGCACCGACTTCATCCTCTCGGCCGAGATCATGGTGATCGCCCTCAAGGAGGTCGTCGACTCCCAGCCCGACGCCGGGTTCGTGACCCGCGCCGCGATCCTCATCGTGGTGGCGATCTTCATCACGATCGCCGTCTACGGCTTCGTCGCGCTGCTGGTCAAGATGGACGACGTGGGCGTCCACCTCGCCACCAAGGCCTCCAGCCTGGCGCAGAAGGTCGGACGTGCCCTCGTGACGGCGATGCCCAAGGTGCTCACCGTCATCTCGGTGATCGGCACGGCCGCCATGCTGTGGGTCGGCGGGCACATCCTGCTGATCAGCCTCGACGAGCTGTCCACGTCGCTGAGCGGGACGTTCGCCGACGTGCTGCACGCGCCGTACGCCCTCGTGCACAGCCTCGAGGAAGACGCCCACCACGCTCTCGGCTCCGCGGGTGCTGTCGCCGGCTGGCTGGTCAACACGCTGCTCTCCGCGCTGGTCGGTGTCGTGGTCGGCGCCCTCGTGGTGGCGATCTTGAGCGTCCTGCCGTTCGGGCACGGCACGGCCAAGCACGACGAGGATCCGGCCGCCGCGCACTGAGACGAGCAGGGCGCCGAGGATTCTGTGAATCTGTGAGCCGCGTCCTACGCTTTTCAAGGTCAGCGCGGGAGATCCCGACGGTGCACAGATGTGCGGCGCAGACTCGCTCCACTGAACTCAGGAGACACGATGGACTTCAAGGTCGCCGACCTCAGCCTGGCCGAGTACGGCCGCAAGGAGATCGAGCTCGCCGAGCACGAGATGCCCGGACTCATGGCCATGCGTGAGCGCTTCGGGGCGAGCCAGCCGCTCGCCGGAGCCCGCATCGCCGGCTCGCTGCACATGACCATCCAGACGGCCGTCCTCATCGAGACGCTCACCGCGCTCGGTGCCGACGTGCGCTGGGCCACGTGCAACATCTTCTCCACCCAGGACCACGCTGCCGCTGCGGTCGTCGTCGGTCGCGACGGCACCGTCGACGCCCCCGCCGGCACCCCGGTGTTCGCCTGGAAGGGCGAGACGCTGGCCGAGTACTGGGACGAGGCCGAGAAGGTCTTCGACTTCGCCGAGGGTGGCCCCAACGTCCTGCTCGACGACGGCGGCGACATCACGATGCTCCTGCACCTGGGTGTCGAGTTCGAGAAGACCGGTGTCGTGCCGTCGCAGGACAGCACCGACAACGAGGAGTTCAAGGAGGTGCTGCGCGTCCTGGCCCGCTCGGTCGAGACCCGTCCGCAGCACTGGACCAAGATCGCCCAGGACATCAAGGGCGTCTCCGAGGAGACCACCACCGGTGTGCTGCGCCTCTACGACCGGTTCCGCGACGGCACCCTGCTCTTCCCGGCGATCAACGTCAACGACTCGGTCACCAAGTCCAAGTTCGACAACAAGTACGGCTGCCGCCACTCGCTCATCGACGGTCTCAACCGGGCGACCGACGTGATGATCGGCGGCAAGGTCGCTGTCGTGTGCGGCTACGGCGACGTCGGCAAGGGCTCGGCCGAGTCGCTGCGTGGCCAGGGCGCCCGCGTCATCGTCACCGAGATCGACCCCATCTGCGCGCTGCAGGCGGCGATGGACGGCTATGAGGTCAAGCGCCTCGAGTCTGTCGTCGAGACGGCCGACATCTTCATCACCACGACCGGCAACTTCGACATCATCACGGTCGAGCACTTCCACAAGATGAAGCACCAGGCCATCGTGGGCAACATCGGCCACTTCGACAACGAGATCAACATGGCGGGCCTGGCCAAGATCCCCGGCATCGTCAAGGACGAGATCAAGCCGCAGGTCCACCAGTGGATCTTCCCCGACGGCAAGAAGGTCATCGTCCTCTCCGAGGGCCGTCTGCTCAACCTCGGCAACGCCACGGGCCACCCGTCGTTCGTGATGTCGAACTCCTTCACCAACCAGGTGCTGGCGCAGATCGAGCTCTACACCAAGGCCGACGAGTACGACCTCGGCGTGCACGTCCTGCCCAAGCACCTCGACGAGGAGGTGGCTCGCCTGCACCTCGACGCCCTCGGGGTCGAGCTGACGGAGCTCACCAAGGAGCAGGCTGCCTACCTCGGCGTCGACGTCGCCGGACCGTACAAGTCCGATCTGTATCGGTACTGAGGCAGACTTGCCTGCATGAGCCCGACCGAGCAGCCCACGAGGGGCAGCGTGCTGGTGGTGGACGACGACTCGTCACTGGCCGAGATGCTGTCGATCGTGCTGCGCCAGGAGGGTTTCGAGAGCCGGGTCGTCACCCGTGGCGACCAGGCTCTCGAGGCCTTCCGCAGCTTCAAGCCCGACCTGGTGCTCCTCGACCTGATGCTGCCGGGCAAGGACGGCATCGACGTCTGCAAGGAGATCCGCGCCGAGTCGGGGGTGCCGATCGTCATGCTCACGGCCAAGGGCGACACCATCGACGTGGTCGTGGGGCTGGAGTCCGGTGCCGACGACTACGTCGTCAAGCCGTTCAAGCCCAAGGAGCTCATCGCCCGGATCCGTGCGCGCGTGCGACGCAACGACACGCCGACCGGGGAGTCGCTGAACATCGGCGACCTCACCATCGACGTCGCCGGGCACTCGGTGACCCGCGACGAGCAGCCGGTCAACCTCACGCCCCTGGAGTTCGACCTCCTGGTGTGCCTGGCCCGCAAGCCCTGGCAGGTCTTCACCCGTGAGGTGCTGCTCGAGCAGGTGTGGGGCTACCGCCACAGTGCTGACACCCGGCTGGTCAACGTCCACGTGCAACGGCTCCGGTCCAAGGTCGAGCACGACCCGGAGAACCCAGAGATCGTGGTGACGGTCCGGGGCGTGGGATACAAGGCCGGCACCTCCTAGGCCTCCCGTGTCCGACCCGGAGGCCCACCCCGCCTCACCCCTGAGCAGTCCGCCGGAGCGGGCAAGACACGGGGTGCGCCGTGCCCTGACCTTCTGGCGACGCTCGGTCCAGGCGCGCGTGGTCGCCAGCACGGTGCTGCTGTCCGCGGCCGTCGTCGGGATCGTCGGCGCGTTCCTGATGCAGCAGACCCGCGACGGGCTGGTCGACAACCGGGTGGACAAGGTCGTCGCGGAGGCACTCAACGAGACCGCAGACGTGCGCACCAAGCTCGCCTTCGCACCCGGCACGGACGTGGACGAGTCGAGGCAGCAGGACGACCTGATCGAGCCGATCATCAGCCGGGGCGCCTCGCGCGGTTTCGCCGCGATCCTCTCCCCGTCCGAGGCCACCGGCGGCCGGCTGGCCGACGGCGGGGCGAAGTTCACCCAGGGCCTCGACCTGGACAGCGTGCCCCTGTCCCTCCAGCGCCACTTCGACGGACCGGCCTCCACTGCCTGGACGTTCACCGACATCCGCACGACCCGGCCGATCCCGGGGCTTCCAGAAGGGCCCGGGATCGTCGTGGCCAGCCAGGTCACCCTCCCGGCCGACAACAACGACACCTACACCCTCTACTACCTCTACTCCCTGGACGAGGAGCGGGGCACGCTGGCCCTCGTCGGCCGGGCCCTGCTGACGACGGCCGCACTGCTGCTCCTCCTGGTGGCGGGTCTTGCTTGGCTGGTGGCGCGCCAGGTGGTGACCCCGGTCAGGATGGCCCGACGGGTCGCCGAGCGGCTCGCCGCCGGGCAGCTGCAGGAGAGGCTGCGCGTCACCGGCGAGGACGACCTCGCCCGGCTGGCGATGTCGTTCAACCAGATGGCCAGCAACCTGCAGAAGCAGATCCGCCAGCTCGAGGAGCTCAGCCGACTGCAGCGCCGGTTCGTCGCCGACGTCTCCCACGAGCTCCGCACCCCGTTGACCACGGTGCGGATGGCCGGCGACGTCCTCCACGACGCGCGCAGGAGCTTCGACCCCGACACGCTGCGGGCGGCCGAGCTGCTGCAGACCGAGCTCGACCGCTTCGAGGTCCTGCTGGCCGACCTGCTCGAGATCAGTCGCTTCGACGCGGGCGCCGCCGTCCTCGACGCCGAGGACGTCGACCTGGTCGACGTCGCCCACCGGGTGGTGGACATGACCCGCGCCCTGGCCGAGCAGCGTGACACGAAGGTGCTGGTGACCGGCCCTGCCCACGCCTGCCTGGCCGAGGCGGACGTGCGACGGGTCGAGCGGATCGTGCGCAACCTGGTGACCAACGCCATCGACCACGCCGAGCGCAGGGACATCCACCTGCTCGTCGGGGGCGACGAGCACTCGGCGGCCATCGCCGTACGCGATCACGGGGTCGGTCTCGGGCCGGGGGAGTCGGCCATGGTGTTCAACCGGTTCTGGCGCGCCGATCCCGCCCGTGCCCGCACCAGCGGCGGCACCGGCCTGGGCCTGTCGATCTCGCTGGAGGACACCCGTCTCCACGGCGGCTGGTTGCAGGCCTGGGGACGGCCGGGCGAGGGCTCGCAGTTCCGGCTGACGCTGCCTCGACGCCTGGGCCAGCCGCTGCGCCACAGCCCGCTGCCACTGGTGCCGGTCGATGCGAAGGAGTCGGCATGAGGACCCGTCTGGCCCACGCCGTGATCGCGATCTGCGTCGTGATCCTGGCCTCGGCCTGCGTCCGGATGCCGAGCGAGGGCCCGGTCTCCGAGGTCGACAGCGAGTCGCGCTCGGACAACACGCCGGGGACCTACTTCGACCCCAAGCCGCCCCAGCCGGGGGAGTCGCAGACCGAGATCGTGCTCAACTTCCTCGAGGCGATGAGAGCGACCCCGATCCAGATGGGGGTGGCGCGCGAGTTCCTCAGCGTCGAGGCGCAGAAGGCCTGGGAGCCCGAGGAGTCGATCCTCACCTATGCCGAGCTCGGCGACCCGGTGGGCACCTTCGAGGTCGTGCTGCCGATGGAGGAGATCGAGCAGTACGACGCCCGCGGGGCCTGGCAGCGGTCGCGAAGCACCCAGGAGCTGTCCTTCGGCCTCACCTCGGAGGAGGGCGAGTGGCGCATCGACCGGCTGCCCGACGGCATGGTGGTGCCCGCGTCGTGGTTCGAGAGCCAGTTCCGACGGGTCTCGCTCTACTACTTCGACCCCACCGGCCAGATCCTCGTCCCCGAGCCGGTGTTCGTCCCTGAGGGCGACCAGCTCGCCTCGTCACTGGTCGACGGGCTGGTCAACGACCCGAGCATCGACCCCCGGATCTCGCGCACGTTCTTCCCCCCTGAGCTGCTGCGCGGGCTGTCGGTGCCGATCACCGAGGACGGGATCGCCGAGGTCTCGCTGGCCGGCCCGACCATCAAGGTGGACGCCGAGATCACCCAGCGGATCCTGACCCAGCTCGTCTGGACGATGAGGCAGGAACCCCGCATCCGGGCCGTGAGCCTCACCGTGGGCGAAGAAGAGCTCGTCGCCCCCGGTGACACCACCCAGATCGGGCTCGACGTCGGCAGCGCCTTCGACCCCACGGGCGCGGAGGCCAGCAGCGACCTCTTCGGGCTGGTCGACGGGCTCCTGGTGCGCGGGTCGTCCATCGGTGCCCTGCAGCCCACGGCCGGCCCGTTGGGAACCCAGCGTCTGGGTGCCAGGTCGATCGGGGTCAACCTGTCCGGCGTGCGCGTGGCTGCCGTCTCGGGCGACGGCGGCAGCGTCCTGGTCGCACCCGTCGACGAGGAGGGCCGAGCCGTCCAGGTGGTGAGCGCGGCCCGCGACCTGCTCCCGCCTGCCTGGGACTTCGCCGACCGTCTCTGGCTCGTCGAACGAGGCGCCGGCCGGGCGCGGGTGAGCGTCGTCGCCGGCGACCGGCCCCCACGCGAGATCGAGGTCCAGGGGGTCACCGGCCGCGACGTGCGGCACGTCCTGGTCTCTCGCGACGGGAGTCGGCTGGTGGCAGTCGTACGCCGGCCCGACGGCGACCGCGTCCTGGTCAGCAGGATCCTCCACGACGAAGCCGGCGGGGTCCTGCGAACCACCCGTGCGGTGCCGCTGGCGTTCGCGCCGCAGGCGCCCTCGTTGGTCATCCGCGACATCACCTGGCGCTCGCCCAGCGCGATCTCGGTGCTGAGCGACCTCAGCCGCGACCTCTCGCTGGTCGAGACCATCTCGGTCGACGGCGCCCCGGGCGACCCCGGCATCGGCGGCGCGACCCGCGTGCAGGGCGGGACGCGCGAGCTGGTCGGATCGCCCGTGGAGGGGATCGAGATCTTCGCACTCTCGGGCGACGACGTGAGCGACGTGACCGCGCCCGAGCTCCCCGTCGCGTCCCTGCCCAAGGACCTGGTCTCGTTGACCTACGTCGGCTGATCCGTCTCCACAGGGCGCGCACGCGACGGTTGCCGGGCCGCGCGGAGAGGTGCTGCGATGACGGACGTGCGCGACGTGGTGCTGGACCTGGTGACGGGCAGCGCCTGTGTGGGGTGCGAGGCGCCCGGCCGGATGCTGTGTCGCGCGTGTCGAGAGGGCCTGCCCCGGCGGGCGCGCGTCGCCTGGCCGCACCCGACGCCGCCCGGGCTGGCGACGCCGTGGGTGATGACCGACTACGACGGTGCAGTGCGGGCGATGATCGTGGGCCACAAGGACCGAGGTCAGTTCGCGTTCAGGCGCACCCTCGCCCAGCTCCTGCTCGAGTCGGTCCGAGCGGCGGCGGGGGAGCCGGGCGCGACCCTGGTGCTGGTTCCGGTGCCGTCCCGGCCGGGGTCCAGCCGTCGGCGGGGCTACGACCCCATGGGCACCCTGACCCGGATCGTCGCCACCCGGCTGAGGAAGGAGGGGCACTCGGCGTGCGCGGCTCCGCTCCTGGTCTCGAGCCGGTCCGTCGTCGACCAGGCGGGCCTGGACGCGGCTCAGCGAGCGGTCAACCTGGCCGGGTCGATGACGTGCCCGTCACCCGGCCTGGCCAGGCTCGCCAGGCGCCATACGCACGCGAGGGTGGTGGTGTGTGACGACGTGCTGACCACGGGCGCCACGGCCGCAGAGGCCCAGCGCGCGTTGTCGGCGGTGGGACTCGTCCCCGTCGCGATCGCCGCCGTTGCCGCGACCCGCCGCCGGAGCTGGTCCCAAACCCCGTGATTCCTTTTGTCCTGACCCCGGAGGGGCTAGCGTCAGTTCATGGAGTCCGTCCGGGTCCAGGTGTTCGTACCTCAGGTCCTGTGCGCGCGGTCCTGCGCTGCCGGACCCGGCGACCTGCCTCTGCGCGGGTCGCGCCACACCCGGCTCCATCACGCCCTGCCAAATGTGCAGGTGTGTGCGCTCAGTAGCCCAGCTACCAGGAGGTTCACATGGATGTTGTCGTCACCGGTCGGCACTGCGAGGTGTCGGACAGGTTTCGTGAACACGTCGCGGACAAGCTCGCCCGGCTCGAGAAGCACGACCACCGGATCATCCGGGTCCAGGTCGAGGTCGAGCAGGAGCGAAACCCCCGACAACATGACCGAGCCACCCGAGTCGAGCTGACGGCGTTCTCGAAGGGTCCCGTGATCCGCGCCGAGGCCGCGGCGGAGGACAAGATGGGCGCCCTCGACCTGGCGCTGGACAAGATGGCCTCCCAGATGCGACGTGCAGCCGACCGGCGTCGCGTCCACCGTGGTCGACACACGCCCGTCTCCGTGGGCCAGGCGCTGGCCGGCAGCGCCGACGAGCTGGTCGAGTCCTTGTCGACCTCCGAGGACGAGACGGTGACCGAGCGCAAGGTCGGTCCGATCACGGTGACCGGCGACGGGCCGTTGGTGGTCAGGGAGAAGTCTCACCCGGCCACGCCGATGACCCTGGACACTGCGTTGTACGAGATGGAGCTCGTCGGCCATGACTTCTTCCTCTTCGTCGACAAGGAGAGCGAGAAGCCGTCGGTGGTCTACCGCCGCCGTGGTTATGACTACGGCGTGATCTCGCTCGAGCTCGACTGAGGCATGACACGAGCGACGCGGATGGGCCTGAGGTGCCACTGGTCTAGCGCACGTCTGACATGATGCCGACGTGACCGAGGCAACAGGCAATGAGCCCATCCGCGTTCTCGTGGTCGACGACCAGGAGCTCTTCCGTCGAGGACTGACGATGTTGCTGACGCAGGACGCCGACATCGAGGTCGTCGGCGAGGCTGACGACGGCATCACCGGGACCGAGCTGGCCGAGTCGCTCGCACCCGACGTCGTGCTGCTGGACGTCCGGATGCCGCGGCGCAGCGGCGTCGAGGCCTGCCGGGCGATCAAGGAGGCCGTTCCGGCGGCCAAGATCATCATGCTCACCGTCTCCGACGAGGAGGGCGACCTCTACGAGACCGTCAAGAACGGTGCGGCGGGCTACCTCCTCAAGGACTCCTCCATCGAGGAGGTCGCCCAGGCGATCCGGGTGGTGAACGAGGGCCAGTCGCTGATCAGCCCGTCGATGGCGGTCAAGCTGATCGACGAGTTCAAGCAGATGTCCAAGCCCGACAAGCAGCAGGGCACCCAGCTCAAGCTCACCGACCGCGAGCTCGAGGTGCTGCGACTGGTGGCGAAGGGCCTGAACAACCGCGAGGTGGCCAAGGAGCTGTTCATCTCCGAGAACACGGTCAAGAACCACGTGCGCAACATCCTGGAGAAGCTGCAGCTCCACTCGCGCATGGAGGCCGTCATGTATGCCATGAAGGAAAAGCTGCTCGACCTGCCCTGACGGCGATGGCACACGCGCAGTCACTGTCCAACCTGCAGGCCCGGCGCATCGCGCTCGCCGCGCAGGGCTTTACCCGCAGGCCCCACGCCACCACCACGATGGCGACGGTGCGGCGCACGCTGGCCCACACCGGCGTGCTCCAGGTCGACTCGGTCAACGTGCTCCAACGTGCACACTTCATGCCGCTCTACTCGCGCATGGGTGCCTATGACGTCGACCTGTTGAGGCAGGCGTCCAGCAGCACCGGCCGTCGACAGCGAGTGCTGGTGGAGTACTGGGCCCACGTCCAGGCCTTCATGCCGGTCGAGCTCTGGCCGGTGATGCAGCACCGGATGGCCGGCTACCGCGCACAACGCGGGAAGTGGGGCTTCGTGGCGGACCCCACCATCGAACAACGGGTGTTGGCCGCTGTGGCGCAGCGGGGTCCGGTCACCGCGCGCGACCTCGACAGCGACATCGGCGGTCCGCGCAACCGGGAGCACTGGGGCTGGAACTGGTCCGAGGCCCGCAAGGTCCTCGACTATCTCTTCCTGGTCGGCGAGGTGGCCATCGCTGGTCGCAACAGCTCCTTCGAGGTCCTCTACGACCTGCCTGAACGGGTCCTGCCCTCGGCTGTCCTGTCCGCCCCGACCCCGTCGAAGGCCGACGCCGACATCGAGCTCGTGCGTCGGGCTGCGCGCTACCACGGCATCGCCAGCGTGCGGTGCCTGGCCGACTACTTCCGCATGTCCGTCGCCGACACCCGCACTGCCACGCAGGCCCTGGTCGACGCGGGGGAGCTGACCCCCGTCGAGGTGCAGGGTTGGGCGCGCCCTGCCTTCCTCCACGTCGGCGCGAAGCTCCCTCGGCGCGTCGGCGCACGAGCCGTCCTGAGCCCCTTCGACCCGCTGGTGTGGGAGCGGGCGCGCCTCGAGGCGCTCTTCGACTTCCACTACCGGATCGAGATCTACGTGCCGGCCGCCCAGCGGGTCCACGGCTACTACGTGCTGCCGTTCCTGCTGGGGGAGCGGATCGTCGCCCGGGTGGACCTCAAGGCAGACCGCGCCACCGGACGGCTTCTCGTCCAGGGTGCGTATGCCGAGCCGCACCCTCCGGCCGACGTCGCCGAGCAGCTGGCCGCCGAGCTGGCGAGGCTGGGCGGCTGGCTCGGGGTCCCGGAGCTCGTCGTGGCCCCCGGGGCGACCTGGCGCCCGCACTCGCCGCCGCTGCGGCTGCCGCTGGGTGACGTGGGTAGCATGATCGACGGCCATCCTCACCGCTCACCCTCGTCTCTGGAGTCGCATCCCCGTGCCTGCCATCATCGACAAGCTCCTCCGCATCGGCGAGGGCAAGATCCTTCGCGAGCTCGAGACGATCGCCAAGGCGGTCAACGCCATCGAGGACGAGTTCGTCTCGATGTCCGACGCCGAGCTGCAGGCGATGACGGGCGAGTTCCGCGAACGGCTGGCCAAGGGCGAGACGCTCGACGACCTGATGCCGGAGGCGTTCGCGGTGGTGCGCGAGGCCGCCAAGCGGGTCCTGGGCCAGCGGCACTACGACGTCCAGATCATGGGTGGTGCTGCGCTTCACCTCGGCAACATCGCCGAGATGAAGACCGGTGAGGGCAAGACCCTCGTCTCGACCCTCCCGGCCTACCTCAACGCGCTGAGCGGCGACGGGGTCCACGTCGTCACCGTCAACGACTACCTCGCGAAGTACCACGCCGAGTGGATGGGCCGCATCCACCACTTCCTCGGGCTCACCACCGGCGTCATCCTGCCCAGCATGCGCCCCGACGAGCGGCGCGTCGCCTACTCCGCCGACATCACCTACGGCACCAACAACGAGCTGGGCTTCGACTACCTCCGCGACAACATGGCCGAGGACCTCGCCGACTGCGTGCAGCGCGGCCACAACTTCGCGATCGTCGACGAGGTCGACTCGATCCTGATCGACGAGGCCCGTACGCCGCTCATCATCAGCGGCCCGACGCAGGACGAGGTGAAGTGGTACGCCGAGTTCGCCACGATCGCTGCTTCGTTGGTCCAGGACGTCGACTACGAGGTCGACGAGAAGAAGCGCACCATCTCGGTCCTCGAGCCCGGCATCACCAAGGTGGAGGACCACCTCGGCATCGACAACCTCTACGACTCGGTCAACACGCCGCTGATCTCCTTCCTGAACAACTCCATCAAGGCCAAGGAGCTCTTCCGCAACGACAAGGAATATGTCGTGATCGACGGGGAGGTGCTCATCGTCGACGAGCACACCGGTCGCATGCTGGCAGGGCGTCGCTACAACGACGGTCTCCACCAGGCGATCGAGGCCAAGGAGGGGGTGACGGTCCGCGAGGAATACCAGACGCTGGCCACCGTCACGCTCCAGAACTACTTCCGTCTCTACACCAAGCTCTCGGGCATGACCGGCACGGCCATGACCGAGGCCTCCGAGTTCGACAAGATCTATGGCCTCGGGGTCGTTCCGATCCCGACCAACAAGCCGATGTCGCGCGTCGACCAGGGTGACCTCGTCTATCGCACCGAGGCGGCGAAGTATGACGCCGTCGTCGAGGACATCGCCGAGCGCAACGCCAAGGGCCAGCCGATCCTCGTCGGCACCGTGTCGGTGCAGAAGTCCGAGCTGCTCTCGGGCCTGCTCAAGAAGAAGGGCGTGCCGCACACCGTCCTCAACGCCAAGATGCACGCCGACGAGGCCAAGGTCGTCGCGCTCGCCGGCCACAAGGGCGCTGTCACCGTCGCGACCAACATGGCCGGGCGTGGCACCGACATCATGCTCGGTGGCTCTGTCGACTTCCTCGCCGACGACGCGCTGCGCAAGCAGGGTCTCGACCCGGTCGAGAACGCCGAGGAGTACGACGCCGCGTGGCCGGCCATGGTCGAGACGATCAAGAGCCAGGTCGCCAACGAGCACGACGAGGTCAAGGCGCTCGGCGGCCTCTACGTCGTCGGCACCGAGCGGCACGAGTCGCGGCGCATCGACAACCAGCTCCGTGGCCGCTCCGGTCGCCAGGGGGACCCGGGGGAGTCCCGCTTCTACCTGTCCCTCGAGGACGAGCTGATGCGGCTGTTCAAGTCGGACTGGGTCGACCGGGTGCTCCAGGTGCTGAAGGTCCCCGACGACGTCCCGATCGAGAACAAGAGGGTCACTGGCGCCATCGCAAGCGCCCAGGGCCAGGTCGAGTCGCAGAACTTCGAGTCTCGCAAGAACGTCCTGAAGTACGACGACGTGATGAGCCGCCAGCGTGAGGTCATCTATGGCGAGCGCCGCCGGGTGCTCGAGGGAGCCGACCTCGAGGAGCAGGTCCGGACCTTCATCGACGACACGGCCAGGGGCTACGTCCTGAGCTCGACGGAGGGCTACGCCGAGGACTGGGACCTCGACGGCCTGTTCACCGCGTTGCGCCAGATCTATCCGACCGACCTCACCGCCGACGGGGTCGTCACTGCAGCCGGCGGCCGCAGCGGCCTTGGCCGTGAGGCTCTCATCGAGCAGATCAAGCAGGACATGCAGGCTGCCTACGACCGCCGCGAGGCCGAGGTGGGCGAGGAGGTCATGCGCGAGCTGGAGCGTCGGGTCATCCTCTCGGTGCTCGACCGCAAGTGGCGCGAGCACCTCTACGAGATGGACTACCTGCGCGAGGGGATCGGGCTGCGCGCCTACTCCCAGCGCGACCCGCTCGTGGAATACCAGCGCGAGGGCTTCGACATGTTCGCCTCCATGATGGATGGCATCAAGGAGGAGTCGGTCGGCTTCCTGTTCAACCTCCAGGTGGAGGTCGAGGAGGAGCCACAGGCCGGTGGCGAGGACGAAGACCTGTCCACCGAGGCCGACCGAGCGGCGACCCCAGCGCCCACGCTCGACCCTGCCCAGCCGCAGATCGACTTCGCGCAGGCCCAGCAGGCCCAGCAGGCCCAGCAGGCGCGGGCGCGGGCCGAGGCGCCCCAGATCCGGGCGAAGGGCCTCGAACGCAAGGCGGCGCCCACGCGGCTCGCCTACTCGGCGCCCAGCGAGGACGGTGAGCCCGAGGTCGTGGCGCCGCCGGCGGCGGACGACCCGTTCGCCGGCACCGGCCGCAACGCCGAGTGCCCGTGCGGCTCGGGCAAGAAGTTCAAGAAGTGCCACGGCGCCCCGGGCGGGGCCACCGGCTCGGCCGCGGTCGGAAGCTGATTCAGGCCCACTCCAGGGCCACGCACTGCCACCGGTCGCCGACCACTTCGAACCGCCCGGCCAGCGCCCTGGAGCGGGCGCCGTAGCGCAGGTGGGCGGCGGCCTCGAGGGCGTTGTCGGCGACGAGGCTCGTGCGGATGGAGCGGATGACCGGACGGACGGCGCCCCGACCGCGGCCGCCGGCAGGAGAGGTCCCGGCCGCGGCCGTCACGAGCTGGGCCCGACGGCCCAGGTCGGCGTAGATCCGGGGACTGGACTGCCTCAGGAGCTGGGTCGGAGGGCGGTCGCCGGACGCGATCTCCGCGGCGCGCACGAGGTAGGCGTGCACGAATCGCTCGATCGCGAGCCGGCGCTCCGGGTCGCTGGTGACCAGGTCACCACGTCGGGTGGGCACCCCCGCTGGAGGTGGCTCCGGCGGGTCGAGCCGAGGAGTGAGGTCGAGGGCGAGTGAACCCTGGACGCTGGCGATGGGGACCTGGCGGCGCAGCTGGATGACCGGGGCGTTCATGGGCGTGCCTTTCGCGGTTCGGGGTCGAGGGCGGGATGGACGACGAGCTCGGTGCCGGGGAGGACGAGGTCGGGGTCGGCGCCGATGGCCGCCCGGTTGGCGGCGTAGAGAGCCCGCCAGGCCCCATCCACCTCGGCCGGTGTCGCGCGAGGCGGCAGGGAGGCCGCGGCGATCGACCACAGCGAGTCGCCAGGACGGACGATGACGACGTGTGGTGGGGGCTCCGGCGCCACCGGGGTGGCGACGACGGCCCCGGGTGGCTGGCGTGCGGGTCGGGGTCGAACCGGTACGACGGCAGCCACGGCCCGGTCGGGCAGCGGCAGGCCGACCAGGTCCTCGCGAGCGCCCCCCGCGGTGCCGCTGCCCGCCACGGCAGGGCTGCCGAGTCCGGCGACCACTGCGGCCCCACAGGCGATCAGCACCAGCCGCCGGGTGCCGCCGACGGTCCGGTGCCGGGGGCGGCCGGCGGCGAGCTCGAGCACGGTGAGGGTCGTGACCAGCCACAGCCAGGAGGCGCAGGCCAGGACTGCGGCTGCTGCGACCGACACGAGCAGGCCCTCGAAGGTGTCGTGCCACGGAGCCGGGGTGAGGAGTGTCGCGGCGGCACCCCCCGCCGTACTCATGGTCGCCATCGCGCCGACCGTCACGACGAGCCAGACGAGCAGGCACCGTGCGGGTGTCGCTGAAACCGCCAAGTCCCGAGTCATGGCGAACCTTCCGTTTGCGTGTGTTTGCTTCATCTAAAGGAACTTTGCCAACGTCGTCAACCAGTTGTGCACAGGATCGACCGCCGTCGTTGGCACGCATCGGTCGCGGGTCTGTTGTCGCCCTGCCCGAGGAAGTGCCCGGCGGCGCCCCTAGAGTTCGCGCCATGCCTCGAACCTTCGCCCGTGCCGCGGTCATGGCCGCTGCTGTCCTCGCCTGCGCTGCCTGCTCCGAGGGGTCGCCGGGCTCGTCGGACGCAGGAGCAAGGCCCGCACAGTCGTCGGAGCCGGCGAAGCCGTCCGCGACCCCCGCCGACGGTCCGCGCCTGGAGGGTGCCGGCTACGCCTACCGCGTCCCCAAGGACTGGGGGCCGTCGGACCAGGAGATCCCCGGCTTCGACCCGGACACGTTCGCACTCGACCTGGATGACGACGACGGCTTCACCGACAACGTCAACGTGCTCCTGGCTCCCGGCGGAGCGATGTCAGCCGAGCAGGCCGAGGTGGGCGCCGAGGACGAGCTGACCTCAGCCGGGGCCACCGGGGTCGCCGTGCAGGACCGGGTGGACGTGGGGGGCCGCGAGGCCGCCCACGTGTCGGCCGGCATGTCGTTGAACGACAACGACTACCAGGTCGAGCAGTTCTATGCCGCCACCGACGACGAGACCTTCGTCGTGACGTTCTCCTTCAGCAAGGACGTCAGCGACAGGGAGCGTGCCGAGGTCACCGGCTCCGTGCTCGCCAGCTGGTCCTGGGCCGGCTGAGGCTCGACCCGGTCTCCCCCCGCGTCACTAGGCTGCCTGCATGGCACCCCACGAGTCCTGGGACGAGCAGCTCTTCGCCCTCTTCGACGACCTGGAGGGCCAAGCGGCGGCTCGCTTCGAGCTGGAGCGCGATGCCGAGCTCGTCGACCGCAGCCGCAGCGTCTATCACCGCGTCTCCCTGGACTCGCGGCTGGTGGCCAGCCTCGGTGAGCAGCTGACGCTCGAGGTCGCGGGGGTGGGCCGGATCGACGGGGAGCTCCAGCGCGTCGGTGAGGGGTGGGGACTGATGAGCGGTCACGCCCAGGACTGGATCGTGCGGACAGCCGCCGTGCGCGTCGTGCAGGGCGCCTCTGAGCGGTCCGTGCCCGAGGTCGCGTGGTCGCCGTTGCACAAGCTGGGACTCGGCTCGGCCCTGCGCCGGCTGGCCGAGTCGCAGGCCCGCTGCATCGTGCACCTGGTCGAAGGCACCCAGCACGAGGCACTGGTGCGCCGGGTGGGTTCGGACTTCGTCGAGGTGCTGACCCCCAGCCAGGCTCGGCTGCTGGTCGCCTTCGAGTCGATCAGCGCGGTGCAGAGCCGCGACTGAGGCCTCGCGCCTGGGATCAGGTCGCGTCGACGTCGTACGGCGGCAGCTGCCCCTCGAGCAGCACGGCCCCACCCGTGGGTGGCCCGGGGTCCGGGTCCTCCATCGCCTCGATGATGTGACGCCGGACGATGTTGCGCGGGTCGAGGTCGCGCAGCTGCAGGTCGGCGTAGTCGGGGCCGAGCTCCTCACGGAGCTCGTCGCGTGCCGAGTTGGCCATCGCCTTGGCCTTGCGGATCATGACGCCGGCCTGCTTGGCCAGGACGGGGAGCCGGTCGGGCCCGAAGGCGATGATGGCGACGAACGCGATGAGCGCGAGCTCCATCAGCCCGACGTCGAACACGGCTCTAGAACTTCGCGCTCGGGGTGAGGCCCAGCTGCATCCCGGCCAGGCCGCGTCCGCGCCCGGCGAGCGCGTCGGCGATCGACAGCAGCTCGCGGGCAGCCGGTGAGGTGGGGTCGGACTCGACGATCGGCTTGCCTGCGTCGCCCCCTTCGCGCAGCGAGGGGTCGAGCGGGATCCGGCCCAGCACCGAGACGTCGTAGCCGAACCGCTCCGAGAGCGTCCGGGCGACCCGGTCGCCACCACCGCTGCCGAAGACCTCCATCGTGGAACCGTCGGGCAGGGTCAGGAAGCTCATGTTCTCCACGACGCCCACGACGCGCTGGTGCATCATCGAGGCCATCGTCCCCGCGCGCTCTGCCACCTCGGCGGCGGCCTCCTGCGGCGTGGTGATGACGACGACCTCGGCGTTGGGCAGGTGCTGGCCCAGCGAGATCGCGACGTCGCCGGTGCCCGGCGGCAGGTCGAGGAGGAGCACGTCGAGGTCGCCCCAGTAGACGTCGGAGAGCATCTGGACGAGCGCCCGATCGAGCATCGGGCCGCGCCAGGCAACGACCTGGTCGCGACGCGGCTTGAGCATGCCGATGGAGATCACCGAGACACCGCTGGGCGTCGGGACCGGCATGATCAGGTCGTCGACCTGGGTCGGACGGGCGTCGGCGACGCCCAGCATGGCGGGGACGGAGTGGCCATAGATGTCGGCGTCGACGACACCGACCTTCAGTCCCTGCTTCGCCATGGCGAGGGCGAGGTTGACCGTCACCGACGACTTCCCGACACCGCCCTTGCCGCTGGCGATGGCATAGACCTTGGTCAGCGAGCCCGGCTGCGCGAAGGGGATCTCGCGCTCGGCCTTGCCGCCGCTGAGCACCCCCTTGAGCTCGGCGCGCTGCTCCGGGCTCATCACGCCCAGGGTGAGGTCGACGCCGGTGACGCCCGGCACCGTGGAGACGGCGGCGGTCACGTCACGGGTGATCGTGTCCTTGAGGGGGCAGCCGGCCACGGTGAGCAGCACGGTGACGGCAACCTGGCCGGTCTCGGAGATGACGACGGAGTCGACCATGTTGAGTTCGGTGATGGGGCGCTTGATCTCGGGGTCGTTGACCTGGGCGAGAGCAGCAGTGACCTGCTCGACAGAAGGGATGCTCATGATGGTCCCGAGTCTACGAGCCCACCGGGCACCTCAGTCCGTGGGTGGCGAGGGGTGGTCAATGCCGTCCTCGGGCCGGGTCAGCTCCTCCAGGTCGCTGTAGAGCCCACGCAGTTCCGAGCGCAGGAAGTCGCGGGTCGCGACCTCGCCCACCGACATCCGCAGGGAGGCCACCTCGCGGGCGAGGAACTCCATGTCGGCGTGGGCGCGCGCGTTGGCCTGGCGGTCCTGCTCGGCCACGACCTTGTCCCGGATCTCCTGCCGGTTCTGCGCCAGCAGGATCAGGGGTGCGGCGTAGGACGCCTGCAGGCTCAGCATCAAGGTCAAGAAGATGAAGGGGAACTTGTCGAAGCGCCACTCCACGGGCGCCAGGGTGTTCCAGAGCATCCACACGATCACGAAGAGCGTCATGTAGATCAGGAACTTCGCCGTGCCCATGAAGCGGGCGAACTGCTCGGCGAAGACGCCGAAGGCGTCGGAGTCGTAGGAGCGCCGGGGCATGATCGCCCGACGGGTGTCGCGGGGCGTGTCCAGCCGGGTCCGGGTCCGGGTCCGCTGCTCGCTCATCGGCCGCTCCCCGAGATCGGACCGGGCCGCACCGCCTGGTCACGCCAGTTGTCCGGGAGCATGTGGTCCAGCAGGTCGTCGACGGTCACGGCTCCCAGCAGTCGCCCCTCCTCGTCGACGACCGGAGCCGCCACCAGGTTGTATGTCGCCAGGTGGGCCGCCACCTCGTCGATCCCGGCGTCGGGGCGGAGGGGGTCCATCGACTCGTCGAGGGCTGCGGCCACCAGCGTCGACGGCGGCTCGCGCAGCAACCGCTGGATGTGGGCCGCGCCCAGCAGCCGCCCCGTCGGGGTCTCCAGCGGCTGGCGACAGACATAGACCAGCGCAGCCAGGGCGGGGGTGAGCTCCGGGTTGCGCACGTGCGCCAGCGCGTCGGCGACGGTGGCGTCGGGGGAGAGGATCACGGGCTCGGGGGTCATCATGGCGCCCGCTGTCTCGTCGGCGTACGACATGAGGCGGCGGACGTCCTCGGCCTCGTCCGGCTCCATGAGGCCGAGCAGGGTGGCTGCGGTCTCCGGACTGAGGTCGGCGATCAGGTCGGCCGCGTCATCGGCCGACATCTCCTCGAGCACGTCGGCGGCGCGCTCGGAGTCGAGGTGCTCGAGGATCTCGACCTGGTCCTCCTCGGGGAGCTCCTCGAGCACGTCGGCGAGCCGCTCGTCGCCCATGGCGGCGACCACGGCAGCGCGACGCTCGGGTGGCAGGTCGTGGATCACGTTGGCGGCGTCGGCCGGTCGCATCTCGGCCAGGGTGGCGATCAGGCGAGTCGCGCCCTGGGTCTCGTCGCGCCGGCTGAGCCCCTCGACGTCGCGCCACTCCACGATGTGGGACTGGCCTCGGCGCCGGAATCCCTTGGAGGGCTCCTGGACTGCCACACGCGAGAGCACCCAGTCACGGTTGCGCGCCTGCTCCATCGCCACGTCGTAGACGGTTCCCTGGATCCCCGAGTCCTTGATGGTCACGCGACGGTCGAGCATCTGGCCCATGACCAGCGTCTCGGTCGAGCGCTGCTCGAAGCGGCGCATGTTGAGCAGCCCCGTCGTGTAGACCTGTCCGCTGTCGATGTTGGTCACCCGCGTCATGGGGACGAAGATCCGACGACGACCGAACACCTCGGCCACCATCCCCAGGACCCGGGGCTGGTTGGCCTCCGAGCGGAGCGCGACCACGATGTCGCGCACCTTCGCCACCTGGTCGCCCTGGGGGTCGAAGATCGGCAGACCCACGAGGCGGGCCAGATAGACCCGGGTCGGCGTGCTGCTCATGGCGCGAAGGCTACCGGGGCTGCTCCCTCGTCAGGCGGCAACGCGACGGGCCGGGGGCTGCGAAGATGTGTCAGGGCATGCGGTGTCACCTACCATCGAGCGCATGGCAACCCAACCGAACCGGATCGTCGCCGCGCTCGTGGCCCTTCTCGCCACGGCCGCGCTGAGCGCCTGTGGCGACGACTCCGAGGTGGCTCCGACGACGCGCGAGTCGGCGTCGGACTCGCCGTCGGTGTCATCCAGCGAGTCACCCCTCCCCGACGGTGCGATCCCCGAGTGCGCCGACGTGTGGGTCGACGGGGCGACGCTGCCCAAGGACTACACGGCCTGCACCAGCGACGGTGAGACCGTCAAGCCGGTCAAGCGCACGTGCGGCTTCGGAGCCAAGCTGCTCGAGCACGACGGCCGCTACTTCGCGATGCTGGGCAAGCCGATCTCGGACGCGGGCGACCTCGAGACCAACGACGACTACCAGCAGCTGCTGAGCAGCTGCCAGGCCTGACGACAACCGATCATCGCCGGGCGGCATCTCAGCAGGAACGAGCACGCCCGAGTTCACAGCAAAGGGACAAGTCACCTCATGAAGTCACGCATGACCATCACGGTCGCAGCCTCGGTCCTGGCGGTCGTCGCACCGCTGACCGCCCTCTCGACCCAGGCCAACGCCTCGCAGGCGAGCGGCGTGCTGTCCAAGCCCACGTCCACGACCACCGCAGCTCCTGTCCTGGCGTCGCCGACAGCTTCCGAGACGACCCCGCCGCCCGCCACGCCCACGGCGACCCCCTCCGAGGAGGAGACGCAGTCGACGAGCAAGTGGGAGCCCAAGGCGGGGGTGCGGTTCAACGAGCCGCGTCAGGCCGAGAAGTCGCACAAGATCAACCGCTACATCCGCAACGCCATCGCCAACAGCCCGAAGGGCTCGAAGATCCGGCTCGTGACCTGGAACTACAGCAACGCGCTCTTCGTCAACGACGTGATCGCAGCGCACAAGCGCGGGGTGAGCGTGCAGATCATCATGGCCAACGGCCTGGCCAAGGGTCAGGGACCGGGGAGCTACTACCCCCGCACCCGTGACGCGCTGGCCAAGGGCAACAAGAAGCGCGCCGACGACATGGTCAGCTGGTTCCGCACCTGCAAGAACTCCTGCCGCGGCAAGGAGGGCATCCAGCACGGCAAGTTCTTCATGTTCAGCCACACCGGCGGTCGCAACAACGTCGTCATGTCGACCTCCGCCAACCTGACCGATGCTGCCGCCTACGTCCAGTGGAACGACCTGCTGACCGTCATGGAGCGCCCGGTCACCTGGGCTCACTACGAGAAGATCTTCAAGCAGATGTCGCGCGACAAGCCGGTGAAGAAGGCGTTCTACAAGTTCACCGACGGTCCCTACGAGGGCTGGTTCTTCCCCAACATGGGCAAGCTGCGCAACTACAACGTGCTGCGCATGCTCGACAAGGTCAAGTGCAAGGGCGCGGTCGGCGAGGCCGGCAGGAACGGCCACACGGTGATCCGGGTCTCGCAGGCCGTCTTCAACGGACGACCCGGCTCGGCCGTCTCCGGCAGGCTCAAGGGTCTCCACGAGCGCGGCTGTCGGATCAAGATCGTCTATGGCGTCCTCAACAACCTGTCGCGCTCCAACCTGGAGGACATCCCGCGCAGGACGATCCTCGAGGACACCAACGACGACGGTTATGTCGACCGCTACATCCACATGAAGGCACTGACCATCTCGGGCAACTACGACGGCAAGCGCGCTTCGCACATCGTCTACCAGGGCAGCGCCAACTGGTCGGGCATGAGCACCCTCTCCGACGAGCAGGGCTTCATCATCCGCAGCAAGAAGCTGGAGCAGAAGTACTCGCGCTTCATCAACTACCTCTTCAAGAACCC
Organism: Nocardioides piscis; assembly: GCF_011300215.1. NCBI lineage: Bacteria > Bacillati > Actinomycetota > Actinomycetes > Propionibacteriales > Nocardioidaceae > Nocardioides > Nocardioides piscis. The sequence goes on from NZ_CP049866.1 coordinate 1,905,499, forward strand.
GCCGCCCCAGGGCGAGGACCTCACCAAGGAGATCATCCTGCGCCAGCGGGCCGGCTTCGACCCGTTCGCCCAGGTCCGCGACGAGATGGGCATGGGCCGGATGACGCCGGCCCCCTGATCCCGCTCGTCCGACCTGATCGGCAACCAATCCAGGACCTCGTGCGTCCCCTCCCTTGCAGGGTCGGGACCACGAGGTCTGCTGGCTCCTGTGACGAATGTGTTCTAACGTGACTGGTGTTGCTGGTGACACCTGTCGTCCGTGCCGTCTACCCCGGAGGTCGCCATGAAGGCGTACATCGCCCTCATCGCCCTGCTCGCGAGCCTGCTGACCCCGGTTGCCGGTGCAGTCGCCCTCACCCCGACGACCACCGCCCCGAGCGCACCCGCAGCGCGGGCCTCCTCCTCGGGGGCACCCTCTCGGCCGGTGGTGAGCACGGGTGCCGCCTGCCAGGTGACGGCTCGCTGCTGTGCTGGGGACGCGACCAGTACGGCCAGCTGGGCGACGGCAAGGTCGGCCCCGACGTGAGCGCTCCGCAGGCGGTGCGCGGCGGCAAGAAGTGGCGCTCGGTCTCGTCGGGTGGTGCCTCGACGTGCGGGATCAAGAACAGCGGCAAGCTGTTCTGCTGGGGCCTCAACCACCGTGGACAGATCGGTGACGGGAGCACGAAGGTCCGGGCCAAGCCCGTCGTCGTGTCGAAGAAGACCAAGTGGAAGAGCGTCGACGCGAGCTGGTTCAACACCTGCGCCATCACCAGCAAGAAGAAGCTCTTCTGCTGGGGCGACAACGCCGCCAGCCAGCTCGGCCCCAAGACCAGGGCAAAGCAGTCCCCCAAGCCCGTGAAGCTCCCCGGCGGTCGCTGGACCACCGTCTCGGTCGGCAGCCGCTTCGTGTGCGGCACCAAGACCGACGGCTCACTGCGGTGCTGGGGCGGCAACCTGTTCGGCCAGCTCGGGACCGGCTCGTATGCCGGGAAGTCGCGCCCGGTCCGGATCGGTGGCTCGACCAGCTGGGCGGAGGTCTCGACCTCCTGGACCCACACGTGTGCGCGATCGACCGCCGGCGCCGTCCAGTGCTGGGGCCGCAACACCTACGGCGCGCTCGGCAACGGCAACGTCACCACCACCCCGAGCCCGCAGACCGTGCTGGGCAACCACAAGGCAGTCGACCTGGCCACCTTCGAGGGCGGCTCCTGCCTGCTCGACGACAAGGGTCAGGCGTGGTGCTGGGGCAACAACGCCTACGGCCTGATCGGTGACGGCAGCGTCCCCTTCACGGCCGAGCCCGTCGCCGGGCCGAGCGGTCTCACCGAGATCGAGGGCGGCTGGCGACACGTCTGCGGCCTCACCGCCACCGGCTCGACCTGCTGGGGCGCCAACGACCGCGCCCAGCTCGGCAACGGCACCCTGACCAGCAGCCCGTCCCCCCTCGAGGTCGAGCCCCTCCCCGCGCCCGACCCCGCCGGTGCCACGGACTTCCGGATCGCCACCGTCAACGCCCTGGGCAACGGTCACACCCGCCCCTACGCCCACGACGACGCCTTCGCGCCGGCGACCACGCGGATGAGCTGGCTGGCCGACCAGCTCGACAACAGCGCGATCGACATCATGGGCCTGCAGGAGCCCAACTCCGACCAGATGTTCCACTTCCTCAAGGCCGCACGCGGCACCTGGGACGTGTGGCCCCGGCCCGAGTCGGGCGACGACGCGGTCGAGGCCCCGCTGGCCTGGCGCACGAGCGTGTGGGAGGCGGTCGAGAAGACCACGCTGACCACGCAGTTCATCAGCAAGGAGCTGCCGCGTCCGCTGGTCAGGCTGCGTCACCGGATCACCGGCAAGGAGATCTGGGTGCTGAACGTCCACAACGCCCCGTGGGACTACCAGTTCAAGCGGGACAAGGCGACGCGGGTGCAGCTCGCCAAGATCAACGAGCTGCGCGCCACGGGTGTGCCGGTGTTCTACATCGGTGACATGAACGAGAAGCGCACGCTGCTGTGCAACGTGCTCAAGAAGACCGACCTCGTCAGCCCGTACGGCGGTTCCTACGACCCGGTCACCAAGCGCTGCACCAACCCACCCAGCCGGATGCGGGTGGACTGGATCTTCGGGTCACCGGAGGCGGCGTACAGCAACTTCGAATACACCCGACCGCCGTTGCTGAGCCTCGTCACCGACCACAACATGGCGCTGGTCGACGTACGCCTGCCCTAGCCCGGCAGTCCGCTCGATAGGCTCCACCCGCACGTCACGCAGCGGCGGGGCCAAGAGCAGTCGAGCAGGAAGGGGAATGACGTGGCAGAGCGCGTCGTCCTCCACATCGGCTCGATGAAGTCGGGCACGAGCTTCATCCAGAACGTCCTGGGCAACAACCGCGAGGCGCTGGCCCAGCACGGCATCACGTTCGCCGGCGAGCGCTGGCGAGACCAGGTCGCCGCGGTGCAGGACCTGATCGCCCACGGCGGGCCCCGCCAGGCCGCTCTCGACCCTGAGGGGCCCTGGCAGTCGCTGGTCGACGAGATCAATGCCACGCCGGGCACCGCGGTCGTCTCGATGGAGTTCCTGGCTCCCCGGGTGACGCGCAAGATCGAGATCATCCGCGACGGGCTGCAGGGACGGCTCGAGGTCGTGCTGACCGGGCGTGACCTTGCCCGCAACCTCGCGGCCATGTGGCTGGAGTCGGTGCAGAACGGGTCGGCTGTGACCTGGGACGACTACCTCGCCGCCGTACGCTCCGAGGACGGCAAGTCGCCCGTCGCCCGCAACTTCTGGAACCACCAGGGCCTGGCTGCGATCGCGCGGCGCTGGAGCGACGTGGTGGGCGCTGAGCACTTCACCCTGATGACGGTGCCGCCGAAGGGCGCGCCCAGCGACCTGTTGTGGCAGCGGTTCGCAACCGTGCTGCAGCTCGACCCGGACGCCTTCGAGCTCGACGTCCGGGCCAACCGGTCGATTGGGCTCGCGACCGCACTGACGCTGCGTCAGCTCAACGAGCTGCTCGGACGCGGTGGCACGCCCGCGGCCGACCACAAGTTCTATGACCTCCTCGTCAAGCACCTGCTGGCCAAGCGCAGCCTGGCCGCCCGGGCGGGCGAGCCGACCCTGGGGGTGGACGAGCGCTGGGTGATGAAGCGGGGAGCGGCCGAGGTGACGGCCCTGCGCAAGCAGGGGCACCGTGTGATCGGCGACCTCGACGAGCTCCAGCCCCGACCCGTGCGCGGCATCCATCCCGACCAGGTCTCCACCCAGACCCAGCTGGAGGCGGCGATGGACGGGCTGACCCGGATGACCGAGCTGAGCATGGAGCGCGAGGCGATGCACCGGCAGCGGTTGCGCCGCGCGAAGAAGCGGAGGAAGGCATGAGCCCCACCGACGGTCCGTCCCCTGCGGACCTTCCCCAGGTCGCGGTGATCACGATGGCACGCGACGAGGGGCCGATGCTGCGTCGGTGGGTGGAGCACTACTCCCGCGAGGTCGGCGCGCACAACCTCGTCGTCGTCGACGACAACAGCACCGACGGCTCGACCGACGACCTGCCCTGCCCGGTTCTGCGCATCCCGCCGCTGACCAAGAAGTCGTTCGAGCCGGCACGCATGGGCCTGCTCGGCGGGCTCTCGGCCGGTCTGCTCGAGGCCTATGACGCTGCGATCTTCTGCGACGTCGACGAGTTCATCGTCGCCGATCCCAAGGTCCACGCGTCCCTGCGCCACTTCGTGGCGGCTCGTCCCGGCCGACAGGCCGTCGGGGTGATGGGTCTCAACCTCGTCCACGACGTGACCCGCGAGCCCGCGCTCGTCGAGGGTGAGCCGATCCTGGGCCAGCGCCAGCTGGCCAAGTTCCTGCCGCTGATGTGCAAGCCGTCGCTGAAGTGGGAGCCCGCCAACTGGGCCCTGGCCTCCCACGGCATCCGGTGCCCGTTCGAGGTGGACCCCGAGCTGTTCATGTTCCACATGAAGTTCGCCGACCGCGACCACCTCAAGGCCGTGGCCGACCGGCGGCACGAGATGTTCCGCACCGACGGTCGCGCCGCCAAGACGAGCTGGGAGCGCAGCGGCGGCGACATGGTCAACCTGCTCGACGAGATCACCGCCGAGATCGACCACGACGCCATCAAGCCGTTCGGGCCGCCCCTGAAGAAGCTGCCGGGCATCGTGGAGCAGTCGGCGCCGGACGTATGGCGAGCGGTGGGCGGCGGCCAGGTCCAGGCCATGCGCAACCGGCCGTTCGTGCGCGTCCCGGACCGGTTCCTCGGCCGGGTGTGATGCGCTCATGGCTCGTGCTGGGCTGAGCGACGTCCGCATCGACGACGACGGACTGCGGTTCACCGCGGTCGACGACGTCCTGTGCAACGTGGGCTTCGACGGTCGACGGATCTGGTCGTTCTGGTCGCTGCGCGACAGCGTCGCCGACGACGGCGACGACGCGGGGGCGGCTGCGCGGCGCGTGGCGTGGCCCGAGCGGCTCACGATGCACCTCGTCGGGGTCACGCGGCTCACCCTCACCCTCGGCGACGGGGACGTCGTCGTCGACGAGGAGGTGCGCTTCGGTGACGAAGACCGGCGCCTGACCGTGGTCGGCCGCGACGGGGCGCTGCTCGGCATCGACATGTATGGCCGGCTCGTCAAGACGTTCGAGACCAAGGACGAGGCCGAGCTCACGCCGCTGCTCGACGCGCTGGAGACGGTGCTCGACCTCCTCCATGACCAGGGACTGGCCGCCTTCCCGGCCTACGGCACCCTGCTCGGAGCGGTCCGCGAGGGGACCTTCCTGGGCCACGACAACGACGCCGACGTCGGCTATGTCAGCGAGCACACCCACCCGATCGACGTGATCGGTGAGTCCCACCGGGTTCAGCGCGCCATGGAGCGCCAGGGCTATGCGACGAGCCGGCACAGCGGTGCGGCGTTCAAGATCGACGTCCCCGACGCCGACGGCTCGGTGCGGGGGCTGGACGTCTTCGGCGGCTTCTTCTCCGAGGGACACCTCGCGCTGCTGGGTGAGATCTGGGCGCCGTACGAGCGCGAGTGGATCTTCCCGCTCGGCACGGTCACCCTCGACGGCCGCGTGCTGCCGGCACCGGCCGACCCGGAGCGGCTGCTCGTCGAGACCTATGGGCCCGGCTGGCGGGTCCCCGACCCGGCGTTCCGCTACGAGAAGGACCCGGCCGTCCAGCGGCGCTTCGACGAGTGGTTCCGCGGCACCCGGCTCCACCGTGCCGCCTGGGACCACCGTTACGGGCTGGCCCGGCTGCTCCCGCCCTACCAGCCGCCCCACGACATCTCCCGCGTCCTCCACGAGCGCGAGGACCCGGACGCCTGGGTGCTCGACGTGGGGTGCGGCCGCGGGCGCGACGGTCGCTGGCTCGCCAAGCAGGGCCGCGCGTGCGTCGGGCTCGACTATTCCGGGGTGGCGATGCAGTTCGTGGCCGCCAAGGCCGCTGCCAACGACTGGCCGCTCGAGCTGCGCACGATGAACCTGCTCGAGCTGCGACACGTGCTGGCCTGGGGTGCCAAGCTCGCCGCGCGGTCCGGACCGCGGACCGTGCTGGCCCGGCACGTCATCGACTCCACCTCGCCCTACGGCGTGGACAACTTCTGGCGGCTGGTGTCGATGGTGCTGCGGCCGGGGGAGCGGGTGCACCTGGAGTTCCTGACCGAGGAGATCGTCGACGACGACGGGCGGCCGCCACTCGTGGTGCCGCTGCTCGTCGAGGACGTGGTGGCGGACGTCGAGCGCCGCGGTGGCCGGGTCACCGGACGGACCGACCTGGTCGGTCAACCGATCGACTACGGCTATGGGGAAGAGTTGTCCCAGGGCAAGCAGTGGCGGTCGTGCCGCCTGGAGGTGGAGTGGCAATGAGGAGTTCTCGCAAGGACCTCGAGGAGCGCGTGCGCGAGCTCGAGGAGCAGGTGGCCGCGCTGAGCGCCCGAGTGGAGGAGGGGGCGGTGCTGCACCAGCGGTTCGCCGAGCTCCTCGACGTGGTGACCGAGCTGCTGCCGGGCGCCGACCAGTCGAAGGTCGAGCGATACGTCGACGAGCTGGGCTCCTAGGCGCATGGCTCGTCGCGTCTTCGTCCACATCGGGCTGCCGAAGACCGGCACGTCCTACCTCCAGGCCATCGCCTGGCCCGGTCGTGCACGGCTCCGTGACGCCGGCGTCCTGCTCCCGGGCGCGCGCAAGAGCGACCACCTGTTCGCCTCGATGATCGTGCGCGACGACCCGGGCGTCAGCCGGCGCGGTCCGGGCGCGGCGCAGGCGTGGGACCGGATCCTGGCGGACACCGCCGCCTGGGACGGCGACGTGCTGATCAGCCATGAGTTCTTCTGCGCCGCCTCGCATCTGCAGGCGCAGCGGATGGTCGACCAGCTGGCTCCGGCCGAGGTCCACCTGGTCGTCACCACCCGTGACTCCCTGGGGCTCCTCGCCAGCAGCTGGCAGGAGTCGTTGAAGAACAAGTCGACCACGCCCCTCGCCGACTACGGCCGGGGCGAGTCCGACGATCCCCGCGCCGTGTGGGACTGGCGTGCCCTCGACCTGGGGCTCGTGCTCGACCGCTGGTCGCCGACGCTGCCGCCGGAGCGACTCCACCTGATCGCGCCCCCGCCGGCCGGTGCACCTCGCGAGGAGCTGTGGACCAGGCTCTGCGGGATCCTCGGCATCGCGCCCGACACCTGCGACACCTCGCAGGGCTTCGCCAACGCCTCGATGGGGGTGGTGGAGGCAGAGACGATGCGCCGGATCAACGAACGGCTGCGCGGCTTCAACACCGCCCGGGCCCGCGGGGTCTGGCTCCGGTCGTTCCTCGCCGACTCCATGCTGGTGCCGCGCGGCGGCGAGCGCTTCTGGCCGGCTCCCGACCAGGTCGCGGATGCGCGAAGACGAGGGGCGCGTGCGGTCGCGAAGATCCGCGCATCGGCATACGACGTGATCGGGGACGTGGACCTGCTGCTGGTCCCCGACGAGCTCCCGGAGCGCCGGCATCCCGACTCGGTGACCGACGCCGAGGTCGCCGACGTGGCGCTCGACCTGACGGCCTCCCTGCTGGGTGAGCTGCAACGTCGCGCCGACCGCGGTCAGCGCCGACCCGAGCCCGTCCCACGTCGGACAAGGCTCATGCAGGCACTGCGCGGCCGCTGACCGCCGCCGGTCGGGGCCGTGTGGGCCGGGGCCGTGTGAGAACTCTCATTGTGGTCCGAGGGGCGGCCGGTCGACGTACGCGCCTAAACTCCGCGATAACCACGACGCTGCTTGACGAACGAAGGGACGCCTGATGGGTCGCCTGTGCCAGACCGACGGACTCAACGAGGACCAGACCGAGATCCTCAAGGCTGTTCGACAGTTCGTGAACGAGCAGATCATCCCGGTGGCCCAGGAGCTCGAGCACGCCGACGAATATCCGACCGACATCATCGAGGGCCTCAAGGAGCTGGGTGTCTTCGGCCTGACCATCCCCGAGGAGTTCGGTGGGCTGGGGGAGTCGCTGCTGACCTACGCGCTCGTGGTCGAGGAGATCGCCCGCGGCTGGATGAGCGTCTCCGGCGTCATCAACACCCACTTCATCGTGGCCTACCTGCTGATGCAGCACGGCACGGAGGAGCAGAAGAAGAAGTACCTCCCCGGCATGGCCGCCGGTGACGTGCGCGGCGCCTTCTCCATGTCCGAGCCGGGCCTGGGCTCCGACGTCTCGGCCATCACCACCAAGGCCACCAAGGGTGACGACGGCTCGTACTCCATCACCGGCCAGAAGATGTGGCTGACCAACGGCGCCACCTCGACCCTGGTCGCCGTGCTGGTCAAGACCGACGAGGGCGCCGACTCGGTCTACAAGAACATGACGACGTTCCTGGTGGAGAAGGAAGCCGGCTTCGGCGAGACCGCCCAGGGCGTCAACGTCCCCGGCAAGATCGACAAGATGGGCTACAAGGGCGTCGAGACGACCGAGCTCATCCTCGAGGGCCACGAGATCTCCGCCGACCAGATCCTCGGTGGGGAGCCCGGCAAGGGCTTCTTCCAGATGATGGACGGCGTCGAGGTCGGTCGGGTCAACGTCGCCGCCCGGGCCTGCGGCCTGGCGTGGCGCGGCTTCGAGCTGGGTGTCGCCTATGCCCAGCAGCGCAAGACCTTCGGCAAGGCCATCGCCGAGCACCAGGCGGTCCTGTTCCGGCTCGCCGAGATGGCGACCAAGGTCGAGGTCGCCCACACGATGATGGTCCGCGCGGCGCGGCTCAAGGACACCGGCCAGCGGCTGGACGTCGAGGCCGGCATGGCCAAGATGGTCGCCTCCGAATATGCCAACGAGGTCGTCGAGGACTCCTTCCGCATCCACGGCGGATATGGCTACTCGAAGGAATACGAGATCGAGCGCCTGATGCGCGAGGTCAAGTTCATGCTCATCGGTGAGGGCACGTCCGACATCCAGAAGATGATCATCGGCCGCTCGCTGCTCAAGGACTACAAGCTCAAGGGCTGACCGGCCCGCGTGGATAGGGTGACGCGCATGTCGCCCCGTCTCGTGCTCCATGTCGGAGTGATGAAGTCGGGGACCTCGTTCGTCCAGTCGCGCCTCTTCGCCAACAAGCGGCTGCTGCTGGAGGAGCGAGGCATCCTCGTGCCGGGGCTCAACTGGCTCTCGCAGGTGATGGCTGCCCGCGACGTCCTGGGCTCCGGTGACGCGCAGTGGGCCAAGATGGCCGGCAAGGTGCACGCCCACGAGGGCACCTCGGTGATCTCGATGGAATATCTCGGGCCGGCGCGCCCGGTCGTCGTACGCCGAGTGCTCGACACCTTCCCCGACCACCAGGTCGACGTCGTGGTCACTGCGCGCGACCTCAACCGGTCGATCGCGGCGATGTGGCAGGAGACGGTCCAGAACGGCCGGACCTGGACCTTCGCCGACTACCTCGCCGGGATCGAGGAGTGGCGCCCGGGCCACCGCGACGAGTCCCGGGACGCCCCCGAGTCGGGGCGGACGTTCTGGCGACAGCAGAACCTCGTCCGCATCGCCCGCACCTGGGGCGAGGAGGTCGGCGCGCCCGTCACCCTCGTCACCGTGCCTCCACCGGGCGCTCCACGCGAGCTGCTGTGGGAGCGCTTCTGCTCGGTCCTCGGCACCTCGCCCGACGGGTTCGCGCCGGCGCGGCTGGACAACGAGTCCGTCGGCGCGGCCTCGACGCTGGTCATCCGCCGGCTCAACGAGCTCCTCGACGAGGCCGGACTGCCGTTCCCGGAGGGGACCGACCTGCGCAAGGGCGTGCTGGCCAAGCAGGTCCTCGCGGCCCGCAAGTCGGTCGAGCCCTCGACCGGACTGCCCGTCGCGCCGTGGGTCCGTGACCACGCCGACCACATGGTCACGGCCCTTCAGGACCTCGACGTGGCGCTCGTCGGCGCCTGGAACGACCTCACGCCCGTCGACGTGCCGGGCGTCGATCCGGCCACGATCGACGCCTCACTCGTCGCCGACGCCGCGATCGCCGGGCTGGCCGGGCTGCTGGCCGAGCAGATCCGGACCGACGGTTGAGGAAGGCCGAAGGCCTGTCACGAGACCCCGCCCCAGCCGCGCTCGCTAGAGCCGGATCAGGGCGTCTCGTCCCAGCTCCGCGACCGTGCGGAGGCCGTTGAGCCCCATGGTCAGGTCGGCCTCGGCCAGGATGCACTGCAGCACGTGCTGCGCCCCGGCCGCGCCGCCCATCGCGATGCCCCAGCCATAGGGGCGTCCGACCCCGACCGCCGTCGCACCCAGCGCAAGCGCCTTGACCACGTCGACGCCCGAGCGGACCCCTGAGTCGAAGAGCACCGGCATCCCCTCGGCCGCTGCCACGACTCCGGGCAGGAGCTCCAGCGCGGGCGCGCTCGCCGCCTGGCGCCCGCCGTGGTTGGAGCAATAGATCGCGTCGACGCCTGCCTCCTTCGCGCGGCGGACGTCGTCGGGGTGACAGATCCCCTTGAGCAGCAGCGGCAGGTCGGTCAGGCCGCGCAGCCAGGCCAGGTCGTCCCAGGTGAGCGTCGGATCGCCGAAGGTGAGCGCCCAGGTGATCGTCGCCGTAGCCAGGTCCTCCTCCGGCGACTTCTCCAGCCGGCTGCGGAACACCGGGTCGCTGAAGTAGTTGGCCAGGCACTCGCCGCGCATCTGCGGGAACGTCGCGTGCTGCAGGTCGCGCGGACGCCAACCCAGGGTCCAGGTGTCCAGGGTGACCACGATCCCGGCATACCCGGCAGCCTCGGCGCGGCGCACGAGGCTCTCGGCCAGCTCGCGGTCGTTGGGCGTGTAGAGCTGGAAGAAGCCGGGGGTCTCACCGAGCTCGGCGGCGACGTCCTCCAACGGGTCCTGCATCAGCGTGGAGATGACCGCCGGGACGCCGGTCGCGGCAGCCGTGCGGGCGACCTCCAGGTCACCGTGCCCCCGGCGTCCATGATCCCGACGACGCCGATCGGGGCCATGAAGATCGGGGTGGGGTAGCGCCGTCCGAAGAGCTCGACCGACAGGTCACGCTCCGCGGCGCCGGAGAGCATGCGCGGCACGGTGCCCCACCGGCTGAAGGCCTCCACGTTGGCGTTCTGGGTCTGCTCGTCGCCGGCGCCGCCGGCCACGTAGTCGAAGAGCCGTTCCTCCAGGACCTCGGCCGCTGCCGCCTCCCACTTCTCCTGGGTCAGGGGTACGGCGGCAGCTGCCCGCCGAGTCCCGCGAAGTAGATGCCGGTGTTGAAGTCGGAGAGGTTGGCCATGGGCGAAAGCATGCAACATGCGGGGTTCGGCGTCGCCGGGAGGAGCCCGGCCGCGGCGCACGCATCGTCGTACTTCCACGCAGGTGCGTGGAAGTGCAGGTCCCGGGGCCGTGCGTGGCCCGAACATCGACGCAGGTGCGTGGAAATGCATCGGGCGGCGTCCCGGCGCCCGCTAGGGACGCCGGCCACAAACCCCCTCGACCCCGAGTTGACGCGACTGGCAGGCTGGCCCCCTGAGCAGAGGAGGACCACATGTCGAACGAAGACCTCAAGGCCAAGATGCGCGAGGCCCTGGACAAGAAGAACAACAAGGAGAAGGGCGTCCACCAGGACGGCCCGGTGCCGGAGAAGGCGCACGGCTCGGAAGTCGAGGGTGGCGCCGGCCCGAAGATGCATCGCCGCAAGGCAGGCGGCGGCGGCAGCTGACCCGAGGGGCACCGTCGTGAGAATGACCACGTGAGCACCCGCGTCCACCAGGGCGCGGGTGCGGCACGATGTGGGCCATGAGCAAGACGACGAGCAAGACCAACGCGGGCAACTTCTTCGAGGACTTCACCGTCGGCCAGGTGATCGAGCACGCGACGCCGCGCACGATCACCGAGGGCGACCGTGCGCTCTACCAGGCGCTCTATCCCACGAGGTTCGCGCTCCCCAGCAGCGCGGAGTTCGCCCGGCAGGTCGGTCTCGAGCGGCACCCGGTCGAGGATCTGATCGGCTTCCACGTCGCGTTCGGCAAGACCGTCCCCGACGTGTCGCTCAACGCGGTCGCCAACCTCGGCTATGCCGAGTGCCGTTTCCACCAGCCGGTGGCGCCGGGCGACACGTTGCGTACGACGAGTGAGGTCATCGGCCTCAAGCAGAACTCCAACGGCAAGACCGGCGTGGTCTACGTCCGCTCCACCGCGGTCAACCAGCGCGGCGAGACGGCCATCGACTGGTGCCGGTGGGTGATGGTGCACAAGCGGGACGTCGATGCCCCGGCGCCCGACACGTTCGTGCCGGACCTCAAGCCCGTGCTCGAGGCGTCGGACCTGAAGGTCCCTGCCGGCCTCGACTTCACGTCCTACGACTTCGCGGCGGCAGGGGAGCCGCACCGCCTCGGTGACTACGAGGTCGGCGAGAAGATCGACCACGTCGACGGGGTGACGCTCACCGACGCCGAGCACATGATGGCGACCCGGCTGTGGCAGAACACCGCGAAGGTGCACTTCAACACCCAGGCTCGTGCGGACGGCAACCGGCTGGTCTACGGCGGCCACGTCATCTCGATGGCGCGCGCCCTGAGCTTCAACGGTCTCGCCAACGCCCAGCTGGTCGCCGCGATCAACGCCGGCGCGCACACGGCTCCGGCGTATGCGGACCGCACCGTCTATGCCTGGTCGGAGGTCCTCGAGAAGGGCGAGACCGAGGCGCCGGGCGTCGGCGCTCTGCGTCTTCGCCTCGTGGCAACCCGCGGCCGCGACGAGTCGATGACGCTGCGCGGCGACGACGGGAAGTATGCCGACGGCGTCCTGCTCGACCTCGACTACTGGGCCCTGATCCCGGTCTGAGCGAGGAGTCTAGGGTCGGCCCATGAGCGCCGACCCCACCATCACGACCGAGCTGTGGCTCATCCGCCACGGCGAGACCGAGTGGAGCCGCGATGGCAGGCACACGTCGACGACCGACCTCCCGCTGACCGACAAGGGCGCCGAGGTGGCCCGCTCGCTCGGTCCCCGGCTGGCCGGCGTCGAGTTCGCCCAGGTCTTCACCAGCCCGCGCACGCGTGCGCGGGTGACGGCCGAGCTCGCCGGCTTCCCCGATGCGGCCGTCGACGACGACCTCGTTGAATGGGCGTACGGCGACTACGAGGGCATCACCACCGCAGAGATCCGCGAGACGGTGCCGGGCTGGACGGTGTGGTCCCACCCGGTGCCGGGCGGCGAGGACGCCCAGCAGGTCTCCGAGCGCCTGGACCGGGTGATCGCCAGGGCCCGCGCCAACGACGGCCGCACCCTCGTCTTCGCCCACGGGCACTCGTTGCGGGCGCTGACTGCGCGGTGGCTCGAGCAATCGGTGACCGACGGTCGCTACTACCGTCTCGACACCTCGACCCTGTCCGTGCTCGGCTACGAGCGCGAGACGCCGGTGTTGCTGCGCTGGAACTCCGCAGTGGCACTGGTCGGCCCTTGACGCCGCCGCGACAGGCGTGAGACTGGGGGCGTGCTCGACGCCGGCTGTCCCCGCTGCGCGCGGCCCGTGCGCGCCGAGGGCCCGGACCGGGTGTGCGGCCTGCACGGTGTCCAGCCGCCGTTGTGGCGGGCGCGCGAATCGACGTACGCCGCGTTCGTCGCCCACCTCGAGCAGGCGGACGGCTTCCCGACGCTCCTGCCGTGGCCCCTGTCGCCGGGCTGGCAGATCAGCGACTTCGGCGTGGTCGCCAGGGCGGGCCGGAAGCCGCAGGCGACGGTGACGTGCTGCTCGGGCGTGAGCGAGCTCGACGGAGCAGTCGACGTGTTCGTCGTCTCCGAGGAGCCCGGCACAGGCCTCGGTGCGCGGGTCGCGCGCCTCGACCGCAGCTATCCCAGCGACGTCGCTGAGGAGCCGCCGGTCGCGAGGGTCCAGGTGGACGGGCGGGAGGTTCCGTTGTGGGCGGTGTCGACGAGCGCAGCCGACGGGGAGTTCGACCGGGCGGTGCTCGTCGGCGAGGCTTCGGGGCGATGGTTGTGGATCGTCCTGCACCCGGCGTCGGCGATGCTCCTGATGCGCGACGACTGGATCCTCCGGGACGCTTCCGGTGCGGGAGCCGCGCTGATCGAGATGACCTTCGGGGGCACGCCGCCGCGGTGGTGATCTCGGCTGCAGATGCCAGACTGGAACCGTGCGTATCGACCTCCACACCCACTCGTCGGTCTCCGACGGGACGGATACGCCCGCCGACCTCGTACGCGCAGCCAAGGCGGCCGGCCTCGACGTGGTTGCGCTGACCGACCACGACACCGCCAGGGGCTGGGCCGAGGCGCAGCGCACGGCGGAGGAGGTCGGCATCGGGTTCGTGCCGGGCATCGAGATCAGCACCCGGCTCGGGTCCGCGAGCGTCCACCTGCTCGCCTATCTCCTCGACCCGACCCATCCGCCGCTGGTGACCGCGCTGGACGCGATCCTCGACGGACGCAACTCCCGCCTTCCCGCCGTGTGCTCCAAGCTGCAGGGCCTCGGGCTCGCGGTGACCGAGGAGGACGTGCACCGCGTCTCCGGCGACGCCGCGGCCACCGGCCGACCCCACATCGCCGACGCGATGGTCGCGGCGGGGTTCGTCGCCAGTCGGGAGGAGGCCTTCGCGACCTACCTCAACCCCGGTCGTCCTGCCTACGTCAAGCGCTACGCCTGCCCGCTCGACGAGGCCGTGTCGCTGGTCGTGGCAGCCGGTGGTGTCCCGGTGATCGCCCATGCGTGGGGTCGCTCGGTCGGTGTCATCACCGAGGAGGAGGTCGCCCGGCTGGCCGACCTGGGCCTGCGCGGCATCGAGGTCGACCACCAGGAGCACTCACCCCGCGAGCGCGACGCGCTGCGCGCCATCGCTCGCGACCTCGACCTGATCGTCACCGGGTCCAGCGACCATCACGGCCTCGGCAAGGTCGATCACGACCTCGGCTGCAACACCACCGACCCCGCAGAGCTCGAGCGCATCCTCAGCGAGGCTACTTCCGTCCCATCGACTGGAAGCGCTGGGCGAGCGGCGTCGGGATGATCCGCGTGAGCTGCTTGATCGCCTTGTACTGAGCACCCGGGATCGAGAACGCGCGGCCCTTCTCGAAGTCGGCCAGCGCCGTCCGGACGAGGAACTCGGCGTCGAGCCACATGAAGCCCTCACCGCGTTCGACGTCCATGCGCTGGTGGAACTCGGTCTTGGTGAAGCCTGGGCACAACGACATCACGCTCACGCCCTGCGGCTTGTATTCGTAGTGGGCCCACTCGCTGAAGCTGTTGACCCAGGCCTTCGCGGCCGAGTAGGTGCCGCGCGGCAGCCACGCCGCGACCGACGACACGTTGATGATCCCGCCGCGCCCGCGCTCGGCCATCGGCCCGAGAGCGGCGTGCGAGAGCCTCAGCACCGAGGTGACCAGCACCTCGAGCATCGCGTGCTCCTCCTCGATGGTGTTCTCGAGGAAGCGCTTCTTGAGTCCGAAGCCGGCGTTGTTGACCAGCAGCTCGATCGGGCGGGAACGATCGGCGAGCCGCGCCTCCACCGTGGCGAGCTGCTCGGGGACGACGAGGTCGGCGGCGATCGTCTCGACCTCCACCTCGTACGTCGATGACAGCTCGGCTGCCACGGTCGCCAGCCGAGCCTCGTCGCGGGCGACCAGCACGAGGTCGTGGCCACGCTCCGCGAGCTGGCGGGCGAATTCGAGGCCGATGCCGGCGGTCGCGCCGGTCACGAGTACGGAAGTCATGCCATCAGCAAACAGGTGTCGTCCCAATCGCGGCAATTCGTCCCGGCATGAATCGGTCGGTCGGGCATGATGGGCGGTGATGACCAGACCACGAACGGTGACCCTCGCGATCGCCAACCAGAAGGGCGGAGTCGCCAAGACGACCTCCGTCGCCTCGATCGGGGCTGCTCTCGCCGAGCTGGGCCACTCGGTGCTGCTCGTCGACCTCGACCCGCAGGCGTGCCTCACCTTCTCCCTGGGGATCGATCCCGAGGACCTCGACCTCTCGGTCCACCACGTGCTGACCAAGGGGCTCGACCCGACCGAGGTGATCGTGGAGACCCCGGACGGCGTCGACCTGATGCCGGCGACGATCGAGCTCGCCCGCGCCGAGGCCGACCTCCTCACCCGCACCGGCCGTGAACACGTCATCAAGAGTGCGATCGAGGCCCTGGAGGAGAGCGACGTCGCCTACGACTGGGTGCTCCTGGACTGCCCGCCCTCCCTGGGTGTGCTCACCGTGGCCGCGCTGACGGCTGCCGACGGGGTCCTGATCCCCCTGCAGTGCGAGACGCTCTCCCACCGCGGTGTGGGCCAGCTGCTCGACACCGTGCACGACGTGCGCCGCTTCACCAACCGCAAGCTCGAGGTCTGGGGGGTCCTGCCGACGCTCTACGACGGTCGGACCAACCACGCCCGCACCGTGCTCGAGACGATCAGCGACACCTACGACCTCGAGGTCGTCGGCCCGCCGATCCCCAAGACGATCAAGTTCGCCGAGGCGCCGGCGGCCGGCCGGTCGATCCTGTCGACCAGCCGTAGCAACAAGGGCGCGGTGGCCTACCGCGAGGTCGCCGCCAACCTGGTCAAGCGTGCCGAGCGTCCGCGGCCGAGCAAGGCCGGGGCCCAGAAGAAGTCGGCCCAGAAGAAGTCGGCCCAGAAGAAGTCGGCCCAGAAGGCCTGATCCATGAGTCGTCACCGGTCCGCCTCGCCTCGCTACGGCCGGATCGTGCTGGCCGCTGCGGCGCTGGGGGTGACGACGGTGTCCGTGCTCGGCGGGGTCGGACTGGTCCCGACGCCGTCCAGCGCGGCGGGGGAGAGGCTCTCGGTGACGCCACCGAGCGCGGTCGCCCCACCTGTCCGGTCGGCGCCGGAGCCGGTGGTGGCGGGTCCGAGCATGCCGGCCGATGCGGTCGAGTCGCTCGCCGCGACCCTGCTGCCGCAGGGATCGGGGGAGGGGAGGCGCGTCGTGTTCAGCGAGGAGCACCAGCGGGTGTGGCTCGTGCGGGGCAACGGCAGCGTCCGCCGTACCCACCTCGTCTCGGGCAGCATCGAGGACAACCTGGACCCGGGGACCTATCAGGTCTATTCGCGCTCGCGCTGGGCCGTCGGGATCGACGACTCGGGGGTGATGGAGTTCTTCGTCCGGTTCACCCGCGGGGAGCACGCGGCGATCGGCTTCCACACCATCCCCACCAAGCTCGGCCAACCCCTGCAGACCCGGGCCGAGCTGGGCACGCCGCTGTCCCACGGCTGCATCCGGCAGGCCAGGGCCGACGCGGTCGCGCTGTGGAAGTTCGCCCCCGAGGGCACCGCCGTCGTCGTGGTCTGAGGTGCGGGTCGCGGCGGCGACGATTTGGCGACCCGCCGGG
Source organism: Nocardioides piscis (assembly GCF_011300215.1). Taxonomy (NCBI): domain Bacteria; kingdom Bacillati; phylum Actinomycetota; class Actinomycetes; order Propionibacteriales; family Nocardioidaceae; genus Nocardioides; species Nocardioides piscis. The sequence goes on from NZ_CP049866.1 coordinate 1,922,278, forward strand.
GGCGTTGCCATGGTGTCCGGATGCTTGGCTCACCCACTGTCCTGTCCAAGGCCCTGTCCCGTGTCGTGGCCGGTGTCGTCGCCCTCCTCGTCACCCTCGCTCTGGCCCCCGTCCTGACGGCCGGACCCGCGTCGGCAGCGGCCTCTGCGTCCGACGCGGAGTCGGCAGCGACCCCGGCGCCCCGCAACGGGTACGGCGTGCGGCTGACCACCTTCAACATTCTGAGCAGCTCCATCGCTCGCGGCGGCGTCGACCGCGCGACCCGCGCCGCCCGGTGGGTCCAGGACCAGGGCGCCGACGCGGCCGCCTTCCAGGAGGTTGCCAAGGACCAGCTGCGCCAGATGCAGACGGTGATGCCGCGCTACAGCTTCTTCCCCCGCCGTTCGCTGGGCACCCGTGGTTCGGCGATCCAGATCGCCTGGAACACCAAGACGGTGAAGAAGATGGAGACCGGCCACATCATGCGCCCGTTCCTGGGCTGGGCGCGGCCCATCCCCTACGTCCGCCTGCGCGACCGTGAGACCGGCCGTGGCTTCTGGGTCGTGGCCATCCACAACGCCCCCGGCGGCCAGGAGCGGGAGCGCGACGTGTCCACCGCGGCGGAGATCAAGCTGGTCAAGAAGATGCTGGCCGGTCGTGACCGGCCGGTCTTCGTGATCGGTGACGTGAACGAGCGCTCGGAGTTCTGCCAGAAGTTCGCCGCGGCCACCCCGCTGGTGTCGATGAACGGCGGCACGGCGAAGAACCCGTGCCCGGTGCCGCGCTTCGGTGGTCCCGACTGGATGCTGGGCTCGGGCGCCGAGTTCTCCGACTTCGAGAAGGTCTACAACGGGATCAGCGACCACCCCGCGCTCACCGCGCGGGCATGGGTGCCGTCCAACAAGTAGGCCGCCGCGGCACAGCTCTGATGGCGAAGTCCCCGCTCAGGCGGGGACTTCGCCGCTTTGTGCAGGTCGCGACGAGGGCCGGGTCAGGCCTCGGTGGTCGTGGCCCCGGTCGGCTTGCTGCCACCCGAACGGGTGCGCCGGCGCCGGTTGGTGCGGCTGACCTCAGGCTTGCCCTCGCCCGCTGTGGCGGGTGCGGCGGAGTCGGTCTGGCCGCTGGCTGCGTCCTGGGCTGCGGGGGCGCCGCTGCGGGTACGGGTGCGGTTGCGGTCGCGGCTGCGTGCGGGACGCTCGGAGGAGCTGCGGTCGCTGCGACCGCCCCGGTCACTGCCACGGTCCTCGCGCGGCTTGCGCTCGACCGGGGCAGCGTCCACGATCCGACCCTTGGTGCCGGCCGGGATGCCCTGGTCGTGGAAGAGGTGCTCGGAGGTGGAGTAGGTCTCCTGCGGGTCCGGGAACGGCAGGTCGAGCGTCTTGTTGATCATCTTCCAGCGCGCGATGTCGGGCCAGTCGACCAAGGTGATCGCGGTGCCCGAGGCGCCCGCCCGGCCGGTGCGGCCGATGCGGTGGACGTAGGTCTTGTCGTCCTCGGGGCACGTGTAGTTGACGACGTGGGAGACGCCGCGTACGTCGATGCCGCGAGCGGCGACGTCGGTGCACACCAGCACCTTGAGCTTGTCCTCACGGAACTTCGCCAGGGCCTTCTCGCGGGCCACCTGGGCCATGTCGCCGTGCAGCGGAGCGGCGGAGAACCCGCGCTCGGCCAGGTCGTCGGCGATGCGCTGGGCCTGGCGCTTGGTGCGGGTGAAGACGATCATCTTCTCCGCGTCGTCGGCCTGCAGGACCCGCCCGATGATCTCGGGCTTGTCGAGGTCGTGGGCGAGGTAGATGAACTGCGCCGTCGCCGGGACGGTCGCGTTCTCGTAGGACGACTCGGCCCGGATGTTCATCGGGTGACGCATGTGGGTGCGGGCCAAGGAGACGATCGCAGCCGGCATCGTGGCCGAGAACAGCATCGTCTGACGCGTCTCCGGGGTCATGCTCAGCAGCCGCTCGACGTCGGGGAGGAACCCCAGGTCGAGCATCTCGTCGGCCTCGTCCAGGACCAGCGCGTGGACGTGGGACAGGTCGAGGGCCTTGCGGTTGGCCAGGTCGATGAGGCGACCCGGGGTGCCCACGACGATGTCGACGCCTGCGGCCAGCGTGTCGAGCTGGGTGTCGTAGCCGACGCCGCCATAGACGGTCAGCACGCGCAGGCCGAGGTCCTTGCTGGCGAGGTGGAGGTCGTTGGAGACCTGGAGCGCGAGCTCACGGGTCGGGGCGACGATCAGCGCCTGCGGCTTGCCCTGGGGCAGGTCGGCGTAGGCCGGGTCGCTCATGGTGACGCTGCGCTGCATCACCGGGATGCCGAAGGCGAGGGTCTTGCCGGTGCCGGTGCGAGCCTGGCCGATCAGGTCGGTGCCCATCAACGCGACAGAGAGGGTCATCTCCTGGATGGCGAACGGGGTGGTGATGCCGGCGCGCTCGAGGGCGTCGCAGATCAGGGGCAGGACCCCGAGCTCACGGAAGGTGGTGGTCACGGCTGTGTCGCTTTCTGTTGTCTTGCGAGTCGTCGTGCGGCGGACTCGTAAGAGAAAGCCTGCCGCGCACATTCGACCGGCGCAGCGAGATGTTTGCCGCGCGCGGTTCCGTCACTGTATCGCCTAGGGTTTGGCCATGACTCAATCGTCGGGTGCCCCCACAGCAGACCCGGACCAGGATCCGGTCTACACCCAGGCGGTGACCGAGCTCCTCGGGGCGATCGCCTACGGCGAGCTGACCGCCTTCGAGCGGCTCACCGAGGACGCCAAGCTGGCCCCGACGCTCGAGGACAAGGTCGCGTTCATGTCGATGGCCGCAGCCGAGTTCGGACACCTGACCACGCTGCTCGAGCGACTGCGTGAGCTGGGTGCCGACCCCTACGCCACGATGCGGATCTTCAAGAAGGGCTTCGACGAGTTCCATGCCCACACCCGGCCCGCCGACTGGTACGAGGGCCTGATCAAGGCCTACGTCGGCGACGGCCTCGCTGCCGACTTCTATCGCGAGATCGCGGCCTACCTCGACCCCGTGACCCGCGACGCCGTCATCGAGTCGCTCGTCGACGTGGGCTACGCAGAGCTGGTGGTCGACCGGGTGCGTGCGGGGATCCGGGCGGACCCGCGCATGGGTGGCCGGCTCGCCCTGTGGGGGCGGCGGCTGATGGGGGAGGCGCTGACGCAGGCCCAGCGGGTCGCAGGGGAGCGCGACGCCCTCAGCGCCCTGCTCGCCGGCGGCGTCGACCGCCCGGGGCTTGACCTCGCCGCCCTGGGTCGGATGTTCGCCAGGTTGACCGAGAACCACGCCAGGCGGATGAGCGACCTGGGGCTCGACTCCTGAGCACCCGTCGCCATACGTGCTGAAGACATGGAGAAGGGCCCGCACCGATCGGTGCGGGCCCTTCTTGTCAGGTGAGTCTCAGACGTGCGACTTCGTGTTGCGACCGGTCACGGTCGACGCGATCATCACGAGCACGAGTGCCGTCACCACGGCGACGATTCCCTGGACCCAGTCCAGGCCGTCGCTGCCGTCGCCACCGAAGGCCTGGTAGATGAACCCACCGAGGATCATGCCGCCGATGCCGCACAGGATGGTGAGCCAGAGCGGGATGTTGTCCTTGTCGCCAGGGGCAAGGAACTTGCCCAGCAGGCCGACGATAGCGCCGACGATCAGGTAGAAGAGGATGGTCATGAGCATGATGGTTCCCTTTCAGTTGTGCGCAGCAGCGCATGCCGCCGAAGACGTTGGCACGGTCTCACTATGGTCGTTCGCGCTCGGATGATCAATTCTGACCATTGCGCGGCGAGCCGTTTCGTGCTGCTAGCGGCCTCGGCTCAGCGGAAGCCGACGGTGCCCGAGGCTCCGGAGCCGATCTCGACGTAGGCGATCTTGCTGCCCGGCACGGCGACGCGGCGCCCGCGGGTGTCGGTGAAGGCGAGGAGACCGTCGGAGCTGACGGCCTCACGCAGCTGCGCCTCGAACTCGTCGGGGCTGACGTCGGTCTCCACGACCAGCTCGCGGGGGGCGTACTGGACGCCGATCTTGACCTCCATGGGTCACTCCTTGTGCAGTTGGTGGGGGGTGTGTCGTCGACGGGGTGTCGACGGGTCAGTTGTCCTCGGTCTTGGGATAGCCGCGGATGCCGCGCCAGGCCAGGCCGGAGACCAGGGCAGCGGCGTCGGAGAGCGGGATGGCCCCGCTGCTGACGCCGTTCTCGCGCAGCCAGAACCGTGCGCTGACCTGGGACATTCCCACCAGTGACACGGCCAGCAGGCGCGAGGCCTCGTCGGGGAGGCCGGTGTCCTCCCGGATCACCTCGGCGATCATGGTCGCGCACTCGGTCGTCACCCGGTCGACGTGCTCACGGACCGCTGGCTCGCTGGTCAGGTCGGACTCGAAGACCAGCCGGAAGGCGCCGGTGTCGGAGGTGACGTAGTCGAAGAAGGCCTTCATCGTCGCCTGCACTCGCAGCTTGTTGTCGGTCGTGGACGCGAGTGCCTGGCGACAGTTGTCGATGATCGTGTCGCAGGACGTGTCGAGCAGCGCGAGATAGAGGTCGAGCTTGCCGGGGAAGTGCTGGTAGAGCACCGGCTTGGAGACCCCGGCGCGGTCGGCGATGTCGTCCATCGCTGCCGCGTGGTAGCCCTGGGTCGCAAAGACCTCCAGGGCCGCCTCCATCAGCTGGGCACGGCGCTCCCGGCGCGGCATCCGTCCCCCTCGGGGTCGTGCCTCGCCGGAGTCGAAGCGGTCGACGCTCACGTGTGTTCCTCCCGGTGCAGTGACCCGAAGCCTACTCACACGTAGCCCTGCTGAGGAGGCGGGCGGGCCCATCCGGTGGTCGGGTCCGGATGGCGGGATCGGTCGCCCCCCATCGGTGGCCGCGGCGACGATGGGGAACAAGAAGCGCGGTCACCGGTGTTGGGCCGGACATCCGCCACTGACGTCTGAGGAGTTGTTGTGTCGTTCGCCCCGCTGGTCGAGCCAGCTGCCGAGCTCACCATCGATGAGGTACGGCGCTACAGCCGCCACCTGATCATTCCCGATGTCGGCATGACCGGACAGAAGCGGCTGAAGAACGCCAAGGTGCTCGTCATCGGCGCCGGCGGGCTGGGCTCCCCTGCGCTTCTCTACCTCGCAGCGGCCGGGGTCGGCACGCTCGGAGTGGCGGAGTTCGACACCGTCGACGAGTCCAACCTGCAGCGCCAGGTGATCCATGGCGTCAGCGACATCGACAAGCCGAAGGGCCTCTCGGCCAAGGAGTCGATCGCCGAGATCAACCCCTATGTCGAGGTGATCCTCCACGAGGACAGGCTCGACAACGACAACGTGCTCGAGGTGTTCCGCGGCTACGACCTGATCGTCGACGGCACCGACAACTTTGCGACCCGCTACATGGTCAACGACGCGGCATACTTCCTCGGCATCCCCTACGTGTGGGGTTCGATCTACCGCTTCGACGGCCAGGCCTCGGTCTTCGCGCCGATGCTGGGCGACGACCTGCCTTGCTACCGGTGCCTCTACCCCGAGCCCCCGCCGCCGGGCATGGTGCCGAGCTGCGCGGAGGGTGGCGTGCTGGGCGTGCTGTGCGCCAGCATCGGCTCGATCCAGGTCAACGAGGCGATCAAGCTGCTGACGGGGATCGGCGAGCCGATCGCGGGCCGGCTGATGATCTATGACGCGCTGGAGATGGAATACCGCAAGCTGAAGGTCCGCAAGGACCCCAACTGCGCCCTGTGCGGCGACAACGCAACGGTCACCGAGCTGATCGACTACGACGCCTTCTGTGGTGCCGTCTCCGAGGAGGCCGTCGAGGCCGCCGCGGGCTCGACGATCTCGGTGACCCAGCTCGAGCAGATGATCAAGGAACGCGACAACGGCGAGCGGGACTTCGTCCTGATCGACGTGCGCGAGCCCAACGAGTTCGAGATCAACAAGATCCCCGGCTCCGTGCTGATCCCCAAGGGCGAGTTCCTCAACGGCAACGCGCTCAGCGACCTGCCGAGCGACAAGCAGATCGTGATGCACTGCAAGTCCGGTGTGCGCTCCGCCGAGACCCTGGCGATCGTCAAGGGCGCGGGGTATGCCGACGCGGTGCACGTCGGCGGCGGTGTCGTGGCCTGGGTCAACCAGATCGACCCCAGCCAGCCGACCTACTGACTCAAGGCTCCCCTCCAGCGAGGCGTAACCCTTCGGGGTCACGCCTCGTTGGCGTTTCGGACTGCTCCGCCCGCCTCGGGTGCGGAGAAACCGATCGGGAGAGGAACCCATGCGCTCGACTCGCACCATTCTCGCCGCTTCCGCCAGCGTCGCCCTCACGGCCGCGCTCGCCACCTCCGCCCCAGCGCTCGCCGCCAAGAAGGGCAAGCCCCGCACCGTCTCCTACGCCCCGGCCGCCACGGCCCAGATCCACCCCGGCGTCCAGATGTACACCGACGGTGCCCAGTGCACGGGCAACTTCGTCTTCAGTGACGGCTCCGGCGCCACCTTCGTCGGCTATGCCGCCCACTGCGCAGGTCTTGGCGCGGCCACCGACACCAACGGCTGCGACGCGGGCTCGCTCCCGCTGGGGACGCGCGTCGACTTCGTCGAGGGTGGGTCGCTGGTCACCGACGGCACCACCGTCGGACGCGGCACCTTGGTCTACTCCTCCTGGCTGACCATGCAGAAGCTCGGCGAGACCGACGAGAACGCCTGCGCCTACAACGACTTCGCCCTGGTCAAGGTCGACGCCGCCGACGTCGCCAAGGTCAACCCCTCCATCCCGTTCTGGGGTGGCCCGGTCGGCATCAACACGACCGGCACGGCCGTCGGCGACACGGTCTACTCCTACGGCAACTCCAGCCTGCGCGCCGGTGTCGAGGAGCTCTCGCCCAAGGAGGGCACCAGCGTCGGCACCGAGGGTGAGGGCTGGTCGCACGCCGTCTACACCGTCAGCCCCGGTGTCCCCGGCGACTCCGGGAGCGCGTTCCTCGACGCCGACGGCAACGCCCTCGGCACCCTGTCGACACTGGCCATCGCACCGCTGGCCGGTTCCAACGGCGTCGGCGACCTGAACCACGAGCTGTCCTACGCCCAGCAGCACGGTGGCTTCACCGGCCTCCGCCTCGTGCCCGGCACCGAGGCGTTCAGCCCGATCCTCTGATCCCAGGGGACGACAAGCGCCGGCGGCTCCATCTGTGGGGGGTGGGGCCGTCGGTCATTTCCTTCGCGCCGTACGCCGACGCACAGCCCGCCCCGGTCCGTCGTTGTCGGTGACGTCTGTTTGAGTGCTCCCATGCCCACGAGCCCCGCGCCGCGCAGCACCTATCGCCTGGTCCGGGCGAGTGGCGAGGCGGTCGAGCCGCCGGTGCTCGACGAGCACCAGCAGGCCGTGGTCGACCACCCCGGCGGGCCGCTGCTGGTGCTGGCCGGCCCGGGCACCGGCAAGACCACGACGATGGTGGAGACCATCGCGGAGCTGGTCGAGCAGCGGGGGGTGCATCCCGACCAGGTCCTGGCGTTGACCTTCTCGCGGAAGGCTGCCGAGCAGCTGCGCGACCGGGTGGCGTCGCGCGTCGGGCGCACCACCTCGGCGGCGACGTGCTCGACCTTCCACTCCTTCGCCTACTCCTTGATCCGGGCCTACAGTCCACTCGACCTCTACGACGCGCCGCTGCGGCTGCTCTCCGCACCCGAGGCCGACGTGGTGCTCCGCGAGCTGCTTGACGACAACCCCGAGGCGGTGTCGTGGCCCCCGTCGCTCAGGAACGCCCTGGGCACACGTGGCTTCACGCGTGAAGTGCACGCGGTCCTGTCCAGGGCCCGGGAGAAGGGACTCGACCCGACCGGGCTGGAGGCGCTGGGCGCGGCCAACGGCCTCCCGGAGCTCGTGGCCGCGGGGCGCTTCCTGGAGCAATACCTCACGATCCTCGACAACCTGGGTGCCACCGACTATCCAGACCTGATCCGGCGGGCCGTCATCACGGCCGAGGCCCACAGACACGAGCTGCGCGCTCGGTTCAGTCACGTCTTCGTCGACGAATACCAGGACACCGATCCGGGCCAGGTCGCGCTCCTGCGAGCGCTGGCGGGCGACGGTCGCAACCTGACGGTGGTGGGCGACCCGCACCAGTCCATCTATGGCTTCCGCGGGGCAGACGTGCGCGGCATCCTCGACTTCCCGGGCCAGTTCCCCACCAGCGGCGGCGATCGGGCGCCGGTCCTGGTCCTGCGTCGCACGCGTCGGTTCGGGCCACGGCTGCTGCTCTGCGCGGGCCGGATCGCCGGCCGGCTGCCCCTGAGCGGCAGCATCGGGGCGGACGCACGCGAGGCATTCCTCTCCCCGCAGGCCGTCCCCGGCCCGCACGGTGAGGGCCGCGCCGAGGTCCTCACCTTCGACACCGATCGCGCTGAGTCCGAGCACCTCGCCGACCTGCTGCGGCGGGCCCATCTCGAGGACGGTGTCGACTGGTCCGAGATGGCTGTCCTGGTCAGGTCGGGCCAGGCCTCGATCCCGCCGTTGCGGCGGGCGCTGGCAGCCGCCGGGGTCCCGGTCGAGGTTGCCGCTGACGAGGTGCCGCTCGTGCGTGACCCGGCCGTGCTGCCGCTCCTCGACGGTCTCCGGGCCGTGGTCAACATCGACAACCACGACCCCGACTCAGCCGACTTCCTCGACCCCGGTCGGATCGAGTCCCTGCTGCTCTCCCCGCTCGGGGGCTCGATGCCGGCGACCTGCGAGCCCTGGTGCGACGGCTTCGACTACGCGACAAGACCAGCGACTCGCCCCGTCCCAGCCGAGAGCTGCTGCGGCTCGCCGTGGTCGCCGACGGCTTCCTCGACGACCTCGACGGGGCCGAGGTGGAACGCTGCCGGGCGTTGGCCGCCCTCCTGCGTGCCGGTGCTGCGCTGCTCGAGGAGCACGCCAGTGTCGAGGACGTCCTGTGGCACCTCTGGTCGGGCACAGGGTGGCCCGACCGGCTGCGGCGTCAGGTCGACCAGGGCGGAGCCGGGGCGCGCCGCGCCCACAAGGACCTCGACTCGATCTGCGCCCTGTTCGAGGTGACCGCGCGCGCTGTCGAGCACCGGGACCACGTCGGGGTCGGCGCCTTCTTCGCCAACCTCGTGGCCCAGCAGATCCCCGGAGACACGCTGGCCGAGCGTGGAGTGCGCGGCTCGGCGGTGCGGCTCCTCACCGCCCACCGCTCCAAGGGCCTCGAGTGGGAGCTGGTGGTGGTCGCTCACGTGCAGCAGGACGGGTGGCCGGACCTGCGCCGCCGCTCGAGCCTGCTGGGTGCCGACCGGATCGGGTTGGATCCCTCCGGCGCTCCAGACCTCGTCCCGCCGGTCACCTCTCGTGCGCTCCTGACGGAGGAGCGCCGCCTCTTCTACGTCGCCTGCACACGAGCCCGCAAGCGGCTCGTGGTGACTGCCGTGGCGTCGACCGACGACGAGGGTGAGCAGCCGTCCAGGTTCCTGGCCGAGCTCGAGATCACACCCGAGCACCGCATCGGCCGGCCGCCTCGGCCGCTGTCCCTGGGAGGTCTCGTGGCTGAGCTGAGACGCACGGTCGCCGAACCCACGACCTCCCAGCCCCTGCGCGAGGCTGCCGCGCGGCGCCTGGCTGCCCTGGCGGCCGAGCAGGCCGGGGGCCGTCAGCTGGTCCCGCAGGCCGACCCTGCGTCGTGGTGGGGGACCCGCGCGCCGTCCACCTCCGCGCGGCCGGTTCGCGACCCCGACCGCCCCGTCCCGATCTCGGCGAGCATGCTCGAGGCGTTGACGACCTGTCCGGCCCAGTGGTTCTTCGGACGGGAGGCGGGCGGCATCTCCGCGGCGCACCAGGCCGTCAACCTCGGCCAGATCGTGCATGCGCTGGCCGAACGTGTGGCCACCGGGGAGCTGCCGGCCGACGTGGAGGCCTTGATGCTCGAGGTCGACGCCGTCTGGGAGCGTCTGGCCTTCCGGACGCCGTGGTCGCGCAAGCGCGAGCACGACCGTGTCCGCAAGGCGATCTCGCGCTTCGTCGAGTGGCATGCGGTCAATCCGCGTGAGTTCCTCGACTCCGAGACACGCTTCGCCACGGCCGTGGAGGTCGACGGGCAGGAGATCATGCTCAACGGCACCGCAGACCGGCTCGAGCTCACCAGCGACGGGGACGTCGTCGTGGTCGACTTCAAGACCAGTCGCGGTGCGCCCAGCGGACCCTCGGTCAAGGCCAATCTGCAGCTGGCCCTCTATCAATACGCAGTCGATGCCGGAGCGCTCGACGAGCAGGCCGGCAGGTCGCTGCGTTCCGGCGGCGCCGAGCTGGTCCAGCTCGGCATCTCCGACGACACGCCCGTGGCCAAGGTGCAGGTGCAGGAGGCGCACGCTGCCGACGGCCCGGAGCGACAGCGTCTGCGGCTCGGACTGTCGCGCGCCGCGACGATGATCCGCGACGAGACCTTCCCGGCCGTTCCCGGTCCCCACTGCCGTGACTGCACCTTCACCTCGATCTGCCCGGCCCGCAGTGCAGGGTCGGTGACGGCCCAGTGAGCGCGCCCGCCGCGATCCGGCTCGACACCCCGGCCGACCTGCAGGCCCTGATGGGAGGCCATGCCCCGAGCCCGGAGCAGTGGGAGGCGATCACCGCCGAGCTACGACCCACCGTGGTGGTGGCCGGGGCAGGAAGCGGCAAGACCACCCTGATGGCCCAACGCGTCGTCTATCTCGTGGCCACAGGTCGGGTGCGCCCCGAGGAGGTGCTGGGCCTCACCTTCACCACCAAGGCCGCGGCCGAGCTGCGCAGCAGGATCGGACTCGCCCTGTCGAAGGCGGGACTCCTCGACGAGTCGGTCGTCGCCGAGGGGAGGACGTCCTCGAGCCCACGGTCGCGACCTATCACGCCTACGCCGGGACCCTGTTGACCGATCACGGGCTGCGGATCGGCCACGAACCCGACACCCGGGTCGTCTCAGACGCCTCCCGCTACCAGCTCGGGTCCCGGGTGATCGAGCGTTTCACCGGTCACATCAAGCTCCTCTCCGACCACCCGGCGACGGTCATCCAGAACCTCCTGGCCCTCGACGGGGCGATGAGCGAACACCTCGTGGACGCTGACGACGTCCGTCGGGTCGACGCCGAGGCACGCCAGGGGTTCGAGCGCGCCCGCGCGGAGGAGATGCAGGGCAAGGCCCGCAAGACCTACCTCGAGGTGATCGACAAGGCGGTCAACGCCCTCGACCGCCGGGCGGAGCTCCTCGAGCTCGTGGCGGGCTATCGCCGGGTCAAGACCGACCTGGGACTGATGGACTTCGGTGACCAGATCGCGCTGGCCGCCCGACTGGTCGATGAGCAGCCCGACGTCGGAGTGGCCGAGCGAGCACGGTTCAAGGTCGTGCTGCTCGACGAATACCAGGACACCTCCGTCGCCCAGGCGACGATGCTGGCCCGGCTCTTCTCCGGTCCCGACGCTCGGTCGGGCCTGGGCCACCCCGTCATGGCCGTCGGCGACCCCAACCAGGCCATCTATGGCTGGCGGGGCGCCTCGGTGTCCAACATCCTCAACTTCGCAGAGACGTTCCCGGCCGCTGACGGTGATCCGGGACGGTTGCCGCTGACCGTCAACCGTCGCTCCGACCGGCGGATCCTCGACGTCGCCAACCGGCTCGCCGAGCCACTGCTGGCGACGTACGGCGACAAGGTCGCCCGGCTCCGGGCCCCGGAGGGGACTCCGGACGGGGTGGTGGAGACCCACGTCTTCGAGCGCGCGCTCGACGAGCTCGAGTGGCTCGCCGCGGCGGTGCAGCGTGTCCACGACGCAGGCACTCCGTGGTCGGAGATCGGGGTGCTGAGCCGCGACAACGCCCAGGCCGAGGACGTCTACGACGCGCTCACCGGCGCCGGGATCCCGGTGGAGATCGTCGGCCTCTCGGGACTCATCCGGTTGCCGGAGGTGGCCGAGGTGGTCGCGACCTTGACGTTGCTCCACGACGTCACCGCCAACACCGCCGTGCTGACCCTGCTGGCAGGGCCACGGTGGGCCATCGGACCCCGCGACCTGCGCCTGCTCGCCGAGCGGGCCGCGACGATCGGGGGTGGCCGGGACCGTGATGAGGCGGCCTCGATCGCGCAGCAGCTCCTGCGGATCGCCGATGGGATCGACGTCTCCGAGCTGCCGGCGCTCAGCGACGCCCTGGCAGATCCCGGCGACGCCCCCTACTCGGCCGAGGCCCGCGAGAGGTTCGCCCTGCTGTCGGCAGAGCTGCGCCGGTTGCGCGGACATGTCGGCGATCCGCTCCTCGACGTCGTGCGCCGGGTCATCGACACCACCGGCGTCGACGTGGAGCTGGCGTCGGCCACCGCCCCCGCAGCGGCTGCTCGCCGCGACAACCTCGACCTGTTCGTCAAGGCCGTGGCGGAGTTCCAGTCCGTCGACGGCGACGTCAGCCTACCCGCACTCCTGGCCTACCTCACGGCCGAGGACGACCAGGGCAACGGCCTCGACATCGCCACCCCGAGCGCCGCCGACTCGGTCAAGCTCCTCACCGTCCACCGGGCCAAGGGCCTGGAGTGGTCCTCGGTGTTCTGTGTCGGCGTCGGGGAGACCCGGTTCCCCAGCGGCCGGTCGCGCACTCTGTGGACCTCCTCCCCAGCGGTGCTGCCGGCGCCCCTGCGCGGCGACCGCGCCGACCAGCCGCAGCTCCAGGGCTATGACAAGCCTGCCCTCGAGGCCTATCGCGCCGCCACCCGCGAGCACGACGCCGAGGAGGAGCTGCGTCTGGGCTATGTCGCCTTCACCCGCGCGGCTCACCACCTCGCGGTCACGTCCTACGTGTGGGCCCAGCGAGCCAGCGCGTTCGGCCCCTCGACCTATCAGCGGGTCGTGCGCGACCAGCTCGAGGCGTGGGGTGCGCCGGTGGGGGCTTGGCTCGACAAGCCCGAGGGCAGGCCGCCCAATCCCAACGACGACATCGACCTGTCCCGGCCCTGGCCGGTCCCGGGTCCGGGGGAGGAGGCCCGCCGACGACGGGCGGCGGCCGAGCTCGTCCGGGCTGTCGATCCCACGATGCCCGACGAGGGTCTCGACCTCGTCGAGGCGGCGCGGGTCGCCGACTGGGACGACGACCTCGGCCAGCTGGTGGCCGAGGCCCGCAGCGTCCACGCGACGCACGTCAGCGTGCCGCTCCCCTCGAGCCTGTCGGCCACGGCACTGGCCCGGCTCCACTCCGACCCCGACGCCCTCGCCCGCGAGCTGGCCCGGCCCATGCCTCGCCCACCCTCGCACCAGGCTCGGTTCGGCACCGACTTCCACGCCTGGGTGGAGAAGCGCTTCGGCCAGCAGGCACTGATCGAGCCCGACGACCTGTGGGGTCGAGCCGACGCCGACCTCGACGACGCCGACGAGCTGCAGCAGGTCATCGCCAGCTTCGAGGCCGGCCCCTTCGCCGACCGGGCGCCCTACGCGGTCGAGGCTCCCTTCGCGATCGTGCTCGCCGGGCAGGTCGTCCGGGGTCGCATCGACGCCGTCTATCGCGACGACGACGGCACCTTCTCGATCATCGACTGGAAGACCAGCCGCAGCGAGACCACCGATCCGCTCCAGCTGGCCATCTATCGCCTCGCCTGGGCCGAGATCCACGACTTGGCGCCCGAGTCCGTGCGGGCGGCGTTCCACTACGTGAGGACCGGACGGACCGTGGAGCCCGACGGCCTGCCCGGTCGTGCCGAGCTCGAGCAGATCGTCTCCGGCTAGGAGTCCAGCGCGGCGCCCAGGGCGATCTCGACCATCGCCGGAAAGCTCTGCTCCCGCTCGGCCGAGGTCGTCTCCTCGCCCGTCACGATGTGGTCGCTGACGGTGCACACGGCCAGCGCCCGCCGGTCGTGGGCCGCGGCCAGGGTGTAGAGCGCGCTCGCCTCCATCTCGACCGCCAGCACCCGGTGCTCGGCCATCCGCTGGGTCAGCTCAGGACGCGGGGAGTAGAACGAGTCGCTCGAGAAGACCAGGCCGACGTGCGTGGTGACGTCGGGCATCGCCGACGCGGCGTCATGCGCGCGTCGCAGCAGACCGAAGTCCGCGACCGGGGCGTAGTCGTAGCCGCCGAACCTGTGGGTGTTCATGGAGGAGTCGGTGCAGGCCCCGCTGGCCAGGACGACGTCGCGGACCCCGACCGTCTCGGTCAGGGCCCCGCAGGAGCCGACGCGGACGATCGTCTCGACGTCGTAGTCGCGGAACAGCTCGTTGACATAGATCGCTGCCGAGGGCTGGCCCATCCCCGAGCCCTGCACCGAGACCCGGTTTCCTCGCCAGGTCCCGGTGAAGCCGAACATCCCCCGCACCTGCGAATAGCAGCGCGCGTCGGTGAGGAAGGTGTCCGCGATCCACTTCGCTCGCAGGGGGTCTCCGGGCAACAGGACGACAGGGGCGATCTCGCCGGGCGCGGCGCCGATGTGCGTGCTCATCACTCCATGCTGGCACCCTGAGGGGGTGACCCGCGAGCTGCCCCATGTCGCCCTCTCCGCGCACGCCCACGATCGGGAGGGATGCGCCGCACCGACGAGGCCTGGCTGGCGGAGCGCTGGGCCGACGACTCCACGCAGGTGCTGGTCCTGGCCGGTACGAGGCTCCGGCCGGTCGACGGGTTGCCGCAGTGGGTGCGTCCGGCCGAGTCGCCGGACGGCACCCGTGTGCTGCTCGGTCACACCGACGGCGTGACCCGGTTCGCCGTGATCGCCCACCCCGACTCCGTGCCCGGCCGGCGAGAGGAGTGGGTCGGGGTTCGTGCGCTGTTCCCCCGCCTGATCTCGTCCGACCCGGCGCTGGCGACGCAGGTGCCGTGGCTCTTCCACGCGATCGGGTTGGCCGAGTGGCACTGGTCGACCCGGTTCTGCCCGCGCTGCGGCGGTCGGCTCCGCTCGACCCACGCCGGCCACGAGCTGACGTGCGAAGGCTGCGGCAAGCCACAGTTCCCCCGGACCGACCCTGCGGTGATCATGGCGGTGACGCTGGGGGAGCCGGGCAGTGACGAGGAGAAGATCCTGCTGGGCCGCGCGCCGTCGTGGCCGCCGGGACGGTTCTCCACCCTGGCGGGCTTCTGTGAACCGGGGGAGACCCTGGAGGATGCCGTACGCCGCGAGGTGCTCGAGGAGACCGGCGTGCGCGTCGGCGAGGTGGCCTACTTCGGCAACCAGCCCTGGCCGCTGCCGGGGAGCCTGATGCTCGGGTTCACGGCTCGCGCGCTGAGCGAGCAGATCGTCGTCGACGGCGACGAGCTGGCCGAGGCGCACTGGTTCACCCGCGCCGACCTGCGTGGCGAGACCGAGCGGGGAATCGCCGTACCGTCCGGGATCTCGATCTCGTCGTCGCTGATGGAGAGCTGGCTCGGGGAGCCGCTCGCGGACGGCTGGTGATCAGCTCGCCAGCGAGGCGAGCTTCTCCTTGACCTGCTTCAGCGACGGGTTGGTCTGCGCCGACCCATCGGCATAGACGAGGGTCGGGACGGTCTGGTTGCCGTTGTTGACCTGCTCGACGACCTGGGCCGCCTCCGGGTGCTGCTCGATGTCGACCACGTCATAGCTGATGCCCTCGCGGTCCAGCTGGCCGCTCAGGCGGTGGCAGTAGCCGCACCAGGGGGTGCTGTACATCGTGAAGCTCATGTCGGTCCTGACGTCTAGGGTTCAAGGTGTCCGTCATGACCAACCGCTCACCCGCAGGAGATGTTCCCAGCCGATGCCCACGCCCGATGAGCTGCTCGATGCCCTCGACCCCGAGCAGCGGCAGGTCGCCGAGGCGATCCGCGGTCCGGTGCGGGTGCTGGCGGGCGCCGGGACGGGCAAGACCCGGGCGGTGACCCACCGCATCGCCTATGGCGTCGCGACCGGCGTCTATGCCCCCTCCGAGGTGCTGGCGGTCACCTTCACCACCCGAGCAGCCGGGGAGATGCGCGGCCGGCTCCGCACCCTGGGGGCTGGCGGCGTCCAGGCGCGGACCTTCCACTCGGCCGCACTGCGCCAGCTCCGCTACTTCTGGCCGCGTGTGCACGGGCGCGAGCTGCCCGACCTGATCGACTCCAAGATCGGGCTGTTGGCGGGCGCTGCGCGTCGCCTGCGGATCCAGAGCGACCAGGCGTTGCTGCGCGACCTGGCGAGCGAGGTCGAGTGGGCCAAGGTCAGCAACGTCTCACCCGACCGTTATGCGTCGGTGGCCGAGCAGCGCGACCGCTCGGTCGCCCATCTCGACGCGGCGACCGTGGCGCGGGTGTTCGAGGGCTATGAGGAGATCAAGCGCGGCCAGAGCCGGATGGACATGGAGGACGTGCTGCTGTTCGCGGCCGGCCTCCTCGCCGACGAGGAGGCCGTGGCCGCCCAGGTCCGGCGCCAGTACAAGTGGCTGGTCGTGGATGAGTTCCAGGACGTGTCGCCCCTCCAGTCGGCGCTGCTGGACCTCTGGCTCGGCGGTCGGGACGAGATCTGCGTGGTCGGAGACCCGGCCCAGACGATCTATTCCTTCGCCGGTGCCAACGCCTCCTACCTCCGCGACTTCACCACCAAGCACCCCGGCGCCACCTCCATCGAGCTGGTCCGCAACTACCGCTCGTCGCCCCAGGTCGTCGCCGCCGCCAACCGGTTGCTCGCCGGCACCAGCAGTGCAGGTGTCAAGCTCCTCGCCCAGCGGCCGGCCGGGCCCGAGGTGACCTACCGGGCCTTCCCCGACGAGGTGGCCGAAGCGGCTGCCGCAGCCGACCAGGTGGCGTCGCTGCGGGCCGGCGGGGTGCCGGCCGGGGAGATGGCGATCCTCTTCCGCATCAACGCACAGTCCGAGAGCTTCGAGGACGCGCTGTCCCAGCGCAAGATCCCCTACGTCGTGCGCGGGGCAGCACGCTTCTTCGAGCGTGCCGAGGTGCGCCAGGCCGTGACCCTGCTGCGGGGGACCGCCCGCTCCGGCCAGGCCGACGGGTCAGTGAGTCAGCTCGTGCGTGCCACGCTGTCCGGGATGGGCTGGTCGAGCGAGCCGCCGAGCACCCGCGGTGAGACCCGCAACCGCTGGGAGTCGCTGCAGGCACTGGTCGACCAGGCCGGCGAGTTCGCCATCGAGCATCCCGACGCCGACCTGGGTGCCTTCGTCGACGACCTCGACCGGCGAGCCGCCGAGCAGCACGCTCCGGTCGCCGACGGTGTCACCCTGGCCACGCTCCACTCGGCCAAGGGCCTGGAGTGGGACGCCGTCCTCCTCTGCGGCATGCAGGACGGGACCATGCCGATCACCTACGCCGACACCCCGGCTGCGGTCGAGGAGGAGCGACGCCTCCTCTACGTCGGCATGACCCGAGCCAGGTCCCACCTCTCGATCTCGTGGGCCGCTGCCCGCAACCCGGGCGGGCGTGGGTCGCGCAAGCCCTCGCGCTTCCTGCACGGGGTCGCCGAGGTCGAGCGCTCGGCCGCCGTCACCACGTCGCGGGACCGAAACCGCAAGGCCCGTCACTGCCGTGAGTGCGGCGGCGCCCTCGGGTCGCCCGCGGAGAAGAAGATCGGCCGGTGCGCGGGGTGCCCGGCCTCCTACGACATGGCGCTCTTCGAGCGGCTGCGCGAGTGGCGCCTCGCCCGCGCAAGCGACGACAGCGTCCCGGCATTCGTCGTGTTCACCGACGCGACCTTGGAGCTCATCGCCGAACACCGCCCCACCGACCAGCGGGGGCTGCTCAAGATCAGCGGGGTCGGCGCCTCCAAGCTGGAGAAATACGGCGACGACGTGCTTGCCCTGCTCGCCGGACGAGAAATCTGACGAAATACGCACTAAATGGTTTGCCCATTACAACGAGCAGCCGCTAGTTTTCTTCCAACATCCAACGCGCACCCATGACCACTGGCACCGGTCAGCGCCCACAGCACCTGAAGGAGGTGGACCGCATGGAGAACAACACCTGGCACACCACGGCCGTCGCGCCGAACTTCGGCATGCCCGCATTCGGTCCGGCCTTCCGTGCTGCCCAGACGGCTGCCTATGGCACGCCGGCGGGCATCAACCAGCTCGGCACGGCCGACGTGTGCGTCGATGTCCGCGTCAAGCGAGCACACCGGGGATCCTCCGCCTGGAGACCACCGATCAGTTGACCAACAACTGACCGGCTCACCTCCAGGCCGCGGATCCCATCACCGGGATCCGCGGCCTTTTCGTTTCTCGCGAAGCGAAGCCGCGGGCTCCGAACCCCTAGTCAGCAGTCTTTTGCACCAGCGATCAGGTCAACGAGAAGGAGGTGACACACATGACCATCAGTGTTCTCGACCGCAACCTGACCGAGGACGTCAGCCCGCGCGACCTGGGCGACCTCCACGACGCGGCTGCCCAGGTGGAGGACGAGCTGCTGCCCTGCCGAACCAACAACGCAGAGCTGTGGTTCGCCGAATCCCCGTCCGACGTCGAGTTCGCCAAGACCCTGTGCCAGGACTGTCCCGTCCAGGCGCTGTGCCTCAGTGGTGCCCTCGAGCGGCGTGAGCCGTGGGGCGTCTGGGGCGGCGAGCTCTTCCTCCAGGGCGCGGTGATTGCGCGCAAGCGCCCCCGCGGTCGACCCCGCAAGAACGAGGTCGCCGCGTGACGCGGCGCCAACCCTTCTCGAGATCCACCGGAGCACCACTTTCCATGACACTCACCCCCAGCACGAAGGACACCAAGATGAACACGATGCACGAAGACCTGGCCAGGGCGCAGATGTCCGCGCGCCTGGGAGAGGCGCAGCTGCAGCGACAGGCCCACCAGCTGGTCCTGGCCCGTCGCATGAGCCGCAAGGCCGAGAAGGCCGCGCAGCAGGCGCGTCTCGCGCTCGCCCGCGCGATCTAGGACCAGCCTCGCCCTGATCGCGGGTGATGCACTCAGTGCCGGCACGACCACGTGGTCGTGCCGGCACTGGCATTCGCGGCCGCAGAACCTCCTGGCTCGATCCGAGGGCAGCGGCGGCGTAGCGTGCTGGGCATGCGCACCTGTGACCGCTGCGGGCGGGAGGCGACCGACGCCGACGCCCTGACCTGGATCACCTCGGTGGAGGCGGGCGGCCGGCGCACCTACTGCGACGAGTGCTCGCGCACCAACCTGCGGGCGATCGAGGGCAAGCTCGACAGCGAGTGGTGGTGATCCGCCGGTCAGTCAGCCGGCGACCTCGAACAGGTCCCAGGCGCATCCGCAGTGGGGGTGTCGCAACCATCGGGTGACCTCGGGCTCGGCGCCACGGCGCACGGTGATCGTGCTCGACCAGGTGACCGGCAGCTCCCCGGCCTGCCAGGTCTCCAGTTCGTGCACCGCCCAGCCCAGGGTCAGCACCAGCAGAGCAGGATCGGGTGGGGAGAGCGTGGGCACAGCCGGAGCGCCAGGAGCGGGCCCGGGCTCGGCCCCGGCAGCCGTCAGGCATCGCAAGCAGGCGGTCGCTCCCGGATCGACGAAGGGACCGATGCGTCCCTCGTCCGACGTCACGCTCACCACCAGGTGGGGCAGCGAGTCCACCAGCCACCGGTCGGCGACCCCCGGGTCCTGGGAGGTGGTCAGGAGCAGCGCGACGTCTGCCGTGGGGCACGGACGGAGCCCGGCTGCCGTCACGACGGTGGTGACGACATCGGCGTACGGCCCCGGGGCGTGCACCTGGGCCCTGGGCGGCTCGTGTCGGCGGCTGGGGAACATGCCCTCACCCAACCAGCACCCCGGCGGCCTCGCACGCGGCTCTCCACAGGAGGAAATGGCAGCGGCGGCGCCACCCCGGCCAGGGTGGCGCCGCCGGCAGACCGGCTGAATCGGCCGGGTCTTCAGGCCTTGCCGAGGATGCGGTTGAGGTTGGTGCTGCAGACGGGGCAGACGGCCTTCGCCATCCGGGTGCCCTTGTCGTTGACCTTGACCTCGCCCGACGCCTCGCGCTTCTCCTTGCACTTGACGCAGTAGAACTCGCCGCTCCAGGTCTCCGTCATGACGTCTCCTTGATTGCTCTGTCTGGTCACGACGGGAGGGGTGGGGAAGCCCGTCGGGGACCGACGACTCAGCCGCTGGTCCGCTAGAAATCCTACGCCAACGGTGCTGTCACGAGCCGCAGGACGCGCACTCAGTAGGGTTCGGACCATGTCTGAACAAGCTGGCACGAGCACGCCCACGTACACCCACCTGAGGCTGGACCGACCGGTCGAGGGGGTCGTCCGGATCACCCTGGACAACCCCGGGATGCGCAACGCGATGAGCGACGAGATGACCGAGTCCTGGGTCCGCGCCATCGACGACCTGGCAGCGGACCGGTCGGTGCGAGCCGTGCTGGTGACCGGTGAGGGATCGGCCTTCTGCTCCGGCGGCAACACCGGCTGGATCTCGAGCGAGCCGGATGCCTCGGTCGACCACCTGCGCAACCGGATGGTGCCCTTCTATCGCGCCTGGCTCTCGATCAGGAAGCTCGAGGTGCCGACCATCGCTGCTGTCAACGGCCACGCGATCGGGGCCGGGCTGTGCCTGGCGCTGGCCTGCGACCTGCGGTTCGCGGCGACCGGTGCCAAGCTCGGCGTCCCGTTCGTGAAGCTCGGGATGCACGCCGGCATGGCCGGCACCTACCTCCTGCCCAACGTCGTCGGTGAGGCGCATGCCCGCGACCTGCTGCTGACCGGTCGGGTCGTCGAGGCCGAGGAGGCGTTGCGGATCGGACTGGTCTCGCGGGTGATCGAGCACGACGAGTTCGCCGACGAGGTCCTGGCCATCGCCGCCGACGTGGCCGGCAACGCGCCGATCGCGACCCGGCTCACGAAGCTGGCCCTGGCCGACGGTGGGCACGCCGACTTCGAGAGCGCCCTGCAGTGGGAGGCGTTGGCCCAGCCGATGACCCTGGCCACCGCGGACCTGCAGGAGGGCATCCGGGCCAGCCGGGAGAAGCGAGCCCCGGTCTTCACCGGCCACTGAGCAGGCGCTGGAGCATGAGAGGAGGCCCTCGGTCCGCTGGCGTCCGACCGGACGCTTCCCCACGTCGGTCGGGGCCGACGGATCGAGGGCCTCATCTGGGTGCCAACCTAGACACCGGTGCACGGGCAGGTCAACGCGGGGTTCTCCACGCCTGTGGAGAGACCTGTGCAGAAGCTGTGCAGGACTGGGGTGTGAGGGTGGAGAAGTGCCGGCTCGCGGGGGAGAACGCTGTGGGGGACACGCCCGGAGTGGGGCGGCGCTGGTCCGCTGACCGGCCACAATGGTCATCCACGCCCTGTGGAGCAAAGGTTCTTTCCCAGCGAGAGGCTCAGCGATGAGCGAGTATGCCGCCGGCCCGGTCGCCGCGCTGCGTCGCATCGCCTTCCTGCTGGAGCGGGCCAGGGAGGACACCCGCCGGATCCAGGCCTTCCGGTCAGCCGCCGCAGTGATCCTGCCCCTCGATGACGACGAGGTCGCGCAACGAGCGGGGAACGGCACGTTGACCGACCTGCCCGGCATCGGTCCCAGCACGGCCGCCGTGATCGCCGACGCCTGCCGTGGCGAGCTGCCCGAACGGCTGGCCAGGCTCGAGGCCGAGCACTCCGGGCCGCTGGCGAAGGGCGGTCGGGCGCTGCGAGCGCTGCTCCGTGGCGACTGCCACTCCCACTCCGACTGGTCCGACGGCGGTTCGCCGATCGAGGAGATGGCGATGACGGCCATGGAGCTGGGCCACGACTACCTCGTCCTCACCGACCACTCGCCGCGACTCAAGGTGGCCCGGGGTCTGAGTGCCGAGCGCCTCGCGCGCCAGCTCGGGGTCGTGGAGGCGATCAACGACCACCTCGGGGGAGACTTCACCCTGCTGAAGGGGATCGAGGTCGACATCCTCGACGACGGGTCCCTCGACCAGACCGAGGAGATGCTGGCCCAGCTCGACCTGCGCGTTGCCAGCGTCCACTCGAAGCTCGGGATGGACGCCGACGCAATGACCGAGCGGATGATCGGCGCGGTGCGCAACCCGCGGACCAACGTCCTCGGTCACTGCACCGGACGCCTCGTCACCGGCAACCGTGGCGTGCGCAAGCAGAGTGAGTTCGACGCCCGGGCGGTGTTCGAGGCCTGCCGCGACAACCACACCGCGGTCGAGATCAACTCGCGTCCCGAGCGCCGGGACCCCCCGACCCGGCTCCTCGAGCTGGCGCGCGACATCGGCTGCCTGTTCTCCATCGACTCCGACGCGCACGCGCCCGGCCAGCTCGACATGCTCGACTATGGCTGCGAACGAGCCGAGGAGGCAGGCATCGAGCCGGAGCGGATCATCAACACCTGGCCCCGGGAGCGACTGCTTGAGTGGGCCCAGCATGGCTGACGAGCACGGTCCGAAGGTCGAGGTTCGCCGGTCCAAGCGCCGGCGGCGCACGGTGTCGGCATACCGCGACGGAGACGTCATCGTGGTGCAGATCCCGGCCGCGATGAGTCGCCGCGACGAGCGGACCTGGGTCGCCGAGATGGTGGCCCGGCTCGAGCGGCAGGAGACGCGTCGCCGGCCGAGCGACGAGCAGCTGCTGGCGCGCGCGATCACGCTCAGCGACGCCTGGCTCGGCGGCATGGCCTCCCCGTCGAGCGTGCGTTGGGTCTCCAACCAGAAGACCCGATGGGGTTCCTGCTCGCCGGGCGACCGATCGATCAGGCTCTCCGAGCGCCTCCAGCAGATGCCGACCTGGGTGGTCGACTACGTGCTGCTCCACGAGCTCGCACATCTCCTCGAGCCGGGTCACGGCCCGGCCTTCTGGGCGTGGGTGGACCGCTATCCCAAGGCCGAGCGCGCCAAGGGCTACCTCTCCGGCTGGTCGGCGGCCGCGCGGCTGGAGCTGCCGGACGGCTATGCCGACGACGGCGGGTCAGCCGGCCAGACGGCGGGCAGCGACGACTGACGTCAGTGTCGAGGGATGCTCTCCACGAACTCGCGCACGACCAGCGCGGCTCGCAACAGCTGGCCGCCCTCCCGCTCGCACGGGTCGATGCCGGTGAGCTCGCGGATCCGCCTCAGCCGATAGTCCAGCGTGTTCGGGTGCACGTGCAGGCGTGCGGCCGTCACCGCCCGACGCCCGTTCTCCTCGACATAGACGGCCAGCGTCTGCACGAGCTCGGTGCTGTCCTCCAGCGGCCGCAGCAGCTGTCGAAGCGCCGTCCGGGCCGGGCCCGGCCTGGTGACCTGCACCTCGAGGAGGAGGTCGGCCAGCTGGTGGACGCCTGAGGGATGGTTGAGCCGGTCGGCAACCTCCGCGCAGTCAGCGGCAGCTGCCGCGGCCTCGGGGGTGGGGCAGTGAGCATCGGCGACGGCGAGCCCCGCGTGCCAGCGCGACCCCAGGATCGGGAAGAGGGCCTGGCGCAGCCGGACGGGGTCGACCCGCCCGTCGAGCACGACCACACCTCCCAGGGTCGTGAGATCGTCGAGGACCTCGCTGCCGGTGAGCTCGATGAGTGCCTTGCGTATGGCGCGGGTCCGCCGTCGCGCCTCGATGGTCATGGTGGCGTCGTCCTCGTGCCGGGGCCTGGCGAGCCGCAGCACGACGACCGAGTGCTCGTCCCAGACGTCGAGGCCGGCTGCGTGCCAGTCGGTTGCCCTGTCCGTCCCGGCGAGCAGGGCCGCGAGCAGCGTCGCCCGGCCCTCCCGGTCCTGGCCCGAGAGCGCGGTCGTCGTCTCGACGTAGGCGTCGATGACGGCGGTCGTCACGGTCTGCAGGTAGGACAGGGCCAGGCTGCCCACCTCGACGAGGTCGGCGGACTCGTCGCCCTCGATGAGCTTGCCCGACTGCTCCCAGCAGTAGCGGAAGCCGGTGAAGTAGGCAGCCAGCACCTCGGGCAGGGGCACGCGCTCCTCGGCACGCCGGGCAGCCGCGCGCATCATCAGCTCGATCTCCTCCGGAGCGGGCAGCCGCTCCTGCCGCAGGAGGGAGCCGAAGTGGTCGAGGTTCTGCCGGATGACCCGCTCCACGTCGGAGCTGGCCCCGGCCTCGGTGTGGCGGGTGAAGGCCACCTCGCTCGTCACCCGGGCCAGGGCCTCGTCCAGCATCCCGGGCAGCGTGCCGGCGAGCCGCTCACGCAGCGCGAGCCGGTCGTCGCGCGCAGGCTGGAGCATGCCGGTGATGGTGAACCCATCCGCCCGGCCGCGCAATACCCCTGTTGTGACCGGTCACCACGTGGACTCCAGGACGCTGGGTCTCCGCACGATTCCCGCCGGGCGCGGACGTGCCTAGCGTGGGATCCCCAGCCACCCTGTCTCGGAGGATCCCCGTGAGTCTTTTCCGCAATGCCGCTTCCCTGGCCGCAGCCGGCCTCGCCGCCGTCGCCCTGACCGTCGTCCCGACCGGCAGTGCCGGGGCCGTGGACCCGGATGAATACGTCGCTCTCGGCGACTCCTACTCCGCCGGCAACGGTGCGTTCAGCAACAACCTCGGCAGCTGTTTCCGCAACACCTACGCCTACCCCTACCTCGTGGCCCAGCAGCGTGCCAACACCGACCTGACGTTCGTGGCCTGCGGGGGAGCAGTGACGGGAGACGTCATCGAGAAGCAGGTGCCGTCGCTCAGTGCAGCGACCGACTTCGTCACGATCACCATCGGCGGCAACGACGTCGGGTTCGCCAACGTCATCTTCAACTGCGCCGACAGCTGGAGCTTCAACTGCCAGAACGCCGTCAACCAGATGAAGGCCAAGATCACCGACGAGCTGCCCGCCAAGCTCGATGCCACCTACAACGCGATCAAGGCGAAGTCGCCCAACGCGAAGGTCGTCGTCCTCGGCTACAGCCGGATGTTCGGCAAGAGCCTGTCCTGTGCGGGAGCCAACGGCATCACCGCCCAGGAGGCCACCTGGGCCAACGAGGCGGCAGACCTGCTCGACGCCACCATCGGCGCGCGGGTCGCAGCCGCCGGGAGCAACTTCGTCTACAAGAGCTCGGTCCAGTCGTGGGCCGGGCACGAGGTGTGCACGCGCGAGCCGTGGCTCAACGGCAAGTCCTGGAGCGTCGCCGACATGTATCACCCGACCCGCACGGGCTACGCGAAGGGCTATGTCCCGGCGGTGAGGTCGGTCATCGGCTGACCCGCACTGCCGAAGACGTTCGCGGGTGCGCCTCCCGGGCCCGCCGCACAGCGGCCTCGATGAGGAGATACATGTCCTCGAACGTCTTCGGCAGTGCCGCCACCGGCCACCACCGGACGTCGTTGGACTCCTCGCTCACGACGTGGTTCTCATCGGGGGAGGCGAGGGCGAGGAAGCGTACGTCGAGGTGGTGCACCGTGCCGGCGTCGGAGCAGAACTCCACAGCGTGCTCGTCGAGGGAGAGCGGCACGGGGTCGAAGTCGAACTCGACCAGGCCGGACTCCTCGACCAGCTCCCGGCGGGCAGCACCTGCCAGGGTCTGGTCGCCGGGCTCGACGTGTCCGCCGAAGGCGAGCCAGGCGTCGGCCTTGCGGTGGTGGTTGAGCAGGACGGCGTCGCCGGCGTGCGAGACGACCACGGCCCCGGCCGTGAGGTGGTCGGGGAAGCAGGTCCGCAGCAACCCGTCCGGATGTGCGTGGAGGTGGTCGAGGTAGCGCTCACGCAAGGCTGCGTCGCGCGGCGACGGGGGTGCCCAGGCGCCCAGGACCGCCAGCGCGTCGTCGTGGATCACTCGTCGTCGGGGGTCGGGCCGTCGAGCAGCTCGCGCAGCCCGGCGTCGAAGTCCTCGTCGGTCAGGGAATCGGGCGCCGCCGCGTCCTCCCGGAAGCCCAGCGGGTCGTCCAGGTCGGCGGCAGTCGGCAGGAGGTCGGGGTGCATCCAGACGCCGTCGCGGGCCTCGGTGCCCTGACGGGTGCGCAGCGACCCCCACAGGGTCGAGGCGTCACGGAGCCTGCGCGGTCGCAGCTCGAGTCCGACCAGGGTGGCGAAGACCTGCTCCGCGGGACCGCCGGCGGCCCGGCGTCGGCGTACGGCCTCCTGCAGCTTGCCTGCGGCGGGCATGCGCTGCGCGGTGGCCTGGCCGACGACCTCGTCCACCCAGCCCTCGACGAGGGCGAGGGTGATCTCGAGGCGCTCGAGGGCAGCCTGCTGGGCCGGCGACTTGGCCAGGTCGAAGAGTCCGCCCTCCATCGCCGACTGCATCGAGGCCGGGTCGGTGGGGTCGATGCCGCGCAGCTTCTCCTCGATGCCGCTGGTGTTGATCTCGATGCCGCGGCCGTAGTCGGTGACGGCACCGATGAGGTGCTCGCGCAACCACGGTGCATTGGCGAAGAGCCGCTGGTGGGCTGCTTCGCGCAGGGCGAGGTAGAGGAGCACGTCGTCGGTGCTGACATCGAGCTCGTCGGCGAACCGCTGCACGTTGGTGGGCAGCAGTGCGGCCTTGCCGTCGGGGCCCAGGGGGAGCCCGATGTCGGAGGCCCCGAGGACCTCGCCGGAGAGGGCGCCGACGCCTTGGCCGACCTGGCTGGCGACCATCGCGCCCGTGGCCTTGCCGAGCATGCCGAGCAGGGGCCCGGCCATCGCTCGGGCCTCCTCGGGCAGCGCGTTGCCGAGCGCACCGGCGGCGGAACCCGCGATCGGCTCCACCAGGCGCTTCCACACCTCGGTGGTCTCCACGATCCAGTCGGCCCGGCTCCACGCGGCTGTCGTGGTCACCCCGGAGGGGAAGTCGGTGGCGGCGTCGAGCCAGTGGTCGGCGAGCCGGACCGCGTCGGCGATGGCGTCACGCTGGGACTGGGTCGGCGTGGGATCGGGCTGCTGCGCCGAGACCTTGCGCGCCATGTCGGTCGCCAGCGTCCAGTTGACCGGGCCCTCATGGGGCTGCAGGAACGCCTGGAACTGGCCCATCAACGCACCGAGGTCGGGCATGGCGCCGCCCTGCCCGGGCCCGGGCAGCCCGCCCCCGAGAGCGTTGAAGATCTGTTCGAACGGGGTGCCCTTGAACGGGTTCGACTCGTCCGATCCATCGCCGGGGGTGCTCATGCCACAACCGTACTCACCGCCCCTACACTCGCGAGCATGGTGGACGAGCACGAGCGACCCGATCGAGACGCTGCCGTGCGCCTCGTCGACCTGCGTGAGGAGCCGCTGGACGTGGGCGAGGTCGTCAACGCCCTCGACGACCCGGCCGCAGGGGGGCTGACGCTCTTCGTCGGCCGCGTCCGTGACCACGACGGGGGACAGGGCGTCACCTCTCTCGACTACTCGGCCCACCCCACCGCCCTCCGGCGGCTGCGCGCGGTGTGCGACCAGGTGGTGGCCGAGCACGAGGTGCACGGTGTCGCGGCTGTGCACCGCGTCGGTCACCTCGACATCGGCGACATCGCCGTCATCGTCGCCACCACCGCCAGCCACCGCGACGTGGCCTTCACGGCCTCGCGGGCGTTGATCGACACGTTGAAGGCGCAGGTGCCGATCTGGAAGCACCAGCGTTTCGCGGACGGTGATGAGGAGTGGGTCGGCCTACCCTGACCGGGTGGAGATCCTCTTGTGGCTGGTGCCGTCCGCCCTCGTGACCGTCATGACGATGGTCTGGGTGGGCTGGCAGGCTCGTGAGGGTCGCGGCGAGGTCGACCGGGACGTCGCCATACGCCGTCTTGCGCGGGCCCTCGAGAAGGACCACGGCGTGAGCCAGGTCGACGGACCGACCCGTCCGGTCGACCGGAGCACGGGGATCGCCGTACGCCCCACCCGTCGCGCCTCCTAGGGCGCGTCTGCGCGAGTTGCAGGCGTTTGAGAGGCTGACGCCATGAGTCAGCGGACGCTTGCGGCGATCCTCGCGGTCCCGTTGCTCCTCGGTCTGCTGGTCGTCGTGGCGACCCAGCCACTTCCCTATGTCACCTATCGTCCCGGACCGACCGTCGACATCCTGGGAGCGCCCAAGGGTGAGGAGATCGTCGAGGTCGAGGGAGCCGAGACCTATCGCGACTCCGGTGAGCTCCACCTGACCACCATCTATGTCGATCAGCCCCAGGACAGGATCCGGCTCGACCAGCTGATGCGCGCCTGGATCGACCCCGAGCGTGCCGTCTATCCCTATGACGCCGTCTATGGCCCCGACGACACCGACGAGTCCAACGATGCCGAGTCGTTCGTGCAGATGGTCTCCTCGCAGGACGCGGCGGTCGCGACCGCGCTGAAGGAGCTGGGCTACGACGTCGAGCCCAAGACCGAGGTGCTGTATGTCGAGGAGGACCTGCCGGCCGACGGCGTCCTCAAGGTCCGAGACATCCTGCTCGAGGTGGACGGCAAGGAGATCGACTCCGCCCAGGACGTCGTCGACGCGGTCGACGGTGCGACGCAGGGACAACCGGTGGAGTTCAGGATCCGGCGTCAGGGACAGGTGCTCACCAAGCGGGTGACCCCACGCGAGGTCGACGGTGACACGCGCATCGGCATCACCCCCGGGCCCGGGTTCGTGTTCCCGTTCGAGGTCTCCGTCGACGTCGGCGACGACATCGGCGGACCCAGCGCCGGGCTCATGTTCTCCCTGGCCATCTACGACACGCTCACCCCGGGTTCGCTGACGGGGGGAGAGGTGGTCGCCGGCAGCGGCACCATCGACGCGGAGGGCCGGGCCGGCCCCATCGGTGGGGTCCAGCAGAAGATCGCCGGCGCAGCAGCAGCGGGCGCCAAGCTCTTCCTGGTCGCGGCCGACAACTGTTCCGACACGACAGGGATCGACACCGAGGACCTGCGGTTGGTCCGGGTCGAGACCATGCACGACGCCGTTGAGGCGATCACCACCTGGGTCGACGACCCAGACGCAGCCCTGCCGACCTGTGAGGACGAGTCATGAGCGAGATTTCCCTTCCGCAAGATCCGGCGCTGGCCGCTGCCATCTTGGAGATCGAGTCGCACATCGCCGACGGGGGCTGGGACCAGCCGGCGCGGCTCTATGCGTTGGTCGACACGGCCAGGATCGTGGCCCAGGAGCCGGAGCTGGCCGCGGACATGGGCCTCGACGTCGCCGCGGCCGAGGGCTCCTTCACCCCGGTCGAGCAGGACACGCCACAGGACCAGCGCCTGGAGGTGACGCTGGAGTCAATCGGCTGGCCGCCGGAGGTCACGGGCTGCGCTGCCGTGGTGGAGCGTCTCGTCCTGCCGCCGGAGGTCGACGACGAGATCCCCGAGGACCCCGAGGCGGCTGAGGAGTTCGCGCGCGAGCACCCGCTTCGCCAGGAGGTCAGGATCGTCGCCGGAGCCACCCGGGCCGGTGCGACCTACTGTGCCCTGCGCCTGCGCGCCCATGACGACGACCAGTCGGTGGTCGACGGCACCGAGCTCGTGCCGGGTCTGCTCGACCTGCTGCGCGGCACCTTGGAGGGTGAGGCATGAGCGGAATGTATGGCCGTCCGTCCGCTGGCGCCGAGGCGCCCGCCCCGCCGCCGCGGAACGGACGCTCGCGCACCCTGATCATCACCGCCGCAGTGATGGTGGTGCTCTTCCTCAGCCTGACGACCTTCGCGAGCTTCTGGACCGAGCGGCTGTGGTTCAAGGCGGCCGGCTATTCGAGCGTCTTCGGGACCTTGCTGTGGACCCGGATCGGGTTGTTCCTCGTCTTCGGCGCCGTGATGGCCGCCGTGGTCGCGCTCAACCTGGCCCTCGCCTACCGGATGCGCCCGCTGCTGGGCGGCGGCGGGGACGTCAACCTCGCGCGCTATCGCGACGCTGTCTCGCCCGCCACCGGCTGGATCCTCGGCGGGGTGTCTGCGCTGATGGGTGCATTCGCCGGCGCCTCGGCCGCCGGGCAGTGGCGCGAGTTCTCGCTGTGGCGCAACTCCACGCCGTTCGGGCACTCAGACCCCTACTTCGAGCGCGACGCGAGCTTCTATGTCTTCGAGCTCCCGTGGTGGCACTACCTCGTCGACTTCGCGATGGCGCTCGCCGTGGTGGGGTTGATGGCGTCCCTCCTCGTGCACTACCTGTACGGCGGCATCAGGCTCTCGGTCGCACGCGACCGGCTCAGCGGTGCGGCGCAGGTCCACATCTCCGCCCTGTTGGGCGTCTTCGTGCTCGCCAAGGCCGCCGACTACTGGCTCGACCGCTTCGACCTCGTCACCGGCTCGGGCTCGCTCTTCACCGGGATGGGCTACACCGACGACAAGGCAGTCCTACCGGCCAAGGAGATCCTGACCGGCATCGCGCTGATCTGTGCCGTGCTCTTCTTCCTCAACATCTGGCGACGCACCTGGCTGCTGCCGACCATGGGCATCGCCCTGCTCGCACTGTCCGCGGTGATCCTGGGCCTGATCGTCCCCGGCACCGTCCAGCAGTTCCAGGTCAGCCCCAACGTCCCGGACCGCGAGGGCCCCTACATCGGTCGGAACATCGACGCGACCCGCATGGCCTACAACCTCGACGCCGTCGAGGAGACGTCCTACTCCTCTGATCCCAGTGTCGCGGGCGGCGAGCTGGGTGCGCTCGACGAGGCCACTGCCAAGGTGCCGGTCGTCGACCCCAAGGTGGTCAGCCAGACCTTCGAGCAGCAGCAGCAGGTGCGCGCCTACTACTCGGTGCCGCCTGTGCTCGACGTCGACCGCTACGAGATCGACGGCCGCGACCGGGCCCTGGTCCTGGGCGTGCGCGAGCTCGATCAGTCCGGGCTGGCTGACAGTGACAAGAACTGGTTCAACCAGCACGTCGTCTACACCCATGGAAACGGGGTGATCGCGGCCTACGGCAACCAGCGCGCCGACGAGGACGACGAGCAGTCGCAGTCGATCCAGTGGGCAGAGGGCCAGGAGGACAGCGAGAGCGACCTGACGGAGCTCTCGGAGGGTGGCTACGAGTCGCGCGTCTACTTCGGTGAGCTCAGTCCCTCCTACTCAGTCGTGGGCCAGCGCGGCGACGAGCCCGCTGTCGAGCTGGACCTGCCCAAGGGGGAGCGGGACGACGAGAACCAGACGACGACCTACGACGGCAAGGGCGGCGTGCCGATTGGCAGCGCCATCGACAAGCTGCTCTATGCGGTGAAGTTCGGCGAACCCAACCTGGTGCTGTCGGGACGCGTGCACGAGGACAGCAAGATCCTCTATGACCGCAACCCGCGCCGGATGGTGGAGAAGGTCGCACCCTGGTTGACCGTCGACTCCGACCCGTATCCCGCCGTGATCGACGGCCGGATCCAGTGGATCCTCGACGGCTACACGGTCACCGACCAGTTCCCGCTGTCGCAGCGGGAGTCGCTCGACGAGATGACCGAGGACTCGCTGGCCGATCCTCCGGGCTTCCAGACGCTGCCGACCGACGAGATCAACTACATGCGCAACGCGGTCAAGGCCACGGTCGACGCCTACGACGGAACCGTCACCCTCTATGCCTGGGACGAGGAGGATCCCATCCTCAAGGCGTGGAGCGAGGTCTTCCCCGGCGTCGTGCAGCCGAAGTCGGAGATCCCCGAGACCTTGATGGAGCACGTGCGCTACCCCGACGACCTCTTCAAGGTGCAGCGCCACCAGTTCGCCCGATACCACCTGACCGAGCCCGGCGACTGGTACGACGGAGCCAACCGCTGGGAGGTGCCGGAGGACCCGCAGGACCCGACGACCCAGCAGCCGCCGTACCGCCTCTTCGTCGACGACACCTGGGCCCTGACGTCGGTCTACGTGCCGCGCGGCAAGAACAACCTGGCCTCGTTCATGTCGGTCAACAGCGACGCGACCAGCGAGGACTACGGCAAGATCTCGGTCCTCGAGCTGCCCAACGAGCGCACTGCGGGCCCGGGCCAGATCGCCAACGAGCTGAGCTCCGACGACGGGGTGCGCGAGGAGCTTCTCGGCTACACCCAGGGCGGGGTGACGCCGATCTATGGCAACCTGCTGACCCTGCCCGTCGGCGAGGGCCTGATGTATGTGCAGCCCGTCTACACCCAACGGTCCGCAGACACCGAAGCGAGCTTCCCGATCCTGCGGTTCGTGCTCGTCTCCTACGGCGGACGGATCGGCATCGGTGAGACGCTGCGTGAGGCCATCGCGGACGTCCTCGGGGTCGATGCCAGCGACCCGACACCGGAGCCCGAGCCGGAGCGACCAGGTCGCGGTGACGAGGATCCGCCGACACAACCCCAGGGGTCTGTCGACGACCAGATCCGGGACCTGCTCGACCAGGCCGAGGCGAAGTTCGAGGCTGCCGACCAGGCCCAGGCCAACGGCAACACCGTGGGCTGGGCGCGGCTGATGGAAGAAGGCCGTGAGCTGATCACCGAGGCGGTCGAGCTCGCCGCTCAGTAGGCCCGATTTGGGTCGGCCGCCGGGCATCCCGTAAGGTTCTGTTCACCGACGCGGGGTGGAGCAGCTCGGTAGCTCGCTGGGCTCATAACCCAGAGGTCGCAGGTTCAAATCCTGCCCCCGCTACGAATTTCAGGCTCGGTTCCCTCTGGGGAACCGAGCCTGAAAGCTTTCTAACTTGACTCGGTCATCACAAAGTCATCATCTACCTGTTCAGCAGGTGCGATCCGCGGTCCGTGCGCCCGGTTGCCTTGGAGCATCGCGGGTTGCCATGGAGCGGCTCGGAGCGTCCGGCCCACCTACTGGTCATGAAGACCCAAGCGCATCCACTCAGTGGGCTCGACCCGCTGCTCAGCATCGAGGACCTTGCGGAGTACCTCGGGGTGCCAGTCACGACCATTTACGACTGGCGTGTCGACGGCAAGGGTCCATGCGGCGTCCGTGTTGGGCGCCATGTGAAGTTCACACAGAGCGACGTTCTCGCCTGGATCGAGGCCCAGCGCGAGGTTCGGCCCGGCGGGAACCCGGACGGACGGTGACCTGAGATGGGACGACCACGCACCGCGATCGGCACCTTCGGCGAGTTCACCTACGTTCCGGCCCCCAACGGCAGGATCAAGGCGCGCGTGCGCTTCCGCGACGACGATGGACAACTTCGACTCGTCCAAGCGACGGGAGGCACTCGCAAGTCTGCCGAGCGCGCACTCAAGCAGAAGCTCACGCGTCGTGATCGCTTTTCCGCCGGCAGCCGAGACCTGTCGGGCGACAGTACGTTCGGTCGTCTTGTCGAGGTGTGGCTCGCAGATCTCGATCTCACCGACAAGCTTGCGCCGAGCACACGTGCGCTCTACGAGCGCAACATGCGCCAACTTGTAATGCCGGCCTTCGAGTCCCACACGCTCCGCGAGATCAATGTGCGCAAGGTCGACCAGTTCATCAAGAAGCTCGCGTCCACCAAGAGTTACAGCACGGCCAAGCAGGCGCGAACGGTCCTCAGCCTCGCCTTTGGTCTGGCGGTCCGGTACGACGCTCTTAAGGAGAACCCGGTCCGCGGCATCGCCCGGATGCACAAGCCGCCGTCGCAGACCATGGCGCTGACTCTTGAGCAAGTCGACGCCATCCGAGACGCCGCACGAGGTTGGCGCCGCGCGCCAGGAACGCCGGGTCCGCCGCCGGACGGTCAGTTGGAGCAGATCATCGAGGCCATGCTGGGCACTTCTGCCCGCATCGGCGAGGTGCTCGCGATCCGCAAGTGCGATGTCGACGTGACCGTGTCGCCGGCCACGGTGCGGATCTGCGGGGCCATCGTCTCGCCGGCGGGCAAGCCGACGTACCGACAGGCTCACCCGAAGACGCAGAAGTCGACACGTGTGGTGTCGGTTCCGAGCTTCGCAGCTGAAGTTATCCGGCAGAGACTCGTCGTCGTCGGTCCCGAGGGGCCGGACCAGTTGCTGTTCTTCACCCGCAACGGCACGCCTCTCACGACCAACAACATTCGCCGGCGCTTGCGGGCGGTGCTGTCGGAGGCGGGGATCGAGGGCGTCACCCCGCACGCCTTCCGCCGCACGGTCGCGACCGTTCTCGATCGGGCAAGTGGGCCTGACCTCGCTGCCGAACTTCTCGGTCACACCTCGTCGAAGATCACCAAAGAGCACTACATCCAGCCCGACGAGGCAGTCGATCCGGTGACGGCCGAGATCCTGGAGGCGCTTGCCCCGAAGCGAGTGGAGGGGCAGCCGTGAACGACGACATGGTGGAACCGACGCCTCTTCCGAATCGTAATGCAATGCATTACGATGGGCGAGTGTTCGAGCGCGTCGACTGGTCACATCGCGGCGCCTACATGCAAGGCAAGCACGGCATCACGCCAGCGATCGCCGACGAGGCGCTCGAAGACCCCAACCGGGTCATGATCGACCCCGACTACAACAGCGAGAGCGGCAAGAGCGTCAGGATCATCGGATTCTCGGTCGCGGCGGATGACGTGATCAGCGTGATCGTTCTGGAGAACGACGGGACCGAGTACGGCGTCAACGGATGGGCAGCAAACGAGAAGGACCGACGGCTCTACGCCGCGGGTAGCGAAGGAGAAGCGGATGACCAACGGGATTGAGGAATTGCTCGCAGCAGAGGCCGAAGCGGCTGAGGCGGCCGAGGCAACCAGCGACGCGAACGCGCCGCTGCCGGCGCACGTGAAGGTCACTCGCGGAACCGCGCGCTCGAAGAACCTCCAGGTCCGCTTTCGGGATGAGGAGTTCGACGAGCTCGCGGAGTACGCCGACCAGCGCGGCCTCCCGGTGTCGACGGTCGTCCGCATGCTCGTGCTGCAGGCGATCGCACCTGCGGACGATCTGAAGGCCGCACTCGATCGGCTCGAAAGTGATCTGGCCGCGGTACGGCGCAAGGCGCTTAGCGCCTGATCACATCGCCGGGCCGGACTGTGCCCGGCGCGCCTCAGGTCGATGCACGAGGGCTGCAGCGAGCTCTTCCCGACTCGCAGCGGCCTTCTTCGGCGCCCGGGGTGTCTCAGCCTCGGGGCGCAGTTCATTACGCACCAGTTCAAGGAGTTCCTGGCACACGTCGGCGGTCATGGGCACGTAGCGCTGTCGGCCCGGCTTCACGAAGCCAGCCGCGTCCTTGTCGACACGGGGGAAGGGCACGCGGGCGAAGTAGATCCGCTCTCGGGCGCCCTGCTGGATCACCTGGGTGATGCGCTCGTCGATCTCGCGCCCGAGTTGGGCGAGGTGACGAAGGGCCCCAGACTCGTCGGTGGCGGTTCCTGCCTGCACAGCGCGTCTGAACTGCTCGATACGGCTCGCTGCGAGGGCCGCTTGGCCGGCGGCAGGGCCGCCGTTGCCAACCATCCCGCCGATGTCATGGGTCGCGTGGATGAGCCGGAGGTAGGTCGAGGCGCGGTCGGTCCACTCGGCCGAGGCGCGTGGATCGAGGGTGGCTGCGTCGCGGGAGACGATGCGCTGGGAGTCGAGGACGAGTCGCAGGCTTCGGGCGTCGGGGAACTCGCCGAGGTGAACAAGCAGGTTGTGCTGCGCCTGGAGTACGCCCGTGAGTCCGGGCAGCCCAGGTCCCTCAACGAGAGTGCGGCGGGGCTGCCATCCGCGAAGGTCGATCGTGTAGTCGGGCTCGTCGTACCCGGCGAAGGTCGCGCACGTCTCCGCCGCGCGAGCGAGCCAGCCGGCGTCCTTGAGCGGCTGCCAGCCGGGGATGTTGGAGTAGCGGCGGTCGAGTCCGACGAGGCCCCGGGCCACGGCGGAGGCGTCCTTAAGCAAGGTCATGCACTGCACCTGGGAGAGCCGGCCGTATCCGAGGCCCGCATCGAAGTCGTGTTCACCGAGCGTTGCGGCTCGCGCGACCTGCCGCCACGACTCGACCATCGCAAATGGTTGCTCGGAAGTCAGCTCGTCGAGCCCAGGAAGCCCGCTCGAGTGGGCGATCGCCACATCGAGCCGGTAGCGCAGTTCCTCGGCCGGGCCGCGAGTCCGCGTGCTGGTTCCTTGAAGGTTCATCCGCGGGTTTGCGGCGCGTACCGCCTGAACGCACCACACGAGCCCTGAATGGCGGTACCTGCCGATCTGCTCTCCAAGGAGGCGACGTTCGTCGACGCTTGTGGTCTCCGGAATGCTGTGGCTTCCTGCGCCGCCGAGGCGTTGCTGGACGCGGTGCTGGCGCAGCAGTGTGCTGAGTTCGGCGCGCAGGTGGCCGCCGTTCTCGGCGTACATCAGGGGATGTCTTTCGCCTTGGCCGCGTCGAGCATGTCAAGCAGAAGCTCGACCTGGAGCGCGTCGACGCCGTGGCCCAGGAGGTCCTCGATCGCCCGCTCAGCGATCCCGTAGAGGATCTCGGCGCCCTCGTCGTAGACGTCGCTTATGCCGGGGATGTAGTCGCCGTGAATGACATCGAGATGGAGCAGGACGCGCTCGTACTCGGCTGATGCTTCGTCGTTGTACGCGCGCCTTGCAAGCGCCGCGAGGTGCGACCGGGCCTCAGCGAGAGTGATCGCGTGAGAGAGCAACATGAATGGTTCCTTTCGATTCCGGGACCTGAGTCCCGCTTGATGACTCCACCTGCCAGGACGGCATCCAGGGCCGGCTGTGTGGATTGCTGTGGACGGTGCTGGGCGGCGTCGCTGCTGTGGATCAGCCAGCCCGGGCAGCGCGGACCCGCTCCTCGATCCGGCGGCGAGCAGCGACGTCCTCGACCACGAACTCGATGAAGTCGGCGCCGCGGTCCTCAATGACGACCTCGGCCCCGGCAGGTTGGGCGTCTTCACCCGGCCAGGTCGTCTGTCGCGTAGGTCGGTCGTGGTCGAGGCGGGTCCCGCAGGTGGCGACCCATTCGCGCAGTCGCTGGCGGGCGTCGGCGAAGTCGCGGTGCCACATGATCGGGGCTGACGGCGACCCATCCGGGTCGTAGGAGTTCAGCCAGTGCAGGTGCAGTGCTGAGAGCTCCCAGACCAGCTCGTCATGGCGATGCCAGAAAGGCGGGATCACCGTCGGCGGGAGACCGTAGGTCGACCGGAGCCAGTCCACCCACGCGTTGAGGTCCAGCCACTCCGCTTCAGCCTCTTCGCTGGAGAGGAGGTTCCAGTTCAGCGGCCGGAGCGGCTCTTCTGGCTCCTCGGGCCCGGAGTATTCGACTGAGCCGTTGAACATCGGATGGATGCTCGCGTCGAAGTCGGGGTCGAGCAGTGACTCCTGCGGGCCGTCGACAGTCGGCATGGCAGTTGCTCCGACTTAAAGGCCGACGACTCGCGGCGGCTCACTCGCCGCGGTCAACTGGTCGGCCGGCGGGTCGGGCTGGTTCGCCGGCGTCCGATCGACCGAGTACCGGGTCCAGGTGGTGTCGTGGCCGATGTGCTTGGCGACGAACTGTTCCCGGGTCACGGTCTGCTCGTTCCACGTCTTCTCGTACTCGGTGATGTAGCCCGAGGCGACGAACTGGTCGCCTACCCTGAAGCGGGCGTAGGCCCGCTTGGCGGACTCGCCGTACATCACGAGGTTGTGGAACGTCGGGTCGAGCTTGGTGAACGAGCCGTCGGGCTCCTTGCGCCAGTGCTCGACGCCGACGCGGGCGTAGAACCGGGCGTCCTTCGAGTCGGGCTTGCTCAGTTCGGGTGCGGTAGCGATGAAGCCGTGGAGGCTCATCTGGGTCGGGATGGTCATTGCTGACTCCTGCGATCTCGCGGACCCTCGAATGGCGCCCGCTCTCAGAAATCAGGTGTCTGCGACAGGCCGCAACCGGGGCGGTGTCTTGCTAATCTGAGGGTGTCCCTTCGGCTCCATGGACCTACAAATGCGGGTGAGCCGGGCGCATCAGCGCATACCGCCAACGTGTCGTTCGTCGTTAGAGGCGAGGCGCCACTCCATTCAGGTATCTCTGTTGGAGGGCGCCATGTGCACCAAGATCCCGTACGCCAACCGCTGGCTCGCGCGTCGCGTGTTGGAGAAACTGCAAGAGCAGGGACGACCTGTTCAGTCGATCCATCCCTGCTTCTCGGGCCACCGAGGGGCATGGCACGTGACAAGTCAGAAGCAGCGGCAGTGGTGATCAGCGCCAGCTTGTCGGTCACCGGCGTCGGAGGGTTGCCTCGATGGCGGTCCGGTCGATACGCAGTTCCTCGGCGTCGCGGCGCACGGTCCATGGGCGTAATTCGGTCACCACGGGCGGGGCGCTGCGGAGGAGGACGAGAGCTGTGCCGAACGGCAGTGTCCGGATCGCCTCTGGTGGCATGACCGCCACACGGCGCATGGAGCGTTGGAGGGACCGAGAGCCGTAGTCGCCGACAGAGATGGTGTCGGTCCGTTCGTCGCGCTCGCCGATGAGGGCAGAGAGGTCCTGCAGGTCACGCGCGGCCGATGTCCCGCCCAGTACGACCTTCACGATCGACGCGTCCCAGATCGCGCCGGCCGCGTGGTCACCCCACTTGTCGCGTGCCTGCGAGAGGGACTGCAACACCGGCATCGTCGTGATGCCAGTTCCTCCGCCTTCAGCCATCAGGACCGGCATCGACGGCAGCGGTGACAAGTTGCCGATCTCATCCAGGGCCATCAGCAGTGGTGGATCGAGCCGGGCTCCGGGGGAGGCCGCAGCGAGGTGACGGGCCGTCTCGACGAGGTCCTCGATGAACGCCGCGACCAGTGACCAGGAGGCGCCGGCGCCAGCACCGGTCGCGAGCAAGTACAGCGTGCCGTTGCTGGTCAGGAAGCTCGCGGGGTCGAACTCTTCGCCGGCTGCCGGCGAGACCGCGTCGAGGACGCGCGGGTCGGCCAGACATGACAGCGCGAGGGAGACCCCCATCCAGATGGAGTCCCGGGTGCGCGGGTCGGAGTGGATCATCGACTCGAGCGAGTCGGCCCAGCCAGGGGCGGCGTGTGGGTCGCTGCTCAAGATGGCTACTGCGTCCGCTGCTGCTGACGGCGAGAGCGTCCACGCGAACAACTCAGCGGGGCTACGCCGGTCGAGTGCTGCGGCGTGGAGCAGGGACTGCAACGCCGTGCGGGTCTTGCCTTCCCAGAATCCGCCCGACTCGACCCCTCCCGTCGACAAGCCAGTCGCGGACGCAAGGCCCGTTGCTCGGATCATCGCGGTCAGCGGGTCTTCGCAGCCCCGCACCGGCGACCACCGCAACCCGGACGGGAGTCCGTCTGCCAGACGCTGGGGGTCGAAGACCGCGACGGGGCCACGTCGACTGCGGGCAGTGATCGTGGCCGCGATGTTGTCTGGCCGCGTTGCGGTGGTGATGACCGCGCCCGGCGCGTCGAGGATGGCGTTGATAACGACGTGCAGACCCTTGCCGGAGCGAGGCGGTCCCAGAAGAAGGATCGAGTCCTCGACCGAGGCCCACACCTCGGTGCCGCGAGCTCGCCCCAGGAGGTAGCCGATGTCCGGGGCGTCCGGCCGGTCAAGCGATGGTCGGAGAGTTCGGCCGCGCGCCAGGAGGGATTTCTTCGATGCCGTCACTCGAACGTCGCGGGACGTGGCGGTACCGGCGAGTCGGTGCGGGTCGCGTGTGGTGTGCTCGCGCCATCCGCTGACTCGTCGCCAGACAACGAGCGCCGCACAGACGACGCCAGCGACCATCAGGGCGACCACGAGCCAGTAGAGCCATGGGGACATGCCCGGCGTGCCCAGCGCCCTCCCCGGTCGCTCGGGGTCGGCTAGGACGCGCAAGCCTGACGCCCAGCCGTACCTCGGCAGATCGGCACCCGTCGCCCAAGCGGTGACCGTGCCTGCGAGTCTCAGTGCGGCAGCGAGGCAGCCCAGGGCAGCGATTCCGATGAGCCCGAGGTTGACCAAGTCGTTGTCGACCGACTGGCCGCGCGGGTTCATGCGCCGATCACCCTGACGGTTCCTGAGGTCCGCCCCAGCAACACGACGTTGCCTCGGTGGGCGGACAGCAAAGCAGGCGGCAGGCGGTTCTCCAGCGGGTCGACTCCGTGCTGGTGACGTCCAAGGATGACGGCGATGGACACCTCCTCGTCGGGGAGGAATCCATCAGCGGTCTCTGTCGGAGCTTGGTCGGCTGCACGGTGCTCAGTGGGTCGTGGTCTTGGAGTCACGATGTCGGTGAAGGTGTTGCCGTCGGACTCGTAGACCTCGACACGCACGGGTGCGCCGAGGTCGTCGGCAATCGACTTCACGACGCTAGCGAGGTCGTCGCGGGTCACACTCCCGTCCGCGGCATACGGCTCGCGGTCAAGGCGGACGTCAAGAAATCCAGTGTCGTTGACGACCACCTCGACCAAGGGCATCACGACGGGCACCTTGAGCGTTCCGTGGTCGTCGCGCCGGTAGGGCGCCGTGGTGTTGAGCATGGTCAGTGCCCCAGGACATCGACGTGAGTCCGAGCGGCCGGCGAGGCCTGTGCTGGTGCCCGATGGGCTGCAGGAGTGTCTCGGTCCAGCCCCGGAGGGTTCCCGTCACCGACCTTCGTGGTCGGGAGGTTGTCGAGGATGGTGAGCGACGCAGCGCGGACACGGTCGGCTGTTGCCTGGACGACCTCGACCGGTGACTTGCCGGGCACGTCGCTGGCCCATGTCGAGACGTAAGGAACCGTGTAGTTCGTCGTGTCGAGCCCATGAGCAGCACCGACCATGAGCGCGACCGACTCGGCCTCGACCTCAGCGATTCCGCGGTGCATCGCTGCGTCGACGTTGTCGGGCCCGTGGAGCATGACGTGACCGAGTTCGTGGGCCAACGTCTTCACCTGCGCAGCGTCATCCATGTCCATCCGGACCGAGACCTCTTGGGTGAGGTAGTCGGTCAGTCCGTTTGCTCCGCCGATCGAGCGAGCGGTGGAGACCAGTCGCAGCTCGAACCCGCGGGCAACGATCTGGTCTGCCAGCCCGTCCCACAGGCCGTCCGGCGCCTCGCCTTCGAGCAGTTGCGGGCGCGGCGGCTCGGGGATCGGTTCGCCGTCGGTCTGGGAGATGTCCCAGACGTGGGCTGGCTTGAGGCCGATCATCCGAGAGTGGACGGTCTCGCCCCCATGTGGCTTCTCACCGCGCCCGAGTCGTCGCCACGACTCGGGATTCTGCGGGGTCGCTGAGGCGAACCGGGCCGTCACCGGGGCGAGGATCGCGTACCCGCCCTGCCCCTTCATCACATGACGGTTCAGGCTCAACCACTGCTTGAAACCAGCCACGTTCGTCGGCACAGGCCCGGGCACCCGGCCCTCCTGGTACGCCGCGTTGTGTTGGCTGAAGATCAAGAGGGTGTTGTTAAACGACCGGCTTCGGAACTGTGCGGCGAACTCCAACGCACGTCGCCAGTCGTCGCCGCTGACTAGCGCGCCGACGGCATTGGTGAGCTTCTGATGCAGGGCGTCGATCTTGGCTTCGCGTTCGGCCAGGCCGCTGGTCTGAGTCCTCATCGTGTTCCTCCGTCCGGTGTCGTCTCGGAAGGCAGGTGTGAAGGATTGGCCGCATTCATCCGACCGGTCGTGTCGAACAATTCGAGCTCGGCCGGATGCAGCTGATGTTGGACAACGAACGAGCGGTGCTTGATCCGCCAGAGCCCTTGGCCGGTTCCCAGAGTCGGCAGCAGCGACTGCTCCGTGCCGGTAAGCCCGAGCGCGGTGGCCGTCGAGCCGAGCTGGTCGGACTCCTGCCGATAGACGATCCGCGTCTCGGCGTTCGCGAGGAGCGACGATGCGAGAGCGCGCATCGCGCTGCCCTGGTCGCCAACATTGTCGAGGTCGCTGAGCTTGTGGAAGATCAGCATGTTCGCGATCCCGTAGTGCCGGGCGAGGCGCCAGTGGGCGTCCATCCTCCGTAGCAAGGCCGGGTGCGACATCAGGCGCCAGGCTTCGTCGTACACCACCCATCGCTGCCCGCCAGCGGGGTCGAGAAGCGCCGACTCCATCCAGGCTGAAGCGCAGGTCATGAGGACCGAGATCAAGGTGGCGTTCTCGGTGACGCGGGACAGATCGAGCGAGACCATCGGCAACGTGGGGTCGAAACGCACGGTGCTCGGGCCGTCGAACAGTCCCGCCAGGTCGCCGGCGACCAGCCGTCGGAGGGCGTGTCCGACGAGCCGCCCGTCCTCGGCGAGCCGACCGTCAGTATCGGTCGAACGGTCCGGAGCGAGAAGCCGCTCGACGACCATCGGAAGCACGGGCACCTCGGTCGAACTGACGGCATCGGATAGCGCGACGTCAATTGCCGTGTGTTCGAGTGGACTGAGCCGACGGTCGAGGACCGTCTCCGCCAGAGCTCCCAACAGGTCGCGGCGTCGAGCTGTGACCTGGGCCTGCCATTGGGCGTCGTCGACCGACTCGGGGCGGTGCCCCTCGTCCAGAGGGTTCAGGCGGTTGGACATCCCGTGCCCGAGAGCGATGGCGCGGCCGCCAACTGCTTCGGCAACGGCGGTGTGCTCGCCCTTCGGGTCTCCCGGCACGTAGACCCGTCGCCCGAAGGGAATCGACCGTGTGTAGAGGCTCTTCGCCAGGGCCGACTTTCCAGAGCCGACGATGCCAGCGAGCACGAGGTTGGGTGCGGTGATCAGGCCGCGCGCGTAGAGAACCCACGGGTCATAGACGAACGAGCTGCCGCTGTAGAGGTCCTGGCCTACGAAGACGCCGTCGCTGCCGAGACCGCCTTCGGCCAGGAATGGGTAGGCGCCGGCCAAAGTTGCGGACGTGTCCTGGTGGCGGGGGATCCGAAGCCGCCCCGGCGTCCGGAGAGCAGCCGGCCCATGGTCGCCGGACTTCGGCAAGACGATCGTTGCTTTGCGCTCCGCAGTGAGTGCATCGGATTTGGCCTTCGCCTCGGCCTTGCGTGTCTCGCGGTCCTCGGCCAGCCGCGACTTCGCTGCGGCTCTACGCAATCGACGGTCACCGCGTCGCTCTCGGCGAGGTGAGACCAGCACGGCGCTGTGGAGCCGGCCATCCTGCCAGCCGCTCACAGCCCGATCCTGTGATCAGCCGCGGGTGTCGTTGACCGGGAGTGCTCTGGGAACTCTCGGTGGTAGGCGAGCATCGCCTCGGCCACGTGAGCGTTCGCGACAGTCTCGCCGACTTGGCGGAGCATCTCGCCAGCACGGTGCAGATCCCACGACACCCGGTAGGAGGCGGAGCGGGCCTTGGCGGATGCCTCGGGCATCCACTCGCTCTTTCGTGGACCGTCGTCATGAAACGTGGCGATCTGGTGCAGCGATTGACTCATCGAAGCGAGCGCCGCTGTCAGCGAGCCGAGCACCGAATAGATCTCGCGCGGGTCGTCGATGGAGCGGGTCGCGTGGGCGAGCGCGCGCAGGGCAGTCTGTACTTCGTCGGCGTCGGCCGCCGGATCCTCGAATGTCGGCATCGTGTCGCTCCTCATTGGGCAGTCCGTCACTGAAGAGGTGGCGTGCTCTGAACGTGTCGGCGCTTTCTGCTGTGGGGCACCACGTTTCGCAGCATCCGTCGGACGTCTCTGACAGGCTCACTAGCGACGAATGAGGTGCGGGGAGAAGGAGTTGGGCACGTGATCGGAGGTCGGCAGGAAAACTCTTGGTCCCCGTCGATCTGGGCACGACACTTCGGTCGGGCCCCGTATTGGACGGTCGGCGTCGCTGAGCAGCACATCACCGTCATGACGCCGACAGGGATCGTGAACCTTCACGTCGCCGAGCGCGAGAAGCTTCGCTTCGAGGGCGGGTCTGTTTGGGTGCGCCTGTCAGCTCCCGAGCTCGGGATCGTTCAGCCGTTGACTGGCCTCGCGAAACGGGCTGTCGAGGCGTTCAACGCTGCAGTGGCGCGTGAGTTCGCGGAGTACGAGTCCACGTTTGACCTCCAACCCTTCCTCGAGGCGTTGGTTCTCTGGTGGTCCTCATTTCAAGAGGCGACTCGCGATGCCTGGAAGATGCGGCATTGGCTCACGGAGGAGTTCATCGTCGAGTGGGACCGGTCCCTCGGCCACACGGTCTCGGGCACCGCGCTTTCTACAGGCCAGCAGCGAGCGCTCTCAGCAAGGGTGAGCGGCGTCGAGGCGGAGGCCTTCAACGCAGCATTCGGCGACTGGACCGTCCGGTCACACGCGGCCGATCAGAACGACGCGCTCGTGAACCTTGAACTGATCGATGAACGCTTATTCTTCGACAGGATCGAGAAGACCCCACTCACCGACGAGCAGGCGCGTGCCGTCATCTGCTTCGACAACAGGGTGCAGCTCGTCGCGTCCGCGGGTTCTGGGAAGACATCGACGATGGTCGCCAAGGCCGGATGGACGATCCGGAAGGCCCTCGCCGACGCCGACGAGATACTGCTGCTCGCGTTCAACAAGGCGGCCGCAGCGGAGCTCGGCGACCGATGCGCGGCCCGGCTTGCCAACGCAGGCATCCCGTCCGACGGTCTCAACGCCACGACGTTCCACGCCTTTGGGTTGAGGGTGATCGGTGAAGCGACCGGTGAGAAGCCGCGCCTTGCCCCAGGCCTCGACAACAACAACGGGGTCGGTCTCTTGGCCGATGTCGTGCGGGCGTTGCGACGGAGGTCGCCGGAGTTCGCAGCACGCTGGTCGCTGTTTCAAAACGTCTTGGGTGTCCCCGTGAGCGCCGAGGCGGAGCCTGAGCCTGACGCATGGGATCCGCAGAAACGTCGAAGCGGATACCGCGCGCTCAACCTCGACATCATGAAGAGCGCCGGCGAGCGAGCGATCGCGAACTGGCTCATCAAGGCCGGTGTCGATTTTGAATACGAGCGTCCATACGAGGTCAACGTCGCGGATGCGCAGCACTCGCAGTATCGTCCCGACTTCTTCTATCCATCGATCGGTGTGTACCACGAGCACTGGGCGCTGGTGCACGGTCAGGTGGAGCCT
Organism: Nocardioides piscis; assembly: GCF_011300215.1. Taxonomy (NCBI): domain Bacteria; kingdom Bacillati; phylum Actinomycetota; class Actinomycetes; order Propionibacteriales; family Nocardioidaceae; genus Nocardioides; species Nocardioides piscis. The sequence goes on from NZ_CP049866.1 coordinate 1,966,658, forward strand.
CCCGGGTACGAGGGGTATCTCGAGTCCAGTGCCTGGAAGAAGAGAGTTCACTCTGCCAACGGCACCACCCTCATCGAGACTGCGGCGAAGGACCTCGGCAACGGCAGTTTGTTCGCCCAGCTGGAACGCCAGCTCCGAGCCGGCGGCGTCGAACCTGACTTCGACCCGGATCGGTCCGTCCCCGGAAGCCCTCTCCTGACGGACAGGGAGATGCTCAACCTGTTTCGGACCTTCTTGGCGCACGCGAAGAGCAACCGGCTTGAGCCAGCGGATCTTCGGTCGCGCGTCGCCAAGGCGCGGAACGGCACCCCTGATCTCCGCGAGTCCCTGTTCCTCGATCTCTTCGATGACGTGCGCGAGGAGTGGGACTCCCGGCTTCGCGAGGCGAGCGAAGTCGATTTCGAAGACATGTTGAACCAGGCGACGGATCTCGTCGAAGCCGGGAAGTGGCTGTCCCCCTTCCGGGTCGTCCTCGTTGACGAGTTCCAGGACGCCAGCCACGCGCGCGCGAGGCTGGTGAAGGCGTTGGTCAACCGCCCGGCCCACTTTCTCTTCGCCGTTGGAGACGACTGGCAGTCGATCTACCGGTTCGCGGGCTCCGACATCTCGGCGATGACGCAATTTGAGGAGACCTTCGGGGCTGGTCACGTCATGCGCCTGGAACGAACCTTCCGGAGTTCCCAAGAGCTCAGCACGCTCGCGGGCGACTTCGTCATGAAGAACCCGAACCAACTGGCGAAGAAGGTCCGTTCGGAAGGCTCCCACCCGGCGCCGGTAGAACTCGCCCTGGTCGACACCGACGCCGGGGTCACCGACGCGATCGCCCAGAGACTCAGCGAGCTTTCTGCAGCGGTCTCCGAGGGGTCGAGCCTGTCGGTCAAGATCCTTGGCCGCTACCGCTACGAGGAAGAGCTTGTCCCGCGCACCCGATATCGCGGGCTCGACGTCACATTCCAAACAGTTCACTCATCGAAGGGACTCGAGGCGGACCACGTGATCATCCCGGGACTCAACCGCGGTGGATTTCCGAGCACCAAGGAAGACGACCCGCTTCTGCGCCTTGCGCTACCGGAGGGCGATGACTACCCGCACGCAGAAGAGCGGCGACTCTTCTACGTCGCGCTCACCCGAGCGCGGGACTCGGTGCTACTGATTGCCCGAGGCGGCCGCGAGTCGGAGTTCGTGACCGAGTTGATCAGCGATGGAGTGATATCCCTACTTGGCGACCACGAGGCAGGCGAGGCTCCCGAGAGGTGCCCGCAATGCGGCCGAGGGCTGATGGTCGTGCGGCAGGGGAAGTACGGACCGTTCCTGGCATGCAACCGCTTCCCGGCCTGCACTTCGAAGCGATCAATCACCAGCTGACCGACGCCGGGCGTCCATGGCCAGACCTATAGGAGAGCACCAAATGTCGAAGCGTGACGAGCGTGAGAGGCAGCGAATGATGGCGATGCTGCCTGATGAAGGCGAGGTGGCGGGGGAGATCTTTGCCGCGATGGCAACGGTGGGGGAGCCCGGAGCTGTCATCACCCCGGACCTGGCTGCTCTCGCGGCCCAAGTCGCTGGTGCTGAGGCCGCCGGACGGTGGCTCAAGGTCGGGCACACGCTCGACGACTGCGGGATGGTTCGCAGGTTCTACGAGTACGTCGGTAGCCACATCAGTGAGGACGTCGCACCTGGGGGCCGGCTCGACGGCGCAACGCTTCCAGACGGAGATGCTGATTCTGACGCAGGGTCCGAACTGGAAGATCCGCTACCAGTGTCGCGCGGCATTCGTAATGAGCCCGCCCTCGATGCAGATCCCACGTCGCTGATAGCGACCGCCGGCGGCTACATCGACGGTGGCTGGGAGGAGTTCCGGAGCTCCCGGTTCTCAACGAAGCTTGATGGAACATGGGTGCTCAACAGCTATCCCGCGCAGGGTGTTCTGGCCCTGCAATTCATGGGCCGCAACTTCTCGGGATTCGCCGAGGTCTTCAAGGACGACATCGCGACGGTTCGGGTCGCTGCCAAGGGCCTCAACTTCGCCGTTGAGCTGGTCGATTGCAACGGCAACCGGCTTGTTGCTGTTGGTCCGAAGGGGCGGCTCCGCAACGTCTTCAAGCAGCTCGGCTATGCGATCTGACCGCTGACCTGGCAGGACGTCGTGCTCAGCAGTGGCCAGAAAGTCCACGCTGGTCGCTCAGACGGGGCGGCAGAGGGGCAAGGCTGCCGCCGAGAATGCTTGCGCTTGCTGCCCCCAAAGCCGCCGGGTCTCGCAGGACGCTTGGATCGCCGCCTGCTCGATATCGGCAACGGCACGCTCGAGCTCATCCGGGTCCTGAGCGCTGACCGCGATGAGTCCCGTGGTGCGGAGGATGCCGTGGCCGGCGGTCAGGTCGGCTTCCTGCTGGAGGACGTCGTTGAACTCGGCGCTCTGTTGCGCGTCCTCGATCTGGCCGATGCGCTGCCGCTGGGACGCGTCGGAGATGTACTCGGTCTTCTTCTTGCGGATGTCTCGCGCTGCCTGGTCCGTGCGGAGCGGCGTGTAGAGCAGGGTGAAGGTGCGCCTGACGCCAGAGGAGAGCAGGACCGGCGCGAGGAATCCTGGGTAGACGAGCGACCGCGGCCATTCGCTAATCCAGAGCACGCAGTGATGCGCGGAATCGCTTCGAACGCTGGACCAGTTCTCGCTCACCGCCACCGGACCGGCGGTCGCAAGGTCGCGCCCCATGTCGCCGTGACGCTCCAGGGCTCCGGCAACGACGGGGTCGTAGGCCGAGCGAAGGATCACTGCGAGATCGCCCGGCTCCAGCCATGCTGAGGGCGAGAGATCCGCAGCCCGCAAGGCGGCCGTCACCGTCGCCATCTCCTGGCGCAGCACGGCTGCCGCCCCACGGTTCCCGCCGCCCGCCGCCTTGATGGCGCGCGCGGCTGCCTTCATGTCGAGCGAGATCGAGACGGTGCTCGCGTGGCGCTCGCCGGCTGGCCCAGCGCGCTCGATCAGTTCGGCATAGGTGTTTGACGTGAAGGACTCGTCGTTCGCGCCGTGCTGAGACCACCACTCCGCGAGGCCCTTCCCCGAGTCGGGGAGAGTGCGCTCCATGACCTGGACCGACGACATGCGACCCGACCGGCATGCCGTAGCGAGCACGCGTCCCCAGCTCGTCACACGCCGCTGCTGCTCGATTGGGTCGAGCAGTATGAACGCGGGGTGTGTGACGCCGACGATCGCGGTGAGCGTGGAGCGGTGCGGGTCCTGGACCATGACGGCGCCGGTCTCGGGGTCGTGCCACTGGCGCAGTCGCGCGGCGTCGCCCGGAAGGGCCAGCGTTCCCGCAGGCCGGGCCTTCACTACGTGACGCCGGAAGAGCAGTTGGCCGCCGCTGGAGCGCCATACCCACCGGGACACGATCGGGAACCACTCGACGAGCTTTCGTCCGCCAACCCCGATCCATGCAAGTCCCGCTGAGACGGCCATGATCGGAAGGGCGTAAGCCAGAGCAGCGCCGCCCCCGAGTACAGCGCGAAGACGAACACCACTGCACCGACGCCGACCACGAGCAGTTGGCTTGCGGACAGCCCAAGAAGTACCCCGCGGCGAGTCAGCCGGGAGAACTTGACGGTCGAGAGCTCGTAGTCGCGCGGACCAGTGCTTGCGGTGCTCATGGTCAGCTCCCTGAACGTCCGGCGCCGGCAGGTACCGAATCGGCCGTGGACGGCACAGGCGGTGAAGGAGGCGCAGGCAGTGATGCCGCCTCTGTTTGCTGATCGGCGTGGCCCGCGACGGACGCACCTGTTCGCGGTCCGGCGCTGGCGGCCTCCCGCGCGACCATCACGCCACCGACCACAGCTCCTCCTGCCGCCGCTGCACCTCCGCTCGCTGTTGCGCCGCCTCCCGACGCAGCATCGGCCCCACCCATGCTCCCCGCGCCCGAAGGCGCCATAGCTGGTGTGGGCGGCGTACCGCCGCCACCACCCGAACCCCCGCCAAGGACCTGGGCGGGCTCGGCCATCGGGCGTCGGCTCATCGGGATCGGCATCGGCCGGTTCAGCGCGGACTTCGCCTCCTGCTCGGCCGACATCGCGTGGTACATGTCGAAGCCCATGAAGCTGATCGCCTTGTAGGTCATGTACGGCGCGAAGCCGGCGATGAGCATCAGTACGACGCCCGCGATGGGTTCGCTGACCGACTGCAGGTCGGCGTCGATAGGCGCAGAGACCTGAGCCGTGGCGAGCAGGAAGATCACGACGAGGACGACCTTGGACAGGATCAGTGCGATAACGAACTGCGCCCACTTGCCGAGCCAGCCGCGAGTCTGGTCCCAGCTCGAGCCGGCAAGGGCGATCGGTGCGAAGACGATGGCAACGAGGAGGAGGGCCTTCCGGACGAGCAGGCTGATCCACACGATGACAGCCGCACCGATCGCGAGCCCAGCGAGGAAGATCGTAAGGATCGCGCCAGCGCCGGGCGCCGCGACATTGATGCCGACGAGCCCAGCCGTGAGGAGGCCGATGCGATCACCCATCTCGGTCATGTTGGTGCCCGCGGCGTTCACGATCCCGATGCAGAGCTGATCGGTGATCTCCAGTGCGATCGCCAGCAGCGCGAGCGCGACGAACGATCCGAGGATGGACTTCGCCAAACCGAGGGCAGCGCGCGTCAACGCGGCCGGTTCTCGGCGCACCATCCCGCCGATCACCTGGAGCATGAAGAAGCCGAGCATGATGAAGACGGCGACGCCGAACAGGATGTTGTAGACCTTCGTGTACTGGCTGCTCGAGATGTCGACCATGGTGGTCGAGTCAAAGACCTGCCAAACAGACTCGAACATCCACGCGGCGGCATTGCCCATCGCTTGAGCGAGCCAGTCGAACGGCGCGGACACGAGAGCACCCGCGGCCTCGCCAGCCACGTCGCAAACCCCCGAGATCACTGGCACATCGCATACGTCGACCATCACGGCCTCCTTGATCCGTAGTCACCGGTCAGACGGCCTGGCCGACGTTCCAGAAGAAGTTCACGAGTGCGACAGACGCGCCGGTGATGATCGCGGCGCCGAGGCCGACGAGAACGCCGAGCTTGCCTCGCCCCGCGAGGTGCGGGTTCGACGAGTTGGCGCCGAGCGCCCACACGACTGCGGAGATGATCAGGGCGAGTACGGCGAGGATCAGGCCCACGGTCATCGAGGCGCCGACGATGCCGCGCAACTGGCCGATGCCGGGCAGGCCGTTCGAGTTGGGGTCGATCTCGATGTCCATAGGGAGCAGGGACACCACTGAGTGCAGTCCGATCTGATTCACGGTTCCTCCAAGGTTGGGTAGGGCCTACGTCGGTCAGGTGTTCGTCGTCGTCCGCTCAAGCTCCGAGAGCGGGACCAAGGCTCGCCGTGGGAGGCCGAGTTGGTTCGCGTGACACCGCTCTCGATCGACGCTGCGAGACCCTCAGGTTGGGCTCCACAGCCGTATGAGAGATGTCGTAGCCGGCCCAGGGGGAGCGGCCTGGGACGTGTCGAGTGCCGCCGTTGCTGCGCTCGGTGATGACCGGTGCGCCGACGACCTGCATTGGCGGTGGGTAGTGCTCCGCGATCCACTTCTTTGCGGCTTTCGACAGCCCGGGCTGGTCAACGGAACGCAGTCGCGCAGGCACGATCGGCAGCTCGCGCCAGCCAGGGAAGGCGTGGTCGTGCCAGCCCTCGACCGCAGTGTTCTCATCACCCGCGATCACATGCCAGCCGTCCGGCTCGCAGATCGCTTGGTAGATCAGGTCTCCGACGCACTGGCACCCACCGTGCGCCTCGCCATGCGTCCAAGGCTCGCAACGCAGGTCGGCCGTGAAGAGATCAAAACCGTGCTCACCAACGGCGACGCTGCCGGGCACGGCGATCGCCCGGTGCCACATCCGGCTCTGCGTTCGTGACTGGTCGAGCTTGTGCAGAAACTGCCAGTGCTCGTGTGCCGCTTCCAGGTCTACCGCCGGCCAGTACGCCGCAGTGAAGCCCAACGGAGCTCCGGACCACCCGGGCGCTGCTTCGACGGCGGATGCGTGGAGCATCGCCTCGATGTCGAAGGCGAGTTGTTCATCGGTCACAGCTGCGCACCGACATCGAGCAGCCAGTTCGCCCAGGCGAGTGCGGCACCGGTCAATGCGGCGCCCCCGAGCGCAACGAACAGTCCGGTCTTCGCCTTGCTCGCCGCGTGCCAACTGCCGTTCGAGGAGGAGATCGCCCATGTCGCGCCGCAGGTGACGACCATGAGCACGGAGATGATCAGGCCGTAGGTGAGCAGGGCGCCCACGATCGCCCGGAGTTGGCTGGAGCCGCCGACGGCACCGAAGTCCGGTCCGACGAGCGGGAGCAATGATCGAAGCCTCATGCCATCAGGTGTGCCGCTGCCACCTTCGCCGACAGGGAAACCGGCCGTATTGTCGGACGCTTGTGCGATCGTCTTTGCCATGGCGAAGAACGAGCACCCAGTCGACTGGAACTCGGTGATGGCTGCGCGCGACGAGATGTTCGACGCAGCGTCCCCTCACGAGACCACCATCTGGCACGAGGTTTTGGGATGGCGGGCCTTCGCCGAGCGCTTCCAGACCAAGGGTGCCGACGGAAATTTCGGTGCGAATGTCGTTGACTGGATCCACAAGCACGACAGCGACCTTCCCGACCATCTGCTCGTTGCGGCGGATGCGATCGATGGGTTGAAGCACGTTCTCGACACCGGTCGCGTACCCGACTACTACCAGGAGACGGGTGGCGATGTTGAGGGCTTCTTGCGAGACTCAGCTCGAACTTTTGCCAGCGTTGCGCGGCGATTGCGGGCCGCTTTCGACTCCCCGAGCTAAGTGTCGACAAGATCACTTTGGCTCAGCCGTCCAGTGCAAGTGGTCGTAGTGCCCGCCGGTGACGTTATTGGGGTCGTGCATGCCGCCGCCGTCGTACTTCCTCCAGCCTTCGTCGGCGCGAGCGACTGACCAGATCCGGCCCTGCCAGATGACGTACTCGACACCCAAGGTTCTCGCGTTGTCCTTCACCCAGTTGGTGACCTGCCAGCCGTAGTCGAGGGCGTGACCAGTCGCGGCTGTGCCGAGGGCGTTGCCGAAGGTGCCGTCGCAAGCGCGGCCAAGCGAGTGCTCAGAGGGCTGGCCTGGCCGCGGCGACCAGCAGGCCCACGAACTCTCCGGGAACTTGGACCGGATCTGGGCGAGAATGTGCGCGGTTCGCTCGGTTATCTGGCCGTCGGTCGTCGGGTCGTCGACGAGGTTTCCAGGGTTGTCGCCGTTGAACGGTGATGCCGGGCCACCAGTGGCTGCGCAGCCCGCGGAGGCAGGGTCGACGCCGGCTTCGATCTCGACCGCTCCGTGGCTCGCTAACCACGGCTCCGGGTCGATCGGTGTGCCGTCCGCACCGCCGGGCCTAACCTCGAAATGGAGATGCGGACCGGTCGAGTAGCCAGCCACGCCGACGTCGGCGATGTACTCGCCAGCCGTCACGGACTGGCCGACCTCGACGTGAATCCCATCGGCGTACATGTGCGCGTACCCGGTGGCGATGGTCCTGCCGCCAACGTTGTGTTCGATGAGAATCAGGTTCCCGTATCCGCTGGCAGCACCGGCGAACACGACGCGCCCGTCGGCAGCGGCGAGGATGTGCGTTCCCGTCGGTGCCGCGAGGTCAACCCCCGTGTGGAGCTTCGTCTCGCCGGTGACTGGGTGAACCCGGATACCGAACCCACTCGTCTTGACCCACGTACCGGCCGGCAACGGCATCACCACGTGTGAGGTCTCTGGGATCGAGACAGGCGTGTTTCCGATGTTGCTGAAAGCACTGCTCGTCGTCGTCGGCAGGCAGGAGGCTTGGGCGGCGGGATTGAGCAGGGCGCCGAGGGCGAGCAGGAAGGCGGCTGGACCGAGGGTCAACGCCAGCACGCCGCTGAGGACTGCCTTGCGCATCCGCGGTCACTCCAGCGGATCGTCGAGCCTGGACAGGCGCAGTAGGTGGCACGTTGGATACGTCGGCGCGCAGACGATGAACACGGTGAACGCGACGCCGTGCTGGCTAGCGACGTGCTCGCCCTCCCAGACACCCTCGCGGTGGCGAGTGCCTCTGATTGTGAACGCGGTGGTGCCAGGCAGGAGCTCGTCACCGGCCTGTGCTTCGGCGGTCGCCCAGAGATCCGGAATCTCGACCGAGGTGATCTCGATCCACTGCCGGGTCTCGTACGTCCCGAGCTCGATCCAGATTCGGTCGGTCGGGAGGTAGTTGGCGATATCAGAAACCAGTCCTGCGGACGATTCGCCCGTCGGGTCCGCCACGGAGACCAACTGCTCGGTCACCGACTTCGGAGAGCTCGTAGTCCGTGTGTCCCAAGCAAACAATGCCGTCGCGACTTGTCGCGCGAAGGCTTGCGGTTCAGCCGCGTCCAGTGCCGGCGGCGAGGTCTGGGTCGCGATCGGTTCTGACGAAGGAGGTGCGGCCGTCGTACGTGGCTCCGCGGACGGATCGCGGTTCGCGAACGACGCATAGCTGACCACGGCCACAAGGAGGAGCAGGACACCGACCGCGAGCACGAGGAGGCGGCGCCACCGCGTTTCGGTCGCATCGGGAAGCTGGATCCACATGCGTCGTCCTTTCGTTTCTGGTGGGCCATCAGGCCGGCGTGAGTGCGCGCTCCGCCTCGACCGTTCGCGCGAAGGTCGCCGTCTCGTCCAGGACGCGGTTGAACATCGCCCAGTCCTCGGCGGAGAGCTCAGCTGCGACTTGGTTGGCGTCGTAGTGCTTGGACCAGCCGTCCATCTCGCGCCAGACCATCGCGAACGACTTCACGGACCGCTTGGCGTTCGCTGCTGCGGCAGCTCGCCTCGCCCGGTTCTCGCGCATCCGTCGCAACCGGTCGGCGTCGTCCCGGGCGCGCTTCGCGTCAGCCTCTGCGTCCACATCCACGTCAGGGGAATCCATGCGCCGTTCGGCGGCCTCGACCACAGCTCGAACGCGTTGATAGCCGGGATCGACAGGACCGCCGTTGCGAATCCGCTCAAGTTCATCGGTGGCCACCTGACGTACCCCAGCGGACAGGTCCCGGTCAGCCGCCACGCGTTCCATCGCGAGGATCTGGTTCAGCCGGGTGTACGACGCGGAGCCGGTGATCATCTCGGCAGCCCGTCGTCGCCCGTCGCCGTGACCCCGGGGGAACGGTGCCGCCGAATCGGCGGCACCGTCCTCAGTGCCACCGTCATCGCGGGGGCCGCCGAACTGAGTGGCCTCCTGCCGACGCGCTGCGTCCTCTTCGAGAAGGGCCACCATCTCCTTGTAGAGCTGCGCCGCTTCGTATGTCGTCAGCGGCTTGTGGGTCAGGTTGTCGTCGCGCTCGGCGAGCAAGAGGGTCAGCTCGTCGCTGAGCCCCGACCGCACCCAAACCCGTACGTTGCTCCATCCGAGCTCTCGGGCCGCTTCGAGCCGACGGAACCCACAGATCAGGAAGCCGTCCGTGGTGATCGTGATCGGCTGCAAGAGGCCGAAGCGTTCGAGTGACTTCTTCAGCTGATCGAGGTTGCCGGGATCGCGCCGGTGACGCGCGCCGACCCGAATGGACTCGATGCTTCGCTGGAGCTCGGCGCGACCGCGTGACTCAGGCATTTGCACGCTCCGTTGCGATCGGGGCTGCCTTTGCGATGACGTCGGCGATGCCAGTGAGGTGAAACAGTTCGTCGTAGCGCTCACCGGTCAGGAGACGCTTGAGAATGCCTCGCCCTGAGGCCGTGTGTTCGAGATTCGGCAGATCGTGTCCGAGCACCGCATGGAGGACAGCGATCCACGAGTCCTGATCGATATCCAGATGGCATCGGATCGAAGGGTCGCGGCGTAGCGACTCGAAGGTGCTCCGCTTGTTTCCGGTTCGGATAAGGCGCGCGGCGATGCATTCCAAGGCCATCTGGGCCGCCGCTCGCGACCATCCCGAATCCACGAAGAACTCGACCGCAGTCTCGAGCGCGACCCAGGCGTTCGTCGGCTCGGCGTCTGGTTCCTCGCTGTCGGGATCGACCGCCAGCGGGTCTTCCACGTCCGACAGGTCGTCGAGTGACCAGAACGAGGGATGGAAGTCCGCGAGGCTCGTCTCGTGATCGCTGATGCGGTCGGCGTCGTGGAAGTCAGTGACGTCGTCGGTGCGGACCTGGTCAGTGCCGCAGAGCAGTCCTTGTGCGCGCTCCTCGTAGAACATCTGGAGCGCCACGGCGTGTGTGATCACTGCCCAGGGGTCGTCTGCAATCCGAGCCGCGCGAGTGCGCATGACGTCCCACGCAGCGGCAGCGGCCTCGGCCGGATCGCGATGATGCTTTGTTGCGAGGCCGGCGTACTTCCGGGTGGTCAGCGCCATCAGTTCGGCGACGTCAGGGTCGTGCTCCCATGGACGGTCGCCTCCGTAATGAACGTCGACGAGGAGCAGGCGCAGGCGCTCGGGGTCGTCAAACGGGTGGATGTCGCTCATAGCTCGACTCCTCGATCTGTGGTGGGTGTGCTCGGCAGCGGGCGCGCGATCGTGCGTCGCGTGACCCGGGCGGCGGAGCGGGGCGCACGCTGGGCTCGACGGTTCAGTTCGGCCTGTAGGTCGATGCCGCGACGGATGAACTTGGAGCCGACAACCGTCGGAAGGTCGCTTGGGCGGACCCATGCGACGGACGAGGCTGGTCCCGGTGTCGCGGCGCTCCTGGCCGTTCGAACTGACGGATCCGCGTGTTGGGCAAGCGCGTTCAACTCGGACTCTGCCGGTTCACGGGCTTCCTCGGGGGCGTCGAGGGAGCGGTCGAGGTGGCGCTCGTACGGGTCGGTGTTCACAACGTCACCGCCTCAACCGCTCGGGTAGGGCCCGCGAGGTTCGCCGGCCCGAGTCTCGTCGCGATCCGGTACGCCGAACGGATGGTCGCGGTGGCCTCCCGATCGGATAGTCCGGCCTGCTGGGCTGCCTCGCCCAGAACGCCAGCCGCCGTCTGGAACGGGTAGTTGGACTCAGCCATGCGGCACGCGGCCCAGAACAGACTGCCGTTGCGATCGCCCTCGGGGCGGCTCGCGACCCAGCCCGCGAGTTTGTCCGGGCGGGCGCCCGCGCTGGGAAGGTCAGGCGGCGGGGCGTGACGTCGAGGTGGATCGAGGAAGTTCCGCAGTGCTGTCCCATCGACGGAGCGAGGCTGGTGGGAGGCGAGAGCGACCAGTTCGTACCCGCGCTCGCTGCCGTCGGCGACGACAACTCGCGAGGGCGGGGCGATGACGTACCCACCGTCTCCTCGGAAGTCGACGTGATCCCCAGGCAGTTGCCATGAACGGTGCTCCTGGCCGTGCCATCGCAGAAAGTAGGCGTGGAGGCCGCCTGAGGGCGTTCTGACCTGCCACGCCCAGCCAGAGACGAGGCCAGCGTGCTGGGCCTTCTCGAAAGCGTCGAAACCCGAGCCGCCAGCGTGAACGTCGACGTCGACGACATCGATGCCAGACACAGCGCCAGTGGGGATCGCGAGGTTCGCCGTTGGCCACGCCGACCACCATCGGGACACAAGGCCCGGTTCCGCTGTGGCGTCGTGGAATCCGTGGGGAGTCAGGGGCCGCTTCTCGCCTGGCGCACAGGGGAAGACCGGAATGCCGTGCGCAGCCAGGTTGCGCGCCGCGGATGCCGTCGAGACGTCGGGTGCGCCCAAGTCGCGTACGAGCTGAGGTGACCAGCGTGTGGTGGCGGTTGAGTCGTTCATGCCGACCACGTTGCGCCCAGGGGGGCACCAATTATCGCCCGTCCTCAGGGGGCCCGTCCCAAGGACGGGCGCCCCCGGCAGGAAGCGTTTGTGCAGGTCAGGTGGGGGCCCGTCCTAAAGTTGAAGAAGTTTCAGCAGAGGCCTTGCGCGCCGCTGAGATTGGTCGTGATGCCCACGCGGAGCCGACAGAGTTCGTGGCCTTCAGGAGGCTGAAGGGCGGCGGGGTGCTCTCGGCGCACGTTGTTGACCCCAGCCGTTGTTCTTCACGATCTCCTTGGTGCGCACAGGCAAATCGACCGGCGGCTCGTGGTCGTCGCGCCGGTCGAAGACGTCCTCGCTGAGCATCTGGTCGGCGGCGTCGGCGTGGCCCTGAGCTTCCAGGACCTTGGCGAGATCCAGCCGACTGACTTCGTCGTACGGCGCGGCCGTGCACGCCTTCTCGGCGGACTGACGGGCTAGGTCGAGGTCACCTCGCTGGAGGGCGTCGAGGACAACGATGTGAGCCGTGTCGGCGATGGCGCACGGAATCAGGTCCTGTAGGCGCTCCCCGTCGAGAAGCCAGTTCCACCCCTGGTCGCGCAGCTGATCGAAAGGCTTGCCGCCCACGAGTTGCAGCGCCTGGACGAGGTCAGCCATGCCATCGTGACCCCGTGCTTGACCACGCGCGCGGAGGCGACGGAAGAGGTCGACGTCCACGAGGAGGTCCTCGACCTGATACCCGTGCCATTCCGCGTCCGGGTGGTCGCCCTGTTTGGGGATGTGCCACTCGCCGGTACGTGGATCCTTGCCGAGCCATTCGCGCAGGTAGCCGATGTCTGTTCGGGCGCGAGGCTGACCGATGTGGAATGCCTCAGCGATCGTTCGCGACATCACGCCCTCGGGGTGGAGTGCCACGAAGGCGAGCAGTTCTGAGTAGTACGGCCGGCGCTTGACGATCTGCTCGACCACCTTGCCGTGGGCCGTGACCCGCACCGGGCCGAGGAGCGTGAGCCGTGGAAGCCGTGAGTCGTCGTCGAACCATGCCGCCACGTCCGCGTCCAGCATCGGGTCGAGGTCGTCGAGAGCCTCAGCAACTTCGTGGGTGGCACTGGGCGCAAGCTCGTTGATGTCCTCCTCTGTCGCCGCCGCGACCTCGACGTACGCCTGGGTGCGCTCTGGCAGCAGTGAGGTGGAGTCGGTCGCGCCGACCAGGCGCGGACGCGTGTACTCGCTGCGCAGCGCTCCGGCCTGATCGGCAACCGACCGCCAACCATCTGCGGCTTGCGCGAAGCCCGGAATGTCGGTCGTCGGCGTCACCCGCGTGACGTCGACGATGGCGGCGCAGAGCGTTGCTTCCTCGGATGTCAGCCCAGCAGCGGCAACGTCGATCCCGATGGACGGCGCCATGAGGCGGCCAGCTGCAGTGAACTCGAAGGCGGTCGCACTCTCCGGCGGCGCTGCGGCCACGGTGACGACTGCGACCCCGAATCGCCCTGCCGACTGGGCCCGGGCTTCGGAAATGACGGCGGCCAGGTCGACGTTGGCCGCGATGACCACCTGCCACGGATCGGGCTCGTCGCCCTGCCGTCGGCTCGCAGTCTGGATCTCGGCCGTCACCGAGTCCACAGCAGCGTCGTCGGCCTCGTGAGTGCGCAGCCGCAAGGTGTCCAGGTCGCCGAGTTCCTCGCCGATGCCGAAGGTGTCGGTCTGCACGAGTACCGACCATGGGTTCAGGGCCAGCTCGGCGGCGACGTGCCGGGCGAATGCCAAGGTCTGTTCGCCGTCGCCGGTCAGAGCGATGGAGCCCAACGGCTCGAGGTTCACCAACCACAACGCTCGACTGTCGTCACGGCCGACGCTGACGAGCATGGGGTACGGCGACAGCACGTCGTCGTCGACTTTGACGGTGCCGAGTTCGACCTGCCAGTGCTGTTCGTCGCCCTTCCATGGAGCAGCGAGCTCCACGCGCTCGGCGAAATGGAACGTCGCGACTCCACGAGATAGCGACACGGATGTCAGGGCCGGGAGTGGCGTTTCCGTGTCGCGCGACTGAGCAGCGATGTTGTTGAGCGCGGCGTCGAGCCCTTCGATGTCGTAGGCCGACCGGTCGCCGTGTGTCGCCGCAGTTTTGTCGATCTTGATCAGCTCGGGCGGATTGGGGGCAAGGGTCTGACCCGGCCGGCGATAACGGAGTTGCGTGCGGCGATGTGCGCGCACCGCCAGGAGAACGGCACCAGCGAGGAGCCCGCCGCCGGCCACTCCCGGCAGCAGCCAGGCAGGCGCGCCTTCTGCCGCCGGGTCCTCTGCATCGGCCACCGGCGTGTTCGGCTCGGCCGCGGGCTGCGTCGGCTCGGCCTGAGGCGCCGGGACTTCAGCCTCGGGCCGCTCAGCAAACGGTGGCTCTGCGGTTGGGGGCGGCCCGTCCGTGGTCTCGTCGTCATGAGACTGAGCCGGCTCGTCCCTTTGCGGAATCGTCAGCTCCCAGCCTGGGCGAATCAGGTCGGGATCCTCCAAGCGGGCGCCGTCGGGCTGCTCGGTAGCGCGCGATGCCTCGAAGATCTCCGGATACCGAGTGCCGTCTCCGAGCTCCTGCTCGGCGATCTCCGACAACGTGTCGCCGGGCTCAACCACGACGGTCTCGGATTCGCTCGACTCGACGACCGGCACGCGAAGGACGGTTCCGGGCGTGATGAAGTCCGGACGTCCATCGAGTACGTCGGCGTTGAGGCCGACAAGTTCGGGGAAGCGAGCGCCGTCCCCGAGCAGCCGCTCGGCGATCCGCCACAGACTGTCACCCCGGGCGACGGTGTACTCGCGTGTCTGTCGCTTCTCGGCCGTCGACTTGGGTTCGACAGACACCTGCGGAACTGGCTCCGCCGAGACCGCCTCGGCGCCCATCGGCGTAGGCGACACGGGCGCAACAGCAGCGGCGGCGTACGCAGGCGGACTCGGCAGAGCGGCGGCGATGGTCGGAGCGGCCATGAAGAGCAGGGCAGCAGCGCCGACCAACTGGGCTGCGAACTGTTGGGGCATTGCGAGTCCGGGGAGCGCTGGCGCCGGTACACGACGTACCTCCGCGACGGCTGCCAACAGGACGGATCCCGTCACGACTGCCCAAGCGCACCAGCCCACGGCTGCGAAAGCCGCGAACGCAAGACTCCCGTCATCTGGTCGGGTGAGCATTCGCCGGAGTTCGGCTAGGTCTGCGTCCCAGGGGGCGAAGCCGATGGCGATGAGGATGGCTGGGAAGGCCACCACCAGCCCGAGCAGGGCAAGGCAGGCGGACAGCCCGCGGATCCGTTGGCCGAGTGTCGTCATTGCTCCGTGCCTCCAATGGTTCGTACGACCCGAGCGGATGCCTCGCCGGTGACGGTCAGGTTCGAGAAGCCGATGGCCCCGAGGAACTGGGGGTCGTAGTGGTCGGTCACTGTCACGGTGACCGTGTCGCCGCCGGTGATCTCGACCGTCCCTTCGACGTGAGCAGCCGCGAGGTACTCCTTGGCGGCGGTCCGTGCAGCGGCCAGATCGACGTCAACCGAGCGGCCCTCGATCGCGGCCGGCGCCTGAATCCTCTGCCCTCCGGCGCGGGCGGCCTGGGCCGCGATGTCGTGGGCTCGCTGCTGAGCATGCACTTGGCCACCGAGGTCGACGGCGAGACCGACAAGCATGATCATCACGAAACTTGCGGTGACCAGCCAGACGCTGATCGAGCCGCGCTCGTCACGCACGCGGCGGGTCATGACCGCTCCCTGAACGAGTCAAGCGGCGAGGTAACCGTGGCCGTCACGGTCCGCGATCCGGGGACGCCGGGAACGGCCAAATCTCCGAGGTTGAGACGACAAGAGACGGTGACCTCGACGGACCCGGGGGTTCCGACGGGCTTCGCAAAGTCGGATGAGTCGATCGAGACCTGGACGGTGATGCAGTCGATGTCTTGGTTCGCCAGGCTGGCCCGCGCTGCTTCCTCGGCGCCGGAGCGTGCCTCCTGGCTGGTTCGTGCGATCGAGGCAGTTCGCGCACCGTCGGCGGCGGCGGATTCGACCGCTCCGTGAGTCATCGCAGTGCGCCCGCCGAAGATGATCAGGCCGACGAACAGAGCGAAGGCAGGCACGCCAATCACTGCCTCGACGGCGGCAGAACCTCGCTCGTCCCGGCCGCTCACGGCGCCGTGATCCTCTCAGTCGGAAGCGAAGCCGACTGCTCGATTCGCGGCGTCCAGCCCGGAATGACGCTCAGACTTTTCCCTATCACCGTCACGGTGACTGTCGTAGCCGTCCGATCAGCCGTCACGCTAACGCCCGACAAGACGTCGTCGCCGCCAGCGTCGGAGACGAACGCGTCGGCGGCAGCGACGCCGTCCGACTGCGTTCCAGACTCCGCACTTGCCGCACGAGCACCCTCCTGCGCGGCGGCAATCGCCACGCTTCGGGCGTGGTAGAACAACGCGGCCTGCATCCCCAGGAACATCACCGCGAACAACGCAGGCAGCAGGATCACGAGCTGAATCGACACCGACCCGTGCTCGTCCCTTCGCCTACTTGATGTTGCCGGCCTGTGCTGTGACATAGGCCTTCACCGCTGCCACCACCACGCCGACGATGGCGATCACGGCGACAGCCCAGAGCACGTGCTCCGTGGTCACTGAGCCGCGCTCGGTACGCGCACGCATCCGTGCGTCGAACCCGAGGGCGACTCCGAGTAGGAGTCCGATCAGTCGGTTCATCTCGTTTCCTTCCTGTCCGCGGTCCTTCCCCGTCGGGCTGGCTATTAGGTGTTGCTGAACATCCGGAGCAGGGACGGTGCGACGAGCAGCGCCATGAACACGACGCCGAGCAGGGATCCGGGGATGGTCATCCGCTCGCCGACGGCATTGGCCTCGGCGACCTCGTCGTTGAGCATCGCCGTTCGCATGGCGGCCGACCGGGCACGCAAGTGGCTGTACACGCTGGAGCCTTCCTCTCCGGAGAGCCGCATGATGTCTGCGAAGTCGTCGAGTTCCGGGAGGCCGAGCTCGTCCGCAAGGGTGTGGAGCGCGTCCCACGGAGGCTGACCCGACCACCGGGATCGGGTCAGTTCCTCCGACAGTCGGGTGAACACCCACGAGTCGCCGACAAGTGCCGCGGCCTCCATCGCTTGCCGGACGCCCGAACCGTTGTTGCGCTCCAGAGCCACGAGATCGATGTAGGCGCCCAAGGCACGCGCGAACTCGCGTCGAGCCTTCTTGGCGTCGTCGATCACGTTGTAGTTGGGCACGAAGAACATCACTGCGGCGAGGCCGACCGACGCTGCGCCAGACAGGGTGATCGGGAGCCCCAATCCGAGAAGGTTGAAGAACAGGGACAGCAGGGGCGGAATCAGTAGGCCGAGGAACGCGAAGACGATCTTGTCGCCGTAGAACTGCGCCACCGAGATGCGGAGCACCGCAAGCTCGCGAGTTGGCGTGCGCACCCAGAGGCCTGCAGGGAGCGACTTGATGGCCCACAGCCCAATCCGTTCCTTGCCCTGCGGTGCGACGTTCGATGGCCCCGCGGGCCGGCGAGGGTTCCCGGGCGCGAGCCGACTGAGTGCGTCGGCGAGGTCCGGCTCTGTCGGCATGATGCGGATGACGAGAAGTGCCAGCCCGAACGAGACGAGAGCGCCGCTGGCGAGGGCTGTCAGGAGACCGGGAGTCATGCCGCATCACCCGTCCGAGCGATCCGAGCTCCGAGGAATCTGGGCAACTCCCGGCCGATCGCCATCCGTTTCATCCACACGAGCAAACTGATGTACGCCGCAAGAAGTCCGACGAGAATCACCTGGCCAAACGGGCTTCGGTACGGCTCAACGTACGTCCCGGATACTGCGAGCACGACGAGGACGCTGGCGCTGATGATCGTCACCCACCGCGCTGTCGCACGGGGCTTGGCTCGATCGGCCTCGACCTGCCGCCGAGCGCGAACGTCAGCTGCCACCGACTCCGCGAGGCCGTCGAGCACGCTGGCCAGGCCCGCCCCGCGACGTCGAGCGCCGAGGATCAGGTTGGCGGCAACGAGGTCCCCGGTGGAGTCGTCCAGTTCGTCGGCGAAAGCGCGGAGGGCCTGTTCTGTCGACCAACGCGCCCGGAGCCGTGCCACGAGCCGTGTCACCTCGGGCGCGATTGCAGCGGGAGTGGATCGCAGCGTTGCGACCAACGCCTGCTCAAGTCCGACACCGACCGTGAGGACGCCCGCGAGCGACCGGGTCCATTCCTCCATCGCTTCGAGTCGCCCGATCCGCGTCTGAGCTGGGCCAGACGACAGCAGAGCGGGAAGGCCGACGAATGCGATCGGGACGAGCAAGAGCGCCATCGCCCAGCCCGTCACCATGACAGCGATCAGTCCGGTGATGGCTCCTGCGGCCAGAAGCCATTGGGTCTGCCTCGGTAGCGGCTTCAAGTGGCGTTTGCGTGGCGGTCGCTGCACGACTTCTGACGGCGTCAGGCCGACGACGAGTGCGATCACTCCGCCGACGATCAACGCACCTGCGAGAGCCGGGACGAGGACGATCATGACGTGCGTCCTTGCTGGAGCAGGTAGCCAGAGAGGTCGAAGCCGTGCACGGTGAGCGCCCGGTAGGCGTCGGGCAGAACATTCGGGGCGGCCACTCCGTTGGCGTCTGGCGAGAAGACGTGAGTCGTGGCGTAGCCGGTCTCTTTCTCGCCAGGATCGAGAGCGATGATCTCGGCCACCCGTCGCTGACGTGTCGGTCCGGCCGGACCAGTGGTCGTCTGGAGGTCGAGGTGGACGATGATGTCGACGGTCGCCGCGAGCTTGCTGGTGGCGAGTGCCTGAGTGACGTGAGATCCCGCCTCCATGGCGCATGTCACGAGCTTGCGGACAGCTGCGGCGGCATCTGAGGCGTGTGTTGTCGAAATGGAGCCGGTGCCGGACTCCATCGCCTTGATCATCGCCCAGATCTCCTTGCCCCGAACCTCGCCGACGATCTGGCGCGCGAGGTTGAACCGGAAGGAGTCGACGAGGGCTTCGTCGAGCGTGAACTCGCCCGCCTGCCGTCCGTCGGCACCGCGCTCGCCGGAGCCCGGCCTGGCTTCCCAGGGGTGCACGATTCGGTGCCGATCGGGCAGCTCGTGGAGGTGGAGCTCGTACTCGGTCTCGAACGTGCCGATCGCCTCAAGCGGGTCGATCTCGGCGCACAGAGCGCGCACGAGAGTGGTCTTGCCTGCTCCCTGACACCCCGAGACGACGATGCTCCGACGTGCCTTCACTGCGGCCGACAGGAAGGAAGCGGCCACCGGCGTCAGCGTCTGACGATCGACGAGGTCCTCGAGCCTGACTTCCATGAGTCGGTGGCGGCGGATGACGACGGAGGGTCGAGGTGTGACCCAGGCCGCAGCTGCGAGCCGGGATCCGCCGTCCAGCCGCATGTGTAGGCGAGGCTGTGCCTCCGAGAAGCCGCGTGCGTTCACCTCGCTGCGAGAGGCGAGGAAGACCAGAAAGTCGATCAGGTCCTCGTCGGAGTCGGCGACCGCGGGACCTTCGAGCAGCGAACCGTCGATCAGTTCGAGCAGTACGCGGTCGTGGCCGGTGATGATGATGTTCTCGATGCGGTCGTCGTCGACGAGCGGTTGGAGGCGACCGAGCCGAAAGAGGGAGTCGAACACCGCGTGGGCCAGGCGGGACTGTTCAGCCGCTGACATCGACGCGGAGCCGGCATTCACCCGGTCGACCATGGCCGTGTCGATGAGCTCCAGGACGATGGCACGTCCGAGTTCCTGCTGGCCGGTCTTGTCGAGGCGACCGCGGTCAGCCGCGACTGCCTGACTGAGTTGGTCTGAGGCCTTCGCGCGCAGGGAAGCGACCACCTGCCAATCGACGCCCTTGGCGGCTTGCGGGGGCGCGACTGGCATCCGCAACACGGACCCGACGTGGCGCGGCGTTGCAGCATCGACGTCGGCTGCCGGCTGGGCGAACAGCGGCAGGGACTTTGGATCGTCCACGAACCGCCCGGAAGTCATGAGTTCACCTGCGCGAGGAGTGCCGTGCGCCGTCGCTGGATGACTCCATGGATCGCCTCGATGCTGGCCCGGATGCTTCTCACGTACGGGGCCGTGTCGAAGTGCTTGGGCTGCTGAGATCCGCGGTGAAAGACCGCAGAGCCCTCGGCGTCGTCGGCGATGCTGGCAACCACAGGCTGACCCACGACCGAGCTCACCTCGGTGGCGCCATACGGCTTGCCTTCGCCGATCAGGAGGATGCCTGCCTGCCGCAGATCACCTGCTGGTCGAGCAATCGCGTCTGCCCACGTCCGCGCTGCGGAGAGCGCCGGGAGGTTGGTGCGAGTAACCAACAGAGTCAGGTCCGCTGTGTCCATGAGTGCCTCCGGGGAGCCCGACAGTCCAAGCCGACCGGCGTCGATGACGACGTCCTGCCCGTTCTCCTCGAGCTGGCCCAGGGTCTCGGCTAGCGGTGTCCACACATCACGTAGCGCGGCCGCCTGGGTGCGGGAGCGCGTGCCGGCCAGCAGGCTGACGTGCGTGTCGGGAATCAGTCCGATTGCCTCCCTGAGCGCGTCGGATGGCGGTAGCGCCGAGAGTGCGAGTTCGACGATGCCCACGTCGTACTCGCGGGTTCCTCGGAAGTAGCCGGCCAGGATGGCGGAACCGCCCGTCGGGTCGGCCTCGACCAATACCACCGGACGCGGCCAGAGGAACGCCAGGGCCACCGCGGTGGTGGTCACGCCGGGCGAGCCGGACGCGGACGTGAGAGCGATGACAGCCATCAGCGGTCCCGGGAGTCCAGAACCAGAGCCACACGACCTGTGGCGACCCGAGCCGCCAGCACTGCCGCGTCCTCGTGGCGAACGAGCAGGTCAACGACGGTCTCGCCCGTCTCCTCGTTGACATGCACGGCGACTACCTCGGCCTCGCTGTACTCCGGAGTGCCGCCTGGTGCATCGCCGTCCTGGGCTGGTGTGACAACGACCCTGACGTGATCGCCCGAGTGCAACGCCGACCCGGGCGCCTGGGCCGATGTGAGTGCAACACCCACGACAGACTGGCCAGTCGGAGGCAGAGATGCGTTCGAGAAAGAGCCGGGAGTCAGCGCCGATCCGCTCGCAATATCGAAGGTCGCGCGTTGGCCGACCACAGACTCGAACCTGTCCGCTGACACCGGGGTGAGGGCCGGGTCGGAACTGAGGCGCACCGTCGTCAGATCGTTCTCGTCGATGACTGAGCCGCGCTCGATGTCCGTCCGTGCAACGAGGACTTCCTGACTGTTGGTCGTCGCCGACCAGGTCCAGCCTGCGACCACCGCACCCAGACAGATGGCGACGATCGCGATCGCGACCATCCCGGGCTTCCGTCGAAGTTTTGGAGGCGGGGCGATCCCGCCGTCAGTCGCTTGCGGTTCGCGGCCGATGGTCTTGTCGTCCCGAATGGATGTCGTCATGGGTCCCTCGCTTGTCCTCCCCGCGCAGGTCGCTCAGTTCACGAGCACCTGCGCCTCTCCGATGGAGATCTCGACAGCACGGGTCAGGCCGTTCAGTCGGATCGTTCCGGTCTGCCCGGCGCCGGCCCAGGTGATGACCCAGTCCGAGGTGGCCGTGACGGTGTACTTGTCGCCGGGCTTGCCGGCGCTCGACTTCTGATATGTGTGGCCACACGTCGGTGACGACTCGTCGTCGTACTCGGCCTTGTAGGGCGTTCCGGGCCCGTTGCAGGTGACCGTGGTGCCGTCGCCCATGTCCCACGTGACGCGATGGAGACGAGCGGTCGCGGTAACCGTGATTCCGCCGGCGGATGCCGAGGCGCTCATGGGCCCGACCGTGTGACTGTCGGGGTTTGCTGCCCACATCCAGACGGGCATGCCGACGATGCCGATGCTGCCGGGTCCGGGCTTCGGGGCGATGCCGATGTTGATCGCCGACAGGTTCATCTGGTCGATTGCGAGAGTCGCGACCTCACGCGGGCTGGGTCCTGCGCCTGAGTTCGGCGGAGGGTCGGCGGACCAGATGTAGATGTCGATGTCGGTCTGCGGTTGGTAGCACCTATACACGGCGCCATCGCCCGGCTCGTGTCCTTGCCACGCTGGATCGCCCGCAGGCGGCTGTGGATCGACCAACTGGATGTAGCAGTTGTAGCTGTTGGACCAGTAGCCGTACTCGCTCGAACACGGCACCGGCCCCGGCGGCGGCTTGTGGATGTTCTGAGCCGTCCCGTCCCAGTAGCAGGCCTGCCCGGACCCTGTGTCCTTCGGCCCGTCGTCTCCCGGATCGCCCGGCTGGCCGGGACTCCCGGGAACCTCGATCCAGATCAGGCAGACGCCAGTTTCCGGGTCAGTGACCTGGCAGACCGTGTCGGCGGCTGCTGGCGACCCAACGCTGAGGAGGAAGCTCGCGACGGCGAGCGGCAGGAGGACGGCATCGGTGATCAGGCGTCGCATGGCGTTCGCTCGATGTCCTGGCTGGCGGCAACACGCCACGCACCATCGGGATCGGAGTCCCACTGATAGTTCGCGACCGAGTAGCGGATCCATCCCGTGTCCGGTCGTTCCGGAGCTACGACGGACTTGCCGTCCGCGTCGAGTACGTCGACGCCGCTGACGTCGAAGCACACATCGATCTGCACGGTCGGGACCTTGCCGGCCTGCGGATCCGAGTTGTCGAGGTTGACCGACTGGACCTGAAGCTCGACCACCTTCGTCTCGCCGGTCTGGTGCAGGCCTTGCTTGCGCTCCCGCTTGAAGAGTGTCTGCTGCGTCGTCAGCTCGGTGCTGATCGCCACTGACTTCAGCCTCGACAGCGGCTGGGTCGGGTCACGCCGGAGCTGGTTCCGGATCGCGTAGTAGTCGTTCACCGTCGCAGTCGCTGCCGCTGTCGCGGACTCCGAGGGGGACGTGGGCGTCGCGCTGCTGGAGGAAGGGCTCGACGCCGGCGGATTGGAACGCGGGTCGGTCGGATCGCCATCGTCATCCGCACACGACGTCCCTGCGACCAGCAGCAGTACCGCGGTCGCGAGTGAGAGTGCTCCTCGTGAGTTCGTCATGGCCGAGTCCCTGCGAAACTCCCCGAGATTCCCCCGAGGAAGTTCAAACGGCGTCCGGCCAGCGGTCCGACGCGAACGCCGATCAGTCCTATTGAGTCACGACAAATGGTCCCTGCGCAACCGTTGCTCATCCGAGGCTCCTTTCCAAGTCGAGTGCCCGTCACCCTGCAGGTGTCGAAGGCCGCCCGTCCTGCAGCCACGCCGACCTCGATTTCGTCCTACACCTCTTGCAGAACGAGGCCCGGCCGGCTCCGCCGTCAACTGTGGACGAACACCCGCTGCTGGCGGGTTGTGGACCTGAACCGACACCTCCTGGTCGAGGAGGTGAGGCGCGGTGACTGTCTCCCTGCGCGTGATGTCAGCCGGCTCCGGCTACCAGTACCTGCTCAGGAGCGTGGCCGCCGGTGACGGCAACAGGCAGCTCTCAACGCCTCTCACGAGGTACTACACCGAGGCGGGTACGCCGCCCGGCCGCTGGCTCGGGTCGGGACTCCACGCGCTCGGCAATGGGGAGATCCGCCACGGCGATGTCGTGGGCGAGCAGCAGCTCGCGTTGCTTCTGGGTACGGGCAGCGATCCGGTGACTGGCCAGCCGCTCGGACGCGCGTTTCCAGTGCACGACGCGAAGGCCGATGAGTACGGCTCCAATGCTCGGCTCTCCGCCCGCAGGGCCGTCGCCGGGTACGACCTGACGTTCAGCGTCCCGAAGTCGGTGTCGGCTCTCTGGGGCGTGGCAGATGAGGGCACCCAAGCCTTGATCGTCGAGGCTCATCACCGCGCGGTGGCCGACGTCATGGATCTTGTCGAGCGCGAGGTCGCCGCCACCCGTCGAGGCGTCAGCGCGGGCAGCGGCGCCGTCGCCCAAGCCGACGTGGTCGGTGTGATCGCGACCGCCTTCGACCACTGGGACTCACGTCTCGGCGACCCGCAGCTCCACACTCACGTCGTCGTCTCGAACAAGGTCCGGACGACCGAGGACGGGCGGTGGCGCAGCCTGGACGGGCGCCCCCTCCACGCGTCGGTCGTCGCCCTGTCGGAGCATTACAACGCTGTGCTGGCTGACCGGCTCACACGCGCATTCGGAGTCGAGTGGGAACAGCGAACCCGCGGCGACAACCGGTCGTCCTCCTGGGAACTGGTGCCTGTGCCGGACGAACTGGTCCACGAGTTCTCCTCCCGATCACGCGGCATCGAACTGGAGACTGACCGCCTCGTCGAGGCGTACGTCCGCGAGCACGGAGGGCGCCCGTCCTCCGCCGCCATCATCCGGTTCAGAGCCATGGCGACTCTGTCGACGCGGCCCGAGAAGACCATCCGATCCCTGGCGGATCTCACGGAGGAGTGGCGAGGACGGGCGGGTCAGATCCTTGGGACGGGCGCCCCCCAATGGGCGCGCCGGGTCACAGGACCGACGGGCGCCCGTCCTCATCCCGCAGGGCTACTGCGCGCCGATGACATCCCGCAGGAGGCAGTCGACGAGGTCGCCGTGGCAGTCGTCGGATCCGTCAGCGAGAAACGGTCGACCTGGCGTCACTGGAACCTCTGGGCTGAGGCCTCACGCCAGACGATGGGATGGAGATTCCAGAGCGCCGACGACCGCGAGCATGTCGTCGGGCTGATCGTCGCCGAGGCCAAGGACCGGTCGGTCATGCTGACCCCACCCGATCTCGCGCCGGTTCCGGAGATGTTCCGCCGCACGGACGGCACCTCGCGATTCCGGCCGCACCACTCGACCACGTACTCGTCGGCGGATCTGCTGGCCGCCGAGGACAGGCTCCTCGAACTGAGCCGCTTCACGGACGCGCCCTTTGTCGGCGCCGATCGAGTCGCCCGAGCCGCTCCCACGGAGGACGGTCAACACCCTCTCAGCGAGAGCCAGGCCGACGCTCTCGCGAAGGTCAGCACCTCTGGGCGTCAACTCGACTTACTCGTTGGCCCGGCCGGTGCGGGGAAGACCACGGCCATGCACGCTCTCCAACGGGCCTGGCGCGCCGAGCACGGGCGCGACAGCGTCCTCGGTCTCGCGCCGAGCGCGGTGGCAGCCCAGGTCCTGGCTGAAGACCTCGGCATCGAATGCGAGAACACCGCCAAGTGGCTACATGAGTACGACCGCGGGCGAGTCGGATTGCACGCCGGCCAACTCGTGATCATCGACGAGGCGACCCTCGCCGGCACCCTGACGCTTGACCGGATCAGCCGAACCGCGGCCGAGGCTGGCGCCAAGGTGCTGCTGGTCGGCGACTGGGCCCAACTCCAGTCGGTCGACGCCGGCGGTGCCTTCTCGCTGCTCGTCAGCGAACGGCCGGATGTCGCCGAACTGACCGACGTGCATCGGTTCGTCAGCGAGTGGGAGCGCGAGGCGTCGCTCGATCTCCGCTTCGGACGCAGCGAGGTCATCGGCGTGTACGCCGAACATGACCGTCTGAAGGAAGGAACGACGGATGAGATGACGGACGCCGCGTACGCCGCCTGGCGCGCCGACACCAGGTCCGGCCGATCCAGCGTGCTCGTCACGGAGGCAGCGCGGTCCGTCCTCGAGCTCAACAAGCGGGCCCGGGCCGAGCGGATCCTCGACGGCGACACTCGGGCCAGCACCGAGGTCCGGCTCGTCGACGGAAGCCACGCCTCGGAAGGCGACCTCATCATCACCCGACGCAATGACCGGCGGCTCAAGCCGCTGCGAGGCGGCTGGGTCCGAAATGGCGACCGGTGGCAGATTCTGAGTGTCGGTAGGGACGGCTCCGCCGAGGTGCGCAGGGTCTCCGGCACCGGACACGGCACCGTCAGGCTGCCAGCGTCGTACGTCGCCGAACACGTCGACCTCGGGTACGCCGTCACCGCTCATCGCGCCCAGGGCATAACGGTCGATACCTCACATGTCGTCGTCGCCGGCAACACCACTCGCGAGAACCTCTACGTCTCGATGACCCGGGGGCGCGAGTGCAACACCGCGTACGTCGCGCTCGACCAACCGGACGACAGCCACGCCGCTCCCGAGCCCGACGAGGTGACTGCCCGAACGGTTATCTACGGCGTCCTCCAACACTCGGGTGTTGAGTTGTCCGCCCATCAAACGATCCGTACTGAGCAGGATGCCTGGAGCTCGATCGCCCAGTTGGCCGCTGAGTACGAAACCATCGCGGCCGCCGCTCAACGAGACCGTTGGGTCGAACTGCTCGATCGCTCGGGACTCACGCGCCAACAGGTTGACGACGTCGTCCAGTCGGACTCCTTCGGTCCACTGACGGCCGAGCTTCGACGAGCCGAGGCGAACCACTACGACCTCGACCTCGTCCTGCCGTCGGTTGTCGGGAGGCGGGGCTTCGGTGATGCCGTCGACGTCGGCGCCGTCCTCATGAGTCGCATCAGCCACGAGACCGGGCGTGCCCGTCGCGGGAAGCGCAGCGCCGAGCCCAACCTCATCGCCGGGCTGGTCCCGGCGACCGACGGTCCGATGGCGAGGGACATGGCGGACGCGCTGCGAGAGCGAGCTCACCTCATCGAGGATCGAGCACTTGCGCTCGCCGCATCTGCGGTCGAAACCGATGCAGGATGGCTCAAGCGGCTCGGCGCGGCACCCGAGGACGACGCTGAGCGGCGGCGGTGGATGCGTGAGGTCGCGACTGTCGCCGCTTACCGCGACCGCTACGGGATCTCTGCTCGAAGGGCGCTCGGCGAAGAACCCGCGACGATGGCCCAACGCCGTGACGCCGGTCGAGCTGAACAAGCCATTCGCCGGGCACGGTCCACCTCGAAGGCTGAGGCCGCCAAGATCGATCACAACAGGGTGCTCCGACGCGCCGCTTCGATCGCGTAGGTCCACAGGTCGGCGTTGGTCGCGGTTATCCACCACTCCGCCCACAGCCAGTCCCGGCCGCGTCGGGCAGTACCACGTTCGGTCACACGAACCGAAGGGAGAACCCAATGCTTGCCCTGCTTTGGAACATCAGCGCCGCCATCCGCGGTTACCTGCGCTTCTACATGCCGACCAACCGCGCCCTCGACTGGTTACGTACCCCGCGTGGCCTCAAATGGGCGATCCCAATCGCGGTCGTCGGGACGCCGTTGTACCTGTACGCGATGAGCATCGCTGCGGTCATTTCAGCATCGCCGGGATTCGGCTGGATGAACGTTCTCGTCATCATCTTCCTGTGGAACGCCCTCAAGTTCGCATGGGTCGCAGTCCTTGCGCCGCTGGCCATCTTGAGGCCGATGCTGGGGCGAGGGACGGCAGCCACTTCGTAGGCTCATTGCGTGAGGCGACCGTTGACGGCGTGGGGGATCGATCCAGCGATGCAACGCCCGGTCAGTCCGGCAGCAAGCGCCGATCGCTGACTACGTGCCCCGGCCCAGTCGCTGCCTTCTTCGGCTAGGAGCGGCGGGTATCGCCTCGTTCTCCCAAGGATGTCGGCTCTCCTTACTAGGGTGGTCGAACCGGTCGCTCGTCGCGGCAGGGTCGAGAGATCGAGTAGCGCAGTCGCCCGTCGCGCAGGCTGCTCAACGAGAGCATGGAGTAGTAGTGGCGTTGAAGATGTGGAACCGGAACGCTTCGTTCCTCTGGAGCCCTAAGTCCCTGAGCAGGGGAGTCGTCTGATGGCTCGTCTCACACTCGCCAAACTTGAGCGCCATCTCTTCGGCGCTGCTGACGTGCTCCGAGGCTCCATGGAGGCCTCGGCCTACAAGGAATACATCTTCGGCATGCTCTTCCTGAAGTACGCCTCGGACCAGTTCGAGGTGGAGCAGGAGAAGGTCATCGCAGACCAGCTCGCCAAGGGGCGCTCCCAGGCAGAGGCGGAGCAGCGCGCCGAGTCGCCGGCCTTCTACAAGTCGTTCTACGTCCCCAAGAGGGCCCGGTGGGATCAGCTCCGCGACCACCTCCACCAGAGCGTGGGTAGCGGCATCAACAAGGCGCTCGAAGAGCTTGAACACTCGAACAGGTCTCTCGACGGCGTGCTGCAGCACATCGACTTCAACCGCAAGGTCGGCCAGTCGTCGATGTCGGACAAGAAGCTCCGCGAACTCATCATGCACTTCAACAGGGAGCCGCTTCGTCAGAAGGACTTCGAGTTCCCGGACCTGCTCGGTGCCGCCTACGAGTACCTGATCCGGGACTTCGCCGACTCCGCGGGGAAGAAGGGCGGGGAGTTCTACACACCTCGTGACGTCGTGCGACTGCTCGTCCAGATCGCTCAGCCCTCTGAGGGCATGAGCGTTTACGACCCGTGCTCCGGCTCCGGCGGCATGCTCATCCTCTCCAAGGAGTTCATCGAGGAGAACGGCGGCGATGGTCAGAACCTGCACCTTGCCGGCCAGGAGAAGGACGGCAGCGTCTGGGCCATCTCGAAGATGAACATGCTCCTGCACGGCATCGCCGACGCCGATCTACGCAACAACGATGAGGGCACGCTCGAGGATCCCGCGCATGTCGTCAACGGAGAACTTCAACGCTTCGACCGCGTCATCACCAACCCGCCGTTCTCTATGAACTACGTCAAGGACGGCATCCCGTTCCCCGAACGCTTCCGGTACGGCTACACGCCTGAGAAGGGCAAGAAGGCCGATCTGATGTTCGTCCAGCACATGTTGGGGGTGACGAGACCAGACGGCGTCGTCACGACGGTCATGCCGCACGGTGTGCTGTTCCGAGCTGGCGACGAGGGCAAGATCCGCACGGGTCTCCTTGATGCTGATGCGATCGAAGCGGTTATCGGGCTTGGCCCACAGCTGTTCTATGGCACGGGTATCCCTGCTTGCGTCCTGGTTCTGCGTCCATCGGGTTCGAAGCCGGACGACCGCGCAGGCAAGGTCCTGTTTATCAACGCCGATCGTGACTATCGGGAGGGCCGTGCTCAGAACTATCTCGAGCCCGACCACATTGAGAAGATCGTCTCCGCCTTTCGGCGGTACACGGATATCCCGAACTTCGCGCGCGTTGTCACCCGCGCTGAACTCAGAGAGAACGACGACACCCTCAACATCCGTCGGTATGTCGACACCACGCCACCTCCGGAGCCCCAGGATGTGAGGGCTCACATGCACGGCGGCATCCCAACGGTTGAAGTCGAAGCGAAGGCGGAGCTCTTCAGCGCTCACGGATTGGATCCTGCTCGGCTGTTGGTCCCAAGGGACGGTTCCTACTTGGACTTCGCTAGCAGCGTGGCGAAACGCAGTGACATCAAGGCGCTGATTGAGGTGGACACAGGTGTGTCCGCAGCCGAATCAGCCGTGATCAGTTCGATCGGCCAGTGGTGGGCGGCCGAGGAACCCCGCTTCGACAAATTGCAGTCGGTGGGCGATCTCGTTGACCTCCACCGGGAATTCATGGGCACCTTCCACACAGCCTTGGAAGCAACGAAGCTGCTTGACCGCTTCGCGATCAGTGGGGTCGTCGCATCTTGGTGGGGCAAGAGCCTCCCGGATCTAAAGGCCCTTGCGTCGATCGGGTACAAAGGCCTCGTAGAGGCTTGGGTGGCGACAGTTCTCGATGCCTTGGACGAAGAGAAGTCAAAGATCGACCCACTGGACCACAAAATTGCCCGGGCCTTGATCCCCGACTACTTGCAAGCTCTGGCCGACCTTCAAGCGGAGGCAACTGAACTCGCCTCAACCATCAAGACGGCGACGTCGACGGACGATGACGAGGATGAGGCAGAGGCGGATGAGGCTTCGCTGTCGCCCACCGAGATCAAGGCTCTCAAGACGAGATTGGGCGCTGTGAGGCGCAAGCTCAAGATCGAGAAGCAGGCGTTTGCAACCCAACTGGTCAAAGCGGGTGAGGCACTCGACAGTCAGTCCGCTCGAGAGGTCGTCCTCACTGCCTTGAAGCATGACCTGTTTGGGGAAGCGGAGGACAGAATCACCCGCCACCGTCGTCAGGTGATCTCTGTTGTTGAGACGTGGTGGAACAAGTACCAGGTGCCGCTCTCAAGTCTTGACGCAGAACGCGAGAAGGCCAGAGAAGTCTTAGAAGCGCTGATGAAGGACATCGGGTATGTCTGACACAACACTTGAGTGGCCAGACCGCACCCTGGAGTCACTAGCGACTTATCTCAACGGGTACGCATTCAAGCCTCGCCATTGGGGGGACGAGGGTTTGCCTATCGTGCGGATCCGCGAGCTCCTCGATGAAGATGTTGAACCCGACCGCTACGCGGGGAACGAAGCTGCTGCGTTCAAGATCGATGACGGTGACCTGATCTTCTCTTGGAGCGCCACCCTGGCCGCGCTGATCTGGACGCGGGGTCCGGCCCTCCTCAACCAGCACCTCTTCAAAGTCAGTCCGGCCGCCGACGTCGACCGCGACTTCTTGAATCACCTGCTGAACTTCCACCTCGAGGCACTGGCTGCGCGGTCACATGGAACAACCATGAAGCACATCACTAGGGGCGACCTGGCGAGCCATTCCGTACGGCTGCCGCAACGAAACGAGCAAGTGAGGATCGCCAAAGTCCTGAACACGTTGGACGAGCAGATCCGTGCGGCCGAATCGATCACGGAAAAACTGGTCACGATTGAGGGCGCTGTGCTCAATGACCTGCTCCGTGGCATTCCGGAAGGCTCGGACCGCCGACTCGGGGATCTGCTCCTGACCCCGCCCAAGAATGGATACTCGCCGGTAGCGGCGTCGGAGCAAACGGGGGCGTACATGCTCGGCTTGGGGTGCCTTACCAGGCGGGGGTTCGTTCCTAGGCAGCTCAAACACGCGCCTAGGAGAGATACCCGACTGCAACCCTTCTTGCTCCGGGATGGCGATGTGCTCATGTCGCGATCGAACACTCGAGAGCTTGTAGGGCAGGTCGGAATCTTTCGTGACGTAGGGGCGCCCTGCTACTACCCCGACCTCATGATGAGACTAGTTCCGTCCGAATCGATCGGCGCTGAATACCTCGCGATCGTGCTCAACAGCGCAAGTGTCAGGCGCCAGATCATGAATGTCGCGAGCGGGACATCCGGGAGCATGGTGAAGGTCTCGAGGTCGATTGTCGAAGCGTTGACTCTTCCTGTCCCCGCACCCGTGGATCAGGATCGGATCGTCGCGGCCGTTGTTGGCTTGAGGAGTGCACTCGACCTGGAACTGGAACAACTCCAGAAGACCAGGTTGCTCAAGGTCGGCCTAATGCGCGATCTGCTCACTGGTCTCGTTCGCGTTCCGTCAGGAGCGAGTTCATGAGCGATGGCCCCGAGTTCACAGAGGTGGAAAGGCCGCTTCTAGATCAGCTGGCCGGCCTCGATTGGGAGATCATCGAAGGATCCAAGTCGGATCCGACCATCACTGAACGCGAGTCATTCCGCGAGTCGATCTTGGAGGACCGGCTGCGAGCAGCCCTCGCCAAGATCAATCCCGGACCTGATGGCATGCCCTGGCTCGACGACGCCCGCTTGTCCGAGGCCGTCTCCGCATTGAAGCGCGTCGACGTGGGTCGCCTCATCGAGATCAACGAAGTCATCACTGAGCGCCTGCTGGAGGGTGTGTCCGTGTCCGGCTCGCCGGATTGGGATCAAGGGCGCAGCCAGCGCATCAAATTCATCGACTTCGACTGCCCCGAGAACAACGACTTCCTTGCGATCAACCAGTTCCGTATGGATGAGCCGGGTGGTCAGGCCAAGAAGTACGTCGCGCCAGACGTCGTGCTCTTCGTCAACGGCATCCCTCTGGTCGTGATCGAGTGCAAGAGCCCGTACATCACCGACCCGATGGCTGAGGGCATCAAGCAGCTGCGCCGCTACGCCAACCAGCGTGGGATGGGCATGCCCGAGGGCAACGAGCAGTTGTTCTGGACAAACCAGTTCGTCGTCTCGACGTATGGAGACCGTGCTCGTGTCGGCACCTTCACTTCTGGCGCCGAACACTTCCTTGAGTGGCGTGACCCCGCGCCCATGTCTCTTGACGACCTCGCCGGTCACCTCGGCAAGCCTGCCGCGACGTTGACTGGCCAAGAACGTCTCGTCGCAGGCATGTTTGCTCCGTCGAACCTGCTCGACATCGTCCGCCACTTCACGCTGTTCGCCGAGGGTGGCGGTAAGCGGTACAAGATCGTTGCTCGCTACCAGCAGTACCGCGCTGTGGGTCGAGCACTGAACCGCATGCGTGCAGGCAAGACCCGGGCGCTCGACGGAGAGCACGATCGACGCGGTGGCCTGATCTGGCACACCCAGGGATCGGGCAAGTCGCTCACGATGGTGTTCCTGGTTCGAGCCATGCGCTCCGATCCAGTTCTGCGTGCCTTCAAGGTCGTCATCGTCACCGACCGCACCGATCTGGAGAAGCAGCTCGCCGAGACAGCCAAGCTCTCGGGCGAGGTCATTCAGCGCGCAAGGAAAGCCGCC
The DNA here is from genome assembly GCF_011300215.1 of Nocardioides piscis. Classification (NCBI taxonomy): domain Bacteria; kingdom Bacillati; phylum Actinomycetota; class Actinomycetes; order Propionibacteriales; family Nocardioidaceae; genus Nocardioides; species Nocardioides piscis. The sequence continues at coordinate 1,998,700 of NZ_CP049866.1, forward strand.
AAACTCCGATCCCTACTCTCTGAGAAGGGCCCAGCACTCGTCTTCGCCATGATCCAGAAGTATCGCGACACTGACGAGATCAAGGCGGGTGTGGGCGGTCAGACACTCGCCGGAGACGACTCCACCGAGACACTCGGAGTGCTCAACACAGACGAGGCCATCGTGATCATGGTCGACGAGGCCCACCGCTCACAGACGTCGACGCTGCATGCCAATCTGATGGCAGCGCTCCCGAACGCCGCAAAGATCGGTTTCACGGGAACGCCGATCATGAGCGAGGGCAAGAAGAAGACGACCGCGATCTTCGGCTCGTACATCGATGAGTACACGATTCGCGACGCTGAGGCTGACGGCGCCGTGGTTCCGATCTTCTACGAGGGGCGTACTGCCAAGGGAGCCGTGGCCGGCGGCACCGACCTCGACGAGCTGTTCGAGGACATGTTCGTTGAGCACACGCCAGAGGAACTGGAGAAGCTGAAGGCGCGCTATGCCACCACGGGGGCCGTGCTCGACGCACCCAAGCTCATAGCAGCCAAAGCGCGCTCGATGATCTGGCACTACGTGACGACTGTGCTTCCAGGTGGGTTCAAGGCACAGGTGGCTGCGAACGGCCGTCTGGCCACGATCCGCTACCGAGAGGCACTTCTTGCAGCCCGGGATGACCTCGTTGCCGAGATCGAGGGCCTGCCCCAGAACGTCGTCTCGGGCGCAGCTGACGGCACCCTGAACATCGACGGTCTTGATAGACGCACTCAGGGTCTTGTCCGCGCACTGCCCCAACTCGACCTGATTCGAATCCTGGACTTTGTGCCCGTCATCTCGGGTGACCACAACGACGACCCGACCTGGGCGCAGTGGACGGACAAGGCCCGCCAAGACACAGTCATCGCTGACTTCAAGAAGCCCCTCGGTCCGGCAGGGGACAATTCGAGCCCGGTCGCGTTCCTGCTCGTTCGCACGATGCTGTTGACCGGCTTCGACGCACCGATCGAGCAGGTGCTCTACCTCGATCGCTTCATCCAAGATGCCGAGCTGTTGCAAGCGATCGCTCGCGTGAATCGAACTGCTCCAGGCAAGCACGCGGGTCTCCTGGTCGACTACTACGGAGTCGGAGCCCATCTACAGAAGGCGCTCAAGGCGTACGCCCCCGAGGATGCTGCGGACACAACGGGAGCGCTCGCCTCGATCAAGGACGAGGTTCCCAAACTCACGGATCGGCATGCTCGGACCGTGGCTGTATTTGCTCAGGCGGGTATCGACACCTTCGATACAGCCGAGGACATCGAAGCCTGTGTTGACGTGTTGGCCGATGAGGCTCTGAGGTCGCGTTTCGGCGTTCTGCTGAAGCAGTTCCTCAACACGCTGGACACCGTCCTGCCACGGCCCGAGGGCTTGCCATTCGTTCGGGATGCAAAGCGGCTGGGCATCATCCAGAAGGTGGCCCGGCGTCGGTATCGCGACGACGGGCTCGGCGACTTCGACCCGTCGCTGTATGGCGAGAAGGTGCGGGCACTCATCGACGAGCACGTCACCGCGCTGGACATCGCCACCAAGATCCCACCGGTGTCGATAACTGACCCTGACTTCCTTGCGAAGGTGAAGGGACTCACCTCGGACAAGGCCAAGGCTTCTGAGATGGAGCACGCCTTGCGGTTCCACATCCGCAAGAACTTCGACGAGGATCCGGCTCACTTCACAAAGCTGTCAGAGCGTCTCGACGAGATCCTCAAGACCCTGACTGGCAAGTGGGAGCAACTGAGCCTGGCGCTTGAAGAACTTCTCGATGACGCCAAGGAGGGCCCCACGGGCGCGGTGCACGACGACCCATTGATCGCTCGGTTCTACGGGGTTCTGGAGGCCGAGTTCGCGACAGGCTCCGACCTGCCGAGCGAGGTTCGCGTCGACATTGTCCGTCTTGCCGAGGACATCGTCATCGACGTTGTGCACTACGCGCGCATCGTCCGCTTCTGGCACAACGCACACGCCCAGGACGGGCTCCGTCGCTCATTGATCCATACCCTCGATGATTGCGACCTCTTCCCGTTCGAGGAGCAAGCGGCCGTGGCCGACCGATTGATGGAACTGGCCAAGGCGAACCAACCGCTCATCGCTCAGCGCCATGGAGCGGGAGGGCCGGCATGAATACCGCGCTCGTCCTCGAACTCGACGGTATGACGGTTCCCGTGGACACGGACGATTCGACTCGGAAGGCGCGACTGACCATCGAGGCCGACGGATCGCTGCGCCTCCGGGCGGCCGGCGACGTCGCTACGGATGAGCTGCAGCACTTTCTCGCCTCGAAGCGTGACTGGGTCTATCGGAAGTTGTCGGAGAAGGAACTCCTGCGACACGAACCAGTGACCAAGGAGCTTGTTGACGGAGAAGGCTTCCTGTACCTCGGCCGCAGCTATCGACTTCGAGTCGTCGATGACTCTGGAACCGTTCGTTTGGAACGCGGGAGGCTCCTGATGCCCCGCACGGATGTTGAGTCCGGTGAAGCCGCCATCATCGATTGGTACCGCACCCGCGGCCTTCAGTGGTTGCGGCCACGAGTCGCCGACTGGGCTCAGCGACTACGAGTCGAGCCAACTGAACTTGAGGTGGCTGACTTGGGGCACAAGTGGGGGAGCGCGACCGCCGGCCGACGCATCCGTGTTCATTGGGCAACCCTTCAACTAAGGCCCTCACTGGTCGAGTACGTGTTGGCTCATGAACTGGCCCATCTCAGAGAGCCGCACCATGGGCCGTTGTTCTGGCAACTGCTTGGGCGGGTTCTTCCGGACTTCGAGGATCGCAAGAACGAGCTCGCTCGAGTCGGAGCTGGGCTCTGGATTGGAGGACCCTCATGAGCCTGGGCTGCCCAAGACTTGACCGTCGGGCTGATGTTAGAGCAGGCGGAACTGTTCGCCTCGGGGACGGGAATGGCATGAGTTTGCTGACTGCCGACGCTGGAGCTCGCCGTGGATCGTGATCGCGGGGCGCACTTCCACCGGGCGGACTTCCAGGTTCACACGCCGAGGGATGGGCAGTGGAAGGGAAAGAAGCCAGTCTCTGATGACGACCGCGCGGCCTATGCGCAGTCGTTCGTCGCTGCCTGCCGCCGGATCGGGCTGAACGCGGTCGCGATCACCGACCACCACGACCTCGTGTTTGCTCCGTTCATCCGACGGGCTGCCGCAGAGGAACTGGACGAACACGGCGAGCACTACTCGCCCGCCCAGCGTCTGACGGTGTTCCCTGGTGTGGAACTCACATTGGCTCTCGCCCGACAGGCGCTCCTCATACTCGACGCCGACTTCCCAGATGATCGGCTGCCGTCGGTCCTCCAGGCTCTCGCGATTACCCCGCACGATCCGACCGCAGCAACCCTCCCCGACGTGAAGCCGCTGGATCACATCACCTCTCTGGCAGACCTGCACAAGAAGCTCGACGAGCACGATTGGCTGAAGGGCCGTTACATCGTCTTGCCTAACGCCAGCGACAGCGGCCACAAGACGATCATGCGCAAGGGCATGCAGGCTGAGTACAAGGACATGCCCTGCGTGGGCGGCTACCTGGACGGCTCAGTCGACAAGATCGGGACGGGCAACCAGCGTATTTTCGCCGGTGTGGATGCCTCGTGGGGAAACAAGCCGCTCGCCATTTTCCAGACGTCCGATGCCCGATCCGAGGACTTCGCAAGCCTGGGTGCACCTTCGACTTGGGTTAAGTGGGCCGAGCCGACCGGCGAAGCGCTTCGGCAGGCATGCCTGGGACATCAATCCCGCATCGCGCATGTCGTCCCTCAGATTCCGACCGTCTTCATTTCACGGATCACCGTTTCCAACAGCAAGTTCCTTGGGCCCGTCGATGTCGTTTTCAACTCGCAGTACAACGCCATCATCGGTGGCCGAGGGACCGGTAAGTCAACGATCCTCGACTACGTCCGATGGGGACTGTGCGACCAAGCGGCGCAGGCGGGCGACGAGGAGTTGGCGAACCCGACGGTTCGGCGCGAACGGCTGATCGAGAACACCCTCAAGCCTGTTGGCGGCCAGGTCGAGGTCTTCTTCACCATCAACGAGATCCCCCATGTGGTGCGTCGTGACGCGGCCACGGGTGAGATCCAGTTGAAGGTCGGAGAGGAAGACTTCGCAAAGGTTCGAGAAGAGCACGTCCGATCGCTTCTGCCGGTCCACGCCTACAGTCAGAAGCAGTTGAGCAGCGTGGCGCTGCGGATGGATGAGTTAACGCGCTTCGTGACCGCGCCGGTGCAGCGATCGCTTGACAGCATCGACCAGCGGGTCGCGGAGTCGGCCGGCAAGTTGCGCGAGAACTACGCCAAGGTGCAACGGGCTCGCGAGCTGGACTCGTCCGTATCGCGCCAACAGTTGACCGAGCGATCACTTGCAGAGCAGGCAGCCAACCTGCGTGGAGCCCTCACCGATCTGTCCGAGGAGGATCGCGCCACACTCAGCGCGAAGCCACAGTTTGATTCGGTTCGGGAGTCCCTCGTCTCACAGGAGCGTGAGCTGCAGGACGCCTTCGCACAAGCGAACGCCGTAGTGGAGCGGCTTGGCGTTGTGCAGACCAACCTTGACGTCCCTGCCGATGTCCCTGCTGACATTGCTGATGCGGTTGCCGCCTTGGCCGCCGCTCGACAGCAGTTGATCCAGAACCTCCAGGGCGCCATTTCTGAGGCACTCAACACAGCGGCGTCTGCGCGCACCGAAGGGGCTGCGGAGCACGCCGCAGCAGTCACGATCAGCGAGGCCATCAGTTCGTTTAACGAGCGCTACGAGGAGGTCAAACGTCGCTCGAGTGCACACCAGGCCAAGTTGGATGAACTCGCAGGGGTCGAGGATCGCCGAACCCAGGCCGCCGGGCTGCTGGCTACTCACAAGCGCGATCGCCAGGCGATCGGGGATCCATTCAAGGCGCACACCGAGCTACGTGGCGAGCTGATCGCCCAGTACCGAGAGCGATCCGAACTGCTCAGCGAGGAAACAGCACGGCTGACTGGGCTATCAGAGGGGCTCTTGAGGGCAAGTATCAACCTGGGTCAGGGACTCGCACCCGTTGAAGAGCGATTCCGAGGTTACATTCAAGGATCCGGCGTTCGGGGCGGCAAGATCGACCAGCTGTTCGCCGGCCTTCGTGGAGAGACCGACCCACTCGGTACCTGGGAACTTGTTCTCACGGAGTTGGAGAGTCTTCTCCGGCTGGAAGCGGACGCCGTCCACACCTCAGAAACGACCCCCATTCTCACCCGTCTGGGCTTCCCGCTTGTTGACCAGCAGCGAGCGAGGACTCGCATGACGGCTGACGGGTGGTTGGATCTCGCCCTGACGCCGATTCGAGACGAGCCTCTCTTCGAGTACCAAACCAAGGAGAACGAGTTCATTGCGTTCAGTGCAGCCTCGGCTGGACAACAGGCGACGGCGCTGCTTCGGGTTCTACTGGCGCAGACCGGCGTGCCGCTGATCATCGACCAGCCCGAGGAAGACCTCGACAGTCAGGTCGTGCAGGACGTCGTGACCCGGATCTGGTCTGCCAAACAGAAGCGCCAACTGATCTTCGCGAGCCACAACGCCAACCTGGTGGTGAACGGCGATGCCGAACTTGTCATTGCCTTCGACTACCGCAAACAGGGCGACCAGTCGGGCGGCCGGGTAAAGCTCGAGGGCGCGATCGACGTACCGGCAGTCCGGGACGAGATCACTCGTGTCATGGAGGGCGGGGAAAAGGCGTTCAGGCTCCGTAAGGAGCGCTACGGGTTCTGATCGCTGGCAAGACCGCGTGCAACGCCTGTTCGCCGAAGTTCCGAGCCTGCGTCGGTACCTCGCCCTAGGGTCGATGTATGCCGAAAGTCCAGATCAGCGCTGACCGCTTCAGCAGCCTGCGGCTAACCGAAATCGCTCGCGCCGGCCGGTCTACGGCTGAGGTTGCGATCGTCGTCCTCTTGGTGAGATGTGCGTCTGGCACCGACGCGCGATGCTGTGTTCACGACTGATGTCGGCGGTAGGTGTCAAGATCTGTCATGCAGCATGTTTACAAGTGTTCCGATGGGTTGAGAGGGGAGGTGGGTTCGTGGAGTTCGCCGAGTATCAGACGGTCGTTACCGCGTTCCAAGGGGAGTTCGACACGGCACACGAACTCGTGCCGCTTCTCGGGACGGGTGCGCACGCGGGAGCGATTTTGGACGCTCAGCAGAGATTCTTACGCGACCGAGTATCTGCGCCAGGTCGAACCCGTGCGATCGAGCGAGCCCTGGGTCGCCTGGTGCGTTGGTGTGCGGTAGTCGCGAATCAGAATGGCTTGGAACTTAACCTGATCGCGCACGCCAACCTACGCAAGGTCGATCGGCGGCATCGAGAGCTGGGACTCTCCGGAATCACCGCACTGGTCCCAGATATGGGCACTGCACTCACGTTCTCGACCTACAGTCGGCTCGCGGCGGAGACGGACCAGGACATTGGAGTGGGCTCTGATCCGCTCGAGTTGAGCGTGCCGTTGCTAGGTATGGCAGGCGAGGTCGGAAGCCTGTTTCTCGAGCAGAAGAAGCGTTACCGAGGTGACAGCGAGCGCGAAGACTGGCCGGCCTTCATCGCCGAAGAACTGGGCGACCTCCTTTGGTATGTCTCGGCGGTATGCCGGCATCTGGGATCGGACCTCGACGTCGTGATGCAGAGCGACGCGGACCGGCTGCAGGGCATGGAGTTCGCGGGCGCTACCAAGAGATTTCTGACCTTCGACGAGGACGCCCCGCTTGACGAACGGTTCCCTCGGCAACTTCAACTCCGCTTTGTTGAAAGCCAAGAGAGCGGCGAACCAGTCGTGACGATGATCCTTCGAGACGCCGTCCCGAATGCCTTTCCCGACGGCGCGATCCCACTGCCGAACGACAAATGGAAGGGCTACACCGCAGGGGAACGACTGGGCGACCCGGTCAACGACAACTCCCACTCCAGCGACGCCTACCGCTATCACGACGCCATCCACCTCGGGTTCCTTGCCGTGCTCCAGTGGTCACCCAACCTGCGCAGCCTCCTGAAGGTGAAACGAAAGTTCGACCCGAAGATCGACGATGCCGAGGACGGTGCCCGCGCGATCTTTGCAGAGGAAGGGCTGGCTGCGATCCTGGCCAAGCAGGCCTTCGTCAACGACAACTACCTCGATGTGCGGAAGGTCCCCGAAGAACTACTGGAACTCATCGCCAGCGTGACCGACGACCTAGAAGTGTCTGTGCTTCCGTTGTGGCTCTGGGCCGAGGCGATCTGTCAGGGCTTCGCGGTGCTGGGAGCGCTCGCCCGAAATCGTGGCGGGTTCGTGTTGGCGGACTTGGACGCCGGCCACCTGAAATACTCCAAGACCCCTTTCACTATGCGGGATGGTGCTGATGAGTAAGTCGGATCCTGACGTCCGACCGCCGAACCCTCCGTGGCAGCCTCTAGTCGACAAGGGCGGGGGCTACCTGTCGGTCTATCTGAACGACCCTCTCGCGCGCTGGCCGGTGCGCGAGATCACCAAGCCAGCCGACAACAAGAGCGACCCCAACATCGAGACAGGCAGCTACGGCCTGTTCTCCACCTGCGAGCCATCGATGCGCAAGGCGATCGTGGCTCGCGGTGCGAGTTCCATTTTCTTCATGACAACACGTGAAGGGGTGCGCTGGCTGACCGGTTACTACCACATCGGGTGGTACGCACCTGGAGTGCGCGGGGCTAGCCGCGGGGACTATGCGCTAGCAGCCGACGTCATCAGATTCGTCGATCCCATCGACCCCCGAACTCTCTCGCAACCGGCGAAGGCGGCGCTTCTCGTGAAGTTCCGCACCCAGAAGCCGATCGATGCTCAGATCGTCAATCAGCTGCGTAACGAGATCGATGGTCGGGACTCGCGAACCGACGAATACATCGGTGAAGTTGCACGGCTCGAGCAGTTCTCGCGCGAGCACTCAGAGTTCGCGTATCCCTCGTGGGGCCGCGAGGCCGGGTTTAACTGGTCAGACGCCGCCACCTATCTGCCCCTGGATGATGCAACCCCGGCGGTCGATACTCCCAACAGCAGCCCCACCGGACGCTGGCGCTGCGGCAGTTGCGATCGGATCGTCGAAAACAAGGCATTGTTGAAGAGGTGCCCGGCCTGCGGTGAAACCGGAACACTCACACCCGAACTCGGCGGTGAGGGCTGATGCGTCGGGTCTTCCTGTCCTATCAGCACCGCGATCAGATGCGAGCCAAGGGCTTCAACCTGATGTCCTACAACAAGAACCTCAAACTGGATTTCTCGGTTCGCCACCTGGTGGACCCGGTCAAGAGCTCGGACCAACAGTACATCTCGCGAAAGATCAAGGAGCAGCTCAAGTACACCAGCGCAACGGTGGTCCTCATTGGAAAGGACACAGCCAAGAGCGATTGGGTGGCGCGCGAGATCGAGTGGAGCCGTGAGAAGGGCAACGCGATCGTCGGGATCCAGATTGACCCAGGTGCTGAAGTTCCGGCGGGCCTGCTCGAAGCAGGCGCTGAGATCCTTGATTGGAACAAGCCCGCCGACGTCGCCCAGTTCGGCCCAGCGGTTGAGCGCGCCGTCAAAGGGACAACAAGAGGTCAGAACATGCCTCGAAACTCGATCAGCCACTGCTCGCGTTGAGCACGCCGTTCCGAGCGCACCACATGACGTGCTCGCGGGAAATGGCCTCTTCGGCCTCGCTGACCACTCGCGGCCAGGACTCTTCATCTGCGCGACTGGCCAGTGAACTCGCCATCCCCAGTTCCTGGCAGGTCAGCGCGTAAGCGCTCGCGTTGATGGTGTGCTGCCGCAGCTGCGACTCGGCCACCAAGGCCGCGCCGAGCGCTGCGAATACGCCGAGGAGGTCAATCGAGATCACCATCTGCGCGCGGAGCACGCCGAGGACGAGACCGACAATCGAGCTCGCGACGGCGCCGCCAATGAGTTGCTTCGCGCGCTTTCGATGGAAAGTGGCCTTGCCTGCGTACCAACCACGTTGATCCTCGATACGTCCCAGGACATACGCGTCCCGCCGTTCCTCAAACGTGGAAGCGCGGAGTTCGCGCATTCGGGCTGTGATCTGCTCACCGGTTGCTGCCTGAGTATCGACCTGGCTGAGTTCGCGGACGATTTGGCGCAGGCGGTCGATGAAGGTTTGGTCGACGTCCGCGGCGTCGATCGGGAACGGGTCGGCGCCCGTTGCGTAACTCCACGTGAGCGACTTCACCGACTCGGCGGCAGCGCGGCCCTGGTACCAGGCCTCGGCGGGGCGGCGAAAAGCAAGCAGCAGCGCTAGGGCGCTTGAAGTCAGGAACGCGACCACCGAAACCCACCCCATGGCGTCCTGCGAACCGACCTTCCAAGTGACAGCACCTGCCAGGGCGCCGATGGTCAGCATCACCAGATACCACCGCGTCTGCAGGAACGTGTTGTCCCGGCCCGTGGTCGACGTTGTGCTGGCGAACGTGTATAGGGACGGGTAGTCACTGTCTGCCATCACAGGTGGCTCCGGGTCAGGAGTAACCGCATCATTCCGTCCGAACATGATCGAGATGGTATCGGCCACAGTTGGGAGTCCAGGGCAGCGTCGACGGCCGTCGCATCGGACCCGCGGATCACGGGTCCCGGTTCTGGAGCCTCGCACGCCATAGGATCGATACGTGGTGAAGACAGAGCCGACCCCTCGAACCGAGGCGTTCGATCTCTACTGGCGCTTCACGGCTGAACGTCACAATTCATTCGAGAAGCGACTTGCAGGTGAACCTGGGCCCTGGAGTGATGACGAGATCATCCAGACGTACAAGTTCTGCAACGTCTTCAGAGCTGCGGACCGGGTATCTCAGTACCTGATTCGCGAGGTCGCTTACCACGCCGAGCCTTGCTCGTTTCACGACCGCGTGTTCCAGATCGTGGCGTTTCGAACGTTCAGCAAGATCGAGACCTGGGAGTCGATCCGGTTGCTACTTGGCCGCCACCCGACCCTGGAAGACCTGGCCGATGGATCCTTCGCCCGTGCCCTAGACGAAGCACGTGCGACTAACGGCGGCCTATACACCGGCGCATTCATCTTGTGTGCCACGGACGCCTACGGGCAGCGCCTTAAGCACCGCAACCACGTCGAACTCTTTCGGCACATGTTCCTGACTGGATCCCTCGATGACGATGTCCTGCAAGCATGCTCGCTTGAAGAGGTCTTCCTGCTTCTTCGTAGGTTCCCGCTCATGGGTGACTTCATGTCCTACCAGGTCGCTGTCGATCTCAACTACTCAGAACTCATCAACTTTAGTGAGAACGACTTCACCCGGCCCGGACCTGGAGCGCTGCGTGGCATCAAAAAGTGCTTTGTGTCGCTGGGCGACTACACGCCAACGGAGATCATCCACTGGATGGTCGAACGCCAGGTCATCGAATTTGACCGTCTTGGCCTTGCGTTCAACGGGCTGTGGGGTAGGCCCCTGCACGCGATCGACGCGCAGAACCTTTTCTGTGAGACAGATAAGTACTGCCGAGTCGCGCTGCCCGAGCTGACGAGTGCGCGCACACGCATCAAGTCGCGATTCAATCCCCGATCGGATCCGATCTCGATGTTCTTCCCACCCAAATGGCAGCTCGCAGCCTCTGCCACTGAATTAGCAATGGTCTAACGCCGAACAGGACCTAAGGCGTTGAGGGGCTGGCGACCAATGTCGGGCTAGTCAGCCTTATCTGACCTTGCCTCCTCATGAGGGGTCGCCGGTGACCCGGCACCCGGTCCCGTGGCGGTGGGGGAGACGCCGCTACGACGGCGCCATGACCAACCTCCTGACCGCCGCCCTGCCGGCCACCGCCATAGTTGCGCCCACCCCCGACCTCGACCTGCTGCCCGCCGGACTCACCGACCTCGACACCGCCCGCATCAGCTCGGCCATCGCGGCCGCCCGCACCGAGTCCACCCGCCGCCTCTACGCCCTGGTCTGGGCGCAATGGGAACGCTGGTGCGCCGCGCGCGGGATCGGTGCACTGCCCGCTGACCCGCTCGCGCTGTGCGCCTACCTCACCGAGCGCGCCGAAGCCGGCAAGGCCACCGGCACCCTCGACATGGCCTGCACCGTCATCCGGCACGTCCACCGCACCTGCGGCATCACCGACCCGGTCGACTCCGAGGCCGTCCGCCAGGTACGGCGCGGGCTGCGCCGCACCCACGGTGCCGCACCACGCCGACTCGCTCGGCCGCTCTCGGTGCAGGAGATCCGCCAGATCGTCGGCTGCATCGACCGCAGCACACCCATCGGCATTCGCGACGCCGCGATCATCCTGCTCGGTTTCGCCTCCGCGATGCGCCGCGCCGAGCTCGTCGCACTCCACCTCGCCGACGTCGAGCACAAGCCCGCCGGCCTGCTGCTCACCATCCGCCAGTCCAAGACCGACCAAGAAGGACACGGCCAGAGCGTCGCCGTCGCCCACGGCCAACACGCCCTCACCGACCCAGTCGCCGCCCTCAACGCCTGGCGAGCCGTACGCGGCGACGCCCCCGGCGCCCTGTTCACCCGGATCTGGGCCACCAAGGTCAGCCTGGAACCGCTCTCGGGTCACGTGCCCGCCCGCATGCTCCGCGCCCGAGCCGTTGCCGCCGGCCTCGACGGCACCCGGATCACCGCCCACTCCCTGCGCGCCGGACACGCCACCACTGCGGCGCTGGCCGGAGTCCCACTGCACCGGATCGCCGCCCAGACCCGGCACAAGGACCTCACCGTCCTCGTCAACCGCTACATCCGCCCACTCGAAGCCCTCGCGCACACCTCTAGCAAGCATCTCGGCCTGTGAAGCCCCACGGGATCCGGCCGCGCCAGACGACCACCGGCTCGTCCGCCGAGAGCCACCCACTTGACGTCAGACCGCCACCCTCGGATAACATCGCCGCATGACGATGAAAGCGACGGGCGCCGAGACCGACGTCCTCGACGAGAGCGCGGCCATGACAGCAGCAGCCTGCCTGTTCCACGGGTTCTCCGACCCGTCCCGGCTGACGATCGTGCGCCACCTCGCCCTCGGCGAGCACCGCGTGGTGGACCTGACCGATCACCTGGGCCTCGCGCAGTCCACTGTCTCCAAGCACCTCGCCTGCCTCAAGGACTGCGGGCTGGTCACCTCCCGACCGGAGGGGCGGGCCTCGATGTGGTCGCTGAACCACACCGACACCGTCCTGGAACTGCTCTCGGCCGCCGAGCGGTTGCTCGCCGCGACCGGTGATGCCGTGACCCTGTGCCCGAACTTCGGTGCGGCCACCTTGGAGGGCAGTTCGTGAGCGCCCACGTGCACACCCATCAGGACCTGGACGTGACCGAGACGGCGCAGTTGGGGCGACGGGCGCAACTGCTCGCCGCCGCCTCGGTGGGCTACAACGTCATCGAGGCGATCATCGCGATCACCGCCGGCATCGTCGCCGGGTCCGTCGCCCTCGTGGGCTTTGGCCTGGACTCGGTGGTCGAGGTCTCCAGCGGGCTCATCATCTTGTGGCAGTTCCGTCACAAGCTCCCCGAGTCCCGCGAACAGCAGGCACTGCGGCTGATGGCGTTCTCGTTCTTCGCGCTCGCCGCCTACGTGACGTTCGAATCAGTCCGAGCCCTGACGAGCGGTCACGACCCGGATCCCTCTCCGGTCGGCATCGGGCTCGCAGCCGCCTCGTTGGTGATCATGCCGTTCCTGTCCTGGGCGCAGCGCCGCACCGGCAAGGCCCTGGGGTCCAACGCTGTCGTCGCCGACTCCACCCAGACGTTGCTGTGCACCTACCTGTCCGCCGTGCTGCTCGTCGGCCTGGTCCTCAACGCGACACTCGGCTGGTCCTGGGCTGACCCGATCGCCGGGCTGGTCATCGCCGCCGTCGCGGTCAAGGAAGGACTCGAGGCCTGGCGCGGCGAGGGCTGCTGCGCGCCCACCGGCACGAGCACCCCCGACGCCGCCGCCGCCGCCGACGCCGACGCCGAAGCCGCCGCCGGCGCCGATGCCGATGCCGGCTGCGGCGATGGCTGCTGCACCCCTGCCCCGGACGGCCCGGTGCTCATGTCCCTCGGCGAGCTCAAGAAGGACAGTCGCTGATGGGCGCAGGGCACGGACACGCCCACGCTGCGCCCGCCGGACATGCCGGTGGTCGCTACCGGACCCGACTGGCTGCGGCGTTCGCGCTTGTTGCCGGGTTCTTCGTCGTCGAGCTTGTCACCGGGATCGCGTCGGGCTCTCTCGCGCTTATCTCCGATGCCGGGCACATGGCCGCCGACGTAGTTGCCCTCGGTGCGGCCCTGGTCGCCACCAAGATCGCCACCCGACCCGACTCCACCGGACGCCGCACCTACGGCTCCTATCGTGCCGAGGTGTTCGCCTCTGGCCTCACCGTCCTGATCATGCTGGGCGTCGCCGCCTACGTCGTGATCGAAGCGATCAGCCGGATCAGCGGCGAACCCGACGTCGCCTCGACCCCGATGCTTGTGGTCGGTGCCCTCGGCCTGGCGATCAACATCGCCTGCATGCTTCTGCTGCGGGCCGGATCCCAGGAGTCCCTCAACGTCAAGGGCGCCTACTTCGAGGTCGTCGCCGACGCCGCGGGCAGCGTCGGTGTGATCATCGCCGGTGTGCTGGTCACCCTGACCGGCAACGGACTGGGGGACACCCTGGTCGCTCTCGCCATCGGCATCTTCGTCGCCGTCCGCGCCGTCGTGCTCGGCCGCCAGGTCCTCGCCGTACTCGGCCAGCACATCCCCGAAGGCATGACGCTCGCAGAGGTCGTCGATGACCTGGAGTCGGTTCCGGGCGTCAGCGACATCCACGACCTGCACATCTGGACCCTCACTTCGGGGATGAACGTCGCCACGGCCCACCTCGTCGTCGGCGACGGCGCCGCCGCCCAGGAGGTGCTTGCCGCGGCGCATCGTGTCCTCGCTGAGCGCCATCACATCGAGCACGCCACCCTCCAGGTCGAGGAAACGCCCACCAATCGATGCCACGAGGTGAACTGGTGACCGAGCCGCCAACGACGTCTCGCCGTCGCCCGGTCCCGCCCGTCGCAGTCCTCGGCGCGGCCGCAGCCGCCCAACACCTGCTCTCACGCAAACACCGACACATCGGGGCGGCCCGAGGGCTCGCGGGCGGTGCTCTGGCACTGGCCGCAGGCGGGTTCATCGCCGGATCGGTCCGCGAGTTCCGGCGCGCCCAGACCACCGTCAACCCCGTCGCACCCGACAAGGCAACATCCCTCGTAACCGGCGGCCCTCACCAAAGGTCGCGGAATCCGATGTACGTCGGGATGGCTGGACTGCTCCTGGCACATGCGGTGACCCGGGGAAACTGGGTCGCAGGCTTGCCGGTCCTCGGGTTCGTCGCGGTCATCGACCGCGTCCAGATACCCGCCGAAGAAGCAGCCATGGCCGAGCTCTTCGGTCACGACTACGCCGAGTATGCCGCCCGAGCACCCCGATGGCTCAGCTTCTGATCTCCATCCTCCGCTCGCACGCACGAAGGAAGCCATCTGTATGAAGAGCCGCCCGTACGCAGCCCTCGCACTCGCCACACTCATCGCACTGAGTGGTTGCGCCAACGACACCGATCCCATTGACCCCAGCTCAGATTCGTTGATGTCGAAACCCGGCTCCAATGGTGCTGCGACTGTCGACGACACCTCGATGCCGCCGTGGTCGGTGCCTACCGATGTGTCCGCTCGCGTGGCAGCCGCCGGACTTGACCTGGGCCCGATGGGGACCGCCGAGCACTACCACCCGCAGCTGCGCATCATCATCGACGGCGCCGACGTCCCGGTTCCGTCCAACATCGGAGTCGACCCCGCCACCGGTGCGATGTCGGCGCTTCACACCCACGAGGGCGATGGAACCATCCATATTGAGGCCGACTCCGTGGGTGAGGTGTTCACCCTCGGTCAACTCTTCACCCAGTGGGGCGTGGACCTGACACGACAGCAGATCGGCGGCGTCCGTGCGGAGCCCGGGCAACAGGTCCAGCTCACCAGCAATGGCGCCGACGTCACGGGAGACCCGGCCGAACTCCGCCTGGAGCCGAACCAACAGATCATCCTGACGCTTCGCTGACTGCCGGGTTCCTCGTGGAGGCGTCCGAACGGCTCAAGGTCGGAATCAGGTGCCTGTGCGCCACCAGGCCGGCAGGGGACTAGCTGCTACGTCATTCCAACGATCCATGGAATGACGTAGAGTGCGTGTCATGAGCTTCTCCATCACCCCGGTCGTCGATAAGGGCCTCGGCAACTCCGCCTACCTGGTGGACCTTGCCGACGGTCGCGCGCTTGCCGTCGATGCCAGCCGGGACCTGCGCGCGTTGCGTGCCGAGGCCGATCGTCGGGGCCTTCGGATCGCGTACGCCGCCGACACCCACCTGCATGCCGACTTCCTCACCGGTGCGGTCCAGCTGGCCGCTGACGACGGCGCCACGGTGCTCGCGTCACGCGCCGGCGACAGGTTGTTCCCGCACCGGGGCCTGACGGACGGAGACGAGGTCGACCTCGGCGGGCTCCGACTGCGGACGCTGGCCACCCCGGGCCACACCCACGAGCACATCGCCTTCGAGTTGCTCGACGACCGACGAACCCTCGGCGTCTTCACCGGTGGCTCTTTGATCGTCGGCTCGGCGGCACGGACCGATCTGGTCTCACCTGATCGGACCGAGGAGCTCGCCCGTGCCCAGTACCGCTCCCTGCGCCGTCTTGCTGAGCTCGACGACGACGTCGCGGTCTGGCCGACCCACGGCGCCGGTTCGTTCTGCTCGGCACCTCCGGGCTCGGAGCGGACCACGACCATCGGCGCCGAACGGGCCACCAACTCCCTGCTTCGTGCGGACTCCGAGGACACCTTCGTCAAGCAGCTGCTCGATTCCCTGGGCAGCTTCCCGCCGTACTTCCTGACCCTCGGCGAGATCAACCGCCGCGGCCCGGAACTCGTGAAGGGCGAGAACTTTCCCGTCCTCACCGCCGACGAGGTGGTCCGGCTGCGCGCGAGCGGCGCACAGGTCGTCGACGTCCGCCCGGTCCGGGATTTCGCTGACGCCCATGTGCCGGGCTCGGTGTCGATCCCGCTGCGACCGGTGTTCGCCACCTGGCTCGGCTGGCTCGTCGATGCCGGCACGCCGATCGTCATCGTTCGCGACGCCGACCAGGACCCGGGCGAGATCCTCTGGCAGGCCCGCAAAGTGGGCTACGACCAGATCGTCGGGGAACTCGACGGTGGCGTCGCTGCCTGGATCGCCGCCGGAGAGCCCACCGGCTCCATCCCGGTGGCGGGCGTGGAGGCGCTCGACGGTGCCCGCGTCCTCGACATCCGTCAGCACAACGAGTACCGCGCGGGTCACCTGCCCGGCGCCGAGCACCTCGAACTCGGCGCGTTGATCGACCATGCCAGGGACGTCCCGAACGAGCCGCTGGTGGTGATGTGCGGCCACGGCGAACGTGCGATGAGCGCCGCCAGCATGCTGGCCCGCGCCGGCCGCCGTGACATCACCGTCCTCGAGGGTGGACCCGACGACTGGGTCGACCAGACCGGCAACGCGCTGGAGGTCGGCCCGTGAACGCCACCGCCGAGGCCACCGGCACCGGTCGTGGCATCGAGCTGGGACTGCGGCAGAACGCCGCCCAGTTCACGCTGCTGGTCGTGGTCAACGCCCTGGTCGGGGGCATGCTGGGCCAGGAGCGGACGGTGCTCCCGCTTCTCGGCAAGCAGGAGTTCGGCCTCACCGCCTACACCGCCGGGCTGAGCTTCATCCTGGCCTTCGGCATCGCCAAGGCCGCCACGAACTACTTCGCCGGCGCCTGGATGGACCGGTTCGGTCGCAAGCCCGTCCTGGTGGCTGGCTGGCTGATCGCCGTGCCGGTGCCGTTCATGCTGATCTGGGCGCCCTCGTGGACGTGGATCATCGTCGCCAACGTGCTGCTGGGAGTCAGCCAGGGCCTGACCTGGTCGACCACCGTGGTGATGAAGATCGACCTGGTCGGCCCGGCGCGACGAGGCCTGGCGATGGGCTTCAACGAGGCCGCCGGCTACGGCGCCGTTGCGGTCACGGCGCTCGCCACCGGCTACCTGGCCGAGACCTACGGCCTGCGTCCCGAGCCGTTCTTCCTCGGCATCGCCTTCGCCGCCCTCGGCCTGGGGTTGTCGACCCTGGTGGTCCGGGAGACTCGCGAGCACGCCCGCCTCGAGGCGGCCGGGCACGTGGCCCGCGCCGACGGCAAGCACGACCACCTGCACGGTGAGCTGAGCAACGGCCAGGTGTTCGTGCAGACCAGCTTCAAGGAGCCCGCGCTGTCCTCGGCGAGCCAGGCCGGACTCGTCAACAACCTCAACGACGGCCTCGCCTGGGGGCTGTTCCCGATCCTGTTCGCCGCTGCTGGCCTGTCGGTCGGGAAGATCGGCATCCTGGCGGCCCTCTACCCGGCGGTGTGGGGAGTGGGGCAGTTGTTCACCGGCGCCATGTCCGACCGGTGGGGGCGGAAGTGGCTGATCGCCTCGGGCATGTGGCTGCAGGCTCTCGCCCTCGGACTGATTGCGCTGGCCGACTCGTTCCCGGTCTGGGCCGTCGCGGCGGTGCTGCTCGGCGCCGGGACGGCGATGGTCTACCCGACCCTGCTCGCGTCGATCGGCGATGTGGCGCATCCGGCCTGGCGGGCCCGCTCGGTCGGGGTCTACCGGCTCTGGCGAGACGGGGGCTTCGCGGTCGGGGCGCTGCTCGCCGGCATCGTGGCCGACCTCCTGGGAGTCCACGCCGCGGTGTGGGCAGTCGCCGTGCTCACCGCGATCTCTGGCCTTGTGGTGGCCCTACGCATGTACGAGACCCACCACCGACCCGTGATGGCCGAGCAGGAGGTGGCCAGCGATGAGTGACCGATCCAGCAAGGAAGCCTTGTTCGCCGAGTTCGCCGCCGTCGGCAAGGTCCTCGGCAACCCCAAGCGACTCGAACTCCTCGACCTGCTCGCCCAAGGCCCTCGTAGCGTGGAGGAGCTCGCAGACACGGCGTCCCTGGGGATGAGCACCTGCTCCGCGCACCTGCAGACCCTGCGGGAAGCAGGCCTCATCGAGCCCCGCCGCGAGGGCAAACGGATCTACTACTCGCTCAGCGGTGACGACGTCGCCGCCCTCTGGGCACACCTGCGTCGGGTCGCGCAGATCCACCGCCCCCACACTGAGTTGGCCCGTCGCACCTACCTCGGCCCCGAGGACACCGAAGCCGTCGACACCGAGGAACTGCTGCGTCGGCTCGATGCCGGTGACGCCGTTGTGATCGACGTTCGTCCCACTCCGGAGTACGCCGCCGGCCATCTGCCCGGCGCGATCCACATCCCCTTGGAGGAACTGGCCACCAGGTTGTCCGAGCTGCCCAGCGACCGGGAGATCGTGGCCTACTGCCGCGGCCAGTACTGCGTGCTGGCCCACGACGCCGTCCGACTTCTGGCCGCCCACGGTCTGACCGCGCGACGGGCCGCCCAGGGGATCTTGGAGTGGAAGCTGGCCGGGATGCCGGTCGCCACAGGCGCCGCCTGAGGGTCCTCGGCAAACGGCCATGTGACCCTCCTAGATGTGGCCTTCTTCCCTATGGCTACAGCACAAGGCGCGCGACCATCGGGGTATGAAGAAGGTCCTGCTCATCCTCAACCAGCCCGCCTACGGGGCGGACGAGACCTTCAACGCGATCCGCCTGGCAACCGCGCTGACCAAGCGCGACGACACCAACGTCACGGTCTTCCTGATGGGGGACGCGGTGACCTGCGCGATCGCCGGGCAGAAGACCCCGGACGGCTACTACACCCTGGACCGGATGCTGAAGACCTTCGCCCGTCATGGCGGGCACATCGCCTGTTGCGGAACCTGCCTGGACGCGCGCGGGCTCACCAAGGAACACCTCATCGAAGAGGCGCCCCGGTCCAACATGGACGAGCTCGCGGCATGGACCGTAGAAGCCGACCAAGTCCTCACCTTCTGAACCCGGTCGTCGGCGAGAACAGCGCCGCCCGCCCTATCGATCTTCACCCCTAACGAGAGGAGCCACCGATGATGGGCTACGGGTACGGCATGGGCGCTGGAGGCTGGATCGCCATGACCATCTTCTGGGTCGCCCTGATTACCCTGATCATCTGGACCATCTCCCGCGCCCTGCTCAGCGGGAATGCCTGGGGCCGCGACTCCACGCCGCCGCAAGACAACGGGGCAGACAGCGCCGAGGACATCCTGGACCGCCGCTTCGCGGCCGGGGAACTGGACGAAGAGACCTACCGGTCAATGCGAACCACCCTGCGCACTTCACGGGCCGGCCAGAACGAGCCCCGGTGATGCGCACGGCAAGCAGACTGTGGGTCCCGCTGGTTGCCCTGCTCGCGATGCTCGGCTCCGGCGCGTGGCTGGCCACCCAAGAGGACGGCTTCGCAGGCGGGTCCGGTCCCTGGGGCGGGATGGGCGGCCCCATGATGGGCGGGCCCATGATGGGCGGCAACCCCAGGGCCGGGTGGCTGGCCGGGGATGGCGACCCCGTGAATGCCCTGGCCGAGGCGCGGGACCGAGCCGAGGAGTTCGCCGACAGACTCGCGCCGGACCTGCGCGTTGGCGAGGTGATGCGCTTCGCCAACAACTACTACGCCGAGCTCGAGGAACCCGACGAGACCCTGGCCACCGAGGTGCTGGTCGACCCGTCCACCGGGGCCGTACAGCTGGAGTTCGGGCCCGCCATGATGTGGAACACCCGCTACGGGGTGATGGCCCGAGCCGGCGCCCCGACCCAGATCAGCCCCAAGCAGGCCCAGGAAATTGCCCAAGCGTGGTCCGCCGACCGCGACGGTCTCACCGTCGCCGAACCGGACGCCTTTCCCGGCTACTACACCCTGCACACCCTCAACGACGGACGCATCGAGGGCATGCTCTCGGTCAACGCCATCACCGGCGCCGTCTGGTACCACAACTGGCACGGTGACTTCCAAGAGATGTCCGAGGGCTCGTAGCCAACCAAGCATGTTGGCCTGCCACGACCTGGGCGCCCACGAGGGCGCCTCGCGGCCCAATGTGTAATCATATGCGCATGCGTGCATATGATGCTGCGGATGAAGGGCAGCCTGGCGACGAGCAGATCGACCTCGCAGTCGAGGTCTTCCGCATGCTCGCCGACCCGACACGGGTCCGGATCCTGTGGGCCGTACTCGCTGAGGAGCGGTCGGTAAACGAGATCGTGGAGATCCTCGGCAAGCCGCAGAGCGCGGTCTCCCAGCACCTTGCCAAGCTGCGGTTGGCCCGGCTCGTCCTTCCCCGCAAGCAGGGAGCCCAGGTCTTCTACCGGGTTGCCAACGATCACGTCCGGCAGCTCGTTGCCGACGCTCTGTATCACGCCGAGCACGCCGGTCCCGGGGTCCCTGCCCACCACCGCGGAGACGTCGTCGACCTCAAGGACGCTCGATGACCCACGAACTCCCTCCCCACGAGCACGAGCCGGATCCCGAGGTCACCGAGGCGCTCCGAGCCCACGAGGCTGCGCATCGCGCCGAGCACGGTCACGGGCATGGTCACGGTCACGGGCATGAGGACGGGCCCCGTGGTGCGCTCCGGCGGTTCCTCGCAGAGACGTTCCGGCCGCACAGTCACGACAGCGCTGACTCAGTGGACTCCGCGCTGGAATCCAGCACGCTGGGCATCCGAGCTGTCAAGGTTAGCCTGCTGGTGCTCTTGGTGACCGCCTTCGCGCAGGCGGTGATCGTCGTGCTGACCGGGTCGGTCGCGCTGCTCGCCGACACCATTCACAACTTTTCCGACGCCCTGACCGCCATCCCGCTGTGGATCGCCTTCGTCCTCGGTCGCCGACGCCCGACCTCGTCGTACACCTACGGTTATGGACGCGCCGAGGACCTTGCTGGGATCTTCATCGTCGCGATGATTGTCCTGTCCGCGGGGATCGCCGGGTACGAGTCGCTGCGCAAGCTGCTCGACCCTCAGCCCCTCTCATACCCGTGGGTCGTGGTCGCGGCCGGACTGATCGGCTTTGCAGGCAACGAGCTCGTCGCGCTCTACCGGATCCGGGTCGGCCGACAGATCGGCTCCGCGGCCCTGGTCGCCGACGGCCTGCATGCCCGCACCGACGGCTTCACCTCCCTGGCTGTCGTTCTCGGCGCAATCGGGGTGCTGCTCGGCTTCCCCCTCGCAGACCCCATCGTGGGACTTCTCATCACGATCGCGATCCTGCTGGTGCTGCGCGACGCTGCCCGTGACGTCTACCGGCGGCTCATGGACGCCGTAGATCCCGAGCTCACCGCGACCGCCGAGACAACCCTCCGGCGCACCGACGGGGTCCGCGGCATCGAGCAGGTCCGGCTTCGCTGGATCGGGCACCGGCTCCGTGCTGAGGCCGGCATCGTCGTTGACAGCACGCTCGATATCGTCGCCGCGCACGCGATCGCCACCGACGCCCATCACCGGCTCCTTCACGCGATCCCGAAACTCGTCGGCGCGACCGTGCACACCAGCCCCAGCGACGAGAACGGCGACCCGCATCAGGTGCTCGCCCATCACCACGTGTCGGCGCGCAACTGAACACCGGCGCCCGAGTAGGGGCATGCCTGTTAAACATGAAGGCCGCCCACCATTCGCGATCCTTGCCGCGCCGCCGTTGTTCTCGCACTGGCCAGCGCGTCACGGCAATCGGAAGGCCGTCTAAAACGCTGTGAATGGCTGACACCTGCCGGTGTTGAGTCGCACCGAGATTTGGACCCGGTCGGTGCGAGACTGTCGATATGACGGGCGGCGACGTAGATCCGCGCTATTCGCTCGCCAACGAACGGACGTTCCTGGCTTGGATCCGTACGTCGTTGGGCATGCTGGCGGTGTCTGCAGGTTTGGTCGCCGTTGACCTGCCCTGGCCCGCCTTCGCGGAACGGGGACTCGCGGTGCTGCTTGCTGCGGCGGCAGCGGCGGCAGCGGTGATCGCTTGGGATCGCTGGCGGAAGGTGGAAGCTGCGATCTTGGATGGGCGACCCGCACCGCCGCCGCGCGCCCACGCGGTCCTTGCCGTCGTTGTCGGTGTCGTGTCGCTCGCGGTCATCGTTCTGGTCCTCACCTAACTGGAGCGGCCCATCGCCCACTCGGCTGGCGACATGTGGGCCATCCCGGTGTCAAGGATTCAACACGTCATCAGAAGGTCATCGGAAACGATGAGCAACTGTTCCGAGACGTTCCGATAGAGTTGAAGGCGTTCGATGGGGAACCTCCTCAACCACCCGAGGTTTCCCAGAGGAACCCGAAGTTTGATGTAGCGCGAGCAGGCACTCCGATCTTGTCCAGAGGTCGCAGGTTCAAATCCTGCCCCCGCTACAAAGTTCAGGCTCGGAATCTACGGATTCCGAGCCTGAAAGCATTTAGAGACTTGATTCTCGTACCACTTACGGCTGAGTTATCCGGACCAACCACGTCCCCGCTTCGCGTCGTAGTCGTCGGCCTTTGCTGAGCGCGTGACGCTGACGGCCCGCTGGTCGGTTGTCGCCATGACTGACCTCACTACCACCACCGCCCGCGACCTCCTGCCCGAGTGGCGCCTCGCGCTCACCTCCGAGCGCAAGAGCCCCAAGACGATCGCCCTCTACCTCGACGCCGTCGGCCGCTACCTGACCTGGACCGAGACCCAGGACCTGCCGCCGATGCGACGCACCAGCCTGCAGACCTGGATCACGACCATGCTGGCTGCCGGTCGGTCGCCCAGCACGGCGCGGATCCGGCAACAGGCCGTGCGCCGCTACGCTGCCTGGCTTCTCGCAGTCGGGCACCTGGATGGTGCCCCGTTCCAGGGCATGACCTCGCCCAAGCTGGACCAGCCCGTGGTCGACCCGCTCACTGTCGCGCAGGTCCGCGCGCTCCTGCAGACCTGCCAGCCGGAGGCCGCCGACGTTCCCGCGACGGCGCGTCCGCTACGGCACGCCCGCGACGAGGCAATCATCCGGCTGATGGCCGAGACCGGGATCCGGCTCAGCGAGGTCATCGCCCTCACCGCGGGCGACCTCGACCTCGCGACTGGCCTCGTCACGATCCGGCGCGGCAAGGGCGGCCGCGGCCGCGTCATCCCCATCGGCCAGGCCACAGCTACCGCGATCCGCACCTACCTCGCCGTTCGCACCACCCAGCCCCATGCCGATCGCGAAGAACTCTGGCTCGGCGAACGTCGCTGCGGGCTCGCCGCCGACGCCCTCTACCGCTCCCTGCGCCGACGCGCCGAACGAGCCGGCATCACCGGGTTCCGACCCCACCGACTCCGCCACACCGCGGCCCACCGCTGGCTGGCCGCCGGCGGCTCCGAGTCCGGCCTGATGGCCATGGCCGGCTGGACCCGCGTCGAGATGCTCATCCGCTACACCCGCGCCAACGCCAGCGAACGCGCCGCCGCCGAAGCCCGGCGTCTCGACCTCGGGAACCTGTGAACGCGTTGGAGCCTCGGGAGAGCGGAAGAAGACCCACCCGAAGATTGAAACGCTCCGTTTGCTTCGAGTATTGCGAATTCGTGCCCGCCTCGAGAAAAGAAGCACCATGACCGCATTGACCACTCGTCCCGTCCAACCCCGGCAGCGCCGCCGTCGCGCCGCGCCGCACGTCAAGGACGACCTCGCCACCCACCCCGACAGCGTCATCCGACTCCTCCCGGCCGCGACCCCAAGGAGACGCTTGTTGTGCTGGCGCAGTCGAGCTCGCCACCCAGCAGGCCGCAGAGCTCCTCGACGTCAGCCGGCCCTGCCTCATCGGTCTGCTCGCCGCCGGCGACCACGAGTACCGCAAGGTCGGCAAGCACCGCCGGATCAAGGCCAGCCCCTGATGGTCTACATGGCCGTGATGAACAGGGGCCGCCCCGCGACGCCGCCGACGGACTGACCAGGAGAAGGGCGTGCTTGACGGTGCTGTTCGTCGTCCTCTGCGACGCAGACGTGCTCTACCCGAGCATCTCCGGGACTCGCTGATGGGCATTGGCCGAGACGGGCTCGTCCAGGCGGAGGGGATGGACTAGATCCTCGACCAGGTCTTCCCGACCTCGTCGCGAGCCGACCCGGCCTCGACCCGCAGAAGCGTGCCCGTACGCGTGAGCTCATGAACCGTGCCGTCCGTGACTGCTTGGTATCTGTCGGTGCCCATGCCTTCTTAGCTGCCGCTTCGCATCCGGATTGCCAGCCGCCGGTTCCACCAGCCCGGCTGGGCGGCCGCTTGCGCCAGCAGACGGTCGTACTCGCGCGGTGTCAGCCAGCGCAGTGCCGGTACGGCGACGAGGCCGGCCGCGAGCGAGCGCCCACGGCCAGGCGCTGAGGTTCTCGACCAGTCCGCCCACGACGGCCACGGCCGACACCTGGAGCACCATGTTGTAGGGAACGATCAACACGCCCTCGATCCCCTCGCACTCCACCAGCCAGGGGAGTCCGTGCCAGGTCGCCCGCGGCCAGCTCGCATAGTGCGAGATCACCGCGGCCGCGAACAGCCCGTTCGCGGCCGCGAACCTACGGTCTCCGCGCGGGCCAGGGAGACGACCGGCGGTCCGGTAGGCGCCGGCGGTCGCCAGGGCGTACCCCGCGACGGCGGGCCGCACGCCGATCCGCGGGGCACCCGGCACCCCGACCCCGACGGCTAGCTCGTAGCCGAGGTGGCTGGCCACGGCGACTATCCCGAGCCGGGTCCAGCGACGGTAGGGCATGCGTCTCAGGGTACCCGCGCGGCTACTGGTCAGCGGACGTCCTCGGACCGGGACAGGAGTCCGCACTCGCGCGTGTGCGGACCGGCGGAGTGGTCGACCAGACCGTGACGAAACGGCGGCGAAGTTGACGTTCGCACAGGGTCGTGACCACAGCATTCCCGGAGCGTCTCGACGGCATGCCGCAGCCCTCGATGACCGTGCCCTCCCAGTCTTGGAGGTCGCCGTAGGTGCTTGGCTCGGCTCTGCGGTGGACGACCCGTGCCAGGAGCCAGCGGAGCGTCTGCGACGTCCTCGGTGTCGAGGACACGGTGCGGGTCGATCGCGGATCGTCTCGTATGTCGTCCGTTCCGCGTTGGGCGTCTACTGCATGGGCAGCGAGATGTAGCCCCGGATCGGGCCGGAGTGGAGCCTGACGGCCGCGTCGAGGTCGACGTCCCAGTCAGGACGGCGAGTCAGCAGTGTCTGGAGAGCGATGCGTGCTTCGAGGCGGGCCAAGGATGCGCCGAGGCAGAAGTGGATGCCGCGTCCGAAGGCAACCTGTCGTTCGGGGTGCCGGTTGACGTCGAAGCGGTCTGCGTGGGGAAAGGCGTGATCGTCGCGGTTGGCCGAACCGAAGAGAAGCAGCACCGTGTCACCGGTCTGCATGCTTTCCCCGTGCAGCTCCACCGGCGCGGTGAGGGTTCGCGCGAGGCCCTGGACGGGTGAGTCGAAGCGAAGTAGTTCCTCGACCGCGGCCGGCACGAGTTCTGGGTCGTCCGCCAGCTGCTGTCGGACATCGGGGTGCTGGGCGAGCACCACGGCGCTGTTGGAGAGTAGGTTGGTGGTGGTCTCGTGCCCGGCGACGAGCAGCAGTAGGCAGAACCCGAGCAGCTCTTCTTCGCTGAGGTACTCGCCGTCGACTTCGGCCTGGACGAGTGCCGTCATGAGGTCGTCTTGAGGGTGCGCGCGTCGCTCGGCGAGGAAGGCTGTGAAGTACTCGTAGAGCGCGGCGGCGGCATCCAGCCCGGCGCCGAACTCTCCTCGGACAGGATTCGACTGGATCAGCGTGGTGGACCATGCCCGGAACTGATCACGGTCGTCACGCGGAACGCCGAGCATGTCCGCGATGACGATGGCGGGAAGCGGGCCGGCGAACCCGGAGACGAACTCCCAATTGCCTGCCTCCGGAGTTTGGTCGAGGAGGTCCTTGACCAAGGTCTCGATGTGCGGCTCGAGCGCTGCGATGCGACGCGGGGTGAAGGCTCGACTGACGATCTGGCGCAGCTGGGTGTGCCGGGGTGGATCGCTCATGATGAGCATCGGCAGGAACAGTTCCGTCATGTCGACCCCGGGTGGGGTTGGGAAGATGCCCGACGCTGAGGAGTACGTCGCCGGGTCGGCCAGGGCGGCGGAGACGTCGTCGTACCGGCTGAGTACCCACGAGTTGGCCTCGCGCGACCAGTGGGCCGGGGAGTTGGCCCGCAGCTCTCGGTAGACGGGATAGGGGTCAGCTATCACCTCGGCGTCGAACGGGCTGTAGGTCAGTGGCTGATCGCTCATCGAACATCTCCTTCGCGGTCGCTCCTTCATCCGCAGCCCTCGGCTGTGATCGATGTCGAGTACGGACAGTGGGCGGGGGCGACGACCGTGCCGCCCACCGACCGTCGCTCGGTGGGCCGCGTCATCTTCTGAACTCTTGGTTTGTACTGTGAGTACAACATACGATGTCGCATAGGTCGAGACCCGCGACCTCACCGAGATCGACGGCACCCGAACGGAGACGTGTGGGATGAGGAAGCTTCCGGCGAAGTTGGCCAGTCAGCTCTACGGGGCGGCGGAGCTGATCGCGGAGCGCGGTCTGGACGGCACCAAGATCGAAGACATCGCCGAAGCCACGGGCATCCCCAAGGCCACGATCTACTACCACCTCGACGGCAAGAATGCCGTGCTGGAGTTTCTCCTCGGCGACCTGTTGGACATGATCGCCGGAGCCGTCGGTGTTGCGGTCACGAGTGAGGAGAACGCGCGGACCCGACTCGAGGCGGCTGTGCTGGCGCAGCTGGGCGTGATGCTCGAGCACCCGTCCTTGTGCCGGGCACTGGTCGGCGACCTCGGACGCGCGACCCGGCTGCCCGAGTTGGCGGCGGCACTGCGGACTGCCTTCTACGAACCGATCGAGCAACTATTGGCTGACGGTGTCTCCGACGGGTCCCTGCGCCAGGTCGCCGACCCGGCAGCCGTGGCCTTGAGCGTCTTCGGTGCCATCACCGTCGCTGGCCTCAGCGCGGCCGTCGAGGGGCCCTCCGCCGACCCGTCCGCCGACGCAGCACGGTTCTCCGCCGCGATCACCGAGCTGGTCCTCGACGGTCTCGCGACACCTGGCAGTCGCGACCAGCGGCGGGGTGACCCGCTGTGAGCAGCATGGAGGAGCTCCTCGCCAGCTGGAACGAGAAGTTCCGGCTGCACGCTGATGGTGCTCAACTTCCCCCGCACCACACCCTCTGCCTCGCCTGTGGACCCGACAACCCGCACGGCCACCACCTCACCGTCAATCGTCGAGGAGAGGAGGTGCACGCGACCCACGTCTTCGATGAACGTCACGTGGGCGCACCCGGGATCGCCCACGGCGGTGCCGTAGCAACCGTTTTCGACGACCTCTTCGGGTTCCTGCTCTACCTCACGGGCGGTCCTGCGGTGACCCGGAAGCTCGAGGTGCTCTACGACTCACCGGTCATCCTCGGCACTACCTACGACCTCGCCGCCAGGGTCACCCGCACAGAAGGGCGCAAACTCTTCATGGAAGCCGACATGAAGCAGCTCGGAGGGTCACGTGTCGCCTCCGCCTCGGCCCTCTTCCTTTCTGTGGACGTGACCCACTTCAACCAGGGCTTGCCAATCTGACGCAGACAGTCCGGCGCCGTTCTTCCGGACCAGAGGGTTCCGAGCCGCGCTCGTGGGGGCCGCTCGATCCCGCCGCGCAAGTGCACCTTCTGGGCGCCACGCACCAACAACGTCAGCTCCTGCTCGATTGTCTCCACCGAGACCAGCTCGCCCTCCGCTTTTTGTTGCATGTAGCACCCATACCGCTAGCCGAGGGGGAATCCTGCTCTGTCTCTTGCGCCATAGCCGGGGACGCCTGCGCAGGCGCCGCGACCCACGGGTGGCGGTGGGCAGGCTGCAAGCCGACGCGGGTCGAAGATAGGGCCGAGTGTCCGCGGGCAGACGGACGCCGTGTCAGGAGATGTTGCCGACCAGGTAGCGCTGCAACGTAGGAGCAAACGCGGCCACCAGCTCGTCTTGGCTTGCCGAGGTCAGATCTTCGAGTCCGACGACGTGGCGAGCCACGGCAATGCCCAGGATCTGCGACATGACGAGCACGGCGCGCAATGGTGCCTGCCCGGCTCCGAGCTGGGACACGATCGGTTCCAGCACCCCCGTCGTGAACTTGTCCCGAATCATGCGGGCAGTGTCGGCTTCGACCCCGGCGGTGCGGATGATTGCGAGGATACGCTGCCGCCGGCCTGCTTCATCGAGGGCTTCGATCAGGCACCTGGCTAGGCGCTCGCCGACGTCCCTGGAGTCGCCGTCGAGGAGCTGAGCCCTCAACGCGGCCGAATCGAAAGAGAGGACGGTCACCTCGTCGAAGAGCTCCCGTTTCGAGCCGAAGAAGTATGCCACCAGGGCGGCATCGACGCCTGCCTGTGCCGCGATTGACCTCATGGTCACGCGGTCGTAGCCGCCGGCGGCGAACTGCTCGCGAGCGGCCCGAGCTATCTGCTCGCGTGTCACGCTGTGCCCCGGTCGGCGTCCTGAACCTCCCGGGCTGAGCCTGGGCGTTGCCGTCCCGGGGGTCTTTGTTCGGCCAGAAGGTTGCTCCATACACAACTCACTCCGTGCTCAGTGTGGATGCTGGCGTCGCCTCTCCGTCCCGGGGATCGCCGGCGGAGCCGAATCGACGCTGACAAGGCTCGATAGCGCGCTTCCCGAATCTACCCTGTTCCTCCTATGTATTTCGGCGTACCGTGGGCTGTGCCACTGTGGCTGGGGTGATCGTGAGGCCCGGCTCGCCGCTAGGGGTGGAGGTGAACGAAGTGAGGTACGGAGATCCGTACGGGCCGGCATGGCAACAGCTGGGAAGCGCGTTGTGGGATGCGTTGGCAGTCGTGTTGTGGACGCTGGTGGCTGGCAGCATCGCGTTCGGCTCATGCTGGTTCATGGGCCAGTTCATGTACACCGCGTGGGTTCGCGAGCATCCGCCTCCGCGCCTCCGGTTCGTTGCCGAACGCAAGCTGCGCAGGGATATCGCCCGAGGGCTGGGCGACCTCGAGGAGTACCTGCGCGAACGCGGTCCAGCCTGCCCCCACGATGTTCCTTCTCGTCCCGCGCGGTTTCGCACGTGGAGGCGCCCAGGCGCGCCCCGGCGGTAAGCCAACCTCCATCGCGCCGGACGCCCTCGGTCAGCCGTTCGCTAACTCATCGCTGATGGGCGGGCCCAGACACCCCGTCCGGGGGCCCGGCGATGGCGGCCACCAAGCAACTCCATCAACCCCAGCAGCGACGTTGAGCGCTTTCCGCGCAGCGAGCTGGCACTAACGGAGCTGCGCTTGTGTGACTCGCGGAGCGGTCCAGGCTGACTGTCGAGCCAAAGGGCCGATGGCCGCCCACGTTCAGAGAGGCTGGCAGACGCCGTAGGTCTGGGGCGGCTCCTGAAACATCGCCCGACGTTCGACTCTGGAAGCTTCGCCTACTTCAGTTGCGGACCTCGAGGTGTTGACGACCCGGAGCCTCAGCCTCCTCGTTGAGCATCGTGAGCAGTTTGTCCCCCTCGATGTCGAGGTCTGGCAGCACGCGGTCGAGCCAGCGGGGCAGCCACCATGCTCGCTCGTTGAAGACGGCCATGAGCGCCGGGACGAGCGTCAGCCGGACGACGAAGGCGTCGATAAGGATGCCAGCGGCGAGGGCAAAGCCGATCTGCTTGATCATGATGTCGTGGCTGAAGATGAAGCCGGAGAAGACCGCGACCATGATGATGGCGGCTGCGACGACGACCCGGCTGGCTTGGTCGAACCCGTGGACGACGCTCTGCCGTGCTCCCTCACCGTGGATGTGTGCCTCGCGCATTGAGGAGACCAGGAAGACCTCGTAGTCCATGGCCAGTCCATAGAGGATGCCGGTGACGATGATCGGCATGAAACTCATCAGCGGCCCCCCGGTGTCGAACCCGAAGAGGCTGCTGAGCCAGCCCCACTGGAAGACGGCAGTGGTGGCGCCGAAGGTGGCCAGGATGCTGAGCAGGAAGCCGGCTGTGGCCTTGATCGGGACGACTACCGAGCGGAAGACCAGCATCAGGATCAGCACGGAAAGCGCGATGATGATGCCGAGGTAGAGCGGAAGGACGTCGGCGAGCTTGTCGGACATGTCGATGCCGATGGCGGTGAACCCAGTTACGCCCAACTGTACCTCATTGTCGCCGGCGATCGCGTTGTCGGGCTCGCGCAGCGAAGTCACCAGGTCGCTGGTGACCTCGTCGCTCGGGCCGGAAGTGGGGATGACGCTGAACACGGCCAGGTCGCCGGCTTCGTTGACGCCGACCGGGGCGGCCAGCACGATGTCGTCTCGGTCCTGGAGGTCGGCGATCAGTTTCGCGGTCAGCTCGGGTGTGACGCGGCCGGCGGTGCCGGTGGGTTCTGCGGTGACGAGTAGGGGACCGTTGAATCCCTCG
Organism: Nocardioides piscis; assembly: GCF_011300215.1. NCBI lineage: Bacteria > Bacillati > Actinomycetota > Actinomycetes > Propionibacteriales > Nocardioidaceae > Nocardioides > Nocardioides piscis. The sequence goes on from NZ_CP049866.1 coordinate 2,029,068, forward strand.
CCGAAGCCTTGCGAGACTGCCTCGTAGCTCTGCCGGGCGGCGGTGTCCTGGTTCGCGGTGGCCCCGGTGGGGATGCCCAGGTTCATGCTGGCGGCGGGGATCGCCATCACGCCCAGGATGGCGACCACACCCACTATGACGGGCCACCGGAACCTGATCACGCCTTTGACCCAGTGGTCGGCGACACTGTGTGATTCCTCCTTGACCTTGGCGCGGCGTTGGGCTCGGGCCTTGTCCGAGCAGATCCGCTCACCGACCAGCCCTAGCAGTGCGGGCAGCAGGGTCAGCGCGATGAGGACGGCCAGGGCCACCGTGGACGCCGCGACCAGGGCCATCGTGGAGAGCATGGCGATGCCGATCACGGTCAGTGCGGTCAGTGCGATGAGGACGGTCACGCCGGCGAAGAAGACGGCACTGCCCGCGGTGCCGACTGCTCTGCCGGCCGCCTCCTGCGCGGTGAGTCCGCGGTCGAGGATGAGCCGTCGCTGCCGGTTGACGACGAACAGCGCGTAATCGATGCCGACGGCGAGGCCCACCATGAGACCGAGCACTGGGGTGGCGGAGTTCATCTCGACGGCCGTCGAGAGCGCGTACGCTCCGCCGACGCCGATGCCGACCCCGACCAGCGCGGTGACCAGGGGAAGGCCGGCCGCGATCAGCGAGCCCAGGGTGAGCACCAGCACCAGGGCGGCGACGGCGAGACCGATCACCTCGCCGATGCCGACCGGGATCTCGATGGCCTTGAGCGAGTCGCTCGGGAGCACGGTGATCCCGGTCCCGTGCTCCGCGCGCTCCACCACCTCGACCACCGAGGTGACGTCATCGTCGGTCAAGGAGGTCGAGGCGACCGTGAACTGGAATTGGAACAGCGCGACCTGACCGTCGGAGGACACCAGCACGCCGGGCACAGGTGCTCCGTCCACCAGCAGCGGCTGGTAGGGAGGCGTCTGCCCCTGCGCCGATCCCGTCGGGGGAGTGCCCGGTGCATTCTCCTCGGGAGTGCCTGGAGCGCCTTGATCAGCCGCACCCGGAGCAAGGTCGAGGGGGTTTACGACCTTGTCGAGGTCATAGACGTCGTTGACGGTGTTGGTGATCACCGAAAGGCGGTCCGCGGTGTCGAGTCGTTCACCCTCCGGGACGGTGAAGACGACGCTGGCCTGACCTCCCGAGGCTGCAGGCAGCTCATCGGCTACGCGGTCGAGCACGGTCTGTGCCTCGGTGCCCTCGATCTTCATCTCGGAGCTGACACTGACCCCGTTGATAGCGACCGCACCGACGACCACGGCGAGGACCGCGAGCCAGCCCGAGATGAACAGCCACGGCTTGCCGAAGGCGGTTCGTCCGAGCCGGTACAGGAAGGTGGACATGGGTCTGGTGCTCCTTGAGGGCGAGGGGGTTCTAGAGGCCGTTGCGTAGGTAGTCGAAGGTCAGGTCGAGAAACGAGCTGTAGTCCATCGCGGCGGAGCTGAGGTCGCTCTCGCCGCTGAGGTGGACGTCGAGGGTGCCCTCCAGGGCGGCCATCACGGCGCCGTACACCGCGCCGAACAGCAGCGGCACATAGATCGAGGGGTACCGGTCCCCGGCCACCGACCCCAAGAGCTCCTGGGCGGTATGACGCATGCGCTGCTGAACACCCAGGACGTAGGGCTCCAGGGTCGGGTACTGCCGCGCCATCGTCATCAGCTCGCGCATCGTCAGCAACGTGTCTTCGGTGAACTGCTCCCTCATGACGGCCAGCAGGGCATCGAGCAAGGGCAGGTCTGCGGGGAGGCTGGTCAGGATCTCGCTGACGTCGTCGACCCGGCCGAACGCGACCGAAGCGACCGCCTCTTCCTTGCAGGAGAAGTGGTTCGCGAAGGTGCGTCGCGAGTAGCCCGCTCGGTCGACCACGTCCGCGGTGACGAAACCGAACAGGCCACGCTCTCGGGTGAGCTGGAACGCCGCCACGGCCAGCGTCTGTCCCGTCGCCTCTCGCTTGAGGTCACGCAGTCCACGATCCATGTGCGCAGTATGACCTGTCGTGCCCAATGGGCAACATTGCCCACCGAGCAGAGCCGTGGCTTCGGGGCGCCATGGACCGCAACAGTCCGACGCGCTCGGTAGCGTGGCGGCAACAGCTCGCCATCGCCCTCCGGCGCCGCGGGTGGCATTGGGTGGGCGTCCAAGGATGGGAGTGCGCGCATGGGCACTGCGGGGGATGGGACGGACGCTGGACGCGTAGCGGACCTCACGCAGCTGGCTGACGGCGCGCAGTTCGCTGACGCCGTGCTGGCTCTACTGGCGGTCGCTCGGCGGACCAGGGGCCGACTGCAGCCCCTCTTCGAGGACGTCACCGTGCCGCAGCTGGTACTGCTGGATGCTGTCCAGGCCTGCGGGCGGGAAGGCATCGTCGCAATCTCGGAGTACACGTTGCTCAGCCAACCGACCGTGACCCAGCAGGCCGCCGCGCTAGAAGCCGCCGGGCTTCTGCGTCGCATCGCAGCCGAGAACGATCGGCGCCGGCGGGTCCTCACGCTCACCGAACGCGGTGAGGACCTCCTGGCATCTAAGCGCGGACTGGTTGCCGACCGGTTATCAGTGGCCTGGGCATCGCTCAGCGCCGAGGAGCGGTCGATCGCGGTCCCGCTGCTGCGTCATATCATTGACCTTGTCTCGGAGTTGGCCTGACACTTGCACGCACGGACGCGGGAGGAGCCGGCGCCTGCGGCCGGCCGATCGGGACGAGCGCGCTCGGGTGGTGCGTGGCCAGCTGTTGGCACGGGCGGCGACGGCCGAGCCCATCCGACTACGACCGACGGACTGACGCGAGGGCCCGCATCTCCCCTGCGCCCCGTCGTAGGACCTGCGAGGGTCTGACCTAAGCCGCCTCCATCAGGGCGAAGTGGGGCCGCGCACGTTCGCCGGTTCGAGAAGTTGGAGACGCCTCTGTTTCGGGCACACCCACCATCGGAGATGCAGGCACGAGAGTCACCAGGAGGCCGGTGTAGCAGACAAACGTCCGAGCCAGCAGTCCCGAGCTCGGCGGTGGTGCTCGCGTGCTGGCGTTCGCTGACTTGCCTACGATTGGTCACCCATCGCTGAGTTCGCCCGCCGCTTTGCGCATCTGAGAGATGGCATGGTCTTCGTCTCTGGGGAGCGTCGCGACGAGCTCATTCACCCGTCGCCAGCGGTCGAACGTCGCTGCGTCGCTACGGCCGGCCGCAGCCAGCGCCGACCACGTGTCCGCGCAGCGCAGGAGCGCGGTTCCGGCCTTCGCCATCTCAGCGGACCCCGTTAGCCGAGCCACGTCGGCACAGAAATGTGCCTGCAACCGGCGGAACAGGCCGCCGCCGGTCCCTGCCTTCTCCACAAAGGCGTGGAGTGAACGCAGCGCGACGTCTAGTTCCGGTTCGGGCATGAGCCCCGGCCACCGGTCGACATCCTCGGCGAATACCGCGACTCCACTGATCCCCGCAGCAGCAACGGCATCCGGCGGCAGCGCCGACGTATCCGGGATAATCGCGGTTACCGGCGCTTGCATGTTCTCGACCGAGGCGACGAGGGCCGAAGCCGCGGTCGGGCGGAGACCGGGCAGGCTCTGGGGCCAGTTCACGAAGTACGTGGTGTGCCTCGTGGGCACGGGGAACGACCGTGACGCGCGCGCCCGCGCAAGAGCCTCGTAGGAGACTTCCTGCACCTCGGCTCGGTCGTTGTCCACCACAAAAGCCTTCTCCGTCTCGTCGTCATAACCGATCACGACGATGTCATGCCGACTCATCTGAAGGCGGACATTGAGGTAGGGCAGCTCAGCAATGTCCGCCCACATCAGCACGGGACGGCCTCGCTGGAGCTCCCTGCGGACCCAGCCCCAACCGGTCACGGGGTCGTCGGTGCCACGGACGTCGACCTCTGCACCGAGCCTCGAAAGAAGGTCGACCTCAAGGTCGCTGCTACGCCCGACGAAGTAGATGGGCGGGGTGAGAGCCGGCACGCGCAGATAGGTGAAACCCAGACCGCCGCCCATCCCGAAGACCAGACCTTCGCTCGGTACCTCCTCCCAGCCGAGACCGGCCCACTCCAGGAGGTCTCTCAGCGCTCCGGAACCGCAATGACCGGCCTCGCGGTGGGGATAGTCCAGCAGGATCCGCCGCGGCTCCGGCTGTCGGGGCAGGAACTCAGCTGACATGGCAACTCCTGGATGGGCTCGCAGCGCTCTGTGCGTACGCCGGTGGGTCGGGCGCGGCGGGTTCCGCGACTCTACATTTCGCTGAGGCACGCAGGGGCTCGCGGTCGACGGCGGTCGTGAGGGCTGGTGCAGGTCACGATTCGAGGGACAGGAACCGGACGGCGACGTCGGAGATCTTGCGCGCCGTCGCGGTTCGGTCCCACTTGGGGAGCGCCAGATGACTGACCGTCAGGCGCACCATGGTGTCGGCCGCGTCGACGACGTCGTCTGGGGGAAGACTCGGGTAACTCTTCGCCACCCATGCGGCTAGGGTGTCGGAGGCGAGGTCGAGAAGCCGCGCGGATGTCGTGAGCAGCGGGAGCATCCCTGTGGACGGCTGACTGCCCGCATCCAGGTCTCGGTTGGAGATGAGCACTGCCTTGAGCAGGGGGCTGCGCTCGGCCTCGATCAAGGTGTAGTCGACGGCTGCTGCGATGCCGCGTTTCGCATCGCCGATGTGTGCCTCCAGCGCCTTCTGGATGCCCTCCAGGAAGCGCGAGGCCTCGCGGAGCACGAGGGCTTCTCCAAGGCCGGCCTTGTCACCGAACTCCTTGTAGAGCGCCGCTCGCGACACCCCGGCACGATGCGCCACCTCTCCCATGCGCACCCGGTCCCAGCCGCGGTCGACGATCAGGTCGTGGGCAGCCTCGAGGACAGCGGCGCGCATGTGCTCCCTGAACCGTTCGCGCATGGAGGGTCCCCGCATGTCAGAGAGGTTAGCGATTCGTGTCTCGCGACCGACTCGCGTCACTGACCTGGACACGCCCGCACGCTCCTAGCGTGCTCGTGGGCCAGTTGGTCGACCATGACGGCGAGGGTGTCCTGAAGCCTCTGCACCCCTACAGCGACTGCCGTCGCCCTCGGCAACTCTCGGAGGTCCTCGAGTTGCACCGGGTCCCCGACCAGCAGGGTGACCCGACGACGGCGGCGGCCCAGCACCACCCTCCCTTCGTAGGCTGGCACGATCGCCTGCACGCCCCATTGAGCAACGGGAATCAATGGAGCCGACGTCTCGAGTGCGATGCGGACAGCACCCGACCTGAGCGACATCAGACGTCCATCCGGTCGCTTTGTGATCGATCCTTCCGGATACACCACGACAAGAGCGCCACGCTCCACGGCTTCGACCGCGGCACGGATCCCTGACCGGCCGTCGGACCGATCGACCTCGACGTGGCCGGCCGACCGGAACCACCAGCCGACTGCTCTACTTTGAAACAGGCTCGCCTTGGCCATGAACCGGGGGGTCCGGCCCTGGGCGAGGATCATCTCCCCCAGGAACAGCGGGTCGGCCTGGGAGACATGGTTGGCCGCCAGCACCGCGCCTCCCGACCCGGGCAGGCGCTCCGTACCGCGCCAGTCCGCTCTCCTGCCCAGCAGCAGCAGCGGTTTGCAGACGAGCAACGCCAGCCACCACGCAGGCCCGCGGGCGTCTCTGGGGACGCCTCTCGCGCCCGCGGACCGACCCGAGTCACGCAAGTCCGGAACGATACGCAGGACTCCCATCGCCGTCCAGACCGTCGACCTCCAAGCCATCCTTGCTCACCTCGGCGGGCAATGGCTCGATGGTGACCACGACCAGCGGTCACTGCGGCTTCTCACACCGCCACCTCCGCTGTCAGGGCGGCCATGTCGGCCGCAGTCCCCTGGGTGAGCATGCGTTTGGTGGTCATGAAGTCCCGGGGACGGTTGACACAGTCAGCAGCTATCGGCTCGCCCTTCCGGAGGTAGTAGCAGGTGAAGTCGCGGTCACGGGTCGGGTCACCGCTCATGACGATGTCGTCATAGGCGGTGTTGAGTCCCGCGATCTGGAGCTTGAGGTCATACTGGTCCGACCAGAACCACGGGAGCGCCGCCACCTCCTTGTCATTTCCACAGATAGTCGCCGCTGCCACCTTGGCCTGCTCCACTGCACTCGGGACCGACTCCAGCCTGATTCGTCGGCCGTAGCGGGGGATGTCCTGCGACGTACAGTCCCCGGCCGCCACGATGTCAGGGTCACTGGTGCGGGCGTGGGCGTCGATGAGGATCCCGTCGTCCACGACCAGGCCGGCTGCCTCGGCGAGTTCGGTGGTCGGCTCGATCCCGATCCCGACGATCACAAAGTCCGCTTGGACCGACTCGCCACTGGCCAGCACCACCTCTCGCACGCGGGTGTCGCCGACCAGGGCCTCTACCGAGGCGTTCGTCCTCACGTCGACGCCCTCTTCTTGGTGGATCCGTGTGAAGAAGGCCGACACCTCAGGGGCAGTGACCCGCTCGAGGACCCGGTCTGCGGCCTCGAGGACCGTGACGTGGAGGCCCAACGAGCGCAGCGAGGCGGCGGTCTCCAGCCCGATGTACCCACCACCCACGATGACGGCGTTGCGCCCGGGGATCGCGTCCTCGCGGATCCGCTCCACCCCCGACGATTGACGCAGGTAGTGCACCCCGTCGAGGTCGGCACCCTCGGCGCGGAGACGTCGGGGGTGCGCTCCCGTGCACAGAGCAAGAGCGTCATAGGACAAGCGGTCCCCGGTGCCGAGCACGAGCTCGCCCGCCGGCCGGTCGATCTCCTGCACGCTGGCAGTCACGCGCTCGACGTCCTGCTTGACGTAGAAGTCCTCCGACCGGATGGCCAGCTCCTTCAGCGAGCACTTCCCGGCCAGATATGCCTTCGACAACGGAGGCCTTTGGTACGGCAGCGCCGACTCGTCACCGACCAGCACGATCTCACCCGACCAACCCTCTCGGCGGAGGCTGGTGACCAGCTGCACCCCGGCATGGCTGGCGCCGACCACCACCGCGCGCCCTGAGCTCATCCGCTGCCCTTGGGGGTGAGCTCGACCATCAGCTTGCTGATGCCGCGAACAAAGTTGGACTGCACGTACTGCGGCTCACCGACCACATCGATCCTCTCGAAGCGCGGGAGCAGCTCCTCCCAGAGGATCCGCAGCTGCAGCTCGGCCAACCGGTTGCCCATGCACCGATGCACGCCGAAGCCGAAAGCGATGTGGTTGCGGGCGTTGCGACGGTCGATGATCAGCTCGTCCGGCCGCTCGAACACCGTCTCGTCGCGGTTGCCGGACGCGTACCACATCACCACCTTGTCGCCCTTGCGGATGAACTGACCGTTCAGCATGGTGTCGGTCTTCGCGATCCGCCGCATGTACGCGAGCGGCGTCTGCCAGCGGATGATCTCCGAGACCATGTTCGGGATCAGGTCCGGATTGGCCTTGAGCTTCTCGAACTGGTCGGGGAACTGGTTGAGTGCAAGAACTCCGCCGCTCATCGAGTTGCGTGTGGTGTCGTTGCCGCCCACGATCAGCAGAACAAAGTTGCCGATGAACTCCATCGGACGCTTGATCAGGTCCTTGGTGCTCTCATCGCTCTGCAGCATCGTGACCAGGTCGAACCCGGGCTCTTCGCCGGCCGCGAGCCGGGCGGCCTTGTCGTGCCAGAGTTCAGTGAGTCCTCGCGCCATCTCGAGCATGCCCCGGAACAGCTCGTCGTTGTCGGTAGTGGCCGGGCCGCCGTTGGTCTGCTCCATCGAGGTTGCCAGGTCCGACCACTCGACGAGCTTGTGCCGCTCCTCGAAGGGGAAGTCCAACAGCGTGGCCAGCATGCGGGCGGTCAGTTCGATCGACACCGTGCTCACCCAGTCGAACGGTTCGTTGACGGGCAGGTTGTCCAGGACGTCCCTGACGCGCTCGCGAATGAGGTCCTCCATCTCGTGGAGGTTCTTCGGTGCGACGACACCTTGTACGGCGCGCCGCTGTATGTCGTGCTTGGGCGGGTCCATGGCGATGAACATCGCGACGTCCATGAACCGCGGGGGTGTTCCGATGACGATGAGAGGCTCGGCGGAGAAGACCTCGTGGTTCTTGTCCACCGCCATGATGTCGGCGTGACGCGTCACCGACCAGAACGGGCCGAAGGGACTGTGGGGCTGGTAGTGGACCGGAGCCTCGTTGCGCAGACGTTCGAAGTAGGACGCCCACCGCCCCTGTCGGTAGAGGAACGGGTTGCTGAGGTCGATCTCGGCGAGGGGGACCTCTTCGACCGGCGGGATCCGGGCCTCGACGAACATCGGCCCGTTCGCGCCGGTGACCCAACGCCGGCCCTTGTCGTAGAGGCGCGCGCCCTGGATCTGTCGCTCCAGGGGGATGGCGGACTCCACCTTCGTTTTCACTGTTTCTGGGATCTTCACTTCTGGGAACTTCATCGGGCTTGACCCTCCTGCTACATCTGGAACTCGGGCAACTGCACCGTCAAGCCGTCCCACGATTTGCAGACCTTGACTTGGCACGACAGGCGAGACGTCGGCTGTCGCTCGGGGTTCATCGACAGCATCTCCTCCTCCTCGGGACCGGACCGGCCGACCTTGTCGGCCCAGGCGCGATCAACGATCACGTGGCAGGTGCCGCATGCGGCCTCGCCGCCGCAGTCGGCATCGATGCCCGGGATGGCGTTGTTCGTCGCCACCTGCATCAGCGAGCTGCCCTCCTCGAGCGGGGCCTCGTGCTGCTCCCCATCGTGCGACATGAAGGTGACCACTGCCATCGACAATTCTCCTACCTTTGCCTACCGGATAGACGTTTCGATGATGATTGTTGTCGACTGTCCCCGGCAAAGCCATGTCGTATCGTGTCAGTATGTTGTGAATTCGGATCACGTGAGGATTGCCTGTGAGGACAGACGAGCCAGGCGTCCCGTCGCTGGCCTTCGTGCAACTGCTGAGCAGTCCGGCGATCGACGCGGACGCCGTCGAGCGTTTTCGCGTCATCATGGCGCGCGAGGGAACCGGTGAGCTGGCTCTCATCCGGACCCAGGGCGAGGCACCGCTGCGATGGTTCCGCGAGGTCTATCCCGACCTCGACATCGAGCAGGCCACCCGGCTCGGGATCGCCTGCGCAGAACACGCGCAGCTCACATCCTTCGGACCGTTGAGTGTCCCGTTGGTCAGCGCGTGCACCGTCGAAGAAGTCGTGGAGCTGCTGACCTATCTGCCCTTGATCACCAACGCGGTCACCACGCAGTTCCAACCGCAGCAGGACGACCTGACGATCCGGCTGTCGGGGAACGCAGGCGACCCCGATCTCGACTGTCTGGTCGTCACCTACTGCGGACTGGCACTCCTACGGCTGATCGACCTGGTGGTCGTCGAGGCCTCGGAGGCAACCATGCACAGCCACTGGCCGGAGCCGAGCGTGCTACCCCGAGAGGCCGCGAGCCGGTCCCGGCTCGAGTTCGACGCCCCCTTCTCCTACCTGCACATGCCCGCGAGGACGCTTCAGGCTGCCTGCCGCTTCCCCGACCCGATCTCCTACGAACTCGCCGTCACCGAGCTCCAGCAGGCGCTCGCGTGCCGAGCCGACACCCCGGAGTTCACCCGCAGAGTCTGGGCGTTGCTCGACGACGGGTCCGGGGCAAGGACGATCCAGTCCGTCGCGGACGAGTTCTCGATGTCCTCGAGCACCCTGAAACGGCGCCTCGCCGCTGAGGGGACCAGTTTCCGCGAGCTGCTGCAGCAGTCGATGGTCGACCGCGCCAGGAAGCGGCTTCTCGACCCCTCCACGTCGGTCGGCGAGGTCGCCAACGAGCTGGGCTACAGCGATCTCACCAACTTCTCGCACGCCTTCAAGAAATGGACCGGCAGCTCACCGAGCCACTTCCGACGTGAGCACGAGGTCCGTTGAGGCGAGAGTGCTCAGTCCGAGCTTCCTGACGGGTCCACGGGTGCATGCTCGCCGGCCTCCCCGGCGTTCCCAGGACCAATGAAGGCGTCGTCGGCAAGCCCGACGCCGGGGGCCATGCGGCCGTAGGTCTGCTCGAGGGCCGTCTGGATCCGGTCCAGCGGGAGGTCGTCGAAGCTGCCGTGGTCCCGCACGTACTCCATGTGCCGGGTGCCGTCGGAGGGTGAAGGCGTGCATGAGCGCGTCGCTCTGTCCGTCGAAGTCCACCGGGGGCACGTCGAAGCGCTCGCACAGCTCGACATTGAAGGCCGGCGTCGCCTTCATCCATCGCCCGTCGAGGTGGACGCTGCAGTACCCGTGGTACACGAACAGGTCCGTGCCACCCATGACGGCCCGTAAGGTGTCGGTCTGCAGGTGGTTGCGGACGTCAGCGAAGCCCAGCCGGGCGGGGATGCCCACGGCCCGCAGCACCGCGGTCAGAAGCACCGCCTTGGGAACGCAGTAGGCGCGGCCCGCCTCGAGCACGTAGCTCGCCCGGTAGTGCGCAGGATCTCGGGACACCGAGTAGGGGTCGTACCAGACCCTGTCCCGGACCGCTGCGAAGAGGAGGCTCGCTCGCTCACGAGGGCTCGACGCGCCGGCGATCACCTGCTCGGTGAAGTCGCGCACCGAAGCGCTGTCGTGATCAAGGAAGAAGGTCGCTCGAGGTGCGGTCCCGCGGTCGGCGTCATCGCCGCCGCCAGTGGGCATTGCTACTACGAGCAGGGCAGTCCCTTCTTGAGCCATGCCTCGTCACGGTGATCGGCGGGCTGCAGACCGATAGTGAGCCACACCAGAACAGCCGGTGGGCAGCCGCGTGGAGAGCTCCCCGCCGATCACCTGGACCGAGTCTGGCCAGACACCGGCCCTACGGGAATCGTCTAGTAGCCGCGAAGGTCGCACTCACCCGGACTTCGCCCGTCGCGGTCGCGAGGTGGGTGGGTCGTGGCAGTCTGAAGCTGTGACCGAGCAGGATCCGTGGGTAGAGGCTGAGACTTACACCTGGGAGCAGGACATGCGACGGGAGTTGGCCGACTCCGCGAGCGGCGAAGATGCCTGAGCCGCCGTGGCCAAGCCCGGACAACCCGATGCTGGCCGCGTTGCTGCACGACGCTGGCAAGAACGTCGACGCTCTCGGCGTAGACGCCGCGTTCATCCAGTTAGCGACGCACTGTTGGTTCGAGGGCGGGATTGAGGCCTACGACCGTGGCCAGCGCGATGCTCGCGGAGCGCCCGCCGAAGGCTGACAGGGGATTCGACCCGGTACCACTTACGGTCCACATTGGGCCCGCGCTACTCGGTGCCAGGCGGGTATCCTGAGATCGGACGCGAGGGCGCATCCCTCACCACACCGTGCGAATCGGTAGCTTCCGATCCAGGACCGAAGTAGTCGCGACGCCCTCGACGGCGTCCAGAGGTCGCAGGTTCAAATCCTGCCCCCGCTACAAAATTCAGGCTCGGTTCCCTCTGGGGAACCGAGCCTGAAAGCTTTCTAACTTGACTCGGTCATCACAAAGTCAGCCTTGTGTGACGTCGCCGGTTCCGTCGCGCCGGCCGTGGCGCTTGCGTAACCGAGCCGACCGCTACAACCCCAGCATGACCACTTGGATGAGCGCCGCCCTTCCGGCCAGCGCCAGCTCCCATGCCCACCCCTCCTTCGAGACCGCCACCGGCCTTCCGTCCGGTCTGACCGAGGCTGACGCCGCGCGCATCGCAGTGGCCATAAGCGCCGCGCGCACCGAGGCCACTCGCACCGTCTACGCCAACGTGTGGAGCCAGTGGGAACGCTGGTGTGCCGCCCGCGGCATCCCGGCACTGCCCGGCGACCCACTTGCGCTGTGCGCCTACCTGACCGAACGTGCCGAAGCAGGCAAAGCGACCGGCACCCTCGACATGTCCTGCACCGCCATTCGACACGTCCACCGCATGACTGGCGCCGAGGACCCCGTCGCCTCCGAAGCCGTCCGGCAAGTACGCCGCGGACTGATGCGCATTTACGGCGCGGCACCACGGCGCCTGGCTCGCCCTCTCGCCGTGAACGAGATCCGCCAGATCCTCGGGAGCATCGACCGCACCACCCCCATCGGCATCCGCGACACCGCGATCATCCTGCTCGGCTACGCCTCCGCCATGCGCCGCGCAGAGATCGTCGCGCTCACGCTCGCCGATGTCGAGCCCAAGCCCGCCGGGCTGCTGCTCAACATTCGCAAGTCCAAGATGGACCAGGAAGGCCACGGCCAGGTCGTCGCGGTCGCCCACGGACAACACGCGCTCACCGACCCCGTCGCAGCACTCGGTGCCTGGCAGGCCATGAGGGGCGAGACGCCGGGCGCGCTGTTCACTCGGATCTGGGCGAGCTCGGTCAGTCTTGAGCCGCTGTCCGGGCACGTCGTCGCCCGTATGCTCCGCGCCCGAGCCGTTGCCGCCGGCCTCGACGGCACCCGGATCGCCGCCCACTCCCTACGCGCCGGCCACGCCACCGCCGCAGCATTGGGAGGCGTGCCTCTCGATCGGATCGCGGCCCAGACCCGCCACAGGGACCTGACCGTGCTCGTGAACCGTTACATCCGCCCCCTTGAGGCGCTCGCGACAACGTCGAGCAGGGAACTCGGGCTATGACTGGGGTTGGTAGGTCTTGTTGGTGTCGGTGGTGAGCTCGGAGGAGTTCGCCGGTGGTGGCGTTGAGGACGCGTACCTCGTGGTCCTGGATGAGCAGGATGACGCGGGTTCCTAGGTGGGACCTCCCGAGGTGGTGTGGCGCCGGCGCGCTACCCTCGTCGGGCCAGTCGTACTCCGAGCAACGTGGAGTCAGGGAACCCGGTGCGAATCCGGGGCTGACGCGCAGCGGTGAGGGTGACGGGCGGAGCACGCTGCCTCTCCGGAGGTGGCAGCCACTGGAGCACCGGCTCCGGGAAGGCGCGCCGTCCCGATTGATCCCGAGTCCGAAGACCTGCTGGCCCTAGCGGCAATCGCCGCCAGGTCGAGAGTGGTCCCGCGAACGGGCCCTGACCAGACAGGCGAAAGCAGTGTCCAGCACCCGCAGCCGAGGCGACCTTTGTCCGGGCGCGATGCGGCCGTGGCCCGCCGACGACGGACTGCTCGTCCGCCTGCGCCTGATCGGCGGCCGGGTGTCGTCGGCGTCGCTGCGTGCCTTGGTCGAGGTGGCGGAGCAGTACGGCGACGCTCGGGTCCACGTCACGTCTCGCGCCAACCTTCAGGTGCGCGCCCTGCCCGGCACTGACGGAGCCCTCGCACCCGAGGTGATCGCGGCGATCGAGGCGACCGGTCTGCTGCCGACCCGCACCCACGAGCTGGCCCGCAACGTCATGATGTCTCCGCAGACCGGTCTGGCTGGTGGTGTCGTCGATCTCCGACCGGTGGCCGCCGACCTGGACGCGCGGCTGTGCGGAGACCCGGGCCTCGCGATGCTGCCCGGCCGATTTCTGTTCGTGCTCGACGACGGCCGCGGCGACCTGGTCGACCGGGGTTGTGACCTCGGGTTGATCGTCCTCGACAAGGAGTCGGCCCAGCTCCGGGTCGGCGACGGGCTCGGCCCCGTGGTCCCCATCGACACCGTCGCCCAGCGGGTCGCGGCGTTGGCCCACGAGTTCGCCGTACGCCGAGGCGAAGGCCCCACGGCGCCATGGCACGTCGTCGAGCTGGTCGAACCGCTCGTGCGTCCCGACGACCCCGACCCACGTCTGCCGGAGGCCGCACCACCCCTGCCGTTCGGCGACGTGCCGGGGGGCCGGCACGTCGAGGTCACTGCTGGCCTCGACCGGCGGACCGTGGCCGGGCTGACCGCCGGTGTCGCCGACGTCGTGATCACCCCATGGCGTGGCGTCCTCGTCCCCCAGGAGAACACATGAACGAGACGACGGCAGAGCTGCGACGCCCGCGCCGGCACTACGACTACGTCGACGTCGGGCCGGACATCTACCTCGACTCGTTCGCCACGATCCGGCGCGAGGCCGACCTCTCCGGGGTGCCCGCCGAGGCCGAGAAGCTCGCGGTCAGGATGATCCACGGCAGCGGACAGGTGGACCTGGCCCAGGATCTCGTCGTCCACCCCGGACTGACTGCGGCCGCGCGGACCGCGCTTGAGGCCGGGGCGCCGATGTTGTGCGATGCCACGATGGTCGCCACCGGGGTGACCCGGAGCCGGTTGCCGAGGGACAACGACGTGCTGTGCTTCCTCAACGATGAGCGAGTCCTGGACCTCGCGCGGTCGTGGCGCACGACCCGCACCGCCGCGGCCGTCTCGCTGTGGGAGCCCCATCTCGAGGGTGCCGTGGTGGCGATCGGCAACGCCCCGACGGCGCTGTTCCACCTGCTCGAGCTGATCCTCGACGGCGGCCCCAGGCCGGCCGCGATCGTCGGCTGCCCGGTCGGCTTCATCGGCGCCGCCGAGTCCAAGCAGGCACTGATCGACCTGAATACCGAGCACGGGATCGACATCCCCTACGTCACCGTCCGCGGCCGCCGAGGCGGCTCGGCGATGACCTCGTCCGCGCTCAACGCACTCGCGCAGGAGAAGGAATGAAGACCGGCCACTTCTACGGCGTGGGCGTCGGACCCGGCGACCCCGAACTGATTACCCGTAAGGGCGCCCGGCTGATCGAGCGGGCCGACGTGATCGCCTTCCACGCTGGCGTCGGCAAGGAGTCGAACGCCCGCCGCATCGCTCGCGGACTGTTCCCCGCGGGCGTGGTCGAGGAGCAGTTGACCTACCCCGTGACCACCGGAGCTACCGACCACCCGGGCGGCTACGCCGGCGCGCTCGCGGACTTCTACGAGGAGTCCGCGGTCCGGCTCGCGGACCACCTCAACGCCGGGCGCGATGTGGTCCTGCTCGCCGAGGGCGATCCCCTGTTCTACGGCTCCTTTATGTACATGCACGATCGGCTGGCCGAGCGTTTCCCGACCGAGATCGTCCCCGGCGTGCCCGCGTTCGTGGCCGCGACCGCCGCCGCCGCCAGCCCGCTGGTCCGGCAGACCGACGTCCTGACGGTGCTCCCGGGCACGATGCCCGAGCCCGAGCTCGCGCGCCGCCTGGCCGACACCGACGCCGCGATCATCATGAAGCTCGGCCGCACCTTCCCCGCCGTACGCCGAGCGCTCGAGGCCGCCGGTCGGCTGGACCACGCGCTCTACGTCGAGCGCGCGTCGATGCCCGAGCAGCGCTGGTTGCCCGTGGCCGAGGTGGACCCCGAGTCGGTGCCGTACTTCTCCCTCATCGTGGTCACCGGCGACTCCCTCAACGGGTCCCGCTCGCGCCACACCTCGGCGGTGGCCGAGGAACTCACTCTCGCGACGAGCGGCGCTGCCGAGCTCCTCGTCGTCGGTCTCGGCCCCGGCCCCGACGCCTGGCTGACACCCGAAGTGAGCGAGGCTCTGGCGAGGGTCTCGCACGTCGTCGGCTACGGGCCGTACATCAAGCGGGTACCGCAGCGTGCGGGGCTGACCCGGCACTCCTCGGGCAACACCGTCGAGGTTGACCGGGCCAGGCTCGCCCTCGACCTGGCGAGGTCGGGGGAGAAGGTCGCGGTCGTCTCGGGCGGCGACGCGGGCGTCTTCGGGATGGCCGCGGCCGTCTTCGAGGCGGCCGAGGACCCGGCGTACGCCGACGTTCCGATCCGCGTCCTGCCGGGCGTCAGCGCCGTGCAGGCGGTGGCGGCGCGGGCCGGTGCCCCGATCGGTGGCGACTTCGCCGTGGTCTCGCTCTCCGACCGGCTCAAGCCGTGGCCGGTGGTCGAGCGCCGGCTGCGCGCGATCGCCGAGGCCGACCTGGTGCTCGCGATCTATAACCCGGCCTCCCGCTCGCGCACCGAGCAGGTCGCGACCGCGCAGCGCGTGCTGCTGGAGCACCGCAAGCCCGAGACCGTCGTGGTCGTCGGCCGCGACATCGGCCGGGACGAGGAGTCCCTCACCGTGACCACGCTCGCAGAGCTCGACCCGGAGAGCATCGACATGAAGTGCCTGCTCATCGTCGGCGCCGAGAGCACCCGCGTCAGTCCCGCGGGTGTCTGGACCCCCCGATTTGTGGAGGCCTGATGACCGTTCACTTCGTGGGCGCCGGCCCCGGGGCCGCCGACCTGCTGACCGTTCGTGCAACCCGGCTGCTCGCCACCGCCGACGTGGTCCTGTTCCCGGGCAGCTACCTCGACCCCGAGGTGCTCGGCCACGTCAGTCCCGACGCGGCCCTGGTCGACACCCAGGACCTCGACCTCGACCAGATCACCGAGCGGCTCGTCGAGGCCCACCGTGAGGGCCGGGACGTCGTCCGCCTCGCGTCGGGCGACTTGTCGGTCTACTCCGCCCTGGCCGAGCAGACCCGGCGCCTCGACGCTGCCGGGGTCTCGTGGGACGTCACGCCCGGGGTCCCGGCCTACGCCGCGGCCGCCGCGCTCGTCGGCCGGGAGCTGACGGTGCCGCTCATCTCCCAGTCGGTCGTGCTGACCCGCACGCAGGCCAGGTCCACCGCTATGCCCGTCGGCGAGTCGCTGGCGGCGTTCGCCGCGACCGGCGCCACCCTGGTGCTGCACCTCGCCATCACCCGGACACGTGAGCTGATGGTCGAGCTCGAGGCCGAGTACGGCGCCGACTGCCCGGTCGCCGTTGTCCACCGTGCCAGCCAGCCCGGGGAGCAGGTGCTGCGCGGGACCGTCGGCACCATCGCCGACCTGGTCGAGGAGGCAGGATTGAGGATGGCCGCGGTAATCCTCGTCGGGCGGGCGCTCGATCCGCGTCCGGGCGGCGAGTCCTTCCTGTACGCCGCAGGGCGCGAGCGGAGCAGCAAGCAGTGAACGACCTCTACGACGTGATCAACCGGCGGCGCGACACCCGCAGCGAGTTCACCGGGCAGCCGGTGGACCAGGACGCGCTGGAGCGGGTCCTGGCGGCGGCGCACTGCGCGCCCAGCGTCGGGATGAGCCAGCCGTGGGACTTCGTGCTCGTCCGGTCTCCGCAGACTCTTGCGGCCTTCCGCGCCCACGTGGCACGCGAGCGCGAGGTCTTCGCCGGGTCACTGGAGGGTGAGCGGGCGGAGACCTTCGCCCGGATCAAGGTCGAGGGGATCGTCGAGTCCGGGCTCGGCGTCGTCGTCGGCTACGACCCCAGCCGCGGTGGGTCCCACGTCCTGGGGCGCCACGCCATCGCCGACGCCGGGCTCTACTCGGTCGTCTGCGCCATCCAGAACCTCTGGCTCGCGGCGACCGCCGAGGGGCTTGGCGTCGGGTGGGTCAGCTTCTACCGCGAGGAGTTCCTGCGCGAGCTGGTCGGCTTCCCGGCCCGCGTCCGACCCGTGGCCTGGTTGTGCGTCGGGGCGGTCGGCCACCTACCCGAGGTGCCGGACCTGGAGCGGTTCGGCTGGCGGCACCGGTCGCCGCTTGCCGAGGTGCTGCACGAGGAGCGATATCAGCCGCGGGTGTAGGCCCACTGGGTGACCGTGCGGGCCGGCGCCCAGCCGGTGAACCGGCCGACCGGCGCCGCGGTCTCTACCGCGATCCGGGTCAGCTCGCCGCCGTGCTCGCAGTAGGCCTGTGCCAGCAGCTGCTCGGTCTCGATCGTGACACCGTGCACGACCAACCGGCCGCCGGGCGCCAGCGCGGCCAGGCACGCGTCGAGCACGCCGGGTGCCGTGGCGCCGCCGCCGACGAAGATCGCGTCGGGCGGGCGGAGCCCGTCGAGCGCGGCCGGGGCGCGCCCAGTGACCACCGCGAGGCCGGGCACGCCCAGCCGGGCCGCGTTTCGGGCGATCCGAGCGGCGCGCTCGTCGTTGCCTTCGACGGCGGTCGCGCGGCAGGTGGGGTGGGCGCGCATCCACTCGATGCCGATCGAGCCGGCGCCGGCGCCGACGTCCCACAGGTGCTCGCCGGGCACCGGTGCGAGCCTCGCCAGGGCGGCGGCCCGCAGGTCGCGCTTGGTGAGCTGGCCGTCGTGCTCGAAGGCGTCGTCGGACAGGCCGGTCGCCCAGCCGGCCACGGACGGGCCGGCCAGCTCGAGCGCCAGCACGTGCAGGCGAGGTGACGTAGCGGACCAGCCGGCCGCCGTGCCGCTCATGTGCGACTCGTCCGGGGCGCCGAGTTGACCCAGGACGTGGAGCACGCTTCCGCCATACCCCACCTCCGTCAGCAGGGTCGCGACCCGGGCGGGTGTGTGCTCATCGGACGAAAGCACCAGGACGCGGCGTGCCGGCGCCAGCTCGCGGCGCACCAGTGCGATGTCTCGACCGACGAGGCTGATCACGGCGCACGACTCCGCGGGCCAGCCGAGCCGGGCTCGGGCCAGCGCGACCGACGAGACGGCCGGATGGATGAGGACGCGGTCGCGACCCAGGACCTCGATCAGGGTCGCGCCGATGCCGGAGACGAGCGGGTCGCCGGACGCGAGGGCGACCACGGGCGATGTGCCGAGGTCCGCCACGAAGTCGGGCAGGCCCACGCGCAGAGGGGCCGGCCACGCCAGTCGCCGCTGCCCGGCGACGTCGGGGAGCAATGCCAGGTGGCGCTCGCCGCCCACGACGACGGCAGCCTGCAGGACGGTCTCGCGGAGGGGATCGGGGAGTCCCGACCAGCCGTCGGCGCCGATCCCGACGACCGTGACGACCTTGTCGGTTGGCGTCGTCGGTGGGGGAGTCGAGTCGGGCACGAGAAAGCACGCTATCGTCACCGCAGGCACGAGGTGCCCCAACGGCCTGTCCATCGGAAACGGTGAGCCATGGTCGGCGGGGAGAATCTGGGAAGCCGGTGAGAGACCGGCACAGGCCCGCTGCGGTAAATCAGGCCCTTGAACGAGTTGGGACCCGACAAGTCCGAAGACCGGCCTCGCGTCAGACCATGTCGATTGCACAGGATCGATGGCGAAGCGAGCGGGAGCCTCACATGCCACAGCACTACCCATTTTCTGCCGTCCTCGGTTGCGAGGCCGACGCCCTCGACGACATGGGCCTCGCTCTCGTCCTCACCACGATCACCCCCGAGATCGGTGGTGTCCTGGTGCGCGGCGAGAAGGGAACGGCCAAGTCGACCACCGTGCGCGCTCTGGCCGCGGTGCTCCCGCCGGTCGAGGTCTATGCCGCCGACCGGTTCTCAATCGACCCCGACGACCCGGCGGCCACCTCGCCCGACGGTCCGTTCGCCGGCGACGCGGAGGTGCACACCCGAGCGGTCCGGCTGGTGGAGCTGCCGGTGGGCGCCACCGAGGACCGCGTGCTCGGCTCGCTGCACCTGGAGCGAGCACTCTCCCATGGCAAGGTGGAGTACGAGCCCGGACTGCTCGCTCGCGCGCACCGCGGGATTTTGTACGTCGACGAGGTCAACCTGCTCCACGACCACCTCGTCGACCTGCTGCTCGACGCGGCGGCGATGGGCCAGGTGACCGTCGAGCGCGACGGGGTCTCGGTGGAGCACGCCGCCCGCTTCGTCCTCATCGGCACCATGAACCCCGAGGAGGGGGAGCTCCGCCCCCAGCTGCTCGACCGGTTCGGCCTGACGGTCGAGGTGGCGGCGCCGCGCGAGCCCTCGCTGCGCGCTGAGGTCGTACGCCGCCGGATGGCCTACGACGGCGACCCGGCCGCCTTCACCGAACGCTACCGCGACCTCGACCGGTCGCTGACCGAGCGCATCGAGTCGGCGCGCGAGCGCGCCGTCAAGGTGCGGCTGACCGATGTCGCGCTGCTCAAGATCGCCGAGGTCTGCGCGGCCTTCGAGGTCGACGGTCTGCGCGCGGACGTCGTCACCGCCCGGACCGCGGTCGCGCACGCCGCGTGGGCCGGCCGCGACGAGGTGACGCGCAAGGACATCCGTCGCGCCGCGCTCCTGTCGCTTCCGCACCGCCGGCGCCGCAACCCGTTCGACGCCCCCGGACTCGACGAGGATCTGCTCGACCAGGTGCTCGGCGACGACGAGCTGCCGCCCGAACCGCCCGAGGGGCGGGCACCGGACGAGCCGACCCGGCCTCCGGCTACCGACGATGGAGCCGAGGGTGGCCTGCCCGATGACGCCGATGACGGGTCGGACTCGCCTGTGGGCGAGTCCGACCCGTCGCGCGACCCCGATGACCCCGACGCCGAGCTGCCGCGGCCGGGCCCTGCTCCGGCCCCCGCACCCGAGCAGGGTCCCGGCTCGGTGGTGGGCGCCGCAGCGGCCTACCGCCCCAGGTTGCTCACCGTCCAGGGGCTGGGGGAGGGGGCTGCCGGCCGGCGCAGCCGGGCGCTGGCACGCACGGGTCGACGCGTCGGTGCGACCCGCGGCGACAGCGGCTCACTACACCTCGTCGAGACGCTGCTCGCGGCCGCCGGCCAGCAGCCGGCGCGGGGGCGGACCAGCGGTCGCGTCGACGTGCGGGCGGAGGACCTGCGGGTCGCCGTGCGGGAGGGACGCGAGGCCAACCTCGTGCTCTTCTGCGTGGACGCCTCAGGGTCGATGGCTGCGCGTCGCCGGATGACCCAGGTCAAGACCGCCGTCCTCTCGCTGCTGATGGACGCCTATCGCCGGCGCGACAAGGTCGGACTGATCACCTTCCGCGGGCAGGACGCCGAGCTCGTCCTGCCGCCCACGCACTCGGTCGAGATCGCCGCGGCGCGGCTCGAAGAGCTGCCGGCCGGAGGCCGGACACCATTGGCGGCGGGTCTCCTCGAGGCGGTGAAGGTGCTGCACCGGGAGCGACTGCGCGATCCACGGCTGCGACCGCTCCTGGTCGTGGTCACTGACGGTCGGGCCACCGACGGCGCCGATGCGGTCGCCCGCTCGATGCGCGCCGCAGAGCACGTTGCTGGCCTGCGCATCACCACTGTCGTCATCGACTCCGAGGTCGGCCCGCTGCGGCTCGGGCTCGCTGTGCGGCTCGCCGAGGTGCTCAGCGCTGAGCACCTGCCGGTCGCCGAGGTGAGCGCCGAGGCACTGACCGGCGCCGTCCGCAGCCACACCGCGCTCAACCTCTTCGGGCAGGGGGTGGCCTGATGCCCCAGGGTCAGCCGACCGTCATCCCCGACGACGGGCTCACCACCCGTCAGCGCCGCAACCGCCCGCTGGTGATGGTGCACACCGGCGACGGCAAGGGGAAGTCGACCGCGGCTTTCGGGGTCGGGCTTCGCGGCTGGAACCAGGGCTGGCGGATCGGGGTCTTCCAGTTCGTCAAGTCCGCCAAGTGGCGCATCGGCGAGCAGACCGTGCTCGAGCGGCTCGGCCGGCTTCACGAGGAGACCGGCGAGGGTGGTCCGGTCGAGTGGCACAAGATGGGGTCGGGCTGGTCGTGGACCCGCAAGCAGGGCGACGCCGAGGACCACCAAACGGCGGCGGTCGAGGGCTGGCAGGAGATCAAGCGACGACTCGCTGCGGAGACGCACGACCTGCTGATCCTCGACGAGTTCACCTACCCGATGAAGTGGGGCTGGGTCGATGTCGACGACGTGGTCGAGACGCTGCGCACGAGAAGCGGCTTCCAGCACGTCATCATCACCGGCCGCAACGCCGACCCCCGGCTGATCGAGATCGCCGACCTGGTCACCGAGATGACCAAGGTCAAGCACCCGATGGACGCCGGCCAGAAGGGACAGAAGGGCATCGAGTGGTGAGCCTGCCGCGGCTCGTGGTCGCCGCCCCCTCGACCGGGCAGGGCAAGACCACCATCGCGACGGGGTTGTTGGCCGCGCTGCGCGCCGCCGGCCACGAAGTCAGCGGGCACAAGGTTGGGCCCGACTACATCGACCCCGGCTACCACGCCCTCGCCTCGGGCCGCCCCGGCCGCAACCTCGACCCGCACCTGGTCGGCGAGGAGCGGATCGTGCCGTTGCTGCTGCACGGAGCCCTGGGTGCTGATCTCGCGGTCATCGAGGGCGTGATGGGCCTGCATGACGGCCGGCTCGGCACAGACGGTTTCGCCTCGACCGCCCACGTCGCCGCCCTCACACGGTCCCCGGTGGTGCTCGTCCTCGACATCGCCCGCCAGTCGCGCTCGGTGGCGGCGGTCGCGGCGGGTATGGCGGCGTACGACCCGAACATCGACATCGCCGGCGTCGTCCTCAACCGCGCGGGCTCCGACCGCAACGTCGAGGAGATCCGACGTGCGTTGTCGATGCCCGTGCTTGGCGTGCTACCCAGCGACGAGGACCTGGCTACGCCCTCGCGGCACCTTGGGCTTGTGCCCGCCGCTGAGCGGCACGACTCGGTCGCGCTGGTCGGGCGGCTCGGCGAGCAAGTGGCGAAGTACCTCGACCTCGACGGGTTGCTGGCGGTCGCGCGGTTGGCACCGGAGCTCGACGGGGTGCCGTGGGATCCGGCCTCGGAGATTCGCCGGGTGCCTGGTCGACCCGTCATCGCGGTCGCGGGCGGACGGGCCTTCACTTTCCGCTATCCCGAGACCGAGGAGCTGCTGGCGGCAGCCGGCTGCGAGGTCGTGGCGTTCGACCCGCTGGTGGACCGCGCACTGCCCGCGGGCACGCAGGGGATCTACCTCGGTGGCGGCTTTCCCGAGGTGTACGCCGCTGAGCTGGCCACCAACCGGAGCCTCATCGACGA
The DNA here is from genome assembly GCF_011300215.1 of Nocardioides piscis. NCBI lineage: Bacteria > Bacillati > Actinomycetota > Actinomycetes > Propionibacteriales > Nocardioidaceae > Nocardioides > Nocardioides piscis. The sequence continues at coordinate 2,051,504 of NZ_CP049866.1, forward strand.
CCTGGGAGTCGCAGTCGCAGCCGGCATTCCGACGGTGGCCGAATGTGCCGGGCTGCTCTACCTCACCGAGACCCTTGACGGCGTCGAGATGGCTGGTGTCGTCCCGGTCAGTGCCGAGATGAGCGATCGGCTGACGCTCCGCTACCCGACCGCGACGGCGCTCACCGACTCGCTGCTCACCAGGGCTGGCGAGCAGGTGACCGGGCACGAGTTCCATAAGACATCCGTCGCCAGTGACGGTGACGCGTGGGAGATCGACGGAGTGCCCACCGGCTTCTCGACCGACACGTGGCACGCGTCCTACCTGCACGTGCACTGGGCAGGGCACCCGGTGCTCGCCCAACGCTTTGCGGACGCAGCGAACAACGCCTCCCCGCACATCTCGATGGTCGTCGACGTGCCACCCGTCGAGCCGCTCCGCCACCACGGCGATGCCGAGGCCGGCGCCGGGCTCCTTGACTTCGCGGTCAATGTGTATGTCGGGGAACGACCGGTTTGGCTCGACCGCGCACTGCACGCCGCGATCGACGACACGGCCTATCCGGACGCAGCGCCGGCACGGGCCGCCGTCGCCCGGCACCTCGGCCGGCCCGTAGGCGAGGTGTTGCCGACTGCGGGCGCTGCCGAGGCGTTCACCCTGATCGCGCGGCAACCCTGGCGGCACCCGGTCGTGGTGCACCCGCAGTTCACCGAGCCGCATGCCGCACTCGAGCAGGCGGGCCACGTCGTCGACACCGTCCTGTGCCGGTCCGACCTCACCCTCGATCCATCGGAGATCCCCGACGGCGCGGACCTCATCGTGATCGGTAATCCCACCAACCCGACGGGAGTCCTCCATCCGGCATCGCTGATCCGGAGCCTGCAACGCCCGGGTCGACTCGTCGTGGTCGACGAGGCCTTCATGGACGCCGTCCCCGGCGAGGTCGAGTCGCTCGTCCGCGAACGCCTCGACGGGGTCATCGTCATCCGCAGCCTCACCAAGCACTGGTCGATCCCCGGAGTCCGGGCGGGCTATCTCGCGGGCGACCCGCAGGTTGTCGACCAGCTCGCGCGCCTGCAAACGCCGTGGTCGGCTGCCGGACCCGCCGTGGCAGCCCTCGTCGCGTGCTCGACCGCTCGGGCCGCGGACGAAGCCACGGACCGCGCGCTCGCGATCGGCCGCTGGCGCGACCACCTCATCGCCGGCCTGACCGAGCGCGGCATCGAGCACGTCCCTTCCTCGGCCCCGTTCGTGCTCGCCCGCCTCGGAGGGGCTCGGCTGTCCCTGCGTGATGCCGGCATAGCCGTACGCCGTGCGGACACGTTCCCCGGCCTCGACTCCACCTGGGCGCGGATCGCCGTGCGACCCGAGCCCATGACGGACCGACTGCTCACTGCCATCGATCAGACCCCCCAGCCCACCTCGTGAAGGACCCCGCCATGGCCTACGTCTCCGCGCCCTCCGACATCACCCGCAACCACGCCACCAAGCGGCTGGCCGCGCTCGCCACACCGCCCGGCGCTCTCGGCCGGCTCGGTGACCTCGCCGTGTGGGTGGCGGCCTGCCAGGGCCAGGTGCCGCCCGTGCCCGTCGACAACGTCCGGCTCGTCATCTTCGCGGGCGACCACGGTGTCGCAGCCCATGGAGTGTCGGCGTTCTCGCCCGCGATCACCGGTGCGATGGTCCGCACGTTCCTGTTCGGCAAGGCGGGCGTCAACGCCTTGGCGTCGGCCCACGGCGTCGCAGTCCGCGTGCTCGACCTCGGTGTCGACGAGGACTTCGACGACCTCGACGAGGGGGTCAGGTTGGCGCTGACGGCGCACAAGATCCGCCGCGGCAGCGGCGCCATCCACCTCGAGGACGCGCTCACCCTCGACGAGACGCGCGCCGCGCTGGCTGCGGGAGCCGCCGTCGCGCGCGAGGAGATCGCCGCCGGTGCCCAGCTGCTGATCAGCGGTGACATGGGCATCGGCAACACCACCCCCGCTGCGGCCATGGTCGCCGCCGGCCTCGGCCTGCCCGCCTCCGAGGTCGTCGGCCGCGGCACCGGGATCGACGACGCGGCGCTGCTCCACAAGACGGCCGTGATCGACGCCGCGCTGGCCCGGGCCGGTGCCAGGACCGGGGACCCGATCGAGACCCTGGCCGCGCTCGGCAGCGCCGACCTCGCGGCGAGCACCGGCTTCCTGCTCGCCGCCGCCCAAGAGGGCCGACCCGTGCTGCTCGACGGATTGATGAGCGTCGCGTGCGCGCTCACCGCCGACCGCATCGAGCCCGGCGCTGTCGGGTGGTACGCCGCAGGCCACCGCTCCACTGAACCCGCCCAGTCGCTCGCCCTGGCCAAGATGGGACTGGAGCCGCTCCTAGACCTCGGTCTGCGTCTCGGCGAGGGCTCGGGCGCGGTCGCGGCCGTCCCCGTGGTTCGCAGCGCTGCCGCGCTGCTGCGCGACGTGGCCCTGCTCTCCGAGCTCGTGTCCTGATGCTCGACGCCTGGCGGCTCGCCGTCGGGACGCTCACCGCGATCCCGGCGCGACCGCCGACGACCGTCGACCGGCGGCGCGCCTCGGCCGCGATGGTGCTCGCGCCGGCCGCGGTCCTGCCCCTCGGTGCCGCGGTCACCTGCGTGGCGCTGGCCGGTCACTGGCTACAGCTTCCTGTCCTGGTCATCGCGCTGCTCGCCATCGGCGCTGTGACCCTCGGCAACCGTGCCTTCCACCTAGACGGGCTCTCGGACACCGTCGACGGACTGGCTGCCTCCTACGACCGTGAACGGTCGCTGCTCGTCATGAAGTCCGGCACATCCGGGCCGGCCGGCGTCGTGGCGATCGTCCTGGTGCTCGGGATCCAGGTCGCGGGGTTGGCGAGCCTACTCTCCCTGCCCGACTGGTGGCAGGCCGCGATCCTGGCCGGCATCGCGGTGTGCGCATCCCGCGCGGCTCTCGTGGTCTGCTGCGCGCGCGGTGTCCCGGCAGCCCGGGCGGACGGGCTCGGGAGCACATACACCCAGACCGTGCCCGTCCCGGTGACCGTCTCCGTATGGGCCCTCTCCGCGGTCGTCCTTGCAGTCACCGGCGCGTGGGCCGGTCTCGAGTGGTGGCGCGGAGCGCTCGCTGCCTTCGTCGCGCTCGCCGCAGTTCTCGCTGTAGTCGCGCGAACAACCCGTCGCTTCGGCGGCGTCACCGGCGACGTGTTCGGCGCGAGCATCGAGGTCGCGCTCGCCGCGATCCTGGTGGCCCTCACATGAAGTCCCGCGCTGTCGGCCTGCTGCTCGGCTACACCGCCGACCGAATGCTTGGTGACCCGCGACGCTTCCACCCCGTCGCTGGCTTCGGCACCACGGCGGCAGCGGTCGAGCGCGTCCTGTACGCCGACTCGCGGACGCACGGCGTCGCGCACACCGCGCTCCTCGTCGGTGGCGCGGTCGCGTTCGGGGTGATGCTCGAGCGACGAGGCCCGCCGCGGGTCGTCGCCACGGCCATCGCGACGTGGGCCGTGCTCGGCGGGCGTTCCCTCGAACGGGAGGCGGGCGCCGTACACGGTCATCTGATCGCCGGCGACCTGCCGGCCGCGCGCCAGCGACTCACCCACCTGGTCGGCCGCGACACCGCAGTCCTCGACGAGTCGGCGGTCTCGCGCGCCGTCATCGAGTCAGTCGCCGAGAACACGTCCGACGCCGTCGTCGCGCCTTTGGTGTGGGGGGCGCTGTGCGGCGTTCCGGGACTCCTCGGCTATCGCGCGGTCAACACCCTCGACGCGATGGTCGGTCACCGCAATGCTCGATACCAGAGTTATGGGTGGGCCTCGGCGAAGCTGGACGACCTCGCCAACCTGCCCGGATCGCGCCTCTCCGGCCTCCTCACCTTGGTGGCGGCGCCGTCGCGCGCGAAGGTCGCAGCCTCGACGTGGCGCCGGGACGCGGCCGCCCATCCCAGCCCCAACGGCGGAGTGGTGGAGTCTGCTTTCGCGGGCGCGCTGGGCGTCCGGCTGGGCGGCACCAACACCTACTACGGCGACCGGATCGAGGATCGCGCGGTGATGGGGGATGGACGCGATGCCCGGGCCGACGACATCGTGCGATCCACTGTGCTGGCGCGTCGAGTAGGAGCTTTCGCGGCCCTGACATCTGTGTTGATTTCGCTCCGCGGCGGGCTGCTCAGACACCCTCGCCGTCCGCTAGGGTGAGTGCCAACGATCACTAGGAAGCCGGTGGAATTCCGGCACAGTCGCGCTACTGTGACATCGCTTCAGCCTCAGGGTTGATCGGTGGAGTCAGACCCGATTGGTCGTCCAAACCCATCAACCAGGGACGCACGTATCCCTGAGGAGGACACATGTCGCACTCTGTTGCGGCACCGGTCGCCGGTGCCCCCGCTCTCCCCACCATCCCGCTCCGGGAGCTCGCCCCTTGGGCGCTCTTCTACGGACTGCTGGGAACGCTGGTCATCTTCTTCGTGAGCGCCGACCAGGGCGCTGTCTCGATCCCCGCGGGCACTGCGATCCACGAGTGGGTCCACGACGGGCGTCACCTGCTCGGCTACCCCTGCCACTGATCCTTGAGTAGCACCCCTTTTCCTCTCACTGTCCGGCGAGCGCTTGAGTGCGCCCGGTGAGGTATTGGCGACCCCATGAACGGAATCTTGATGAACGCACGTGCATTTCTGGTCCGCGGCCTCCTCGCCGGCCTCCTTGCCGGCCTGGCAGCCTTCTTCGTCGGCTACCAGGTCGGTGAGCCTCACGTCGAGGCCGCCATCGCGCTCGAGGAAGCCGGAGCGGCCGACTCTCACTCGCACGGCGAGGAGCCCGAGGCACACAGTCCCGCGGCTGACGAGGCCGGGGATGAGGAGGTCTTCAAGGTCTCCCGTGAGACCCAACGCACCTGGGGCCTGCTCACCGGGAGCCTCACCATCGGTCTCGCGTGGGGCGGCCTGGTCGCGCTGGTCGCCGCCGGCACCCTCGGACGGATCGGCCGGTTCCTGCCCGGTCAGTCGACAGCCGTGATCTCGCTGATCGGCTTCGTGTCGGTGGCCCTCGTGCCGTTCTTGAAGTATCCCGCCACCCCCCCGGCCGTCGGCAGCGGTGACACCATCGGTGACCGAACCGCCCTCTACTTCGGCTTCTTGCTGCTTTCCGTCGCCTCGGCCGTCCTTGCGACGTACCTCGCCTGCCGACTACGTGAGCGGATCGGCACGTACGGCGGGGTGGTCGCCGGCATCGCGGCGTACCTCCTTGTGGTGATTGTGGCCGCGCTCGTGTTCGCGCCGGTCAGCGAGCTGGGTGACTTCCCGGCCGACACGTTGTGGTCCTTCCGACTCTCCTCGATGCTCACGCTCGCCACCATGTGGGGCGTGCTCGGCGTGGTGCTGACCGGCCTGGTGTCGCGGCTTTACGCGCGGGAGACAGCCCTCGCCCATCGCCGGGAACTCGCCGCCAGCCTCTGAACCTTCAGCGGGGGAGCCGGTGGCTCTCGATGGGAGAGCCACCGACGAGGTGGCCGGTAACGATGGCGCGCGCGGCGGCGGGGTCGACGTCGCCGTACCAGACGTCGTCGGGCTGGACGCTGACGACGGGCGCTTGATTGCAGGGGAACTGGCAGCCGGTGTGCGTGACTAGGACGTCGTTGTCGCCGACCCCGGCCTCCATCAGAGCGAGGATCAGCGTGCGCATGGTCTCATCACCGCCCCGAGCGGTGCAGCGCGGACCGCGGCAGACGAGCACTTGCCGGCGGTGGCCGGTCACGCCCTCCCAGGCAGTCGAGGTGAGCCCGGGTTCGGTGCCAGAGATCGGCTTGCAGTCGGTGAGTGTCGCGTCCAAGTCTCCCAACAAGCTGACCAGCCGGGTGGCGACGTTGAGGGTCGGCCGGAGCCCGGCCCGTTCGCGAAACCAGTGCCCGGCGATCCGACGCAGCCAGGAGTGTGCGGGTGCGAGGGGGCCCAGGTTGACCCCGACGAGAGTGATGTCGCCGACCCCGAGATCGGCCAGCCGGGTCAGCTCGAGCGAGAGGGGCGGGTCGCCCATCTGCAGGAACGCCACCGTCGCGTCACGGTCACGGGCGGCGGCCAGCAGATCGTCGCGGCGGTCGACGTCGGTGACCGACATCCCGACGAGCACGAGGGCGGTCACAGCCGGAGCACCCGACCCGCGACCACGAGGTGTACCTCGACGCAAGCAGTGGCTACCCGTTGGTTGACCATGCCCAGCAGGTCGCGGAAGAGGCGGCCGGACCGGTGGGTGGGGACGACCCCAAGCCCCACCTCGTTCGTCACGAGCACGACGTCGTCGCGAAGCGCCACAGCCGCGACTACATCATCGAGCAGGGCGTCGACGGTCGAGGTGACCGTCTTGGCGGAGGCGTCCCAGAGTTCGCCCGAATCGAGGACGCCTGCCAGCCAGGTGCCTAGGCAGTCCACTAGGACCGGTCCATCCAGGCGCAGGGCTGATGCGAGGTCGCGCGACTCCACCGTGGCCCACGTGGCAGGGCGTCGCGCCCGATGGGCGGCGATCCGGGCGACCCAGTCGGGGTCGGAGTCCTCCTCGACGCTCGGCCCGGGGGCGACGTACGTGACGGACGGCGCGTTGGCCAGCAACGATTCAGCGTGCTGCGACTTTCCCGAGCGCACTCCGCCGGTGACCAGGATCTTCATGCCAGCTCCTCGACCCAGGCCACGGCCTCGGCGACGGCGTGGACGGTGCGGACACCTTCGGGTCCTGGTGGGCGGCGTACGACGACGACGGCAACGCCGAGCACGGCCGCCGCCTCCAGCTTCGGCCAGGTGTAGCTGCCGCCGGAGTCCTTGGTGACGAGCACATCGGTGCCGTGCTCGCGCAGCAGCGAAATCTCGGACGGCAGCGTGTAGGGACCGCGGCTGGTGATCAGCTCCCAAGCGGGCGGCAGGCACAGATCGGGTACGTCGACGACGCGGGCCAGCGCCGGAAGGTCGCCGAGCGCCGGGACGAACCGAGCGAGCTCCTGTCGCCCGACGGTGAGGAAGGGTCGCGCTCCCAGATCGGCGGCAGTGGTGGCCGCGTCCGCGTGTGACTCGACGTAGTACCACGACGGGTCCGGCGTCCAGCCGGGCCGTTCCAGCCGGAGCAGCGGCAGGTCAGTGCACGCGGCGGCCGCGTTGGTCGTCATGCCGAGCGCGAAGGGGTGGGTGGCATCGACCACGGCGTCGTAGTCGGCCAGCGCTGCCCGCATTCCGGGTATGCCGCCGAAGCCGCCGATGCGCACCTTGCCGACCGGCAGCCGCGGCCGGGCCACGCGACCGGCCAGGGAGGAGGTGACGTCGAGACCCGCCGCCACGAGCTCGGCGGCGAGCTCGCGGGCTTCGCTGGTGCCGCCGAGCAGGAGCAGCCTCACGATGCACCCCCGGGCGGCAGGACCGGAAGTCCGGACGGCGCACCGCCGTGGGCGAGGTCGAGCAGGGCCTCGACGTCGAGGTGTTCCTCGACGAGGTCGCCGAGCAGGTCGAGACGGCGCTCCCGAGCATCAGGGAAGGACACGGCCGATGGACGCAGGTCGAGTGTCTCGGCGAGGAAGGACCGGCGCAGCTCGTCGCCTTCCAGACTGCCGTGCCACATCGTGCCGAAGACCAGCCCGTCTCGAGCCCCGCCCAGAAAGGGCTGTCCGGCGCCTACGGTGATGCGCCCGTGGTGGATCTCGTAGCCGGAGGCCGGCGTGCCCAGCGCCGTACCAACCGGAAGTCGCAAAACCTTGTCGACGGCGAATTCGGTGCTGACATCGAGCAGGCCGAGCCCTTTGACACAGATGCCCGGCTCGCCCTCGACCCCATGCGGATCCGCGATGGTCTGCCCCAGCATCTGGAAGCCGCCGCAGATGCCGAGCACAGGTCGACCGCGCTTCGCGTGCTCGATGATCGCGCGGCCCAGGCCGCGAGCATGCAGCCACGCGAGGTCGCTGATGGTCGCCCGCGTGCCCGGCAGGACGACCAGGTCGGCATCGGCGAGGTCGCGTGGGCTCGCAGCGAAGACGACGTCGAGGTCGGGCTCGAGCCCAAGGGCGTCGAGGTCGGTGAAGTTGCTGATCCGGGGCAGCCTCACCACGGCCACCTTGCGTGCGCCGCCGTGGACTCCCCGCCGGCCGTCGAGGTCGAGGGCGTCCTCCGAGTCGAGCCACAGCGAGGAGTCCCAGGGCAGCACGCCGAAGACGGGTCGACCGGTGAGCCTCTCCAGCGAGTCCAGTCCCGGCGACAGCAGGTCGACGTCGCCGCGGAACTTGTTGACGACGAACCCGGCGATCAGTTGTTGATCGGCCGCGGACAGCAGTGCCACGGTCCCGAACATCGCCGCGAAGACACCCCCGCGGTCGATGTCGCCGACGACGACGGTGGGCAGCCCGGCATGACTGGCGAGCCCCATGTTGACGTAGTCCCCGGCGCGGAGGTTGATCTCAGCCGGGCTGCCGGCTCCCTCCGCGACGACGACCTCGAAGCGCGCCGACAGGTCGTCGTACGCCGCGTGCGCGGCCCGCGCCAAGTGCCGTCGCCCGGATTCCCAGTCGCACGAGGAGACGTCGCCCGCCGGGTGCCCCATCAGTACGACGTGGCTGCGGCGGTCGGAGCCGGGCTTGAGAAGCACCGGGTTCATCGCTGGCTCGGGCGTCACCCGAGCCGCAAGCGCTTGCACCCACTGGGCGCGCCCGATCTCGGACGCAGTGCCGTCCGCCGCGACGCAGACCATCGAGTTGTTCGACATGTTCTGCGCCTTGTACGGCGCCACGCTGATCCCGCGGCGAGCGAAGGCCCGGCACAGGCCGGTGGTCACCACGCTCTTGCCGGCATCCGAAGTGGTCCCCGCCACCAGCAGTCCGGTCATGGGGTGCTCATGCCGGTGCTCGTAGCAGGTGGACGTCCATCACCCAGCCGGCTGACTCCTTCGCCCGGGCGCGGGCAGCGCCGAGCTCGCTGAGCACCTCGCCCACGCGGCCGGCGACGAGCTCCTCCGAGGGGGTGCCGAGATTGGCGCCCCACCAGATCGTCCAGTCCTCGAGCCCGGCGAGGTCGAGGGACGAGGTCAGCATGACCAGGAGGTTGGTCTGTCCTGCCGAGACGTCGTCGCGCAGCCGCCGCGCGGTGGTGATGTGCACGGGCGCACCCACAGGGTGGAGCACGATGCGGTGCCGTGCAGCGAGCAGCTGCGGTGCGCTGATGCCGGGCAGCACGTCGTAGTCGAGGGGGAGCCGAGTCGCGAGCTCCTCGACGATGCGGATGGTCGAGTCGTAGAGCGACGGGTCGCCCCACACGAGGAAGGCTGCCTCACCACCGCGCTCGCGCAGCACTGTCTCGTATGCCGCAACGCGGGCCTCGTGCCACTCGCGCACCGCGGCGGGGTAGTCGACCGGGTCCGAGCGGTCCCGCTCCGGGTCCGTGACGGCGACGAGCTCCACGCCGTACGCCCCAGCGACGACCCGCCGGGCGGCGAGCAGGCCGTCGTTGTCCCCTTTGTCCGCAGCCACGACGTAGTCACACGCCCGAAGGACGTCAGCCACCTCGGGCGTCACGTGCTGCGGGCCCATCCCGATCCCCAAGATCCTGACCCTGCTGCGGCCTGTCACTCACGATCCTCGATGTCACCCTCGACCTCGAGGTATACCTGCTGCATCGCCGCCATCACGCCCGGGTCCGGCTCCGCCCACAGTCCACGTTCGGCGGCTTCGTGCAGGCGCTCGACGATGCCGCGCAGCGCCCACGGGTTGGAGGTGCGCAGGAAGGCCTGGTTGGTCTCGTCGAGGACGTATTCACTCGCCAGCTTCTCGTACATCCAGTCGTGCACGACCCCCGCGGTGGCGTCGAAGCCGAAGAGGTAGTCGACGGTTGCGGCCAGCTCGAAGGCACCCTTGTAGCCGTGTCGCTGCATCGCCGCGATCCACCGCGGGTTGACCACGCGGGAGCGGAAAACCCGGGCGGTCTCCTCGGCCAGGGTGCGGGTGCGGACGGCGTCGGGCGAGGTCGAGTCGCCGACGTAGGCCTTGGGGTTTGTGCCGGTGAGCGCACGCACCGTCGCGATCATGCCGCCGTGGTACTGGAAGTAGTCGTCGGAGTCGGCGATGTCGTGCTCGACGCTGTCGACGTTCTTGGCCGCCACCTTGATCCGCCGGTAGTTGGCGCGCATGTCGTCGGCAGCCGGTGCACCGTCGAGGTCGCGACCGTAGGCGAAGCCGCCCCAGGCCGTGTACACCTCCGCCAGGTCCTTGTCGTCGCGCCAAGAACCCGACTCCACGACCTGCAGGATGCCGGCGCCGTAGGACCCGGGCTTGGACCCGAAGATGCGCGTCGTGGCGCGGCGCTCGTCACCGTGCTCCGCCAGGTCAGCGTGGGCGTGGGCACGGACGTAGTTGTCCTCGTCCGGCTCGTCGAGCTCGGCCACCATCCGCACGGCGTCGTCGAGCATCGCCACCACGTGCGGGAAGGCGTCCCGGAAGAACCCCGAGATCCGCACCGTGACGTCGATGCGCGGCCGACCGAGCTCGGCGAGGGGCACGACGACCAGATCACGCACCCGCCGCGACTCGGCGTCCCACTCGGGGCGTACGCCGAGGAGGGCGAGCACCTCGGCGATGTCGTCACCGGACGTGCGCATCGCGGAGGTGCCCCACACAGACAGTCCCACCGATGTGGGGTAGGAGCCGGTCTCGTCGAGGTAGCGCTGGATCAGCGAGTCGGCCATCGCCTGACCGGTCTGCCACGCCAGTCGGGAGGGCACTGCGCGCGGGTCCACGGTGTAGAAGTTGCGCCCGGTCGGGAGTACGTTGACCAGTCCGCGCAGCGGCGAGCCGCTCGGACCGGCGGGCACGAAGCCGCCGTTGAGAGCGTGCAGCACAGCAGTCAGCTCATCGGACGTGCCGGCTAGTCGGGGCACGACCTCGGTCGCCGCGAAGGCGAGCACCCGTTGGACGTCGGGGTCCTCGTGCACGTCGAGGGCAGCAGCCGGGTCCCAGCCCGACTTCTCCATCTGCTCCACCAGGCCACGGGCCTGCGCCTCGAAGACGTCGACGTCTGCAGAGGTGGCCTGCTCCACGTCGACGAGGCCGAGGGCCGAACGAAGTCCTGGGACTGCGTTGCCGACCCCGCCCCACACCTGGGAGGCGCGCAGGATCGCTAGCACCAGGTTGACCCGGGGCTCGCCCACCGGTGCTTCGCCGAGGATGTGCAGCCCGTCGCGGATCTGGGCGTCCTTAATCTCGCAGAGCCAGCCGTCGACGTGGAGAATGAAGTTGTCGAAGTCCTCGTCGTCGGGTCGCTCCTCGAGGCCGAGGTCCCGGTGGAGCTGGGCCGCCTGCATCAGGGTCCAGATCTCGCCCCGGACGGCTGGCAGCTTGGCCGGGTCCATCGCCGCGATGTTGGCGTACTCGTCCAGCAGCTGCTCGAGACGGGCGATGTCGCCGTACGCCTCGGCCCTGGCCATCGGTGGCACGAGGTGGTCGACGATCGTGGCGTGGGCGCGGCGCTTGGCTTGCGCGCCCTCGCCCGGGTCGTTGACGAGGAACGGGTAGATCAGCGGCAGGTTGCCCAGAACGGCGTCGGTGCCGCACGAGGCCGAGAGGGCCGCGTTCTTGCCAGGCAGCCACTCGAGCGAACCGTGCTTGCCGAGGTGGACGACCGCGTCGGCACCGAAGCCGCCGTCGTCGACGGTGCTCTCCAGCCAGCGGTATGCACCGACGTAGTGGTGGCTCGGTGCGAGGTCGGGATCGTGGTAGATCGCGACGGGGTTCTCCCGAAGCCGCGGGGCGGCTGGATCAGCAGCACCACGTTGCCGGCCTGCAGGGTCGCGAGCACGAGCTCGCCGTCGACGTTGACGAAGAGGCTGCCGGGCGCCGGCCCCCAGGCGTCGGCCATCGCGTCACGCAGGTCGGGCGGCAGGCCTTGGGTCCAGGCGCCGTACGCCGCAGCGCTGATCCGCACGTGGGCGTCGGTCAGCTGCCCTGACGTCAGCCACTCTTCGTCCTGGCCGCCGGCCGAGATCAGCGCGTGGATGAGCGCGTCGCCTGCCTCGGTGTCGGTGTCGGTCCCGTCGAGGATCTCGAGCACCCGGTTGTCACTGCCGAGGTCGTAGCCAGCATCACGCAAGCGTCGAAGCAGCCGGATCGCCGAGACTGGCGTGTCGAGGCCGACGGCGTTACCGATGCGGGAGTGCTTGGTGGGATAGGCGGACAGCACCAGGGCGAGCTTCTTCTCGGCGTTGGGCACCGATCGCAGCCGGGCGTGCCTGACCGCGATGCCGGCGACGCGCGCACAGCGCTCGGGGTCGGCGACGTAGTGGGGCAGGCCGTCGGCATCGATCTCTTTGAAGGAGAAGGGCGCGGTGATGATCCGGCCGTCGAACTCCGGGATCGCGATCTGGGTCGCAGAGTCGAGCGGGCTGACGCCGTCGTCGGAAGCCTCCCAGTCGGCCCGACTGCCCGTCAGGCAGAGCCCCTGGAGCACCGGGATGTCCAGGGCCGCCATTCGCGCAACGTCCCAGGCCTCGTCGTCGCCGCCCGCGCTCGCGGTCGACGGCACGCTGCCGCCGGCCGCCAGGACGGTCACCACGAGGGCGTCGAGGGTGCCGAGCTCGGTGTAGAGCTCATCGGGTGCGGCACGGAGGGACCCCGCGAAGATGGGTATGCCGACGGCCTGACCGGTGGCGTCGACGGCATCGGCCAGGGCATGCGCGAAGGCGGTGTTGCCGCTCGCCTCGTGGGCTCGGTAGTAGAGCACGCCGATGCGCGGGAGCGACGCGTCGCCGACCGGTCGGGCGGCGTACCCCCACATGGGCAGCACGGCGGGCGGGTCGAACCCCTCGCCGGTCAGCAGGATCGTGTCGGAGAGGAAGGCGTGCAGCTGGCGCAGGTTCTCCGGACCGCCCTCGGCGAGATAGCGATGAGCCTCGGCGGCGATCCCGGTCGGCACCGACGAGCGCTCCATCAGCTCGGCGCTGGGCTGCTGCTCACCGCCGAGGACGACGACGGGCATCCCGGTCGCGGCGATCCGAGTGAAGCCGGAGCACAGGTCCTGCGGCGAGCCGAGCAACCGACCGACGACCAGGTCGCAGCCCTCGATCACCTCAGCCATCGACTGGTGACCCGGTCGGGCGGGATTGGCCAACACGTAGTCGGCGCCGGAGGCCCGAGCGCTGAGCAGATCAGTGTCGGAAGTCGAGAGCAGAGCGATGCGCACAGCGGGCGTTCCTCCTCCGGGGTTCTCGCCCCGTCCATCGGTGGGATACCCGTGGCCAGTGTCTGGCTGCACCCGACCGTCCAAAAAACGGGGACCGGGATGTCACAGTGGCGGAACCGCCCCGGAGTCGCACCGGGTTCCTGCGCCATGGGCACCCTCAGCGTAGTGGAGACTGGGGCCCGTGCACCCGCCGGTCTACCTCGTCAGGCACGGAGAGTCCGAGTGGAACGTCCGGCGCCTGACGCAAGGACAGACGAAGCATCCCCGATTGACCGCAATCGGCCGCGAGCAGGCCGCTGGCGCCGCCGAGGCGATCGCGGCAGACCTGGCGCGGCTCGGCCTGCCCGCTGCTCGCCTTGTCACCAGTGATCTGGTTCGGGCGGTCGAGACCGCCCAGATTGTGGGGGAGAGGATCGGGCTCGTCCCCGAGCTGGACGCCCGCCTCCGCGAGCAGCACCTCGGGGAACTGGAGGGTCGCAGCTACGAGAACTCCTGGGCGCGGGCCAAGCTGCACGACTGGTCGGACCCCGAGCTGCCGCTGGCGGGGGTGAGTCGGTCGGGGAGGTGCGCCGCCGCCTGGCCGCAGTCCTGGCGGACCTCGCTCCTGGGACTCCCACGGTGCTGATCAGCCACGGCGACGCGATCCGCTCCGCGCTCGCGCACCTCCTCGGGCAGTCGATGACGGACACGCCCTGGGTCGAGGTGCAAAACGGTGCCGTCGCGAGGTATGGCAGTGGCGAGGTCGGGTGGCTCGCGCAACTAGGGTTAGAGGGCCGCTAGCGTGCCCTCACCCGGGAGGCGACGATCCCCGAAGGTAGGTCGCAGAGATCGGGTGGCTCCGGGTCCGCTGATGATCAAACCAGCTAGCCACGGACGCCTGACGATTCTCTTACGTGTGGTGAGCTCTCACATTGACCCCATTTCCGCGTGTCGGTGCCGACGGCCAGGACGTGCCCGTCAGTGCGGAGGCACTCGCTCGGAACCACGCCGAGCCGTTCCCGGCGCACTTGGTCGACGCCTGGATGAGCTATCGAGCCAACCGCTCGACCATCCGCAGTCGCGACCGCGCTTGGGCGGCAGCTGGATTCGACATGTCATCGAAATGTCATCAGAAACTCAGCCTTTTCTGACGAACCACCGCGGTGTGCAGCGGTGAGACGTCCGGCCGGTGGGCGGGGCTGGCATGGTCGCCGCTACGACAGGGCCATGACCACGATGATGAGCGCCGCGCTGCCGGCGACCGCCCCTGTCCACCCCGTCGACCCGATCGGCATCATGCCGCGCGGCTTGACCGACACCGATGGGGAGCGAATCGCCACCGCGATCGCTGCGGCCCGCACCGAGTCGACCCGCCGCGTCTACGCCGGCGTCTGGTCGCGATGGGAACGCTGGTGCGCCGGCCGCGGAGTGACGGTCCTGCCGAGCGACCCGCTAGCGGTGTGCGCCTACCTGACCGAGCAGGCCGCCGCCGGCCGTGCCATGGGCACCCTCGACCTCATCTGCACGGTGATCCGCCATGTCCACCTCACGTGCGACCTGCACAACCCCGCAGACGCCCTCGCCGTCCGCCAGGTGCGGCGCGGGCTTCGTCGTACCTACGGCTCAGCCCCCCGGCGTCTCGCCCGACCCCTGTCGGTGGAAGAGATCCGTCAGATCATCCACGGCATCGACCGCAGCACCCCGATCGGTGTCCGCGACGCCGCGATCATCCTGCTCGGCTACGCCTCGGCCCTGCGACGCTCCGAGCTCGTTGCCCTCACCCTGGCCGATGTCGAGGACAAGCCCGCTGGGTTCCTGCTCCACATCCGGCGGTCCAAGACGGACCCCGAAGGCCACGGCGAGGTGGTGGGCGTCGCCCACGGACAGCACGCCGCCACCGACCCCGTCGCCGCCCTCAACGCCTGGCGCGAGATCCGCGGCGCGGCCCCCGGACCGGTCTTCACCCGCATCTGGGGGAGCACCGTCAGTCTCCAGGCGCTCAGCGGACATGTTCCGGCGCGGATGCTCCGCGCTAGGGCCGAAGCCGCCGGACTCGACGGCACCCGGATCACCGCCCACTCGATGCGCGCCGGCCACGCCACCACTGCCGCTCTCGCCGGCGTCCCACTCGACCGAATCGCGGCACAGACCCGACACAAGGACCTCTCCGTCCTCCTCAACCGCTACATCCGCCCCCTCGAGGCACTCGCGACAACCTCGAGCAAGGACCTCGGGCTGTAGTAGCCGTCGGGGCGATCGCGGCGACGATGCGCCGGGCGTCGATCTGCAGCCCCCGCAGGTTGCCTTGCGGCGCTGCTGTCAAACCTCATCACATGAATGGCCGGGTGCCCGCAGCAACTCATGGCGTGTGGCTGACCTGCAGGGACCGCGCACTCGTGGCGCGCGGCCCGCCGCAGACCCGGGGTCAGTGGCTGTGCGACGTGTGACCGTCGTCGGCGGGCTCGGCCGGAGCCTGGTTGGGCTCGTGGCCCGTGTGGTCCTCGCCTGCCGGTGCCTCGGCCGGGGCTTCAGGCGCGTTGGACGTCGAGTCCCCGCCGTGGCTGTGGCCCTCGGAATCGATGGTCGTACCGATTGCAGTCATGCCCACCCAGGTAAGTCCGGCGACTAGGAGTACGCCGGCGCCAAAAAGGCTGAACGCGTGCCGCCACCGGCCGTCGTTGTCCTTGGCAATGAACGCGGCGAACGACATCACGAGGCCGATCGGCGTCATCATCGCGGAGCGCTCAGGGAACTGGGTGAAGTGCTGGATGCCGCCGCCAACCATGCCAACGCCGAAGGAGAGCAGCAGGGAGAAGGCGACGAGGCCGAGGGCCTGTCGGGCGTTCGGTCGTTCGGTGGCGAGGATGAACTCGTTCACGATCGTGCCGAGCAGGAACACGAACGCGCCGACGATGCAGATGACGGTGTACTGAAGCGGGTCGATCGGGTAGTGGACGACGGCGCCGGCGATGAGGGCGGCGCCCATGAAATAGAGCATCGCGCCGATGTAGCGCGAGTAGAGCCCGGGAGTTCGTTTCGCGAGCTCCGCCTCGTAGGCGGTCACGTCTTCGGGGGAGAGGTCATTCTGAACTGTCATGTCTGATGGTGCCTTTCAAATCTGGGTGTGTGAGAGCAGGCGGAAGCGGCGCCGGCACCGAGTGATGGTGCGGCGTGGCGCCGGTCGTCTGCTCAGCAGCGCAGAATCGACAGACGATGCAGACAGGGAGGGTCTGCGGATCGCGAGAGAACAGCGATGCGTGGGCCGATCCACCGGGGTGCGATGTACAGGATTCCCCGCGAGATGCCACGGCTCAGCGCGAGTGCAATGAGCGCGGCCATGAGGCAGAGAAGCGCCATGCACAACTCGGTGACGCTGCCGTTGTCATCGTCGGCGGGCGACTCGGAGTCTGCTGACTGTGGCGCTTTGGTCCCAGCGGGTTCGGTGTGGTGCCCGCGGTCGGCCGCTTCCGCAGCGAGCGGAAGTGCCGCATGGCCGGCATGACCTCGCTCGTGCGATGTGAGCGAGTGCATGGCGAAGACGCCGAAGATAACCGCAAAGAGGGTCGCCAGCACCAGGGCGCTGCGTTGCCTCCTGTGCCCGGTCACGCTTGAAGACCATACGGAGGCCATGTAGCGAATTACCAAACTGAAGGCGTCAACACGCGGGAATGCGTCGAGAGTCACGGCCCAGAACGGGGGTGCTCGGTCACCGTCCTACGTGCTGGCTAGATCCGTGGGAGGGGGCCGCGCCACGACCTCGAGCCGCGACCTCGGGCTCTGAGCCCAACCAACTACCCGGGGGGGGGTAGCGGGCTCAATCCAGGCCGTGTTCAGCAGGGGTGGGTTGGGCCCCAACCGTGGCGGCCCTGATGAATTCCGGGGTTGTGGTCGCCACTGAAGCCCATGGTCTGGGCGCAGGTGCTGACGTGGTGGCCGAAGTCGCTTGCGGCCGCCGCCGGGGTGGTCGCACCTACGGTGAGCACCCCGGCCGCCACAGCAGTTCCGATGGCAGCGAACTGAGTCATGTGCTTGAACATTTGTATCGCCTCAATTTCGTTTCATGCGTGCGCCGGGTGCGCCCTACGTGATGGTTTCGGTAGGGGAGTGCCGGCGATGCTGCGTAGCAGCACGGTCGCGGTGAGGAGGAGGACGGCTATCCATCCGAGTCCGAGCGTGAGGGAGGCGGCCTCGTCGAAGCCGCTGGTGAGTGCGCCGTCGATCATCACCCTGGTTCCGCCGTACCCGGGCAGCCAGTGTGCCCAGGACGCCGGTTCGCCGCGCAGCATCGGGCTCTGGCCGATGCCCAGATCGAGAAACGGTATGAGGAAGGCCATGAAGGTGCCGCTGACCCGACCGAAGACCGGGCCGAGCACGACGCCGATCAGGGCGTAGGTGACGGCGAGCAGGGCGACGCCGCCGATGTAGACGCCCCAGTTGCGGGCGTCGAACACAGTGGCGGTGACCGCGAGTGAGACCGCGGTGGCGATGGCGGCGGCGGTGAGCACCATGGTGAGCCGGGTGGCCAGCAGCACGGACGGGCGTTGTCCTGCCAAGGCGAGGCGACGGTCGGCGGCGCGGGCGTCGAGGACGACGAAGACGCCGACCAGGGCGGCCAACGATGCGATGGCCACCGGTGCCATGGTGCCGCCGTGCATCTCGGCCGGGTCGACCATGGACGTGATCTTGGCGCCGGCCTCACGGAGTACGACCGGGGTGTGCCCGTGTGGGGTGACCGCGTCGGACAGGAGGATGAAGACTGCCGGGACGATCGCGAGCAGGAGCCACAGCACCGGGGTACGCCGCCAGTCGTGCCAGCCCATGCGCAGGCTCGTGAGCAGTTGGCCGACCCGCCCCGTGCGGCTTGCCCGTCGGGTGCGCCCCGTGGTTGTGGTGCTGGCAATGACCCACAGGGCGAGAGCAAGTGCGGTGATCACCCATCCGAGCGACACCGCGAGCTCTTCGGGTCCACCGTGTCCCGAGGGCAGGGCCACCGTCCACAGCGAGATGAAGTGGGTGGGCAGCAGTCGCAGCACAGCGGACTCTGAGCCGCTGAGGGTGGGGCCGAAGAAGGCGTCGAGGATCCAGATGAACATCAGGATCACGGTGCCGTTGACCGCGTTCGGGACGAGCGCACCCACCACCGCCCCGAGTCCGAGGTAGACCACTGCGAACATGACTGTGCCGGTGGCGACCCGCCACGGGTCGTCGACCGGTCCTCGGGCGGTGAGTGCGAGCACCGCTACCAGGGTGGCCATCAGGGCCAGGACGGCGCCGGCCGTCAGCCGAGCGGTCGCCAGCCGCAGCCGTGCCAGTCCGGCGAGCGCGAGCCGGCGGTCGGTGGTGCGAGCGGTCGAGATCTGGAAGTACATCGCGACCGCAGACAGGAAGGCGGCCGCCCATCCTGCGGTGACGGTTTCGACGGCGGGGCCGCCTCCGGTGCCGCCCAGCAGCCGGGCGGCGTCAGCCATGGGCGGGGCCGCGACCACGACGAAGACGACGGGGATGACGGCGAGCAGGACCAGGTTGGGACCGTTCCTGGTGTAGTCGGCCAGGAAGCGTCGGACAAGCAGAGCGGTGGTGGTCATCGCGGCCACGCCTTGCCATCGCGGATCTCGACGATCCGGTCGAACCGCGCCTCGTCGACGACGAAGTGGCTGACGATCAGGACCGTGCGACCGGCGACGCGCCGCTCGTCCACTAGGTCCCAGAACTTCAGGTAGGTGTCCCAGTCGAACCCGGCGTACGGCTCGTCCAGAAGCAGCAGCGCCGGATCGGGCAGCAGCGCCAGACCCAGGTTGAGCTTGGCCAGAGTGCCGCCCGAGAGTCGCTCCGCCCGGGTCTCTGCGAAGCGCTCGAAACCCAGCGAGTCGTAGATGGCCGCCCTGCTCTCCCGCTCATGTTGAGTGGTCATACCGTAGGCGTGGCCGAACAGCTCGAAGTGCTCGTCGCAGGTCAGTCGCGGGTAGACCAACGGCTCCTGGGGCAGTAGCCGACCAGGCCGCTCCTGGTGAGGGTGCCTGCGTCGGCCCGCAGGTCTCCCACCAGGATCCTCATCAGTGTTGACTTCCCGGACCCGTTCTCACCGACGAGGCCGACGACCTCGCCTTGCCCGAGGGTGATGTCGGCCCCGGTAAGAACCTGAACGCGGTTTTGGGGTGACCATAGGTTGTGTCGGTAGGACTTCTCGATCCCTCGTGCGGTGAGAACTGACCCCTCGTGAGTGGCACCCTTCGGCTCGGCTGCCAGGGTTTCGGCTTGGTCGGGCGCCGCTACCTTGATGCTGAACAGACGTTGCATCGTCATCACTTCTTCGAGGGGCCATCTCGCCGGGACTGAGGAGCCCGTTGAGTACCTACTTGTGGTTGTGGCCGCCGGGCATCATGAACATCATCGCGGCCATCATCGCCACGCAACCCAGAGCCCACAGCACTGCACCGGAGCCCGCTGCTCCTGTGGCCAGCAACAGCACCACGATCACCACCATCGGGATGCAGCAGATCATCATCATCCATCGGTGTGCCCCGTGTGCTCCTTGACTGGATTCGGGTGAGTGGGTGTGTCCGGTCTCCGGGGTAGCTGTCGGTGACGGGTCGTGGAACGGACGGCGGGGGCCGGGGGTCGGGGTGGTCATGATGTCCTCTCCTTCAGTGATGTCGGCACGTGGCCGAGCCGGGCGTAGAGCGGGCAGTGCCCGAGCGCGCCGGTGACGACCAGGTCGAGGCCGGCGAGCACGAGGAGCAACTCGAGGACGACCACGAGCGCACCCGAGGCTGACGTGAGCAGGGCGACTCCGGCAACCGCGGCGAAACCTCCGACCACGATTCGTGCGATTCTCTCGGCCGGCGTGATGTTGACCTTCCAACTCCTTGCCATGACTCTCAGCTCCTTCCCCGACCCGGCGTGTCCGGGTCCTTGCACTTCTGAGCGTCGTCCCTGGGGGTCAAGATCGCTCTGGCTGTTCCGTGAAGGTTCTTTGAAGATCCCGCCGGGGTGTTGGGGTACGCGGCGCGTCGTTTCGGGAGGTGGGGGTTGGCCTGAGCTGTCAGTCGTGGTGTTCGTCGTGGTCGGGATCGACCTGCTCGGTGGGTACGGGTGCTGGCTGTGGGTCGGCGTCACTGATGGCGGGACCGATGACGAGGGCCGAGAGCGAGAACATCAGCGCGAACACGGCCAGCGCGAGGGCGGGTGCTTTCCACGTGCCGAATCGTCGGTACAGGCGCCGGAGCAGGGGGAGGGAGAAGACCAGGCCCAGCACGGCAAACGCCACGTTGCCGGTGACGCCGGTCACCAGCACCGCACCTCCGAGCAGTCCCACGTGGTGCAGTAGGTGGGGGAGCAGGCCCATGATGCCGCCGACGAGCGCGGTCACCGCGCTCCAGGCGGCGGCCAGGACACCACGGTGTGGGGGCTGCTCGCCGACGGCGGGCTCTTCGTGACGAAGGCCCTTGACCGCGTCGGCCGATGTCGCAGGGTGATGGTCGGACACGGTCACTCCCGGGCCTGGTAGGAAAGCGTGGTCATCATGCCGGTCTCCGCGTGGTAGATGTTGTGGCAGTGGGCCGCCCACTGGCCGGGATTGTCGGCCTGCAGGTCCACGTCCAGGGTCTCCATGGGGCGGACGATGACCGTGTCCTTGCGAGCCCCTCCCTTGGCCAAGGCGAAGGTGTGCCCGTGTACGTGCATGGGGTGGAACATCATCGACTGGTTGACGAATCGCAGCCGGACCCGCTCCCCCTGGACCAGCGGCAGGGGTTCGGCGTCGGGGAACGTCTTGCCGTTGATGGTCCACCGGTACGGCGCCATGGTCCCCGCAAGGACGAGGTTGTGACGTCGGTCGATCGACCGCCGGTCCAAGCGGGCGGACTCCGCCGCCGACAGGCCGGTGCCGAGCAGCACCTGGCCCGACAGCTCGCGAACCTTCACGCCCGCGACAGGGGGGCGCCCAGTCCCGGTGCGGATCACCGCGAGCCCCTGGCCCTGTTTTCCCTCCGCCGAGGCGACCAGGGGAAACACTCCCTCGCCCAGCGTGAGGGTCACGTCGAAACGCTCGCCCATCCCGATCAGCAGCGCGTCGGTGAGCACCGGCGCGACCGGGAAGCCGTCGCTGTGCGTGACGGTCATCCGGTGTCCACCAACGGCGACCCGGAACGCGGTGTCTGAGCCGGCGTTGACGAACCGGATCCGGACCCGTTGACCCGGCTTCGCCGACAGTGTGACTGGATCAGTGGGGGTCCGTCCGTTGAGAAGGTAGTGCGGGTAGACGATGTCACCCGCACTACCCAGCAGCGGGGACTGCATGCCGCCCATCTCGCCCATCATCGACCCGCCCATCATCGAGCCGTGGTCCATCCCCTCCATGTCGCCCATGGATCCGTCGCTGCCACTGACCTGCTGCAGTTTGGTGAGGATCTGGTCGGGGGTGCGGCCGGTGCCATCGACCCAGTCGTCGAGGACGACGATCCACTCGTCGTCGTAGCCGCCGGGCTCTGCGGGGTCGTCGACGATCAGGACGCCGTACAGGCCCCGGTCCAGCTGGACGCCGGAGTGCGGGTGGTAGAAGTACGTGCCTGGGTGCGGGGCGGTGAACTCGTAGTCGAACGATTTGCCGGCTGGGATGGGGTCCTGGGTCAGGTGCGGGACGCCGTCCATGTCGTTGCGCAACGCGAGGCCGTGCCAGTGCACGCTCGTCTCGACCGGAAGCTGGTTGTCGACCGTGACGCGCAGCAGGTCGCCGGCGCGCGCTCGAAGCATCGGCCCTGGGACCTGCTCGCCGTAGGCCCAGGTGTCGACGGTCCGGGCCCCGAGGTCGACCGTGACCGGCCGGGGGGTCAGTCGCGCCGAGACGACCCGACGACCCGGGACGCGGCGGGATAGTTCGGCGGCCGCCACGGCGGGGGAGCCGGGCCGGACCAGCGTGAGCGTTCTGGCTCTGTCGCTGCAGGCGGACAGGCTGCCCACGGCAGCGACGCTGGCCAGGCCGGCGGCGGCCTGGACGAGCGTGCGGCGCGAGACGGATGGCAAGGTGGAGCCCTTCATAGAAATGGTGCCTGGCGGAAAGTCAGTGGCGCAAGGGTGAGCGGTGGGCTGCGCGGAGCACCTCGGCGCGGGCCAGGTACTCGGTCTCGTCGATCTCGCCGCGGGCGAACCGCTCCCCGAGGATGTCCAGGGGGTCGCGGTGTGCTGGCCGGGTGTCGCCTGAGCGGGTGTCGCGGAAGAGCACCACGACCGCCCACACCACCAAGCCCCAGAATGCGACCATGCCGAGCAGCATCACCAGCCAACCGCCCCAGCCCAGCCCGTCGTGGTTCCAGCCCATCATGGTCCTCAGCTCCTACGTGTCTTTGGCCTTCACTGTCGGTGCCGCACCCGCGCCCTCCGGTCACCATTCGATGAAGGTTCACTGAAGATCGGCGCTCGGCACCGTCCGCTCGCACAGCTCGAGGCATGAGGGCTGTCACGATGGGCGGCATGGACAATGACGCCGGCCCCACCGCCCCCGGTCCGGCTGCGGGCACACCCAAGTCGCCCTCCGGGCTGCGGGCGCTCGTGGTCGAGGACGAGACCAGCCTCGCCGGAGTCCTGGGCAGCTATTTGGAGCGCGACGGATTCGAGACCACTCTCATCCACGACGGGCTGCAGGCGGTCCTCATTGCCCGTGACGTCGACCCCGACGTAATCGTCCTGGACCTGGGGCTGCCGACGCTGGACGGGATCGAGGTCTGCCGGCAGATCCGCACGTTCAGTGACGCGTACGTCGTGGTGCTGACTGCCCGCAGCGAAGAGGTGGACACCCTCATCGGCCTGTCGGTCGGCGCCGACGACTACATGACAAAGCCGTTCAGTCCCCGCGAGCTGATGGCCCGCATCCAGGCGATGCTGCGCCGGCCCCGGACACCGAGGGAGGCGGAGGATCAGCACCATGATCTGAGGTTCGCAGAGCTGAAGGTGGACGTGCAGGGCCGCGACGTGTGGCTCGGCGGTGAGCCGGTCGCGCTCACCCGCACCGAGTTCGACCTGCTCGCGGCACTGGCGCAGCGTCCCCGGATGGCTTTCAGCCGGCGTCAACTCATCGACCACGTGTGGGGTCAGACGTGGGTGGGGGATGAGCATCTCGTCGATGTCCACATCGGCCACCTGCGTCGTAAGCTCGGCGACGATGCTGCTGTGGGCCGGTTCGTGCGCACGGTCCGAGGTATCGGCTACCGGATGGGCTCCGGCGCATGACCCGGGGTCCGGCGGGGCGGGGCCCGCGGTTCTCCACCCGGCTGCTCCTCGCACAATCCCTTGTCCTGGTCGCCGGAGCTCTGACCATCTGGCTGGTCGCCTCCGCGGTCGGGCCCAGCATCTTTCACGAGCACCTCGATCGCGCCGGCGACACGCACAGCACGGAGGAAACCCAACACCTCGAGGAGGCCTTCGCCTCGGCCATGCTGGTGTCGGTGGGCGTCGCGCTGGTCGCCGCGGTCGCTGCGGCACTCGCGGTGTCGTGGTACTTCAGCCGCCGCATCCAACGCTCGATCGGCAACGTCGCCGCGGCTTCGTCCCAGATCGCCGCGGGCCGCTATGACACGTACGTCGACGACCCGGGTCTGGGCGCCGAGTTCGCTACCCTCGCGGCCACGTACAACCGTCTGGCCGGTCGACTAGAGGCCACTGAATCCACGCGACGTCAGATGCTCGCCGACCTCGCTCACGAGATGCGCACACCCCTGGCGACCATCGACGCCCACCTCGAGGCGCTCGAGGACGGAGTACGCCATCTCGACTCCGACACCGTCACGGTGCTGCGTTCCTCGACCCACCGGTTGCGGCGGCTCGCCGAAGACATCGGAGCGGTCTCGCACGCCGAGGAAGGAGACCTGCGCCTCGATCCTCGTTCCGTGGATGCGACCGAGGTCGCTGCCACGGCCGTGGACGCGGCTCGCGATCGCTACGAGGCCAAGGGTGTCCGGTTCGACGTCGACCTGCACCCAGCGGGCCGGGTCGATGTCGACCCCGACCGGATCGGACAAGTGCTGGGCAACCTGATCGACAACGCGCTCCGTCACACCCCGGCTGGCGGCCGCGTCACGGTGTCCTGCCGGCGGGTGGACGACTGGGTCGAGTACGCCGTGGCCGACACCGGCGACGGTATCGCCGCAGAACACCTGCCCCACCTCTTCGACCGGTTCTACCGCGTCGACACGGCCCGCGACCGCCACCACGGCGGCTCCGGCATCGGACTGGCCATCGCCAAGGCCCTCATCGAGGCCCACCGCGGCGGCATCTCCGCCACCAGTGCCGGACCCGGACACGGCAGCACCTTCACCGTCCGCATCCCCGCAGCCTGACGGCAGGCGAGGGACTTTGGTCCCAAGGCACCTTCACCGAACCTTCACCGAAACCTCGGCTGAACGACGAGACGGATCGCCGAGTCTCAGGGGGAACCCGTGACGCAGGCACGCTGCGACGCGTCCCCCACCTGTCAGGAGCTTCCGCCCATGAACCAGACCGCCGCGCGCAGCGCAGACCCGACCTCGCGTCCCAGCGGCCGACCACGTGGACGCCGAAAGTTCATGCTATTTCTCGCCACGCCACTGGCAGGCCTGCTGGCTGCCGCCATCGGCGTCATCGCGCTCACTGGACCGGACGAAGAGACGGCCGACACCGTGCCCACCGCCCACACCGGAATGGTGACCGGAACTGTGTGGGTCGCGAACGAGGAAGGCGGCACCCTCACCGCCATCGACGCAGCCACCCACCAGGTGGCCACCACCCTGGACGGCATCGAGGGCCCGCACAACGTGCAGATGGGGCCGGACGGGGCGAGCTTGTGGACAGTCAGCGGCCATGACTCGTTCGCCGCGATGCTCGACACCACCTCCCTGGAGGTCCACGGTGCTGTGCCCACCGGGGGATCCCCGGCCCACATCGTGGTCACCCCAGATGGAGCGACCGCCTACACCACCAATGCCGAGGACAGGACCGTCACCGCCATCGACACCGCAACCATGCGTCGGGTCGCGACGATCCCCGCCGGGGCCGGACCCCACGGACTCCGCCCGAGTCCGGACGGACGCTGGATCTACGTAGCGAACGTGTCCGGCACCACCTTGAGTGTCATCGACACCACCACCAACACGCTGGTGGACGACATAGCTGTGGGCCGAGGCCCTGCGCAGGTCGCGTTCTCTCCGGACGGCCGTTTCGTCTACGTCTCCCTCAACGGTGAGGACGCTGTCGCCAAGGTCGACGTCGCCCGCCGACGCCTGGTCGGCAAGATCAAGGTCGGCGACGGTCCGATCCAGACGTTCGTCACCCCCGACAACCGCTTCCTGCTCGTGGCCAACCAGGGAGACGAAACGGCGCCGGGAACCACCGTGTCGTTCATCGACATCGGGTCGTTCACGCTCACCGAGAACGTGGACACCGGCCAAGGCGCCCATGGGATTGTCGTCGAGCCCTCGGGGAAGCATGCCTACGTCACCAACCTGTATGGCAACGACGTTGCCGTGATCGACCTCGCAACCCTCACCGTGGTGGCCAGGATCCCGGTCGGAGGGAAGCCGAACGGCATCAGCTACTCACCCCTCACCGTGGAGCCAGCGCCCACCACGATGCTCCGCCTCCCAGACGGAACCGCCGGGGAACCAGCGCAGCACTCGGACGACGAAGGTCATGACGGCGACACCCACTGACCCACCGCGACCGCGGACTCCCGGTGGCGGAGCCGGCGACATGAAGGTTCGGTGAAGGTATTCCGCCACTACTTGCGCTGATACCCCCTAGGGGTATTATGATTTGTGACGAACAGCGGCAGTCAGACATGACTCTCAAGGAGGCCGGCGATGCACACGGAGCCTGGCTACATCACCGAGAAAAAGGCCATTCAGACCCGTCTGCGACGCGTCGAGGGGCAAGTCCGCGGGATCCAGCGCCTGGTGGATGAAGACACCTACTGCATTGACATCCTCACCCAGATCGCAGCTGCCACCAAGGCCCTCGAGAGCGTGGCACTGCTGCTGCTTGACCAGCATCTGAAGCACTGCCTCACGCACGTCGAAGGCCCCGAGGACACGCGACGCAAGCTCACCGAGGCATCCGAGGCCATTGCCCGGCTTGTCCGCTCCTGACCCAGCAGCACCCGACCTAAGGAAGTCCGATGACCGAGACCACCGAGACCAATGACCAGGCCCGCAGCCAGCCGCTGCTGGCAGACCAGAGCGCCGACGCCGGCAGCTGCGGATGTGGCGGTTGCGGTTGCGGTGCTGCTGACACCGGCTCGGCCACCACGTCCGCGGCGTCCAAGGCGATCGACGTGGAGAACACGATGACCACCCACAGCTACGCCGTCTCCGGAATGACCTGCGGCCACTGCGCCGGAGCCGTCACCAGCGAGCTCAAGTCCCTCGCTGGCGTCACCGATGTGCAGATCGAGCTCGTCGCCGGCGGCATCTCGACGGTGACAGTCGTGAGCGTTACCACCCTGGACGACACCCATGTCACGGGCGCTCTCGAGGAGGCTGGCGACTACCAACTCGCTCAGCGATAGCCCACCGGCAGACCACCGCAACCCGCCGCAATACACGGCTGTGCGAGGAGATGAACTCGGATGACGACGCCCACCACCACCCCAGATCAGTCCAGCCGTGAGCTGGATCTGAGCATCGGTGGGATGACCTGTGCCTCCTGCGCGGCTCGGATCGAGAAGAAGCTGAACAGGCTGGACGGGGTCACTGCCACGGTCAACTATGCCACCGAGAAGGCAAAGGTCAGCTACCCAGCCACGCTCACCCCCGATGACCTCGTGGGGGTGGTCGAGGCCACCGGCTACACCGCAACCGTGCCGCCTCCGGCGTACAGCGACGGGGAACCACCGACTGCCACCGCGTCGGACGACCGGGACATCGAGGCCGCGGGCTGGTGGCAGCGACTGGTCATCTCAGCGGTGCTGACCGTGCCGGTGCTGGCCTTGTCGATGATCCCGGCGGTGCAGTTCGACAACTGGCAGTGGATCTCCCTGACCCTGGCCTCACCAGTCGTGGTCTGGGGTGCTTGGCCGTTCCACCGCGCCGCCGTGACCAACGCCCGGCATGGCGCAGCCACCATGGACACCCTGATCTCGGTCGGAGTCTCCGCCGCCTGGCTGTGGTCGCTGTGGGCGCTGCTGTTCACCCACGCCGGGATGACCGGAATGCGGATGCCGTTCGACCTCTTCCCCGATGCAGACGCGGGCGTCCACATCTACCTCGAAGTCGCCGCGGCCGTCACCACCTTCATCATCGCCGGCCGCTACTTCGAGGCCCGCGCCAAGCGACAGTCCGGCGCGGCGCTGCGAGCGCTGCTCGACATGGGCGCCAAGGATGTCGCGGTCCTCCGGGACGGGGGAGAGGTGCGCATCCCCGCGCACCAGCTCGCCGTCGGCGACCGGTTCGTCGTACGCCCGGGGGAGAAGGTCGCCACCGACGGAGTCGTCGAGGCGGGTACCTCTGCCGTCGACGCCTCCATGCTCACGGGAGAACCAGTCCCGGTCGAAGTCGGCCCTGGTGATCCGGTCGTGGGTGCCACCATCAACGCCGGCGGTCGACTGGTCGTCGCTGCCACCCGGGTCGGAGCCGACACCCAGCTGGCTCAGATGGCCCGACTCGTCGAGGACGCCCAGAACGGCAAGGCGCAGGTCCAACGCCTCGCCGACCGGGTCTCGGCGGTCTTCGTGCCCGTCGTCATCGGCCTGTCCCTGCTGACGCTGGCTGGCTGGCTGTTGACCGGACACAGCGTGACCGCGGCTTTCACCGCCGCAGTAGCGGTGCTCATCATCGCCTGCCCGTGCGCCCTGGGGCTGGCCACACCGACCGCCCTGCTGGTGGGGACCGGTCGTGGCGCCCAGCTCGGCGTGTTGATCAAGGGCCCCGAGGTCCTCGAGTCCACCCGGGTGGTCGACACCATCGTGCTCGACAAGACCGGCACCGTGACCACCGGGAGGATGGAACTGGCCGAGGCCATCCCCGCCGACGGCGTCGACGCCGAGAACCTGCTCCGGCTGGTCGGGGCTGTGGAGCACGCCTCGGAACACCCGGTTGGTCAGGCGATCGCAGCCGGCGCCCGCGCCCGACTCGGGGAACGGCTGCCCGACGTCGAGGGGTTCGCCTCAACCCAGGGCCTCGGGGTTGCGGGCGTCGTGGACGGCCACGCCGTCGTGGCCGGACGGCCGGGCTGGCTCGCCCAGGAGTGGAGCCAACCCCTCGATGCGCACCTCATCGAGGCGGTCCAGATCGCGGAGCAGCAGGGCCGGACCGTGATTGCCATCGGGTGGGACGGCGCCGCCCGTGGCGTGGTGGTCGTCTCCGACACGATCAAGCCCACCAGCGCCCAGGCCGTCGCCGAGCTCAAGCAGCTCGGGTTGCGCCCGGTGCTGCTCACTGGCGACAACGAACGCGCCGCCCGCGCCGTCGCCGCGGCAGTCGGCATCGACGAGGTGATCGCCGAAGTTCTCCCGGCGGAAAAGGTCGCCGTCGTCGAACGTCTCCAGCGCGAGGGCCGCACCGTGGCGATGGTCGGCGACGGCGTCAACGATGCCGCCGCACTGGCCACGTCTGACCTCGGCATCGCCATGGGCACCGGCACCGACGTGGCCATCGAGGCTTCTGACCTCACACTGGTGCGTGGCGATCTGCGCGCGGCCGTCGACGCGATCCGACTCTCGCGCCGTACCTTGCGGACCATCAAGGGCAACCTGTTCTGGGCCTTCGCCTACAACGTGGCCGCTCTTCCCCTCGCCGCACTCGGGTTGCTCAACCCACTCATCGCCGGCGCTGCGATGGCGTTCTCTTCGGTGTTCGTGGTGTCCAACAGCCTGAGGCTGCGCCGGTTCCAGGCCGTCTCCACATCCTCCTCACCTCATCCGGACGCAGGGCAGGACCACGCGGTGACCCGCGTTTCTTCCAGGAAGGCAGAGCGATGACCACGCATTCACACTCCGACGGCCAACACGATCCCGGGCATCAGGGTGGCGAGAGCAACGGCATCGCCACCACCGTCCTGGAGGTCTCGGGAGTCCAATGGGCCAGCAGCAAGAACGTGGCCGAGGCCGTTCTGGCCCGGCGGCCCGGTGTCCTTTCGGTCGATGCCAACCCGGTCTCGCAGACCGCCACTGTCACCTACGACCGCAACCGCACGAACCTGAGCGAGCTGCGGGCGTGGGTACGTCAGTGCGGCTTCCACTGCGCCGGCCAGTCGGTCCCGCAGCACGTGTGCGACCCGATGACCGAGCCGAGGTCCGCGACTGGACACGACGGCCACATCACCCAAGACGCGCACGCGGGGCACCCGACGGCACCCGCGTCTCCGGTGAGCTCGCCGCACGACGCGATGGGCCACGGCGGGCACGGGTCCATGTCGATGGCCGACATGGTCCGCGACATGCGCAACCGGTTCCTCGTTGCTGCGCTGCTCTCCGTGCCCATTCTGTTGTGGTCACCGATCGGCCGGGAGGTGTTGGGTTTCGAGACCGTCGCGCCGTTCGGCCTACGCGACGACGTGTTCAGCCTGTTGCTGTCACTGCCGGTGGTGTTCTACTCGGCCTGGATCTTCTTCGACGGGGCCTGGCGGGCGCTGCGCGCTCGCACGCTCGACATGATGGTGCTGGTTGCCGTCGCCGTGGGGGCCGGCTGGCTCTACTCGCTCGGGGTCACCCTCACCGGTGGCGGTGAGGTGTTCTACGAGGCGGCCACGGTGCTGACCGCGTTCGTGCTGCTCGGGCACTGGTTCGAGATGCGCGCCCGTGGCGGCGCCAACGACGCCATCCGAACCCTCCTTGATCTGGCGCCTCCGCAGGGTCTCGTCATCCGCGACGGCGAACCGGTCGAGGTGTCCACAGCGGAGGTCGTCGTCGGGGACCTGCTCCTGGTGCGCCCGGGCGCCAAGATCGCGACCGACGGGGTCGTGGAGGAAGGTGACTCCGACGTCGACGAGGCGTTGGTCACCGGCGAGAGCCTCCCGGTGCACAAGTCACCTGGCGACCCGGTCATCGGGGCCACCGTCAACACCACCGGCACCCTCCGCGTCCGTGCCACCAAGGTCGGCGCGGACACTGCCCTGGCCCAGATCGTCGCGCTCGTGCAGCAGGCGCAGAACTCCAAGGCCCCCGGACAGCGACTCGCGGACAAAGCCGCGTTCTGGCTCGTCCTTGTCGCCCTAATCGGCGGGGCCGGAACCTTCTTGGTCTGGCTGGCGGCGGGCGCGAGCGTGCAGACCGCGCTGCTGTTCGCGATCACCGTTGTCGTCATCACCTGCCCCGACGCGCTGGGCCTGGCCACGCCGACCGCGATCATGGTCGGTTCCGGGCTCGGTGCCAAGCGGGGCATCCTGTTCAAGAACGCCACCGCGATCGAGACATCGGCCCGGATCGACACCGTGGTGATGGACAAGACCGGCACCCTCACCAAAGGCGAACCCGAGGTCACCGACGTCGTCCTCGCCCCCGGCGTCGACGAACAACGAGCCCTCGCCCTGGCCAGTGCCCTCGAACGCGAGTCCGAGCACCCACTCGCTCAGGCAGTCGTGCGTCACGTCGACGCGACAGACGCCCCACGCCTGCGCGCCACCGGCTTCCGCAACGTCACCGGCATCGGGGCGCTCGCCGAGGTCGACGGACACAAGGTCGCGATCGGCAACCGACGGCTCATGGAATCAGAGGACATCGCGGTCGGCGACCTCGGAGCGCAGCGCGACGAAATCGCCTCAGGCGGACGCACCGCGGTGTTCGTCGCCGTCGACGGCAACGTGGTCGCCGTGATCGGGATGGCCGACGCGGTCCGCGAGACCTCCGCCGCCGCAGTCACGGCCATGCACAAGGCCGGCATCCGGGTCGTCATGCTCACCGGCGACAACCACGCGACCGCCGAGCGGATCGCGGAGGAACTCGGAATCGACACCGTCATTGCCGAGGTGCTGCCCGAGGACAAGGCACGTCACGTCCAGCAGCTGCAAGACGAAGGACGCGTCGTCGCGATGGTCGGCGACGGCGTCAACGACTCGCCCTCGCTGGTGCAGGCCGACGTCGGTATCGCCGTTGGCGCCGGCACCGACGTCGCCATCGAGGCCGCCGATGTCGTCCTCATGCGCTCCGACCCGCTCGACGTGCCGGTGGCACTGACGATCGGACGGGGCACGCTGCGCAAGATGCGACAGAACCTCGGGTGGGCAGTGGGCTACAACGCAATCGCGTTGCCGATCGCCGCCGGCGTCTTCGAGCCCGCGTTCGGCCTGGTGCTGCGGCCCGAGATCGCCGCGCTGTCAATGTCCGGGTCGAGCTTCCTGGTTGCCGTGAATGCCTTGATGCTCAAGCGCCTACCGCTGCCCACGCAGCCCGCTGACCCCGAACCAGTTCAGGCTGACAGCCTGCAGCCAGCGCACTAGGTCCCCCAAGGGCCCTCGTGGTCAACTCCAGGAGCACGTGCATTCGATGGGAGACGCGGCAGTCGAGCACCTCCGCGCGCAGCACCGCCAGGGCAGTGATGGCCCTCTCGAGGGGTCGCTCGAGGACCGTCCGATCTGAGTCAGACCGCCGACTGACTAGGGCCGGTTTCTTGATCGAACCTTCACGGCAGGAATGCACACCCGATACCTGCAGCCGGTTGCCTGAGTAAGTACGCAAGCGAGGCATTGCCATTGCGCGGTTGCCTGCTCGATCGCCGTGACCGGAGGAGAAGTCCGATGAACGTCAATGACGCACTCGTCATCTTGGCCGCACTGATTCTCACCAGCGTGCTCGCGTGGTTCTTCTTCGGCCCAAGAAGGACCAGCCACGCGCAGCTCGAGGACGGGTTCCAGGTGGTTCGAGTGACGGTGAAGGGCGGCTACCACCCTGACCTGCTCGAGGTGCGACCAGGTACCCCAGTGCGGATGGTGTTTGACCGCCAGGAATCCGGCGACTGCTCCTCGCGGGTCGTCATGCCGGAGTTCAAGGTCAACGAGCTGTTGCCGGCACATGCCACGACTGCCGTGGAGTTCACTCCGACGGAGGAGGGGACTTACCGCTTCGCCTGCGGGATGAACATGATCAGCGGGACGCTTCGCGTTGCCGGGGGAGACGATTCGGGACAGACCCCGACCACTGACGACAACCTGGGTCGCGACCACTCTCAAACGAACCGCGACAGTAACAAGTCACCGGTGGTGACCGACACAAACGATTCTGTGTCTCCAGACGGTCGCGAGGGTGAGGACCCGGAGGCCGCCGAGCGTGCCGCGGAGATCTCGGATCTGTCCCGTCGGGTGATCGTGGGAGCGGTCCTCAGCGCCCCGGTGCTCTTCGCCGTCATGCTGACCGAGTTCTTCGCTGTGACCTGGATGCCCGAGCTCCTGATGAACAGGTGGTTCCAGTTGGCCCTGATCGCGCCCGTCATGGTGTACACGGGCTGGCCGATCCACCGCACAGGTTGGTTGGCTCTCAGCCACCGGACCGCGGACATGAACTCCCTCATCACCCTCGGAACGGTCGCAGCCTTCGGCTACAGCCTGGTCGTGACTGTCGCCCCCGGCTTGCTCCCGCAAGACGTGCGCGAGGTGTACTACGAGGCAGTCGGGGTGATCATCACGCTGATCCTGCTCGGCCGCCTGCTCGAGACCCGAGCAAAGGCAGGCACGGGTGAAGCGATCCGCACCCTCATTGGTCTGCAGCCGCGCACGGCTCGCGTCGTGCGTGATGGCCTCGAGGTGGAGGTCCAGATTGACGACGTCGTCGTCAACGACATCGTCGTGGTGCGCCCGGGCGAGAAACTGCCAGTCGACGGACAAGTCACCGAGGGAGCTTCCGCGGTCGACGAGTCGATGGTCACGGGCGAGCCGATTCCGGTCGCCAAGGCGCCAGGTGACACCGTCATCGGGGCGACCATCAACCAGACCGGCACCTTCCGCTATGCCGCGACCAAGGTCGGCGGGGAGACCATGCTCGCCCGGATCATCAAGCTGGTCCGGGAGGCGCAGGGCTCCAAGGCGCCGATCCAACGACTCGTAGACACAGTGTCCAGCTACTTCGTCCCGGCGGTCATCGCCATCGCAGTCTGGACCTTCGTGGTCTGGGCCCTCGCCGGCCCCGACCCCGCCTTGGTGTTCGCGCTCGTCGCCGCAGTGTCAGTCCTCATCATCGCCTGCCCCTGCGCCCTCGGCCTCGCCACGCCCATGTCCATCACGGTGGGTACCGGAAAGGGCGCCACCAACGGCATCCTCATCCGCTCGGCAGAGGCACTCGAGACCGCGCACAAACTGGACACGGTCGTGCTGGACAAGACGGGCACCATCACCAACGGCACCCCCGTCCTGACCGATGTGATTCCATTGGCAGGCTTCACCGGCGACGACCTGCTCGCGACAGTGGCCGCGGTCGAGAACTCCTCCGAGCACCCGCTGGCCTCCGCAATCGTGGATGGGGCCAAGCGCCAACACCTGCCTCTCCCTGAAGTCACCGCCTTCGACTCGGTCACGGGGCAGGGCGTCCGCGCGCTGATCGCCGGCCGCGAAGTGCTGGTCGGCAGCCCACGACTCCTAGCGGGCGCTGGCATCGACCCCACCCCGCTGCTTGCTCACGTCGAGGCACTGGCCGTCGACGGAAAGACACCCATCCTCGCGGCAGTTGCTGGTATCCCAGCCGGGGTGATCGGCGTCGCGGACACGGTCAAGGATGGCTCGGCGGCCGCCGTGGCGGCACTGCAGTCGCGCGGCATCGACGTCGTCATGATGACCGGCGACAACCGGACCACGGCCGCGGCGATCGCACGTCAGGTCGGCATCCGCCGGGTGCTCGCCGAGGTCCTGCCCGAGCACAAGGCCGCGGAGGTCAAGCGCCTCCAAGCCGAGGGACGCATCGTCGGGATGGTGGGCGACGGCATCAACGACGCCCCGGCCCTGGCCCAGGCGGACATCGGATCAGCCATCGGCACCGGCACCGACGTGGCCATCGAGTCCTCTGATATCACCTTGGTCTCAGGTGCCCTGGCCGGTGTGGTGACCGCAGTCGACCTGTCCCGGGCCACCATGCGCAACATCAAGCAGAACCTGGGGTTCGCCTTCGTCTACAACGGGCTCGGCATCCCCGTCGCAGCGGGCGCCCTCTACCCGTCACTGGGCCTCACCTTGAGCCCCATGATCGCCGCCGCGGCAATGGCCCTCTCTTCTCTGTCGGTGGTCGCCAATGCCAACCGGCTCAAGACCTTCCGCCCCCGGGCCTTTCCTGACACCGTCCAACCCCTCGAGGGGGAACCGGTCGTAGAGGTAGGGCCCACAGCGAAGGACACCACAAAAGGCACTCACCAAGGAGGATCACCCATGTCCAGTGCAACCGTTGTCGACCCTGTCTGCGGAATGGCAATCGACCCCGCTGATGCTGTTCGCAGCGTTGAGTACGCCGAAACGACGTACCTCTTCTGCTCCGAGCACTGCGCCGCCAGCTTCGAGAAGGACCCAGGCATGTACGCCGGCACCGGTACCTGACCGACTGCCACGTGCGGACCTGTCGCGGATTGGTCGATCGACCCGGCGGATTTCTTCAGCGAATCTTGACCTGATCTGGTTGGACTCTCCATCTCGGGAGGTCAAGATCGCAGGGACACGAGGCGCCCTAGCGTGCCCATGATGAACCTTGAATGGAGAACTTGATGATGAGGAAGACGCTGGCTGCGATCGCCCTACTGGCCACCGCTGGCCTGACGCTGACTGCTTGCGCAGACGACCCGGACGGCGACGCGACGAGCAGCACCGGTAGCGACAGCACCGCCGCGTTCAACGACGCCGACGTCAACTTCGCCCAACTGATGATCCCTCACCACGAGCAGGCGATCGAGATGGCGCAGATGGCGCAGGGTCGGGCGAGCAACGGTGAGGTGCTAGAGCTCGCCGAGAGCATTGAGGCGGCTCAAGGTCCCGAGATCGAGACCCTGGAGGGCTGGCTCGAGGCGTGGGGTGAGGAAGTGACCTCCGGCGGAATGGGTGGGATGGATCACGGCGATATGGGTGACGACTCTGGTGGCGCAATGTCGGGCATGATGGACGAGGAAGAGATGAACGGCCTCATGGAGGCTTCGGGCGCCGACTGGGACCGCATGTTCCTCGAGATGATGATCGAGCACCACGAAGGCGCCGTCGAGATGGCCCAGGTGGAGGTCGATCAGGGCGAGAACCCGGACGCGGTAGCCCTGGCGGAGAAGATCATCAGTGATCAGCAGGCCGAGATCGCCCAGATGCAGCAGCTCCTCGAGTCCTAGACCACGTTCAGAGCACGAGCGCTCATCCCCTGAAGCCGGCGTCGTCGTATCGGTAGCAGGGGCAGACGGTGTCGGTCGTCGGGTAGCGCCTCCCCCCAAACCGGCGTGCCGCCGGACTGCACCGCCTTCCCCCGAGGCGAGTTCGGCGGCATGCCCCCATCCGGCGCCTGTCGGTGTCCTCGCGAACTGAACGGAAGGAAGTTCGACTGTGCCGGTCATGTCAGCCGTCGAAGTAGCGTTCTGCCGGAGCGCGCCTTGGCGGGTGCTCGCGCGCCGAGTTGTCCTGCCCTGGGCCCTTGGCGGTGAGGAGCTGACCGGTGACGTCCTGGAGATCGGCGGCGGCAGCGGCGCCATGGCCGACGGCATCGCCCAGTTGTTTCCCGACGTCCGCCTCACGGTCACCGACATCGACGACGCCATGGTGACATCTGCTCGGCACCGCCTGGCCCATCGCGGAAATGTGACCGTGCGACAGGCCGACGTCACTGCTCTGCCGTTCGGTGATGCCAGCTTCGACGCCGTCACGTCGTACCTGATGCTCCATCACGTCACCGCGTGGCGGGAGGCGCTCGGTGAGGCAGCGCGAGTGCTACGCCCGGGCGGCGCGTTCCTCGGCTACGACCTCACCGACACTCGAGCGGCGCGCCTGACCCATCGCCTTGACAGATCCCCCCATCTCCTCCTGTCCGCCGACGGGCTCCGCATCGGCCTCGCTGAGGCGGGGTTCGACGATGTCGAAGTTCGTCCTTCCGCTTCCGGCCACCTCATGCGTTTCGGAGCCAAGCGGAGTGTGGGCTAGGTGTATCCGCGCGAATGACCCTTCTCCACTTCGGGTCAATGACACCCTGACGTTTGCTTGGGAGTGCACTAAGCGGAAACGGGTGGATGCCTGGTTGACCTGCTGCGCTCTCGCGAGTGCAGAGCGGCACGTTGCCCATGTTCGAGCGACCGGCGACGTGTTCTCGGCAGATGATGTGGCCACCAACCTGCCCGCTAGGGTCGTCGATCGGGCTCCTCCTTGGCGGCCCCGTTGGGTCTTTCGGTTCGCCCAGCCGTCGGGCGCAGCATGGTGAGGGCGATGCCGGCGGCGATGAGCGCGATGACGGCGTTGACGGTGAGAGCCGTCGAGAAGCCGCGCACGAACGCCGCGTGATGCTCGTCGCTGATCGTGCGAGCGAAGGCTGCGCCGGGTCCGAACGAAGCGAGGATTGCTCCCATGATCGCGATCCCGAGGGTGAGCCCGGTGGTTTGGAACGTACTGAACACGGCGGCCGCGGAACCGTGGCCGTCAGCGTCGGTTGATCCCATGGCGGTCGCGGTGGTCGGCGCCGTGACCAGTCCGATCGCGAAGCCGGCCAGGGTCAGCCAGGGCACCAGGCTGCCGATACTCGAGTCCATGCGCAGCCCCGACAGCCCCAGGAGCGCCCCGGCGAGAAGCAGCATTCCGAGGGCGACCGGGATGCGGGGCCCGATGCGATCTGCGAGCCGGCCGGCGTACGGCCCGACGACGACAATCGTGATAGTCAGAGGCAGCAGGCCGGTGCCCGCCTCGAGTGCCGAGTAGCTGAGCACGGTTTGCAGGTACAAGGCCAGGAAGAAGAAGAGGCTGCACATCACCGAGGTGGCGAGCAGGATTTGGATGTTCGCTCCGGCGAAGGCGCGATCTTTGAACAGTGACAGTTGAAGCAGGGGCTCCGCTGTCAGCCGTTCGTG
Source organism: Nocardioides piscis (assembly GCF_011300215.1). Lineage (NCBI taxonomy): Bacteria > Bacillati > Actinomycetota > Actinomycetes > Propionibacteriales > Nocardioidaceae > Nocardioides > Nocardioides piscis. The sequence continues at coordinate 2,088,586 of NZ_CP049866.1, forward strand.
CCTTATGAAGAGCGCGAGGCAAAGGCCAGCGCCGAGAAAGAGAGCAATGCTGCGCACCGAGAGCCATCCGGCGCCGTTGGCCTGGGTGAGCCGGAGGACCAATGCGAGCAGACCCGCGCCCGAGATCACGGCACCGAGGGCGTCGAGGCGCAGGGACGGCCGCGGCGCGTGATCGTCACGCAGGACGGCGCGCGCCAGCAGCCACACACCCACGCCGACGGGAGCGTTGATCAGGAAGATCCAGCGCCAACCAAGGGAGTCGTTGATGACTGCGCCAACCAGCGGACCAAGGCCGAGCGCGCTGGCTGAGACTCCGGCCCAGATACCTAGCGCCGTGGCGCGCTGGCTGCGCGGGAACACGTCCGCGATGATCGCCAGAGCGGTCGGAGTCACAAGCGCGGCGCCAAAGCCTTGGACGGCACGCATGACGATCAGTGACGCTCCGGAAGACGCGAGTCCAGCACCCAGCGAAGCGAGCGTGAAGATCGCAAGACCCGTCAGGTACATCCGCCGCCGACCGAAGCGATCGGCAAGCTGCCCGGCGAGGAGGATGAAGGCGGCAATCGTCAACGTGTAGACGTTGACCAGCCACTGCAGCCCCTCGAGGTTCAGGCCGAGCTGACGCTGGATCGCGGGTTGGGCAACCGCGACGGCCGTGTCGTCCAGCAGCAACAGAAAAGTCACGGCTGTCAGCCCCGTCAGCGCGAGCCAGCGCCGGCTTGTGTGCTCCTCCCTCTCGACGCTGGCGCAGTCGGGGGGTCGCTCAAGAGGCTCGTACGGTGCCGATGCCGGGGTGCCCTTGTCCTCAGTCCTTCCCCGGACCCGCCACCCGATCATGCCGACAAGGCGACCGAGCGCTCCCGAGTGCCGGTTGCCGCGGAGTCGCGGGCCGTCGGCCGCGGGAGGCGCGTCGCTTGAGCATCAGCGCCGGGGCGCCGTGTTCGGGCGTCATCGGGTGGTCGTCTACGGGCCATGGCGGGGGCTGCAGCAGATCAGTGGCAATGCCGCTGCTGGCGGGCCGGCTCGATGGATTCGTCGGGTTCGTCACTGCGACGCGACGTGTGGTCGTGTTCGGCACCAGCGTGACCGCCGTGCCCTCCCATGGCGAGCATCATCAGCGGGCAAGCCAGCAAGACGGCGTATAGCAGGGCGCTAGTCAGCGGTACGCCGACAAGCAGCAGGACGCCGAACAAGCCTGCGCCTCCAAGCAGCATGTGTTTTAAGTGGTTGCCACCCATCGTGCTCATCTCCTCAAATCACCAGCGCCCGTCTGTCCGGGGCTGTTATGACCAGCGTGAGCTTTGAAAATGGAGGTCGGGTGTTGCGAATGGTGAAGGTTCCCTGAAGCGTGCGGCGCCGCCCAGGTGGCAGATGCTGCGTGACGTGATCCGGGGATCCCGCACGACTCTTGCCAATGGGTCCGACGAGACGGCAGGGCAACCGCTGAGGGCGGGGTTCGCCGGAAAGGATGTGTAGTGGCGCCGTGGCCCAGAGAGCTGGGCGACCAATCACGGCAACGCATCGTCTGTGGCTTGGGAAAGCCCCACTACGCTGCCTAGTAACGGTCCAATCCGTCCTACCTGCAAGCCCTGAGAGAAGCAATCATGAGCGAGGATCAGCAGGGGCACCCCAGCTCCGTCTCGTCCGTCAATGAACTGCCGGCCTACACCGGCATGCCGGGCTGGGTGAAGTGGTTCGTTGTGGGCGCCGTCGTACTGGTGATCGTGCTGCTGGCCGGGCTGCTTCTCGGTAGCGGTGAACACGGGCCCGGAAGACACATGTCGCACGGTCTCTCGCCCGACGTGCACGTGTTGGCCGTTTCCCAACCATGAGCGCGACCCCCCTCGCGCGCAAGGCGGGTCTGACCGTGCACGTGGTGTCCTCAGTCGGTTGGCTCGGAGCCGTTCTCATGTACCTCGGTCTCGGCCTGACAGCGGTGACAAGCGATGACGTCGCCCTGCTCAGCGCCGTCTACCTCGCGATGGACGCGGCTTCCTGGACCGTGCTTGTTCCTCTTGCTCTGGCCTCTCTGGTCACTGGCATCACTCAGTCACTGGTCTCCTCGTGGGGCCTGTGGCGTCACTACTGGGTGATCGTGAAGCTCGCCCTCACTGGTATCGCGACTGCGGTGTTGCTTTTGTATACGCAGACCTTGGCTGTCTTCGCTGACGTCGCGGGACGCGACGCGCTTGGAGCTGCAGAGCTCTCCCTCCTGCGAGGGTCGTCCGTAGTTCTGCACTCGGGCGGTGCCCTGCTGTTGTTGCTCATCACGACGGCGTTGGCGATGTACAAACCAGCGGGCCTGACGCGGCGCGGGCAACGATACCGGCACGAGGCCGGCCTGGCGCGTCTGGCACAGAGCGCCGGGTCAACGACATGAACATGTTCCGAAGCGCCCCACTGCGACGTACTGCGGCTTGCTTGGCAGCACTCTCGGCGGTGGCCCTTGTGTCCGCCTGCAGTGACCCGGTTGAGGAGACTCCAACGATCGGGCGCCGAGACGTTCCTCAAGATGCCGGCCTGGCGCTCGGGCACATTCACGGACTCGGCGTCGACCCTGGCGACGGAACTCTTTATGTGGCTTCGCATGTCGGTGTCTTCCGGGTGAGCGACGACGGGACCAGCGAGCGTGTGGCTGACCGGTGGCAAGACACGATGGGCTTCGCCGTTGTCGGACCCAGCCACTTCCTCGGCTCCGGCCATCCAGACTTGGAAGAGGAGGACCTCCCGACCAGCCTCGGCCTCATCGAGTCCACCGACGCAGCCCAGACGTGGGAGCCAGTGTCCCTCCTCGGCGATGCCGACCTGCACGCCATCGAAGCAGTGGGGGACCGGATCTACGCCTACGACTCGACAGCAGGCGCCTTGGTCATGACGGACAACCGAACGGACTGGAGAACGATCACGCAGCAACCGTTGTACGACCTCGCCGCGGAGCCCAAGACCCCCGACGTCGTGTACGCCACTACCGACCGCGGGCTCTTGATTACCTCCACCAACGGTTCAGCCCCTCAACCAGTGACGGCAGCACCGGTTCTCACAGCGATCGACTGGCAGCCGGACGGACCACTCGTCGGAATCGCACCTGACGGCGCAGTCATGGCGAGCACCGATGGCGTCGACTGGACGAAAGTCGGTGAGGTCGACGGCCCGGCCGAAGCGCTCGATGTTGTCGATGGTCGTTGGCACGCGGCCACCAGCACCGGCGTGTACGAGTCAACCGACGATGGAAAGACCTGGAAAATCGTCGTTCGCCACAGGATGTGACTGACAGGCATTGGGGCCCATGATGACAGTCGCAGTACGCCAGCGGCGCCTGTGCTTTTAGGGTTGGGCCCCGCGTTGGACCAAGGCCGTGTAGGGGTCGACGGGGTCTCCGCCCTCGGGACGCACTTCGAGGTGAAGGTGTGGGCCGGTCACGTTCCCGGTGCTTCCGACGAGTCCGACGACCTGACCTCGGCTCACCGCGGAGCCAACTGTGACAGAAATGCTCGACTGGTGGCAGTACCAGATCTCGGTGCCGTCCGCGAGAGTCACGATCGTCCTGTAACCGTACGACCCGGCGTACCCAGCTTCGGTCACCGTGCCCGCACCGACGGAGTAGATGGGAGTGCCTTCCGGGGCTGCAAAGTCCAGACCGGTGTGGACGGTGCTCCACAGGTAGCTGCTCTGACCGAAGAGGCCCGTGAGTCGGTACGAGGACACTGGCAGCGTCCACTGTCGCGCTAGCTGCTCACGTCGTCGCTGCTCGGCGGCTGCCTGCAGTTGCTGGATCTGCTGCTCTCGTCGATCGGCTGCTACTTCAAGTTGCTGCATGGTCGCTTCGCGGCGTTTGACGGCGATCAGGGCTCTGGAAGTCAGCGGCGACGCTGTGCGTGGCGCGGAGCGGCTCACCACGGGTTGGCGTCGGTCATCGGACCACGCATCGCTAACGGACCCGCCGGTGGTGGCGAACTCCGCGCGCACGGGGACGGGATCTGTATCCAGGTCGCCAGACAGTGCTCCACCGGCCGCACCGATGAGCGCAAGGGCGCCTAGCAACGCGTTGGCGGGGGGCAGCCTCCGCGGATGCTTGGACAAAGAATCCTTGTCATGGCGGCCCGGCTTTACAGCGCGTCGCTTCCCCGCACCCTCGTAGTTGGGCTGTGCAGGCGCTGCCCTGCTGCTGTGTCGACTCATGCATTGGCCTTGTGTGCTCTGTGGGCACGACTGCCGCGTACGTCTTGAAGCGGCGGGTGCCCGGATAGGGGAAGCCGGGCACCCGCCCGGCAACTACTATGCACCATAGTTCACTGGCTGTCTGAGTGCCAACGGGGCGGGTCGCGGCGGTTCTGCTTGCCTTGGCCGGCGCGCGTCGCTGGAAAAACCACGGAACTACTATGCAACGTAGTAGTGTCGACGCATGTCATCCGCCGCCTCACCCAGCCCCAGGTCGCCCGGAGTACAAGCAGCCGCGACGCTCCGTCCCATGGTGAAGGCGGACATCCCCTTCGTCACTGAGGAGCACCTCAAGTGCTTCCCGGAGAACGTCATGGGCCGTCTCGGCCGCCCTTTCTTGCGCCGCTACTACGCAACGTTTCTTGACACGCCATACGGCGTTGCCACCCTCGCAGAGAGCGAAGGACGGCCGTGCGGCTTCCTCGTTGGCATCCTCGACACACGGGCGCACCGGAAACTACTCCTACAGCGACACGTCGTGCCGCTAGCCGGCACCGTCCTGCTTGGGACGCTGCGCCACCCCCGGTTGGCCTATCGGCTCTTCGCGCGTCGCCTCAGTCTCTGGTTCCAGCGACGATGTCGAGGCCACCATCAGACGGAGTCGCAGGCAGGGCCCAAGAAGGTCGCGGTGCTTTCGCATGTTGCGACGGTTGAGAACAGGCGAGGGGCCGGGGTCGGACGCGCGTTGGTGACTGACTTCGTACAAGCAGCGAAGGCGACCGGAGCTGATCGGGTCAGTCTGGCTACGCTCGACGGAGCGAACGGCGCAGGACCGTTCTATGACCGTCAAGGATGGCTGCTGAAAGCCCGCCGCCAGACGTTCGACGGTCGGTGGATCCGCCTTTACGACCTGGAGCTGCACGACGATGCTTGAGACTAGGGTCAAAAGGAGTCTCGCAAGGTGCTCCCACATCGTGGTTCATGCGGTGCCAGTCACCCTGCTGGCGCTGTTGTTCGCCTCGTGCAGCATCCCAGCTGACGACAGTCGCCCATCACGAACCGAGGTTGCGAGCATCGAAACCCCGACCGGCGCACCCACGCCGCGTCAGCCCCAGGACGCGGTCATCCGCCGAGTTCCGCAGCGTCAATGGGACGCGATGGTCCAGGCTGGCATGGTGCGAGAGGGCTGCCCGGTGACCGAACGTTCCCAGCTCCGACGGGTCGAGGTGGACCACGTCGACTTCGAGGGCGTCCTTCGCCGGGGTCACCTGGTGGTCAACGCGGACACGGCCGAGACGGCTGCGCGCATCTTCACGCGGCTCTACGAAGAAGGCTTTCCGATACGGCGAATGCGAGGGGTGGAGAAGTACGGCGGCGACACCCTGCGCAGCCTCCAAGCCGACAACACCTCTGCATACAACTGCCGCCGCCCGGACCAGATCAACGCCCCCGTGCTCGAGTCCCCGCACGCCAACGGGCGCGCGATCGACATCAACCCACGCGAGAACCCATGGATGGACCTACGCTGCAAATGCTGGTCACCAGGACCTGAGAACGCACCGCGCACACCCGGCCCGGGCAAGATCCTTCGCCGTGACGTGGTTTGGCAGACCTTCATCGACGAGGGTTGGATCTGGCAGAACATCCCTGTCCCGGATTACATGCACTTCGACACCGGTTATCCCTCGACGCCGTACACTCAGCCTGGTTCCTGACCCCTGTGCACCGGTGCGGCTACGTGTTCCCTCGGGCACGTCATCGCGACGGCTCACTCGTGACGGACTGCGTCCCAGCTAGCCGTGTCTGGCCGCGGCATGCAGGCGGCGTACGACGAACGTGCCGACCTGGGTGATTTCGGCTACCCGGAGCAGCCAGGCGAGGCCGAGAAAAACGATCCCGTCTGCGGTCGCTACTGCGGCCACCCATAGAGCCGCAGTCAGTTGAGTGGGCTCTTCCACGGTGGCGTGAAGGACGTGCGCGAGCAGGTAGGCCATACCGGTCGCGCCGACTGTTGGCACCAGCATCCTGGCCAAGAATGCGAGGAGTCGGCGGGTGTCCAGCCCGCCGAGAGCGCGTCGCAATATCAAGTAGGACAGTGCGGAACCCACGGCGTAGGAGGCGCCGTACGCCGCCGCCAGCGAGGGGGCCGTCAGTCGAGCCTCTGTGACGCCAACCAGAGCCATGGCGGCCGCGACGTTCACGCCGGCGATGATGCACTGCACCCAGAAGACCGTCTGGGTGCGCTCGAGGGCGAAGAAGCCCCGCAGCATCAAGTAGTGAACGGTGAAGAACAGGATTCCCGGTCCGAAGAGGGCGATCGTCGGCCCGTAGTTTTCGGAGGTCGATCGGGCGGCCCCGAACGAGATAGCGTTAGCGACGTCGGCGGCGATGACGGGAATCAGGAAGGCGAAAGGCACGATCAGCGTCAAGGACGCCCGTAAGGTCCCGGCCACGGAGATGGCCAGATCAGGAAGGTTCCGGTCGGCCGCGAGCCTAGACAACCGGGGCAGAACCGCTGTCGCGATAGACACTGTCACGATCGAGTGCGGCACCATCACGATCAGGAACGCCGTGGAGTAGACGGTGTAGCCCGTGCCCTCCGCCGTCATGCCGACGCCGCATCCGTCGGTGGCTGACTGAGCGGTACCGCCGGAGGCGAGACGAACCACGACTGTGTAGGCAATCTGGTTGACGGCCACCACCAGGATCGTCCACGTCCCGAGTCGAAGAGTATGACCCAACCCTGAGTCGCGGAAGTCGAACTGGGGCCGATAGCGGATTCCAGCGCGCCTCAAATAGGGGAGCAGGATGAGGCACTGGACCACGATGCCCAGAGTGGACCCAAGCCCCAGCAACAGTTCCTGCCCTGGCTCGAAGCCCTGGCACCGTTCATCGCCGCGCGCAGGTCCGTACACGAGCAGGTACGCCGCAAGCACCAACACCGAGACGGCATTGTTGGCAATCGGCGCCCACATCATCGGCCCGAAACGACCGTGGGCGTTGAGGATCTGCCCGACCAACACGAACATGCCGTAGAAGAACACCTGTGGCAGACAGTATCGAGCGAAGTCGACGACCGAGGCACGCTGGGTCGCGAGCTGCGGGTCGTCGAAGACGGGATCTAGGAACACGCCCATCACCCAAGGTGCGGCGACCACCAATAAGAGAGTGATGGTGCCGAGGAACAGCGCCGCCAGGGTGATCACCCGGTTGGTGAAGGCCTCGCCACCGTCGGCATCCGTCTTTGTCGCTCGTACCAGTTGGGGGACGAGAACTGCGTTGAAGATGCCCCCGGCCAGCAGGATGTACAACATGTTGGGGATGGTGTTCGCGATGGAGAACAGGTCGCCGCTCAACAGGTTCCCGAGCGCTGCCGCCAGCAGGAACGCCCTGACGAAACCGCTGATGCGCGAGAACAGGGTGCCGGCCGCCATGAGGGCACTCGAGGCAACGAAACGGTCCTGCTCGACGGCCGGGACCGGGGGCGTCCGACGGCCACTAGGCATGCCGCGCAGCCTCACGCAATGGGCCACGGAACACAAACCAACTGCCCAACCCCACCGCGCGCCATCCGTCGGTGTGTGGCCGCGCAACGCACACGGAGATGCTCTGACCGTGGAGACCTGCGCCCGCGATCTCTGGTGAGGCAAGTTCGTTTGTGGTCCTGCGGGTTAGAAGAAGAACGGACAAGCATCCACGAAAATGGCGGAGAGGCCCGGTGTCAGCGCGATGATCCCGGGCGCCAGGACCATCGTCAACAGGGACAGCAGGATGCCTCCGCGGGCAACTTGTGAGATCGGTTTGACCGGTGCAGTGAGGCGGCGCACGCGAGACAACGCTGACCCGCCCGCGCCGAGGGCGCCGGTGGGGTGAGCTCCGCCGGCAAGCGCGATCACTGCCTCGGCGAGGTCTCTCCTGTTGTGCCGGCCGGCGGCATCATCGGCGTGCATTTCTACAAGTTCCGCAATACGGATCCGTGCCTGGGCTGAGCCGAGACGCCCCCGCAGGACCACCGCAAACGCGTCCGCCCACCGCAAGATCAAGTGATGGCGCGAGGCGAGGTGCGCCCGCTCATGGGCGAGAACCTGCTGCAGCTGAGACTCCGAGAGGCAATCCAAAGCCCCTCGACTGACGACAACGCTGGCTCCTCGGCCCCCGGGAAGACAAAACACGGAAGGCACGTGGTGCTCCAGCACCATCACGTCCGGCTCCGAGTGAGGTGCGCACACGACCTCCAAGAGGTCTCTCTTGCGCCGCAACTGAGATCGCTCGCGACGGCGAGCAATCTGTACGGCGCCAAAGAGTGCGCCCACGGCACCAAAAGACAGGGCGGCACCCAAGGCTGGAATCACCGGGCTCTGCTTCCAGACCCCTTCTTCCGACAACAGCACCGAGCACGCGTGAACCGCACTGCCGAGCCACCCGCCATCGGGCATCGCATGAGCGGCAACTGTCACGCCCGCCCACACGAAGGACACGAAAACCGTCAACGACAGCGTCAGCCAAGCAAGGATGCCCAGCAGAGGCGACCGCGTGAGCCAGCTCGACCGTTCCAGGCGACGGGGCCCCAGCACGCCGAGCCCCACCCCGAAGAGCAACAGTCCCAGCGTTGTCGTCATAGTTGCCGAGCCGTCTCCGACGCAGGCGACTTACTGGTGACACTGGGGTCCGGGCCGGTGGGGTCCAGGAGCTGACGCAGTTGCATCAGTTCGTCAGCCGGTAGCTTCTCGACGAAGTGCAACAACGCCGCGCCCCGATCTGGATTGCCGGCCAACGCCTCCTCCATCAACTCGGCGGTGTAGCTGGAGCGAGAGCCCACCGGGATGTACACCCATGCGCGACCAGCCTTGCTTCGGGCGACCATTCCCTTGCGGTGCAGGTTGTCCAACACCGTCATGACCGTGGTGTACGCAAGTTCGCGACTACCGTTGAGCTCAGTGAGCACCTCGCGCACCGGCATGGCCTCATCGTGCGCCCACAGGCACTCCATGACCGCCGCTTCTAGTTGACCCAAGTGGCTCACGATGGCGGCCCCCTTCTCTACGAACATGTCATCCGGATTCGACCGGGCAAGCCAGCCGAAATGCTGACGTATGCAGCGAAGCCTACGGTCACCAGCCCTGCCGCACTTGTACTGCTGGCAACGAGTTCATGCCCGCGGCGCCAGACTCACCGACCCGGGATCTACTATCCTACATAGTCGCTTCGGATAGCATGCCAGTGTGACTGGTGTTAAAGATGTGACTGAGAAGCCAACCGGGCGTCGCGCGCTGTTGAAGATCGCCGCCGGCAGCGCGGGTCTCACCGCGGTGGCGGCTGTGACGAGACGGAGCCTCGCGCCAGCAGGCGACGATGGGTCGGCCGGCGCCTTGATGCTGTCCACGCACGCCGGGTCGGACGTGCAGTCGTTGCACCTGCCATTGGATGAGAGGCACCTCCTTCCACTTGGTCCACAGCGCTGGGAGACGCAGCGACTCCCCACATCCACCCACTCGATGGTCGCGTTCCTCTGGGACGCCGGACAGACGGCCCCACGTCTGCATATCCGATCCCGCACCGCTGCGGGCTGGGGGTCCTGGCTATCGGTTACGACGCTCCACGATGTGGCCGACGCAGGTTCAGTCGAAAAGTCGGGCCTCGCGGGCACCGACGTGACCTGGATCGGGCGGGCGGACGGGGTACAGATACGCGTGCAGGGCCGCCGCCCAGCGGGCCTCACCCTCGTACTTCTGTACCCCGAGCGCAGGCCGGGAGATACGTCAGTGGGCTCATCTGGAACCGGCTTGCTGGAGCCGCGCGCTCGCCAATCTGCCGCGTTGGGCGCGGCACGCCCTCGACTGATCGGCCGACGCGCCTGGGGTGCCGACGAGTCGCTTCGAGACACCGATCCGGCCTACATCCACACGATCAAGCAGGTACACGTCCATCACACCGTGAACTCCAACAGCTATGCGCGAGAAGATGTCCCAGCACTGCTGCGGGGCATGTACGCCTATCACACGAAAAGCCTCGGCTGGTCTGACATCGGCTACAACTTCCTCGTCGACCGCTTCGGCCGCTGCTGGGTCGGTCGCGCGGGTGGGGCCGGACGTCTTGTGCGCGGTAGCCATACCCTCGGCTTCAATGCCGAGTCCACTGGCATCTCAGCGATTGGCAATTACGACACCCAGCGGCCCAGCAGCGCCATGCTGGGGGCCATCGCGGCCATCGCCGCGTGGAAGGTCGCCCCTTTCGAGCGTGATCCTGTCGGGTCGATTCGCGTCGAGTCCGAAGGCAGCGACAAGTTCGCTCGTGGCCAGGACGTTGCCCTGCCAGTCATTGACGGTCACCGAGACACCAACGACACGGCCTGTCCTGGACGCTACCTATATGAAGCGCTACCGGAGGTGAGGCGCCGTAGGCAGGAGCTCGTAGCGGCAGGTACGCCGGCGCCAATCATCGTCGTCGAGGAAGCGGCCTCCGTCACTGGTGAGCCCCGTGTGGGCAACACGCTGTCCGCGAGCCCAGGACGCTTCACTCCTAGCGACGTCTCAGTCACCTACCAGTGGTTGAGGGCAGGACAACCCATTGTTGGAGCCAGCGTCCAGAGCTATCCCGTCACGCCGCAGGATGTTGGCGCCGTGCTGTCATGCCTGGTCACGTTGAACCGCGCGGGGCTGAGCCCGGTCGTACAGACGCCGTCCGCAACGGGACCGACGATCGCGGCACCGACGCTCCGCGTGATCGCCAGCAACAACCAGAAGGGCATCGCCAAGATTCGCGTTAAACTTGCGGGTCCGCCAGGCGCGCCAGTGGTGCCGACCGGCGTCGTGGCGGTGACCCTTGGCAAGCGCACCACGAAGTTCGCGCTGCTTGATGGCGTAGTGGTGGCCAAGTTCGGTGGGCGCCGGCGCCTGCGCGCCGGCACCTATGCGGTAGGGGTCGTGTACGCCGGCGACGACATTTTCACGGAAGCCACACGCAACACCACGCTCAGAATCGCATGAGTGGAGCATCACCCGGCGCGCGCTGGGTTGGTCGACTGTGCCCGTGTTCGGCGCTTGGGAGCTTCGAGACCGGGTCGGCTTGTTGTACGGAAGTGCGCACGAGCAGGACGCCTGCGGTACGCCAGGGCGATCGGCAAGCTTCACCCGTCTGTACTATGCGACTTAGTATTTCCGAGTGCAAGGAACCGTCTTGCCATCTAGTTCACCAGCCGTAGGCATTCGGACGGCCCGACATGAAGACTTGCCATTCGTCGTAGCTCAGCACCAGTCGTTCTTCCCCGACGGCTTCTTCGTTCGCCTTGGCGGCAGTTTCCTCTCGGAGTACTACAGGTCCTTCATGACCGATCAGGCCAGCTGCGTGCTGGTTGCAGAGGAGTCGGGGCGCCCCGTCGGGTACTTGGTGGGAACTCCAAACCCGGGTCTACACCGGCATCATGTGATGAGCCAGCACGGAAGGCGGCTGTGCCTGCTGGGACTGGGTGCTCTCCTTCGGCAACCGAGCCTGATCCTCATGTTCCTTCGGACTCGCGGTTGGAGGTACCTGCGGGCGGTCATCCGAGACAGGCGTGGAGCCCGAGTCCGAGGCGTCGCGACACGCACGGACACCACGGGAGTCCTCAACCACGTCGCGGTGCTCCCTGAACATCAAGGAGAGGGGGTCGGTTCACTCCTGATCCAAGCTCTGAAGGATGCGGCTCGGACTGCAGGGTGCGACCGCTTGGTGCTTGTCACGCGGTCGGACGGACTCGCCCCCGCGTATTGCCGTCTAACAGGATGGAGCTACGTAGGCGAGCGCTGCACGCCCGAGGGCTACTGGCTCACCACCTTCAGCCGAGGTCTTGACGGTCCGCGCCGACTGTCGGGGGAGAGAGCACCTGACTACATGCATTTCGACACCGGCTACCCCTCGCGCAGATACCGCCCCGTCAGCGGATGACGGTCACCAGCGGTCCCCCACCAGCCTGCGGATCGCGCTCGAGCCGCAGGACGCAGAACACACTGCGCGAGGTTCCGCCCCCTGGCGTAGCCAGCTCCTTGCTGCAGTCGGCGGAGCCGGGTTGGCGTTTTCCTTTGACCCGATTGGCCTGGCCTGGCTGGCTCCCTTCGCCCTGACCGCCTTTGTCACTGCGACCGGCCCGCGGCGCCAGTCCTGGCGGAGAGCCGGCATGGCCGGGTTCTCGTTCGGAGCCGTCTTCTTCGCTGTTCACATCTGGTGGCTTGCCACGTCCATCAGTCCCGCGGCCTGGATTGCGGTGAGCCTGACTCAAGGATTGTGGTTCGCCGGGTTGGGCGCGCTAGTACGGCTTCTGTGGCGCCAGCGGATGCGAGTCCTCAGCATCCCCGCGTGCTGGACGGCGATTGAGCTGGCGCGATCCCAGTGGCCCTTCGGTGGGTTCCCTTGGGGGCAACTCGGATTCACCAGCATTGGAGGGCCGTGGGCTGGGACTCTGCCGTACGTCGGGGTCGAGGGGACGAGCTTCCTGATCGCGCTGGCAGGAACCGCAGGAGCCGCCGCCTGGGCCGCGAGGACGACTCCGAAGTGGCCGCGCATGGGTCGCATTGCTGCCCTGGCCTCGATCGTCTGCGCGGCGCCTGTCGGCGCGGTGCTGTTCCCCTATTCGGTGAGTGCGGACGGCACCCTGCGCATCGCGGCAGTCCAGGGCGGTATACCGGGCGGAAGCACAGACGTCATGGCCAGGCACCGACAAATCACCCGCGCCCACGCCGCAGCAACCGTGAAGATGTCCGATCGCATTCGCGCGGGCGATCAGGAGGCCGTTGATCTGCTGGTGTGGCCGGAGAGTTCGGTGATCGTCGATCCGACAACCGACGAAGTTGCACGCAGGCAGGTGGAACGGGCCGTCGCCGCGAGTGATGCTCCCATCCTGCTTGGCGCCATCGTCGACGGACCCTCCGAAGGGACCGCTCTCAACCAAGGACTCGTGTGGAGCATCGACGGTCCTTCCGATGAGCGCTACACGAAACGACACCCTGTTCCCTTTGGCGAGTACATCCCGTTCCGACCCTGGCTTTCGGGCTTCTCGCCGCGCTTCGACGAGATCCCGCGCGACATGCTCCCAGGTGAGCCAACCCCTCCCTTGAATGTGACAACGGACCAGGGTCGCCTCCTCGTCGCGAGTGCCATCTGTTTCGACGTCGCATTCACCGATGTCCTCGTCGACCAGGTGCGTGCGGGTGCGCATCTGGCGGTAATACAAAGCAGCAACGCCGCCTTCACCGGGAGCAGTCAGCCGGAGCAGCAGTTCACCATCTCCCGGGCTCGAGCGCTGGAGACGGGCCGGGCGGTCGTCGTTGCGTCCCTCAACGGAGTCAGCGGCATCGTGTTCCCTGACGGAACGGTAAGAACGCGAAGTCAGAGTCCGGATACGCAAGCCCTGACGTCAACAGTCCCTCTTGTCACAGCACTCACGCCGGCCGTCCGTTTCGCCGGTGCCCGCAACTCGATGATTGCCGTGATTGCGGTAGCTGCCAGTTCCGCGGCCTTCGGACGGTCAGTCCGGAGGAGAACTCGGCGCTTCCTGATGGTGACTTCACCCGGTTGGGGTTCTTGCGGCGCAGACAGCGCGGAGCGCAACTCCTCCCAGGGCGCGCTGAACTCCGCATCCCGGACGGATACCATCTACTAGGCTGCATAAGAGATGGCCGGGTGTTGCGAGCTGGCACTGCCGTTCAAGAGGGACGCGAGGCTGCACATGAAAGTTCGAATCGTGGGGCTGGCATGTGCCATCCTCCTCATCGCTGCGGGCGCGCTCTTGACCTTCTACGGTCTTGGTGGGGCCGACAGTAGGCAGACTTCCCGCTCGTGGGCGACCCTGGGCCCGGTTCTAGGGGGCTTCGGCGTTGCGCTCGTCATTGTGACGGTCGGCAAGCCCAGATAGCGCCGGTTGCCAGCGGCCCCTAGATTCGCCACCTTCGTATGGAGACGTCTCGCAGCGGACAGTCCGAGGGCGGGCAGAGCGAACTTCGCGCGGTGATCAGTCGCCGTACACCACCTGCGCGGCACTGATGCCGTCGCGACCGCACACTGCCGATAGAGCTCTCTGGGGAACATCATCCTGCCGTCCCGCGAGCCCGCCAGCCTCGACAGGCTGCCACGCCTCGAGTCTGGCGACCAAGGTGAACGCATCGACACTAGGCAGTTGCGGGAAAGTTGCACGCGTGTAGTTCGCGTGGGTCAAGCGCGACACGCCGTAACGCACGAGATTTTTGGGCATTTTGGTTGCTTCTGTGGCTTGTGTGACCCAAGGTGCTCCTCATGGCTACTAAGAAAGGTCGTACATGGCGGCGCACCCTGACGCTCGCTTTCGTACTGACGCTTCTCACCTCAGTGACGTCGATGGCACCCGCTCCGCAGGCGTCCGCGGCGAGTTCCTACCTCTGCAAGGGCTACGCGGCGTGCGAGCTCGCCGGCTACTCGTCGGCGGGTTACGCAACGGCTGGACGGACGATGTACTGGGGGATGTATGCAGGGCACAACTGCACCAACTACGTCGCCTATCGACTGGTGCAGAACGGGATGGCCAACACGCGCCCGTGGTCAGGAAGCGGCACCGCCTACAAGTGGGGACTCGTCAACGCCAGCATCACCGACCAGGTCCCCGAGGTCGGAGCCATAGCTTGGTGGAACAGCGGCGCAGCAGGGGTCAGTTCGAGTGGCCATCTCGCGTACGTCGAGCAAGTCGTGTCACCCACCGAGATCGTGGTGTCGGAGGACAGCTGGGGCGGAGACTTCTCTTGGCGAAGCATCACCACCGACGGGCGGGGTTGGCCCACAGGTTTCATCCACTTCATCGCCGCGCCCGCCACCACCCCTCTCCCTCCGGCTGCCCCGAGCCTTGCCAGCGTCACGCCGCCATCTGTCGTCGGAGAGGCGCGCGTGGGACAACCGCTGGTAGGGGACGTCGGACAGTGGACGGGCAACCCGACGGAGTTCGCTTTCCAGTGGTACGCGAACGGTGTTGCACTACCGGCGGCGACGTCAAGCACCTACATCCCCTCGGTGCGCAAGCTCGACGCCACCATCTCCTTGACGGTCACCGCCATCAGCCCGGGGCTGGCGTCGGCAAGCGCCTCGTCTGCGCCCGTAGGTCCCACTGCCAAGGGCACCTTCACGGTGGTGACACCAACCACCGTGAAGGGCCAGCCCATCCTCGGCAAGACGCTCACTGCGGCACCCGCGACCTTCGCCCCCGCACCACGAAGGCTGAGATTCCAGTGGCGTGCGAACGGGAAGATCCTGCATGGCGCCCGAGGGGCGACGATCACCGTTGGACGGTCTCTAGTCGGGAAGTCGCTCGCCGTCTCCACCATCGCGCTGTCCGGAGGACGCATCGAGACCAAGTCCACCTCTTTCCGGCTCGCCCCCGTACGGAGGGCGCGCTGAACCGCTCACCTCGCCGCCAAGTGCGCTCCCGGTAGCCACGCGACGGGATCTGCCTGGCGCTCTGAACCGGTCCACGCGACGGCACGCTCGTCCACCACAGCCCCTCGGATGCATTCTAGCAAGGAGTTCACCCCTCAACTCCTATGTCCTATAGTAGGCGCTCGCAGGCAGGACGCAGTGTTCGCGTCGCGCTCGGGCGACTCGAGGGTCCTGCCGTGTGATGGACGAGTCCGAACGTTGCCCCGACCTGAACCGGTTGCTGGCTTGCGATCGACCAGCATGGCCTTGGGGTCGTGCGCGAACCGCAAAGGATTGACGCCGTGGCCGAATCTCGCCACCGGCGGGAAACCCCCGCCCGCCCACGACTACGCGGCGCCTTTGCAGCCGTGTCCCTGGCCGGAGTGGTCACCGGCTCGGCCGTCGTACTCGGAATCGCCGGCGCAGACCCCCGCGCTGTGCCGGCCGCGAGTGAAGTCCAAGCGACGGTCACCGGTTCACAACTTGGGAGACGACCGGTACCTACGATCGCGCGTAAGCGAGTTGTCTCACGGTCGGAATCCCGCGTGAAGGCGCTACCCGCACGAAGGAACCGGCTGCTTACCGCAGCCGTAACCGCTCAAGCCGTACGCGAGGCCAACACCAAGCGCTGGACCTCCGAGCTACTCAACGTGTGGAGCCAACCGGGGGAAACTGGGCGCAAGGTCGGGCTGCTGGACCCGCTGACCAGGGTCTTGGTGACCGGACGTTCGGCCTTCGGTCGTGACGAAATTGTTCTGGATGGACGCTCCCGCTGGGTCACCAGTGGTTTCCTGGCGCGGCACAAACCTCGTGAGGAAGAAGTCGAGCCTCTAAACGAAGCAGCAGATGCGGAAGCCTCACCCACCTGCTCGAACGGCAGCTCGGTGCCCGCCGGTGTGAGCCCGAACATCGTCGCGGTTCACGAAGCTGTGTGCGCTGCGTTTCCCGAGATCACGTCCTACGGGACGTTGCGTAGCGACGGGGAACATGCCCAAGGCATTGCGATCGACATCATGGTGAGCGGAGCCCGCGGGTGGGAGGTCGCCGATTTCGTGCGGGCCAACTATGCGGAGCTCGGAGTGTCGTATGCGATCCACGCTCAGAACATCTGGTCGGTCGAGCGGGCGGGAGAGGGCTGGCGCGGCATGGAGGATCGAGGCTCTGTGACGGCCAACCATTTCGACCACGTTCACGTGACCACCTACTAACGGCCCGGGTCCGTCTCCTCGTCGTACGCCGCTCGCTCGCAGGTCGGCACGCGGGTCGGCTGGCGCGCAACAGCCCGACGCACTCTGGCCGCGGCAGGACGCGAACCACGCCGTAGCTACCACGACGAGCAAGAGCAGGCTCAGAACTACTTACGGCATCAGCTCTCCGAGCTCAGCTTGCGGTGTAACTCGAGAGACGTCACTGGCGGGTGAAGCACTCGGCGTCGTGCTGCGCCAAACAGGGCTTCCCGCCGGCCGCATCGCGTGGCCTCGGCGGATCGATGAAGTACGCCGGATCGCTCGGCGCCCAGGTCTCGACCTCGTCGTTTCCCGCACTGGCCTTCGTGACCACGAAGCCGCCGCCGCGGTTTGCCTCACGCTAGCCCGTCGGAGATTCAACACGTCATCAGAAGATCATCAGAAACGATGGGCAATCATTCCGAGACGTTCCGATACAGTTGGAGAAGTCCTAAGGGGAATCTCCTCAAAAAACCGAGGTTTTCCAAGGGGACCCGAGAGTTGCAGTAGTCCGGGACAGGCCCTCCGATCTTGCCCAGAGGTCGCAGGTTCAAATCCTGCCCCCGCTACAAATGTGATGTCTCAGGACATCGGAAACTCCCGGACCTACGACTGTGGGTCCGGGAGTTGTCATTTCGGGGGTCTGCGGGTGGGTCCTTTGGGTGCTCCGGTGGGTTGGTAGTCGCGTGCGGTGTCGATGGTGAGCTCGCGGAGTAGTTCGCCGGTGGCGGCGTCGATGACGCGGACGTCGAGGTCCTGGACGAGCAGGATGACGTGGGTTCGGGCGTGGGTTCGTCCGATGCCGATGTGGTGCAGGCGGCCGTTGACTCGCAAGGTGACGGTGCCGACGTTGTCGATGCGGTCGAACCTGATCCTGTCGTGGGTGTCGTCGCTACGACTCGCGTCAGGTGTGGCTTTGGGACGGGCGGCATACGTCGTGGCCGGGGTGGCGCGGTGAGGCAGTGATCGGTGTGGTCGTCGGTGGTTGTATTCGTCGATGAAGGCGTCGAGGAGTGTCTGCAGTTCAGCGATCGTGGCGGGTTGGTCGGTTTGCGCGCGCAGCCACTTCTTCATGGTCTGTTGGAATCTTTCGACCTTTCCGCAGGTGGTCGGATGGTTCGGGCGTGAGTTCTTCTGGACGATGTCGAGTCGTCGTAGTTCGTGCTCGAGCATGCTTCGCCCGCCGCGGCCGCCGGCGAATCTGACGGTGTAGACCATGCCGTTGTCGGTCAGTGTGGACGCGGGGTAGCCGTGTTGACCTGCGGCTTTGGTGAAGGTGTCGAGCACGGTCCGGGCGGTGATGCGGTGGTGGGCGGATGCGTGCAGGACGTAGCGGGAGTGGTCGTCGAGCCAGGTGATGATCTCGATGCCCTTGGGGAAGGACGTGGTGTCGGTCAGTGGGTAGTGGGTGAAGTCGGACTGCCAGGTCTCGTTCGGCATGTCGGCTTCGAAGCGGATGTAGGACGACCGGGGTCGTTTCTTCGGTTCCGGGGTGACTGTCCCGGCACGGACCAGGATCCGGTTGATCGTGGAGCGGGCCAAGGTGATGGCGTGACGGTGTTCGAGGTGCCACCCGATGGTCTCGGCGCCGGCATCCAGGCCAACCTCGGTGAGCTGTTTGCGGAGCTTGAGTACGAGATCGACGACGGGTGCCGGTGTTGCGTTCGGGGAGGTCGCAGGGCGACGGGACTTGGGTTCGAAAGCGGCGTCGCCCTCGGTTCGTCGTCGGGTCATCAGCTTGCTGACCCACCCCTTGCTCACCCCATAGCGGCGGGCGGCCTCAGCCTGGGTGATGCCCTCGGTCTTGATCGCGGTGATGACCAGTCTGGCTTTCGACACGAGACAGCATCGAGTTTCCTATGTCTTGAGACATGGGTTTCCTATGTCCTGAACCAGAACACTGCCCCCGCTACAAATCCTAAAGGCCCTCACAGTTGCGACTGTGAGGGCCTTTCGCATGTGTGCCCCGCCTGAGTCATCGTCTGACGCACTGACCTTTGACTTGAAGTACTTGAAGTTCCTACGGTCGTAGACATGGACGCAACGACGGGGCGCGAGTACACGATCAAGGAGGCCGCAGCGCTGACTGGGCTGCCGGCCAGCACCCTGCGTTACTACGAGTCGATCGGCGTGATCGCGCCGATTGCGCGGGGCGTGAGCAGCAAGCACCGGGTCTACGACGAGTCCGACCTCGACCAAGTGATGTGGATCGCCTGCTTGGCAGCGACAGGCATGTCGGTGAGCGACATGCGGCAATACGTGGCCAACGGACAACTCGGTCCGCACGCCGCCCAGGACCAGGTTCAGCTGCTGAAGGCTCAGCAGCAGCGGCTTGCGATCGAGGCCGAGCACCTGGTCCTGCGTCAGCGCTACGTCCGTCTGAAGATCGACTACTGGCGGGCCATCGATGCGGGAGACGAGGAACGAGCCGACCTCATCTCGGGGGAGGCGCGCCTCCTCGCCGACAAGCTCAAGCAGGCCAAGCACCAGTAGCCCAGTGCCCTGGCAACTGAACCGGACGTCGCTCGAACCGGTGTCCGACGACGGACACACCGCCGTGCCAGCGCACTGAACACCACAGCTCCCACCACCAGAAAGAGAACCCTCATGCAGGTCAACGCCTATGCCGCACCCAAGGCCGGCGCCCCCTCGCCCTCACCACGGTCGAACGGCGAGCAGTCGGAGCCAACGACGTCCTCATCGGCATCGAGTACGCCGGTATCTGTCACTCCGACATCCACACCGTCAACGGCGACTGGGGACCCCAGCCATTCCCGGTCGTCCCGGGCCACGAGATCGTCGGCACTGTCGCCGAGGTCGGCCCCGAGGTCACCAAACACAAGGTCGGGGACCGGGTCGGCGTCGGCTGCATGGTCAATGCCTGCCGTGAGTGCGCCAACTGCCTGCGAGGGGACGAGCAGTACTGCCTCAACGGCATGATCGGCACCTACGCAGCGACCGACCGCGACGGCACCACCACGCAGGGCGGATACTCGACAGCGGTCGTGGTCGACGCCAACTTCGTCCTGTCGATCCCCGAAGGCCTGGACCCTGCCGCTGCCGCTCCACTGCTGTGTGCCGGCATCACCACGTACACCCCGCTCAAGCACTGGGAAGCCGGACCGGGCACCAGGGTCGCGGTCGTCGGCCTCGGCGGCCTGGGCCACATGGCGGTCAAGATCGCCCACGCCCTCGGGGCAGAGGTCACCGTTCTCTCCCAGTCGCTGAAGAAGCAGGAGGACGGACTCCGTCTCGGGGCTGACCACTACTACGCCACCTCAGATCCCGACACCTTCGAGGCACTCGCCAGCAGCTTCGACCTGATCATCAACACTGTCAGCGCCAGCATCGACGTCAACGCCTACCTCGGGCTGCTCGCCGTCGACGGCACCCTGGTCAACGTCGGGGCACCGCCGGAGCCTCTGCCCGTCAACGCCATGTCCCTGATCGGGGCTCGCCGCTCGTTCGCCGGCTCCATGATCGGTGGTATCGCCATGACCCAGGAGATGCTTGAGTTCTGCGCCGAGCACGGCATCGCCTCCGATGTCGAGGTCATCGCCGCCGACCAGGTCAACGAAGCGTACGAACGCGTCCTCGCATCTGACGTCCGCTACCGCTTCGTCATCGACACATCCACCCTCTGAGTCGGCTCGGCAGCCGCCGATCAACGGACGGAGTCCTAGATGAGGACCGCAGGCAGCGCAGTCGCCGCACCGCTCGCTGCGATCGGGGTCGCGCTCCTGGCCGGGTGTGGATCCGGCGGGCCTTCATCGGCTGGTCCCGCCGGGTCCGCCAGCAGCCCGGCAGGCGACACCATGACTCGCACCCTGGGACAACGTGAATCCACCCCGGTCGCACCCACCGAGGAGAACGCAGTGACGCTCGAGATCACGGTGGATGGGCAACGCATTCGTGCCATCCTGGATGACAGCCCGGCCAGTCGCGACCTGCTTGCCCAGCTGCCCCAGACGGTCGAGATGACCGACCACGGCGGGGTCGAGAAGACCGGACCGCTGCGAACGCCGCTCTCCCTCGACGGACAACCCGCTGGCGCCGACCCAGACGTCGGGGACCTTGGCTACTACGCCCCGGGAAACGACTTGGTCCTCTACTACGGCGACCAGTCTTACTTTCCGGGGATCGTGGTCCTCGGCAAGCTCGAGGACAACGCCGTACGCAGGATCGCCGACGTGGCCGGTCGCGTCACCGTGAAGGTCGAGGCGAGGTGACGATGGACCTGTCGGAATTCCTCGAGCACGTGAACAGCGGCGCCGTGATCGAAGGTGGATCAGAGCCTCACGGCTTCATGCACGACGCCGCCCAGGAGGCGTTCCGCACCACCGCCGAGATCAACACAGGACACCACTCGCCGGCCGAGGTGCTCACCTTGATGAGGCGACTCACAGGCAGGGAGGTGGACGCGTCGGTCACCGTGTTCCCGCCCTTCTACACCGAGTTCGGCAAGAACCTGCGCCTGGGCAAGAACGTGTTCATCAACATCGGCTGCCGCTTCCAGGACACCGGCGGGATCACGATCGGCGACGGCACCCTGATCGGTCACGGAAGCACGTTGACGACGCTCAACCACCACATCGATCCCGACCGACGAGCAGACATGCTGCCGTCGCCGATCGTGATCGGTCGCAACGTCTGGCTCGGAGCCAACGTGACTGTCGTGCCGGGAGTGATCATCGGCGACGGGGCCATCGTCGGCGCGGGCGCCGTCGTCACCAAGGACGTGGCTCCTGACACGATCGTCGCCGGAGTCCCGGCGAGATTCGTACGCGCCACAGGATTCGAGTCTCCAACGCAGTGAGGGCGCGTCGCCTTCATCTGCAGAGGACTCCTTGACTCCCGATCGGCCCGGCGTAGCGTGGCAGCATGAAGCCCAAGCTGAGCCGCCAGCGCTTCGCCCTGATCGCCGCGAGCGCGGCCGTGGTCACGGCCGGGACCGTGGGCGCCGCGGCAGCGGTGTCGGGTGATGACGACGCCGAGGACCGCCCGATCCCTGCTTCAGTGGTGGAGAAGGCCGAGGAGGCAGCACTCGCCGAGACCGGTGGAGGCACTGTCACCGAGACCGAGGTCGACGACGAGGAGAGCAAGTACGAGGTCGAGGTCACCCTCGACGACGGCAGCCAGGTCGACGTGCAGCTCGACGAGGAGTTCCAGGTCGTTGGCACCGAAGGCGACTCCGGCGCGGACGACGACTGAGCGAGGCCACCCCTGCGCGTGCCAGGACGGCGAAACCAACCCACGAGCCATCCACGCAGGCCCACAAGTGTCAAGCCAAGCGAATTGAGGGGAGATCACCTCGTGCGACGCCCTCGTCTCGTCCTGGCCTCGGTCACCACGTCAATGCTCCTGCTGGTCACCGGTTCCGTCCTGGACGCACGGGGGCCGGACGCGAGCCCGCCGCTGGTGCCGTCCTCACCGCTGCGGCGGCTGCCGAGCCCATACGAGCGACCTTCTACTATCCGTGGTTCCCGCAGACCTGGCACGACGACGACCAGTACACCCCGAGCCGTGGCCGTTACTCCAACGACTCGTCCGCGGTGCTGGACGCCCAGTTCGCTGACATGGCGTACGCCGGCCTGGACCTGGCGATCTCCTCGTGGTGGGGTCACGACTCCGTGACCGGGAAACGCCTGGCGAGCGTCATGAGGGCCGGCGAGGCGCACGGGGTCGCTGTCGTGCCCTACTACGAGAAGGAGTACGGAGACCAGGATCCGACCGTGGAGGAGATCCGCGCCGATCTCGCCGGGCTGGAGCCGTTGTCGTCCCGGCCCGGTTGGCTGCACGTCGACGGCAAGCCGGTCATCTTCGTCTACAACTCCGGGGCGACCGGGTGTGCCGACGTGACCCGCTGGCGTCAGGCGACCGACGGGTGGACGGACTTCTACGTCAACCTGAAGGTGTTCTCGGGCTATCTCGACTGTGCCGATCAGCCGCAGTCCTGGCACCAGTACGGGCCAGCGACGAGCAGGTCCGAGCACCTGCCCTGGTCCTCGAACGTCTCACCGGGCTTCTTCAAGCACGGCGAGGCCCAGCCGCGGCTTGCGCGCGACCTGGCGCGGTTCGAGGCCGACCTGCGGGCCCAGGTGGCCAGCGGTGCGCGGTGGCAGCTCGTGACCTCCTACAACGAGTGGGGCGAGGGCACCGCCGTCGAGAGCGCGGTGGAGTGGGAGAGCGCCAGCAAGCGAGGCGACTACCTCGATGTGATGAGGGAGGTCCACCTCGGCGCGAAAGGCGCCCGCGACCGCGCCGGGGTCCGCGTTCCTGCGCGGGTCGACGCGCACGTCAGCGCCGCTGATCCACGCGCCAACTTCGGGGGCGCCCGCAGGTGGGTGGTTGACCGACGACCCGTGAAGCGCAGCTATCTACGTTTCCGCCTGGCTGACCGCCCGCAGCGGGCATGGCTACGGGTCTGGTCCCCCCGGAGGAACCGGCAGGGGATCGCGGTGCGCTCGTCCTCGTCGCGATGGCGTGAGCAGTCGATCACCTACCGCAACGCACCGGCCCCTGGGCGGCTCCGGGGTCGGACCGGCACCGTCCGGGCCCGCTCCTGGACCACTGTCGAGGTCACCGATGCGATACGCAGGTCCGGGAGGCACTCCTTCGTGGTGACCAGCCGCGGCGGCGCGGCGGCCTTCAACTCCACCGAGCACGGCCGACGCCGGCCACACCTCCTGGTCCGGGCGGCGCCCGTCGACGACGAAGGTGTCGTGGTGTGGGCGGCCGGTGACCTGTGCGACGACCACGACGCACCCGAGTGCGGCGCCGTCGGCGCGATGATCGCCGCGGACCACACCACCGATCACTTCTTGGCGCTGGGCGACCTGCAGTACGAGGTCGGCTCCCTCAGCGACTTCCGCCGCTACTACGAGCCGGCCATGGGCGCCGGTCCGGGCCTGAAGTCGAAGACGCTGCCGGCACCCGGCAACCACGAATACCTCACCGCGGGTGCGAGTGGATACTTCGACTTCTTCGGTGAGCTCGCCGGAGGCCGGTCCACGGGCTACTACGCCCAGACGCTCGGTGCCTGGCGGTTGCTCGTCACGAACACCAACTGCGGTGAGGTCGGCGGCTGTGACCCGACCGACCCCCAGGGGGTGTGGATGGCGGACCGCCTGCAATCGTCCCCGGAGTGCACGCTCATGACCGGGCACCATCCTGCCGTCACCGACGGGACGTACGCCCCCGACACGGAGGCGGGCAGGCAGATGCTCGACTACGCCTACGACGGTCGCGCGGAGCTCTACCTCGCGGGTCACGACCACGAATACCAGCGGTTTCCCCGCCTCGACAAGGAACTGCGGGCCGACTCCGACCGCGGCGTACGCACGTTCGTCGTCGGCACCGGTGGCAAGAACCTGACGGAGTGGGGCACGTCGAACCGGTCCGACTACCGTCAGAACACCCAGTTCGGTGCACTTCGCCTGGTGCTGCGGCCGGGCTCGTACACCTGGGAGTTCCGCAGCGTCACCGGCGAGGTCATGGACCGGGGGACGGGCACCTGCTCCTGAGGACCACCTGGATGACGAGGGCGTCGCCTCAGGTGGCGCTGCGGGCATCGATTGTCGCCGACTTCGTCAGTCTGGGTACATGACATGCACAAGTGGGTAATGTCAATAGTCCAGGCTAGCCATATTGTTCTGAGCGGGATTAGATGTGCGCGTGCCGCTTGGGCGGCACCGCTGGGACACCACGAATGACATTCGCTGACGGGGGAATCGACGCCGTGGCCAACCGGGGCGCTCGTCGGCGCGCTCGCCTGCCGACTTCGCGCCTGCACGTCGTAGCACTGCAGCCTCCTCGAGGCGCAGCACATCATTCGGGTTCCACCTGCAAGGAGAGCTTCATGAAGCGCGAACGCACCCTGGGCGGCCTCTTGGCCCTCGTGGTGGCGGGCTCGGTGCTGGCCCTGACGCCAGCGCCCTCCCACGCCACCGGCACCAACGACCCGGACCACTGGGAGGACCAGCCGGGCGAGGTCTGCCTCAAGGTCGATGACCGGGGCACTGACGGGGGCGGCTATCAGGTCCCCGCCGAGCCGCCGGGTCGCGACTGGTCCACGCTCATCATCAAGAAGGGCTCCGGGAACGACCAGAACGACGTGGTCGAGAAGCCAGTGGCCGGCCAGACCTACCTCTGGCAGGGTCAGAACAACGGCTACTCGCACGTCATCCTCTGTTCGATCCCGCAACAGACACCCCCTCCGCCGCCGGACGCATGCCCCGACATGCCCGGCACGCAACCTCCCGGCACCACGTGCACGACGCCCGTACCGGCACCGCCGTTGCCACCAGCGCCAGCACCCGCCCCCGCTCCCGAGCCGGCTCCCGCGACAGCTCCCGTCACCACACCCGCAGTCGAGGTTCTCGGTGAGCAGCGCGGTCGGGCCACCGGGCGGCTCTACACCAGCTGCCAGCGGACGGTCCGGATCACCATGAACAACTCCACGTCGCGCACCGTTGCCTACAAGCTCCTCGTGGGCAAGAAGTCGAAGACCCTGCGGGTCAGGGCCGACAGCACGCGGCAGTTCACCACCCGGGGACAGCACCGCTCGATCGCGAAGCTGATGCTGGGCACCAAGGTGCTCGCCGAGAAGCGGGTGCCAGGTGCCTGCTCGCGTCCTGAGGTGCTGCCTGCGACGGGCAAACGTCAGTCGTAGTCCAGACCGCAGACGCACGGAGAAGGATGGGTCCATGAAGCGACGAGCAGCGCTGTTGCTGGCCGTCGTGCTCTGTCTGGAGGGTGCCGGGGTCGCCGGTGCCGCCGGTGCCGCCGGTGCCGTCCAGGCTGCGTCGCGCGAGGCAGACGCACCGGAGGTCCGGAAGGCCGCGGTCGCGCCGCTCCGGGTGCCGAAGCTCGGTATCGAAGGAGCGCGGGTCATCCCCGTCGGCATCAACGAGCGCGGGCAGCTCGCGGTGGGCCAAAGCGTGTCGGCGGTCTACACGTGGAACCGAGGCGTGCGCCCCGGCCAACCGGGCAGCTCCGTGATCGCCGGACACACGTGGTCCCGAGGGGAGGGCGTGTTCGACGACCTGGGCAACCTGCGGGTGGGGGACCGCTTCTTTGTGGGTCGGGCGAGCTTCGTGGTCAACCGGGTCCGGAGGGTACGGAGCCTGCCGCCCTAGCAGGTCCGCGACCTCTTCTCCGATCGAGGCCCGTCGCGCGTGGTCCTGATCACCTGCGGTGACCGGTCGGCGACCAGCGGCGTCTATGCGACCCGGATCCTGGTCTTCGCCGACAAGGTGTGATGGTCGCGCTCACGTGGTCCTCGAGCGCGATTCATCCCCGATCATGATGAAGCTGTGCGCACAGTCGACAAGTGTACGGCGTAGACGTCATTGGATGGCCTTGCCCGCCCACCCGACTACGGGCTTCTAGCCGCTCGCCTATCGGTGAGCCGATCATCAAGAGGCGCACCATGGGGAACAAGGCCCGTCTGACCGCTGCTCTTTCAACCCTGGCGGTCGCGGCCGCCCTGACCGGGGCAGCCGCCGCTGCTCCGCCAATCTCGACGTCGAGCAGCGTGCGCAGCGCGGCTCCTGCCAGCGCCAGCGGCGACACCGTCTACACCGCCGGTCGTTATCTCGTCGCCTTCGCCGACGACCCGGTCGCCAGCTATGACGGCTACCGCAAGGGATATGCCGCCACGCGCCCCAAGCCCGGCAAGCACATCAACCCGAGCTCCACCGCCGTGAGGAGGTGGACGAGCTACCTGACCGCCAAGCACGACCGTGCGCTGGCCAAGGTCGGCGCGACGAAGCTCTACGACTACACGGTCGTCAACAACGGTGTCGCTGTGCGGCTGAGCGCGCAGCAGGCCTACAAGCTTGACAAGGTCGCCGGCGTGATCGCGCTCAGCAAGGACGAGAAGTCGACCCCCGACACCAGCGACTCTCCGCAGTTCCTCGGCCTCGACGCTGCGGGTGGCCTTTGGCAGCAGCTCGGTGGCCAGGCGAACGCGGGTGCCGGCACCGTGGTCGGTGTCCTCGACACCGGCATCTGGCCCGAGAGCAGGGCCTTCGCCGGCGGGACCGGCATCCCGGTCCCGGCCGACTGGCGCGGCGCGTGCGTCTCGGGCGAGCGGTTCGACAAGAACCTGCACTGCAACGACAAGCTCATCGGGGCGCGCTACTTCGTCCGTGGCTTCAACAAGCACAACATCGCCAAGACGGAATACCTCTCCCGCGCGACGGTGACGGCCACGGCTCCCACACCGCCTCCACCGCCGCCGGCAACAAGGTCACCGGCGTGACGATCGACGGCAGCGTCTTCAGCAACGGCACCGCCACCGGGATGGCGCCCGGCGCCAAGGTGGCGGCCTACAAGGTCTGCTGGACCGGGAAGCCCGGCATCAACCCCGGCTGCTACAACTCCGACAGCGTGGCCGCGATCAACGCCGCCGTCGCCGACGGTGTCGACGTGATCAACTACTCGATCGGCGGCAGCAGCGAGTCGGACGTCCTCGACCCCGTGGCCCAGGCCTTCCGGGGTGCCTCCAACGCCGGCGTCTACGTCGCCAACTCGGCCGGCAACAGTGGTCCGGGCGCCAGCACCCTCGACCACCCTGCCCCCTGGGTGACCACGGTCGCTGCCTCGACCCACCGGCAGGCCTTCGCGGCCGTCGAGCTTGGCAACGGCGCACGCTATGTCGGCGCCTCGACCACACCGTCACTGACGACTGCCACGCCCTTCATCACCTCGCTCAGCGCCAAGCTCGCCTCCGCGAGCGAGGCCAGCGCGAAGCTCTGCGCGGCAGGCACGCTCGACCCGGCCAAGGTCTCCGGCAAGGTGGTCCAGTGCGACCGCGGGGTCGTCGACCGGATCGAGAAGAGCTTCGAGGTCAAGCGTGCCGGGGGAGTCGGGATGGTCATGACGAACACGTCGACCAACTCGATCAACGGCGACTACCACCCGATCCCGTCGGTGCACGTCGACGCTCCCGCGCGGCAGCCGATCCTCGACTACATCGCGAGCGCCGGGAGCGCGGCCACGGCCAAGATCGTCCCGTTGACCGCGCAGGAGCAGGCAACCGCACCACAGGTGCCTGAGATCGCCGCCTTCTCCTCACGTGGCCCGTCCACCACGACCGAGGGCGACATCCTCAAGCCGGACATCGCCGCACCCGGTGTCGACGTCCTGGCGGCTGTGGCTCCGCCCTTCCACTTCGGCAGGGACTGGGACCTCATCTCCGGTACGTCGATGGCCTCGCCGCACATCGCCGGCATCGGCGCCCTGATGAAGGCCAAGCACCCGAGCTGGCTGCCGTCGGAGATCAAGTCGGCCCTGATGACCGCTGCCGGTGACACGGTCTCCAGCGCGAACGACCCGTTCGCGCAGGGGGCGGGGCAGGTCAGCCCGAACCCCGCAGCCGATCCCGGCCTCGTCTACCCGACCACGCCCAACGAATACCGCCAATACATGGTCAGCCTGGGCATCCGGTTCTCCCCGCCGTTCGACACACTGACTCCGGTCAGCGCCTCGAACCTGAACCAGGCGTCGATCGCGATCGGCAAGCTCGCGGGCGTCGAGACGGTGACCAGGAGGGTCAAGAACGTCGGCTCGTCCACGGCGACCTACAGCGCCGCCGTCAACGTGCCCGGGTTCGATGCCGTGGTGACTCCGTCGAGCCTGACCCTCGAGCCGGGGGCGTCAGGCGCCTTCGAGGTCGAGTTCACCAGGACCGACGCGGCGCTGGGCAGCTGGGCCATCGGCTCGCTCACCTGGACCGGTGCCGGCCACACGGTGCGCAGCCCCGTCGCGCTCCAGCCGGTGGCGGTGAGCTCGCCCGACGAGGTCCACGGGGACGCGAGTGCCAGCGGATCGAAGCAGTTCGACGTGGTCCCGGGCTTCACCGGCGAACTCACGTCGACCGTCGACGGCCTGGTCGGTGTGACCCCCGAGGCCGGCAGCGTGACCACCGGTGAGTTCGACATCGCTGCACCCGTTGTCGACGCGGACACGAAGAAGTACACCGTCACAGTGCCTGCGGACGCGTCCGCGGCACGCTTCTCGCTGGACGCCGTCGACGACACGGCCGACCTCGACCTGTTCGTCTACAAGGGCGGCGACCTCGTCGACCTCTCGGCCTCCGGCGCTGCCGACGAGCAGGTGACGATGCTCTCCCCGAGCGCGGGCACCTACGACGTCTACGTCAACGGGTTCGCGACTCCGGGAGGCGCGACGTCCTACGGCCTGGCCAACTTCGTGGTGCCGGCCGCCTCTGCAGGCAACGCGACGATCACGCCCAACCCGGCGCCCGTGACGGTCGGGCAACCGACCACCCTGACTGCCAGCTGGAGCGGGCTCGACCCGGCCAAGCGGTGGTTCGGAGTCATCAGGTTCGCCGACGCGGAGGCGGTGACCTTCTTCTCGGTCGGCTGACCCCCGGGGGCACTCGTGGCCCTGTCCCAGCCGGACAGGGCCCGTAACCCCGGGAGGGTCGCGGCGTTCAACCCTTGACCGGAAACCCTTCCCGGAAGAGGCGTCCCATGCGTCGTACCACCCGTGTCCCAGCCCTCGCCGCTGCGGCGACCAGCGCGGCCCTGGCAGCCGCCCTGACCGTCGTGCCAGCCGCCCAGGCGGCGACGGACGTCACTGACGCCTGCGTGACGAGCGTCCCCGATCCGGGGAAGAGCGCACCGGTCGACATCTGCTTCACGGTGTTCCGACCGGAAGGCGCCAGCTCGACCGCTCCGGTCCCGATGGTGATGAGCAGCCACGGTTGGGGCGGCAGCCGGACGACCGACCCGGCGTCGTTCGACTACCTCCTCGAGGCAGGCTTCGGCGTGCTGTCCTTCGACCAGCGCGGGTTTGGCGAGAGCGGTGGCCAGGCCCACATCGAGAACCCCGACGTCGAGGGCAAGGACGTCCAGCTGGTCGTGGACCACATCGCCTCCCTCGATTGGGTGGAGAAGACTGCTCCGAACGACCCTGTGCTCGGGGCGATCGGTGGCTCCTACGGCGGTGGCTACCAGTTCGTCGGGGCCTTCACCGAGCTGCGGGACTCCGGCACGACGCGGTTCGACGCGCTCGTCCCCGAGATCACCTGGAACAGCCTGACCGAGAGCCTCTTCCCCCAGGGCGTGCCCCGCACCGAGTGGGCCACGGCGTTGACCGCCGCCGCCGTGCCGAGCGACGCGCTGCCGCCGGCGATCCACACCGGGTTCGCGGAGGCCGCGGCCACCGGCGACGTGCCGCAGTCGCTCCATGACTTCCTCGACAAGAACGGGCCCGCGTGGCACGTCGCCCAGGGCCGGAAGCTGGACATCCCCGTGCTCTTCGGTCAGGGCGCGACCGACAACCTGTTCCCGCTGGCGGAAGGGCTCAGGAACTTCGCCACCGCCCTGACCGAGAAGGCGCGGGCGCGCAGCATCTTCGTCGGCTACAACGGTGGTCACACGCTGCCGGCGGTGTTCCCGGCGGGCACCAACGGGACGGGTGCGCCATCGGCCAGCTCGTCCGAGGACGCCTGCTCGCCCGCCTTGGGCAGCCCCTCGTTCGCCGACCTCGGCCTGCGCTTCCTGCAGCAGAACCTCCAGGGCGAGAAGAGCGGCCTCACCGGGTTCGGCAGGCACCACCTCACCACGGCGGCCGGGCGTTGCGTGAGCGTCAAGTCGGTCGCTCCCAGCGTGGTCCAGCCGATCAGCGACGTGATCACCACGGTCGGGGCCGGGGCGCCGCAGGCCTACCCCATCGCCCAGGGCCCGTTGACCGTCGCGGGCAGCCCCACGTTGGACGCCACGATGTCGACGGTGGGCGTCGACAACCGCGCCTTCGTCGCGTTGGCGGTCGGGACCAGCGCAGCGGACGCCCGGATCGTGCAGAACAACATGCTCCCGATCCGCCAGGTCGGCACTGTCCTCGGCAAGCGGCGAACGGGCATGGAGCTGCCGTCGGTCGCCGTCGACGTCCCTGCCGGGCAGACGCTGTTCCTCACCGTCTCGCCCATCTCCGACATGTCGGCCGGGTTCGGCAGCCGCGTCGTGGGAGCGATGACGCTGCGCGACGCGCGGGTGAACCTCCCGCTGCGCTAGCCCGAGACCGCTGTGCTCGCGTCGCGCGCGTGCACGCACGTCGGGTCGTCACCGAGCACGTCCCCGGTGACGGCGAAGGCGTGGGACCGCGACCCGCCGCAGACCTGCGCGAACTCGCAGGTCCCGCAGCGACCGGTGAACCCGGCCGGGTCGCGGAGCGCCCGCAGCAGGGGGCTGGCCCGGTAGATCTCTCGGAAGCCCTGCTCGACGACGTTGCCGCAGCGCTGGGGCAGGAAGCCCGAGGGGTAGACGTCACCGAGATGGTCGATGAACGCAAACCCGCGGCCGCTGTTGACGTCGATGGGCGGTCGGGGCGCCCGGCGCCGCTGACGACCCTGTGCCAGGTCGACCGTGGCCGCGGTCAGCATCTGGTGCAGCGTGCCCAGCTCGGCGACGTCTCCGCGAGCCCGCTGGATCGCCACCCGGCGGTAGTGCGGAGCCTCGGTCGCCTTGACGGCGACCAGGTCGGAGACGTCGTGCATCCAGTGCAGGACGTCCTCCACCTCGGGCGCCGACAGGGCCTGCAGCGCCGCCCCGCGACCTGTCGGCACGAGGAAGAAGATGCTCCACAGCGACGCGCCCAGGTCTAGGACCGTGCGCAACACCTCGGGAAGCCCGTGGACGTTGGACCTCGTGACGGTGGTGTTGACCTGCAGCCTGAAGCCGGCGTCCTTGACCCAGCGCGCCGCGCGGAGCGTGTCGTCGAAGACGCCCGGCACGCCGCGGAAGTCGTCGTGGGTGCCGGCGGTGGCTCCGTCGAGCGAGAGCGACACGGCGGTCGCGCCCGCCTCCCGCAGCTCGGTCAGGACTGCCGGGGTCAGCCGCGGAGTCACCGAGGGCGACAGCGCGACGTGCAGCCCCAGCGACGTGCCGTAGCGCACCAGCTCGGGCAGGTCGGGTCGCTCGAAGGGGTCGCCGCCGGTGAGCACGACGATCGGGTACGGCGCGCCGAAGCCGGCGATGTCGTCGAGCAGTGACCTCCCCTGCGCCGTGGTCAGCTGGCGGGGGTGGGCGCGGGTCTGGGCGTCGGCGCGGCAGTGCTGGCACACCAGCGCGCAGGCACGGGTGACCTCCCAGATGGTGATGAACGGACGATCGCCGGCGTCGTGGCGCAGCTGGCGCACCACCGGTCGGTCGGGTCTGGTCACGTGACCTCCTGGGGCTCGGTTCGGAGCAGGGACGCAGCGGCGGCGGATCCGGACCTGAGGGCGGAGGCGAGCCCGACGCCGTCGACGGCTGCTCCGGCGAGCAGCACCCGGTCGGGCAGTGCCGCGCGGGCTGCGCAGACGCGGTCGAGGTGGCCCACGGTGAGCTGAGGCAGCGCGGCCGGCCAGCGCCGTACGACGACGCGGGTGGGCTCTGCCGCAAGTCCGGTCACCTCGTGGAGGTCGCGCAGGAGGTGGGAGACGAGCTCGTCGTCGGACAGGGTTGCGAGCCTGTCGTCACCCGCGCGGCCGGCGGAGAGGCGCACCCAGTAGCCCTCGTGCCCGGCCAGGTGCGGCCACTTGTCGGACAGGTGGGTCGCGGCCTTGAGCAACCGCCCCTGCCGCGACGGCATCAACACTCCCGTCCCCTGCAGATGGGCCCGAGCCGCGGCAGGGTCGACACTGATCAGCACCGTTGCCACGCTGGCCACCTCGCCGGAGCCGAGGACACCTGCCGCAGCAGGCGACAGGTCGGTGAGGAGCTTGGAGGCGGGGTGAGCCGGAAGGGCGAGCACCACGGCGTCGACGGTGGTCGAGGTGACGCCGGTGCTGACCTCGAAACGGTCGCCCCGGGCAGTGACGGCGGTGACCGGCGACCCGGTGCGGATGTCGAGCTCTCCGGCCAGGGCTGCGACCAGCTCGCCCAGACCGCCCGGCCAGCTCACGAAACCCAGGGCGGGATGCCTCGGTGGCCTGCGCAGCACCAGCGAACGCCGGCCCGTGGCGGCCGGCACCAGCGCAGGCGCGCAGGCCCTGAGGCTCAACCGGCCGACGTCGCCGGCGTGCAGGCTGCCGAGCAGCGGGTCGACGAACGTCGCGGTCACCTGCCGCCCGAAGCGACGCGTGACGAAGTCGCCCACCGACACGTCGCGACCGGCGGGCAACGGCCTGGACGCCCGGGCGACGACGGGCTCGAGGCCGGCCCGCGCCAGGGCCGCCCAGCCCAGCGTCCCGCTGCGGAGCACGGGTCCCAGACGACTCGGTCCTGCGGGCCCGACCCCGGCGGGCAGCGGTCGGAGACCGCGGGTCGTGAGCAGCCGGCCGTCCAGCGGCCGGGCGGCGACCATCGAATTGGCGAGGCCGAGATCCTCGAGGAGGTCGATCACGCCCGGCGCCGCGAGGTGCAGGGCCTCCGCGCCGACGTCGACGTGGACCCCGGACGCGATCTCGAGCGTGTGCACCTGACCACCGGGGTGGTCGCCGGCCTCGAAGACGGTGACCGACAGCCCGGCGCGCTGGAGCAGTCGGGCAGCTGCGAGGCCGGACACGCCGGCGCCCACCACCGCCACCGACGCCCTACGATCTGACTCCACGGACCGACCCTAGGACCGCTTCGCCGCCTTCTCGTCCCTGCCGGGACCAAGGTCCTCAATCGTCGGGCCAGAGGTCCCGACCCGCTACGCATCGTGGGACGGCGCCCATCCGCGCAGTGGCGGTCGCTAGGTTCGTCCTCATGATTCGCACGCGTTGCCGCGGCCTGGTCGGGACGATGATTCCCAGCCTGAGTGAGTGTCGTCCGACACTGCTCGCCGCCGTGTGTCGAATGCGCTGATCGCGACGCACCTGCTCGTCTGACGGCGCCGTCGCGCCTCGACCCGGGGTCTCGCCCGGGGTCGCTGCTGCGCGCGCCCCAACCCCCACGACTTCTCATCTCTCCTGGCTGGAGGACCCATGTCCGACCCCACGACCACCCGTGTCCGTCGCTCCCGCGCGGACCGCCCCGCACCCGACTGGGAACAGGTGTATCGACGCAACTTCCTCGAACGGCTCAAGCGCGACCGCCCTCCGGTGGCGTCACGCGCGGAGCTCCCCGACCTCATCGGCCGCGGCTACGAGGCGGTCGCGGAGGAGGACATGGTGCGACTGCACTGGTGGGGGATCGCGCACGACAAGCCCAAGGTCGGGACCTTCATGGTCCGCATCAAGATCCCGGGCGGGCTGCTCACACCCGCGCAGGCACGCGGGCTGGGCCGGATCGCTCGCGCCCACGGCCGTGACGGCGTCGAGCTGACCACCCGCCAGGGCGCACAGCTGCACTGGGTCCCGATGGACGACCTCCCGGTCGTCGTCGCCGAGGTGGAGTCTCTCGGCCTGACGACCTCGGGCGCCGAGGGCGACACCGTCCGCAACGTGACCGGCTGCCCGGTCGCCGGCCTGAGCGGGCACGACCTCTTCGACGTGACCCCGGTGCTGCGCGAGGTCGCAGCCTTCTTCGACGGCAACCCCGACTACGCCAACCTGCCGCGCAAGCACAAGTACACGATCTCGGCCTGCCCGGCGCAGTGCAACGCACCCGAGATCGCAGACGTCGCCCTCGTCGGAGTCATCCGTGAGGGGCGTCGGGGGTTCGCGCTGCGGGTCGGAGGCGGGATGGCGAACACCCCGCGCATCTCTCGCGACCTCGGGGTCTTCGTGCCAGTCGAGGAGACCGTCGAGGTGCTGCGCGCGGTGACGGACGCCTGGCAGCGAGACCTGCGCTACCGGATGTCACGGGCACGGGCGCGGATCAAGTTCATGATGGACGACCTCGGCCCCGAGGCGTTCCGCGTCCGGGTCGAGGAGCAGCTCGGGCGTCGTCTCGAGGACGGGTCGGCACCGCTGCCGCTGGGGGAGGCGGACCACCTCGGGATCCACCCGCAGAAGCGCGGGGGTCTCCTCCATGTCGGCATCCCGGTGCCCTCGGGTCGGGTGTCCGGCGCTGCCCTGGAGCGGATCGCCGACCTGGTCGAGGGCTTCGGGGGTGACGTCAGGCTGACCCGGCAGCAGAACATCGTGCTGGGCCACGTCCCCGCGCGTCTCGTCGACGAGCTGAGGGCGGGGCTCGCCGAGGTCGGTCTACCGGTCGAGCGAGGTCGCGCGGTCGGCCGGTCGATCGCGTGCACGAGCAACAGGTTCTGCAACTACTCGGTCGCCGAGACCAAGGACAAGCTCGACGAGATCCTCACCCTCCTGGGCAATCGACACGGCACCGACGAGATCGGCGAGCTGGCCATCCACCTCGACGGCTGCCCGCATGCGTGCGCGCAGCACTGGGTCGGCGAGATCGGGCTCCAGGGCACGACGACGCACGTCGGTGACGACCGGGTCGAGGCCTACGACCTCAGCGTCGGCGGCGGCCTCGGTCGGCGTACGGCGATCGGCCGGCGGCTCCTGCGGCGGATCCCGACCGGCGAGGTGACCGACGTGCTCGACCGGCTGGTGTCCGCCTGGCTCGCCGAGCAGCAGTCCGGTGGGGCGGACGCGTCGGGCCCGGCGACGTTCGGCGACTTCTGCGACGGGCACTCCGACGAGGAGCTGTTGTCGATCGCGACCGGCGAGGTCGCGCCGCACGGCCACGCCCCCGAGCCGACCCCGCCCGGGGTGGGAGGTGTGGTCGTCCACGTGCCCGGGCCGTTGCAGCGCTTCGTCGACGGGGCGGACGAGCTGACCGTCGCCGGCGCCACCGTCGGCGCGGTCCTGGCCGAGATCGCACGTCGGCACCCGGAGTTCGGCAGCACGGTCACGCCGGACGGGCGGGTGGCCGGTGCCTTCCTGGTCACCCACGGGGACGACGACATCCGCAACCTCGATGGCCTCGACACCGCGGTCTCCTCCGGCGACGTCCTCTCGGTCGTGATGGCGATGGCCGGCGGATGAGCAGCGCGGAGCGACCCCGGACCCACGACCAGAGCAGAGGAACCGACGAATGACCATCACCGACAGCGTCGTCTTCGACGACCTCGAGATCGGCGAGATCGCCGTCGACCTCGACGACCAGGAGCCCGAGGACGTGGTCGAGTGGGCCCTCGACGAGCTCGGCGACCGGATCGCGGTCGTCACTGCGCTGCAGGCCGACGGCATGGTCGTGCTCGACATGGCCGCCCGGATCCGCCCCGACGTGCGGGTCGTCACCGTCGACACCGGCCGGCTGCCGCAGCAGACGCTGGAGTTCATCGAGACGGCACGCAAGCACTATCCCCGGACCAGGTGGGACGTGCTCGCCCCGGACTCGGCCGAGGTCGAGGCGATGGTGCGTGAGCGGGGCGACGACCTGTTCCGCACCAGCGTCGCCGACCGGATGCGGTGCTGCCAGGTCCGCAAGGTGCGTCCGCTGACCGAGGCGCTGCGCGGCCTGGACGGCTGGTTCACCGGGTTGCGACGCGACCAGTGGGCGTCACGGGCGGCGATCAAGAAGGTCGAGCTCGACCACGACCACGGCGGCATCGTGAAGGTCAACGCGCTGGCCGACTGGGAGTCGCAGGACGTGTGGGACTACATCGAGGAGCACCACGTCCCGGTCCACCCGCTCTACTCCCACGGCTACACCAGCTTCGGCTGCGCCCCGTGCACCCGACCGATCCAGCCCGGCGAGGACGACCGCGCCGGCCGGTGGTGGTGGGAGAAGGGCGCACCCAAGGAGTGCGGCATCCACTGCCCGATCGAGACCGGCGCCTTCGAGCACGAGGCGGAGGAGATCATCGCGCGCTCGGCCGGAGCCTGAGGAGGTTGCCGGTCGGCGCGGTCAGGGCATCTCGGCGCTCCCGGCGGGACCTTGGTCCCTAGGCAGGTGGAGCGAGCGGGCACACGCTGGTGACCATGACTGCTTTCCCTGTGCCGGCTGCCTGGGCGTCGGGGGACCTGTGGTTCCGCCGACGTCCAGGCCTGGCCATGGCGGTCGCGGGAGTCCTCTTCGTCGGTGTGCTGGCCCTGCGCCTGCTCACCGGCACGCCTGTCGACGCCTACTCGCTGCTCTATGCCCTGCCGGTCGCGCTCGTCGCGACAGCGTCGGGCCTGCGGGCCGGAACGGTCGCCGGGGTCGTGGCCGTGGGGCTGACCGTCGTGTGGGCAGCGCTGCAGGACGTCTCGCTCACCCCGACCGGGTGGGCCTCGCGGGTGCTTCCGCTGCTCCTGCTGGGCGTGCTGCTGGGCCACGCGACGGACCGCGAGCGCCGGGCCGAGCTGGAGCGACGCCGGTTGCAGGCTGCAGCGCTCCTCCATCGCGAGGCGATCGAGATCAATGACTCCCTCGTGCAGGGTATGGCGGCGGCCCGGTGGTCCCTGGATGCCGGCGACGTGGATCGGGGCATGGACATCCTCGACCGGACCATCGTGCAGGCGCAGGACCTGGTCTCAGACCTGATCAGGCGTGCGGACATGGGGGAGCGGACCGAGCCGACGGCTCGCGACTAGGGGTCTCGGCGGAGCCGCGTCTGGCGGGGCTTTCCAGTGGCCCCGCTCGCGGGTCAGTGGCCGGCGGCGGTGATCTCGGCGACCGCCTCGAACGACTCGCCACCGTCGCGGGAGACCACGATCTGGGTCTCGGTGGCGACGGCGAGAGTGTCGTCCTCCCCGGCCGCGAACGCGGCAGGCGAGTCGACTGCCCCGCGGGCCTGCCAGGTCTGCCCGGCGTCAGAGCTGAGGTGCACCGTCCCGTCCACCCCGACACCCCACAGGGCGTCCGCGGTCGGCCAGGCGACGAACAGCAACAGCGGTGCACCGTCGAGGTGGGTGAAGGTCTGGCCGGCGTCCTCGGAACGGGTGGGGCCGTGCTCGGTGGTGGCGACGACCCGATCGCCGTCGCTGGGGTCGACGGCGAGAGAGGCGGGCGCGACGTCGTCGGCGCCGGGGGTCCAGTCCTCGCCGTTCGCGGACGTGAGGAGCTCGCCGCCGAAGCCGTACACCTGGTCGCCGGCCGCGCCGAGGGTGTGGAAGTCCACCTCGCCCGACAGTGACAGTGAGCTCCAGGTCTCGCCGCCGTCGGTGCTCTCGATGAGGCCGACCGGGTTGGGCAGGTCGTCGCCGGGCCCTGGGTGGCCGCTGGCATAGAAGTGGTCCGGCCCGGCAGCAGCGAACCCCATCAGGTCGATCGTGGAGTCGCCCACGCGACTGATCGAGTCGTCCTGGACGAGCATCGTGCCGCCGTGGGTGCCGAGGTAGAGCAGCCCGTCGGCCGCGTTGAGCGCCATCCCGTGCACGTGTCCGGCCTCGGCGGGGACCACCGGCAGACCGCCGGCGCCCTGGCCGGTCTCCTCGTCGGAGCCGGTTCCGCAGCCGGTCAGTGAAGTCAGGACCAGGGCTGCTGTGACGAGGACGCGGGGGCCGGTCGGGAGCATGTCCTCACCCTGCCACGGGCCTGCCGACGCCGGGCTGGGATCGCCAGTGGGCGTCGTCACACACCCAGCTCCGAACGTCGCTGCACGGCGGACGTGGTCTGATGAAGGCCCCAGCAACAAGGAGAAGCCATGACGCACGAATCGCTGACGGAACTGGCCGAGCAACACCTGCGCGCAGCCGGGGAGGCATCCAGTGGTCGTAGTGCCCACACCGTCCATGGCGGCCACGAGCACAGCCTGCGCCAGACGCTCATCGCCCTGCGCGCGGGGAGTGCTCTCGACGAGCACGAGAGCCCGGGCGAGGCCACGCTGCAGGTCCTTCGCGGACGGGTGACCCTCGTCGCCGGCGATGATCGACACGACGCAGCCGCAGGTGACCTCCTCGTCATCCCCGACGCCCGCCACTCCCTCGAAGCGGTCGAGGACGCAGCGGTCCTGCTGACGGTGGCCCTGCGCACCAGGTGAAGCGAATCGCCATCAGACTCCGGGTGGGGAGTCATGACCGCTCACCGTCCTCGACCCCCAGTCGACACGGGCCGGGACACAGATCCGGATCGGACGCTTGGACTCACGGGGCGAGGAGCTCCCGGGCCCGGGTCTCGAGGGCGTGGATCGTGAACGGCTTGGCCATGAAGTCGTCGGCCCCCGCCCGCATCGCCAAGCCATCGAGGTCGTGACCGTAGCGAGCGCTCAACACCAGGATGCGTCCTGCGAAGCCATTGGCCCGGACGGTGCGGCACAGGTCCTCCCCGTCGACGTCGGGCAGACCGAGATCCATCACGATCAGCCCGACCCCTCCGGTTTCGAGTCGGGCGACCGCCTCGCCGCCTGTGCCCACACACTCCACGGAGACGCCGAGACGCTGCAGGACCCGACTGACGACGGCGGAGACAGAATCATCGTCCTCGACCACCAGGATGTCGCGATCCATCAGAGCCCCTGGTCGTCGCGGGCGAAGGTCAGGGAGCGGTTCTGCGTCATGACTCTCCTTCGCGTGGGGTGGGGGGCCCGTGGGGGGCGAGGACTTGGGGGCTCGCACACCCCCCACGGGGTCAGGGGTGGATCAGGCAGATCAGAAGTGCTGGTTGACCACGACGGCGGTGTCCTGGACCGAGTCCCAGGTGTAGGTCGCGTCCGCGCGGTCGCCCTGGTTGGTGTTGTCGGCAGCGGCGTCGATGGTCACGCTGAAGACGTAGGTACGGGACTCGCCGGCCGCCCACTTGCCGAGCTCGATCGCACCGACGGTGCCGAAGGTCCGCTTGCTGGCCACGACCACCGGGGCCGCGGCGGTGGTCACGTCGGTGACCGTGATCGAGAGCATCGCGGGCTGGCCGAAGCCGTTGGCCACACCGCTCTCGGTGAGCTTGAGGTTGGCGGCCAGGGTGCCGCTGTTGGTGACGGTCACCTTGCCGTTGACGGTGTCGCCGGGCTTCATGTTCGAGAGGTTGAAGATGCTCGACCCCGCGAGGCTGTTGGTCTGCTCGAGGGTGCCGGCCACTGCACTGTTGCCGGGGTTCTGGGTCTGGGCGGTGAAGCTGGCGCCGGAGCCGACGGCCAGCGCTCCAGCGGTCAGCACCGAGGCGGTGGTGAAGAGGATCCGGCGACGGAGGCTGGAGCCGGCGGTGGCCTTGGTGTTCATCGTGGTGTTCATCGCGAATCTCCTGAAGTCTGGGTGAGCAGGGTGCTCAGTGGGGATGACCAGAACGCTAGGCAGCGACGGACCACGCGAAGGAAACCCAGATCTTTCAGCGATCTCTCACTTCGGCAACACCTGCACCCCTGGGTGTGTTGCCGTGTCGGACAACGTCGGGTGGGGGTCTCGCTGCAGCGCGAACCAGACGGTGCACCCCGCGCCCGGGGTGCTCTCGATGCCGACCCTGCCACCGTGGGCGTCGATGATCCGGCGCACGGTGTCCAGACCGATCCCGTGTCCCTCGACCACATGGGCGGTGGAGTCATGGGCGCGGACGTAGGGATCGAACACGTCCTCGAGCCGGTCCGCAGCGATGCCGATCCCGTTGTCGCGGACCCAGATGCGCCAGTGGTCTCCTTCGAGCCGGGACCCGAGGGAGATCCGGGGAGGCTGGTCTCCGGAGTACTTCACGGCGTTGTCGATCAGGTTCAACAAGATGACGTAGACCTGACCGGCGTCGGCGCGCAGTGTCGGCAGCGGTCCCACCGTGACCTCGGCACCGCTCGCCTTCAACCTCGGACCCAGGTCGTTGAGCACGTTGGCCACCAGCACCTCGAGGTCGGTGTCGACGAGGTGCAGCCGTCCGGCAACCCGGGCATAGTCGAGCACCTCCTCGATCATTCCTGCCATCCGAAGGCCGGCGTCCATGAGCTCGGCGGTGAGTGGCGCCAGCACCGGGTCCGCGGCGATGTATGGCTCCTCGTTGAGCAGCTCCGCGTTCGCCAGCACCGCTGTCAGGGGATTGCGGAGGTCGTGCGAGACCTGCCCGGCGAACGCGGCGAGGTTGTCGTTGGACCTGCGCAGCTCGTCACGGGTCCGGGTGAGCTCCACGAGCGACGACTCGAGCTGCGTCGTCCTGCGCCTGAGCTCGAGAAGCTCGCTCACGTGGCGCGCCAGGACCTCCAGCGTGCTCTGATCCGTCGGGCTCATGGTCCGCGGCACCTCGTCGAAGACGCACAGTCTTCCCACCGTCACTCCGTCAGGCGTCACCAAGGGCGCTGAGGCATAGAAGCGGACGTCACCGATCTCTCCGGTGACGAAGGGGTTGTCGGCGAATCGGTGGTCGCGGCTCGCGTCAGCAACCGCGAGCGTGGGCTCCTCGAGGACTGTGGCGCACATCGAGTCCTCGCGCGCACAGATGGACGGCTCGAACCCGGCAGCGGCGATCTGGTGCTGCTCGGAGAGGGTGATCAGGTTGATCGCGGCCGACGGAACCCCGCAGACCCTCGCGGTGAGGTCGGCCACGGCCTGCAGGTCTTCGGGGGAGACATCGTCCACCAGGTGGTAGGTGTCGATCCGGGACTGCCGCAGGAGGTCGGCATCGATGATCATGCCTGCTCCGCCTGCTCCAGCCGGGTGGCCACCACGGGAAGCCTGAGCACGTAGGAAGTCGACGGGCCGGGCCCGCGGGCCAAGTGGCCTCCGACCGAGGCGGCCAGCTCGACAGCGCGCGACAGGTCGGACGAAGTCTGGGAGCCGGCGGCGGCCGTGTCCGGCGGACTCGGGCTCTGGTCGGCGAAGCGCACCTCCACGTAGGCAGGGCTGGGCGTGGTCTCCACGACCACGTCGCCCGCTCCCTGGTCGACGGTGCAGCCGAAGAGGAGGTCCAGCACCTCCTCGACCGGCTTGCGCAGCAGCCGCGTGTGGCAGTCCTCGCCCGAGTGGATGGTCATCGATCGCCCCTTGCTCTCGAGCTTCGACTGCCAACGACCCGCGACGGCAGTCACCAGCGCGTCGATGTCCATGTCGACGCCACCTGCACTGCGACCTACGCGGTCCTGCTCCAGCAGGCTCGCGACGGCGCAGTCCAGCCGTGTGAGCTCCTCGAGCGTCTCCTCGAGCTCTGCGGTGACCTCTGGTGGGGTCGCGTCCCACATCACGAGGCCTTCCAGACGAAGGCGAGCGGCGGTCAACGGCGTGCGCAGCTCGTGGGAGGCGTTGACCGCGAACTCCCTCTCCCGCCTCACGAGCACGTCGAGGTCGTGCGCACTCCTGGACAGGGCCTGTCCGACGGCCTCGGCCTCGGGGATGTCGTAGTGGGGTATGTCGAGGTCGAACCGGCCCGATCCCAGGGTCCGCGCATGCTCCGCGAGGTCCTGGAAGGGCGTCGACAGGCGACGAGCGAGCGCTCGGGCCGCGAACCACGCGAGCGCGATCAGCATCAGGCCGATGTAGAGCAGTGGGAGAAGTGCGTCCTGCACCCGCTCGTCGATCGCCTCCTCGGAGTAGTCCAGGGTCAACGACCCTCCTCCCGGCACCGACACCGTCGACGTGACGGCGACGTCTCGTCCGGCGGGGTCGCCTGCCGCGACCGTGGCGCCGTCCGATGCGACGTACTCGAGCCGTTCACCCGAGCGCAGCATGGGGGCGAGCAAGGCGTCGGTGACCGGACGGCCGGAGTCGAACTCCGACTCGACGAGGGCTGACAGCAGCTGCGCGGACTTCTCGACCTGCTCCTGCTCGCGCTCCTCGATCTGGTCGGCCCGGATGAGGGCGCGGGGGACGCCATAGAGCGTCAC
Source organism: Nocardioides piscis (assembly GCF_011300215.1). Classification (NCBI taxonomy): domain Bacteria; kingdom Bacillati; phylum Actinomycetota; class Actinomycetes; order Propionibacteriales; family Nocardioidaceae; genus Nocardioides; species Nocardioides piscis. The sequence goes on from NZ_CP049866.1 coordinate 2,130,933, forward strand.
CACCAGCACGGTGAGGGCGACGAAGGCTACGACCAGCCGTCTACGCATCCGCGCGACCCTGCTCGAGACGGAAGCCCACACCTCGCAGGGTCACGACGTGGACAGGGGCGTGGTGCGCCTCGAGCTTCTGACGCAACCGCGCCATCGTGACGTCGAGCACCTTCGTCGAGCCGAACCAGTTCTCGTCCCAGACCTCTGCCATCAGCTGCTCCCGCTTGACCACGCCGCCTTCGCCGTCCTGCAGTCCGGCCAGGAGGTCGAACTCCTTGGTGTTGAGCGGCACCTCGTCGGCCCCCACCCAGACCTGGCGTCGATCGCGATCTATACGGAAGGGCGCCGGTGCGCTCTCGGCGGACGCTCCCGCCGACTCCTCCACAGCCGCGGCGGCATGGGTGCGGCGGAGCAGTGCGCGGACCCGTGCGAGGAGCTCGCTGAGGAGGAACGGCTTGATCAAGTAGTCATCGGCTCCCACGTCGAGGCCCAGGACGCGGTCCAGCTCTCCACCGCGCGCAGTGACGATCATGACGCCACCGGCGTAGCCCGACTCACGCATGCGTTGGCACACGTCGAGCCCGTCCATGTCGGGCAGGCCGAGGTCCAGCAGGACAATGGCCGGCGGCTCCAGGTCGTCGCGGCGCACGCGCTCGACAGCGTCGGCACCGGTCGCGGCTCGCTCCACGGCATAGCCGTCCCGCTCAAGGGTCCGGATCAAGGGAACGGCGATGCCGTTGTCGTCCTCGACGAGCAGCAGGCGTGTCGACATGCCGATGAGCATAGGTGGGTCGCGGATAGACGACTCCGGAGTTGGCAACACACCCAGGGGTGCAGGTGTTGCCGAAGTGAGAGATCGCTGAAAGATCTGGGTTTCCTTCGCGTGGTCCGTCGCTGCCTAGCGTTCTGGTCATCCCCACTGAGCACCCTGCTCACCCAGACTTCAGGAGATTCGCGATGAACACCACGATGAACACCAAGGCCACCGCCGGCTCCAGCCTCCGTCGCCGGATCCTCTTCACCACCGCCTCGGTGCTGACCGCTGGAGCGCTGGCCGTCGGCTCCGGCGCCAGCTTCACCGCCCAGACTCAGAACCCCGGCAACAGTGCAGTGGCCGGCACCCTCGAGCAGACCAACAGCCTCGCGGGGTCGAGCATCTTCAACCTCTCGAACATGAAGCCCGGCGACACCGTCAACGGCAAGGTCACCGTCACCAACAGCGGCACCCTGGCCGCCAACCTCAAGCTCACCGAGAGCGGTGTGGCCAACGGCTTCGGCCAGCCCGCGATGCTCTCGATCACGGTCACCGACGTGACCACCGCCGCGGCCCCGGTGGTCGTGGCCAGCAAGCGGACCTTCGGCACCGTCGGTGCGATCGAGCTCGGCAAGTGGGCGGCCGGCGAGTCACGTACCTACGTCTTCAGCGTGACCATCGACGCCGCTGCCGACAACACCAACCAGGGCGACCGCGCGGACGCGACCTACACCTGGGACTCGGTCCAGGACACCGCCGTCGTGGTCAACCAGCACTTCTGATCTGCCTGATCCACCCCTGACCCCGTGGGGGGTGTGCGAGCCCCCAAGTCCTCGCCCCCCACGGGCCCCCCACCCCACGCGAAGGAGAGTCCCATGGTCGTGCACCAGTCCCGCCCCGTCCGGCTCGTCACCCGTGCCTCTCGCCTCGTGGTCAACCTCGCGCTGGGCGTGGTGGTCCTCGTCGCCGCCAGCTTCGTCGTCCCCGGCCTCCTGGGCTTCGAGCGCTACGTCATCGTCGGCGGCTCGATGTCCGGCACCTTCGAGCGCGGTTCGGTCGCCTTCGAGCGCCTGGTCCCCGTCGCCGACCTCGAGGTCGGCGACATCATCACCTACCAGCCACCGGCCGAGTCGGGCCTGACCACCCTGGTCACCCACCGCATCGTCGCGGTCAGGGAGACCCGTCGCGGTGAGCACCTCTTCCGCACCCAGGGCGACGCGAACGCCCAGGCGGACCCCTGGACGTTCTCCCTCCCCGAGGGCCAGCAGCCCCGCGTCGACTTCACGGTGCCCCTCGTCGGCCACGCCTTCATGGCGATCGCCGACCGTGAGACCCGGATGCTGCTCGTCGGCGTCCCGGCCGGGCTCGTGTGCCTGTGGGGCCTGGGCGACCTCGCCCGGCTCCTCGTCGGTCTCCGCCGCCGCCAGCACGCACCGCACTCCAGCCTCACCCTCCAGGGAGCCTGAGCGCCATGACCCGCCGCCTGCTGCTGCTCATCGCGACCACACTGTGTGTGGGCGCGGTGGGCTGTGGCATGCCCGGCTTCTCCTCCGCATCCTTCACCGCCCGGACCACCAACGGCGGCACCATCACCGCAGCCGCGGACTGGACCCCGCCCACCGTGAGCCTCCAGAACCCCGGGTCGCCGCTCAAGGGGACAGTCTCCGTCAGTGCCTCGGCATCCGACGTCGAGACCGGGGTCGCCACCGTGCGGATGCAGTTCCTGCCTGCCAACGCGTCCAGCTGGGTCACCATCTGCACCGCCGTCACGGCGCCCTACTCGTGCTCGTGGAACACCACGTCCCTCGCCGACGGGATCTATGAGCTCCGCGCGGTCGCGACGGACAACGCCGGCTACTCAACGACGTCAGCATCGCTGAGCACCACCGTCGCCAACAACCTCCTGGTCGTCCTGGGCGACCCGGGCGAGATCGTCCGCGGGACGGTCAGCCTGCCGACCGTGCTCTACGGCGCCGGCGCGACCACCTACACCGTCCGCGTCGAATATGCCCCCGCCGGCACCACGAGCTGGAAGTCGATCTGCACCAACCTCTCCTCGCCCTACGCCTGCAGCTGGGTGACCTCGACCGGCTTCGCCAACGGTGACTACGACCTGCGGGCGGTGGCCACCTCGGGTGCGACGACGACTTTCTCCGCCGTCATCTCCGGCGTCCTGGTCGACAACGCGGCCCCATCGGTGACGATGCTCAACCCCGGGTCGCCTCTCGCCGGCCTGGTGACCTTCGAGGCGACGGCCACCGATGCTGACTCAGGCGTTGCCCAGGTCGTCCTGCAGACCGCTGTGAACGGGAGCAGCACCTGGCGGGACCTGTGCACGGTCACGTCGCCGCCGTTCTCCTGTCGCTACGACACCACCCAGGTCCTGGACGGCACCTACAACCTCCGGGCGGTCGCCACGGACGTCGCGGGCAACGTCGCCGTTTCCTCCACCGTGACCGGCAGGGTCGTCGACAACACGGTCTCCTCGGTCTCCATGACCGACCCGGGCGCGTTCCTCAGCGGGACGGTCGACCTGACCGCCGCCGCCAACTCCAGCGCGGGTGTCACCTCGGTGCGGATCCAGCGGGCCACCAGCGGGACCACCACCTGGACCGACGTGTGCACCGACTCCACGTCGCCGTACACCTGCTCCTGGAACACCACCACGGTCACCGACGGGCTCTACGACTTCCGCGCAATCCTTGTCGACGGGTCCGGGAAGGTCACGACCTCCGCCACCGTGGCAGCCCGCAGGGTCGACAACAGCCCGCTGCGCGGCATGGATGTGCAGTCCGCGAACGGCGGAGCGACGGCCGGCAAGCTGGAGAACGGCGACACCGTCACCTTCACCTACACCGATCAGGTCAACCCGGCCACGGTGACACCGGGCTGGACCGGCGCTGCCACGGCCGTCACCCTCCGGGTCCGCGACGGCAACCTCCTCGGTCTCGGCAACAAGGGCGACACCCTCGACGTCCTGCGCACCGGCGGCGCCGTCAACCTCGGCGCGGTGAACCTCAAGGAGGACTACCTCAAGTCCAACAAGACCGCGACGTTCAACGCCACCATGACCGCAAGCACCACGACCGTCAACGGGACCACCGTCAGCGTCGTCACCCTGCGGCTCGGCACCCTCGCCAGCGGCGGCGGACTGCGCACCGTCAGCCTCGCATCTGCGATGGTCTGGAGCCCCTCCTCCGCGGTGACCGACCTCTATGGCGTCGCGTGCTCCACTGCTCCGGCCACCGAGACCGGCGCAGCGGACAGGGAGTTCTGATGGCCCCCGACATCTCGAGCACGACAGCGGAGTGGCTGCGGCGACGTACGCCGGGCGAAGACGATCCGGCAACCGGCTGAACCACCCGGCTGCGGGGTAAGGACGGTGCATGAGAGCCCCTTCGTCGGCACCCCTGGGCGGGCAGCAGCTCCGGATCGGGGTCTCCGGCTGGGACTACGACGGCTGGCGCGGCGACTTCTATCCTGAGCGGCTGCCGGCGCGGGCCCGTCTGGGCTATGTCGGTGAGCGCTTCGACACCGTCGAGCTGAACGGGTCGTTCTATTCGCTGCAACGCCCGTCGTCATACGTGCGCTGGTATGACGAGACGCCGCCCGGCTTCACGTTCGCGCTCAAGGGCGGCCGCTTCGTGACCCACATGAAGCGGCTGCGCGACCCGCTGCAGGGGCTGGCGAACTTCTTCGCCTCGGGTCCGCTGGCCCTGCGGGAGAAGCTCGGTCCGGTCCTGTGGCAGCTGCCCGCCAGCCTCGTCTTCGACGAGGCGCTCATCTCCGGCTTCCTGGCGCTGCTGCCCCGCACGACGACCGAAGTGGGTGAGCTGGCTCGTCAGCACGGGCCACAGCTCGAGGGTCGGTCCCACCTCGAGGTCGACGCCGAGCGGCCGGTGCTGCATGCGCTGGAGGTCAGGCACGCGTCGTACGACGACGAGCGCTTCCATCAGCTGCTGCGCGACCACGACGTGGCGTGCGTGGTCTCCGACAGCCCCACGTGGCCGCTGCTCGACCACTCCACTGCCGGTCACACCTATGTCCGGCTGCATGGCCACACCGAACTGTATGCGAGCGGCTACAGCAGCCGCAGTCTCGACGCCTGGGCGCAGAGGTGTCGAGGGTGGGCCACCCACGGGCCGGTCTTCGTCTACTTCGACAACGATGCGCGAGGCCGGGCCCCCCACGACGCGTTGTCGCTGAGGGCCCGGCTCGCGTCAGAGGTGTGAGTCTTCCTCGTTCTCGTCAGGGATCGCGTTGGGGCCTGCGGGACCGGAGTCCGGCTGACCCGACTCACCCTCGGGAGCCCCCGAGGTCGCGTCACCGGGGGAGATGGGCGTCTCGGCGTCTGCGGGGTCCATGCCGGAGACCTCTGAGACCTCGCCCTGCTGTGACTCACTCATGGTGCAGCTCCTTCGTGTCGTGGGTGATCCGATACCCCCGCGGTCGCCGGCACATGCCTCTGCGTCGCGCGCACCCTCAGTGCGACGTCGCCATGGGTGCCGGTTCGTGGGCCTCTGCCCGGCTCCCGGCGTCGGTCGGCCACTGGACCAGGGCGATGGTCGCCAGCACCAGCACGCCACCCACCGCCTGTTGCGCCGTCAGCGACTCCCCGAAGACGAGGGCCGCGCTGAGCACCGTCACCACCGGCTCGAGGATGGACAGCAGCGACGCCACCGTCGGTCCGACACGGGCCAGGCCGGAGAAGAAGAGCAGGATGGCGGCGACGGTGGAGACGAGGGCGATCAGGACGAGCCAGATCCACCCGCTCGCCGCGAAGCCCAGGTCGGGGGCACCGTTGAACAAGGACCACCCGGTGAAGGTGACGAATGCACCACAGCAGATCAGGGCGGTGAAGGCGAGGGGATCGGGACCTGCGACCCGGTCTCCGACGAGGATGTAGACGGCGTAGACGACTGCGGCACCGAAGGCCAACGTCGATCCGACGGCATCGAAGCTCCCTGTCTCGGCTCCACCGAGGACCATCGCAACGCCGACGAGGGCGAGCACCAGGGCCCCGGCCCGCCTCAGCGACGGCCGGTCCCGCCCGATCAGCACAGCGCCCACCATCACCAGCAGCGGATAGACGCAGAAGACGAGGGCGACCTGGGAGGCGTCCACCCGGGTGAGCGCGGAGAAGTAGAGGCCGGCCTGGGCGGCATAGCCGACCCCGCCCATCAGCAGCCCCGTGATGACAGCGCGCCGAGTGAGGCCGCGCAACCTGCCGCGGGCCTGGGCGACGACGAGCAACAGGGCCCCGGCGATCCCGAACCGCACCAGGAGGAGGGCGTCCAGGTCGACGCCGTCGTCGTAGGCGAGCTTGGCGAACACCGCCATCACTCCGAACGCGACGGCGGAGAGCAAGCATGCGAGGGCGCCCATCCGCCAAGTGTGGGTGCTGCAGGCGGTCAGGTCGAAACCGGGTGTCGGCCGGTCCCCGGCCTCACTGGGGAGCTTCCTTCTCACTGAGCTCACGGGTCATGTGGCCCTTGGGGTCGAGCTGGGTCAACAACGCCTCGCCGATCGTGCTGAGCTGTTCGACCTGCGTCGGCGTCAGCGGGTCGAGGACCAGGCGGCGCACGGTCTCCACGTGGCCAGGTGCGGCGGCCACGATGGCGTCCCAACCGGCGGCGGTCAGCCGGGCGTCGGTGGCCCGTCCGTCATCGGGAGACGGCGTCCGCTCGACGAAGCCACGCTCCTCGAGTCGGCGGACGACGTGCGAGAGCCGGGGCAGGGTCGAGTTCGTACGCCGAGCGAGCGCACTCATCCGCAGCGTCCGGTCGGGGGCCTCGGAGAGCATGGCGAGCACGAAGTATTCGAAGTGGGTCAGGCCGGAGTCGCGCCGCAGGTGCGTGTCCAGCGTGGCCGGCAACAGCTCCGCCACGGCGATGAGGCGCAGCCAGGCTGCGCGCTCTGCCTCGTCGAGCCAGCGGGTCGCCATACCTGCATCCTAGCTCGTTGGTTGACATGACAATCAAAGCGCCGAGGGGGCCGGTGGACGAGTCGAGACCTGCCGGCCGAGTAGATGGCGTGACCCGTCCGGACTACGTCGCCTCCAATGGGCTAGGTCGCTTGTGTCAGTTCGGTTGATAACAAGGAGGGAATTCCACAGAACGGCAACATAACGGTTATGCCAGTGGTTGGTTTGGCACGTGGTGAGTAACACCACAGTCCGGATCCGGTCGCCGCTCGGGGGGCGATCCCCTCGCCCAAGGCAGGCCATCATGCGTCCTCTTCGACTCGCCGTCTTCTCCGTCACCGCCTCCTCCCTGATGGTCTCGGCGGCCTTGGGCGCCGCGCTCACCGGCCCAGCCGACGCAGCGCCCCCCTCCAAGGGCGGCAGCGACAGCACGACCACGACGACGACCACCAAGGGCAAGGGCGGCAAGCCCACGGCGACGACGACGGCCACGCCCACCCCCACAGCTGCCCCACAGGTCTGCCACACCCTGGCGGACGCCGCCGCGCTGACGACCGTGCGCGGCCGGACCGTCAACACCCTCTTCCCGCACGACGGCAGGGTCTTCTACGGGTATGGCGACTACACCGCCAACACCGGTTCGATGATCGACCCCTACGGCACCAACGTCTCCTCCTTCGACGCCGCCACCGGCGTGGCCGCGGTGCACCTGCCGGGGTTCAAGACCGAGGAGGTGAACACGTTCCGCTCCTTCGACGGTGACATCTATGCACCGAACATCGACCCCTCGCGCGGTGCTGACGGCTCCAACTCCTTCGCCTCCGACGCCGGCCAGACCTGGACGGAGAACGCGGGTGCCCCGAACCCGGTCCACGTCTTCGACGTCGCGAAGGCCGGCGGGGAGCTGTTCGTCGCCGGTGCTGAGCCGATCGCGTCGCCCGCGGGGACCACCCACGGGGCGGCGACCATCTGGCGCTCCACCGACGCCGGTGCGACCTGGACCGTGGCCCAGTCGGAGACCGAGGAGGACGTCACCAAGCGCGACGGCTTCGAGCGGTACTACTGGATGGGTGTCATCGGCGACAAGGTCTACGCCCGTGCGGCCCTCAACACCTACCCCGCCGTCCCGCCCCTGCGCGTGCTCGACACGACCACGGACACGTGGAGCACCGTGCCCGAGTCGGGCATGACCTTCGGGACCAGCATCTATGAGGCCAGCAGGGTGGTGTCCTGGCAGAACCGGCTCTGGACCGCCCAGGGTGCCCTCGTCTGGTTCGACGGCGCCAAGACGGGCGCGATCGGTGTCGCCGGCGGTGGCGCGAACCTGCGGACCCTCTCGATCGGCGACGACGGGAAGCTCTATGGCCACGACTGGGTGAACGGCGCTGTGTATCGCGTCGACAGCACCTCGACCGCCTACGCCCTGACCCGCGTCGCCACCATCGCTCCGGACGCCGCCTCCTTCACCGTCGCCGGTGGCAACGTCTGGGCCGCGGCCGCTGCCGGGACCGCTCAGGTGTGCTCCACGCCGCTGGCCTGAGCAACGAGCTGGGTGAGCCCGGCGAGCGGGACGCTGCCCAGCGTCCCGCTCGTCCGGGCTCGGTGTCAGTTGTTGGCGGGGGCCGCCGACAACGACTCCACGAGCTCGGCGACGAGCTCGTCGGGGCAGTTCTTCGCGATGTCGGCCTGGCTCAGCATCCCGACCAGCTCGTGCCCGTCGATGACCGGGAGACGTCGGACGCCTGCTCGCACCATCGTGCGCAGCGCCTCTTCGATGGAGTCGTCCGCACCGATCGTGACGGTCTCGCCGCCGGCCAGGTCGGAGACCTTCGTCGAGGACGGGTCACCTCCGTCGGCGATGCAGTCGACGACGATGTCGCGGTCGGTGAGCATGCCGTGGAGCCGGTCGTCGTCGCCGCAGATGGGCAGTGCGCCGACCTGGAGCTGCTTCATCTTCTGTGCTGCCTGGGTCAGGGTGTCACCGGTGCGCACGCACTCGGCGTCGCCGCTCATGATCTCGCGTGCTGAGGTCATGTCGTGCTCCTCTCGGGATTGACGGACGCAGGTCTGCGTCGAGGACGCCGCTCCCCTTGCTGGCCGGTGCCCCACATCAGACCCGGTATGCACGACACCGAAGCGGTGGCGCGGCGGATAGCATCGCGCTCGCGGCAGGTCCCTACGGCTGCCCATCCGATTCCGGGAGGACGTCACCAAGTGGGCGCGCACCACGCACATCACGGACACCACGGGCGTCACGCGGGTCCGGAGGCGACCCGGACGCCGCGGCTGGCCTGGGCGTTGATCGTGCCCATCGCCGTACTGACCCTGGCGGCGATGGCCTGGCTGTGGCCCTCCGGGGACGTCGAGACCGCCGGGCAGCAGTCGGCGGCCGAGCAGTATGCCGCGACCGTCACCGCCGTGGAACGGGAGCAGTGCCCGGAAGGTCAGGCCGAGGAGGCCAACGGCTGCGGGTCGGCGCTGGTGACCTTCGAGGACACCGGCGAAGAGCTCGAGGTGATGCTGCCGCGTGGCACGGGCGCTCCGGTGATCGCCGACGGCGACGAGGTGGTGCTGATCAGCAGCCCCACCCCCGACGGCGAGATCTTCACGATCGTCGACCACCAGCGCAGCACCGGCCTCTGGGTCCTCCTTGTCACCTTCGCCCTGGCCCTCGTCGCCTTCGGTCGATGGCGCGGGCTCACCGCCCTGGCCGGGCTCGTGGTGACGTTCGCGCTCCTGCTCCTGTTCGTGGTGCCCGCGATCCTCGCCGGCGAGCCGCCGCTGCTGGTCGCGATCGTCGGCTCCTGCGCGATCATGCTCACGGTCCTCTACCTCACCCACGGCCTCGCCCTCTCGACGACGGTGGCGGTGATCGGCACCCTGGCGAGCCTCACGCTCACCGGCCTGCTGTCGGCCGCGGCGGTGGGCGCGCTGCACCTGACCGGTGTCACCGACGACCTGTCCGCGTCGGTCGGGATGACCCAGGGGGTCAACACCGAGGGCCTGCTGCTGGCGGGCATCGTCATCGGCTCGCTGGGCGTGCTCGACGACGTCACCGTGACCCAGTCCGCGACCGTCACCGAGCTCGCGCACGCCAACCCGACCTATGGCTTCGCCCAGCTCTATCGCGCCGCCGGTCGCGTCGGCCGCTCCCACATCGCGTCGGTGGTCAACACGATCATCCTCGCCTACGCCGGCTCGTCGCTGCCGCTGCTGATCCTGATCGTGGCCAACAACCAGTCGCTCGGCGGCGTCGTGAGCGACCAGATCATCGCGCAGGAGATCGTGCGCAGCGTCGTGGCGACCCTCGGGTTGATCGCCGCCGTACCCCTCACGACGGCTCTTGCCGCGTTCACTGTCCGCAAGGGCGGTCCCACGCCGGCTGACGAGGTCACCGCCTGAGCGGGGATCCCGTCATCGCGACTCGGGCACCAGCGCGGCATGCTGGTGCCATGCGCTTCACCGAGCACGAGCTGACCCGAGCCGTCGAGGCGGCCGCCAGGACCGTCGCCAGGGCCAAGGCCCGCAAGCGTGCCGGCGGGGCGGACGCGGCCTGGGAGGCGCTGACCCGGATCGAGCGCTACTACCTGCTCGACGGGGTGGGCAGCCAGGTGCTGCCGGTGCTCATCGCCCTGCCCGACGTCGAGGTCGCTCCGGGCACGCGCCCCACCTTCACCGATGCGCAGATCGTCGCCGCGGTCGAGTCGACGCTGGCCGACGGCGGGGGACGCCTGCGGCGCAAGGTCACCGTGGCGGCACGCGTGGCGCTGGTCAGGGCCGCGCTGGCAGAGCTTCCGCCACGGATGGATCCGGACGCCCTGACCACGAGTGACTAGGGGCTCGGACGAGGTCAGGGTGCGATGCCGACGTACTTGACCGAGAGGTATTCATCGATCCCCTCCGGCCCGCCCTCGCGGCCGAAGCCGGAGTGCTTGACCCCGCCGAAGGGCGCAGCCGGGTTGGAGACGATGCCCTGGTTGATCCCGACCATGCCGAACTCGAGTGCCTCGCTGACCCGCAGCGTCCTCGACAGGTCGCGGGTGAAGGCATAGGCCACCAGGCCGTATGGCGTGGAGCTGGCCAGGCGCAGTGCCTCGTCGTCCTCGCGGAAGGTCGTGATCGGCGCGACCGGCCCGAAGATCTCCTCCTGGTTGAGGTCTGCCCCGGCCGGCACGTCGGTCAGCACCGTCGGCTCGAAGAAATAGCCCGCCTCGCCCGTGGCCGACCCGCCGGTGACGACCGAGGCTCCCTGGCGGACTGCGTCGTCGACCAGCTCGGTGACCTTGTCCCGGGCCTTCGCGTCGATCAGCGGCCCCACGGTCACCCCGTCGTCGGTGCCGCGGCCAACTGTCTCGGCGGCCATCCGGTCGGCGAACCGGCGGGCGAACTCGTCGGCGACGTCCTCGTGCACGAGGAAGCGGTTGGCGGCCGTGCAGGCCTCGCCCATGTTGCGCATCTTGGCCAGCATCGCCCCGTCGACCGCCCGGTCGAGGTCGGCGTCGGAGAAGACCAGGAACGGCGCGTTGCCGCCCAGCTCCATCGAGACGCGCAGCAACTGGTCGGCCGACTGGCGCACCAGCGACTGGCCCACGGGCGTCGAGCCGGTGAAGGTGAGCTTGCGCAGCCGCGGGTCCGCGATGAGCGGCTCCATGACCTGCGAGGTGTCATGGGTGGAGACGACGTTGACGACCCCCGGCGGCACGCCCACCTCGCGCAACAGATCGGCCAGTGCCAGCATCGTCAGCGGCGTCTGCTGGGCCGGCTTGACGACCATGGTGCAGCCGGCGGCGATGGCCGGGCCGATCTTGCGGGTTCCCATCGCCAGCGGGAAGTTCCACGGCGTGATCATCAGGGTCGGCCCCACCGGTTGCTTCATGGTGAGCAGCCGGGTGTTGCCGTCGGGACTCGTCGACCAGCGACCCGCGATCCTCACGACCTCCTCGGAGAACCAGCGGAAGAACTCCGCGCCATAGGCCACCTCGCCCTTGGACTGGGCCAGTGGCTTGCCCATCTCGAGGGTCATCAGCATGGCGAACTGGTCGGCGCGTTCGGTGAGGAGCTCATAGGCGGCGCGCAGCAGCTCGGCACGCTCCCGGGGTGCGGTTGCGGCCCATCCGGCCTGCGCGGAGACGGCGGCGTCGAGCGCGGACCGGCCGTCGGCGGCCGATGCGGACGCGACCGTCGCCAGTGTCCGTCCGGTGGCGGGGTCCTCCACGTCGGTGCTGGCGCTTGTCGAGGCGTCGCGCCACTCGCCGTCGATGAACAGCCCGGTGGGGACTGCCGCCAGCACGTCGTGCTCGTTCATGGGTTCGTCCTTGTCGTGCGCGCCGGGTCTGGTGGTCAGCCGAGGACGTGTGCGAAGGCGTCCTCGACGATGTCGAGCCCCTCCTCGAGCAGGTGGTCGGGACTGACCAGCGGCGGGAGAAAGCGCAAGACATTGCCGAAGGTACCCGCGGTGAGGGTGACCAGGCCCTGGCTGTGGCAGCGCTTGTTGATCGCGGCCGTGGCGACGGGCTCGGGAGTGAGGTCATCGGGCCCGGCGGTGAGCTCGACGGCCATCATGGCGCCACGACCACGGACCTCCGCGATCTCGGGGTGCTTGTCGCGCAGCCGGTCCAACCGGGACCTGAAGAGCTTCTCGATCTGCCGGGCCCGAGCGTTGAGGTCCTCGGTGCGCATCGTCTCGATCGCTCCGAGCGCCGCCGCGCAGGCGAGCGGGTTGCCGCCATACGTGCCTCCCAGGCCACCGGTGTGCACGGAGTCCATCACCTCGGCGCGGCCGGTGACGGCGGCGAGGGGGAGACCGCCCGCCATGCCCTTGGCGGTGGTGATGAGGTCAGGCACGACGTCCTCGTGCTCGCAGGCGAACCAGTCGCCGGTGCGGCAGAAGCCGGTCTGGATCTCGTCGGCGATCAGCAGGATGCCGTGCTCGGAGCAGTAGTGGGAGAGCGACTGCAGCCAGCCGTGGGGCGGGACCACGAAACCGCCCTCGCCCTGGATCGGCTCCACGATCACCGCGGCGGTGTTCGACTCCCCGACCTGGGTGTGCAGCATGCTCACGAAGGCGTCGAAGGCCTCCTCGGCGATCTGCTCGCGGGTCTTCGTGCCACCGCCCGGCCAACGCAGCGGGTAGGCCATCGGTGCGCGATAGACCTCGCCGGCGAACGGCCCGAAGCCGTGCTTGTAGGGCATGTTCTTCGCGGTCAACGCCATCGTGAGGTTGGTGCGCCCGTGATAGGCGTGGTCGAGGGCGACCACCGCCTGTCGGCCGGTGAAGGTGCGAGCGATCTTGACGGCGTTCTCCACGGCCTCCGCCCCGGAGTTGAACAGTGCGCTGCGCTTGTCGTGGTCGCCGGGTGTCAGCTCGGCCAGCGCCTCGCACACGGCGACGTAGCCCTCGTAGGGGGTGACCATGAAGCAGGTGTGGGTCAGCTCGGCGACCTGCGCCTGCACTCGTTCGACGACTGCGGGGGCGGCGTTGCCTACGCTCGTGACCGCGATTCCCGACCCGAAGTCGATGAGGTGGTTGCCGTCGACGTCGACCAGGATGCCGCCGCCGGCGCGAGCGACATAGGCCGGCAACCCGACGCCGACGCCGCTCGCGACCGACGACGCGCGTCGGGCATCGAGCTCGCGTGAGCGGGGGCCGGGGACCTCGGTGACGAGGCGGCGGACCTGCTCCACCTCCGGTGCGTGCTCCAGCATCTCCATGGACTCAGGTTGTCCCCGCGATGGCATGCTGTCCAATACCTGTCAGAGCGCTGCGCCATGCCTGTGAGGCATGGCGCCGGGGAGAGGAGGAAGCCGTGGACCTGAGGTTGCTGCGCTACTTCGTGGCGGTGGTCGACACCGGATCGGTGACGGCGGCGGCCCGCCATGTCCGCGTGGCCCAGCCGTCGCTCTCGCGCCAGGTGCGCAGCCTCGAGCGCCAGCTGGGCCTGGTGCTGTTCGACCGTGTCGAGGGCCGCCTGACGCTGTCGTCGGCGGGGCAGCGCTTCTTGCCGGTGGCTCGCGACCTGCTCGCTCGCGCCGACCTGGCGGGACGCGCTGCCGCAGCGATCCGCGACGGCGCCCTGACCGACCTCACCATCAGCTGCCCGGCGACGACCCTGACCGATGTCATCGCCCCGTTCCTGGCCACCTGGACCGCTGACGACCCCATGCCGCGCGTGTGGCAGAGGCTGCCTGCCCAGATCTATCCCTCGCTGACGTCCGGGGCCGACCTCGCGGTCGGCACCGCACCTCCGCCGTCGAGCCTGACCAGCCTGCCGCTGGCCTCGCTCCCGGTGTGGGCCTACGTCCGGCCCGACCACCCCTGGGCGACGCGCGGCTCCGTGCGGCTCGCGGACCTCGCGGACCAGCCGCTGCTGCTCCTCGGCCCCGAGCAGCACTCCCGGCAGGCCCTGGACGCAGCGATCCTCGGCGCCGGCGTGGGACTGGGCGACACCACCGAGTTCGCCACGGCCGAAGTGGCCCAGGCGGTTGCGGCGGCAGGACGCGGGGTCGCCATCGTCTCCGACGACCCCAGGTTCGGCCTGGTGGCGCTGCGCGTGCGTCACGAGCGCCGGGACCTCGTCATCCGGCTGCACGCGGCCTGGCTGGCCGACCACCACGCCTCGGACTCGCTGGCGTCGCTGGCGCGGCGGCTCAACGCCTTCTGCGAGTCGCGCTACGCCGTCGACGTCTGAACGGGTGGACAGCACGGCCACAATGGGGGCGTGCACGCCCAGGACCCGCTGGACACCCCTGCCCCCGATGTCGATCCCGACGCGCTCGCCGCTGGGCTCTCCGAGGTCTGGGGGCTGACCGGCGTCCTGACGCCGCTGCACGGCGAGCGTGATCGCAACTTCCGGATCGACTCTGCGCAGGGCCGGTTCCTCCTGAAGGTGCACAACCCGGCGGACGGGACGGACGTCCTCGACCTGCAGGCGTCAGCGCTGGCGCACCTGCGCCGCGTCGACGCCGGGCTGCCGGTGCCAGCCGTGGTGCCCACCCGGACCGGCGAGCGCTGGGCCGAGCTCATCGGGCGCGACGGCCGCTCGTCGCTGGCCTGGGTGATGACCTGGTTGGACGGCAGCCATCTCGACCCGTCCACGATGACCGCGGCCCGGCTGCGGTGGTGGGGACGAGACGCCGCCCGGGTCGGCCGTGCGCTTCGCGGGTTCACCCACCCCGCCGCGGCCACCCCTCTCGCCTGGGACATCGCCCGGCTGCCGCAGCTGCGCGGATGGCTGGACGCGGTCGCGCCGCAGCGGCGCCCGGCCGTCACGGCCGTCCTCGACCGCTTCGACGCCGAGGTCGCCCCGCTGCTGCTGCGGCTGCGCGCCCAGGTGGTGCACAACGACCTCGCCCCGACCAACGTGCTGGTCGGCCCCGACGGACGGCTGAGCGGGGTCACCGACTTCGGCGACCTGACCCACACCGCGCTGGTCTGCGACCTTGCCGTCACCTGCGCCGACCTGGTGGTCGAGACGGGTGACCTCGACGCGGTCCCGCTCGTCGTCGCGGGCTACGAGACGGTGACTCCCCTGGAGCCGGAGGAGCGTGGCCTGCTCGCCGACCTGGTCGCTGCCCGCTGCGCCGCGACCGTTCTGATCACCGCCTGGCGCACCCGGGAGCAGGGGTGGGCGCCGCCGATCGACGACGACGCCTTCGCCCTGCTGGAGCGGATGCTCGCGATCGGGGTGGCGGAGCTTGCTGCGCGGTGGGAGCGACCGCCGTACGCCACACGCTCGACCTCCGGGCTGCTCGCCGCCCGCGCCCGGACCTTCGGAGGTCAGGAGCTCAGCTATGCCAGCCCGCTCCACCTGGTGGCCGGCGACGGGGTCTGGCTGCGGTCCGCAGACGGGCAGCGCTATCTCGACGCCTACAACAACGTCCCCGTGCTCGGGCACTCCCACCCGGCGGTCGCCGCGGCGGCCGCGGCACAGCTGGCCAGGCTCAACACCAACAGCCGCTATCTGCAGGACGCCCCGGTCGCCCTGGCCGAACGGCTGCTGGCGAGCGTCCCGGACCGCTTCGACCGCGTGCTGTTCGTCAACTCCGGGAGCGAGGCCAACGACCTCGCGTGGCGGATCGCGCGCCACGCCACGGGCGGCAGCGGCGGGGTGGCGACCTCCTTCGCCTACCACGGCATCACCGAGGCGATCGCTGCGTTCTCCCCCGAGTCGTATGCCGGCCAGGAACCGCCCGCCCACATCCGGCTCGTCGACCCGCCGCCGGGACACTGCGAGGTGGCCGCCGCCGTCGACGGGCTCGCGGCCGCAGGGCACCCGGTCGCGGCGATGCTGGTCGACGGGGTCTTCACCAGCGACGGCGTGCAGGGACCCTCGCACGACTGGACGCGCGCCGCCGCCTCGGCGGTCCACGCCGTCGGCGGACTCTATGTCGCCGACGAGGTGCAGGCCGGTCACGGCCGGACGGGGGAGCACCTGTGGAGCTTCTGCAGCGGTCGCGACGAGCTGCCCGCGGACCTGGTGACGCTCGGCAAGCCCATGGGCAACGGCTATCCGATCGCGGCCGTGCTGGGACCGGCGGCGCTGGTCGACCCCTTCGTCGAGGGCACCGACTACTTCTCGACCTTCGGAGGCGGGACGGCGGCCTGCGCGGCCGCGATCGCCGTGCTGGACGTCTTCGAGGAGGAGGACGTCCTGCGCCGGGTCTCGTCGGTCGGTGCCCTGCTGCTGCAGGCCCTGGGCGACGTCACCGCTGACAGCGACGACGTGGTCGACGTCCGCGGGTGGGGACTGGCACTGGCCATCGATCTGGTCGACCCCGCGACCGGCGAGCCTGCGCCCGCACGCACGCGCGCGGCGATCGAGGGGATGCGGTCACGGGGGGTGCTGATCGGGAGCACCGGTCCGGACCGTTCCACCCTGAAGATCCGCCCGCCCCTCGTCTTCGGGCCCGAGCACGTGGCGCGCCTCGGTGACGCGCTCGCCGAGACCCTCCGGGAGCTGCGCTGAGTCGAGCGCGCGCTCAGAGCAGGCTGTGGGCCTTGTCGAGCACGACCCGCAGGATCTGCTCCATCTCGTCGAAGTGCGTCTGGTCGCAGATCAGGGGCGGCGCGAGCTGCACGACCGGGTCGCCACGGTCGTCGGCGCGGCAGTAGAGACCCTCCTCGAAGAGGCCCTTGGAGACGGCACCGAACAGGATCCGCTCGCACTCCTCGTCGGTGAAGGACTCCTTGGTCGCCTTGTCCTTGACCAGCTCGATGCCATAGAAGAAGCCGTCACCGCGGACGTCGCCGACGATCGGCAGGTCGTTGAGCCGCTCGAGCGTCGAGCGGAAGGCGCCCGCGTTGTCGCGCACGTGGCCCAGGATGTTCTCGCGCTCAAAGATGTCGAGGTTCTCCAGGGCTACGGCGGTCGAGACGGGGTGGCCGCCGAAGGTGTAGCCGTGGGCGAACATCTCGCCGTGCGCGAGGAACGGCTCCATCAGCCGGTCGGAGGCGATCATCGCGCCCAGGGGGGCGTAGCCCGAGGTGATGCCCTTGGCGCAGGTGATCATGTCGGGCTGGTAGCCGAACCGCTCGGCGCCGAACATGTGACCGAGCCGGCCGAAGGCGCAGATCACCTCGTCGGAGACCAGCAGCACGTCGTACTGGTCGCAGATCTCTCGCACCCGGTCGAAGTATCCGGGCGGCGGGGGGAAGCAGCCGCCGGCGTTCTGCACCGGCTCGAGGAAGACCGCGGCCACGGTGTCGGGGCCCTCGTTCTCGATCGCGACGGCGATCTGGTCGGCGGCCCAGCGGCCGAACTGCTCGGGCGTGAGCCCCTCCGGGGCACCGTGCTCGGTGGCGCGATAGATGTTGGTGTTGGGCACCCGGAAGGTCGAGGGCACGAGCGGCTCGAACTGCTGCTTGAGCAGTGGCAGGCCGGTGATCGACAACGCCCCCTGGGTGGTCCCGTGGTAGGCGATGGCGCGACTGATCACCTTGTGCTTCATCGGCTTCCCGGTGAGCTTGAAGTAGTTCTTGGCGAGCTTCCAGGCCGTCTCGACCGCCTCGCCGCCGCCGCTGGTGAAGAAGACCCGGTTGAGGTCGCCCGGCGCGTGGGACGCCACCTTCTCGGCCAGCTCGATGGCCGGCGGGTGGGCGTAGGACCACAGCGGCATGAACGCCAGCTCCTTGGCCTGGCGCGCGGCTGCCTCAGCCAGCTCGGTGCGGCCGTGGCCGAGCTGGGAGACGAAGAGGCCGGCCAGGCCGTCGAGGTAGCGACGACCGCGGGCGTCCCAGAGGTAGGCGCCCTCGCCCTTCACCATCACGGGGACGTCGTGGTCCTCGTAGCCCCCGTGGCGGGTGAAGTGCATCCACAGGTGGTCCTTGGCGGCACGCTGTTGCTGGTCATGATCGAGGGCCATGGACCCATGATGGTGAGGGATTCGCCCGCTGGCAAGCCATTGACATCGGATTTCGTCGCCATAATGGACTCACAGCTGCTGAAAACGGAGCAGGGGCCCCACTTGCTCAACGGGATGCGTAGGCAGTGGACTAGGGTCCGAAGGACCCGCGAGGAGGAGCAGACGATGACCACGACGCCCGGCACGAGCACGCCCCGCACGATCAGCCACTGGGCCGGCGGCAAGCCGTTCGAGG
This sequence comes from Nocardioides piscis, assembly GCF_011300215.1. Lineage (NCBI taxonomy): Bacteria > Bacillati > Actinomycetota > Actinomycetes > Propionibacteriales > Nocardioidaceae > Nocardioides > Nocardioides piscis. The sequence continues at coordinate 2,149,197 of NZ_CP049866.1, forward strand.
GCAGCAGCGACCGGTGGGGAGAAGTGACCGACCCGGCGACCGGCTCCGTCACGGGGCGGGTGGCCCTCGCCTCGCGTGCCGACGCCGACGAGGTGATCGCCGCCGCGCGGGGGGCCGCGCACGAGTGGGGGCGTACGTCGCTGGCTCGTCGCGTCCAGATCGTCTTCGCCTTCCGCGAGCTGCTCAACGCCCGCCGTGACGAGCTGGCGGCGCTGATCACCGCCGAGCACGGCAAGGTCCACTCCGACGCGCTCGGTGAGGTCGCCCGCGGCCAGGACGTCGTGGAGTTCGCCTGTGGCATCGCGCACCTGCTCAAGGGGAGTCGCACCGTCAACGCCGCCACCGGCGTCGACGTCCATTCCTCGCGTGAGCCGCTCGGTGTCGTGGGGATCATCTCGCCCTTCAACTTCCCCGCCATGGTGCCGATGTGGTTCTTCCCGGTGGCCATCGCAGCCGGCAACACCGTGGTCCTCAAGCCGAGTGAGAAGGACCCCTCGGCTGCCAACTGGATGGCGGAGCTGTGGCAGGAGGCCGGCCTCCCCGACGGGGTGTTCAACGTCCTCCACGGCGACAAGGAAGCCGTCGACGCGGTCCTCGACAGCCCGGACGTGCGGTCGATCAGCTTCGTGGGATCGACGCCGATCGCGCGCTACGTCTATGAGCGGGCCGCCAGCCACGGCAAGCGGGTGCAGGCGCTGGGTGGCGCCAAGAACCACATGGTCGTGCTGCCCGACGCCGACCTCGACCTGGCCGCCGACGCAGCCGTCAACGCGGGCTACGGCAGCGCGGGAGAGCGGTGCATGGCCATCAGCGTGCTGGTCGCGGTCGGCGACATCGCTGACGACCTGGTCGCACGCGTGGCCGAGCGCACGCGCACCCTGGTGATCGGGGCGGGTGCGGTGGGGGCGTGCCCCGCCGGCGAGCCGGACATGGGACCGCTGGTCACCCGGGCCCATCGCGACCGCGTCGCGTCGTTCGTCGAGTCGGGGGAGCGCGCGGGGGCAGCGGTCGTGGTCGACGGTCGCGACGTCGATGCGCAGGGCGACACCGACGGCTTCTGGCTGGGCCCGACCCTGCTCGACCGGGTGACGCCAGACATGGAGGTCTACACCGAAGAGGTCTTCGGCCCCCTTCTCTCGGTCGTCCGGGTCGACGACTACGACGCCGCGATCGACCTCGTCAATGCCAACCCCTATGGCAACGGCACCGCGGTCTTCACCAACGACGGCGGCGCGGCCCGTCGCTTCGAGAGTGACGTCTCGGTCGGGATGGTCGGGGTCAACGTGCCGATCCCGGTCCCCGTGGCCTACTACTCGTTCGGCGGGTGGAAGGACTCGCTGTACGGCGACACCCACGCCCACGGCGTCGAGGGCGTCCACTTCTTCACTCGCGGCAAGGTCGTCACCTCTCGCTGGATCGACCCGGCCAACCGACCCGAGGGCGGGCTCGAGCTCGGGTTCCCCCGCAATGCGTGAGCAGAGCGATGCCTGACGCCAGCTGGGCCGGGTCCGTCCTCGCGCCGCTGTGGCTCGACAGCGCCATACGCCCCGAGCCGCGGCCTGCGGTGACGGTCGGGTGCGAGGTGGACCTGCTCGTGATCGGTGGGGGCTTCACGGGGCTGTGGACCGCGCTGCGCGCCCTCGAGAGAGACCCCGGCGCCCTGGTGCTGCTCGTCGAGGCCGACCGCATCGCCGAGCACGCCACCGGCCGCAACGGTGGCTTCTGCGAGGCCAGCCTCACCCACGGTGAGGCCAACGCCCGCGCGCACTGGCCGGAGGAGGCGGACGCGCTCCACGCGCTCGGCCTGGGCAACCTGGACGGGATCGAGGAGACGGTCGCGCGCTACGACATCGACTGCGGCTTCGTCCGTGGTGGCGCCCTGACCGTGGTGACCCGTCCGCACGAGGTGGCGGAGCTCGGGCCCGACGAGCCGGGCTTCCTCGACGCGGCGACCGTGCGCGCGATGGTGGACTCGCCGACCTATCTCGCCGGCCGCTTCGATCCGGACGGGTGCGCTCTCCTCGACCCCGCCCGGCTGGCGTGGGGCCTGGCGGCTGCAGCCGAGGGCCTCGGCGCACGGATCGCGGAGCACACCCGGGTCGAGGCGCTGCGCGAGTCGTCGGCCGGCGTCGAGGCCCGGGTCAACGGGGCCGGGACGCGCTCGGTGGTGCGGGCGCGTTCGGTGGTCGTGGCGACCAACGTGTTCCAGGACCTGGTGCCTCGTCTTCGATGGTCGGTGGTGCCGGTCTACGACTACGTCCTGGCGACCGAGCCGCTGACCGACGACCAGCTCGCGGCCCTGCGCTGGGACCCCGCGATCGGACTCGCCGACTCGGGCAACCAGTTCCACTACTACCGCATCACCCCCGACCGGCGGATCCTGTGGGGCGGCTACGACGCGGTCTACCACTACGGCCGCTCCGTCGCGGCCGACCACTACGACCGCCCCGAGACCTTCGACCTGCTGGCACGTCACTTCGCCGCGACCTTCCCGCAGCTGGACGGCATCCGCTTCACCCACCGCTGGTCCGGCGTGATCGACACGTCCACGCGCTTCTGCGCGTTCTGGGGCTCGGTGCACCGCGGCCGGACCGTCTATGCGCTGGGGTTCACCGGGCTCGGGGTCGGCGCCTCCCGGTTCGCCGCGGACGTGCTGCTCGACCTGCTCTCGGGAGAGGAGACCGAACGGACCCGGCTGCGGATGGTGCGCGAGAGGCCGCTGCCGTTCCCGCCCGAGCCCTTCGGCTGGGTCGGGATCAACCTGACCCGTTGGTCACTCGCTCAGGAGGACCGCACCGGGCGGCGCAACGTCTGGCTGCGGGTGCTCGACCGGTTCGGGTGGGATTCGACTTCTGAGCTCGTGGTGCCGTTGCACGATCGACCGCTGACCCCCTGCGGTCGGTGTTGAGCTGTCCGGGCCCGGCGGTCAGCGCACCCCCTTCCCAGGACGATCGTCTGCCGCCATCATCAATGGAGGAGGGCAGATGTCGCTGACCCGGATCCACAACGTGTCCATGTCCCTCGACGGCTTCGAAGCCGTCTTGTCCCCCAGCGGGGTAACGCACCTGACGTTCACGCGCAGGAAGGAGAACATGGAGTCGTGACTGCCATCATCGCGACCGACGACGGCCGCACCCTCGAGGTGCTCGACGCGGGGCCCGAGGACGGGTTCCCGCTCGTCTACCACCACGGTACGCCGCAGGGAGCGGTGCCGTTTCCGACCTTGGAGCGCGCCGCCGCGGAGCACGGGCTCCGGGTCATCTCCTACTCACGCCCGGGGTATGGCGCCTCGTCGCCGCGCCCCGACGGAGCAACCACGGCGCAGGTCGCCGACGACGCTGCGGACACCGCGACCGTGCTCGACCACCTCGGTGTCGGCGACTTCCTGACGATCGGATGGTCCGGTGGCGGACCGCGCGCGCTGGCCTGCGCCGCGCTGCTGCCGGACCGGTGCCTGGCGGCGGCCTGCTGCGTCGGCATCGCGCCGGCCGACGAGTACGACGGTGACATCCGAGATGGCATGGCCGAGGAGAACGTGGCGGAGTACACGGCCGTCTTCGCCGGGGCCGAGGCGCTCGAGGCGTTCCTGGAGACCCAGACCGGGCTCTTCACCGTCAGTGCCGAGGAGGTCGCCGAGGCGCTGGGCGCGTTGGCGCCGCCGGTGGACCGCGCCGCACTGACGGGGGAGCTGGCCGAATACCTCGCCGCCTCGGTCAACGCGGCCGGGCGTCAGGGCATCGTGGGGTGGCGCGACGACGACCTGAGCCACACGCGTCCCTGGGGGTTCGACCTGGGAGACATCCGAGTCCCGGTCTCGGTGTGGCAGGGCCGTCTGGACGCGATGGTGCCCTTCGCCCACGCGGAGTGGCTGGCCGCAAACGTCGCGGGTGCGCGGGCACACCTGGTCGAGGGGGAGGGGCACCTGTCCCTCATGCAGAAGGCCCCAACGATTCTCCAGGAGCTCCGCCAGCTCGGCGGCCTCGCCTGACGCTCAGCAACGCCGCTCAACGTTCCGCGCGCGGCTACTCGCGTGCCGGGCCGTAGGAGAGTGCCCACACGAGTGCCGCTCGATGAGAATCCTTGAAGTATCCATGGCCACTGATCAGCAGGGCCACCACAGCCAGCAGGTTGCCGATGTCCTGGCCGAGATCACCGATGACCACACGGGGACCGACTTCGACGCTGCGATGCCTGGGAGGACTGAGCCTCTTGCGGCAACACCGCGAGCGTCTCGGAGCCCACGGCCCAGGCCCTTCGGAGTGGGGTGACAGTGCGCGCTCACCCGGGCACCCTCGTGTCGTGTCCTCGGTGTTCATGCTCCGTGGTGGGGGTGAGTCGGTGACCGCCCTGGGCTCCACCTGTGACGTGAAGACCGACGGCGCCCACTCCGCCGTGGCCGAGATCGGTGAGGAGGAGCTGCTCGCCGACCCGGAGCGGCTCGCCGCACTGGCTTGCGGCGTATGGCACGGACATCCTGGGCGACTATCCGCGGCAGCCGTGAGCTCGAACCGCGCCGCAGTGCGGACGATCGGGGCATGGCTGCCTGTCTGACCTGGGGTAGACAGAGGGCATGGAACCTCGAGATTACGGTCGGATCGCTCGCTCCCTGGAGCCTCTGCACGCGTTGGGTTACTTCTCCCCTGACGTTGAGGAGGCGCTGGTCGGAGCCGGGCTCCGCAAGGGGCGCACGGCGTACTTTGCCTCGCGCTCCGCAGCGATGGGTCGGGTCGGTGCCGGCGTGATCGCGGCGACGTTCTACAACTTCCACCCGGCGCTCGTCGCGAAGTGCGTCCCCACCGCGTGGGACCAGATCGCGCCCGAGGACGCTGTCGCGGCCCGATATCGGGGCATCGACGCGTCGTACCACCGCCTGCTCGGCGCCGAGGTGCTGGCGTCCCCGGAGGTCGCGGAGGCTGCCGAGCTCGCGCGCCAGGCAAGCGAGGGCTGCACGGCACCCGGCCGCCCGTTGTACGCGGGGCACGCAGACCTGGCCTGGCCGACCGAGCCCCACCTCGTCCTCTTCCACGCGTTGACGTTGCTGCGCGAGCACCGAGGCGACGGCCACGTCGCGGCGCTGCTGGCCGCGGGACTGAGTGGCCTGGAAGCATTGGTGACGCACTGCGCGACCGGCAAGGGCTTCGTGCCGGTCGTGGCCCAGTTCACCCGCGGCTGGTCCGACGACGAGTGGGCCGCTGCGACGGGTGCGCTGGTTGAGCGCGGTCTCCTCGCGCCGGAGGGTGGGCTCACCGACGCGGGTCGCGACCTGCGTCGTGAGGTGGAGGCCGCGACCGACCAGATGGCCGCGGAGCCGTGGGTGCACCTGGGCGACGAAGGGGCGCTGCGGCTCGCCGAGCTTGGTCAGCCGCTGGTCGCCCGTGCCCTGGAGAACGGCGCGTTCCCCGACGGTGTGTTCTCCGCGGGCTGACGGCAGCGGCTCTCCCTGCCCGCCGCGGCTCAGCTGCGTCTACCCGGCTACAGCACCACGCAAAAACGCGGCCTCGAACAGGCTTCCCGGCGGCAAGCATCTCGAACCGGTGACCGCCTCTACGCAGTCGCCACGAGCGGGGCAACTTCGTTGCCGAGGAGCTCGATACCGCGGAGAAGGTCGCTGTGGGCCAGCCGCGGGTTGGTCATTTGCAGAGACAGCCGGTCCACCCCGCCCAGCTGTTCAGAGACGCGATGGATCTTGTCGGCGACCGTCTTCGGGTCGCCCATGAAGAATGCGCCGTTCGGGCCCGACGTGGCGTCGAACTGTTGCCGGGTCGGCCGGGGGAAACCACGCTCCCTGGAGACCTTGGTGAACATCTCCTCCCATCCCGGGTAGATGGTGTCCGCCGCTTCCTGGGTGCTACCGGCGACGAACCCGAAAACGTGCAACCCCACCTGAAGCTTGTCCGGCGGGTGACCGGCCTGAGCGCCCGCGCGCCGATAGAGCTCCACAAGCGGAGCGAACTGTCGCGGCTCGCCGCCGATGATCGCCACCATCAACGGCAGACCAAGCAGTCCGGCGCGGGCGAATGACTCGGGGGTCCCGCCGACACCGACCCAGATCGGGAGCGGGTCCTGTAGCGGGCGCGGATAGACGCTCTGACGGACCAGGGCCGGACGATGCCGCCCCGACCAGGTCACCTCGTCAGCATCGCGGATCCGCAGCAGCAGATCGAGCTTCTCGGTGAAGAGCGAGTCGTAGTCGGCGAGGTCCAGTCCGAAGAGAGGGAAAGCCTCCGTGAACGAGCCGCGGCCCACCACCAGGTCAATCCGTCCCTTCGAAATGATGTCCAAGGTCGCGAACTGTTGGAATACCCGCACCGGGTCGGCCGCACTCAGCACCGTCACCGCGCTGCCAAGCCGGATGCGCTCCGTGCGGGCGGCTGCGGCCGCAAGGATGATCGCTGGGGCCGAATCGAAGTACTCGCTGCGGTGATGCTCGCCGATGCCGAAGGAGTAGAGCCCGACGCGGTCCGCGAGCATGATCTCCTCCAGCAGGTGCTCCATCCGCTCCGCAGGCCCGATGACGTGGCCGGTGGCGGGATCCGTCACGGTGGAGACAAAGCTGTCCACGCCTAGATGCATCGTTCCCTCTCCTTGCTGATCGGGTCGGTTCGACCCATCGTTCCACGCTCGCGAAGCCCCAGTCCTGGACGCGTCATAGCGCCGCAAGAACGGGCGCCGCACGTCGCTGCCGCGTTCACGGCCGCTGCGGGTGGGTCAGCGGCGAGATCGCGCTCCACCCGCTGCCGCTGGTGGGCTGAGCGCACAGGTCTGAGCGAGGCCGAGGGCCCAGCACGTCGGGCATCCGCGCAGCAGCACCGCGGCCGGCACGAGAAGCGAGAGCGCGATGGGTCCCAGCCACGGCACCAGCACGAAGGCCGCCACCATCATGGGCAGGCCCAGTGCTCCCCGCACGAGGTGCCGGGAGACGCTGCGGCTGGCGAACATGGTGTCGGGCTGGCTCATGCCCTGGGTTCGACACCGGTGCAGCGAACGGATGGGGTCACCACGTGTGGCGGCCGTAAAGATCTCTTCCACATTTCTTCGAACGTGCTTGCGAATAGAGGAACTGAACGCCTAGACTGGGCGCAGCTCGAACGAGGCACCAGCTCCCAGATTCGTTTCATCCACGAGCAGCGTGGGTGGCGGAGGGTGCAGCGGGAGAGACAGTCGCGAGGTTGCTTGATCGCCTCCCAGTGGGCCCCCGAAGCGACGACCAGTCAGTTCCACGTGCGCGTGGTCGTGAGTCGTCGTCGAGAGGGAGGCTGTGGTGGTTCATCCGATCCTGGCTGCTGCCGACTCGATGGGCGAGGCGCTCAAGAGCGTCGCTGATGCCAACCCCATCTTCATGACGACCGACGAGAAGGCCACCGCGTTGACGGAGGTGGCCCGACTCGAAGCGCGAGTGGGTGAGCTGAAGCTGCGGCTGCTGGCAGCCGCGGACGACGTGGCGGCCGAGTCGGCCGACCGGAGCCGCGGCGCCTGGCTGGCCAGGCGCACCCTGTGTCGTCGCGAGGAAGGCCGAGCAGACGAGCGGCTGGCCGAGGCGCTGGACCGCCGGTGGCTGATGCTGGCACTCGCAGTCCGCGAGGGTCGGGTCAACCTCGCCCAGGCCCGGACGATCGTCACGTGTCTCGACGCCCTCGATGACAAGCCGGTCGCCGGTGTCGTGACGCCCGAGACGGTGGCCGCAGCCGAGCAACACCTGGTCGCGCAGGCCGAGGTGTTCGGTCCTGAGGAGCTGGGCCGGCTGGGCCGCCGGATCCTGGAGGTCGTCGCTCCCGAGGTCGCCGAGGAGGCCGAGGCCCGCCGTCTGGCAGACCTCGAATCGGAGGCCCAGCGTCGCACCCGGCTGCAGATGCGCCGCCTCGGTGACGGCACCACCAGGCTCTCGGCCCGCCTCCCTGATGCCGCAGCCAGTCGCTTGGCGACCTGTCTCGAAGCGTTCGCCAACCCCCGCAAGCAACCCGACGGTGAGACGCGTCCCGACCAGACAGACCCAGTGGCTCGGTTGCCCTACCCGCGCCGACTGGGGCAGGCGTTCTGTCACCTGCTCGAAGCGATCGACCCGACCCGCCTCCCGGTCCACGGCGGCGACGCGACCACCGTCTTCGTCACGATCCCGCTCGAGAGCCTGCGCGCCGACCTCGGTGTCGCTGCCCTGCTCGATGGTCGCGGGTCCGTCCCCGGCGACGACGCCACGGCCGGTGGTCTCAGTGCCGCGGAGGCCAGGCGGCTGGCCTGCGCCGCCAAGATCATTCCCGTCGTCCTCGGTGGCGCCTCGGAGGTCCTGGACCTGGGACGGGCCCGACGCCTGTTCACCGCCGCCCAACGCAAGGCCCTCCTCCTGCGCGACAGGACCTGCCGCGCAGCAGGATGCGACATTCCAGGCACCTGGGCCGAGGCCCATCACTGGACTCCGTGGAGCGCCGGCGGTGCCACCGACCTCGAGAACGGGGTCCTGCTCTGCTCCCATCACCACCATCGCGTCCATGACCCCGCCTGGGTCACCCAACGGATGCCCGACGGTGACGTCAGGTTCAGTCGGCGGACCTAGGAGCGGCGGGACAGGCGGCGACGCGCAACTTGGGTGGGGCGGACGAGATCGGCGCGTCCGCACTTGGAATGTGTGCCATCTGACCCTCCGCCTCACCGAGACCAGCCGCCTGCGCGCCAGTCGAGCGGCGTCCTGCGGCGGACCAGCCTGAGGGGGTCACCCGGTGCGGCTGAACTCAGTGCACGACCCGCTCCAGCGCCCTGCCCACGATGCTCGGCCGCCTGGTGAGGCGTTCCTCGACGTCGGCGAGCGACGCGGCACGCAGCCCGGCGTTGATGCCGGCCCAGCGGAGGGGTTCGGGTTCCCAGGCGGGGGATCGGTGGTTCACCCACGGCAGCGCGGTGAGGTCGGTGGTGCGACCCAGCACCAGGTCGCGCAGGGTGCGGCCGGCGAGGTTGGTGGTGCTCACCCCGTCGCCGACATAGCCGCCCGCCCATGCCAGGCCGGTGTCGCGGTCCAGCCCGACGGACGCGCACCAGTCACGAGGAATCCCCAGGACGCCGCCCCAGGTGTGCGTCACGGCGACGTCGCGGAGCGGTGCGAACAGGTCGACGTACGTCGCCCGCAGGTGTTTGAAGACCTCGGCGTCGCGGGTGAAGTCGGTGCTGATCCGGGCGCCATACCTGTAGGGCGCGCCGCGGCCCCCGAACACCAGACGGTCGTCGGCCGTGCGCTGGCCATAGATGATCAGGTGGCGGTGGTCGGTGAAGGTCTCGCGCCGACGCAGCCCGATCTCCTCCCACAGGTGAGCAGCGATCGGCTCGGTCGCCAGGACCAGGGAGTGCACGGGTGCGATCGTGCGTGCGTGGCCGGCCAGCCGGGGTGTGTAGCCCTCGGTCGCGCGGATGACGACGTCGGCGCTCACGCTGCCGTGGTCGGTCTCGACGTGATGGGGACTGATCGCGCGCGCCCGCGTGTGCTCGTGGATGACGACGCCACGTCGCTCGACCGCCCGGGCGAGGCCGCGGACGAGCCGTGCGGGGTGGATCGCGGCGCAGTCGGGGGTGTAGGTCGCGCCCAGGGTGTCGCCGGCCCGGAGCACGGCCGCCGCTGCGCCGGCGTCCAGCAGTGCGAGGTCGTCCTCGCCGCGACCCCAGCGTCGTGCCTCCTCGACCTCCGCCCGCGCCCGGCGCAGCTGGGCGGGCGTCCGCGCCAGTGCGATCGTGCCGCCCTTGGCCACGTCGGCCTCGATCCCCTCGCGCGCGCAGACGCGCACGACCTCGTCGACGGTGTCGCGCATCGCCTGGTGCTGGGCCAGCGCCGCAGTCCGGTCCGACATCGCGGCCAGGGTCGGCAGGGACGCCGGGAAGAGGGCCGAGCACCACCCGCCGTTGCGGCCGGAGGCGCCGTACCCCGCCATCTCGGCCTCCAGGACGACGACGCGCAGTCCGGGGTCTGCCGCGGCCAGGTAGTAGGCCGCCCACAGCCCGGTGTAGCCCGCGCCCACGACGACCACGTCCGCGGCTGTGGTCCCGGGCAGGGAGGGACGCGGAGCCCAGTCGTCGCCGGCCGTCTCGTGCCAGAAGGAGAGGTGCTTCAGCGCACACCCCACGAGTAGGTCTGCTTGCGCAGCTGGAGATACATGAAGGTCTCGGTGCTGACGACGCCGTCGATGGTGCGGATCTTGCCCGAGACCAGCTCGAGCAGCTCCTCGTCGCTGGCGCACACCGCCTCGGCCAGCAGGTCGAACGAGCCCGCCGTGACCACGACGTAGTCGACCTCGTCGAGGTCGGCCAGCCGGTCGGCGACCTCCTGGAGCGGACCGGTCACCCGGATGCCGATCATCGCCTGCCGGGCGAAGCCGAGCTGGAGCGGATCGGTGACCGCCACGACCTGCATCACGCCTGCCTCGGTCAGTCGCTGCACGCGCTGGCGCACGGCCGCCTCCGAGAGGCCCACGACCTTGCCGATCGCGGCATAGCTGCGCCGTCCGTCCTGCTGGAGCTGCTCGATGATCGCCTTGGACACCTCGTCGAGGTGGATGGGGCTGGTATTCGGTTGCCGAGAAGTCACGGCCGCATCGTCCCACTGGCGGCGATCCCGCACAACAATTCGTCGATTGCTTTGAAATCCGTCGTTCGGACAGCGTTCGGCCGACGGAATCCCTTGTTTCGACGGTGCGCGGCGTGGCACGATCCGATCACCCGTTTGGTGCCAGTCGAGGAGGACCCATGAGCAGGTTGACGAGAGGACCTGGTGGCGACACTGCCGCCGACCGGCTGGCGCGGGAGGTCTTCGCCGGGCTCAGGGCAGGCTCGATGGGCGGCCGCGGCGTCGGACCCAGCCGACGCAGCGTGCTCCGGGGTGTGGGGTATGGCGCGATGGGACTCGCCTCCGCCAACTTCCTCGCTGCGTGCGGGACCAGTGGCACCAAGCAGAGCGCGGACACGTGCGAGAGCAAGGACATCAGCGACACCGAGAAGAAGCTGGTGTTCTCCAACTGGCCGCTCTACATCGACGAGAAGGGCAAGCGGCTGCCGACCCTCGAGGACTTCGAGAAGCAGTCCGGCATCGACGTCACCTACAACACCGACGTCAACGACAACAACCAGTTCTTCGCCAAGGTCCGCAACCAGCTCGGCGCCTGCGAGTCGATCGACCGCGACATCATCGTGCTGACCGACTGGATGGCCGCCCGGATGATCGGACTGGGATGGATCCAGGAGCTCGACATGTCGGAGATGCCCAACGTCGAGGCCAACATGGTCGACTCCCTGCGCAGCCCCTCGTGGGACTCCGAGCGCAAGCACTCCGTGCCGTGGCAGAGCGGCCTGACCGGGATTGCCTACAACTCCAAGTACACCGGCGAGATCTCCAGCTGGGAGGAGCTGTGCACCCGCGCCGACCTCAAGGGCAAGGTCAGCATGCTCTCCGAGATGGGCGACACCATGGGCTTCTTCCTCAAGACGACCGGCGCCGACCCCGAGGACTTCACCGAGGACGAGTGGGCCACCGCGCTCGACCGGCTCAAGGAGGTCGTCGACTCCGGACAGGTGCGACGCTTCACGGGCAACGACTACACCGGGCCGCTCAACAAGGGCGACCTCGTCGCAGCCGAGGCGTGGTCGGGCGACGTGATCATCATGCAGTACGACAACCCCGACATTAAGTTCGTCGTGCCCGACGAGGGCGTCAGCCTCTGGAGCGACAACATGATGGTGCCCAACAAGGCAGACCACCGTGCCAACGCGATGAAGCTGATGGACTACTACTACGACCCGGAGATCGCGGCGCGCCTCGCAGCGTGGGTCAACTACATCTGCCCGGTCCAGGGGGCCGAGGAGGAGATGGCCAAGATCGACGACTCGCTCGTCGGCAACCCGCTGATCTTCCCGACCCAGGACGACCTGTCGACGGCGTTCCAGTTCGCCAACCTCGACACCAAGGTCCGCGAGCAGTACGACAAGGAGTTCAACCAGGTGATCGGTGCCTGAGGCGATGGCCGGTGGCGACCTCGTCCTCCAGGGGCTGACCAAGCGCTTCGGCTCGTTCGTCGCCGTCGACGACCTCGACCTGACCGTGGCGCCGGGGCAGTTCTTCGCCCTGCTGGGCCCCTCGGGCTGTGGCAAGACGACGACGCTGCGCATGGTCGCAGGCCTCGAGGACCCCACGGGCGGCACCATCCGCCTGGGCGACGACGACATCACCCACCGCAAGCCCTACCGCCGACCCGTCAACACGGTGTTCCAGAGCTATGCGCTGTTCCCGCACCTGACGATCTTCGAGAACGTCGCCTTCGGCCTGCGGCGGCAGAAGCGCAAGGACGTCAAGGGACCGGTCGACGAGATGCTCGAGCTCGTCGAGCTGTCGTCGTATGCCGATCGCAAGCCCGCCCAGCTCTCGGGGGCCAGCAGCAGCGGGTGGCCCTGGCGCGAGCGCTCATCAACAACCCCCAGGTGCTGCTCCTCGACGAGCCCCTGGGCGCTCTCGACCTGAAGCTGCGGCGCCAGATGCAGCTCGAGCTCAAGCGCATCCAGACCGAGGTCGGACTGACGTTCGTGCACGTCACCCACGACCAGGAGGAGGCCATGACCATGGCCGACACGGTCGCGGTGATGAACGCCGGGGTGATCGAGCAGCTGGGGTCGCCGGTCGAGCTCTACGAGAGGCCCCGGACCACGTTCGTCGCCAACTTCCTCGGACAGTCCAACCTGCTGCGCGGGACGGTGCACGGCTCGGACGCCACCAGCGTCGGGATCGAGGTCGAAGGGGCGCGGCTGCACGCGCCGCGCGATGCCGACACCGCACAGGGCGCCGATGTCGGAGAGGTGTGGGTGGGGATACGTCCCGAGAAGATCTATCTCGCGGCCGGCGGTGACGACACCGGTGACGACTCCAACACCCTGCGCGACGGCGCGGTGGTGGACGTCAGCTTCATCGGGGTCAGCACCCAGTACCTCGTGCGGATGCCGTGGGGGCAGCAGCTGACGGTCTTCGAGCAGAACACCGGGGCTCGCGACCGGTTCCGCGTCGGGGACACGGTCGACCTCCACTGGATGCCGGGCCACACGTTCCTGCTCGACGCGTCCCAGGACGCCAATGCGGGAGTCGAGCACGAGGAGGACCGGTGAGCCTGGCCCACGGCATCGCGCCGGGCGGGGCTGCCGGGGCGCCGGCTGCTCCACCGGGGCCGGGCGGCAGGCGACGTACGCGCACGGCGCTGCTGTTGCTCGCACTGCCGCTGACCTGGCTGTTCGTCTTCTTCGTCGTGCCGCTCGTCTCCCTCGTCAGCACCTCGCTCTACGACCCGACCGGGTCCCTCGAGAGCGGCTATGCGATGACGGGCGAGGTGCGCAACTATCTCGTCGTCCTGGGCGACTACCGCGAACAGCTGGTCAGGTCGCTCGTCTATGCAGGGATCGCCACCGTCGCGTGCATCGCACTGGCCTATCCGCTCGCCTACGCGATCGCGTTCAAGGCGGGCCGGTGGCGAAACCTGATGCTGGTCGCGGTGATCGCGCCGTTCTTCACCTCCTTCCTGATCCGCACCCTGTCGTGGCAGCTGATCCTGGGTGACCAGGCCTGGATCGCGGACGGCCTGCGGTGGCTCCAGGTCCTCGACGCGGACGGACGCCTGCTCTCGACGCCGTTCGCGGTCGTCACCGGGCTGACCTACAACTTCCTGCCGTTCATGGTCCTGCCGCTCTACGCCTCCTTGGAGAAGGTCGACCCGCGACTCATGGAGGCCGGTGCCGACCTGTATGCCTCGCCGTTCACGACCTTCCGCAAGGTGACGCTGCCGCTGTCGCTCCCCGGCCTGGTCGCGGGCACCCTGCTCACCTTCATCCCGGCTGCGGGTGACTACATCAACGCCGAGCTGCTGGGCAACCCGAGCACCCAGATGATCGGCAACGTCATCCAGAACCTGTTCGAGGGCGGCTCCTATCCCGAGGCTGCGGCCCTCTCGGTGACGCTGATGCTGCTCATCACCGCGATGGTGCTCGTCTACATCCGGCGTGCCGGCACCGAGGAGCTGGTGTGACCAGGCTGGGCAGGTGTCTCAGCGACCACCTCGTGCTGGGGATCGGGGTGCTGGTCCTGCTCTATCTCCTCACTCCCGTCTTCGTCGTCGTCCTGATGTCGTTCAACGACCAGGCCTCGCGGATCAGCTATCAGTTCGACGGCTTCACGCTCGACAACTGGCGATCGCCCTGTGAGCCCAACGGCCTGTGCGAGTCGGTGTCGCTGTCCATCCGGATCGCCCTGCTCGCGACCCTGGCCGCCACGGGGCTGGCCACGCTGATGGCGTTCGCGCTCGCCCGCCACCGCTTCCGCGGCCGGGCGGGCGTCAACGTGCTGACCTTCCTGCCGATGGCCTCCCCGGAGATCGTCATGGGGTCCTCGCTGCTGGCGCTCTTCGTCACCGCCGGCATGGCCGGCTCGCTCGGATTCTGGACGATCCTGGTCGCCCACATCCTGTTCTGCCTCAGCTTCGCCGTGGTGACGATCAAGGCGCGGCTGGCGGGCCTCGACCCGCGGCTGGAGCAGGCAGCCATGGACCTGTATGCCAACGAGTGGCAGACCTTCCGCAAGGTGACCCTCCCGCTGGTCTTCCCCGGCATCCTGGCTGCTGCCCTGCTGAGCTTCTCGCTGTCCTTCGACGACTTCATCATCACCAACCTCAACGCCGGGCAGGAGGTCACCTTCCCGATGTATGTCTGGGGTGCCGCGCAGCGCGGGGTGCCGCCCCAGATCAACGTGGTCGGGACGATCATGTTCTTCGCCGCCCTGTCGCTGGTGGTGATCGGCGAGCTCAACAACCGGCGCCGGTCACGCCTGCCGAAGGGCTGACGCCGTTGCGCACCCTGTTCCGGGGCGGCGGCCTGTTCGACGGCCACCGGCACCAGCCCGGCCGCGCCCTGGTCGTCGAGGACGACCTGGTCGCGGCCCTGGTCACCGAGGCCGAGGCGTCGGACGTCGCAGCCGCTGTCGACCGGGTCGTCGACCTCGAGGGGGGACTCCTCGCACCCGGCTTCGTCGACGCCCATGTCCACGTCGTGCAGGGCGGGCTGGAGCGCATCCGCTGCGACCTGTCCGGCGTCTCCACGCGCGAGGCCTACCTGGCCACCGTCGCCGACCACGCCGCCTCCCGCCCGGACGTCGAGTGGATCCTGGGTGGCGGCTGGGAGATGGCGGCCTTTCCGGGTGGTACGCCGACGGCAGCCGACCTCGACCGGGTGGTGCGCGACCGGCCGGTCTTCCTGCCCAACCGCGACCACCACGGCGCCTGGGTGAACAGCCGGGCGCTCGAGCTGGCCGGCATCCACGCCGGTACGCCCGACCCCGCCGACGGCCGGATCGAGCGCGACGCCGACGGGCAGCCGACCGGAACCTTGCACGAGGGCGCGATGGGCATGGTGTCCCGCCTGCTCCCGCCGACCACCGACGAGGAGCTGCGCCAGGGACTCCTCGCCGGCCAGGCCCACCTCCACGAGTCGGGGGTGACCGGCTGGCAGGACGCCATCCTCGGCGCCTACGCCGGGATGGACGACCCGTCGCAGACCTACCTGCGCGCCGCCCGCTCCGGTGACCTCACCGGCACCGTGGTCGGGGCGCTGTGGTGGGACCGGGAGGCGGGGCTCGAGCAGGTCGAGGACCTCGTGCAGCGGCGGGCGGCATACACCCATGGCCGGCTGCGGGCGACGTCGGTGAAGATCATGCAGGACGGGGTCGCCGAGAACGGCACGGCGGCGATGTTGACGCCCTACCTCGACCGTTGCGGGCACCCCACCCACAACCGGGGTCACAGCTTCCTGTCGGCCGAGCTGCTGCGCGAGGCCGTGGTGGCCCTGCACGAGCGAGGCTTCCAGGTGCACGTGCACACCATCGGGGACCGGGGCGTCCGCGAGGCGCTCGACGCGATCGCCGAGACCCGGCGAGTGAGGCCCGACCCAGGAGCGTCTGGCCTGGGCCACGTCGAGCCGCGGCACCACCTCGCCCACGTGCAGCTGGTCCATCCCGACGACGTCGCGCGCTTCGCCGAGCTGGGGGTCAGCGCCAACCTGCAGATGCTGTGGGCCTGCCTCGACCAGCAGATGGTCGAGCTGACCATCCCGTTCCTCGGTGCCGAGCGCGCGCGTTGGCAATATCCCTTCGGTGACCTCGACCGGGCCGGGGCGAGGCTGGTCTGCGGCAGCGACTGGCCGGTGAGCAGTCCCGATCCGCTGGCGGCCATCCACGTCGCCGTCACCCGCACGGCCCACGGGGCGAGCGGTCCGGAGGGGGAGGAGCCGTTCCTGCCCGACCAGGCGCTGAGCCTCGAGCGGGCGTTCGCCGCCTACACCTCCGGGTCGGCGTGGATCAACCATCGCGACGGCTCGGAGCCTGGGCCCCGGGCCGGTGTCCTGGCTCCCGGTGCCGTGGCCGACCTCGTGGTCCTCGACCGCGACCCGTTCGCGGGTCCCGCGGGGGACATCGGTGCCGTGCGGGTGCGGTCGACCTGGATCGACGGCCGGGTCGTGGCGGAACCACTGAGCTGATCTCGTCACCGTTTCCGGGGATGAATGACGGCGCTACAGACGATCTCGACATCATTTATCGTTCACACCTACAGAATCCGCATCCTGATGGCTAGGCTCCCGACATGGCAGACACGACGTTCCACAACGTAGTCAACGGCGAGCTGGTCGGGTCGGTGTCGGGGGAGACCTACGACGTGCTCGACCCCACGACCGGCGAGGTCTATGCGCAGGCCCAGAGGTCCGGCGCCGAGGACGTGGACAGGGCCTACGCCGCGGCCGAGACCGCGTTCGAGACGTGGGGTGAGACGACTCCGCAGGACCGGAGCAACGCGTTGTTGAAGATCGCCGACGCCATCGAGGCTCGGGTCGAGGAGATCAACGCGGTGGAGAGCAAGGACACCGGCAAGCCCCTCGGCCTGACGATGTCGGAGGAGATGCCCTACGCCTCCGACCACTTCCGCTTCTTCGCCGGCGCCGCCCGCGTGCTCGAGGGCAAGTCGGCGGGCGAATACATGGCAGACCACACCTCCTGGGTCCGCCGCGAGCCCATCGGCGTGGTCGGCCAGGTGACGCCGTGGAACTACCCGCTGATGATGATGATCTGGAAGATCGCACCGGCGCTGGCTGCTGGGAACACCGTCGTGCTGAAGCCGAGCGACACCACCCCGGCCAGCTCCACGCTGCTGGCCGAGCTGGCGAGTGAGTTCCTGCCGCCGGGCGTGCTCAACGTCGTCTGCGGTGACCGCGACACAGGTCGGGCACTGGTGGCGCACAAGACCCCGCAGATGGTCTCGATCACGGGCTCGGTCCGCGCGGGGATGGAGGTCGCCGGGTCGGCGGCCACAGACCTCAAGCGCGTCCACCTCGAGCTGGGTGGCAAGGCGCCCGTGGTTGTCTTCGACGACGCCGACATCGCGTCCGCGGCCCAGGCGATCGCCGAGGCGGGCTATTTCAACGCGGGCCAGGACTGCACCGCTGCGACCCGGGTGCTTGTCCAGGCCGGCGCCCACGACGACTTCGCCGCTGCCCTGACCGAGGCGGCCAAGGCGACCCGGACCGGGATGCCCGACGACGAGGACGTGCTCTACGGCCCTCTCAACAACCCCGACCAGCTCGCCCGCGTATCGGGCCTGGTCGAACGGCTGCCCGACCACGCCGAGGTCACCACGGGCGGGCGCAGGCAGGGGGACGCGGGCTTCTTCTACGAGCCGACCGTGCTCACCGGCCTGCGGCAGGACGACGAGCAGATCCAGAACGAGATCTTCGGCCCCGTGATCACCGTCCAGAAGTTCGGCGACGAGGACGAGGCGCTGCGCTGGGCCAACGGCGTGGAATACGGCCTGGCCTCCAGCGTCTGGACCAAGGACCACGGACGTGCGCTGCGGATGTCCAAGCGTCTCGACTTCGGCGTGGTGTGGATCAACACCCACATCCCGTTCGTCTCCGAGATGCCGCACGGCGGGTTCAAGCACTCCGGCTACGGCAAGGACCTGTCGATGTACGGCCTGGAGGACTACACCCGCATCAAGCACGTGATGTCCTACATCGGCCGGGACTGAGCCGATGCGGATCCTGTTGGTCGGCGCGGGCGGCGTCGGCTCGGCCTTCTGTGCCATCGCCGCACGCCGCGACTTCTTCGAGACGATCGTGGTGGCCGATCACGACGAGGCCCGGGCCGGTCGAGCAGCCGAGGCAGACCCGAGGTTCGCCGGCGCCCAGGTGGACGCCTCCTCGGCCGACGCGGTGGCCGCGCTGTGCCGCGAGCACGCCATCACCCATGTGATGAACGCGGTCGACCCCCGCTTCGTGATGCCGATCTTCGAGGGCGCGTTCGCCGCCGGTGCCGACTATCTCGACATGGCGATGTCGCTGTCCCAGCGGCACCCGGAGGCGCCGTACTCCAAGGTCGGGGTCAAGCTGGGCGACGAGCAGTTCGCGCAGGCAGGGGAGTGGGAGGCCGCGGGCCGCCTCGCGCTGTGCGGGATCGGCGTGGAGCCGGGACTCTCCGACGTGTTCGCGCGCTATGCCGCTGACCACCTCTTCTCGCAGATCGACGAGCTCGGCGTCCGCGACGGAGCCAACCTGGTCGTGCGTGACGACGAGGGCAACGAGATCTTCGCGCCGTCCTTCTCCATCTGGACGACGATCGAGGAGTGCCTCAACCCGCCCGTGGTCTGGGAGAAGTCGCGGCGCGACGTCGACGGCGGCTGGTTCACGACCCCACCCTTCAGCGAGCCGGAGGTCTTCGAGTTCCCCGAGGGGATCGGCCCCGTCGAGTGCGTCAACGTGGAGCACGAGGAGGTGCTCCTGATGCCGAGGTGGGTCGACGCCCAGCGGGTGACGTTCAAGTACGGCCTGGGCGAGGAGTTCATCGGCGTCCTGCGGACGCTCAACGCCCTGGGACTGGACCGCACCGACCCGGTGCGGGTGCCGTCGACCGGCGGCCCGGTGGAGATCTCACCGCGCGACGTCGTCGCGGCCGTGCTGCCCGACCCGGCGAGCGTCGGCCCGCGGATGACGGGCAAGACGTGTGCGGGGCTGTGGGTGACGGGCACCGGCAAGGACGGCCAGGGAAATCCGACAGGGCCGCGCTCGACATACCTCTTCCACGTCGTCGACAACGACTGGGCGATGAAGGAGTACGGCCACCAGTGCGTCGTCTGGCAAACGGCCGTCAACCCGGTCGTCGCGCTCGAGCTGCTGGCTCGCGGCGACTGGTCGGGGGTGGGCGTCCTCGGCCCGGAGGCCTTCGACGCCGTGCCCTTCCTCGACCTGCTCGACGACTACGGCAGCCCGTGGGGGATGCGCGACGACGAGGTGTGAGTCCGGCAGTCCCCGGTCGCGCGACCTCAGACGTTGCGGCGGTACTGCCCGCCCACCTCGAAGAACGCCTCGGTCACCTGCTGGAGCGAGCACACACGAGCCGCGTCCATCAGGACGGCGAACACGTTGTCCCCGGACACGGCGGCGTCCTTGAGCCGGGCGATCGCCTCGGCTGCCTCGGTCGAGTGCTCCTGCTGGAACGCCCTGACCCGGGCGAGCTGGGAGGACTTCTCCTCCTCGGTCGCGCGAGCCAGCTCGATCTCCTGGGGCTGCGCGTCGGCGGCCGACTCCTTGACGAAGGTGTTGACCCCGACGATGGGCAGTGAGCCGTCGTGCTTGCGGTGCTCGTAGAGCATCGACTCGTCCTGGATCCGGCCGCGCTGGTAGCCGGTCTCCATGGCGCCCAGCACTCCGCCGCGCTCGTTGATGCTGTCGAACTCAGCGAGCACCGCCGCCTCGACGAGGTCGGTGAGCTCGTCGACGATGAAGGCGCCCTGGAGCGGGTTCTCGTTCATCGCCAGGCCCCACTCGCGGTTGATGATCAGTTGGATCGCCAGTGCCCGGCGCACCGACTCCTCGGTCGGGGTCGTCACGGCCTCGTCATAGGCGTTGGTGTGCAGGCTGTTGGCGTTGTCATAGATCGCGATCAGCGCCTGCAGCGTGGTGCGGATGTCGTTGAAGTCCATCTCCTGCGCGTGCAGGGAGCGGCCGCTCGTCTGGACGTGGTACTTCAGCTTCTGCGAGCGCTCGCCGGCGCCGTACTTCTCCTTCATCGCCACCGCCCAGATGCGTCGGGCGACGCGGCCGAGCACGGTGTATTCGGGATCCATCCCGTTGGAGAAGAAGAACGACAGGTTGGGCGCGAAGTCGTCGATGTCCATGCCCCGGGCGAGGTAGGCCTCGACATAGGTGAAGCCGTTCGCGAGGGTGAACGCGAGCTGGCTGATGGGGTTCGCCCCGGCCTCGGCGATGTGATAGCCGGAGATCGACACGGAGTAGAAGTTGCGCACCTCCTGGGCGATGAACCACTCCTGGATGTCGGCCATCATCCGCAGGCTGAACTCGGTGGAGAACAGGCAGGTGTTCTGGCCCTGGTCCTCCTTGAGGATGTCGGCCTGCACCGTGCCGCGGACGTTGGACAGGGCGTATGCCGACAGGCTGGCGCGCTCCTCGTCGTCGGGTTGGCGGCCCTCCCGCTCGACGAAGGCATCGACCTGCTGGTCGATCACGGTGTTGAGGAAGAACGCCAGGACGGTCGGGGCGGGGCCGTTGATCGTCATCGAGACGCTCGTGGTCGGTGCGACGAGGTCGAAGCCGCCGTAGAGCACCTTCATGTCGTCGAGCGTCGCCACGGACACGCCGGACGTGCCGACCTTGCCATAGACGTCGGGGCGCGGGTCGGGGTCGCGGCCGTAGAGCGTGACGGAGTCGAAGGCGGTGGACAGGCGGGTGGCGTCGTTGCCGGCCGACAGGATCTTGAACCGGCGGTTGGTGCGCGCCGGGTCGCCTTCGCCCGCGAACATCCGCGCCGGGTCCTCGTTGTCGCGCTTGAACGGGAAGACGCCCGCGGTGAACGGGAAGAACCCAGGCAGGTTCTCCGCGCGCCAGAAGCGGACGAGCTCGCCGTGGTCGGTGGTGCGGGGGAGCGAGACGCGAGGGATCTTGTTGCCCGAGAGCGACTCACGGGTCAGCTTGGTGTGGAGCTCGCGGTCGCGGACCTTCACGACCTGCTCGTCGCCGGAGTAGGACTCCACGACGGCCGGCCAGGCGGCGATCTGGTCGGCAACCTCCGCCGGCACCGCCTTGGTCACCTTCTCGAGCAGCAGGGGCACGGCGCCCAGGTCGTCGTCGGCGAGCTGGTCGGCGACGTACTGCACGCGCTGGAGGTTGCGCGCGGCCTCGGCCAGCCGCTCGGTCTCGGCGTGATAGCCGCGGACAGTCTCGGTGATCTCGGCGAGATAGCGCACCCGGTCCGCCGGAACGACCTGGCGGATGCCGGAGGAGTGCCGCACGTCGACGGTGTGGAGAGTGCCTTCGCCCACCTCGAGGCCGTCGCCGGCGAGGGCGCCGCGCAGGTGCTGGTAGAGGGCGGTCACGCCGTCGTCGTTGAAGGTCGCCGCGCTGGTGCCGAAGACCGGCATCTCGTGCGGCTGCTTGCCGAAGGCCTCCTTGTTGCGCACCAGCTGGCGGCCGACGTCGCGCAGGGCGTCCTTGGCGCCGCGGCGCTCGAACTTGTTGATCGCGACGGTGTCGGCGAAGTCGAGCATGTCGATCTTCTCCAGCTGGGAGGCCGCCCCGAACTCGGGCGTCATGACATAGAGCGAGTGGTCGACGAGCGGCACGATGCCGGCGTCGCCCTGGCCGATGCCGGGTGTCTCGATCACGACGAGGTCGAAGTCGGCGGCCTTCATCACGTCGACGACGTCGCCGAGGTGGTCGGGCACCTCGTGGGCGCCGCGGGTGGCGAGCGAGCGGAAGAAGATCCGGTCGCCGTCGAGGGAGTTGGCGCGAATCCGGTCACCCAGCAGGGCGCCGCCACCCTTGCGCCGGGTCGGGTCCACAGCGATCACGGCGATCCGCAGCTTGTCCTGCTGGTCCACGCGGAAGCGCCGGATCAGCTCGTCGGTCAGCGACGACTTGCCCGAGCCGCCGGTGCCGGTGATCCCGAGCACGGGTATGGCGCGGCGCGCCCCCGCCTCGCGGAGCTCTCGCATCATCGTCTCGTCGAGCATGCCTGCCTCGGCGCCGGTGATGGCGCGCGCGATCGCGAACCGGTCGCCGGAGAGCACCTGCTCGGCGCTCACAGGCTGCTTCTCCCACAGGTCGAAGTCGCAGGACTCGACGACGGAGTTGATCATCCCGACGAGCCCGAGCTTCTGGCCGTCCTCGGGCGAGAAGATCGTGACCCCCGACTCGCGCAGGCGGTTGATCTCCTTGGGCACGATCACGCCGCCCCCGCCGCCCACGACCTTGACGTGGTCGGCGCCGGCTGCGCGCAGCGACTCGACGAGGTATTCGAAGTATTCGACGTGCCCGCCCTGGTAGGACGAGACCGCGACGCCCTGCACGTCCTCCTCGAGGGCCGCGTCGACGACCTCCTGCACCGAGCGGTTGTGCCCGAGGTGGATGACCTCGCAACCCTGGCTCATGAAGATCCGTCGCATGATGTTGATCGACGCGTCGTGGCCGTCGAAAAGCGCCGAGGCGGTGACGAGGCGGATCGGATGCGTGGGGGTGTGAAGGTCAGCCATGCGGGCAATACTAGGACATCCAAGTATTACTTGGAAGTAGTCGACCTACAGCTGCTCGCCCAGGCCGGCGCGCAGCGAGGTCAGCGCCTCGGTCAGGCGGCGCACCTCGTCGGCGGGCAGTCCCGGCTCGGTGAAGACGTGCGCGTTGAGGGCGTCTGTGGCCCGCTCCACGACGTCGCGTCCCGACGTCGTGATGGTCGCCAGCACCACCCGGCCGTCGTCCTGGCCGCGACGGCGCTCGACGTGTCCCTGGCGCTCGAGGCGCGTGACGGCGCTGGTGACGCTGGTCGGGTGCACCTGGAGCAACGAGCCCAGCCGCGCCATCGGCAGCTCGCCGCTGCGGACGAACGACAGCAGCCGAAGGACCTCGTAGCGGGCGAAGGTCAGGTCGAGCGGGCGCAGGGCCGCGTCGATGCGCTCCATCAGCAGCTGCTGGACTCGCACCACCGACGTCACCATCGCCATCCCGTCGGCGGCGTCGTCCCAGCCGTGGGCGACCCACTGGCGGTGGGCGTCGGTGATCGGGTCGCGGCTCATGGCCGGAGGTTAGCGAGGACGGCGTGGGCCTCGACCATCGCTGGGCCGTACCAGGTCAGCAGTCGTCCCGAGACGAGCTGCGTCGGACACGTGAAGGCCTCGGGCCCGTCATCGGCCGTGAACTCGTAGGGCTCGTCCGGAAGCAGCACCACGTCGGGTCCTGCCGCCTCGATCTCGTCGACCGACACTGCCGGATAGCGCCCCGGGTGGTCGGCGAAGACGTGGGGGAGGCCGGCCCGCTCGAGGAGGTCGCCGGTGTAGTTCGAGGAGCCGACGACCATCCACGGATCGCGCCAGATGGGTACGGCAGTGCGTGCCCGTGGCGGCGCCGGCGGCCCACCCCACAGCTCGCGCGCCCGCCCGAGCCAGTCGGGGACGGCGACGCCCAGCGCCTCGACGAGGAGTCGTTCCATCGAGTCGAGCGCCTCGGTGACGGTCTCGATCCGGGTGACCCACACCGCGACGCCGGAGTCACGCAGTCGGCACACGTCGAGCTCTCGGTTCTCCTCCTGGTTGGCGATCACGAGGTCGGGGGTCAGGTCGCGGATGGCGGTCAGGTCGGGGTTCTTGGTGCCGCGGACCCGGCGGACGTCCAGGTCGGCGGGGTGGGTGCACCAGTCGGTCGCGCCGACGAGCACCTCGGGCGCGGTGGCCGCGATCGCCTCCGAGAGGGAAGGGACCAGGGAGACGACCCGGCGTGCGGGGGCGGTGAGGTGGACGTCAGCACCCAGGTCGTCGCGCAGCATGGGGCGAGCCTAGGTGCCTCTTGCGCGGACGCTGGTCGCCCACCTATGGTGGACAGGTGTCCAGTCAGGTGTCCAACGTACGGCGCGGGCTCAACGCGCGCCAGGTCGAGACCGTCGACCGGCTCCTGGTGGCTGGGCAGGCCGTGCTCGAGGACGTCGGGCCCGACGACCTGACGATCCGGATGGTGGCGAGCCATGCCGGCGTCAGCCCGGCGACGGCCTACACCTATCTCGCAAGCAAGAACCATCTCTTCGCCGAGATCTACCTGCGCCACATCGCGCGACACCCGGCCCCGGAGCTGACCGGCACCCCGGCCGAGCAGCTCAAGGTGGTGGTCCGGCACTACTCGAGGACCCTGTTGGACAGTCCCCACCTCGCGGCCGCCGCCAACCTGGCGCTGCTGAGTGCTGACCCGGACGTCGAGCGCCTGCGGATCCGCATCGGTGCGGAGTTCGTCGGCGCGTTCTCCGAGGCGCTCGGTGGCTCACCCGACCCAGCCCTGCTCGACGCGCTCACCTTTGCGTTCTCCGGCGCCCTCCTGCAGGCGGGGATGGGACTCCTCGACGCCGACCAGATGGCCGACCGGCTCGACCACGTCGTCGACCTGTTGATGAGGAACCACCCATGACCGCGATCGACTTCGACCTCTATGACCACGCGATCCAGGACGACCCCTATCCGGTCTATGCCCGGCTGCGCGACGAGGCGCCGCTGTTCCACCAGGTCGAGCACGACTACTGGGTGATCTCGCGCCACGCCGACGTCCACGCCGCCACCCGCGACGACGAGACCCTCTCCAACCGCATGGGCGTCTCGCTCGACCCCAGCGCCTGGAACGAGCACGCGCACACGGTGATGTCGTTCCTGGCGATGGACCCGCCGGAGCAGGTCCGGCTCCGGCGGCTGGTCTCCAAGGGCTTCACCCCGCGCCGGGTGCGTGACCTGGGGCCACGGGTGCAGCAGCTCACCGACGACTACCTCGACCAGGCGCTGGCGAGCGGATCGCTCGACTGGGTCATGGACTTCGCCGGCCGGCTGCCCATGGACGTCATCTCCGAGATGATGGGGGTCCCAGTGGCCGACCGCGACGAGGTCCGCCGGCTGGCCGACCTGGTCGTCCACCGCGAGGACGGGCTCCGCGACGTGCCGGCGGCGGGGATGGAGGCTGCGATGAGCCTCTTCGACTACTACAAGACCTTCGTCGCGGAGAAGCGCAGGAACCCCGCAGACGACCTGACCTCCGCGCTGCTCAACGCCGAGGACGAGGGCAAGCGGATGACCGAGGACGAGATCAACGCGTTCCTCTTCCTGATGGTGGTCGCCGGCAACGAGACCACGACCAAGCTGCTCGGCAACGCCGTCTTCCACCTCAGCCAGCACCGCGAGCAACAGGCCGAGGTGCTCGCCGACCCGGCCCTGGTCTCGCCGTGGATCGAGGAGACGCTGCGCCACGACACCTCCAGCCAGTTCGTCGCCCGGCTGCTCGTCAAGGACCTCACCCTGCACGGCCGGACGGCGCCGGCCGGCTCCAAGCTCCTGCTCGCCCTCGGCGCCGCCAACCACGACGACCGCGTCTTCACCACGCCGGAGACCTTCGACCTGCACCGTGACCCCGACGAGCTCGGCCAGATCCTGAGCTTCGGCGGTGGCCGCCACTTCTGCCTGGGCGCCAACCTCGCGCGGATGGAGAGCCGCATCGCGCTCGAGTCGCTGGTGGCCAGGGTGAGCGACTTCGACATCGACCACGACGCGTGCGCCCGCTTCTACTCAGCCAACGTGCGCGGTTTCACCCACGTCCCGATGAAGGTGACCCTGCGATGACCCCGCATCCCGATCACCCCCGGCGCAGGCCTGCGATCGTGACCGGCGCCTCCGCCGGCATCGGTGCGGCGACCGCCGAGGCGCTCGCCGCCGCCGGCTGCCCGGTCGCGCTGGGCGCGCGCCGCACCGACCGGCTCGACGAGGTCGCCGAGCGGATCCGTGCTGCAGGCGGCCAGGCTGTCGTGCACCCCCTCGACGTCTCCGACGAGGGCTCGGTCGCCGAGTTCGTCGCGGCCGCGACGGCCGACCTCGGCGAGATCGAGATCGCCGTCTGCAACGCGGGCGGCGTGTGGCCCGGCGCGATCGCCGAGATGGACACGAGCCGCTTCGAGACCGAGATCGACCTCAACGTGCTCGGCGCCCACCGCGTCGTCCGGGCGTTGGTGCCCGGGATGATCGAGCGCCGCCGCGGCGACATCCTCTTCGTGTCCTCCGACGTCGCGGTCCGCGCCCGGCCGTTCGTCGCGTCGTATGCCGCCGGCAAGTGGGGTCTCGAGGGCATGGCCCACGCCCTGCAGATGGAGCTCGAGGGCACCGGCGTCCGCGCGTCGCTCGTCCGTCCCGGCCCCACGGCCAGCGAGATGGGGAGCGACTGGGACGCAGCCGAGGGCGCTCGCACGCTCGACGCCTGGGTGCGCTTCGGCCAGGCCCGGCACGGCGGCTTCCTGCCGACCACCGCGATCGCCGATGCCATCACCACCGTGGTCACCGCGCCCCGCGGGGTGCACCTCAACCTGATCGAAGTCACCCCCGAAGCGCCCCTGGAGGAACGATGACCCTCACCGACGTCCCCGAGGTCTCCTTCGCCGTCCCCGACGACGGCCACGGCCACCTCGCCGAGCTGCGTGTCGACCCGATCGCCTTGCTGGAGCGGGTCCGGGCCGAGTGCGGCGACATCGGCCGCTTCCGGCTGGCCGACAAGGACGTCGTGATGGTCTCCGGCGCCGAGGCCAACGAGGCGTTCTTCCGCGCACCCGACTCCACCCTCGACCAGGCGGCGGCCTATCCGTTCATGACCCCGATCTTCGGCAAGGGCGTCGTCTTCGACGCCAGCCCCGAGGAGCGCCAGCAGATGCTGAAGAACCAGGCACTGCGGGGCGACATGATGCGCGGCCACGCCACCACGATCGAGGCCGAGATCCGTCGCATGGTCGGCGAGTGGGGCGACGAGGGAGAGATCGACCTCCTCGACTTCTTCGCCGAGCTGACGATCTACACCACCTCGGCGTGCCTGATCGGCAAGCCCTTCCGCGAGGAGCTCGACGGCAGCTTCGCCGAGATCTATCACGGCCTCGAGCGCGGCACCGACGCCTTGGCGTACGTCGATCCCTACGCCGACATCGAGTCGTTCCGGGTCCGCGACGCCTCCCGTGAGGAGCTGGTCGAGAAGATCCAGGCGATCATCGAGCGGCGGGTGGCCAAGGGCCACATCCCCAAGGAGGAGCGCGACCTGCTCGACGTGCTGATCTCGGTGGGCTACGACGCCGACATGGTGACCGGCATCTTCATCTCGATGATGTTCGCCGGTCACCACACCTCGTCCGGCACCGCCGCCTGGGCGCTGATCGAGATGATGCGCCACCCCGAGATCACCAAGGACGTGACCGCAGAGCTCGACGACCTCTATGCCGACGGCTCCGAGGTCTCCTTCCAGGCGCTGCGCGCCATCCCGCGCCTGGAGGCGGTGCTCAAGGAGACGCTTCGACTGCACCCGCCGCTGATCGTGCTGCTGCGCCTGGTGCAGGAGGAGGTCGAGCTGGCCGGTCACGTCATCGCGCCCGGGACGATGGTGGCTGCGAGCCCGCGGGTCTCCAACCGCATCCCCGAGCACTTCCCCGACCCGGAGCGCTTCGACCCCTCTCGCTACCTCGACCCGCGCCAGGAGGACCTGGCCAACCGCTGGACCTGGATCCCCTTCGGCGCCGGGCGTCACCGCTGCGTCGGCAACGCCTTCGCGATGATGCAGCTCAAGGCGATCTTCTCGGTGGTGCTGCGCGAGTTCGAGTTCGAGTTGGTCCAGCCGTCGGAGAGCTACCGCGACGACACGTCCAAGATGGTGATCCAGCTGCAGCAGCCCTGCCGGGCCTACTACCGCCGGAGGCGGTCATGAGCTTCCGGGTCGTGGCCGACCTCGACCTGTGCCAGGCCCACCAGGTGTGCCAGCACGAGGCGCCTGACGTCTTCGGCTTCGACGAGGACGCCGACAAGGTCGTCGTGCTGCAGGACGACCCAGATGTTTCCCTGCGCGAGCAGGTCGCGTCGGCACTCAGATATTGCCCGGCGATGGCATTGGCGATCGAGGAAGAGGAACAGGCATGAGCACCAGCACCGACTTCAGTCGTGCAGAGATCGACCAGTTCTGGCAGACGTGGCTCGAGGCCAACCGGAAGGCCGAAGCGTCGAACGACTGGGGCGTCCTGGCCGAGCACTACGCCGAGGACGCGACCTACGGCTGGATGTACACCCCCGACGAGCACTTCATGGCAGTGGGTCGCGAGCAGATCCGCGACTGGGCCCTCGGCACCGAGATGCAGGGGCTGGACGGCTGGCACTACGACTACGTCGCCACCGTCACCGACGAGACGACCGGGATGGTGGTGGGCTTCTGGAAGCAGAAGGCCGGCATCACCGACGACGAGACCGGCAAGGAGTACCAGATCCTGGGACTGGGTGGCTCCTGGTTCGGCATCGTCAGGGTGGGCGACGGCGCCGACTCCGGTCAGCTCAAGATCGGGTGGCAGCGCGACTGGTTCGACCTCGGCTCCACCGCACATACCTTCCTCACGCTCGCCGGCTCCGGAAAGGCGCCGCAGCCGCTGCTCGACCGGATGGGCCTCAAGGGCATGGACCAGCCGGGGCACTACCGCCGCGCCGACCTGCCGAGCACCGTCTGGCCGCCGGTGGTGGGCGATGAGTGACACGACGTTCGACTGGGCTCCCGCCCAGCTGCTGATCGACGGCCAGCTGACCCCGGCGGCCGACGGATCGACATACCCGATCCACAACCCTGCCACCGGTGAGCAGATCGGCGAGGCGCCCGACGCCGGCCAGGCCGACATGGAGGCCGCGATCGGGGCCGCGCGCCGGGCCTTCGACGAGACCGACTGGTCCACCGACCACGACCTGCGCATGAGGTGCCTGCTCGAGCTGTACGCGGCCCTGGTCGAGCAGGGCGAGTCGATGCGCGCGCTGACCACCGCGGAGGTGGGAGCGCCCGCCTTCCTCACCGCCGGCCCGCAATATGACGTGCCGGTGGAGGGGTTGAAGTGGGTGGCCGACATGGCCGCGACCTACGAGTGGGAGACCGATCTCGGTGAGGCGGCCCCGATGGGCATCCGCACCCACCGCACCGTGCGCAAGGAGCCGGTCGGCGTGGTCGCGGCGATCACGCCGTGGAACTTCCCCAACCAGATCAACCTCTCCAAGATCGGGCCGGCGCTGGCGGCCGGCTGCACCGTCGTCCTCAAGCCGGCACCCGACACCCCGTGGGTGGCGTGCGAGCTCGGACGGATCGCCGCCGAGATCCTGCCTCCGGGCGTCCTCAACGTCGTGTCCACCCGGGACGTCGACGTCGCGATCTCGCTGACGACCGACCCCCGTGTCGACCTGGTCTCCTTCACCGGTTCGACCGAGACCGGCAAGCGGATCATGTCGACGGCCGCGTCGTCGCTCAAGAGGGTCTTCCTCGAGCTGGGCGGCAAGTCGGCGGCGATCGTGCTCGACGACGCCGACCTCGCCGGAGCGGTCGGCACCGCGGCCTTCTCGGTGTGCATGCACGCGGGCCAGGGCTGCGCGCTCACGACGCGGCTGGTCGTGCCGCGCGAGCGCTATGACGAGGCGGTCGAGATCGCCGCCGCGACCATGTCCTCCATCGGGGTCGGCGACCCCACCGACCCAGGCACCATCTGTGGTCCGGTGATCAGCAGGGTGCAGCGGGACCGGATCGTGCGCTACCTCGACCTCGCGAAGGCCGACGGCGGCACCTTCGCCACCGGCGGCAAGGTCGCCGAGCGCGGGGGCGGCGGCTGGTGGATCGAACCGACCGTCATCGCCGGCCTGACCAACGAGTCGCGGGTGGCGCAGGAGGAGATCTTCGGGCCGGTGCTCGTCGTGCTGGCCCACGACGGCGACGACGACGCGGTGCGGATCGCCAACGACTCGCCGTACGGCCTCTCCGGCTCCGTCGACTCGGGCGACATCGAGCGTGCCCGTGCGGTCGCGCGCAGGGTCCGCACCGGCACCCTGGCCGTCAACGGCGGCGTGTGGTTCAGCCCCGACGCGCCGTTCGGGGGCTACAAGCAGTCCGGCATCGGCCGTGAGATGGGTGTCGCCGGCTTCGAGGAGTACCTCGAGACCAAGACGATCGCCGAGGGAGTCGGCTCGTGAGCACCGGGAAAAGGTTCACCGACAAGGTCGTCGTCGTCACGGGGGCGGCCCAGGGCATCGGCGAGGCCTATGCCCGGGCGCTCGCGGCGGAGGACGCCGACGTGGTGGTCGCCGATGTGAGCGAGGAGGCCGGCGAGAAGGTCGCTGCCTCGATCAACGAGTCGGGCGGGAGTGCGATCTTCGTCCGCACCGACGTCTCCTCGCAGGAGTCGGCGCAGGCGATGGTGGAGCGCGTGAGCGAGGAGTGGGGCGGGATCGACGGCCTGGTCAACAACGCCGCGATCTATGGCGCGATGCAGTTCGATCTGCTCGTCACCGTCGACTGGGACTACTACAAGAAGTTCATGGGCGTGAACATGGACGGAGCGCTGGTGATGACCCGCGCGGTCTATCGCTCCATGCAGGCGCGCGGCGGCGGCTCGATCGTCAACCAGTCCAGCACCGCGGCCTATCTCTACTCCGGCTTCTACGGTCTCGCGAAGACGGGTGTCAACGGGCTGACCCAGCAGCTGGCCCACGAGGTCGGCGGCATGGGGATCCGGGTCAACGCGATCGCGCCCGGCCCCACGGACACCGAGGCCACCCGCACCCAGGCCGGCGACGCCGCCAAGGAGCTGGTCAAGAACCTCGCGCTCAAGCGGATGGGCCAGCCGGAGGACATGGTCGGGGCCTGCCTGTTCCTGCTCTCCGACGAGGCGGCCTGGATCACCGGGCAGATCCTTGCCGTCGACGGCGGACAGACGTGGCGCCCGTGACCCCGGCCGCCGTGCTGAGGGTCGGCTTCGTCGGACTGGGCCAGATCGGCAAGCCGATGGCGCTGCGCCTGGCTGCCGCCGCCGACGTGTCCCTGGTCGTCCATGACGTCGCGCCGGAGCCACTGCGTGAGCTGGCCGACGCCGGGGCCGAGGTGGCCGGGTCCGTCGCCGAGCTCGCGAGCCGGGTGGAGGTGGTGTGCGTGATGGTGCGCGACGACGAGCAGGTGCGGGAGGTGCTCGCGCACGTCGTCGGCTCGGCCCAGGCGGGGACCGTGGTCGTCGTCCACTCGACGATCGCGCCGCAGACGCCGGGTCAGCTGGCAGGAATCGCCGAGGGCCACGGCGTCGTCGTCCTCGACGCACCCGTCAGCGGCGGCGCCATCGGGGCGGCCGACGGCACCCTGGCCATCCTGGTCGGCGGTCCTGACGATGCGGTGGCCCGCGTGCGGCCGGTGCTCGAGCTGATGGGGAGCAAGGTCGTGCACGCCGGACCCGTGGGTGCCGGCACCCGGTTCAAGCTGGCGCGCAACATGCTCCACTTCGTGGCCTTCACCGCGGCCACCGAGGCCCAGCGGCTGGCCGAGGCTGCGGGGCTCGACCTCAGGGCGCTCGGGGAGGTCGTGCGCCATACGGACTCGATCACCGGCGGCGTGGGCGCGATCATGCACCGGGAGACGACTGCCCCACTGGCCGAGGACGACTTCTGGCACGGCGTGTTCAGCCACGTGCGGGCCCTGGGGGAGAAGGACCTGGCGTTCGCGGTGGAGCTGGCCGAGTCCCTCGACGTCGACACCCCGCTCGCCCGGCTCGCGCTCGAGCGACTCGGACCCGGACTCGGGTTTCGTGACGGCGCTGGCGCGCCTCCTCGACCACCGAAGGAGAAGTGATGGGCAAGTTCGACGATCTGCCCGAGGCCCGCCGCCGCGGGCTCGAGAAGATGGAAGAGGTCTATGGCTTCGAGATGACCGACGGGGAGGGCGACTTCTTCGCCCTGACCGCCGACCACCTCTTCGGCGACATCTGGCAGCGCCCCGGTCTGAGTGACCGCGACCGGCGGCTGCTGCTGATCGGCATGCTGGCGGGCCAGGGGGCGGCCGACGTGCTCGGCATCCAGATCCCTGCCGCCCACGCCAAGGGCGAGCTCGACGACGAGGCGTTGCGCGAGATCGTCGTCTTCCTGTCCCACTACGCCGGCTGGCCGCAGGGGGCGAGGATCAGCACCGTGGTCGAGGAGACCATCGCCAGGGCCAAGCGGAAGCAGGGCTGAGGTGTCGTCGCGCTATGCCTCCCTGTCACGGGACGAGCTCGCGCGGCTCGTGCCGGAGCTGCTGCTGATCGGTCAGCTGATCGACCGCTCCGGGATGGCCTGGTGCATCCAGGCGTTCGGCCGCGAGGAGATGGCCCAGATCGCGATCGAGGAGTGGGCGAGCGCCTCCCCGGTCTACACCCGGCGCATGCAGCGGGCCCTGGGTTTCGAGGGCGACGACGTGGTGACCATCTTCAAGGGGCTCCAGCTCGACATCGGTGCCCCACCGCAGTTCATGGACTTTCGCTACACGGTGCACGACAAGTGGTCCGGGGAGTTCCACCTCGACCACTGCGGCGCCCTGATGGACGTCGAACCGATGGGACCCGACTACGTCCGCTCGATGTGCCACGACATCGAGGACCCCACCTTCGACGCCACGGCCATCGCGACCAACGCGCGCGCCCAGGTCCGGCCGCTCCACCGGCCCCCGCGGGTCCCGGCAGGCAGGTCCCCCACTGCGCCTGGACGGTGAAGATCGCCGACGAGCACCCACCCGCACAAGCCCACTTCGGGCTCGCTGCGGTCGCGGCCTCCAGGGCCGCAGCCGTCGAGCTCGACCCGATCGAGCACTCCGACGCGGGTGCGGTCGACTACAGCGGACCGCTCCTCGTCGACCTCGACTTCGGCGCCTTCTCCCACGCGGCCCTGGTGCGGATGGCCGACGAGGTCTGCCTCCAGATGCACCTGCTGGTGCTGGGGTTCCGCAACGCCGTACGCCGACGGGCTGACGCCGCTCAGGAGCGCGAGATCGCCACCCGCCAGCTCATCGGGATCGCCGGCGTGGCCGCGTCGCGGCTCGCCTCGGCGCTCGACTCGGACCTGGGTCCGGAGAGGACTCAGGTCCGAGCGTGCCGGATGCTGGCCCTCCACCCGCTGCTCAACCCGGCCGCCTACGTCACCGCCGAGACCGGGTCGGACACCGTCACCGTGCGCCGGGGGGACGCCCACGAGGACGGGGCGTGGATCGACCTCGTCGGTCCCGACGAGACCCGTGCGCTGGCCGCGGCCGTGCAGGCGCTCGACCCGCACCTCGACGTCGAGGTGTCCGGGACGGACGAGGAGTGGTCGCTGCGGGTCGTGCGCCGCGACCAGCCGGCGAGGGTGGCGGACGAGGTCGCGGTGACGCGCTTCTCCACCGGCGCCGACTGGCAGTTCGAGACCCGGCCCTCACTGCCGATCTGGCCGGTATGAGGATCCACCGGGCGCCTAGTGTGGGTTCGGTGATCGGGACTCCGGGGGGCAGCGAGGAGCGGCCGGCGATCTTCTTCGCCGACGCCGACGAGTGGCGCGCCTGGCTCGAGGCCAACCACGAGAGCGCCAGCGAGATCTGGATGGGGCTGCGCAAGCGACACGTCTCCGATCGGGGGCTCACCTGGGCCGAGGCGGTGCCGGTGGCCTTGTGCTTCGGCTGGATCGACTCGGTCTCCCAGGGCATCGACGACGACTGCCGGCGCCAGCGGTGGACCCCCCGCAAGCCCAGCTCGGTGTGGAGCGAGGTCAACATCGCCCACGTCGAGCGCCTCACCGCCGAGGGGCTGATGCATCCGGCCGGGCTGGCTGCCTTCGAGCGACGCAAGCCGGAGAAGTCGGGCATCTATGCCTATGAGGCGCCCGCCGCCCTCGACGACGAGCAGCGGGCCCGGCTGCTGGCCGACGCAGGTGCCGCGGCCTTCTGGGAGGTGGCGACCCCGTCCTATCGCAAGGTCGCGGAGAACTGGGTGGTCTCGGCCAAGCGGGAGGAGACCCGGGAGAAGCGGCTTGTCCAGCTGATCGAGGACTGCTCGCACGGACGGCTGATCCCCTCGCAGCGGTATGGCGAGGCGCCGCGCTGGGTCGAGCGGGCAGCCCGCGCCGCCGACGACGCGGCGGGAAGGACGCTCGAATGACATCGGTTCCGGACGTCCTGGCCCCGGCGACGCTGGGCCCGGTGTCGTTGCGCAACCGCGTGGTCAAGGCTGCCACCTTCGAGGGCCGGACGCCGGACGGTCGCGTGAGCGACGAGCTGATCGACTTCCACGCGCGCCTCGCCCGCGGGCAGGTCGGTCTGACGACGGTCGCCTATCTCGCGGTCTCCCCCGAGGGCCGCACCCACCGCGACGTCCTCGTCGTGGGGCCCCACACCCGTGACGGCCTGGCCCGCCTCGCCGGCGCCGTGCACGCCGAAGGTGGCGCGATCGCCGGTCAGGTCGGCCACGCCGGGCCGGTGGCCAACGGCCGCTCCAACGGGGTCCGTGCCGTCGCTGCGAGCCGGATGCCGAGCCCGCTGTCGATGCAGATGGTGCGCACGGCAACCCGGGCCGACATCTCGCGGGTCACCCGCGCCTATGTCGACGCTGCCCGCGTCCTCGTCGACGCCGGGTTCGACGTGCTGGAGCTGCACATGGCCCACAGCTATCTCATCTCCTCGTTCCTCGCGCCGGGGCTCAACCGTCGCAAGGACGAGTGGGGTGGGCCGCTCGCCAATCGGGCCAGGCTGGCGAGGGAGGTGGCGCGCGCCGTACGCGAAGAAGTGGGGGACGCGGCCGCGGTGACGGCGAAGGTGTCGTTGTCGGACGGCTTCAAGGGCGGGGTGACGACGCAGGCCGGGCTGGAGCTGGCGCAGCTGCTCGAGAGCGACGGGCACCTGGACGCGCTGCAGCTCAGTGGCGGGTCGTCGCTGATGAACCCGATGTATCTCTTCCGCGGGGACCCCCCGCGCGCGGAGTTCGCGGCGGTGATGCCGCCGCTCGTGCGCTGGGGATGAGGGCCACGGGTGGCCACTTCCTCAAGGACTACGCCTTCGAGGAGGGCTACTTCCGCGACAAGGCTTTGGCATTCCGCGAGGGGTTGTCGATGCCGCTCATGCTGCTGGGTGGGATCAACCGGCTCGAGACGATGCAGCAGGCAATGGTCGACGGCTTCGACTATGTCGCGATGGGCCGCGCGCTCCTCATCGAGCCCGACCTGGTCGCGCGGCTGTCGGCGGGGGAGACCACGACCGGCCTCTGCACCCACTGCAACCGGTGCATGCCGACGATCTATGCCGACGGCGGGACGCGCTGCACCGAGGTCGGTTAGGCGTCGCCCCCGGGTCGATACCCTCGCCCGGTGGTGACCATCGGCGGGACAGGCGTGATGTTGCTGGCCTCGTTGGTCACCCTCGCCGTGTTCGCGCTGGTCGCCCGAGCCCTGAGTGGCCGTTTGGGCAGGGTCACCGCGATCGCGCTGTCCGGCTTCACGTGGACCGTCGTCGTGCTCGGCGTCCTCACCCTGTTGCCGGCTCAGTGGGATCCCGGCGTCGTGCCGGCCGACTCGCGTCCCGAGACGTGCTCGATGGACTACGGCGGCCCGGCGCCCGACGGATTCTGGATCCTGTCCGGCAGCCAGCGCATGCTCAACGTCGCCGTCTTCGTCCCCGCCGGAGCGTTGTGGGTCCTCGGGGTGATGCGCTGGCGCGCCGGCTGGCTGCTGGCGCCCCTCGGCCTCGTCGCCCTCGGTCTCTACAGCGTGGCCATCGAGACGCTCCAGCTCGCCCTTGCGCGCATCGATCGCGCGTGCGACGTCACCGATGTCGTCGACAACATCACCGGGGCCGTGCTCGGCGGTGCGATCGGCCTGGTGCTGGGGCTCGTCCTCCGGCCGTGGCGGCACGACCGTGCGTGAGCTCCTGCGCCACCAGGGGGTGTTGCTGAACCGCAGCCTGTGGTCGTGGACCGCCGTGGTGCTGGGTGTGGGCGGCATCATCCAGGGGATCTATCAGGCCGCCGCCTGCGTCGGGGACGGCTGCTCGCCGGGCGGGTGGGTCGCCTACGCAGTTGTCCCGTTGCTCGCCGGGTGTGCCTTCTTGGCCGTCGGACTCGCATGGGACCGGTTGAGTGGATCGGATGACATCGACCGCTGAGCCGGGACCGGCCATCGGCTGCATGCTGCTCAGCCCACCCCTGGTTCAGCGATTCGTGAATACAGTCGACGATGTATGGTTGACCAATGATCAGCACCGGCGCCACCTCCCTCGGCGCCCTGGCCCGCTTCGGCCACGCGCTCTCCGACCCCACGCGGGCCAGCATCCTGATGACACTGCGGACGGCGCCGGCCTATCCTGCCGACCTCGCTGACGACCTCGGTGTGACGCGCCAGTCGATGTCCAACCACCTGGCGTGCCTGCGCGGGTGCGGCCTCGTCGTCGCCGAGCCGCAGGGGCGACGGACGCGCTACCGGCTGGCCGACGACCGGCTGGGCCACGCCCTGGGTGACCTCCAGGACCTGGTGCTGCTGACCGACCCCGAGGCCTGCGCCGAGTCGAGCGAGGGAGCGGTGCTGACATGACGACGCAGGACCACGACCACGCCCACCCGGTCATCACCGCCGAGCAGCGCGCGGCCTTGAGTCGACGCATCCGGCTGCTGGTCGTCTTCACGATCTCCTACAACCTCATCGAGTCCGTGGCCGCCCTGTTCGCGGGCGCGGTCGCCGACTCGAGTGCGTTGATCGGCTTCGGCCTCGGCTCGGTGATCGAGGTGTCGTCCGCGGCGGCGGTCGCGTGGCAGTTCGCCGGCCCCCGGCCCGAGGACCGCGAGAGGACGGCACTGCGCGTCATCGCGTTCTCGTTCTTCGGCCTGGCGGCCTTCGTGTCCTACGACGCCATCAGCAGCCTCGTCCGGCAGGAGGCGCC
Organism: Nocardioides piscis; assembly: GCF_011300215.1. Taxonomy (NCBI): domain Bacteria; kingdom Bacillati; phylum Actinomycetota; class Actinomycetes; order Propionibacteriales; family Nocardioidaceae; genus Nocardioides; species Nocardioides piscis. The sequence continues at coordinate 2,185,986 of NZ_CP049866.1, forward strand.
CGCTCACTCCACGCTGGGGATCGTCATCGCCGCGCTGAGCCTGCTGATCATGCCGACGGTCTCGCTCGTCCAGCGCCGGACCGGTCACCAGCTCGGCTCGCACTCCGCGGTGGCCGACTCGCGCCAGACCCTGCTGTGCGCGGTCATGTCGACGGTGCTGCTCGTCGGCCTCGTGGCCAACAGCCTCCTGGACTGGTGGTGGGCCGACCCGGTCGCCGCCCTCGGGATCGCCGCCCTCGCCGTACGCGAAGGAATCAATGCGTGGAACGGCGACGCCTGCTGCTCGGCGGAGGCACTGTTCGAGAGCGCCTGAGTCGGGCATCTCGCCACGAGGATCGCGGTTCAGCCGGTCGCCTCGACGCTCACCGGGCGGTCTGCGAGTCGCCATGCGAGCATGCCGTCGTGCAGGCGCAGGGCTCGCCGGCCACCGTCGTCGCGCGATGTCGCGATGGCGATCAGCGCTTGCGACCCCACACGACGTAGGCGATCGGGCCGAAGGGCTGCACGGACAGGGCCGGACCCCACAGCGCCTTGGGGCCGCGGACCAGCGACGCCGGCCGATGGCGCAGGTCGTTCGCGCACCACGCGGTTGCCGCGACCTCGAGGACGCCGGCCACGACGACGAGCTTCTTCTGGGTGGGCGTCATGTCGGCCCAGGACTTCTTTGCCATGACCCCACCGTAGATGGCGGCGAGCTACTGCTTCGCGACCAGCGTCAGCACGTCGTACGTCGCCACCGGCTCGCCCGAGCCGTTGACGACCGTGGCGTCCCAGCGCACCTCGCCGTAGTCGGCGTTGGTGCGAGGGGTGATCTGCTTGACCGTCAACGTGACCTGGATGGTGTCGCCGGCCTTGACCGGGGTGAGGAAGCGCAGCCGGTCGACCCCGAAGTTGGCCAGCACCGGCCCCGGGTCGGGGTCGACGAAGAGCCCCGCGGCCAGCGAGACGACCAGATAGCCGTGCGCGACGATGCCGCCGAAGAGCGGGTTCTTCTGGGCCGCAGCCTCGTCGGTGTGGGCATAGAACGTGTCGCCGGTGAACTCCGCGAAGTGCTCGATGTCCGCGAGCGTCACCGTGCGCGTGCTCGTGCTGATGGTGTCGCCGACCGCGAGCTCCGCCAGGCTCTTGCGGAACGGGTGGACGGGAGTCTCGGTGCGCGCCGAACCGGTGATCCACTGGCCGCTGATGGCGCTGAGCATGTCGGGGGAGCCCTGGATCGCCGAGCGCTGCATGTGGTGCAGGACCGCCCGGACCCCGCCGAGCTCCTCGCCGCCACCGGCGCGCCCGGGACCGCCGTGCACCAGCACCGGCAACGGCGACCCGTGACCGGTCGACTCGGCCGCGCTCGTCCGGTCGAGGACCAGCAGGCGCCCGTGCCACGGCGCCAGGCCGAGGGTGAGGGCACGCGCGACGGCCGGGTCGTGGCTGACGATCGAGCCCGCCAGGCTGCCCTGGCCGCGAGCGGCGAGGCGGACCGCGTCGTCGAGGTCGGTGTAGGTGATGACGGTCGCCACCGGCCCGAACGGCTCGATGTCGTGCGGCTCGCTGGCACCGGGGTGAGCACGCAGCAGCACCGGTGACATGAAGGCGCCGGTCTCCGCGTCCGCATCGACCACGTCGACGACGTCGGGGTTGCCGAAGACGATCTCGGCGGATGCGCGCAGCGCCTGGACTGCCTTGCGGACCTCGTCGCGCTGGGCCAGGGACGCCAGGGCGCCCATCCGCACACCGTCACTGGTCGGGTTGCCGACGGTGATCTTGGCCAGTCGCTGGGAGATCGCCTCCACCACGACGTCGGCCATCGGCTCGGGGACGAGCACCCGCCGGATCGCCGTGCACTTCTGCCCTGCCTTGACGGTCATCTCGGTGACGACGCCCTTGACGAAGAGCTCGAGCTCGGGGTCGTCGACGCCGACGTCGGTGCCGAGGATCGAGCAGTTGAGGGAGTCGGCCTCGACGCCGAGCCGCACCCCGCCGTGCAGCACCGAGGGGTGCTGGCGCAGGTGGGCCGCCGTCGCCGCCGAGCCGGTGAACGCCACCGAGTCCTGGGCGCCGAGCTCGTCGAGCAACCCGGCCGGCGACCCGCAGAGCAGCTGGAGGCTGCCCTCGGGCAGTAGGTCGGACTCGATGATCCGGCGAACGACCGCCTCGGTGACATAGGCGGTCTGGCTGGCCGGCTTGACGATGGTCGGCAGCCCGGCGATGAACGCCGGCGCGAGCTTCTCCAGCATGCCCCAGACGGGGAAGTTGAAGGCGTTGATCTGGACGGCGACGCCGGGCCGTGAGGTGTAGAGGTGCTGGCCGAGGAAGGTGCCCTCCCGACCGAGCCGCTCCGGCTGCCCGTCGAGCACGACGACGTCGTTGGGCAGCTCTCGGGTGCCCTTGGACGCCATCGAGAAGACGGTCCCGATCCCGCCGTCGATGTCGACCATCGAGTCGCGCGCCGTTGCCCCGGTGCGGGCGGAGAGCGCATAGAGCTCGTCCTTGTGCTCGCCCAGCATCTTGGCCATCGCCTTGAGGGCCGCCGACCGTTCGTGGAAGGTCAGGCTGCGCAGCGCCGGGCCGCCGACCTCGCGGGCGTGGGCCGTCATCGCGGCGAGGTCGAGCCCGGTCGCAGAGATGCGGGCCACCTCCTCACCGGTCGTGGCGTCGAGGAGCGGTTCGCCCTCGTCGCTGGCGCTGAACCAGGTGCCACAGGCATAGCTCTCGAGCAGGGGCGCGGCGGTTGCCGTGATGTCGGTCACCGTGTCAGACTATTCCTGACCGATCGGTCTGTAAATGCGCGCGTCGAGCAGGGAGCAACCGTGGGCGACACCCTCGAAGCGGACTTCGAGCACATCATCGAGCGGCATGAACGCATCGAGCCGCGCGACTGGATGCCGGAGCGCTATCGCGCCACCGTCGTGCGCCAGGTCGCGCAGCACGCCCACTCCGAGATCATCGGCATGCAGCCGGAGGGCAACTGGCTCACCCGTGCGCCGAGCCTGCGCCGCAAGGCGATCCTGCTGGCCAAGGTGCAGGACGAGGCCGGCCACGGGCTCTATCTCTACTCAGCCTGCGAGACGCTCGGTGTCACCCGCGCTGAGCTGACCGAGAAGCTGATCTCGGGCAAGCAGAAGTACTCCTCCATCTTCAACTACCCCACGCTGTCGTATGCCGACGTCGGCACCATCGGCTGGCTCGTCGACGGCGCGGCGATCTGCAACCAGGTGCCGCTGTGCCGCACCTCCTACGGTCCCTACGGCCGGGCGATGATCCGCATCTGCAAGGAGGAGTCCTTCCACCAGCGCCAGGGCTACGAGCTGCTGATGACGATGATGGGAGGGACCGACGAGCAGCGCGCGATGGTGCAGGAGTCGGTCGACCGGTTCTGGTGGCCGGCGCTGATGATGTTCGGTCCGCCCGACACTGGAGACATGGCCTCGCCCACTGGGCATACAGCCCAGTCGATGGCGTGGGGGATCAAGCGCGACACCAACGACGACTTGCGGCAGAAGTTCGTGGACATGTCCGTGCCGCAGGCCGAGGCACTCGGGGTCACGCTGCCCGACCCGGCCCTGACGTGGAACGCCGAGCGCGGCCACTACGACTTCGGCCAGCCCGACTGGGAGGAGTTCGCGGCCGTGATCGCCGGCTCCGGACCCTGCAACGCCCAACGGATCGCCCACCGCAAGCGTGCCCACGACGAGGGCGCCTGGGTGCGCGAGGCCGCGACCGCCTTCGCGGCCCGGTCAGTGGTCGAGGAGGACCGATGAGCGCCATACAGCCCGAATGGCCCCTCTACGAGATCTTCGTGCGCGGCAAGCGCGGACTCAACCACGTCCACGTCGGCTCGCTGCACGCCGCCGACGACGAGATGGCGGTGCGGCACGCGCGCGATGTCTACACCCGGCGCAACGAGGGGGTCAGCATCTGGGCCGTGCGCGCAGACCAGATCGTCGCCTCGAGCCCCGACGAGAAGGACCCGCTCTTCGCCCCCGCCGGCGACAAGGTCTATCGCCACCCGACCTTCTACTCCATCCCCGACGACGTCCCACACATGTGATGGACAGCCACGACCTGGACCTCGACCACGACTCCGTCTATGACGGGTTGCTCGGCGGTGACGCCTCCCAGTGGGCGTTCGGCACGGACTTCGAGGATCCCCTCGCCGGCGTCGACACGACCGTCCCCGCGGGCGTCGACCCGGGCGCGTTGGCGGCGTACTGCCTGATGCTCGGTGACGACGCGCTGATCTATGCCCACCGCCTCTCGGAGTGGACGAGCAACGCGCCCGACCTCGAGGACGACATCGCGCTCGCCAACATCTCCCTCGACCTCCTCGGACAGGCGCGGCTGCTGCTCGCGCGCGCGGCGGCGGCCGATCCCGGTGTCGTCCCGACGATGCCCGAGGGATCGCCGGTCCCGGCCGAGGACGCGCTGGCGTTCTTCCGCGACGAGGCTGCCTTCCGCAACGTCCGCTTCGTCGAGGCGGACAACGGCGACTTCGCCGTGACGATCGCCCGGCTCCTGCTCTTCGCGACCCACCGGCTCGCCCTGCTCCAGCGGCTGACGACGAGCGTCGACCCGGTGCTCGCCGCCGTGGCCGCCAAGGGCGTCAAGGAGGTGACCTATCACCGTGACTACGCCGGCCGCTGGTTCGTCACGCTGGCCCGCGGCACCGAGGAGTCGCGGCGCAGGCTGGTCGCCGGCCTCGGCACCGTGTGGCCGATGTATGCCGAGCTCTCCCGCCCGTGCGAGGTCGAGGTCGCTGCCGCCGCGCAGGGCTTCGGCGTCGACCCGGCCACCCTGGCCGACGAGGTCGATGCGGTGGTCGAGCACGTCCTTGCCACCGCTGGCGTCGACCGACCCGACGTGGCCCCGTCCGGCACCGGACCGCTCGGTCGCGTCGGGCAGCACTCCGAGGCCATGGGCCCGCTGCTCGCCGTCATGCAGGTCGTGGCCCGCGCCCACCCGAAGGGGAAGTGGTGACGCCACCGAGCGCGCTCGCGGTGGCCGCCACCGTCACCGACCCCGAGATGCCGATGCTGACGCTGGTCGACCTCGGTGTGCTCCGCGACGTCGCCGAGGACGGTGAGCACGTGACGGTCACCATCACGCCCACCTACTCCGGCTGCCCGGCGATGGCGACGATGCGCGACGACCTCGTGCACGCGCTCACCGACGCGGGCTATGCCGACGTCGACGTTCGGATCAGCCTGAGCCCGGCCTGGTCGAGCGACTGGATCACCGAGAGCGGCCGCCGCAAGCTCCACGAGCACGGACTGTCGGTCCCCGGGCCGGCGCCGGTCGGCGACGGCGGACCGGTCCCGCTGACGCTGGCTCCCGTACGCCGCGCGATCGACTGCCCTCGTTGTGGGAGCGCGGCGGTCGCGCTCACCTCCGAGTTCGGGCCGACCGCCTGCAAGGCGCTCTATCGGTGCGAGGACTGCCTCGAGCCGTTCGAGCACGTCAAGGAGATCTGACGAGATGCTCAAGGTCCGCGGTGCCTTCCACCCCCTGACGGTCTCTGGGGTCGAGCCCCTCACCGACGACTCAGCGGCAGTCACCTTCGCTGTCCCCGAGGAGCTGCGCGCCGAGTTCGACTTCGCTGCCGGGCAGTCGCTGACCCTGCGCCGGACGATCGACGGCGTCGAGCACCGGCGCTCCTACTCGATCTGCGCCCCTGCGGGAGCCGCGCCGCGCATCGGCGTACGAGAGATTCCCGGCGGGTTGTTCTCGCGCTGGCTCGTGCACGAGGTGCGTCCCGGCGACGTGATCGAGGTGCAGACGCCGACAGGCTCCTTCGCGGCCAGCGACGAGCTGCCCGGACGCCACCTGTGCATCGCGGCCGGATCGGGCATCACGCCGATGATCTCCATCGCCTCGACCGTGCTGCGACACCCGGAGTCGCAGGTGACGCTGGTCTATGGCAACCGTCGCACCACGACGGTGATGTTCGCCGAGGAGCTCGCCGACCTCAAGAACACCTATCGCCACCGCCTCGACCTGGTCCATGTCCTCTCCCGCGAGCCGCGGGACGTGGAGCTCTTCTCCGGACGCCTCGACGCCGACCGGCTGCGACGACTCCTCACCACCCTGGTGCCGGTCGGGGAATGGACCACGTCTGGTTGTGCGGGCCGTTCGGGCTCATCGCCGACGCGCGCGCCGTGCTCACCGAGCTGGGGGTGCCCAGGGACCGCGTGCACTTCGAGCTGTTCTACGTCGACGAGCCGCCGCCGGAGCTGTCGCGTCCCGAGGCAGTCGTCACCGGCGACGTGAGCGACGTGACGATCACGCTCGACGGCCGGACGACGACGGCTGCCATCCCCCGGAGCTCCACGATCCTCGACGGCGCCGCGGCGTCACGCAGCGACCTGCCATACGCCTGCAAGGGAGGGGTCTGCGGCACCTGCCGCGCCCACGTCACGAGCGGTGAGGTCGAGATGCGCCGCAACTATGCACTCGACGACGACGAGGTGGACCGCGGATTCGTGCTCACCTGCCAGACCCATCCCGTCTCCGCCGAGGTCACCGTCGACTTCGACGCCTGAGGCTCCGCTGCCAGAGGCTCACAGGACCGACGGTCCTGCCGCAACGGCCGAAGGACCCTTCCCCCTCCGAGCTGTGGGCCCTTAGCCTCGGAGCAGGTGCAGTGCGACCCGTCGGGAGACATGTCATGAAGACCAAGAGGCTCCTTTCTGCTCTGCTCGCGGCGGTGCTCGCACCGTCGCTCGTCGCACCCTCGAGTGGTCAGGCCGCGTCCGACGCCGTGTCGGAAGCCGCCTCGACACCTGTCCTGGTCGCCGTCCGAGCCGCGCACCGCGCCGGGGTCGACCGGGTGGTCTTCGAGTTCCGCGGTGGCCTGCCCGAGCAGCGTGAGGTCGTCTACGTCGACCGCTTGTTCGCCGACGGCTCCGGACGCCGGGTGCGCGTGGCAGGGCAGGCGCTGCTCCGGCTCCGCTTCGAGGCGGCGCAGGCCCACACCGACGCCGGGGTGGCCACGGCCGCACCGCGACGGGTGGCGTTCGCCCTGCCCAACGTGATGACTGCCGTCCGATCAGGCGACTTCGAGGCCGTCGTGACCTACGGGCTGGGGGTGGCCCGCCGTACGCCCGTGCGGGTGGAGACGCTGCGCAGTCCCGACCGGGTCGTCGTCGAGGTGGGCGCCCGCTTCCCGACCGTCCAGCGGCGCGTGTGGTTCTTCCACCGCGACCGCTACACCGACAACCGAGAGCCCTTCTTCGTGCCCGTCCTGCGCCCGGTCCCACCGGGCTCACTGGCCACCGGGGTCATGGACCGGCTGTTCGCCGGACCCCTGCCCCGTGAGCAGGCACGCGGACTGCGTCTCCTGCGGTCGCGGGCCACGGGCTACGCCGGTCTCGCGATCACCGGCGGTGTGGCACGCCTGCGTCTGACCGGCGGGTGCAGCAGCGGCGGCTCGACGGTCAGCATCGCCGGCGCGATCCTGCCCAGCCTCCACCAGTTCGACTCGGTGGACCGGGTCGTCCTCCGCGACCCTGCCGGGGCCACCCTGGGCGCCGACGGGCCAGGCGACTCCACCCCGGAGTGCCTCGAGCCCTGACCCTCAGCCCCGGGTCAGCCCGTCGAAGGCGATCCCGGTGATGGCGTCGGCGAGCACCCGGGCGTCGACCGACCCGCCGGGGTGGAACCACTCGACCGAGCTGTTGACCATCCCGAAGAGCAGGCGGCTGATCAGCTCGGGGTCGATGTCGTCGCGCAGCGTGCCCTCGCGGCAGGCGTCGCGGACCAGGTCGGCGAGCACGCCGTCGATCGCCCGCCGCCGTTCGAGGGCTGCCTGCTCGACCTCGCTGTTGCCGCGGGCGCGCAGCAGCAGGGTGACGGCGGGGAGGTGGTCGACCAGGATCTCGACCGACGAGTGGATCGCGGCGCGCAGTCGCGCCTCCGCCGGCTGCCGGCTGGTGGCGGCGATCGCGGTGACGGTGCTGTCGAGCGCGTCGAGGGCCTCGTCGAGCGCAGCGGCCAGCAGGTGCTCCTTGCTCGGCACGTGGTGATAGATCGCCGACTTGGTCAGGCCGAGCTCGCGGGCGAGGTCGCCCATGCTGGTGGCGTCATATCCCTGCCGGTTGAACACGTCGATGGCGCGCCGGAGCACCGTCGCCTGGTCATAGCCGGGGCGACCCCGTCTCGCAGGGACGCTCCCGGATGCAGGTTCGGCGGACATGCGCCCAGCCTCGCACGCGCCGGGACTCGCGGGTGCGGGGATTGTCACGGCCGCGGGGTAGCATGGCGTTCGCCTTCGTTGCTTGATCATCCCGATCCGGCTGCGGGGCCCCGATCAGTCGGGTGTCCACCGTGTCGTTCTGACGCGAGACACTGTCGGGTTCTGCGTCGCCGCTTCGCCACACAATCCGCGGTCGACGCAGGTAGTGCTGTCCGTCGCGGGGCGCGGCGGGCATCTCGAGGAGGAAATGAGTGGCTCAGCGAGGCCGACGCACATCCACCGCCCGGCGCGGTGGGACCAAGGTGATCCGCAAGGACAACGAGGGGATCATCCCCGTCCTTGCGCGGTCCGTGCGCGAGGTGGAGCAGGCTGCCGAGCGCGGCAAGGTCGCCCCGCACGGGCGTGCGACCTTCCAGGTCGTGGCGCTGCTCGTGCGCGACGAGCGCAACCGGCTCAACGCCGACACCGAGCTCGCCGAGGGCCGCAAGGCCGAACAGCTCAAGCGCCTCGACGGCATCGCCACCATCCTGGCCAAGACCGCTGCCCGCGACACCTCGCTGCTGCAGCTGCTGGCCGAGGACGCCGAGATCTCCGAGGGCGCCCGGGCGCTCAAGCGACAGATGCTCAAGGCTGCCGGCATCGACGTGGTCGAGGAGGTCGAGCCGCTCAAGCCCAAGACCTCCGCCTCGACCTCCAGCCGTCGGGTGATCCCCCAGTCGGTGATCTCGCGACAGCTGGCAAACCCCTTCCTCGTCCCTGACTTCTCGGGCGTCGAGTCGCGACGGGTCGAGGCCCGACGGCTGGCCAACTGGGAGCTGCTCGAGCCGCTCTTCAAGTCCTTCGAATATGTCGGCGGCGGAGCATCGGCCTGCATGCGGCTGCCCAGCGCCACACCCGTCCCGGGGGTGGCCCTGATGCCCCACCAGGCCCAGCTCGTGGCGGCTGCCGCTGCCGGTCACCGCACCTTCCTGCTCGCCGACGAGCCCGGCCTCGGCAAGACCGCCCAGGCGCTGCTCGCCGCGCAGGCTGCCAACGCGTGGCCGCTCCTGTGCGTCGTGCCCAACGTCGTCAAGGCCAACTGGGCCCACGAGGCCAGCCTGTGGGTGCCCAACCGCTCGGTCACCGTCATCCACGGTGACGGCGAGGACGTCGACGGGTTCGCCGACATCATCGTCGTCAACTACGAGGTCCTCGACCGCCACGTCGGCTGGCTCGGCGACCACGGCTTCCGCGGCATGGTGGTCGACGAGGCCCACTTCATCAAGAACAAGTCCTCCCAGCGCTCCCAGCACGTCCTCGAGCTCTCGGAGCGGATCCGCGGCCGCATCGCCCGGCCGCTGCTGATGGCGCTGACCGGCACGCCGCTGATCAACGACATCGAGGACTTCCGCGCGATCTGGCAGTTCCTCGGGTGGATCGACGACCACAAGCCGCTGGGCGAGCTGATGCGCAAGCTCGAGGACACCGGCCTGATGCCCGGGGAGCCCGGTTTCTATCCCAACGCGCGCCGCTCGGTGATCGAGATGGGCATCGTGCGCCGCAAGAAGATCGACGTCGCCGCCGACATCCCGGCCCGCCGCGTGGCCGACCTCCCGGTCGAGCTCGAGGGCGCCGAGGGCCGCTCCATCCGCGACGCCGAGCGCGAGCTGTCGCGCAGGCTCGTGCAGCGCTACGACGCTGCGCTGGAGGCGCGGACCAGCAAGGTCGTCGTCGACGGCATCGACACCGACCTCGTGCGCCGCGTGGCCAAGTGGGAGCGCGAGGACATGGAGTCGGCCAAGGACGGCGAGAACGTCTTCTCGATGATGCGCCGCATCGGCCACGCCAAGGCCGGCCTGGCCGCCGACTACACCGCCCAGCTGGCACGCAACGTCGGCAAGGTCGTCTTCTTCGCCAAGCACATCGACGTGATGGACGAGGCCCAGGCCGTCTTCGCCAAGCGCGGCATCCCCTACGTCTCCATCCGTGGCGACCAGACCGCCAAGGCCCGCGCGGCTGCCATCGAGTCGTTCACCAAGGACCCGGAGACCGCGGTCATCGTCTGCTCGCTCACCGCGGCCGGCGTGGGGCTCAACCTCCAGATCGCCTCCAACATGGTGCTCGCGGAGCTGTCGTGGACCGACGCCGAGCAGACCCAGGCGATCGACCGGATCCACCGCATCGGCCAGTCCGAGCCGGTCACCGCGTGGCGGATCATCGCCGCGCAGACCATCGACTCCAAGATCGCCGAGCTGATCGACTCCAAGGCCGGGCTGGCTGCCCGCGCGCTGGACGGCGCCGACGAGATCGCCTCCTCCGTCGACGTACAGCTCGAAGCCCTCGTCGGCCTGCTCACCGACGCGCTCACCGCCCGCGGCGGCCGCTGAGTCGCGCTGCCGTCAGCTGTGGGCGGTTGCAGCCAACTGATGACTGCAACCGCACACGACCCAGCTTCGTCGGGTCAGCCCATCAGCTTCCGGGCCATCGGCAGCGGCAGGTGCTTCAGCGCGAACCCGACCGGCACCCAGGGCCACGCCGGCACCCGGGCGGAGTCCTTCTCCTTCTCGATCGCGGCCACCATGGCGCGGACGCCCTTCTCGGTGGAGGCGACCAGGGGAGTGGTCTTCGACGTCGCGGACATCTCCGAGACGATGTAGCCGGGATAGAGCACGGTCACCTTGATCGGCGTCCCCATCACGTCGGCACGGAAGCCCTCGGCGAGGTGGGCGACGGCGGCCTTGGTGGCGGCATACGTCGTGATGTTCTTGGGCATCCCGCGCAGCGCCGAGACCGACGAGACCATGACCAGCTGGCCGGCGTTCTGCTCGCGGAAGATCTGGGCGGCAGCCTCGGTCTGGGCCAGGGCGCCGATGAAGTTGGTCTGCGCGGTCGCCAGGTTGGCGTCGAAGCGCCCGGTGCCGAGCGGCTGGCCCTTGCCAAGGCCGGCGTTGACGATGATCTTGTCCAGGGTGCCGAACTCCGCCCGGAACTCCTCGAACACGCGGAAGACCGCGTCGTGGTCGTTGACGTCGAGCGCCTTGACCGAGACCTTGACGGATCCGAGCGTGGCGGCCAGCGACTCGAGGCGATCGGTCCGGCGTGCGCAGAGCGCGAGGTCATAGCCGAGCGCGGCGAACTGTCGCGCCATCTCGGCGCCGAGGCCGGACGAGGCGCCGGTGATCAGGATCGTGGGCATGGTGGTCCTATCGGTAGGTCTGGTGGTCGGGGGTGAGGTGGGTGTGCTCGTTGAAGGCGAGCATCGTGGCGCCGCGGGAGCCGACGACGAAGCTGGTCACGCCGGCGTTGATGGTGACCTGGTTGAGCCGAAGCCACAGGTACGCCTGCAGGTCCGGGGAACCACCCAGGCGTGCGCTGGCGGCCCACGAGACGGGACCGCCACTGGTGAAGACGACCGCGGTGCCCCTGGGCTCCAACGAGGCGATGGTCCGGTCGAGGGCGTCCGACACCCGAGCCGAGAAAGCCGCGAACGACTCGTCGTAGTCGTCGTGCTCGCCGCCGGTCCAGCGCAGCGTCGCCGCCTCGAACCAGCCCTGGAAGGCGCGCTTGTCGGACAGCACGTCGACGTCCTCGGGGCAGGGTGGCGTTCGAGGACCTGGAGGTGGTCGAACTCGTTCCAGCCCTCGTCGATCGAGGTCGGCACCTCCCAACCGGCCGCTTCACTGGCTGCGGCGGCGGTCTGGCCGTGGCGCTTCATCGCGCCGGCGACGATCACGTCGGGGGTGATGCCCTGAGCAGCGAGAGCGGCACCCAGCACGCGTGACTGCGCCACGCCGAGCTCCGAGAGCTGGTCGTAGTCGTCCGCGCCCCACGAGGCCTGCCCGTGGCGCACCAGCAGGATGCGGCTCACGTGTCGATCACTTCGGCGATCCGGGCCTCCACCATCCGCACGGCCTCACCGAAGAGGGCATAGATCTCGTTGGTGGTCTGGCCCAGGACGTAGCGGTAGTAGATCTGCTGGGCGATCACGGCCAGCCGGAACAGCCCGAAGACCTCATAGAAGCGCCATTGCTCAGGGGTGACCTCGAAGCCCATCCGGGCGCAGTAGCGCTCGACGATCTCGGCGCGGGTCAGCATCCCGGGCAGGTGGGTCGGCACCCGGCGCATCATCTGGAAGGCGTCGCTGTCGTCAGCCTGGACCCAGTAGGCCATCGACCCGGCGAGGTCCATCAGCGGGTCGCCGAGGGTGGCCATCTCCCAGTCGAGGATCCCGACCACCCGGGTCGGGTCGTCGGGGTCGAGGACGAGGTTGTCGAGCTTGTAGTCGTTGTGGATGACGCACGTCGCGACGTCGTCGGGCTGGCGCTCGGCGAGCCAGGCCATCACCTGCTCGTAGTCGGGCACGTCGCCGGTGCGGGCGTTGCGATAGCGCACCGACCAGCCGTCGACCTGGCGTCGGACGTAGCCCGCGCCCTTGCCGAGGTCGCCCAGGCCCGCCGCCTCGGGGTCGACCGAGTGGAGCTCGACCAGTCGCTCGACGGCGCCGAGACACAGGGCGCGGGCCTGCTCGGGCGACAGCGGGACGTCCTGGGGCCACTCGCTGCGCGGGATGACGCCCTCGATGCGCTCCATGACATAGAAGTCGCCGCCCAGGACCGCGGCGTCGTCGCAGAAGGCGACCATCGCAGCGACATACGGGAAGACGGGTGCCAGGGCCTGCTGGATCCGGAACTCGCGGCGCATGTCGTGCGCGCCCTTGGCCTTGGTGCCCTTCGGTGCCCGTCGCAGGATCAGGTCGCGGGTGGGCCACCGGAGGAGATAGGTCAGGTTGGAGGCGCCGCCGGAGAACTGCTGGACCTCGGGCTCGCCGTCGAGGCCCTCGGCATCCGTGGCGTGCGCTCGCAGCCAGGACGCCACGGCGGCGACGTCGAAGGAGTCCTCGTCGCGGACCGGCCGCGCTCCGCGGACGGGGTCGGCGCTCACGAGAGCGACTCGAGTCGCCGGGCCTGCTGTCGCATGACTTCGTCGTATGCCGAGCGGTCGGCCCACTTGAGGAAGTACGCCTGGCGCGCGGCCTCGTCGGGCACGATCACGTCGTCCCCGGCATCGATTCCCGCCAGCACGGCTGCTGCGATCTCCTCGGCCGTGACCTGCGAGCTCTCCACCAGGGAGCCGATCACGGTCCCGACCACCTCATCGGAGCCGCGCATGGAGTCCATCAGGTTGGTCTTGAAGTAGGACGGGCAGACCGCGCTGGCGCGCACGCCGTGGGCGGCGAGCTCGTGTCCGCAGGTCTCGGTGAACGCCACGACCGCCGCCTTCACGGCGTTGTAGGAACCCATGCCGGCGGGGTGCACGAGGCCGGCCAGCGAGGCCACGTTGACGATGTGTCCGGACTGCTGGGCCTTGAGCATCGGCGTGAAGGTCTGCACGCCCTGCACGAGCCCGAACAGGTTGACGTCGAAGATCCAGCGCCAGTCGGCCATCGAGCACAGCTCGATGCGGCCGCCGCCGGCCACGCCCGCGTTGTTGACCAGGACGTCGAGCCCGCCCCACTTCTCCGCCACGAGCGCGAGGGCTGACGCCCAGTCGTCCTCGGACGTGATGTCGAGCTGGTGGATGCCGTCGCCTGCTGCGACGTCGGTGGCCAGCACCTCGTCGCCCCGGGCGCGGAAGGCGGCGGTGAGGGCCTCGCCGAGCCCGGAGGCCGCGCCGGTGACCAGGACGCGACGCTTGCCGGGGGCGCTCACTGGCCGCTCCGGGCCTTGGAGCGGCCGAGCTCGATCTTGGCGATCACGTTGCGGTGCACCTCGTCGGGGCCGTCGGCCAGCCGCAGCGAGCGAGCCCCGACGTAGGCAGCAGCGAGCGGGAAGTCGTCGGTCATGCCCGCGCCACCGTGCAGCTGCATGGCCATGTCGATGACGTCGAGGGCCATGTTGGGGACCTCGACCTTGATCTCGCTGACGGCCGAGAGGGCCTCCATCGACATCCCCTGGTCGAGCAGCCACGCGGCGTGCATGACGAGCAGGCGCGAGCGGTTGATCGCGATCCGGGCGTCGGCGATGCGTTCGCGGTTGCCGCCGAGGTTGGCCAGCGGCTTGCCGAAGGCGGTGCGGCTCAGCGCGCGGTCACAGGCGAGCTCGAGCGCGCGCTCGGCCAGCCCGATCGCGCGCATGCAGTGGTGGACGCGTCCCGGGCCGAGGCGGCCCTGGGCGATCTCGAAGGCGCGTCCCTCGCCGAGCAGGATGTTGGCGACCGGCACCCGCACGTCGTCGAAGGACACCTCACCGTGACCGAGGGGCTCGTCGTAGTAGCCCATCGTCGTCAGCATCCGCTCGACGGTCACGCCGGGAGAGTCGCGCGGCACCAGCACCATGGTGTGACGCGAGTGTCGGTCGGCGTCGGGGTTGGTGAGGCCCATGAAGACCAGGATCTTGCAGTCGGGGTTGCCGATGCCGGTCGAGAACCACTTGCGGCCGTTGATGACGACCTCGTCGCCGTCGACCACGGCGGTGGCCTCCATGTTGGTCGCGTCGGAGGAGGCGACGTCGGGCTCGGTCATGCAGAAGGCGCTGCGGATCTCGGAGCGCAGCAGTGGCTCGAGCCACTGCGCCTTCTGCTCCTCGCTGCCGTAGCGCAGCAGCACCTCCATGTTGCCCGTGTCGGGCGCGTTGGAGTTGAAGACCAGCGGGGCGAGGAACGAGCGCCCCATGACCTCGGCGAGGGGGGCGTAGTCGCTGTTGGTGAGGCCCTCACCACCGTCGGTGCCGAAGTCGGCGGCATAGCGGCCCGCGTGCTCGGCCGGCAGGAAGAGGTTCCACAGGCCCTGCTCCCGGGCCTTTGCCTGGAGCTGCTTGATCTGCGGGTCGGGCGTCCAGTTGTCGCCGCCGCTCTCGCGCGCGCGCCTGATCCGTTCGTGCAGCTCGGCCTCGATCGGCTCGATCTCGGCGTCCATGAACGCGCGGATCCGGGCGGCGAGATCGGCGGCGCGGGGGGAGAGGGAGAAGTCCATGGATTGACCCTAGACCCTTTGTTGAGCAATGCTCAATAGCGTGTCAGATCCTGTACGGCGACGGCTGAGCGCCGACGACCGTCGCCGCCAGCTCGTGGCGATCGGTCTGGGCCGGCTCGTCGACGTGCCGATCCAGGACCTGTCGCTCGACCAGGTGGCCGCCGAGGCCGGGATCTCGCGTGGGCTGCTGTTCCACTACTTCCCGACCAAGACCGACTTCTACCTCGCCTGCATCGCCGCCGCCGGCCGACGGATCCTGCGCAACACGGCCCCCGAGCCCATGGACCCCGGGCCGGTCCAGGTGCGGACGATGGTGACGGCGATGGTCGAGCAGATCGACCGGCGGCGCAGCTTCTATCTCACCCTCGTCCACGGCAGCGGAGTGGCGGACCCGCGGGTCAGCGAGGTCTATGACTCGGTGCGCTCGGTCTCGACCGACCGGGTGATCGCGGCCCTGGAGCTCCCGGCGACCAGCGGGCCGCTCGTGCACGCCTGGTGGGCCTACGTCGAGGACCGGGCGCTGAGCTGGTCGGCCGGACCGCCACAGGAGCGTGCGGAGACGCTCGACGAGCTGGTCGGCCACTGCGAGCGGGTGCTGGTGGCCGTGCTCGACGTCAGCGCCGCTTCCTCGTCCTGATCGCTGTCGCGACGACGGTGAACCGCTCGTCGTCGTCGCGGGCGATCCCGCGACAGGCGAAGTCGGTCTGGCGGCCACACCGGAAACGGGTCGAGGCGTTGACGATCGAGATCGTGACCGCCACGACCTTGGACGCGGCGAAGGGCGCGCGCTGCACGGCCCGGCCGCGCTTGTTGAAGCGCAGCCGGCGCGTCGCGACCGTGCCGTCGACGCGGTGGAGCACGAGGCGTGCGGCCCCCACGACCGGCGAGCGTGGCCCGCGGACGGCGACGCGCAGTCGCCATCGTCGGCCGGTGAGCTCGGCGGCGGGCCGCACGTGCACGGTCTCCGAGGCGAGGTGGTCGATGCTGGCCCGCTCCTTGTGCCGCCGCGTCGCCCTGGTCAAGGTGACGTCGGCCAGGGCCGGGGCGGGGGCGAACTCGGGCACCCCCGGCGCCTCGGCATAGGAGTCGAGCGGGTGCGTGTTGGCGGCCGCGAAGTCGGCATACACCTCGGGCAGGGTCTGTCGCTTGCGGCTCAGGGCGTTGTTGATCGCCGCGAGGGAGTAGCGGCGGGGCGCGGCCCGCCACACCCGCTTGACGATGCCGGGACCGAACCGCTGGCTGAGGTATTCCCAGAAGATCCAGTTGCCGTACTGGAAGCCGTAGGTCGAGCTCACCGCGTCGAGGGGGACGAAGGGCGCTCGCAGCTGGCTGTAGCGCAGGTATTGCCGGTTGTCGTTGACGTCGTCGGCGACCTGCTCCTCCATCCAGGTGGCCGTGGACTCGAGCATCCACGGGTCCTCGGTGTAGTCGTAGGCGAACTGCACGGCGTGGAAGAACTCGTGGGCTGCGGTGACAGCGAGGTCCTGCTCGGGTGTGGTCGGGCTCGGGAACTGCTCGTTCGAGTAGTCGTTGTCGAGCACGCAGAAGCCACTCGCAGTGCGCCCCGACACGCGCTTCTCGGCAGCGCAGTAGCCATACAGGCCCGTGCCGAGGTCCTTGAGATAGACGTCGACGCGGGCGTCGCCTCCCGCTGTCCCGTCGGAGACGGGCGGGCGGAAGCCCAGCTGCTCGACCTCGCGGTCATGGACCCGCTCCATGGTCGCGAGCGTCAGCGACACCCAGTCCGCGCTCGGTGGGGCGTCGGCGGTGGTGGCCACGTGGTGGATGCAGGTCGTCGGCCCGCACGTGCTCGTCGCGGGCACGGTGTAGCCGTTGCCGTGCGGGTCGGCCGCGCCGTCGGTGGGCCGGGCCAACAAGGCGTCGGCCTCGTCCTCCTCGCCCTCGGCCAGGTCGGGTCTCGAGAGCCACAGGTCTCGCAGTGCCAAGGTGGCGGAGGGGTCGGTGGGGCGTGCCTCGCCGGCGAGGACCCGCTCGGCCGTGTCGAGCGCCGCCATCGACCGACGCGCCGCGGGGTCGGGGAGGTCGGCCGCAGGATCTGCCGTGGCGACCGGCAAGGAGGAGAGGACCACCACGAGCAGGGCGCCGAAGAGCACGGCGGACCGGGTTGTCCTACGCACAGGTTTCCCTTCGTCGCGGGCTCGAACAAGTCGTCCGGACGAGGTTACGTCAGCGCCGGTTGATCGTCGTGGTCGTCAGCCGGAAGCGCTGGTCGTCGTCGCGGGGCACTCCGTGGCAGGCGTAGGGGGTCCGACGCCCGCAGTCATAGCGGGTCGAGGCGTTGGTCAGGACGACGACGACCTTGCGCACGCGGGCGGGGGAGAAGGTCACCACTCGCCGGCCGGTGCCGCGCCGGTCGAGACGGACGTTCGCCCGGGCGACCTTTCCGGACTTGAGGAAGACCATCGTCGAGGCCACCGCCCCACTGGTGCGGCGGGCATCGACGGCGATGCGCAGCCGTGCCCGGCGTGCCAGCCGTGCGCCCGGCCTGAGGGCCACGACGTGCGAGGCCAGGTGCGGGACGCCGATGGCTCGGTCCTGCCAGGCCTGGCGGCGTCCACCCAGACGCATCGTCCGGTCGGGTCGGGCCGCGCGATAGGCCGAGCCCTCGTCATAGGCCTTGCGGGGCTGGAGGTTGGCGAGGTTGAAGGCGGCATAGACCTTGGCGAACGCCTCGCCCCGGCTGCGTGTGAAGTGGCGCAGGGCCTCGACGGAATAGTCGTTTCGCCGACCGGCTCCGGCGTCGGCGAGCCGCCAGATGCGGCGGACCGCATCGACGCCGTAGCGCTGGGAGAGGAACTGGAAGAACAGCCAGTTGCCATAGCTGCCGAGCCCCGCCTGCCCGCTGTCGAGGGGCGTGCGGCGCGTGCCGAACTGGCCGTCGGCGAGGAACTGCCGGTTGTCGTTGACGTCGTCGGCGACCTGCTCCTCCATCCAGGTGGCGGTGGACTCCAGGAACCACTTGTCCTCACGCACGTCCATGCCGAACTGGACGGCGTGGAAGAGCTCGTGGGCCGCAGTGACACGCAGGCTCTCGTCCGGGGGCATCGGGAAACCGACGAAGTCGTCGTCGAGGACGCAGTAGGAGGAGGCGTGGTCACGCGTGCCGGCCACCGAGGCCTCCGGCGTGCAATAGCCGTAGAGCCCGGCGCGGGAGATGTCGGCGAGATAGATGTCGAACTGCGTGCTGTCCCCGCGACCGCCGTCGCTGGGCGGTGCCGGATAGCCGAGCTCGGCCATCTTGGCCAGCGAGAGCTCGGCCACCTCGATGTTTCGGCGCACCCAGTCGGGTGTCACCCCGTCGCTCGCGGTCATCGGCGGGGCGTCGGCGGTCGTCGTGACGTAGTGCACGCACACCCAAGCCCCGCACGCCCGTTCCTGCGGAGCGGCCGGGTCCCAGGTGAAGTCGGACGAACCGCTGGGCGGATCGCTGGGTCGGGCGAGCACCGTGTGGCCGCGGCGAGCGCTGAAGGCCAGGTCGAGGTCGGGATCCTGCGTGACGCCCTGGTCGAGGCCGAGGTAGGCGTCGCGCAGGTCCAGCGTCAGCTCGCGCGTCGGGGCAGGCAGACCCGGGTCGTCCCCGGACGCCTGCGCAGGAGCAAGGGGCGCGAGGACGGCCGTCAGACCGACGAGCATGGTGAGGAAGGTGCGCACTACATCTCCGCGATGTGCTCGATGATCGCCGTGGTGGAGATCGCAGGGGTGCGGGTCAGGTAGACGACCTCGCAGACGTCGGAGAACTCGTCGAACTTGCCGGCCCAGTCGTCGCCCATCACGAGCACGTCGGCGCCGTGCTCGACGAGGTAGTCGCGCTTGGCCTCCAGGCTCTCCTCGACGAACACCTCGTCGACGACCCTCAGCGCCGCGACGATCGCCAGCCGCTCGCGCTGGCTGAACACCGGCACCCGACCCTTCTTCCGCTCGTTGAGGGCATCGGCGGAGACGCCCACGACCAGCCTGTCCCCGAGCTCAGCGGCCCGCTCCAGCACGCGCAGGTGGCCGACGTGGAAGACGTCGAAAGTGCCGAAGGTGACCACGGTGCGGGACATGCGCGTCAATGTATCCGCCGGCTGGCTGAGAGGATCACGCAGTGACCACCTTGACACCGATCTCGTTGATCACGCCCGACCCGGGCGCTGACGAGGCGCGCCGCCGCGGGCTGCGCCAGATGCGGACCGTCGCGGTCGCGTTGCTGGTCCTCGCTGCCGTCGTCTACGTCGCCACGCTCGACCAGGACGGGTTCTGGGGTTTCGTCAACGCCGGCGCCGAGGCGTCGATGGTCGGCGCCATCGCAGACTGGTTCGCGGTGACTGCACTGTTCAAGCACCCCCTCGGGCTGCCGATCCCGCACACCGCGCTGATCCCCAAGCGCAAGGACGAGCTCGGCAAGGGGCTCGAGGAGTTCGTGGGGGAGAACTTCCTCCAGGAGGACATCATCCGCGACCGGGTGGGCGCGGCAGGGATCTCGGCGCGGGTCGGCGACTGGCTCTCCGACCCGGCCAACACCCGTCGGGTGGTCGACGAGGTGTCCGACGTGGCGGCGATCGCGCTGGGCAAGGTGCGCGACGAGCACATCGCCGACCTGGTCAGCGAGGCGTTCGTGCCGCGGTTCCGCGAGGAGCCGATCGCGCCGCTGCTCGGCAGCATGCTCACCGAGCTGGTCCGCGACGACCTGCACCACGGCCTGGTCGACCTTGCGCTCGACGAGATGCACCGCTGGCTGGTGCACAACGGCGACACCTTCGTCGAGGTCCTCGGGGAGCGCGCCCCCTGGTGGGCGCCGCCGCGTCTCAACGAGGCAGTGACCCAGCGGCTGCACGTCGAGGCGATCCGCTGGATCTCCGACATCCGTGAGGACCCCGACCACCACGCACGCGCTGCGATGGACTCGATGCTGCGGCAGCTCGGCCAGGACCTGCTGACCGACCCGCAGACCCAGGACCGGGCCGAGCGCTTCAAGGAGCGCCTGCTCGACCACCCGCAGGTCGTCACCACGGCCATCTCGCTGTGGAAGGCGATGCGCTCGGCGCTGTTGAGCTCGATGCGCGACCGCAACGGGGCGGTGCGCCAGCGACTGCAGCAGGAGCTCGACGCGTTCTCCGGACGCATCGCCACCGACGCCGCGCTGCGGGAGAAGCTCGACAAGGCCGCCGCCGACGTCGCCGTCTTCGCCGTGTCGAGGTATGGCGCTGAGCTGACCGCCGTCATCACCCACACCATCGAGCGCTGGGACGGCAAGGAGGCCGCGCGCCGCATCGAGCTCCACGTGGGGCGCGACCTGCAGTTCATCCGGATCAACGGCACGATCGTCGGCGGGCTCGTCGGCGTCCTCATCCACGCAATCAGCCTGGCCGTGCACTGATGGAGGACCCCATGGACGTCCCGATCCGCGACGAGTCGATCCGACTCGGGCAGTTCCTCAAGCTGGCCAACCTGGTCGAGAGCGGCGCCGAGGCCAAGCCGGTGATCGCCGACGGGCAGGTCAAGGTGAACGGCGAGGTGGAGACCCGGCGTGGCCGGCAGCTGGTCGTCGGCGACGAGGTCGACCTGGCGGGCCAGAGTGCCCGCGTCGTGGCCGGAGACGACTCAGGGGACGCCGGCATCGACGTCCCCTGGTGAGCTGATGGGTCAGCGGACCTCGAGCAGGTCCACCACGAAGATCAGCGTCTCGCCGGGCTTGATCGCGCCGCCGGCCCCGCGGTCGCCATACCCGAGGTGCGGGGGGATGACGAGGCGACGCCGGCCGCCGACCTTCATGCCCTGCACGCCGGTGTCCCAGCCCTGGATCACCTGGCCGATGCCGAGGCGGAAGTCGAGCGGGGCGCCGCGGTTGTAGGAGGCGTCGAACTCCTCGCCACTCGAGTGTGCGACCCCGACGTAGTGGACGGAGACGGTCGAGCCGGAGGTGGCTTCGGCGCCGTCACCCTCGACGAGGTCGGTGACCTCGAGGTCGGCGGGGGCATCTCCCATGTGCGGGTCGACGTCAGGCTTCTGCATGGTCGGGCCTTTCTGTGGCGGTCAGGTCTGGTGGACGTAGCTGTCGAGCTGGTCGCGCTCGAACTCGAGCTCGCCGATGCGAGTCTTCACCACGTCGCCGATGCTGATGATGCCGGTCAGCTTGCCGTCGGTGAGCACCGGGACGTGCCGGATGCGGTGCTCGGTCATCACCTGCATCAGGTCGGTGAGCGCCTCGTCGCCCTCACAGGTGCGCACCTCCGCGGTCATGATGTCGCGCACCGTGGAGTCGAGGACGCTGGTGTCGTCGCCGAGACGGCGCACGACGTCGCGCTCGCTGACGATGCCGTCGACACCCTCACCGTCGGCGCTCACGATCAGGGCGCCGATGTTGTGCTCGGCGAGGAGGCGGATCAGCTCCCGGACTCCTGCGTCGGGGCTGATCGTGATGACGTCGTGGCTGGACTTGGCGCTGAGAACGTCCTTGATGCGCATGGCTGCCTCCTGGGTGGATCGTGCTTGCTTGCCACGCTAGCGCTCGCGCAGGCGGCAGTGGAAGGAGGTCGGTCTCAGTCCTCGGACGAGGGGGACTGGCGTGACCTCAGGTCGTGCACCGAGCCGCGCCCCTGCTGGGTCGAGTCGGGGTCGGAGTCGTCATGGCGCATCGAGCCCAGGAAGGACAGCGCCGCGTCGTGGAGGTGGCCGTTGCTGGCGATCGCGTTGCCGCCGTACGGGCCGTCGACGCCGTCGAGGGACGTGAAGCGCCCGCCGGCCTCGCGGACGATGACGTCGAGCGCCGCCATGTCATAGACCTCGAGCTCGGGCTCGGCCGCGAGGTCCACGGTCCCCTCCGCGAGGAGCATGTAGGACCAGAAGTCGCCATACGCCCGGGTGCGCCAGCAGCGCCGCGAGAGTGAGATGAAGTCCTGCAGGCGGTCGCGCTCGTCCCAGCCCGAGAGCGAGCTGTAGGACAGGGACGCGTCCTCGAGGGCCCGGACGTCGGAGACCTCGCACGGGGTGGCCTTGAGCAGCGAACGACCGGTCCACGCGCCGTTGCCCTTCGACGCCCACCAGCGTCGCTGCAGCGCCGGCGCGGACACGACGCCCAGGACGACCTCGTCGTCGACCGCCAGCGAGATCAGGGTGGCCCAGACAGGGACCCCGCGGACGTAGTTCTTGGTGCCGTCGATCGGGTCGATGATCCAGCGTCGCTGGCTGTGCCCGCTGGAGCCCTGCTCCTCGCCGAGGACCGCGTCGCGTGAGCGAGCGCGCGAGAGCGTCCGGCGGATGCCCTCCTCGACGGTCTGGTCGGCGTCGGTGACCGGCGTCAGGTCGGGCTTGCTCATGACGTGCAGGTCGAGCGACTTGAAGCGGGCCATGGTCGTCGAGTCGGCGTCGTCGGCCAGGACGTGCGCCAGGCGCAGGTCGTCGATGTAGTTGAACTGGCTCGCGTCGCTGGGGCCGGAGATGGGCATGGCCGACAGGCTATTGCCACCGCGTCGGTCTACGGTGTCCGCCATGGAGATCTTCGGCCTGCCGTTGCACCCCCTGGTCGTCCACGCGGTCGTCGTCCTCGCCCCGCTCGCGGGCCTGGTCGGCCTCGCCTACGCGTTCGTGCCGAAGTGGCGCTGGCTGCTGCGCTGGCCGCTCGTCGCGCTGTCGCTGGTGGTGGCGACCGCGGCCCTGGTCGCCGTGGCGGCGGGGGAGTCGCTGCTCGACGCCCGCCCCGAGCTCGAGCCCCTGGTGGAGGAGCACGAGGAGTACGGCGAGCTGCTGCGCACCTGGGCCCTGACGTTCGTCGTCGACGCGGTGCTCGCGGCCTGGGCGCTCGGCGGCCCGTCCGCGCTGGCGTCGGGTCGAGGGGCCCGGGAGTCCAAGGGTGCCCTCGGCTGGGTCGCGCTGGTCCTGCTCGTCGCGGGCTCGATCGGGCTGATGGTGCTGGTCTTCCTCGCCGGTGACTCCGGTTCTCGCGCGGTCTGGGGCTGACCCCTACCAGTCCGCTGCACCCTCGCGCGCGGCCAGCAGCCGCCGGAACGACTCGACGCGGTCGGGATCCGTCTCGCCGGACTCGATGGCCACGTCGAGGCCACACTCGGGCTCGCCGGTGCCGTGGCTGCAGCCGCGCGGGCAGTCCTCGGTCATCTCCTCCAGGTCGGGGAAGGTGCCGATCAGGTCCTCGGGCTTCACGTGCGCCAGCCCGAACGAGCGGATGCCGGGGGTGTCGATGATCCAGCCCTCGCCCCTGCCGTCGGGACCGGGCAGCTCGAGCAGATAGGCCGAGGTGGAGGTGTGCCGGCCGCGGCCGGTGACGGCGTTGACGATGCCGACGCTGCGGTGGGCCTCCGGCACCAGCGCGTTGACCAGCGTCGACTTGCCGACACCGCTGTGGCCCACCAGCACGCTCGTGCGTCCGCGCAACCGGTCTCGGACCTCGGCCAGGTCGCCGCCGCGCTCGGTCACCACCCACGGCACGCCCAGCGAGCGATAGGTCGACAGCAGCACCTCCGGGTCGGCGAGGTCGGCCTTGGTCAGGCACAGGAGCGGGGCCATGCCGGCGTCGTATGCCGCCACCAGCGCCCGGTCGATGAGGCGCGGGCGTGGCTCGGGGTCGGCCAGGGCCGCGACCACGACGAGCTGGTCGGCGTTGGAGACGATCACCCGCTCGACGGGGTCGTCGTCATCCGCCGTACGCCGCAGCGTGGTCGTCCTCGGCACGACCTCCACGATCCGGGCGAGCGAGCCGTCGACCCCCGACACGTCTCCGACCACCCGCACCCGGTCGCCGACCACCACGCCCTTGCGGCCCAGCGGTCGCGACTTCATCGCCATCACCGTGACGCCGTCGATCAGCAGCGTGAACCGTCCGCGGTCGACGGTGACGACGACCCCGTCGACGGCGTCGTCGTAGGACGGGCGGTCCTTGGTGCGGGGGCGGGTGCGACGGCGTGGCCGCTCGTAGTGCTCGGCGTCGTGGTCGGTGTAGCGGTTGCTCACCGATGCTCCACGAGGGCCGGCCCGGTCAGGTCGAGCCACGCGCCCGCGAAGTCGGGGAACGTCTTGGCCGTCGTCTCGATGTCCTCGACGAGCACGCCGCCGACGGCCGAGCCGATGATGACCCCGGCGTGGGCCATCCGGTGGTCGGCATAGGTGCGGAAGACGCCGCCGTGCAGGGTCGCGGGCCGGATCGAGAGCCCGTCGGCGTGCTCGGTGACGTCGGCGCCGAGGTTGCCGAGCTCGCGGGCCAGGGCCGCGAGGCGGTCGGTCTCGTGGCCCCGGATGTGGCCGATGCCGCGCAGGTGGGAGGGCGAGTCGGCCAGGGCACACAGCGCCGCGATCGCCGGGGTCAGCTCGCCCACGTCGTGGAGGTCGAGGTCGACACCGTGGAGCTGACCGGCGCCGCGCACGGTCAGGCCGACGTCGTCCAGCGAGACCTCGCAGCCCATCCGGGTCAGCACCTCGCGCAGCTCGTCTCCCGGCTGCGTGGTGCTCGACGGCCAGTCGCGGATGGTGATCTCCCCGCCGGTCGTGGCCGCCAGCGCGAGGAAGGGGGCCGCGTTGGACAGGTCGGGCTCGATCGCCTCGTCGACGGCCCCGATCGGTCCCGGCGCGACGGCCCAGCGGTTGGCGTCCGTGTCGTCGACCTCGACGCCGCGGGCTCGGAGCATCGAGATCGTCATGTCGATGTGGGGGAGCGACGGCACGGGCTTGCCGTCGTGGCGCACGTCGACGCCCTCGTCATATCGCGCGCCGGCCAGCAGGAGCGCGGAGATGAACTGCGAGGACGCGCTGGCGTCGATCACGACCGTCCCACCGCGCACCGACCCGTGGCCGCGGACGGTGAACGGGAGCGAACCGCGGCCGCCGTCGTCGATGTCGACCCCGAGACCCCCCAGCGCGGCGAGCACCTCGCCGACGGGCCGGTTGCGCATGTGCGGGTCGCCGTCGAAGCTGATGCGCCCCGTCGACAAACCGGCCACCGGCGGCACGAACCGCATCACCGTCCCGGCCAGCCCGCAGTCGACGTCAGCGTCGTGGGTCAGGTCGGCGGGGGTGATGCGCCAGTCGTCCCCCTCGTCGACCACACCGATGCCCATCGCGGCCAGCGCGGCGGTCATCAACAAGGTGTCGCGCGAGCGGAGCGGTCGGCGTACGACGCTGGGTCCGTCGGCCAGCGCCGCCAGGATCAGCGCGCGGTTGGTCAGCGACTTGCTGCCCGGCAACGAGATCGTGCTGGTGACCGGCGAGGTGGGGCGCGGTGCGGGCCAGGGGTCGGCGAGGGGGCTGCCGACCATCAGGTCAGCTGAGCCTTCGCCAGCTTCGCCTCGCGACGTGCGTCCTTGGCCAGCTGACCCGCCTCGCGCTTGGCGTCCTTGGCGAGCCGGCGGGCGCGCCAGGGCAGGCCGGGCTTGCCGTCGGTGTCGACACCGGCGAGCAGCAGGCCGCCCATCATCGAGACGTTCTTGAAGAAGTGGACCTTCTGGTTGCCCTTCGCGGCCGGGTCGGACTCCTCCCAGAAGCGGTGGGCAGCCATCGTCGTGGGGACGAGCGAGGCAGCGAGGACCGCCGAGGACAGCCGGGGCGCCCGTCCGGTCGCGAGGGCAGCGCCGGCGAGGATGTGGACCGCCGCGTTGAGCCGGACCAGCGTGACCGGGTCGGTCGGGATGGGTGCCTGCGGCACGGCCTTCTGCATCATCGGCACCACCTTGTCGGTGACAGGTTGCGCTGCCGGCGCCAACGAGGTGGCGTTCTTGAGCGAGTTGATGCCACCGACGACGAACATCGAGGCAAGCATCGGACGAGCGAGCAGTCTGGTGACGGTCATGGCTCTTTCCTACACGATCTGCTGGCAGGGTGCCCCACCTGATGGGGCACTGGTCTGCTCGGCCCCTCTGGTCGGGCACTGGCTCATCTCGCGGATCTCACTAGTCTGGCTGCCATGTGTGGTCGCTACGCCTCCTCCCGCCGGCCGGAGGACCTGATCGATGAGTTCGAGGTCGTCGAGGATCGCACCCCCGTCCCGCTCGCAGCCGACTACAACATCGCGCCCACCAAGCAGGTCTATGCAGTCGTCGAGCGCCCCCCGAGCAAGGACAGCCCCGAGCCGCCCGAGCGCCAGCTGCGGGTGCTGACCTGGGGGCTGGTCCCGTCGTGGGCCAAGGACCCGAGCATCGGCAACCGGATGATCAACGCCCGGATGGAGACGGTCGCCGAGAAGCCGGCCTTCAAGCGGGCCTTCGCCGTCCGGCGCTGCCTGCTCCCGGCCGACGGCTACTACGAGTGGTATCCCACCTCGCAGACCAATGCGAAGGGCAAGCCGGTCAAGCAGCCCTACTTCATCCGCCCCGCTGACGGCGGTGTCCTCGCGATGGCCGGGCTCTACGAGATCTGGCGCGACCCCGCCCGCGCCGACGGCGACCCCGACCGGTTCCGCTGGACCTGCACGGTCCTGACCACCGAGGCGGAGGACTCGCTCGGCCACATCCACGACCGGATGCCGCTGATGGTCGAGCGCGACCGCTGGGCCGAGTGGCTCGACCCACGCACCGCTGGCCGGACCGAGCTGCTGGTCCCCGCCGCCCCGGGAAACCTCGAGGCCTATCCCGTCGCACCCCTGGTCAGCAACGTGCGCAACAACGGCCCCGAGCTCGTCCAGCCACTTCCCCTCGAGGAGGCACTTGCATGAGAGAGGGCACGCCATGAGGAAGGCCGAGGTGCGCAGCATCAACACGCCGTACGGCGAGGGCCGGCTCCACGTCCGGCGGGCGACCAGCCCGGTCGCGACCCTGCTGCTGAGCCACGGCGCCGGGCGCGGGATCGACGCGCCCGACCTGGAGGCGCTGGCCCAGGCGCTGCCGGGCAACGGCGTGAGCGTGATGCTCTTCGAGCAGCCCTGGCACGTCGCGGGGCGCAAGATCGCGACCCCGCCCGCCACCCTGGACGCCGGGCTCACCGCAGCCGCCGACGCCATGCGCGGCCGGACCCCGCTCGTGGTCGGGGGGCGCTCCGCCGGGGCCAGGTCGGGAGCGCGCTGCGCGAAGTCCCTGGGCGCTCGCGGCGTGCTCGCCCTGTCCTTCCCGCTGCACCCGCCCGGGAGGCCCGAGAAGAGCCGGGTCGAGGAGCTGCGGTCCGCCGGGCTGCCGATCCTGGTGGTGCAGGGCGAGCGCGACGCCATGGGCCGGCCCGACGAGTTCCCCGACGATGTCGCCGGCCTCGACCTGACCGTGATCCCCGAGGCCGACCACGGGCTCAAGGTCCCCAAGCGGGCGGAGATCTCGCAGGCCGAGGCGCTCGGGATCGTCGTGGAGTCCACGCTGGAGTGGTTGGTGCGCGACATCGCCGGTGTCGGCTGAGACGCGGGGAATGGTCGCCGTACGCCTCTTGTTGTGCCTGTCGTGATGGCAACCATCGACTTCGAGGACGAGCTGCTCGACGATGCCCGGGCGGCGGTAGTGTGGCAGGCGATGACTGAATCCCTTGCTGACGACCTGCGCGAGACCGAGAACGCCGACGAGCGCTCGGCCCGGTTCGAGCGCGATGCGCTGCCCTTCCTCGACCAGCTCTATGGCGCGGCGATGCGGATGACGCGCAACCCCGCCGATGCCGAGGACCTGGTGCAGGAGACGTTCGCCAAGGCGTTCTCGGCGTTCCACCAGTTCAAGCCGGGGACCAACCTCAAGGCCTGGCTCTATCGCATCCTGACCAACACCTACATCAACTCCTATCGCAAGAAGCAGCGCGAGCCGCAGCAGTCGATGGCCGAGGACGTCGAGGACTGGCAGCTCGCGCGGGCCGAGTCCCACAGCTCCACCGGTCTGAAGTCGGCGGAGATGGAGGCGTTGGAGCACCTGCCCGACTCCGAGGTCAAGAGCGCCCTGCAGCGGTTGCCCGAGGAGTTCCGCCTGGCGGTCTATCTCGCCGACGTCGAGGGTTTTCCCTACAAGGAGATCGCCGAGATCATGAACACCCCCATCGGCACCGTGATGTCCCGCCTGCACCGCGGACGACGCCAGCTGCGCGACATGCTCGCCGACCACGTGCGAGCCAACGACCTGCTACCCCGCACCGACTCCGCACCGACGGAGGTCAGCTGATGACCCACGACTCCGGCGACGGTTGCGCCGACTACCTCGAGCGGATCGTCTTCTTCCTCGACAACGAGCTCGACGACGCCGACTGCGCCCAGGTGCAGGTGCACCTCGACGAGTGCGGCCCCTGCCTGGAGAAGTACGACCTCCAGCGCACCGTCAAGCAGATCGTCGCCCGGTCCTGCTCCGAGCGGGCCCCCGACGAGCTGCGCGACCGGGTGCGGGTCCAGATCCGCCAGGTGCAGTTCCGCCTCAACGAGAGCTGATCGGCGAGCGGTCTGATTCGCTCTTGGCGCTCGCGTCTGGGAGGATGACCGATGCCCTGTACGGGCACTCAGTCCAGGGCACATCGATCCACGGAGGTCATTATGGGCAAGACCGGACGCAAGCGCCGCGCTCGCAAGAAGAAGGGCGCGAACCACGGCAAGCGCCCCAACGCCTGAGCGAAGTTTTTCTGTCGGAGTCCCCGCCCAGGCGGGGACTCCTTCGCTTTGTGCAGGCACGAAGCGGCGACTTCCCCGCCTGAGCGGGGACGTCGCCGCCGGCCCGGGTCAGACCCGGGAGAGGAACCGCTCCGCGTCGACGACCACCCGGGTGACCTCCCCGGTGGCCACCACCTTGGTGTCCTTGGCGGTCCCGCCGGCGTGCCGGGCGGCGACGGAGAACCGGTGGAGGCGGCCATCGACGTGGACGCTCGTCGCGGTGACCTCGAGCACGGCGCCCACGGGACTGGCGCCGACGTGCTCGAGCGAGACACGGGTGCCGACGCTCGTGGACCCGTCGGGCAGCGCCGACTCGATCGCTGCGCAGGTCGCTGCCTCGCACCACGCGAGCACCCGCGGAGTGCCCAGGACCGGCAACGAGCCGCTCCCCACGGCCAGGGCGGTGTCGTCGTCGGTCACGGTGAACGTGAGTGTCGCGTGCTGCTCGGTCATGGGCAGATCCTAGGTTGGGCCGAGAAGTCGGGCGCGTCGAGCAACCTCGGGGTGGCTGCGACGTCATAGGGGGTGTGACGATCGAGGTGCAGGAGCCGGTACGGCAGGTGGAGCTCGCGGAGCTGTATGCCGCGCACCGGCTCGGTCTGGTTCGCCTGGCCGTGCTCCTGGTCGATGACCTCGCCAGCGCCGAGGACGTCGTCCAGGACGCCTTCACCGCGCTCGCCCGGCGCAGTGGGGGACTGCGGGACCCGTCCGCGGCGGTCGGCTACCTGCGGGTCTCGGTGGTCAACGGAGCGCGGTCGATGCTGCGCCGGCGGCGCACCGTCCGCGGTTACGTGCCGCCCAGGCCGCTCGAACCGGAAGGACCAGAAGACCGTGCCGTCGTGGCGGAGGAGCACCGCGAGCTGCTCGACGCGGTCAAGGCTCTCGCGCCGCGACAGCGCGAGGTGCTGGTGCTGCGCTACTGGTCGGGGCTCTCCGAGGCGGAGATCGCCCACGCTCTCGGCATCAGCCCCGGGACGGTGAAGTCGACCGCCAGTCGCGCGCTCGACGTGCTCGAACGAATCCTCGGGGACAAGGAGGACAGGTCATGAACGATCTCGAAGCCCGTCTCGCCGAGGCGTTCTCGGCGCGCGCCGGCTCGGTCCAGTCCGAGGACCTGTCCGACCGGCCCCTGCCCGCGTCGATCGTGCCGTTGTGGCGGCGGACCCCTGTCCTGATGGCTGCTGCCGCCTGTCTGGCCGTCGTCGCGACCTCCGCGGTCGTGCTGGCCGGCCTGCCCCAGAGGCACGAGGGGCCCCGGCCGGCTGGCCCGACGCCCCAGGTCGTGCTGCCGACCGACGTGGGCGTCGACTGGCCCCGGGCGAAGGCGTCCGCCCGGCCTCGACTCGACCTCGACGGCGACGGCACCGTCGAGACGGTGCAGCTCCTGGCTGAGCCGAGCGAGGACTTCGACGGTCGTGTGCGGCTGCAGACCACGCTGAGCGGGTCGGGGGACCGTGCCTTCGGCGTGATCGACATCGGCACCTCGATCGGGGTCGATGCGCTGGCGCCGATCGACGCCGACCGCGACGGCGACCAGGAGCTGGTGATCTACCACGAGGCGACCGACGACGTGATGGACCAGCTGGTGGTCGTGCTGGACCTGCGCGACGGCCTGCTGGTCGAGGCGCCACAGAGCTCCCCGGGGCTGCTGATGCGCGGCACCGCGCCGGTCCCCGACGACGCCCCGGTCGGCGACTACTACCAGCTGGTCCAGATCCGCGACTACTGGATCGAGGACGGCCGGCTGTTCTCCAGCAGCTCGCACAACGCCTTCGCCGAATACATGGGCGGCATGAACGTGGCACGCCCGGAGCGCCTGGTCGTCAGTCTCGTCGAGTGGGTCCTGCGCGACGACGGGGTCCTCGAGCCGATGCCGGCCGACGAGCCGTGCCGGGTCGTCGAGCTCGGCGGCCCGGCGAAGGGGCGCGCCTGTGAGCCGGGGGAGCGGGACGCCCCGCCCAGGGTCGCGCCGGTCGCCGACGAGGTCGTCCGCGTGGGCGGGACCTTCTCCTCGCGGGTCGGCTACCGCTACGACGTCCGGGTCGAGGCCGGCGGCGGCGACCCCACCCTCGTGGTCGCGAACGAGGACGGCCGACGTGTCGAACAGCCGCTCGACCTGGGTCCCGATCCGGTGGTCTTCACCCAGCAGCCACTCGGTGTGCTCTCCGACGGGGCGTCCGTGGTCGCCGCCGCCGACGACGCGGTGAGCTCGAGGATGACGGTGTTCGGTCAGGACCGCGACCGGATGGTGCCCTACGAGGTCGTCGGTGACATCGAGCTCGGCTCCGGTGTGACCGCCGGAGGCGCTGGTCTGCGGACCTGGCTGACCACCGGCGGGAGCCTGGTCACCGCGGTCCACACCGGGGACGGCGATGCGTGGGACGTCTTCACCTGGACCGGCTTCCGCGGTCACAAGATGGGCGCGATACCCCGCGGCACCGTGTGCTTCGACGACATCGCGGACCCGGACACGGCGCGCACCTGCTGATCGGCAGCGGAGCTCAGTCGAGCTGCTTCCCGAACGCGATCAGGTGCACGTCAGGGGCAGGACTCCAGTCGCGCTCCGGCAGGCGCTCGTAGCCCAGTCGCGCATAGACGGCGTGCGCCGCGGTCATCACGGCCAGCGACGAGAGCACCATCGCCACGGCACCGTGCGACCGCGCCCGCTCCTCGCAGGTGCGGGCCAGCGCCATACCGACGCCCCTGCCCCGGGCGCTCGGGGCCACCGACAGCATCCGGAACTCGCCCTCGTCGTCCCTGCTGATCTCCCGCCACACCGAGCCCGGCGGACAGTAGGTCACGCAACCGAGCACCTCGTCGCCGTCGACCGCGACCCAGACCTCCGCCTCGGCGTCGCGGCGCGCCACGTCGCCCACCCGCTCGCGATAGAAGTCCTCGGCCCCGGTGAAGAAGGGTTCGTATGCCGCCAGGCACACCGCTCCCGCCCCGAGGTGCTCCCCGGGGCGGATGCGGCGGATCCGCAGGCTCTTCAGATGCCCAGGGTGTTGCGTGGGTAGGCCGCCTCGACGTCGGTGATCACGTTGACGAGGTAGGGCACGCCCGAGGCATAGGCCCGGTCCAGGGCCGGACCGATCTCCTTGGGGTCGGTGACCTGCTCGCCGGCGCCGCCCAGCGCGGTGACGACCTGGTGGTAGGGAGTCTGCTGGGCCAGGTCGGCGATGACGTCGTAGCCATAGATCATCTGCATGGGTCCCTTCTCCAGGCCCCAGGCCGAGTTGTTGCCCATCACCATGACGACCGGCAGGTTGTGGCGGACGAGCGTGTCGACGTCCATCAGCGAGAACCCTGCCGCGCCGTCGCCGAGCAGCAGCGTCACCTGGGCGGAAGGTCGAGCGACCCGCGCCGCGATCGCAGCGCCCAGGCCGGCACCGAGGCAGCCGTAGGGGCCGGGGTCGAGCCAGCTGCCGGGCCGCTTGGGCTCGACGAACTTCCCGGCGAAGCTGACGAAGTCGCCACCGTCGCCGATGACGACAGCGTCGTCGGCCAACCGGGGGACCAGCTCGCCATAGATGCGGGCGGGGTGGATCGGGTCGGCCTCGGCGGTGAGGAGCTCGTTGTCCTTGGCGGCGTTGGCCTTGACCACGTCGGCCAGCTCAGCTGTCCAGCCCGACCAGTCGGGAGTGCTGCGCCCGCCCTGGACGGCCGTGACCAGACCGTCGAAGACCGACGTGAGGTCGCCTGCCGCCGTGGCCTCGAGCTGGGCGTGCTGGGCCAGCTGGCCGGGTGAGTCGGCGACGTGCACGACCTTGGCGGGCGTGGCCCCGTCCTTGCCGCCGAAGGCGCCGTAGCCGAGGCGGAAGTCGAGGGGCGTGCCGACGACGATGACGAGGTCGGCGCTGTTGAGCGCGACGCCTCGCGCCTTGGTGACCAGGAGCGGGTGTCCACCCGGCAGGATCCCGCGGCCCATGCCGTTGGTGAGCGCCGGGATGCCGAGGGACTCCACCATCCGCAGGGCCGCCTCCTCGGCGTGGTCGCCCCACACGTCGGTCCCGAGCACCATCAGCGGGTGCCGTGACTGCGCGAGCAGGTCGGCGATGCGCGAGATGTCGTCGCCGTCGGGCTCGACGGCCGCGACGGCCACCCCAGCGCCTGCAGAACCGGAGCCGACGCCGAAGAACGCGTCCATGGGTACGTCGACGAACACTGGTCCGCGGTGCGATGAGCGCGCGACGGTGAACGCGTCGTCGAAGCCGGCCGCCACGTCGTCGGGCGTGTGGAGGGTGCGGGCCTGCTTGGACACCGGGGCGACGATCGGCAGGTGGTCGATCTCCTGCAGGGCGCCGGTGCCCCAGCGGTTGCTCGGGGCGCGCCCCCCGACGACCACCATCGGCGAGCCGGCGAACTGCGCCTGGGCGATCGCCGAGAGACCGTTGGTGACACCGGGGCCCGCTGTGAGCACAGCAAGTCCCGGCACCCGGGTCAGCTTGCCGGTGGCCTCTGCAGCGAAGGCAGCCGTCTGCTCGTGGCGGACGTCGAGGAGCCGCATCGGGGGTCGGCCTTCACGGCGCCGTCGTACATGGGGAAGACATGCGCTCCCGAGAGGGTGAACATGGTCTCGACTCCGTGAGCGCGGGCTACGGAGACGGCGAGCTCGCCGCTGTGCCCTTTGATGTCCTCAGTCATGCGGCGAACGCTAGAGCATGGCGAAAGGCTGTGACGGGGCCTTCGATCAGTTGTGGGTGCCCTGTGACGTAAGAAACGGTGAATTGGTTTCTTTGAGCGCTTCGACCAGGACCAGGATCAGGTCGGGCCGCACCTGGGGTGGACTTGCCGCCAGCTGGAGCTGCAGGTGCAGCGAGCGGAGGAAGGCCTGCGCGTTGCCCGTCACGAGGTAGGGGTCGAGGTCGCCGCTGTGGGCGAACGGGTTGGCCGCCTGGGCGATCCGCATGACCCATGGCTCCAGCACCTTGAGGCTGACGACGTTGCGCCGCAGGATCTGCATCGTCGCCGCGGCCATGCGGTCGGTCTCGCCGGCCACCAGCAGCTCGGACTCCTGCATCAGGAGCCGGTCGGCCAGCACGTCGAGCAGCACGGTCAGCTCATTGGTGGCGAAGTGCGGGGAGTGTGCGAGCGTCCCGATCGCGTCCGACCCGTGGGCGAGGGCGTGGGCCCAGCCCTTCCCGGGGACGTAGCCGCGGGTGTCCTGCTCACGCAGGAACCAGGAGGCGATGCGGTCACCCCACTCGAAGATCTTCGTGCCCGGCAGGAGGTATTGCTGGTTGTCGCGCGCGAGGCACTCCGCCAGCGCCAGGACCGAGAAGCTGCGTCGGAACACGGTGTCGGTGTCACGCTCGCCGATCCCGACGGCGAGGCCGGCGGCCATGCCGTCGCCCAGGCCGGCCAGCAGGTCGTCGTACACCCCTCGCTCGATCCAGGTCGAGAGGGCCGGGAACGCGGTGCCGTCGCGCTGCTCGGGGTCGGGGGAACCGAGCATGGTGGTCAGCTCGGCCGTGAGGTCGTCCAGAGGTCTGTCGACGGGAACCTCGAGACCCGTCTTGAGGACCCCCCGCCAATACCCGATGACCATGGGGGCATCTTGCCAGACTCTAGGGTGGGCCTCGTGCCGTCCCTCATCGAGCTCGTCCGCGCGCACACCGACCTCGACGACCACGACCTCGCCTGGCTGCACCGATTGATGGCCGACTGGCAGATCATCGCCGACCTGTCCTTCGCGGACCTCGTGCTCTGGTTGCCCGACCGGGACGGTGGCGGGTTCTGGGCCGGGGGCCAGATGCGCCCCACCACCGGCCCGACGGCCCTGGCGGACGACCTGGTCGGGACCTTCGTGCCGAGCGGACGGCGCCGGATGCTGGACGAGGCACACGCGACGGGCCGACTGGTCCGCGAAGGTGACCCGGAGTGGCGAGACGACGTCCCGGTGCGGGTGGAGGTCATTCCCGTACGCCGAGCAGGCCGGATCATCGCGCTGGTGGCCCGCAACACCAACCTTCTCGGGGTGCGCACACCGAGCCGGCTGGAGCTGTCCTACCTGCAGACGGCCGCCGATCTCACCCAGATGATCGCCGGCGGCTGGTTCCCCTACGAGGGTCAGCGCAGTGATCACGCCGATTCGCCACGCGTCGGTGACGGGTTCCTGCGCCTCGACCTCGCCGGGCGCGTGGCCTACGCAAGCCCCAACGCGCTCTCGGTCTATCGACGGCTGGGGCTGCACGGGGACATGACCAATCTCGTCCTCGCCGACCTGACCCGCGAGCTCGTCCCGCCGCGCCGGCGGCCCGACGAGGAGACCCTCAGCGCCGTCCTGGGTGGCCGCACGGATCGCGACACCGAGATCGCGACCGAGGAGGCCGCTCTCATCGTCCGCAGCATCCCGTTGCGCCCGCACGGCGAGCGGATCGGGGCGGTCGTGCTGCTGAGGGACGTCACCGACCTGCGGCGCCGGGACCGGGAGCTGGTCACGAAGGACGCGACCATCCGCGAGATCCACCACCGGGTCAAGAACAACCTCCAGACCGTGGCTGCCCTGCTGCGCCTCCAGGCACGCCGGATCGGGCAGCCGGAGGCCCGGGCGGCGCTCGAGGAAGCGGTCCGTCGCGTGGGATCCATCGCGATCGTGCACGAGACGCTCAGTCAGGCGGTCGAGGAGAACGTCGAGTTCGACGACGTCGCCGACCGCCTGTGCCGGATGGTCACCGACGTGGGTGCTGTGGGTGGTCGGGTGCAGATCGTGCGCGAGGGGTCGTTCGGCGTGCTCTCCTCGGAGACCGCGACCGCCCTGTCGATGGTCCTGACCGAGATCGTGCAGAACGCCGTCGAGCACGGCTATCCCCAGGCGGACGACTCCGGGGAGAGTGCAGGTCGCATCCTGGTCACCGCCAACCGGATCGTCGGTCGGCTCCATGTCAGCGTCGAGGACGACGGGGTGGGCCTGCCCCCGGGGTTCGAGCTGGACTCGACGACCAGTCTCGGACTGTCGATCGTGCGAACCCTGGTCGAGTCAGAGCTCGCAGGCATCCTCGAGATGGGCGCCGCCAGGAGCGGCGACGGGGCGCGGGTCCAGGTCGACGTCCCGCTGGACTGATGGCCCGAGTCCGCCCTGGATGATGGGTCAGGCGGTGCGGACGCGGGCCCTGGCGTTGCGCCTCTTGAGCGAACGGCGCTCGTCCTCGCTCAGTCCACCCCAGACGCCGTGGTCCTGCCCGGCCTCCAGTGCCCACGCGAGGCACTGTTCGCGCACCTCGCAGCGTCGGCACACCTGCTTGGCCTCCTCTATCTGGAGGATGGCCGGACCGGTGTTGCCGATCGGGAAGAACAGCTCCGGGTCCTCGTCGAGGCAAGCAGAGCGTGAGCGCCAATCCATGGCTGGGGGGTCCTCTTTCAGTTCTACGGGCTGTGTGCGGGCAGTCAGCGGAGCCCGGGCGCTGTGCTCAGAGAGCAGACACGTGAACGCATTCACGAGCGCCTGCCAAGAGTCGCAAGAAGTCGGTCGATAAACAACCCCCCGACAGGGTCACTTCCGTCACAAACGCCCTTCCTGCACCACGCATAGGCTGGGCCTCGTGGACAACGACATCGGCGGCTCCGTCCCGCCTCCGCTGGTGACCGCGGCTTCCCTCAGCGCCGTCGAAGGAGTGCTCCTGCTCGCGCTCGCCGTGCTCGAGCTCGCTGACGTGACGGGTGGCCGGCTGACCATGGGGCTGACGACGGCCGTCTTCTTCGCCGCCTTCGGGGGGCTGCTTCTGGTCAGCGCCTGGCTCATCACCCACGGGCAGACCTGGCCGAGAGGTCCGATCCTGCTCGCCCAGCTCATCGCGCTCGGCCTGGCGTGGAACATGAGGACCGGGGAGACCGTGGTGCTGGCAGCCGGACTGGCGGTGGTGGCACTCATCGTCATCGCTGGCCTGCTGCACCCCACGAGCATCGAGGCGCTCGACCCCGACTCGCGGTCCTAGTCCTGCTCGAGCGAGACCCGCAGCTGCTTGAGGGTCTTGGTGAGCAGGCGCGACACGTGCATCTGGGAGACCCCGATCTCGTCCGCGATCTGCGACTGGGTCATGTTCTTGAAGAAGCGCAGCAGCAGGATGCGCTTCTCGCGGGGATCGAGCACGTCGAGCAGTGGCTTGAGCGATTCGCGGAGCTCGACGTGCTCGAGGTTGTGGTCGTCCACCCCGAGCATGTCGAGCATGCTGGGCGGACCGTCCTCGGAGCCGTCGCTGGCGTCGAGACTCAGCGTGGAGTAGGCGTTGCTCGACTCCATCCCCTCGATGATCTCCTCGACGCTGCAGCCGATCAGCTCTGCCAGCTCGCGGGGAGTGGGGGAGCGGCCGAGCTTCTGGTTGAGGTCAGCCGTGGCCGCGGTGATCTGCATCCTCAGCTCCTGCAGGCGGCGCGGCACCCGGATGGCCCAGCCCTTGTCCCTGAAGTGGCGCTTGATCTCGCCGATGATCGTCGGGGTGGCAAAGGTCGAGAACTCCACCTCGCGGTCGGTCTCGAACCGGTCGATCGCCTTGATCAGGCCGATCGTCCCGACCTGGACCAGGTCTTCGTAGGGCTCGCCCCGGTGGCGGAACCGGCGAGCGCAGTGCTCCACCAGCGGCAGATGGAGGTGCACGAGGTCGTCGCGAGCCGTGCCCTGAGCGACCGCGGAGCCATCCGCGTCGCGCAGGGCGACGAAGAGCGCCGCGCTGCGCCTGCGCGTGACCTCGGTCCTGGTCGGTGCCGCCAGCGCGTCGTCGGTGTCGTCCGTGTCGTCCGTGATCGCGCCGTCCCCCGTGGCGTCCTGAGTCATCTCAGAGCTCTGCACCTGGTGGGTCGGTGTCGCTGGCCCCCACAGCGAGTGGGGATGCGATCGTGAACCGCACCCGGAAGACCCCTTGCTCGGACTCCACGGCGGCGTTGATGGCGAGCGTGTCCAGCACCTGCCAGGCGAAGCTCTCGCGATCCGGGGCCGGTCCGTCCATCGCGGCGGCCTCGACCTCGACCGTCATCCGACCCGCCCCCAGGTAGAACCTGGCCCGCAGGTCGGCTCCGGGGTCGGCCACCGGCAGCACCAGTGCGCTGGCCTCCGCGACGGCGATGCGCAGGTCCTCGATGTCATCGATGGTGAAGTCGAGGCGCGCGGCCAGTCCCGCGGTGGTGGTGCGCAGGACGGACGCGTAGGCCCGGTCGCACGGCAGCCTCAGCTCGACGTCGGCACGGGCGGGCTCGCCGATCACGCTCTCGTCACTGCTAGCGGCACTCATCGCGTGCGTCCCGTCCTCGTGTGCGTCGGAGCCAGATGGCCGTGCACACACTAGCCGGGTCGGACTGCGTCGTCCTTCTCGCGTGCGGCACCGCGATCAACTCGTCGGTCGTGGACGGGGTGCGCGAGTCAGGACGGGGGTGGTCAGGCGCCTGTGGCGTCATGGATCTCGCCGACGAGCACCTCGATGGCGTCCTCCAGGAACAGCAGTCCCCGGGTGGCTCCTGCCTCGTCCACCGACTTCGCCACGTGCGAGCCGTGCTGACGCATGCGGGCGAGACTGTCCTCGAGCTCCAGCGTGCGCGGAATGGCGATGAGGCGGCGGATCCGCTTGGCGGGCAGTGGGCGCAGGAAGTCGTCACCGGTCAGCTCCATCACGTCCTTCATGTGGACGTAGCCGACCGGCTCACCCTCCTCGTCGGCGATCACGTGTCGGGAGAAGCCGTGTTCGACGACCGCGCGCTGGACGTCGGCAGGGGTCGCCCCCGCCGCCAGGAGCACGACCTCGCCCAGGGCGACCTCGATGTCCTGGGCGACCCGGTCGGTGAACTCGAAGGCCCCGGTCAGCGGGCCGGAGTCACCCAGGGTGCCCTCACGGCGGGACTGCTCCACGATGCCGGCGACCTGTTCAAGGGTGTAGGTGCTGGTGGCTTCTTCCTTCGGCTGCACCCCGAAGACCCGCAGGACGGCGTTGGCCATCCCGTTGAGGACCCAGATCACCGGCTTGAAGGCGCGCGAGACGAGGACAAGGGGCGGCGCGAGGAGCAGTGCGGCCCGGTCGGGCACCGAGAAAGCCATGTTCTTGGGGACCATCTCGCCGAACACGACGTGCAGGTAGGTCACCAGCAGCAGCGCCACCACGAAGGCCAGGACACTGATCATGTCGGCGCTCAGCGGGGTGAGTCCGAGCGGATATTCCAACAGGTGATGGATGGCCGGCTCGGAGACATTGAGGATCAGCAGGGAACAGATCGTGATGCCGAGCTGGCTCGTGGCCAGCATCAGGGTGGCGTGCTCCATCGCCCAGAGCGTCGTCCTGGCGGCCCGGCTGCCCTGCGCGGCCCGAGGCTCGATCTGGGACCGGCGTGCCGAGATCACGGCAAACTCTGCGCCCACGAAGAACGCGTTTGCGGCGAGCAGGACGACCAGCCACACCAGCCCGGGAAGATACTCGCTCATGCGTTGCTCCTCCTCGCCGCCGGAGTGCTCGAGTCAGGATGCGTGCTGGCGGGGTCCTCAGGGATGAACTGCACACGGCTCACGCTGTGACCCTCGGTGCGCTCGACGCGCAACCGTCCGCCCGGCACGGACAGCTCGTCACCGACCTCGGGGATACGACCCAGCTGGGTGGACAGGTAGCCGGCGACCGTGTCCCAGTCATCGTCCTCCGGCACGTCGACGCCGGTGCGGTCACGGGCCTCGTCGGGCCGCCAGGTGGCGTCGAACGAGATCGACCTGCCTCGCCGGGTGAGGGCCGAGTGGTATCTGTCGTGCTCGTCCTCGAGCTCGCCGATGATCTCCTCGACGAGGTCCTCGAGGGTCACGATGCCGGCC
Organism: Nocardioides piscis; assembly: GCF_011300215.1. Lineage (NCBI taxonomy): Bacteria > Bacillati > Actinomycetota > Actinomycetes > Propionibacteriales > Nocardioidaceae > Nocardioides > Nocardioides piscis. The sequence continues at coordinate 2,225,437 of NZ_CP049866.1, forward strand.
GTGCCCCCGTATTCGTCGGTGACCACGGCGATCTGCAGACCAACACCACGCAGCTGGTCGAGGAGCGCGGACGCGCCGATGGTCTCGGGCACGCGCATGGGATCGATCATCAGGTCGGCCGCAGTCGTCTTCGTGCGCTCGCTCAGGGGGACGGCGAAGGCCTGCTTGACGTGGACGAGACCCACGATGTCATCGGGACCGTCGTCGACGACGGGGAGCCGCGAGTGACCGCTGGCTGCGGCAGCGGCGATGACGGCGTCAGCGGTGTCGTGCTGCTGCACCGACGTCATCCGGATGCGGGGAGTCATGACCTCCGAGGCGTCACGCTGCGTGAAGCGAAGAGTGCGGTCGAGCAGTGTCGCGTCGTCCTGCTCCAGGAGGCCGGCCAGTGCGGAGTGACGGATCAAGTAGGTCAGCTCGTCCGCGCTCCGGGCTGCGGTGATCTCTTCCTTGGGCTCGACACCCATGGCACGGATCAGTGAGTTGGCGGTGTTGTTGAGCAGGAGCACCACCGGCTTGAAGACGGCCGTGAACATCGCCTGGAACGGGATGACGAGCTTGGCGGTCGCCAGCGGGACGGCGAGGGCAAAGTTCTTGGGGACCAGCTCGCCGATCACCATCGAGAACAACGTGGCGAGGAGGATGCCCACGACCGACCCGATGGCGGTGGCGGCACCCCCGGAGATCCCGGCACCGGCCAGTGGCTCCGCGAGCATCGAGCTCACGGCCGGCTCGAAGGTGTAACCCGTCAGCAGGGTCGTCAGCGTGATCCCGAGCTGGGCACTGGACAAGTGGGTGGACGTGATCCGCAGCGCCTTGATCGTGGGACCCAGGCGCTTCTCCCCGCCCGCTTCGCGGGTCTCCAGGTCGTGTCGGTCCAGATTGACCAGCGCGAACTCGGAAGCGACGAAGAGCCCGGTCCCGACGGTGAGGACCAGGCCGATGCCCAGCATGACGAACTCGTTCATCGGATCCACCTCCTGACTGTCCTGGGATCGAGGACGTGTGTGTCAGGAGGGATCGGACTTCGGGGGAGGTCATCCATGGTGCCCCCAACCCTAGCCACGGCCCCAGAAGCGACCCCACGGGTGACGTCAGGCCCGGACACGCTCGCGAGGCAGGGTCACGGTGGAATCACAGAGCCGGTCGCGCTGCCAGAGGCGGTACACGATGACGGCGCCGACCACGGCGCCGAGGGTGCCGAGGGCAAGGTCGCCCAGGGTGTCTCCGTAGGCGAAGGCCCGCGCCGACGTCCGGCTGATGAAAGCGAAGTATTCGGCCAGCTCCCAGGCGATGGCCGACGTGGCGCCGAAGGCCAGGGCCCGCTCCACGGTTCGCAGCAGCCCGCTGCTGCGAGGCAGGGTGAGGAGGATGAAGGCGACGGCGAGCAGGCCGGTGTTCATGAAGTGCATCCAGTCGTCGAACCAGACCACGTGGTCGTAGAGGTCCAACCGGTTGCCCAGGATGTCGGTGAAGCACGTGATGGTGATCAGCAGGTCCGCCAGCCAGGGAAACGACATCCGCTCTCGCCACATCGTCCACCACAGGAGCGGCAGCGTGAACGACACCAGCGGATAGCCGACTGCGCGCATCCCGGCCGCCTTGTCGCGCAGGTTTCCCTGGTCGGGATAGAGCAGCGCCAGGAGCAGAAGCACCACGAGCGAGGCCTTGGCCGCCACGTTCGCCGTCTTGGCGAGGGGAGGGGTGACCGGATGGGTGACGGCAATGACTTCACTCATTCGCTCCTCCACACCTCTCGAGGACCCTGGCGCCCCGGCGGTCGGTCAAGCGCATCGAGGCGTCAGTGTGCCATGTCGGCGCGATTCGTTCGGCCTTACCGGGCGACTGGCGCGAAGGCCTCTGGGCCCCCTCGTAGGGCAGACTTGGACCGTGGACCCCGCAACGACTCGATCTGCCACCTATCTGCCCGGCGTCGTTGGAGCGGCCGGCCGCTTTCCAGTCGAAGTCCCGTTGGCGATGCCTCTCGTTCTCGCCGGGCGTCGGGTCCTCACTCCAGGTCCGCTTCGTATCTACACCTGCGGGATAACGCCGTACGACGTCACGCACGTGGGCCACGCCTCCACGTTCGTGTGGGCGGACCTGATCGCCTCGCTCGCTCACGCGACCGGCGTGGACGCGATCGTGTGCCGCAACGTGACGGACGTCGACGATGTCCTGACGGCCGCAGCCCGACGACGGGGCGAGCCCTACGACGACTTCGCGCTGACCCAGGAGTTCCTGTTCGACCGCGACATGCGCGCCCTCGGCGTCGCGAGGCCGGACATGGGCCCGCATGCCAGGGGGCACATCAGGGACGTCCAGCGGCTGGCCGCGGCCCTGCTCGCGTCCGGTGCCGCCTACGAGCGCAGCGGGTTCGTCTACTTCCGCGGAGAGGGGCTGCCCGCGCGCGCAGGCCTCTCGGACGAGGCTGCACTCGAGGCGTCGCGTCAGTTCGGTGACCAGACCGATGCGCCTGATCGCGACTCACCCTTCGACGTCGCCATCTGGAGGCCCTCCCCGGACGGGCACCCGGCGTGGCCAAGTCCCTGGGGATGGGGCCGGCCGGGATGGCACGCAGAGTGCGCCGCGATGGCGATGGCCTGTGTGGGCAACTCGGTGGACGTGCTGCTCGGCGGCGTGGACCTGGCCTTCCCCCATCACGAATACCAGTCGGCGATCGCCGAGACCGCCTCCGGGGTGGTCCCGTTCGCCCGGACCGCCGTCCACATCGGGGAGGTCCGTCTCGACGGGGTGAAGATGGCCAAGTCGACACAGAACCTCGTGCTGGTCAGCGATCTGCTTGAGCGCCACCCCGGCGCCGCCGTGCGGCTGGCCCTGTTGAACCGCCCTTGGGACCAACCCTGGGAGTGCGCCGACAACGAGTTCGCGGGTGCGGCGGCGGTCCTGGACCGGCTCCACGCGGCTGCGGGGTCGACGGCCGACACGACCGCAGCGATCGAGGAGGTCCTGGGCCTGCTCGTGAACGAGCTCGACGTCCCCGGTGCACTGGCCCTGGCGCTCGACGAGGGCGGTCAGGCGGCCCGCTTCTTGATCCAGACCCTCAAGCTGCGCGATGTTGCTGTGTCCTGAGCGTCGATGAACACCCCGGCGCACCGGACGCCGCGCTCGGTCCCGCCGCCCTTGCGGGCTGTGCGGACCGAGGCGGCGTCCAGTGATCGCGCTGGCAGGCAGCAGCCCGGGGAGGTCGTCAGGCTTCGCCGCTCTGGTTAGGCCTTCTTGGTCTCCCAGAAGATCTCGGCGATCTCGTCGATCTTCGCCAGCAGCTCGTCGGCCTTGGCGGCGTCGAACTCACCCTTCGTGCCGGCGGCGCCGGCCAGCTTGGTGGCCTCGTTGACCAGGGTGTGGAGCTGCGGGTACTTCTCGAAGTGCGGGCGCTTGAAGTAGTCGGTCCACAGCACCCACAGGTGGTGCTTGACCAGCTCGGAGCGCTGCTCCTTGATCACGATGGCACGGGTGCGGAAGTCGGCGTCGTCGTTGTCGGCGACCTTGGCGATGAGCGCCTTGATCGACTCGGCCTCGATGCGCGCCTGAGCGGGGTCATAGACACCGCAGGGGAGGTCGCAGTGCGCCGATACGTCGATGGTGGGAGCAATGAGCTGCAAGAACATCGCAGTCCTCTCGGGTAGGTGATGTCTCGTGGATCACTGCGACACTACTCCGCGTGAAGAGGGGCATGGAGCGGGGTCCCGCGCACGCGACCGGCCGTTTCGGGGTGGCCGTCGTGCGCGGGCAGTCGATGGAGCCCACCTTGTCCGACGGGGATCGCCTGCTGGGCTCCTACCGGGCGCGGCCGGCACCCGGATCGCTGGTGGTCGCCCGGTTCGTCGACGGCACGGTCGCAGTCAAGCGGGCCACCGAGCAGCGCCTGCTGCGCTCAGGAGCGCCCGGCTGGTGGCTGCTGAGCGACAACCCGAGCGAGGGCGTCGACTCCAGACACCGTGGGCCGGTGGACAGCGACGCGGTCCTCGGCGTCGTGCTCCTGCGAATGTGGCCTTCCCCACGCCCGGGACGAATGCTGGCCGGGCGCTGAGCTGTGGAAGGATCGAGTCATGGAACCGGAGCTGCACCCGCACGCCGGTGACCCCGTCTTCGACCTGCACGTCGGCGGAAAGATGGAGACGGTCTCGACGGTCGCACTGACCGGCCGGGACGAGTTGTCACTGGCATACACGCCCGGCGTCGCCCGCGTCTGCGAGGCGATCGCGGCCGACCCGAGCATGACCCAGCACTACACCTGGGTGCCCAACACCGTCGCCGTCGTCACCGACGGGACCGCCGTGCTGGGGCTCGGCGACATCGGCCCCGCAGCCGCCATGCCAGTGATGGAGGGCAAGGCCGTGCTGTTCAAGCAGTTCGGTGGCGTGGACGCGGTGCCGATCTGCCTGGCCACCACCGACGTCGAGGAGATCATCGAGACCGTCCAGCGGCTCGCTCCCAGCTTCGGCGGCATCAACCTCGAGGACATCTCCGCGCCCCGGTGCTTCGAGATCGAGGAGCGTCTCAAGGCGAGCCTCGACATCCCCGTCTTCCACGACGACCAGCACGGCACTGCGGTGGTCGCGCTGGCTGCCCTGACCAATGCGCTGCGCCTCACGGGCCGCACCGCCGACGGCACCCGCGTGGTCATCTCCGGCGCAGGCGCTGCCGGCGTCGCCGTGGCGAAGATCCTCCTCGGTGCGGGTGTCCGCGACCTCGCCGTCATCGACCGCCAGGGCGTCGTCAACTCCGAGCGGTCCGACCTCACCCCCGTCAAGGCTGCGTTGGCCGCGGCGACGGCCGACAACTTCGGTCGCCGCGGGACGCTGGCAGATGCCATGGCCGGCGCCGATGTCTACATCGGCGTGTCCGGTGGCACGGTGCCTGAGGAGATCGTGGCCACGATGGCCCCGGACGCGATCATCTTCGGCCTGGCCAACCCCACGCCCGAGGTCCACCCCGACGTCGCACACAAATATGCTCGCGTGGTCGCGACCGGACGCTCCGACTTCCCCAACCAGATCAACAACGTCCTGGCGTTCCCGGGCATCTTCCGCGGTGCCTTCGACGTGCACGCGACGGCGATCACCGAGAACATGAAGCTGGCCGCAGCCACAGCGCTGGCCGACCTCGTCGGCGACGACCTGTCCGAGGACCTGATCATCCCCTCGCCGTTCGATCCGCGCGTGCCCGGCGCCGTCAGCTCCGCGGTGGCAGCGGCGGCCCGCGCCGACGGGGTCGCGCGCCGCTGACCGGCCGTTTCCTACGCTTGGCCCCATGGGGGAGTGGGAATCGAATGTCCAGGCCGAGGTCGAACGCGGCGTACGGCGACGCGCCGGTCTGGTCGTCGGGGTGCGCCGCGGCACAGAGAGCCTCGTCCGGGGTCGCTCGGTCGACGGTGGGGCGCTCGACGGTCGGAGCCTCTTCGAGATCGGCTCGATCACCAAGACCTTCAACGCGATCCTGCTCGCCGACGGCGTCGTGCGTGGTGACTGGTCCCTGACGACCCCGGTGCGCGAGCTGCTGCCGGCCGGGACAACGGTGCCCACGCTCAGCGGCGTCGAGATCACCCTGGAGCACCTCGCGACCCACACGTCCGGTCTCCCCAACGCTCCGTTGCCGATCGTGGGCGGTTCCATCGCCATGATGCGCGGCCGCGACCCCTACGCCGCCCTGACCTCCGAAGCCCTCCTGACGGCCCTCGGCGCCGCAAGGCTCAAGCGCACGCCGGGCACCGGCAAGATGCACTACTCCAACCTGGGGGCTGGCGTGCTCGGGGCTGCGATGGCGCACGCCGCGGGCCGGTCGTGGGAGGACCTCGTCGCCGTACGCATCTGTGAACCCCTCGGCCTCGTCGACACCACCGTCGACGCGCGTCTCGACGCCGTCCAGCGCTCGCGGCTGGTGCCCGGCGTCCGCGCGCGCGGCAGGGCGGCGCCGGCCTGGCCGCTGGCGGGAATGCCCGGCGCCGGCGCCCTCCGGTCGACCGCCGACGACCTCCTGCGCTTCCTCGCCGCCCAGCTGCGTCCGGACGACACCCCGCTCGGTGAGACGATCCGCCTCACCCAGGTCCGTCGCGCTGATGGTGCGCCCGCCGTCGGCCTGGGCTGGATGCGCGTCGACAAGCCGCACCTGCTCTGGTGGCACAACGGTGGGACGGGCGGCTACAGGTCATTCGCCGGGTTCCGGCCCGAGCGCGGTGATGCGGTCGTCGTGCTGAGCAACCAGGCGCGCAGCGTCGACCTCGTCGGTCTCCGGGTGCTTCGCGCGCTCGACGGGGGTGCTCGCTAGGGTCGGCACATGTTCGCCGTGTATGCCGACGCCTTCTCCTCCGACGACCCGCTCTCCGGCCTGGTGGTGGGCGAGCGACCCGACCCGGTCGCGCCTGATGGCTGGACCACGGTCACGGTCAAGGCTGCGAGCCTCAACCACCACGACCTGTGGTCGCTGCGCGGGGTCGGTCTCAAGCAGGAGTCACTCCCGATGATCCTGGGTTGCGACGCAGCGGGTCTCGACGAGGAGGGCAACGAGGTCGTCGTCCACGCCGTGATCAGCGACCCCGCCTGGTCGGGTGACGAGACCCTCGACCCCAAGCGGTCGCTCCTCTCGGAGCGCCACCAGGGCACCTTCGCCGACAAGGTCGTGGTGCCCCGGAGCAACGTGATCGCGAAGCCTGCGTCGATGAGCTTCGAGGAGGCAGCCTGCCTGCCGACGGCATGGCTCACCGCCTACCGGATGCTGTTCACCCAGGGCGGGCTCAAGGCCGGCGACACGGTCCTGGTGCAGGGCGCCGGTGGCGGCGTCGCGACCGCCCTGATCACCCTCGCCCGCGCCGGTGGCCTCAAGGTGTTCGCCACCAGCCGCGACGAGTCCAAGCGCCACCGGGCGCTGGAGATCGGCGCGCACGAGGTGTTCGAGTCGGGCGCACGACTTCCGGTCAAGGTGGATGCCGTGATGGAGACGGTGGGCCGGGCGACCTGGTCGCACTCGATCCGGGCCCTGCGCCCCGGCGGCAAGATCGTCATCAGCGGCGCGACCAGTGGCCCCGACCTCCAGGACGCCGAGCTGACCCGCATCTTCTTCCTCCAGCTGCAGGTCATCGGGTCCACCATGGGCACGCGTTCCGAGCTCGCCTCGCTGGTCACCCTGCTCGACGCATCCGGCCTGCGTCCCCTGATCGACCGGGTCGTGCCGATGGAGCAGGCACACGACGCCTTCGCTGCCATGGCCGCAGGTGACGTCTTCGGCAAGCTCGTCCTGACCCGATGAGCACCGTCCGGACGCACGTCCTGACGGGGGCCACCTCGGGGATCGGTGCGGCCCTGGCGCGAGCCCTGGCCGAGCGGGGCGACGCGTTGGTGCTCCTCGCCCGCGACGAGGAGAAGGCGGCGACGCTGTGTGTCGAGCTTCCGCAGGCGCAGGTCCTCGTCGCCGACCTCGCGGAGCCCGGGACCCTCAACGGCCTGGGCCGCCAGGTCGACGGACCCGTGCACTCGCTCGTGCACGCGGCAGGCGTTGTCGAGCTCGCGCCCGTCTCGAGGCTGAGGCTCGTCGACCTCGAGGAGCAGCTCGCGGTCAACCTGACCGCACCGGCCGTCCTGACGCGTGAGCTGCTGCCCCACCTGCGGCAGGGCGGAGGCAGCGTCGTCTTCGTCAACTCCACCTCCGGTCTCTCGGCGAGCGCCGACTGGTCGGCCTATGCCGCCTCCAAGGCCGGGCTGCGAGCCTTCGCGGACGCTCTCCGGGCGGAGGAGGCCGAGCACGGCGTCCGGGTCACGTCGCTCTTCCCGAGCCGCACGGCGACCCCGATGCAGGAGAAGGTCCACGAGCAGGAGGGCCGCCACTACGACGCTTCTGAGTGGATCAGTCCCCAGACAGTGGCCGGCACGATCCTGCACGTGCTCGACCTGCCCGCCGACGCCACGCTCCCCGACGTGACGGTCAGGCCCTTTCGAGCACGAACACCCTGATCCGCCGCTGGGCGCCGACCCGCTCGCGGTAGTTGCGGTAGCCGGCATAGAAGCCGGTCGCGATCTCGAAGATCTCAGCCGCCTCCGAGGGGGTCGCCGGTCGCGCCACCGCGTCCACCCGCGCGCCGCGGTAGGTGACGACTGCTCGCGGGTCGGCCTCGAGGTTGAGGACCCACGCGGGGGTGCCGGCCTGTCCGAAGTTGGTGCCGAGCAGCGCCAGGGTGTCGCCGTACGGCGTCGCGATGAGGTGGCTGCTTCGAGGTTGCCCGGACTTGCGGCCGGTCGTCGTCACCTGGAGCACCGCAAGCCCGGTGAGCAGCCCGGGCGCGCTGTGCCGCCCGCGCGAGAGCCGGGCGATGGCCGTGTCGAGGTGCCGCAGGGTGCGTGAGAAGAGCCAGCCACCCGCCTTGGTGCCGCCCAGCCATCTCACCCCGCGTCGCAGCGGATTGGCCCGGCCGTGCTGATAGCCGAGGTCGGCAGCGAGTCCCATGGGCAGACTCTGGCACACGGCGTCGTGAGCGAGTCGCGGACTCTTCGGGACTCAGTCGCGCGAACGCCAGTTGAGTGCCCCGACGAGGAGCATCAGGATCTGTGTGCGGGTCCTGGCCAGGATCTGCACCTCGGCTGCGGGATCCTCGGTCAGGCGCTCGACCGTGGTCACCACGAACGACACGATCAGGTCGGCGACGAGCTCGAGGTCCTTGGCCGAGAGTGCCTCGCTGCCCTGCAGCCCACTGACGTCCGCAGCGAGCTCCTGGCTGATCAGCTCGATCTCGTGGCGGACCGCTGCCCGCACCCGCGGCGGTCCTGCCGAGCGCTCGCGGACGATGAACGCATAGCTCGCTGCGTGCCTGCGCACGTCGACCGCGACCACGGACAGCGAGCCGTCGACGAGGTCGGTGAGCTGGGGTGCCTGTCGCCATACGTCGCGGAGCAGCGCCCGGAGCGGGATGAAGCTCTCGTCGACCAGCGCCACGCCGAGTGACTCGATGGAGTCGAAGTGACGATAGAACGCGGTCGGGACGATGCCGACCTCCTTGGCGACCTGGCGCAGCGAGATCGCGACCAGGCTCGAGTCGACGGTCAGCCGCAGGGCGGCTTCGAGGATGGCCGTCCGGGTCTGCTCCTTGCGCTCGGCGCGCGACGGCGCCATCTCGCTCACGCCGTCGATCGTATCCAGCCCGGTTCGGGCCGGTTGCCGAGGGACCTGCGGCCACGTGAGACTGAGGGCATGACGCGGTTGAGCAAGCTCGAGATCGGCAAGGACGCAGTCCAGGACACCGTGGTCGCCACCGCCACCACCGTCGGGCAGGTGTCCACCATCCTCACCCACGCCGTGCGGGACATCGCCGGAGTCGTCGGTGGCCTGGCCACCGAGCTCTTCGAGATCGGTGACTCGGTCCGTCGCGCCAGCGAGGACGACGCCTGAGCTCCCGGCTCAGTCCTCCGGGTCGTCGAGGCGCGCCAGCCAGGTGGCGAAGCGCTCGACCGGTGTCTCGAACTCGGGATAGGTGTCGACGAAGGCCTGGAGCTGCTCGGCGAGCCAGGCCAAGGTGACCTCCTCGTCACCTCGCCGCCTCTCGAGCTCCTCCAGGCCCCGATCGGTGAAATACATCGCCGTGGCTCAGTAGTCTCGCCCGGTCGCGGACGCGGGTGGGCTGAAGGCGAGGTCGAGGAGCGACTTCTGCTCCTCGGTGTGTCGCTTGATGGTGCCGACCGACGGGGACGCCGAGGCGGTGCGGGTGACGGGCTCGACCGTGATGTCGAGGTCGGGCCACACGTTGAGCTGGTAGTGCGGCCACGGGCCCATGTTGCGGGGCTCGTCCTGCACCCAGCGGATCGCCTTGAGGTTGGGGTACTTCGCGATCTCCGCCTTGATGTCCGCCACCGGTCGTGGATAGAGGCACTCGATCCGCCCGATGGCGAAGCTGTCGCCGTCCTCGCGCTTGGAGCGCTCCACCATCAGGTCCCAGGTGACGCGACCCGAGCAGAGCAGGAGGGTCTCGACCTTCGACGCGTCGGTCAACTCGTCGCCGATGAACGAGCGGAAGGTGGTGTCGCCGACGAAGTCGTCCGGCTGGGAGGCGGCCTCCTTGCGCTTGAGCATCGACTTGGGGGTGAAGACCACCAACGGACGGTGCTCCTCACCGAGCGAGTGCCGGCGCAGCAGGTGGAAGTAGGAGGCCGGGGTCGACGGCTGGGCGACCACCATCGCGTCCTCGGCGGCCATCGTGAGGAACCGCTCGATGCGGGCCGAGCTGTGGTCGGGGCCCTGGCCCTCGTAGCCGTGCGGAAGCAGGAGCACCACACCGGACTGCTGGCGCCACTTGGTCTCACCGGCGGAGATGAACTCGTCGATGATCGTCTGGGCGCCGTTGACGAAGTCGCCGAACTGCGCCTCCCACAGCACCAGGGCCTCCGGCCGGGCCACGGAGTAGCCGTATTCGAAGCCCAGCGCCGCATATTCGGACAGCAGCGAGTCATAGATGTGGAACTTCGCCTGGTCCTCGGTGAGGTTGGTCAGCGGGGTCCACTCGTCGGCGTTGGTGCGGTCGATGATGGTGGCGAACCGCTGCACGAAGGTGCCACGCCGCGAGTCCTGACCGGCGAGCCGGACGGGACGACCGTCCATCAGCAGGGAGCCGAACGCCAGGATCTCGCCCGTGCCCCAGTCGATCGGTCCGCTGGTGATGGCGTTGGCCCGGCGCTGCAGCTGCGGCATCACCTTCGGGTGCACGGTGAAACCGTCGGGTGGGGTGACGTAGGCGTCCGCGATCCGCTTGAGCACCTCGGGGACGACAGCGGTGCTGAACTCACCCGCCGGCTTGTCGGGGTAGTCAGGGACGGTGGTCCACTCCGAGACCGTGTCGTTGCTGGCCTCGCGGACCTCGGTGAAGACCCGCTCCAGCTGCTGCTGGTAGTCCTTGAGGACCTGCTCGGCCTCCTCGACGGTGATGTCGCCACGGCCGATCAGGGACTCGGTGTAGAGCTTGCGCACCGAGCGCTTCTGCTCGATCAGGTCATACATCAACGGCTGGGTGTAGGAGGGGTCGTCGCCCTCGTTGTGCCCGCGGCGTCGGTAGCAGACCAGGTCGATGACCACGTCCTTGTTGAATGCCTGGCGGTATTCGAAGGCGAGGCGCGCCACCCGGATGCAGGCTTCGGGGTCGTCGCCGTTGACGTGGAAGATCGGAGCCTGGACCATCCGGGCCACGTCGGTGCAGTAGAGCGAGGACCGCGAGGAGCCGGGGGAGGTGGTGAAGCCGACCTGGTTGTTGACCACGACGTGGATCGTGCCGCCGGTGCGATAGCCGCGCAGCTGCGAGAGGTTGAGCGTCTCGGCCACGACGCCCTGGCCGGCGAAGGCAGCGTCACCGTGGACGAGCAGCGGGAGGACGGGGTATTCGGCGCCCCGGTTGAGCACGTCCTGCTTGGCGCGCGCGATGCCCTCCAGGACCGGGTCGACCGCCTCGAGGTGCGAGGGGTTGGCAGCGACGGAGACCTTGATCTTGTCGCCGGAGCCGGCGACGAACTCGCCCTCGGCGCCGAGGTGGTACTTCACGTCGCCCGAGCCCTGCACGGTGCGCGGGTCGATGTTGCCCTCGAACTCGCGGAAGATCTGGCTGTACTTCTTGCCGACGATGTTGGCCAGGACGTTGAGCCGGCCGCGGTGGGCCATCCCGATCGTGACCTCGTCGAGGCCGATCTCGGCTGCCGCCTCACAGATCTCGTCGATCAGCGGGATCGTGGTCTCGCCGCCCTCGAGGGAGAAGCGCTTCTGGCCGACGAACTTGGTCTGCAGGAACGTCTCGAACGCCTCGGCCTGGTTGAGCTTGAGCAGGATGCGCAGCTGCTCCTCGCGCGGGGGCTTGGTGTGCGGCTGCTCCACGCGCTGCTGGATCCACTTGCGCTGGTCGGGATCCATGATGTGCATGTATTCGATGCCGGTGGTGCGGCAGTAGGAGTCGCGGAGGATCCCCAGGATGTTGCGCAGCTTCATGAACCGGCGGCCCTCGCCACCGAAGGAGCCGGTCGCGAACTCGCGGTCGAGGTCCCACAACGTCAGGCCGTGGGACTCGACCTCCAGGTCGGGGTGGCTGCGCTGGCGGTATTCGAGCGGGTCGGTGTCGGCCATCATGTGACCGCGCACCCGGTAGGCGTGGATGAGCTCGAGGATGCGCGCCTGCTTGACGATGTCGTCGTCGTGGGAGGCCACGACGTCCTTGGCCCAGCGGATGGGCTCGTAGGGGATGCGCAGCGACCGGAAGATGTCGTCGTAGAAGTCGTCGGCGCCGAGCAGCAGGGCATGCACGCGCTTGAGGTATTCACCCGACTGCGCACCCTGGATGACCCGGTGGTCGTACGTCGAGGTGATGGTCATGACCTTGCTGATGCCGTTGCGGTTGAGTGCCTCCTCCGAGGCGCCCTGCCACTCGGCGGGGTATTCCATGGCTCCGACGCCGATGATGGCGGCCTGACCGGGCATCAGCCGCGGGACCGAGTGGCTGGTGCCGAGGCCGCCCACGTTGGTGAGGCTGATGGTGGTGCCGGAGTAGTCATCCATCGTCAGCTTGTTGTCGCGGGCCCGGCGGATGACCTCTTCGTAGGCCGTCCAGAACCCGGCGAAGTCCATCGACTCGCAGCCCTTGATCGAGGGCACGACGAGCTGGCGGGTGCCGTCCTTCTTCTGCTGGTCCACGGCGAGGCCGAGGTTGATGTGCGCCGGCGCCACCATGGTGGGCTTGCCGTCCTTCTCGGCGAAGGAGTTGTTCATCTCCGGCATCGCCTTGAGTGCCTGGACGAGCGCATAGCCGATCAGGTGGGTGAAGGAGACCTTGCCGCCGCGCGCACGAGCGAGGTGGTTGTTGATGACGGTGCGGTTGTCCCAGAGCAGCTTGACCGGCAGCGAGCGGACCGAGGTCGCGGTGGGGACGCTGAGGGACAGGTCCATGTTCTTGGCGGTCGCAGCCGGGATGCCGCGCAGCACGGTGTAGGTCGGCTCGTCGCCGGCCTCGGCGGGAGCAGCCGGCTTCGGGTCCTTGGCCACCGGGCTGCTGGTGCCCTGGGCCGGCTCCGCGGCCGCGGCGGCGGGCTGAGGCTTGGCCTGGGCGGCCGGTGCCTTGGTGGTGTCCGCGTTGGGGGACGAACCGTTGTCACTGGTCGCCGGTGCCTTGGTAGGCTCCGCGGCCGATGACTTCGCGGGCGCCTGGGCCGGGGCCTTCGCGGGCCCCTTGGCCGGGGCCTTGGCGGAATCCGTGACGGAATCCTTGGCCGGTTCGGTCGACGAGGACTTCTCCGAGCCCTTGAAGTAGGCGGCCCACTCGGCACCCACGCTGCCGGGATCCGCGGCGAACCTCTCGCGCATCTCGTCCACGAGCCAGGCGTTGGCTCCCAGGTCGGAGGACGGGGCAACCCCTGAGTTGCCGGACTGATCGGTGGGGGACTGCGGCACGGCTTGCTTCGCCTCTTCCGGATGGGGCACGGGGGATGGATGTGCGATCAGTCGTCAAGGCTAGTCGCACACGCGCGCAAATGCAGGGCGGGAGGGGGTCTTTGGGAGAAGGTGTCACGAGCACCACATGCGCACCTCTGGAGACTCAATGCCTACTTCCCCCTCGGGTCGCCCCCTGCCGACCCGGGCGCGCGCCCGCACCCTGGTCGCGTTCCTCGTCCTGGTCGTCCCCGGCGCGCTGCTCGCGGGCTGCAGCAGCGACGAGGAGCCGCGCTCGGGCAGGACGCCCCGCGCGGGCGCTGCCAGCGCGAGCCAGGTGAGCGCCGCCATACCCTCCGAGGTGAAGACCGACGCCAAGGTCGCCCACGTCATCGGCCGGCTGCCGGGCACCCGGCGCAAGGCCGTCCGCCAGCAGGTGGAAGCGGTCATCGACCGTTGGTGGCAGCGGGCCTATCTCACGACCGGGCACGCGCGCATCGATGCCACCAGGGTGTTCGCGGGATTCACCCCCGGAGCCCAGCGTCGTGCTCGCTTCGACCGGGCCCTGATGACCAGCGCCGACCTGCGCGCCGAGTCGGTGACCCCCCTCATGCGCAAGGTGCGGCTCGACCTGCTGGCCGTGAACGGCCGCGCGCGGTCGGTCACGGCGCGGTTCGACCTGCGCCTGCGCACCTCGGGCGAGCGGGAGGGGCGGCTGCGGATGAACGGTCGACTGTTCCTCGTCCACAGGCCGGCCGGCTGGCGGGTCTTCGGCTACGACGTCGCGAAGGGGTGGATGTGATGAGGCCCCTGCCCCTGCACATCGGACGCAGGCTGCGCACCGGCCTGCTCGGCTGCGTCCTGGCGGCGACCGCACTCGTCGTGCCCGACGCATCGGTCCAGCCTGCTGACGTCGAGCTGGTCAAGATCCAGCAGGCAGGCGGGGTCTCGGTGGGACCCGACGTCGTCTGGATCCTGGCCGTCGGCTCGGATGCCCGGCGCGGCCAGGACATGCTGCGCAGCCGCGGTGACGCGCTCCAGCTCGTCGGCATCAACACCCGCACGCGCGCAGCCACGGCGATCGGGGTGCCGCGCGACTCGTGGGTCGACCTCCCCGGCCACGGACGGCAGAAGATCAACTCCGCCCTCTACTTCGGCGGTCCCAAGGCCATGGCGGAGGCGATGACCCGCCTGATCGGCATCCGCCCCGAATACGTCATGGTCACCCGCTTCCCGTTCTTCGAGGACATGGTGGACTCGATCGGCGGCATCGAGGTCGACAACCCGCGGGCCTTCAGCGACCCCTACCTCAAGAAGGACGGGTTCCGGCCGGGCCGGATCCGCCTCGGTGGCTATGACGCGATGGCGTTCTCCCGCATCCGCAAGGGCCTGGCCGGGGGCGACTTCGACCGCTCGGCCAACCAGCAGCGGACGCTGCGCGGCATCCACGCGCGCATCAGGTCGCAGGCCGACCGGCCCGGCTTCATCGAGCGGGGGGTGATGACCGTGCTCAAGCACATGTCGACCAACGTCGGACCGGCCGACCTCTACGTCCTGGCCCAGGCGGTGGCCCAGGTCGAGCCCGCCCGGATCACCACCTGCGTGATCCGTGGCCGGATCGGATCAGCGGCCGGCCAGAGCGTGGTCTTCCCGGACGTCGCCCAGGCGCGACGGCTCGGTGACGACGCGCGTCGCGACGCCACCCTGAAGGGCTGCTAGGAGCACGATCCTCACACCAGGACGCAAACGTCCTGGTCGGTGGACCGGAAAGAACGAGTGTGCCTCCGGCAGGATTCGAACCTGCGGCACCTGGTACCGGAAACCAGTGCTCTATCCCCTGAGCTACGGAGGCATGCCCCGCACAGCGACGCAGCGTGGGAAGACTAGCCGCTGATATCGACGCGAGTGAAACCGGTGCCCGCGGATAGGCTTCGCCGGTGACTCCTGAGGATCTATCGCGCATCATCGTCGACACCCTGGCGGCCCTGCAGGCCGAGGGGGCGCTGTCGCTCGCCGACGGCCTGCCCAGCACGGTGACGGTGGAGCGACCCCGCCAGAAGGGTCACGGCGACTACGCCACCAACGTCGCCCTGCAGCTGGCGAAGAAGGCGGGCTCCAACCCGCGGGCCTTCGCCGAGCTGGTGGCGGCGCGGCTGGGCGACGCCGAAGGTGTGGCGGGGGTGGAGGTCGCCGGGCCCGGCTTCCTCAACATCACCGTCGACGCGGGAGCCCAAGGGACGGTTGCCGCCGACATCGTCAGCGCAGGCGAGACGTATGGCGCCTCGGACGCCTTCGCCGGGGAGAGGATCAACCTCGAGTTCGTCTCGGCCAACCCGACCGGCCCCCTGCACCTGGGTGGCGTCAGGTGGGCGGCCGTCGGCGACGCCCTCGGTCGCATCTTCACGATGACCGGCGCCGACGTCACCCGGGAGTACTACTTCAACGACCACGGGGCCCAGATCGACCGGTTCAGCGGCTCGCTGCTGGCGAGCGCTCGTCAGCGGCCGGTCCCCGAGGACGGGTACGGCGGGCAGTACATCCACGACATCGCTGCTGCGGTCGTCGAGAAGCGGCCGGAGGTGCTCGAGCTCGACGACGAGGCGGCCAGGGAGGTCTTCCGCGAGGTCGGCGTGGACATGATGTTCGCCGAGATCAAGCAGTCGCTCCACGACTTCGGCGTGGACTTCGACGTCTTCTTCCACGAGGACGACCTGCACCGGAGCGGAGCCGTCGGTCGAGCGATCGAGCGGCTCACCGAGCTCGGCAACACCTATGTCGAGGACGGCGCCACCTGGCTGGCGACCGAGAAGTTCGGCGACGACAAGGACCGGGTCATCATCAAGTCCGACGGCAAGGGTGCCTACCTGTCGGGAGACCTGGCCTACTACCTCGACAAGAGGGAGCGCGGCTTCGACCGCTGCTTCATCATGCTCGGGGCCGACCACCACGGCTACGTCGCCCGGATGATGGCGATGTGTGCGGCGTTCGGCGACCAGCCCCACGTCAACCTCGAGATCCTGATCGGCCAGATGGTCAACCTCCTGCGAGACGGCGAGCCGCTGCGGATGTCGAAGCGCGCCGGGACCGTGGTCACGATCGACGACCTGGTCGAGGCCATCGGCGTGGATGCCTCCCGCTACGCCCTGGCCCGCTACCACTCCGACAGCCCGATCGACATCGACCTGGACCTCTGGTCCAGGGCCAGCAACGACAACCCGGTCTACACCGTGCAATACGCCCACGCCCGGGTGTCGAGCCTGATGCGCAACGCGGCCGACCTCGGCGTCGAGGCGACCTCCCACCCCGCCCTGCTCGCCCACGAGAAGGAGGGCGAGCTGCTCCGGTCGCTGGCGGAGTTCCCGCGGGTGGTCAAGGCGGCCGCCGAGCTGCGTGAGCCCCACCGCGTCGCCCGCTACCTCGAGGGCCTGGCCGGCACCTACCACCGCTTCTACGACAGCTGCCGGGTCCTGCCCCGCGGCGACGAGGAGACGAGCGACCTGCACCGGGCCCGTCTCCTACTGGTGGACGCGACACGCATCGTCCTGGCCAACGGGCTCGGGCTGCTCGGCGTGACCGCTCCCGAGAGGATGTGAGGACGTGCCCACGTCGCACCCGTCCGGCTGGGCGCACGCGGACGGCGCGCTGCGGGGACCGTCCTGGCTGCGCCAGCCCACCGATGCCAACGAGATCGTGCCGCTGCTGTGGTCGACGACGGCCGAGAAGGACGGGGGAGTCCTCAGTGTCGGCGGAGTGGCGGTGACCGACCTCGTCCGCCAGGAGGGCAGCCCGGCCTATGTCCTGGACGAGGTGGACTTCCGGTCCCGAGCCCGGGCGTTCAAGCAGGCCTTCGACACCTACGACGTCTTCTATGCCGGCAAGGCCTTCCTGTCCACCACCACGGTGCGCTGGCTCGACGAGGAGGGCCTGCACCTCGACGTCTGCTCCGGCGGGGAGCTCAGCGTGGCGCAGCGCGCGGGGTTCCCGATGGAGCGTGTGGGCTATCACGGCAACAACAAGACCGAGTCCGAGCTGGCCCGGGCCCTCCACCTCGGTGTCGGCAGGATCATCGTCGACTCGTTCCACGAGATCGAGCGGCTCGAGCGACTCACCGCCGCCGGCGGCCGGACCGCCCGGGTGATGATCCGCGTCACTGCCGGCGTCGAGGCCCACACCCACGAATACATCGCCACCGCGCACGAGGACCAGAAGTTCGGGTTCTCGATCACGAGCGGTGACGCCTTCGAGGCCGCACGCCGGGTGCATGATGCCGCCGGACTGGAGCTCCTCGGGCTGCACAGCCACATCGGCAGCCAGATCTTCGACTCCTCGGGCTTCGAGGTCGCCGCTCGTCGGGTGCTGGCCCTGCACGCCCGGGTGAGCGAGGAGATCGGCGTCGACATGCCGGAGATGGACCTCGGCGGGGGTTTCGGCATCGCCTACACGACGCAGGACGACCCCAGTGACCCCGCGCAGCTGGCCGGAGAGATGTCCAAGATCGTCGAGCACGAGTGCAAGGCGCTCGGCATCGCCGAGCCCCGGCTGAGCATCGAGCCCGGTCGTGCCATCGTCGGCCCGTCCATGTGCACCGTCTACACCGTCGGCACCGTCAAGGAGGTCGCACTGGACGGCGGGCAGGTGAGGGCCTACGTCTCGGTCGACGGCGGGATGAGCGACAACATCCGCACCGCCCTGTATGACGCGGACTACTCCGCGACCTTGGCGTCGCGGCGCTCGGACGCGCCGGCTGTCCTGTCCCGGGTCGTCGGCAAGCACTGCGAGGCCGGCGACATCGTCGTGAAGGACGAGTTCCTCCCCGCCGACGTGGCCCCTGGCGACCTCCTGGCCGTGCCCGGAACAGGTGCCTACTGCCGCTCGATGGCCTCCAACTACAACCACGTCCTGCGCCCTGCGGTGATCGCTGTGCGGGACGGGAAGATTTCCGTCGTCCTGCGCAGGGAGACTGAGGACGACCTGTTGGCTACAGACGTGGGTGCGTGATGGAAGAGAAGCGACTGAACGTCGCAGTGCTGGGTTGTGGGTCCGTCGGTTCGCAGGTCGTCCGGCTGCTGACCGAGCAGGCTGACGACCTGGCGGCACGCGTCGGAGCTCCGGTCGAGCTCGTGGGCGTCGCCGTACGCCGACTCGACGCACCCCGCGACATCGAGGTCCCCGAGGGCCTCCTGACCACGGACGCGGCCGGGCTCGTCGCCCGCGACGACGTCGACGTGGTGGTCGAGGTGATCGGCGGCATCGAGCCGGCCCGGTCGCTGATCCTCAGCGCCCTGGAGAACGGCGCCAGCGTCGTCACGGCCAACAAGGCGCTGCTCGCCGAGGACGGTCCGACGCTGTTCGAGGCTGCGACCAAGGCCGAGCGCGACCTCTACTACGAGGCGGCCGTCGCCGGCGCCATCCCCATCCTGCGTCCGCTGCGGGAGTCCCTGGCCGGCGACAAGGTCACCCGCGTGCTCGGCATCGTCAACGGCACCACCAACTTCATCCTCGACAAGATGGACACCGCGGGCAGCGGCTTCTCCGAGGCGCTGGAGGAGGCCCAGGCCCTCGGGTATGCCGAGGCGGACCCCACGGCCGACGTCGAGGGCTTCGACGCCGCGGCCAAGGCCGCGATCCTGGCCAGCCTGGCCTTCCACTCCCGGGTGACTGCCTCCGACGTCTATCGCGAAGGCATCTCCGAGGTCACCGCTGCCGACGTCCAGTCCGCGCGCGAGATGGGCGCGGTCGTGAAGCTGCTGGCCATCTGCGAGCTCCGCGGCGACCAGGTCGCGGCGAGGGTGCATCCTGCGATGATCCCGCGCAGCCACCCGCTCGCCAGCGTGCACGGCGCCTACAACGCCGTCTTCGTGGAGTCCGAGGCCGCCGGCCAGCTGATGTTCTACGGTCCCGGCGCCGGTGGTTCGCCGACTGCCAGCGCCGTGCTCGGTGACCTGGTCACGGTCGCGCGCAACCGGCTCGCCGACACCCGCGGGGCCGGCGAGTCGGCATACGCCGATCGTGCGGTGCTGCCGATGGGGGAGACCCGGACCCGCTACCACGTCGCGCTCGACGTCGACGACCGCTCAGGGGTGCTCGCCGCGGTCGCGACGACCTTCGCCGACAACGGTGTCTCGATCCAGACCGTCCGCCAGGAGGGCCGTGGCGCCGATGCCCAGCTCGTCGTGGTCAGCCACGGCGCCACGGATGCCGCGCTGAGCTCGACCGTGCAGCAGCTGCGCGGGATGGACATCGTGCGTGACGTCACCTCGGTGATGCGTGTCGAAGGGGGCGACGAATGAGCACGACCCACGGACAGTGGCCGCGCCGTCAATGGTTGGGGGTCATCGAGGAATACCGCGACCTGCTCGACCTCCCCGAGGGGCTGCAGGCCGTCACGCTGCGCGAGGGCGGGACCCCGCTGGTGCACTCGGAGTGGCTGAGCGGCCTGACGGGTGCCGAGGTGTGGCTCAAGGTCGAGGCCAACAACCCCACCGGCTCCTTCAAGGACCGGGGGATGACCGCAGCCATCTCCGTCGCCAAGCACGAGGGCGACCAGGCCGTGGTGTGCGCGTCGACCGGCAACACCTCCGCGTCGATGGCGGCATACGCCGCCAAGGCCGGCCTGAAGCCGCTCGTGCTCATCCCGGAGGGCAAGATCGCGGCGGGCAAGATGGCGCAGGCAGTCGTGCACGGGGCGCAGATCATCATGGTGCGCGGCAACTTCGACCACTGCCTCGACATCGCGCGCGGGCTGGCCCGCGACTACCCCGTCGCGCTGGTCAACTCCGTCAACCCGGTCCGGCTGCAGGGGCAGAAGACGGCCTCGTTCGAGATCTGCGACTTCCTGGGCGACGCCCCGGACTACCACCTGCTGCCGGTCGGCAACGCCGGCAACATCGCCGCCTACTGGATGGGCTACCAGCAGTACTCCGGCCTCGGACGCAGCAGCCGGCTGCCGGTCATGCGCGGCTTCCAGGCGGAGGGCGCCGCACCCCTCGTGACGGGCGAGCCGTTCCCCGACCCCGAGACGAAGGCCACCGCGATCCGGGTGGGCAACCCGGCCTCGTGGCACCTGGCCGAGATGGCGGCCAAGGAATCGGAGGGTCGTTTCGCGGCGGTCTCGGACGCGCAGATCCTCGCCGCCCAGGCCGAGCTGGCCAGGCGCGACGGTGTCTTCGTCGAGCCGGCGTCGGCGGCCGGCGTCGCCGGACTGCTCGCCGAGCTCGCTGCCGGGGAGAGCTATGCCGGCAGGACGGTGGCGATCACCGTCACCGGGCACGGGCTCAAGGACACTGCGACGGCGCTCGAGTCCTTCACCGACATCGTCGACACGGTCGTCGATGCCGACGTGGAAGCGGCCGCGGCCGCGGCCGGTCTCGCCTGAGGATGGCCACGTTCGTCAGTGGCCGGGTGCACGTCACCGTTCCCGCCACCTCGGCCAACCTCGGTCCGGGCTTCGACTCCCTGGGCCTGGCCCTGTCGCTGCGCGACTCGCTCGAGGCGCAGGTGACCGCCGCCGGACTGGTCGTCGAGGTCGAGGGGGCCGGTGCGGACGACGTGCCGCGCGACGAGTCGCACCTCGTGGTTCGCGCGATGCGAGCTGCGTTCGCGGAGATGGAGGCCGATCCTCCGGGCCTCAGGCTGCGCTGCCACAACGTCATCCCGCACAGCCGCGGTCTGGGCTCGTCGTCTGCGGCGATCGTGGCGGGCCTCGCGCTCGCGCGTGCGCTGGTCGCGGGCGGCCAGCTGCTGCTCGACGACGATGCGCTGTTCCGTCTGGCTGCAGAGCTCGAGGGGCACCCCGACAACGTGGCGCCCGCGTTCTACGGCGGCTTCGTCATCTCCGGGCAGGAGGGAGGGCAGTGGTACGCCGTGCCGGCCGGTGTCGATCCCCGCGTGCGCGCCGTGGTCTTCGTGCCGCCCACGCCGGTGGCGACCGAGGTCGCGCGGGGACTGCTCCCCGACGCCGTTCCACATGCCGAGGCGGCTGCCAACTCAGGTCGGGCCGCGCTGCTCGTCGCAGCCCTGGCCGGACGCCCGGAACACCTGTTCGCCGCCACTCGCGACTTCCTGCACCAGGAGCAGCGGACGCCCGCCATGCCGGAGTCGCTCGCCCTGATGCATGCGCTGCGCGCCGAGGGCATCGCCGCGGTGATCAGCGGCGCGGGTCCGACGGTGCTGGCCTTCTCGGGCGGCAACCATCTGGACCTGGCCGGGCGGGTGCCCGCGGGCTGGGCCTGCCACGAGCTCGACATCGAGGCCGCGGGCGTCGTCCTCGGCCCAGAAGACAGCCGCTAGGCTCAGGCCCTCCGGTGCGGGCACCTCTCGCGCTCTCACCCGTTGGTGGCCGGATCTTTGTCCTGACGACACGCGCCGCCCGACTCCATGGCGTCGGCGCCACAACCCGACTTGGACCCACGTGACTGAATCAACTGACTCCCCGACCGCCAAGAAGCCCGCCAAGAAGGGCGGTCTCAGCTCCATGCTGCTCGCCGACCTCAAGTCGATGGCCGGTGGGCTGGGCATTGCTGGCGCGGGATCGATGAAGAAGGCCCAGCTCGTCGACGCGATCAAGAGCGCGCAGGGCGGGGCCAGGCCGGCCAAGGCCGAGGCCACCCCGGAGCCCAGGACCGAGCCCACTGCACCGCGCGAGGCCCGGACCGAGACGGCGCGCGAGACCGAGCGCGAGACCCAGCGCGACGGCCAGCCGCAGGCCGCGCAGTCCGCGCCGGTGGTCCGGACCAGGACCCGCAACCAGCCCAAGGCCGAGTCCTCGGCCAGCGAGGCCACGGCCAAACCTGAGTCGGAGTCCAGGACCGAGCCCGATCGTGGGGGCGACGGCGGGCCGGGTGGGGACACCTCGGACGAGGGTCAGTCGCGACAGCGGACCCGGAACCGCCAGCAGGGTCAGCAGGCTGACAAGCAGCAGGGCAAGTCGCAGCCGGAGCAACAGGGCAAGTCGCAGCCGGAGCAACAGGGCAAGCAGGGCGACAAGCAGCCGGACCAGCAGGGCAAGCAGGGCGACAAGCAGCAGGGCCAGCAGGGCAGGACCGAGCAGCGGCCGGCCGACCACGACGACGACGGTGAGGGCGGCAGCCGCCGCAACCGCCGCCGCCGGGGCCGTGATCGCGACCGCGACCGTCAGGGGGTCCGTCCGCTGGGCGGCGATCGCAACGAGCCGGACACCACGGTGCTGGAGGACGACGTCCTGGTGCCCGCAGCCGGCATCCTCGACGTCCTCGACAACTACGCGTTCGTCCGGACCTCGGGCTATCTGCCCGGGACCGATGACGTCTATCTCTCGCTGTCGATGGTGCGCAAGTTCGGGCTCCGTCGCGGCGACGCCGTCGTGGGGCAGGTGCGCCAGCCCAGGGAGGGCGAGCGCAAGGAGAAGTTCAACCCCATGGTGCGCATCGACAGCGTCAACGGCACCGACCCGGAGGCCGCTCGCGAGCGGCTCGACTTCGAGACGTTCACACCGGTGCACCCCACCGAGCGGCTGCGCCAGGAGACCACGACGACCGAGCTGGTGGGGCGTGCCATCGACATCGCCGCCCCGATCGGCAAGGGCCAGCGCGGCCTGCTGATCGCGCCGCCGAAGACGGGCCGCACCACCGTGCTCCGCTCCATCGCCCAGTCCATCTCGCGCAACGACCCCGACGCCCACCTGATGGTGGTCCTGCTCGACGCGCGCCCCGAGGAGGTCACCGACTTCCAGCGCGAGATCAAGGGCGAGGTGATCGCCTCCACCTTCGACCGACCCGCCGGCGACCACACGATGGTGGCCGAGCTGGCCATCGAGCGGGCCAAGCGCCTCGTGGAGCTCGGGCACGACGTGGTCCTGCTGCTCGACTCGCTGACCAGCCTGGGGCGTGCCTACAACCTGTCGGTGCCGCCCAGCGGCCGGACCCTGGCCGGGGGCGTCGACGCCGCCGCCGTACACCCGCCCAAGCGACTCTTCGGCGCCGCGCGCAACGTCGAGGGCGGGGGCTCGCTGACCGTCCTGGCGACCCTGCTCGTCGAGACGGGCTCGGCCACCGACGCCGCCATCTTCGAGGAGTTCGGGGGTACGGCGAACATGGAGCTGCGCCTGAGCCGGGAGCTGGCCGAGCAGGGGGTCTTCCCGGCGATCGACTTCGTCGCCTCGGGCACCCGGCACGATGCGCTCCTCTCCAGCGAGCAGGAGGTCGGGATCGTCGCATCGCTGCGGGCCAGCATGTCCGGGGACCGGGTGGCCGCCGTTCGCGACGTCCTCACCCGGCTCGGCAAGGCCCAGAACAACATCTCGTTCCTGAGCAGTCTGGATTCGCGCCGCCGTTGACCGCAGTGGCACACTTGAGTGCTGGCCCCGGTTCACGCCTGCGCATCCACGCGACGGCGACCCGGTGCATCGTTTGAAAGGACGACACCCCATGAAGAAGGACATCCACCCCGCATACGTGGAGACCCAGGTCACCTGCACCTGCGGTGCAAGCTTCACCACGCGCAGCACTGCGACCTCCGGCACGCTGAAGGCCGACGTCTGCTCGCAGTGCCACCCGTTCTACACCGGCAAGCAGAAGATCCTCGACACCGGCGGCCGCGTCGCCCGCTTCGAGGCTCGCTACGCCAAGAAGTCGGCCGCCAAGCCGGCTGAGAGCGCCGAGACCAAGTAGTCAGACCGAGGCGCCGGTTGCTCGCACTGCGAGCGGCCGGCGCCTCGTCGTCTGTCCCGGCAACGGTTCTACCTAGGAGACGCTGTGTTCGAGGCTGTCGAAGGGCTCGTCGCGGAGCATGCTGCACTCGAGAGCCGGCTCGGCGAGCCGGAGACGCACGCCGACCAGCGTCTGGCGAAGCGCCTCAACCAGCGCTACGCCGAGCTGACGGCCATCGTCAACACGTGGCGCGCCTGGATCCAGCTGGGCGAGGACATCGAGGCCGCGCGTGAGCTGGCCGCCGAGGATGCTGCCTTCGCCGCCGAGGCCGACGAGCTTGCAGCACAGCGGGACAAGACCCAGGAGCGGCTCCGGCACCTGTTGGTCCCGCGCGAGGAGACCGACAGTTCAGATGCGTTGCTGGAGGTCAAGTCGGGGGAGGGCGGTGAGGAGTCCGCGCTGTTCGCGGGCGACCTGCTGCGGATGTACACCCGCTTCGCCGAGCAGCGTGGCTGGCAGACCGAGGTCCTCGACGCCACCGAGTCCGACCTCGGCGGCTACAAGTCGGTGACGGTCGCGGTGAAGGCCCGCGGGGTGAGTGAGCCCGGTGAGGCGCCCTACGCACTGCTGAAGTTCGAAGGTGGCGTGCACCGCGTCCAGCGGGTCCCGGTGACCGAGTCGCAGGGGCGGGTCCACACCAGCGCCGCGGGTGTCCTGGTCATGCCCGAGGCGGAGGACGTCGACGTCGAGATCCACGACGCTGACCTTCGCATCGACGTCTATCGGTCCTCAGGGCCCGGTGGGCAGAGCGTCAACACGACCGACTCGGCCGTGCGCATCACCCACGTGCCGACGGGCATCGTGGCGAGCTGCCAGAACGAGAAGAGCCAGCTGCAGAACAAGGAGTCCGCGATGCGGATCCTGCGCGCCCGGCTGCTGGCGGCGGCCGAGGAGGAGGCCAACGCCCAGGCCAGTGCCGCGCGCAAGAGCCAGATCCGCACCGTCGACCGCTCCGAGCGGATCCGCACCTACAACTACGCAGAGAACCGGATCTCCGACCACCGGACCGGCTACAAGTCCTACAACCTCGACACCGTCCTCGACGGCGCCCTCGGGCCCGTCCTCCAGTCCTGTGTCGACGCCGATCTCGCGGCACGGCTCGAGGCCCTCGAGTCGTGATCGGCGTACGCCGCAGCGTCGCCCTGGCCACTGCGGTCGAGCGTCTCCGCGACGCCGGTGTCGCCAGTCCGGAGCACGACGCAGCGCAGCTGCTGGCGCACGTGCACGGCATCGAGCGCCGCGACCTCTTCCGCGTCGAGACCGTGACCGAGGAGCTCGGAGTCCGCTTCGAGGCCCTGGTGGCCCGCCGGGCGGCGCGCGAGCCGCTGCAGCACCTGACCGGGTCCGCGTTCTTCCGGCACGTCGAGCTGGCGGTGGGCCCCGGCGTGTTCACCCCGCGCCCGGAGACCGAGCTGCTCGCAGGCTGGGCCATCGAGCACGCCTCGTCGCTGACGCGGCCGGTCGTGGTCGACCTGTGCACGGGCTCGGGTGCCATCGCCAAGGCGATCGCGGACGAGGTCCCGGGCGCGGACGTGCACGCCGTCGAGCTCGACGTGGACGCCCACACGTGGGCAGAGCGCAACCTGGCGGGCACGGGTGTCGACCTGCGGCAGGGCGACATGGCGGACGCGTTCGACGACCTGCTCGGCACCGTCGACGTCGTGGTCTGCAACCCGCCATACATCCCGCTCGAGGCCTGGGAGTCGGTCGCCGTCGAGGCGCGCGACCACGACCCGCACCTGGCTCTGTTCTCCGGCGACGACGGCCTCGACGCGATGCGGGTCCTCGCACAGCGCGCCAGCAGGCTGCTCAAGCCCGGGGGAGTCGTGGGAGCCGAGCACGCCGACCTCCAGGGCGCGTCGGCGCCGGAGGTGTTTGCCGTCACCGGCCACTGGGTGGAGATCCTCGACCACCGGGATCTGGCAGGTCGGCCGCGCTTCACGACGGCCCGACTGGCACGATAGGCGGGTGCAACGGCTGGCAGTGACGACCGAGGACGAGCGGAACGCGACGATCGAGGCCGCGACGATGGCGATCCGCAGTGGTCAGCTGGTCGTGCTGCCCACCGACACCGTCTACGGGATCGCCGCCGACGCCTTCTCCCCGGAGGCCGTCTCGGCCCTGCTGGCGGCCAAGGGCGTGGTCGTGAGATGCCTCCGCCGGTCCTGGTCAGCAGCGCGACGACCCTCGATGCGCTGGCCGTCGGCATACCCGGATATGCGCGCGCCCTGGTCGAGGAGTTCTGGCCCGGGCCACTGACGATCGTGTGCCGCCAGCAGAACTCGCTGCAGTGGGACCTGGGTGAGACGCGCGGCACCGTGGCGGTGCGCATGCCCGACGACGAGGTCGCGCTCGCGATCCTCGAGCGGACCGGCCCGCTGGCCGTCAGCTCCGCCAACCTGTCCGGTCGCCCTGCTGCCCGCGACGCCGACGCTGCCGAGGGGATGCTGGCGGCCAGCGTCGAGGTCATCGTCGACGCCGGTCCCTGCGCCGGTGGCGAGGCCTCGACCATCGTCGACTGCACCGGCAGCCAGGGCCGCATCCTGCGGACCGGAGCCCTCTCGCTGACCCAGCTCAACGCTGTGCTGGAGCCGCTCGGGGCAAGCCTCACCGACGAGGGCTGAGAGGACCCGGTGCGCGAATACCTGCTGGTCTTCCTCGTTGCCGCCGTCGTCAGCTACCTGCTGACCGTCATCGCCCGCGAGATCGCCCTGCGCACTGGCGCTGTCGCCCAGGTCCGGGACCGCGACGTCCACACCGAGCCGATCCCCTACCTCGGAGGAATCGCGATGCTCGGCGGGCTGACGGCCGCCTATGTCGTGGCGCGCGAGCTGCCGTTCCTCTCTCGCAGCGAGGGATTCGTCTTCCGCGATGCCGGCGTGGTCCTGCTCGCCGGGGCGCTGGTGTGTGCGGTCGGGGTGCTCGACGACATCTTCGACATCGATGCCCTGACCAAGCTGGGCGGGCAGGTGCTGGCCGCCGCGCTGCTCGTCGTCTTCGGGCTGCGGTTCTACTACTTCCCGATCGGCGACGGCGAGCAGTTCATCCTCGACAACGCCCAAGGTGCCCTGCTCAGCGTCCTGGTGGTCATCGCGACGATCAACGCCGTCAACTTCGTCGACGGGCTGGACGGGCTGGCGGCGGGAGTCGTCGGCATCGGGGCGGTCGCCTACTTCCTCTTCTGTTACTTCCAGGCCAGTCAGAACAACCTCACGCTGGCGACCACCGGGGCTCTGCTCAGTGCGGGCCTCGCAGGAGCCTGCGCCGGCTTCCTGCCCCACAACTTCCACCCTGCCCGGCTCTTCATGGGCGACTCCGGCTCCATGCTGATCGGCCTGGTGCTCTCGGCGAGTGCGCTGACGCTCAGCGGCCAGTTCGCCGGGCACGAGATCGACGGTGGCGGCAGCATCCTGGTCGCCGTGCTCCCGGTCCTGCTGCCGGTCTCGCTGCTGATGGTGCCGGTGGCCGACCTGGTGCTCGCGGTCGTACGCCGAACACGAGCGGGCCGCTCTCCGTTCGCCCCCGACAAGCAGCACCTCCACCACCGACTCCTGGAGATCGGTCACTCACAGCGCCGGGCCGTCTACATCATGTGGATGTGGGCCGCGCTGGTCGCCGGGGGATCGGTGCTGGTCAGCCTGTACGGCGGTGACACCACCTGGGTCGGCCTGGGGGTGCTCTTCGTGTTCGCCGTGGTGATGACGTTCGTCGTCCCCAAGCTCCACCGGCCCGGGGTGCCCGCCCCGGCGCTCGCGCCGCCCGCGGATCCTCCGGGTTAGAGCGACACGAGGACCTTGTGATAGTTTTCACGAGCGTTCCCGGACGCCGATCCACCCACTGACAGCCCCTCCACAGGACGGCCGCCATCATGACGACCGAGTCGAAGCAGGCCACCCGCCAGGGTGTCGCAGTGCTCCTCTGGTCGGCCGCCGCCACAGTCGCCGTGGGGCTGGTGCTCGTCGGAGTCGCAGCCGTGCTGGCCGGGGCGACCGCGGCGCTGAGCGCTGCCATCGGCGTGGGGCTGGTCGTGTCCGTCGTCAGCTTCGGGGTGTTCGTCGTCAACACGGTCGCCTCGATCATGCCCAGCGCCACCGTGCTGGTCGCCCTCGTGACCTACGCCCTCCAGCTGGTCGTCATGGCCGCCGTGGTCCTCGGGCTGGCCCGCAGCGGAATGCTCGACGGCAGCCTCGACCGCCGCTGGCTCGGCGGGGGAGTCGCGCTCGCCGCGCTGGTCTGGATGATCGCCCAGATCGTCGGCGCCATGCGTGCCCGCATCCCGCTCTACGACCTCCCCGAGGCGGGTGCGCGATGACCGATCCAGCCTGCTATTGTCCGGGACGCGATGGCTCAGCAGCAGCCCCCCTCGGAGCATTCAGACGGACCCCCCTACGGCGACCCCTGGTTGGCGTTCTCTTACCTCGTCTCGGGTGCAACGATCTACGGGCTCCTCGGCTGGGGTCTCGACCAGTGGCTGGGAACGAAGTTCCTGGTCGTGATCGGAATCCTCACCGGGGTCGCACTGGCGATCTACATGACTTTTGGTCGGTTCGGCGGGCTTGCTGCGCGTCAGGACAAGCGATGCGACAAGCCCGACAAGAAGAGCCAAGGCAGGAGAGAGAGTGAGCTTCCACGTGAACCTGAGTGAGGTCACCGAAGGTGCGATCAGGGCCGAGGGCGGCGAGTTCCACGCTCCCGGACCGGGCAGCTTCGAGCTTCCCCCCGTGTTCGAGGTGGCTGGCTTCGGGGTCACCAAGCCGATGCTGCTCCTGGTCCTCTCGGCGGCGCTGATCCTGGCCTACACGATCGCGGCCTCCCGCAAGCGCGCGATGGTGCCGGGTCGGCTCCAGTACACCGGTGAGGCCGTCTACGGCTTCGTCCGCAACACGCTGGCGCGCGACAACATCGGCAGCGAGCACTTCATGAAGTTCGTGCCCTACCTCTTCTCGCTGTTCATGTTCATCCTCGTCAACAACTACTACGGCATCTTCCCGCTGCTCCAGTTCCCGACGATGTCGCGCATCGGCTTCGTGATCCCGCTGGCGATCATCTCGTGGCTCATCTACGTCGGCACCGGCATCTGGAAGCACGGCCCGCTCGGATACCTCAAGCACGCGACGATGCCCGCGGGGGTCAACGGGCCGATCCTGCTGCTCCTGGTCCCGCTGGAGTTCTTCTCCAACATCCTGGTCCGCCCGGTCACGCTCACCTTGCGTCTGTTCGGCAACATGTTCGCCGGCCACCTGCTGCTCATCCTGTTCGCCACCGGTGGTGCAGCGCTCCTCCAGAGCGGAAACCTCCTCTATGCCGGTGTGGGAGTCCTCTCCTTCGTCCTCGGCATCGGTGTCAGCTTCCTGGAGATGCTGGTGATGTTCCTCCAGGCCTACGTCTTCACCCTGCTCAGCTCGATGTACATCGGCGAAGCGCTCGCAGACGAGCACTGACCCAACCCCTAGTTTCGCCAAACAGCGGCGCGAGAATCGCGTCGCCGACGAAAGGAAAAGCCGTGGAAGGCTCTATCAACATGATCGGCCTCGGCCTCTCCGCCATCGGTCCCGGTGTCGGTATCGGTCTGATCTTCGCCGCGTTCATCAGTGGCGTTGCCCGTCAGCCCGAGGCTCAGAGCCGCCTGCAGTCGATCGCCATCCTTGGCTTCGTTCTTGCTGAGGCGCTCTTCATCATCACCGTCGCGCTCGCGTTCGTCCTGCCCATCTGACGACCGTCCCCGCAGTAGGGAGTTCACCTGTGACAACCGCTATCCGGGCGGCCGAGGAAGCACACAATCCTCTGGTCCCGATCGTGTCGGAGATCGTGCTGGCGCTGATCGTCTTCGCCATCTTGTTCTTCGCGATCAAGAAGTTCGTCGTGCCGAACTTCGAGAAGACGTTCGCCGAGCGCACCCAGGCGATCGAGGGAGGCCTCAGCGCGGCCGAGAGCAAGCAGGCGGAGGCAGACGCCAAGCTCGCCGAGCTCGAGAAGCAGCTGGCCGACGCCCGGCACGAGGCTGCGCGCATCCGTGAGGAAGCGCGTGAGCAGGGCGCCCAGATCGTCGCCGAGATGCGCGAGCAGGCCCAGGCCGAGTCCTCGCGCATCGTCGAGCACGGCAAGACCCAGATCGAGGCGGAGCGCCAGCAGGCGGTCACTTCCCTGCGTGCCGAGGTCGGCGCCCTGGCGACCGGTCTCGCCGGTCGGATCGTCGGGGAGAGCCTGGACGACGAGGCTCGTCAGAGCCGCGTCGTCGAGCGCTTCCTGGCTGACCTCGAGGCCGACGGCCAGACGAGCGGGGTCAACTGATGCAGTTGCGTGGTGCTTCCGCTGACGCCCTGGCAGCCCTCTCCGAGGTCTTGGAGAGCAAGCTCCAGGGCGGCACGGACGCGGCCCGGGTCGGTGACGACCTGTTCACCGTGGCCGGTCTGCTCCGGGCCGAGCCCGGTCTGCGCCGGGTCGCCACCGACGTGTCGGTCGACGCGAGTGCCAAGCAGGGCCTGATTCGCGAGATCTTCGCGGACAAGGTCGACGCGGCCTCGCTGGACATCCTCACCGAGGCGGTCGCCCGACGCTGGACCGTGTCTCGCGACCTGCCCGACTCGCTCGAGCACCTCAGCGAGGTGTCGATCGTGAAGTCCGCAGGCAGCGACTCATCGCGCCTGTCCGACGAGCTGTTCGCGTTCGCCTCCGTCGTCAGCGACAACCCGTCGTTGCGTGACGCGCTGTCGGACCCGGCCCGGTCGCGCGACGACAAGGCCGCCCTCGTGGCGTCGTTGCTGGAGGACAAGGCACTTCCCGCCACCGTCCGGCTCGCCCAGCAGTCCCTGGCCGGCACCTATCGCACCGTGTCGACTGCGCTGACGACCTATCAGCAGGTCGCCGCCACCGTGCACGGCCAGCGGGTCGCCACGGTCCGGGTCGCGCACCCGCTCGCCGAGGCCGATCGGCAGCGACTGACCGACGCCCTGTCGCGTCAGTACGACCGCCAGCTGCACCTCAACGTGGTGATCGACCCCGACGTCATCGGCGGGATCCGCGTGGAGATCGGCGACGACGTCATCGACGGCACCGTGGCCAACCGTCTCGACGAGGCGCGCCGCAAGCTGGCCGGCTGAGTCGTCCCAACCAACCCGAGAACTTTCGAGCAGCACAGAAGCAGAGGACAAGGAAAATGACGGAGCTTTCGATTCGTCCAGACGAGATCCGCGACGCGCTCCAGCGCTTCGTGTCCGACTACAAGCCCGAGTCGGCCAGCAAGGAAGAGGTCGGCACGGTCGCCGAGGCGGCTGACGGCATCGCCCGCGTCAGCGGCCTGCCCTCCGTGATGGCCAACGAGCTGCTCGAGTTCGAGGACGGCACCCTGGGCATCGCCCTCAACCTCGACACCCGCGAGGTCGGTGTCGTGGTCCTCGGTGACTTCGACAAGATCGAAGAGGGCCAGACCGTCCGCCGTACGGGGGAGATCCTCTCGGTTCCTGTGGGGGACAACTACCTCGGCCGCGTGGTCGACCCGCTCGGCACCCCGATCGACGGCCTCGGCGAGATCCAGTCGGACGAGCGTCGCGCCCTCGAGCTCCAGGCGCCCGGCGTCATGGTGCGCAAGTCGGTGCACGAGCCCCTCGCGACCGGCATCAAGGCGATCGACGCGTTGACGCCGATCGGTCGTGGACAGCGCCAGCTGATCATCGGCGACCGCTCGACCGGCAAGACCACGATCGCCATCGACACGATCATCAACCAGAAGGCCAACTGGGAGTCCGGAGACCCGGACAAGCAGGTGCGCTGCATCTATGTCGCGATCGGCCAGAAGGGCTCGACCATCGCCGCCGTGCGGGGCGCCCTGGAAGAGGCGGGTGCGCTGGAATACACGACCATCGTCGCGTCTCCCGCCTCCGACTCCGCCGGCTTCAAGTACCTCGCCCCCTACACCGGTTCGGCCATCGGCCAGCACTGGATGTACGGCGGCAAGCACGTCCTGATCGTCTTCGACGACCTGACCAAGCAGGCCGAGGCCTACCGCGCCGTGTCGCTGCTGCTGCGCCGCCCGCCGGGGCGTGAGGCCTACCCGGGTGACGTCTTCTACCTCCACAGCCGGCTGCTCGAGCGGTGCGCCAAGCTCTCCGACGAGATGGGCAAGGGCTCGATGACGGGCCTGCCGATCATCGAGACCAAGGCCAACGACGTCTCGGCGTTCATCCCGACCAACGTCATCTCGATCACCGACGGTCAGATCTTCTTGCAGTCCGACCTGTTCGCGGCCAACCAGCGCCCCGCCATCGACGTGGGTGTCTCGGTCTCGCGCGTGGGTGGTTCGGCGATGACCAAGGCGATGAAGGCCGTGACCGGTTCGCTCAAGGTCGACCTGGCCCAGTTCCGCGCCATGGAGGCGTTCGCGATGTTCGCCTCCGACCTCGACGCCGCGTCGCGCCAGCAGCTCGACCGCGGTCAGCGCCTGATGGCCCTGCTGAAGCAGCCGCAGTACTCGCCGTACCCGCTCGAGGAGATGACCGCCTCGCTGTGGCTCGGCACCACCGGCCGCCTCGACAAGGTCCCGACCGACGACGTGCTTCGCTTCGAGCACGAGTTCCTCGACTACCTGCGCCGCAGCCACGAAGGCATCCTCGCCGGCATCCGCGAGACGCAGAAGTTCGAGGACTCGACCGCCACGGAGATGGAGAGCGCCTACAACTCCTTCCTCGACCAGTTCGAGACCTCTGACGGCCAGAGCATCAAGGCCGGCAGGGAAGAGCACGTCGCTCTCGAGGACGAGGACGTCGAGCAGGAGCAGATCGTCAAGCAGAAGCGGGGCTGAAGCATGGCTCTCTCGGTACGTGAGTACCGCGCGCGGATCAAGTCGACGGAGTCGATGAAGAAGATCACGCGTGCCATGGAGCTCATTGCCGCGTCCCGGATCATCAAGGCGCAGCAGCGGGCCCAGGCGGCCGCGCCGTATGCCCGCGAGCTCACCCGCGCGGTCTCGGCGGTCGCGACCTTCTCCAACGTCGACCACGCGTTGACGGTGGAGCCCGAGGACCCGAAGAAGGCGGCGATCCTGGTGATCACCTCCGACCGCGGGCTCGCGGGCGCCTACTCCTCCAACGTTCTCAAGGAGGCCGAGCGCCTCGTCGAGAAGCTGAAGGGCGAGGGGAAGCAGGTCGACCTCTACGCCTCCGGGCGCAAGGCCGAGGCCTACTTCAAGTTCCGTCAGCGCCCCGTCGTGCAGAGCTGGACCGGGTTCTCCGACCAGCCCACCTACGACGTCGCCTCCGACATCGGGGCGACGCTGATCTCGGCGTTCCTCAACGAGACCGACGAGGAGCCCGAGGAAGGCACGGCGCCAGGCGTCGACGAGGTCCACGTGATCTACACGCGGTTCAAGTCGATGCTCAGCCAGGAGCCGACCGCCGTTCGCCTGCTGCCGTTGGAGGTCGTGGAGGGCGAGGAGAAGCCTGCAGAGGCCGACCTCCTGCCGCTCTACGAGTTCGAGCCGTCACCCTCCGAGGTGCTGGACTCGCTGCTTCCGCGCTACGTCCAGAGCCGGATCTTCTTCGCCCTCCTGCAGGCGGCCGCCTCCGAGCTGGCCGCACGACAGAAGGCGATGAAGTCCGCGACGGACAACGCCGACGAGCTCATCAAGAAGTACAAGCGCATCGCCAACCAGGCACGCCAGGCTGGCATTACCCAGGAAATCAGCGAGATCGTCGGTGGCGTC
The DNA here is from genome assembly GCF_011300215.1 of Nocardioides piscis. Classification (NCBI taxonomy): domain Bacteria; kingdom Bacillati; phylum Actinomycetota; class Actinomycetes; order Propionibacteriales; family Nocardioidaceae; genus Nocardioides; species Nocardioides piscis. The sequence continues at coordinate 2,259,217 of NZ_CP049866.1, forward strand.
AATGCCCTTGCCGACGCACAAGCCGGGAGTGAGTGAACATGACTGCCACTGTTGAAGAGACGAAGACCAAGAGCGAAGGCGGCTCGGTGGGCCGCATCGCGCGGATCATCGGCCCGGTCGTGGACATCGAGTTCCCGTCCGACGGCATGCCCGCGATCTACAACGCCCTCAAGGTCGAGCTGACCCTGATGGGCGAGACCAACGAGATCACCCTCGAGGTCGCCCAGCACATCGGCGACGGCATGGTCCGCGCCATCTCGATGAAGCCCACCGACGGACTCGTCCGCGGTGCCCAGGTGCGCGACACCGGCGGCCCGATCACGGTCCCCGTCGGCGACATCACCCTGGGCAAGGTGTTCAACACCACGGGTGACTGCCTCAACCTCGCCGAGGGCGAGACCCTCGAGGTGACCGAGCGCTGGGGCATCCACCGCAAGGCGCCCGCGTTCGACCAGCTCGAGTCGAAGACGCAGATGTTCGAGACCGGCATCAAGGTCATCGACCTGCTCACCCCCTACGTCCAGGGCGGCAAGATCGGCCTGTTCGGTGGTGCCGGCGTCGGCAAGACCGTGCTCATCCAGGAGATGATCGCGCGCGTCGCCAAGGACCACGGTGGTGTGTCGGTGTTCGCCGGTGTCGGCGAGCGCACCCGTGAGGGCAACGACCTCATCGTCGAGATGGAGGAGGCCGGCGTCATCGGCCAGACCGCCCTGGTCTTCGGCCAGATGGACGAGCCGCCGGGCACGCGTCTGCGCGTCGCCCTCGCTGCGCTGACGATGGCGGAATACTTCCGCGACGTCCAGCAGCAGGACGTGCTCCTGTTCATCGACAACATCTTCCGCTTCACCCAGGCGGGCTCCGAGGTCTCCACCCTGCTCGGTCGCATGCCGTCCGCGGTGGGCTACCAGCCCAACCTGGCCGACGAGATGGGTCAGCTCCAGGAGCGCATCACCTCGACGCGTGGTCACTCGATCACCTCGATGCAGGCGATCTACGTCCCGGCCGACGACTACACCGACCCCGCGCCGGCCACGACGTTCGCCCACCTCGACGCCACGACCGAGCTGTCGCGTGAGATCGCGTCGCTCGGCATCTACCCGGCCGTCGACCCGCTGACCTCGACCTCGCGCATCCTCGACCCGCAGTACATCGGCGAGGAGCACTACCGCTGCGCCGTGCGGATCAAGCAGATCCTGCAGCGCAACAAGGAGCTCCAGGACATCATCGCGATCCTCGGTGTCGACGAGCTCTCCGAAGAGGACAAGATCATCGTGTCCCGCGCCCGTCGTATCCAGCGCTTCCTGTCGCAGAACACCTACGTCGCCAAGCAGTTCACCGGCATCGAGGGTTCGACCGTCCCGGTGGCCGACACCATCGAGGCGTTCAACAAGATCGCCGACGGTGAGTACGACCACGTGGCCGAGCAGGCGTTCTTCATGTGCGGTGGTCTCGACGACGTCGAGGCCAAGTGGGCTGAGATCCAGAAGAACCTGTGATGTCTGACTCGACGCTCCACGTGGAGCTCGTCGCGGCGGACCGGCTCGTCTGGTCCGGCGAGGCGAAGATGGTGATCGCCCGCACCACCGAAGGTGACGTGGGCATCCTGGCCGGTCACGCGCCGCTGCTGTCGGTGATCATCGAGGGTGTCGTCGACGTCCAGACCGCCGAGGGCGAGACCTGGGTCGCGGCGGTGGACGCGGGCTTCATGTCGGTGGCCAACAACCGCGTCTCGATCCTCTCCGAGCGGGCCGAGATGTCCCACGAGATCGACCTGGAGAAGGCGCGTCGCGACCTCGAGCGAGCCAAGGAGGCCGGCGAGAACGACGACGAGGCACACGAGGCGGTGCGTCGGGCCGAGGCCCGCATCCGGGCTGTCGAGCGGGCGTCCTGACCACCTCCTGACCCTGCCGTTAGGGTGAGCGCACGAACGAGTCGTCGTTCGTGCGCTCATCTGTCTTCGTCCCCGTCACTACCCGCGACCAGCAGGAGAGTGGATGCCTCTTTGGCAATGGCTCCTCGAGTCTCTCGGCGTCCTGCTGCTGCTCCCGCTCCTGTATGGCGTTGCGCTGATCGTCCGGCGCCGGGTGCTGTCGCGCCACGGTGGCACCTTCGAGCTCAGCTACCGGATGCGCACCGATCGGCCGGGACGCGGATGGCTGATCGGCCTGGGCCGATACAGCGGTGAGGAGCTGGAGTGGTTCCGGATCTTCTCCCTGTCGCCGAAGCCGCGCCAGGTGTGGTCGAGGCGCACCATGTCCTATTCCGGACGGCGGCCTCCCGGCGAGACTGAACAGATATCCCTCTACGCCGGTCACGTGATCGTGTCCTGCACCACGCCCGAGGGACCGACCGACCTGGCGATGAGCGAGGCGTCGCTCACCGGGTTCCAGTCCTGGCTCGAGGCGGGACCGCCCGGAGCCGACTGGGACAAGCACCGCACCTGACGCTGCGCGTCCTCAGCCGAGCGTCCTGCGCATGACCAGCCTCGGCATCCTGCTGGCGACGGCGTCCGTCTCGCCGATGACTTGGAAGCCACACCTGGCGAACATCGACCTGGTGCCGACGAAGGCCATGGTGACGTCCATCCGGCCAGCCGGATCAACCGGATACGCCTCGACCGCCGGCGCTCCGTGGGCTGCAGCGTGCGCGACCGCCCCCTCGATCAGGTGCTCGGTCACGCCGGTTCGTCGATGGCCACCACGCACCACCACGCAGATGATGCTCCACACCGCCACCTCGTCGACCGGTCGGATCAGCCGCGACGCTGACAACCGCGAGATCTCGGCCCGCGGTGCGATGTGGCACCAGCCGACGGGGACCTCGTCACGGTAGGTGACGACCCCGAAGGACTGCCGGCCGCCAGCGAGGGCACGTGCTGCACCCTCGCGACTTCCGTCGCCGAGCTCGTCGATCTCCTTGGCCCGCAACCGGTGGGACAGGCACCAGCAGTGGGTGCTGCGTCGGTTGGGGTTGATCACGTCGGCGAAGTCGTCGAACCGCTCCGTCGTGACCGGGTGGGTCGTCCAGCTGGTCATCTCATCCCTTGCTGCCGCGCTCTCCTCCGGCTTGATGGTCGGTTCGCGCGTTCGCTCCTTCGTCGCTGCCGCGCTCTCCTCCGGCTGGATGGTCGGTTCACGCGTTCGCTCCTTCGTCGCTGCCGCGCTCTCCTCCGGGCACCCACAGGACGTCGCCCTGCTCCCGGTTCGCGTGGCGGGCGAGGATGAAGACGAGGTCGGAGAGGCGGTTGAGGTAGGTGATGGACAGGACGTTCATCGAGTCGCTGTGCTCGGCATACGCCGCCCATGCGGATCGTTCGGCGCGACGGATCACGGTTCGGGCGACGTGGAGGAGCGCGGCCCCCTCCGTCCCACCATTCAAGATGAACGAGCGAAGATTGGGCAGCTCTTCGTTGTAGTGGTCGCACCACTTCTCGAGGCGGTCGATGTAGTCCTGCTCGATCCTCAGGGCCGGGAACTCCGGTTCCGCGACCACGGGCGTGCAGAGGTCGGCCCCGACGTCGAAGAGGTCGTTCTGCACGTGCGTGAGCACCGCGACGACGTCGCTCTCGAGGCTTCCGAGCGCCTGCGCCACGCCCAGCTGGGCGTTGGCCTCGTCGACGTCGGCGTAGGCGTGCAGCCGCAGGTCGTTCTTCGTCGTCTCGCTCATGTCGCCGAGACGAGTGGTTCCGGCGTCGCCGGTGCGGGTGTAGATCCGGGTGAGGTTGACCATGAGCTGACCCTAGAACACCCCCCGGGTCGGCTCGGCAGCGCGAGACACCCCACAAAAGGTGTAGTGGCAATGCAACGCTTTCCTATACCACTGCGTCATAGTCGGTGACGGCTACAGGGTGCAATTTGGGGGCACACGATGGACATCACGACCGACGGGCCAACGCTCGTGCTCCACGGCGACTTCGACGTGCGCAGCACCTTCCTCGTGCGCAACGCGATCTATGAGCAGTTCGAGGGTCACGAGCGCGACGTGGTCCTCGACATGGCCGACGTCGACACCATCGACCTCACGGCCCTGCGCGTCCTGGCCGTCGCCACCCTCCGGGCAGCCCAGTCCGGCCACCACCTGACCTTGCGAAACTGCCGGCCGGCGGTCCGCCGGATGATCCACCTCGCGCGGTTCGCGCACTCGGTCGAGGTCGAGCGGGCCGCCGCAACCGCCTGACAGGTGGGGTTCTTCACACGTCCAGCGCCCACTGCGCGGGCGATTCGGCTCTACCCTTCATCCCATGAGTGAGAAGAAGGATCGTCCCTGGGTGATGCGGACCTACGCCGGCCACTCGACGGCGGCTGCGTCCAACGCGTTGTATCGCACCAACCTCGCCAAGGGGCAGACCGGTCTGAGCGTCGCCTTCGACCTGCCGACCCAGACCGGATACGACCCGGACAGCCCGCTGTCTCGAGGTGAGGTCGGGAAGGTCGGCGTCCCCATCCCGCACCTGGGTGAGATGCGGCGCCTCTTCGAGGACATCCCGTTGACCGAGATGAACACCTCGATGACCATCAACGCCACCGCCATGTGGCTGCTGGCGATGTATCAGGTGGCGGCCGAGGAGCAGAACCCCCAGCTGAGCCCGAGCGAGGTCGCCCACCAGCTCGCGGGCACCACCCAGAACGACATCATCAAGGAATACCTCTCCCGCGGGACCTACGTCTTCCCGCCCGAGCACTCACTGCGCCTGATCAGCGACATGATCGCCTACACCGTCCACGAGATTCCCAAGTGGAACCCGATCAACATCTGCAGCTATCACCTGCAGGAAGCAGGCGCGACGCCGACGCAGGAGCTGGCCTATGCGTTGTGTACGGCGATCGCCGTCCTCGACCAGGTCAAGGCCTCCGGCCAGGTGTCTGAGGACGACTTCGAGAAGGTCGTCGGCCGCATCTCGTTCTTCGTCAACGCCGGTGTGCGGTTCGTCGAGGAGACCTGCAAGATGCGGGCCTTCGTCCAGCTGTGGGACGAGATCACGCGCGAGCGCTACGGCGTCCAGGACGAGAAGATGCGCCGGTTCCGCTATGGAGTCCAGGTCAACTCGCTCGGCCTGACCGAGGCCCAGCCGGAGAACAACGTCCAGCGGATCGTGCTCGAGATGCTGGGTGTGACGCTGTCGAAGAACGCGCGCGCCCGCGCCGTACAGCTGCCGGCATGGAACGAGGCGCTCGGCCTCCCGCGTCCGTGGGACCAGCAGTGGTCCCTGCGCCTGCAGCAGGTCCTGGCCTTCGAGTCCGACCTGCTGGAGTACGAGGACATCTTCGACGGCTCGCACGTCATCGAGGCCAAGGTCGCTGAGCTCGTCGAGAGCGCCAAGGCAGAGATCGAGCGCGTCCAGGACATGGGCGGTGCCATCGCGGCCGTGGAGACGGGCTACATGAAGCAGGCACTCGTGTCCGCCCACGCCGAGCGTCGGGCCCGCATCGAGGCCGGCGACGAGATCATCGTCGGCGTCAACAAGTTCGACACCACCGAGCCTTCGCCGCTCACGGCCAACCTCGACGAGGCGATCATGGCCGCCGACCCCAAGGCCGAGCAGACGGCCCGCGACTCGGTGACCGCGTGGAAGGAACAACGCGACGAGGCCGAGGTCGCCGAGGCCCTGGCGACGTTGGCGGCCGACGCCAAGACCGACAAGAACCTGATGCACGCCACCCTGGCCGCCGCCCGGGCGGGCGCGACGACGGGGAGTGGGCGGGCACGCTGCGCGAGGTGTTCGGTGAGTTCCGGGCGCCGACCGGCGTCTCGGGCGCGGTGGGCGTGGTCGAGGCGCGCGACGACCTCACGGCGGTCCGTGAGCGGGTCACGGCCACGGGCGAGGAGCTCGGCGGCCGCCTGCGCGTGCTGGTCGGCAAGCCCGGCCTCGACGGCCACAGCAACGGTGCGGAGCAGGTCGCCGTACGAGCCCGCGATGCCGGCTTCGAGGTCATCTACCAGGGCATCCGGTTGACCCCCGAGCAGATCGTCGCAGCCGCCGTTGCCGAGGACGTCCACCTGGTGGGGCTCTCGATCCTCTCCGGCTCGCACATGGAGCTGGTGCCCGACGTGCTCGACGGCCTGCGCGAGGCCGGCCTGGAGGAGATCCCGGTCATCGTGGGCGGGATCATCCCCGACTCGGACGGCAAGCGGCTCAAGGAGCTCGGTGTCGCGGCGGTCTTCACGCCGAAGGACTTCGGCCTGACGCAGATCATGGACGGGTTCGTCGACGTCATCCGCGCAGCCCACGGCCTCGACTGAGGGTAGGTTAGGCAAACCTTCGTGGAGTAGAGTGCCCGGTATGGGCCAGCGAAAGCGTGGCAGCGAGATCGCCAAGCTGCCGAAGACGGAGTGCTGCGTCGCGGCGACGCGGTGCGACCGCTGCCCCCTGCGCATGCTCCAGGAGGGCACCCTCCCCGAGGGCTACACCGTGCACAAGCGCAAGCTGGTGAAGGTCGCGAAGCTCAGGAAGCGCAAGCTCGCCGCCTAGAAGAGTCGGCTCTCGACGTCGTCCATGCCGCGCAGGGCGTCGTAGTCCACCACGGCACAGGCGATGCCGCGGTCGGTGGCGAGCACCCGTGCCTGCGGCTTGATCTCCTGGGCGGCGAAGATCCCGCGCACCGGGCCGCGAGCGACCAGCAACGGGTCGCGGTTGAGGAGCTCGAGGTAGCGGGTGAGCTGCTCGACCCCGTCGATGTCGCCTCGCCGCTTGACCTCCACCGCCACGCTCAGCCCGGCCTCGTCACGACACATCAGGTCGACCGGTCCGATCGCGGTCGGGAACTCTCGGCGTACGAGGCTGAGGCCCTCGGCGAGCGACGCCGGGTGATCGGCGAGGAGCTCCTGCAGGTGCTTCTCGACGCCGTCCTTCTGCAGGCCGGGGTCGATCCCCAGCTCGTGGGAGGAGTCGCTGTGCACCTCCTCGATCAGGATGCGCAGCGTGTCGTCCGACTTGGTGGCGCTGACGGTCCACTCGACCTGCCCCTCGTCGCTCGTCCCCTCGCGGAAGGTGGCTGGCGGTGACATCCAGTTCAGCGGCTTGTAGGAGCCGCCGTCGGAGTGCACGAGCACCGAGCCGTCTGCCTTGATCATCAACACCCGCGTCGCCATCGGCAGGTGCGCCGTCAGGCGGCCCGCGTAGTCGACCTGGCAGCGCGCAACGACGATCCTCACGAGGCGCGAATCTACAACGGGGCCGCGCACAGTGACGCATCTCGCCCAACGAGAGGGTTACTCACGGGTAGGACCTGATGTCACACTCGTGCCCATGAGCGACCACACCACCGGGCAGATCAGCCCCGAAGAGATCAGCAGCGGCCTCGTCCAGCCCTACCTCGAGCACGCACTGCGCATGTTCGAGTCCGGCTATGCGACGGCTGCCGACATCGACGCCGCCATGCGCTTCGGATGTGGCTATCCCACCGGTCCGCTGGCGACGCTGCAGGCCCAGGGCCGCGACATCGCCGGCGCCGACGGTGCGGGTGACGACAACGCTCCCGAGCTCCGCCACGACATCACCAAGGTGGGCGTCGTCGGCACGGGCACCATGGCTTCCGGCATCGTCCAGGTCTTCGCCCAGGCGGGCTTCGACGTGGTGTTCGTCGGACGTGGCGAGGACAAGATCGCCGGCGTCACGACGTTCATCTCCAAGTCCCTGGACAAGGCCATCTCGCGCGGCAAGCTCGACGAGGCCGGCAAGACGCAGGTGCTGGGCCGACTGACCGGCGCCACCGCCCGGGAGGCGCTCGCCGACGTCGACCTCGTCGTCGAGGCGATCGCCGAGGACCTCGAGATCAAGCTCGAGCTCTTCGCCGATCTCGACCGGATCTGCAAGCCGGGCGCGATCCTCGCGACCACCACCTCCTCACTGCCGATCGGCGAGTGCGCCAAGGCGACCGCCCGGCCCCAGGACGTCATCGGCATGCACTTCTTCAACCCGGCTGTGGTGATGAAGCTCGTCGAGGTCGTCACGACAGACCTGACCAGCCCCGAGGTCGACGAGACGGTCCGCGCCCTGTGCGCGAAGGTCGGCAAGGTCGCCGTCTCCTGCGGCGACCGCTCCGGCTTCATCGTCAACTGCCTGCTCTTCCCCTACCTCAACGACGCGGTCAAGCTGCACGAGTCGGGTGCGGCCACGATCACCGAGATCGACGCGGCCATCAAGGAGCACGCAAACTTCCCGATGGGTCCGTTCGAGCTGCTCGACGTGGTCGGCAACGACGTGTCGCTCGCGATCCAGAAGGAGCTGTACGCCGAGTTCGGCGACCCGGCCTTCGAGCCCGCCGGTGCCCTCGTCAAGGTGGTCGAGGACGGCCACCTGGGCCGCAAGACCGGCAAGGGCTTCCACGACTACAGCTGAACCGTCCGGATCCCCCTCACCAGGGGGTCCGCAGGGACAGAGGTCATGCCATCATGCGAGGCATGACCTCTGTCGCGTCTGAGCCCACCCGCCGTACGTTCGAGACCATCGGTGTCATCGGCCTGGGCACCATGGGCGCGGGCATCGCCGAGGTCTTCGCCCGCAACGGCTTCGCCGTGGTCGGCATCGAGCTGACCGACGAGGCCGTTGAGCGCGGGTGCGGACACCTCACCCACTCCACCGGCCGGGCGGTCTCGCGCGGCAAGATGTCCGAGGCGGACCAGGCCGAGATCCTGGGCCGCATCAGCTTCGCCACCGACCTGTCGGCCCTGGCGGAGGCCGACTTCGTGGTGGAGGCGGTCGTGGAGTCGCTCGAGGTCAAGAAGGACCTCTTCCGTCGCCTCGACGACATCGTGAAGCCCGAGACGATCCTCGCCACCAACACGTCCTCGCTGCCCGTCACCGAGATCGCCACCGCCAACACCCGCCCCGGTCGGGTCGTGGGCGTGCACTTCTTCAACCCTGCTCCGGTCCAGAACCTCGTGGAGATCGTCCGGACGGTCGTCACCGAGCCGGCCGTGCTCGCCGACGTCGAGGGCCTGGTCGGCACGCTCGGCAAGAACCCGGTCATCTGTGGCGACAAGGCCGGCTTCATCGCCAACACGCTCCTCTTCGGCTACCTCAACCACGCCGCCTCGATGTTCGAGAGCAAGTACGCCACCCGCGAGGACATCGACGCCGCCATGCGCTTCGGCTGCGGCTATCCCATGGGTCCGCTCGCGCTGCTCGACCTGATCGGGCTCGACACGGCCTACGAGATCCTCGACACGATGTACAAGCAGGGCCGCGACCGCCTCCACGCGCCGGCGCCGGTCCTGCGCCAGATGGTGAGTGCCGGCCTGCTGGGTCGCAAGTCCGGCCGCGGGTTCTACACCTATGAGCGCGAGGACAGCCCGGTCGTGGTCGCCGACGACAAGACGCCGTCGGCCGATGACCAGCCGCAGCTCGTGCGGTCTGTCCGGACCGTCGGCGTCGTCGGAACCGGCACGATGGCCGCCGGCATCGTCGAGGTCTTCGCCAAGGGCGGCTTCGACGTCGTCTACGTCGGACGCTCGGCCGCCAAGGTCGAGGGCGTCCGGGCCACGATCGAGAAGTCCCTGGACAAGGCCCTGCAGCGAGGCAAGCTCGACGAGGCGACCAGGGACGAGGTGCTGGGCCGGCTGACCGGGACGACCTCGCTGGACGACCTCGCACAGGTCGACCTGGTGGTCGAGGCGATCGCGGAGGACCTGCGGATCAAGACCACGCTGTTCGAGAACCTCGACGAGATCTGCAAGCCGGGCGCGATCCTGGCGACCACCACCTCGTCCCTGCCCGTCATCGAGCTGGCGACGGCGACCGATCGCCCAGGCGACGTGATCGGGATGCACTTCTTCAACCCCGCGCCGATCATGAAGCTGGTCGAGGTGGTCTCGACCGTGTCGACGGCCGAGGACGTGGCAGAGACCGTGCGTGCCGTGTGCGACCGGCTCGGCAAGGTCGCCGTCTCGTGCGGCGACCGCGCCGGGTTCATCGTCAATGCGCTGCTCTTCCCCTATCTCAACGACGCCGTGAAGATGCTCGAGGCGCACTACGCGACCGCGGACGACATCGACACGGCGATGAAGCAGGGCTGCGCGCTGCCGATGGGGCCCTTCGAGCTCCTCGACGTCGTCGGCAACGACGTCTCGCTCGCGATCCAGCGCGAGCTCTACCTCGAGTTCCGTGAACCCGGTTTCGCGCCGGCCCCGCTGCTCGAGCACCTCGTCACGGCCGGCTACCTCGGACGCAAGACCAAGCGCGGCTTCCGCGACTACACCACGCGCTGATCGCCGCTTGCCGGGTCAGTCCAGGCAGAACTCGTTGCCTTCCGGGTCGGACATCACGATGAAGCCGTCGCTCATCCGTCCGTCGGGCTCGCAGCGCCGCTCCCGGCTCGCACCCAGGGCGACGAGTCGTGCGCACTCGGCCTCCAGGGCCGCCATCCGCGCGTCACCCCTGAGCCCGGGAGCGGCACGCACGTCGACGTGCACCCGGTTCTTGGTCGTCTTCTCCTCCGGGACCTGCTGGAAGAACAACCGTGGTCCCCGGCCGGCCGGATCGATGATCCCGAACGCGGAGTTGTGGAACTCCTCCGGGACCCCCATCTCGCTCAGCAGGGCCAGCCAGGCATCCGCGGTCTCGATCGGGTCGTCGATGTCGCTGCCGGGCGGGGGATCGACGGCGTAGTCGAGCACCTCACGCCAGAACAGGCCGAGCCTGCGTGGATCGTGCGCGTCGAAGGTCACCTGGATCTCAGCGGTCATGGAGACAGCATGCCCCGGGCAAGCGGACAGGAACGGTCCGCTGTCTCTGCCACGATGGCGGGCATGAGCGACACCACGGCCCGGGTCCTGCGGCTGCTGTCCCTGCTCCAGCAGCGCCCGGTGTGGACCGGCCCGGAGCTCGCCGAGCGACTGGGCGTCACCACCCGCAGCATCCGGCGCGACGTCGAGCGGCTGCGCGGTCTCGGCTATCCGGTGCATGCCACCCAGGGCCTGGGCGGCGGCTACCAGCTGGGTCAGGGAAGGGACCTGCCGCCTCTTCTCCTCGACGACGAGGAGGCGGTCGCCATCGCCGTCTCGCTGCGCCTGGCCGCTGGTGGCACGGTGACGGGCGCGAGCGAGGCTGCGCTGAGCACGCTGGCCAAGCTCGACCAGGTGATGCCACCCCGGCTGCGCTCGGAGGTCAAGGCGATCCACCAGTCCACCGAGACGCTCAGGAGCAACACCGACCTCGTCGACGGCGACGTGCTCCTCACGCTGGCCAAGGCGTGTCGAGACCTGATCCGGGTCCGCTTCGGCTACGACGCCCGCGACGGTGCCGCCACCGAGCGGTGGGTCGAGCCGATCCGGCTGGTGGCCACGGGGCGCCGGTGGTACCTCATGGCGTGGTGCGTCGATCGCGAGGACTGGCGGACCTTCCGGCTCGACCGGATGCGGTCGGTCGCGGCCTCGACTTGGCGGTTCAAGCCGCGCGACCACCCGGACCCGGTCGAGTTCGTCAAGGACGCGATCAGCCGTGCGCCATACAGCAGTCATGCGCAGGTGCGGATCAACGCGAGCCTGGAGGAGGTGTCCAGCCGGATCGACGACCGGTGGGTGACGCTCACGGCCATCGACGCGTCCACCACGCTGCTCGAGGCCAGTGCCGACTCGCTCGACCACCTCGCCTTCTACTGCGTGATGACGGGTCTGGAGTGCGAGTTCGTCCACCCGCCCGAGCTGGCGGCGGCGGCATCCGCGCTGGCGACACGGCTGAGCGAGGCGGTCAGGGCGTCCGCGTAGGCTGGCCGCATGGTGGAGATGGTGCTGCTGCTCGGGCTCCTGGGCGGGCTCGCCGCTGCTGCTGTGGGCGCGGGGATGACCGCCAAGAAGCGCGAGGCGGCCAAGCTCGAGGCCGACCTGCAGCCGGTGAAGAGGCTCGCCGAGGAAGACGTCACGGCCCTGGGTGTCGAGCTCCAGGAGCTCGACATCGACATGGCCGGCCGCGACCTGGGAGCCGGGGAGAACGCCGACTACCAGCGGGCCCTCGACGCCTACGAGGCGTCGAAGGCCGCGGCGGCGAGCATGAGCCGCCCCGACGACATCCGGCACGTGACCGAGATCCTCGAGGACGGCCGCTATGCCATGGCGTGCGTGCGTGCTCGCGTCGAGGGCCTGCCCCTGCCGACCCGACGCCCGCCCTGCTTCTTCGACCCGCGCCACGGGATGTCCGTGGCCGACGTTCCCTACGTGCCGCCCGGCGGCACCCGGCGCGACGTTCCCGCCTGCCAGCTCGATGCAGAGCGGGTCCGCGTCGGCGCCGAGCCCGACATCCGCAAGGTGATGGTGGGCTCGCGCCGGGTCCCCTACTGGCAGGGTGGCCGTGCCTACCAGCCCTATGCCCAGGGCTACTTCGGCGGCTTCGGCCCGATGGACTGGATGTTCATGGGCATGCTCTTCGGCGGGGGCTTCGACGGCCTCGGCGAAGGGATCGGCGCGATCGGCGAGGGGATCGGCGACATGTTCGGGGGCATCGGTGACGGCATCGGCGGGATGTTCGACGGGTTCGACTTCTGACGTGCCGGCCCCATCACTTCAGGTCACCGAGCTCGGTGAGCGCGGCTCCCGGATCGCCTTCTGCCACGGACTCTTCGGTCAGGGCCGGAACTGGACGCAGATCGGCAAAGCGCTCGCGGCCGATCACCGCGTCACCTTGATCGACATGCCCAACCACGGGGAGTCGGGGTGGACCCAGACGCTGTCCTACCCGGACATGGCCGACGCCGTCGCCGAGCTGTTCACGGCCGACGACCCGGTGGCCCTGGTCGGCCACTCGATGGGGGGAAAGGCAGCGATGATGCTGGCGCTGCGCCACCCCGAGCTCGTCGAGAGGCTCGCGGTGGTGGACGTGTCTCCCGTGAGCTATGAGACCGGGCGAGGAGAGTTCGCCGACTTCATCCAGGCGATGCGTGAGCTGGACCTCGGGTCGATCGAGAGCCGGGGCGATGCCGACACGGCTCTGGCGCCCGCCGTACCCAACCGGACGGTGCGCTCCTTCCTGCTGCAGAACCTGCGCCGGGACGGCGACGGCTGGCGCTGGCAGCTCAACCTCGAGCTGCTGGGGAACGAGCTCGACGCCCTGGGCGGCTGGCCCGAGACCGACGAGCACTATGACGGGCCGGTGCTCTGGATCGGCGGAGCCAACTCCGACTACGTCCTCGACGAACATGCCCCGGCCATGGAACGACACTTCCCGCTGGTGCGCCGGGTGACCGTCAAGGACGCCGGCCACTGGGTGCACTCCGAGCGGCCGGAGGTCGTCCTCGAGGTGCTCCGGCGCTTCGTCGACTAGGCCCGCTGGCGCGCTCGGTAGGCCGCGACGGCCTCGCGGTTGCCGCAGCCGGTCGAGCAGTAGCGCCGGGACCGGTTGCGGGACAGGTCGAGCACGAGTCCGGCGCAGTCGTCGGCGGCGCACGTGGCGAGCCGGTTGAGCTCGTCGGCCCGGATGACGTCGATCATCGCCATTGCCGTCTCCACCATGATCCGCTCAGCCAGCGGCGCCTCGTCGGCGATGGCGTGGATGTGCCAGTCGAGCCGGTCGTGGCGGACGAGGCGGGGTACGGCGACGGCGTCGGCCAGGATCGTGTTGACGAGCTCCACCGCGGCGTCCCGGTGCGAGGTGAGGAGCTCGCGCACCGGCGCGCGGACCGCGCGCACCGCCTCGAGCTCCGCCTCGTCCCGGGCGTGGCCCCCGGAGTATTCGTGCTCGGCATAGAACTCGGCCAGCGCCTCGACGGTGGTGAGGGTGTCCGGGTGGTCGGCGGTGTTGACCAGGGCGACGGCCGACTGGAGCGCCGCCGCGGTGTCATGAGTGAAAACCACGTTGACACCTTACCAAGAACTCGCCTACTGTCATGAGTCATGCGCATCATGACTCATGACAGGAGCTCTCGCACGGTCAGCGGGCTGGCGTTCGCGGTGGTGTCCGCGACCACCTTCGGACTCTCAGGCGCGCTCGCCCGCGGACTGCTCGACGCGGGGTGGACGGCGGGCTCGGCGGTCGCCGCCCGCGTCGGGATCGCGGCGCTGGTCCTCGTCGTGCCCGGTGTGCTCGCCCTGAGGGGCCGCTGGCACCTGCTGCGCGCCAGCAGCCCGACCGTGGTCCTCTATGGCATCGCGGCCGTGGCGGGCACCCAGCTGTGCTACTTCTATGCCGTCGGCCACCTGCAGGTCGGTGTCGCGCTGCTCATCGAGTACACCGCGCCAGTGGCCGTCGTGGCGTGGCTGTGGCTGCGGCACGGGCACCGGCCCAACCGGGTCACGGTGCTGGGAGCGGTGATCGCGTCCGTGGGCCTCGTCCTGGTGCTCGACGTCGTGTCCGGGGTCGACCTCAGCACCGCGGGCGTGCTGTGGGCGCTGGGAGCGATGGTCGGCGCAGCGACATACTTCGTCATCGGTGCGGACACCGAGAACGGGTTGCCGCCCATCACGCTCGCTGCGGCCGGGCTGGTCGTCGGCGGTGCCGCGCTCCTGGCCGCGGGATGGGCCGGCGTGCTGCCGATGCGGGTCAGCACGCTCGACGTCGTCTATGACGGCCGTGCGGTGCCGTGGTGGCTCCCCGTCCTCACCCTCGGCCTGGTCACCGCCGCGATCGCCTATGTGACCGGCATCGCGGCCGGTCGCCGCCTGGGCTCGCGCCTGTCCTCGTTCGTGGCACTGCTCGAGGTGCTGATGGCCCTGGTCTTCGCCTGGCTCCTGCTGGGCGAGCTGCCCCGAGGTGTCCAGCTGGCCGGTGGCCTGTTCGTGCTGTGTGGCGTGGTGGTGGTCAAGCTGGGGGAGGGCACCGACAGCGTGGCGGTCGAGCCCCTCCCGAGCGGTCGTCGCTCAGCGCGCGTCCTGGCGCTTGAGGAAGACCTCGCGGTGGAGCAGGAGCACCGCGGCGGCCACGGGTACGGCGAGCAGTGCTCCGATGATGCCCATCAGGCTGCCGCCGAGCAGGGCCGCGATGACCGTCACCGAGCCGGGGATGTCGACCGACCGCTTCATGATCCTGGGCAGGATGACGTAGGACTCGATCTGCTGGTAGAGCAGGTAGTAGATGCCGGTGACGATCGCGATCGTCGGTGAGATGGTCAGCGCGAGCGCGGTGATGATGATGCCCGACACCACGGCACCGACGACGGGGATCAACGACAGCAGGCCGACGATGAAGGCCAGGGCGAAGGCGTAGTCGCCCAGGCCGACGACGAACGTGAAGATCAAGGTGCTCACACCGGCGAAGATCGACACCAGGACCGCACCCGAGACGTAGGCGCCCGTGGACCTGATGATCCGATCACCGAGGTCACGCACGCGCGCCCGCTTCGAGGCCGGAGCGAGTCGGAAGCCGGCTTCCTTGATGCTCGGCAGCGAGGCCAGGAAGTAGATCATCAGCACGATCACGATGAAGGCGTTGGCCACGGCGGAGAGCACTGCGAGGCCGACGCCGAGGGCGCCGCCGAAGACCCGCTGGCCGAAGTCGCCGTTGGAGACGTAGTCCTGTGCGCGCTCGATCACCCCGAACCGCTCGTCGAGCTTCTGGACGGTTGCGTTGCGCTCCAGGTCCTGGAGCCAGCCCGGGGAGTTCTGGGTGATCAGGGTGATCTGGTCGCTGATCACCGGCGCGACGGCGACGCCGAAGAGGACCATCACCGAGATCACGACGAACAGCACCAGCACCACCGCCACCCCGCGGCGGGTGCCCTTGGCCATGAACCACTCGACCGTGGGGTTGAGGCCGATGGCCAGGAACATCGCCAGCACGAGCAGGACGAGCACCGAGGAGATGCTCAGCAGCTGCTCGCTCAAGAAGACGGCAAGCAGGGCCCCGAGGGCGGCGAAGAAGCCGATGTTGAAGGGAGAGTGGCGCAGCAGCACCGGGGTGGTGTCAGGTTCCCTCGGGGTGGCGACGGGCTCGTCCACCTCGACCCGGCTGGAGGTCTCGGGGGCAGGTCGAGGGCGCGGCCGCGACTCCCGTCGCGACCGCAGCCGCTCGAGCCAGCTCAGGACTCGTCCTCGACGAACCCGGCGACCACGTCACGCAGGGCTCCCAGCTGGGCAGCCACCGCGTCGCGACGCTTGGTCATCCGGTCGACCTCGGCGCGGATGGCGGCGAGCTCGCGCTCTGCCTCGGCAGTGCCGCTCACGGCGATCGAGTCGGCCTGGGTCGTCGCCGAGGCGACGATCTGCTCGGCCTCGCGCCTGGCGCGGGAGAGCAGTGCCTCGGACTCGGTCTGGGCCTGCTGGCGGTGGGTGTTGGCCTGGGTGGTCGCCTCCCGGGCGCGCTGCTCGGCAGCCGTCGCCCGCTCCTCGGCCTCCTGGACCAGGCGCTGGGTCTCGGCGGTCGCGTTGGAGTGGTGATCGGCCGCCTCGCGGGCGAGCCGCTCCTTCTCGACAGCGAGCGTGCGACGCGCCTCCTGCACCTCGCGGTCAGCAGCCGCCCGGGCCTGCTCGGCCTCGCGCCTGGCCGTGGTGAGCAGCTCGTTGGACTCCTGCTGCGCCGCCAGCCGCACCTGGTCGGCCTCGCGACGAGAGCTGGCGAGCACGTCTTCGGCCTCGCTCCTGGCCAGGTTGCGGTCCTGCTCGGCGTCGGCCAGCATCCGGGCGCGCGTCTCCTCGAGCTCCTGCAGCTGGACGAGGCGCATGTCGTCGGCCTCACGTGCGGCGTCGGCCCGCATCGCCTTCGCGTCCCGGGCCGCCTGGCTCCGGATCTCCTCGGCATCGCGGGCGGCCGCCTCGCGGACGTCCGCTGCCTCCTCCTCGGCCAGCTTGAGCATGGAGGTCGCTCGACCGCCGAGGCCGGCATAGGAGGGGTTCTTGTTCTCGTCGAGCTCGGCTCGCAGCGAGGTGAGCTGGGACTCCAGCTCGAGCACGCGCTGCTCGGAGGCGCTCAAGCTGCTGCTGAGCCCGGACTTCTCGCTGGCGAGCTGATTGATCCGCTGGTCGACCGCTGCCTTGTCATAGCCGCCTCGCCGGACGATCGGGAGTGCGGCGACCGCGCCCGCGACGGGGCTGGGTCGAGAAGCCGACACGGCTGTCGCGCCGGTGGGGGTCGGTGCGGTCGAGGCTGCGGTGCTGGTGCTGGTGCTGGTGCTGGGTGAGGACGCCTGGGCGGCCGGGGCGCTGGCCACAGGCTCCTTCGGCACCGTCGGCATCACCTGCGTCTTCTCGCCGGCGTTCGACGAGGTCGCGGGCCCCTCGGTGTCGACACCCTCGGAGTCAGGTTCCTCGGCGTCCGGCTCTTCATCGAAGATGGACAGGCCCTGGTCGCTGCTCATGCGTGGAGCACCCACTCTCTGCGTCGTTCTATGGACTCGTACGTCGGCGTGCACCCCAGTTTGTCGCACGGCCGAGAACAAACACACCCCGGCTCGCGGACGAGCCGCGGCCGGGGTGTGATGAGTCTGGCTCAGACGCGGATCGAGGGCGCTGTCGCCCGCTCCGCTCGTTCCTCGCTGCGCAGGCTCAGACGCGGATCGAGGGCGCTGTCGCCTGCTCCGCTCGTTCCTCGCTGCGCAGGCTCAGACGCCGCGGAACCGGTTGATGGCGTCCTCGTGCTTGGCGCGCATCTCGGGGTTGCGGACGCCGAGGCCCTCTTCGGGGGCGAGGCAGAGCACGCCGACCTTGCCCTGGTGGGCGTTCTTGTGGACGTCGAGGGTGGCCTGGCCGACCTCGTCGAGGGTGTAGGTCTGCGACAGGGTCGGGTGGATCTTGCCCTGGGCGATGAGGCGGTTGGCCTCCCACGACTCGCGGTAGTTGGCGAAGTGGCTGGAGATGATCCGCTTGAGGTTCATCCACAGGTAGCGGTTGTCGTACTCGTGCATGTAGCCACTGGTGGAGGCACAGGTGGTGATGACGCCGCCCTTGCGGGTGACGAACACGGACGCGCCGAAGGTCTCGCGGCCGGGGTGCTCGAAGACGATGTCGATGTCCTCGCCGCCGGTGAGCTCGCGGATCTTGGCGCCGAAGCGCTTCCACTCCTTCGGGTCCTGCTTGGTGTTCTCGTCGTTCCAGAACTTGTAGGCCTCTTCGGAGCGGTTGATGATCAGCTCGGCGCCCATCGACCGCGCGATGGCGGCCTTCTCCTCGTTGGAGACCACGCAGATGGGGGTGCCGCCGCCGTTGAGGACGTATTGCGTGGCGAAGCCGCCGAGGCCGCCGGAGGCGCCCCAGATCAGGACGTTGTCGCCCTGCTTCATGTTGCCGCCGTTGGCGGAGACCAGCTGGCGGTAGGCGGTGGCGTTGACGAGGCCGGGTGCGGCTGCTTCTTCCCAGGTGAGGTGGTCGGGCTTGGGCATCAGCTGGTTGGACTTGACCAGGGCGATGTGGGCGAGGCCGCCGAAGTTGGTCTCGAAGCCCCAGATGCGCTGCTCGGTGTCGAGCATGGTGTCGTTGTGGCCGTCGGGGCCCTCGAGGTCGACGGAGAGGCAGTGGGCGACGACCTCGTCGCCGGGCTTCCAGTTGTTGACGCCCATGCCGGTCTTGAGCACGACGCCGGACAGGTCCGAGCCCACGACGTGGTAGGGCAGGTCGTGACGCTTGGTGAGCTCGGAGACTCGGCCGTAGCGCTCGAGGAAGCCGAAGGTCGAGACAGGCTCGAAGATCGAGGTCCACACGGTGTTGTAGTTGATGGCCGAGGCCATCACTGCGACGTAGGCCTCGCCGGGGCCGAGCTCGGGCAGCGCCACGTCACCGACGTGCAGCGACTTGCGGGGGTCCTTCTCCTTGGTGGTCAGGCCCTCGAACATGTCCACGTCGTCCTTGGAGACGTAGGCGGCGCGGTAGTGGTCGGGGAGCTCGAGGTTCGCGAAGTCCTCCGAGCTCGCGTTGCCGGACTGGATGGCTTCCAGGATGTTCTGCACTGATGTCTCCTACTGGGGCTCGGGGGCGATCGCGGGTCAAGATACCCGTGAGTAACGTGGTGTGGTGTCGGGTGTGACGTAGTTCCTAGTGGGTTCCTGGTGGGTTCCTAGTGGGTTCCTAGTGCGCGCTGGCCGGTTCGACGAGCTCCACGAGGACCCCGCCCGCGTCCTTGGGGTGGATGAAGTTGATCCGGCTGTCCGAGGTGCCACGCTTGGGTGCGTCGTAGAGAAGCCGCACACCTCGCTCGCGCAGGATCGCCGAGACCGCCTCGACGTCGGTCACGCGGTAGGCCAGCTGCTGCATCCCGGGGCCGGAGCGGGCGATGAACTTGGCGATCGTGGAGTCGTCGTTGAGCGGTGCCAGCAGCTGGATGTGCGATCCGGACTCGCCCACGGCCAGCATCGCCTCCCGCACCCCTTGCTCCTCGTTGGTCTCCTCGTGGGCGACGTGCAGGCCGAAGGTGTCGCGGTAGTAGGCGATCGCCTCGTCCAGGTCCGGGACGGCGATCCCGACGTGGTCGATCGCGGTGAACAGGTGCGCTGGGATGTCGAGTGACGCGGTCATGAGGACATCGTGACCGAGGCGTCTCGCTCGTGGCCACCCCGGGCGCAGCGTGAGACACCCGGCGGTATCGTCGACAGCACTCACCCCTGATCCTCTGGAGGCAGCTCTCATGTCCACTTCTGTCATTGTCGCCGGGGCTCGTACCCCCATCGGTCGCCTTCTCGGTGGACTCAAGGACCAGTCCGCGGCCGACCTCGGCGGTGTCGCCATTGCCGGTGCCCTCGACAAGGCGGGCGTCTCGGGCGACCAGGTCGACTACGTGATCATGGGCCAGGTCATCCAGGCCGGCGCGGGTCAGATCACCGCCCGCCAGGCGGCGGTCAAGGGCGGCGTCCCGATGAACGTGCCCGCGATCACCATCAACAAGGTGTGCCTCTCCGGCATCAACGCGATCGCCATGGCCGACCAGCTGATCCGCGCCGGTGAGCACGACGTCATCGTGGCCGGCGGCATGGAGTCGATGACCCAGGCCCCGCACCTGCTGCAGAAGAGCCGGGAGGGCTTCAAGTACGGCGACACCGGACTGGTCGACTCCATGGCCTACGACGCCCTCTACGACCAGTTCACCAGCCAGGCGATGATCAACCTGACCGACGGCTGCAACGCCGCCGGCCAGAACCTCTCCCGCGAGGAGCAGGACGCGTTCTCCGCAGAGTCCCACCAGCGCGCTGCGCTTGCCTGGAAGAACGGCCTCTTCGACGACGAGGTGGTCCCGGTCACGATCCGCTCGCGCAAGGGCGACGTCACCGTCTCCCAGGACGAGGGCGTGCGTGGCGACACCACCGTCGAGTCGCTCGCCGGTCTGCGCCCGGTGTCCAAGGATGGCACCATCACCGCCGGCTCGGCCTCGCAGATCTCCGACGGCGCCTGCGCCGTGGTGGTCATGAGCAAGGCCAAGGCCGAGGAGCTCGGCCTCACCTGGCTGGCCGAGATCGGCGCGTCCGGCCAGGTCGCCGGCCCCGACTCCACGCTCCAGCTCCAGCCGGCGCGGGCGATCGAGAAGGCGGTCGAGAAGGAAGGCATCGCAGTCTCCGACATCGACCTGTTCGAGCTCAACGAGGCGTTCGCCGCGGTCGGCATCGAGTCTGCCCGCCAGCTGGGCGTCTCGCAGGACAAGGTCAACGTCAACGGTGGCGCGATCGCCCTCGGTCACCCGGTCGGCATGTCGGGTGCCCGGATCGTCCTCCACCTGGCCCACGAGCTCAAGCGCCGCGGCGGCGGTGTCGGTGCTGCTGCGCTCTGCGGCGGTGGCGGTCAGGGCGACGCGCTGATCATCCGGGTCCCGCAGGCGTGACCCGCAGGCGGTCACCCGCCTCGGTCCCCGACCTGGTCTCCCGGGCGCGCGACGGCCACGCCAGTGCCGTCGCGCGCCTGATCTCCCTCGTGGAGGACGAGTCGCCGCTGCTCCGCGAGGTGATGGCGTCGCTCGCCCCCATGCGGGAAATGCGCATGTCGTGGGCATCACCGGTTCACCGGGAGTGGGCAAGTCCACCTCCACCAACGCCCTGGTCGCCGAGCTGCGCAAGGCCGGCAAGCGGGTCGGAGTGCTGGCGATCGACCCCTCCTCGCCGTTCTCGGGCGGAGCGTTGCTGGGTGACCGGGTCCGGATGCAGGACCACGCCCTCGATCCGGACGTCTTCATCCGATCGATGGCCTCGCGCGGTCACCTCGGCGGACTGTCCTGGACCACGCCCCAGGCCCTACGGGTGCTCGACGCCGCCGGCTTCGACGTGATCTTGGTCGAGACCGTCGGGGTCGGCCAGAGCGAGGTCGAGATCGCCGGCCTCGCCGACACCACCCTGGTCCTGCTGGCACCCGGGATGGGCGACGGCATCCAGGCGGCGAAGGCAGGGATCCTGGAGATCGGTGACGTCTACGTCGTCAACAAGGCGGACCGCGAGGGCGCCGACCGGGTCCGCCGCGACCTGCGCTCGATGCTTGCCCTGGCCCAGCGACGCGACGGGGCCTGGAGGCCGCCGATCGTGAAGACGGTCGCGGCCAAGGGGGAGGGCCTCGACGAGGTGGCCCACGAGCTCGACCGCCACCTCGCGTGGCTGCGCGACAGCGGTGAGCTCGACGTCCGCCGTACGCGCCGCGCACGCGACGAGATCGAGGCCATCGCCCTCACCCGGTTGCGCAGCCAGTGGGCCGATGTCCACGCCCGCTCCGAGCTCGACGGCCTCGCAGCCCGGGTCGCAGCGGGCGCCACCGATCCCTATGCAGCCGCCGACGTCCTCCTGGAAGCGCTCTGAGCCGCCGGCGCCCCCCACAGGGGTGAAGTTCGTTCGTTTCGCCACGAGATCGCGCGCGACGACCTAACTTTCTGGGGTGCTGCACTCTCGAACCGCCCTTGCCCTGGCCGCCTGCGGACTCGTCCTGACGATGGCGCCTGCCGTCGCCTCGACGGTGGAGACCGCTGACGCGCGCGCCAGCTCCCTGCAGCTGCGTGGCACGGCGTCGCTGACCACCAGTCCCAGCTCCTACGTCGGTGGTCAGGCGATCACCTTCTCGGGCAACATCGGAACCTCTGGCAAGCGCAAGGTCACCCTGCAGCTTCACATGAACCGACCCGGCGACAACTGGTTCGGCGTGCGCGGTTTCTCCGGTGCCAAGACCTTGGCCGACGGCAGCTTCAGCTTCCAGTTCCAGGCGCCGTCGATGTTCGGCATCCGCTACCGCGTGGTCTCGGGCAAGCGCGCGACCCCGCCGGTGTCGTTCAACGCCCGGCTCCAGGACGTCACGACGTGGGTCGAGGGGACCAACCCCGACTACGGCCTGGACCACAACCAGGCAGTCGCCGGTGAGCCCTTCACCGTCATGGCCGACGCGACGGTGGACGGCGCCCCGGTCTTCGTCGGTCGCGGCCTCACCCTGCAGCGGCGCCTCGACGGCGACAGCTGGGAGGACCTGGGCAGGTCATCGGTCGGCGCCGACGGGAACGGTGCCTTCCCTGGCGTCAGTCTTCCCGCCGGTGTCACGGTCGTGCGAGTGGTCGCCGACGAGATCAGCTCGGGCGCCAACCGCATCGGCTGGATCCAGTCCTTCCCGGCGTACGTGAACGTGCTGGCCAGCGCACCCGCACCCGAGCAGGCCCGTTCGCCCAAGCAGGGCAAGGTCGCCACCACGTCGGCTCGCGCCGTCGCCCTCGCTGCCCCGAGCGCGCGGCGCGGCGCCGGCGCCGCCTCGGCCACCGCCAGCAGCAAGTACGGCTGGTACCCGATCCTGTCGGACTACACCTGGGAGGCCGGCCAGTCCCTGACCAGCCCGGCCGACCTGGGCTCGGACCGCGACGGCTGGTGGCTCGACTACGCCGACGGCGCCGGACGGGTCAGCAAGCACAACGGCGGGCTCTATCTCGACAGCCAGCGCAACCGCAGCGGCCCCGGCGACTTCGGCACCACCCGCGCCACCCTGATGGACAGCGCACGCGCGTATGGCAGGTGGGAGACGCGCGTGCGACTGACCAGCGGGGAGTCGAGCTCCACGGACTTCAGGGTGCTGGTCGAGCTGGTGCCCGACAGGGCGGCCGACTACGCCTGTGGTCGACGCAACATCACCGTCGCCGAGGTCTCGGCCCACGGCACGAGCATGAGCTTCGGGGCCAAGGCCGACACCGCGCAGTGGACCGGTTCCAAGAGCATCCCGAGCGTCATCCACAGCTCGCCCGCGGTGGCCGTCGAGGTGTCCAAGCGCCACATCACCTGGTTCCTCAACGGCAAGCCGATCGGCACCGTCAAGGGCAAGGCCGCGGTCTCCGACGTGCCGATGACCTTGCGCTTCAGCCTGGTCGGTGACCAGGCGGGGGAGTACGACAAGACCGGGCTCCACTCGGACTGGCAGCGGGGCTTCGGCATCGACAGCGGCAAGCTGGTCACCAAGGGACCTGCCCTGAAGAAGAGCGCGCTCACCGCCTGCGAGTCCTGAACTCTCCCGGCCAGCCTCCACGGTCAGCCAGCGACGTACTGGTATGAAAGTCACGTCCTGTGCCGTGCCTGTCCGAGGAGTGCTTGTCGATGAACGCCAAGAAGGCCGTCAGCGTGCTGCTGGTCGTGTTCGTGGGCTTCTGGATGTTCACCGACCCCAACGGCCTCGCGGACGCGGCGAAGGCGGGCGCGGGGCAGACCTGGGGCCTGACCCAGCAGCTCTTCGCCGCGATCATCGACTTCGTCGGCGCCCTCTCCTGACGTCTGTGCCGGTGAGGTGGTGAGCGGCATCTTCGACCCCGACATCCGCCGTCACCTCCTGCGCGACGAGGGAGAGGTCATCGTCGACGAGGTCCGCCACCACGGCATCGTCTACGTCCGGCCGGTCCTCGAGGCGATCGCCGGCCTCGCCCTCGTGGTGGCGGTCCCCTTCATCGACATGGACCTCGCCTGGTTCCCCTTCGCCCTCGCACTGGCCATCTGGGCGCACGCGGCCTGGCGGGCGCTGCAGGAGCACATGGACCGGTTCGTCATCACCAACATGCGTGTCTATCGGGTGCACGGCGTGCTCTCCCAGCAGCTCGCCACCATGCCGCTGTCGCGGATCCTCGACATCACCGTCAAGAAGCCGCTGCACGGCCGGCTGCTCGGCTTCGGCCACTTCGTGTTCGAGTCCGCTGCCCAGGAGCAGGGCCTGCGTGACATCCGGTTCGTGGGTCGCCCCGACGACCGCGACCTGTCCATCCAGAGGGTCGTGCAGCGGTCGGGCCTGCGCGGTCCCCGCGTCCCCAACTAGCACCCGTGGACGAGCGGCTCGTCGAGCTCGTGCTGCGAGCGGTCGACCTGGTCCCGCCCGGGCAGCTGGCGGCATACGGCGACATCGGCGAGGTCGTCGGCATCGGCCCCCGCCAGGTGGGAGCCGTCATGAGCCGGTATGGCGATGGCGTCGCCTGGTGGCGCGTGTGCAACGCCGTCGGGGACTTCGCTCCCGACCTGCTCGAGCGGGCGAGGCCGCACTGGCACGCCGAGGGGATCACGCTCAAGCCGAACGGTCGTGGTGCCCGGATCGCCGACCACCGCGCCGACCTCGACCTGCTCGCCCAGCGGTGGCGCGTCGCCGTCGCTGACATCGACGGGCACGGGTGACGAGCCACACACCAGAAAACATGCACGACTGTGCAAACTTGCCCTAAAGTGCACGTGTGACCCTGAACCTCTCCAGCCCCGGGCTGCGCGCAGCCAAGAAGGAGCGCACCCGCGAGGCGCTGAGCCAGGCGGCGGTCGCGATCGTGGCGGCCGAAGGCATCGACGCCCTCACCGCTGACCGGATCGCCGCCGAGGCGGGGGTCGCCCGCAGGACGTTGTTCAACTACTTCGCCCACGTCGAGGACGTCCTGACCCACTCCCTCGGCACGGTGACCCAGAGCATGGTGGCGGCGTTCGTCGCCCGTCCGAGCGAGGAGTCCCTGCAGGACTCGGTCACTGCCGTGCTCGCAGCGCTGCTCGACGACCCCGTGTTCGCCCAGGCGATCGTGCTCGAGCGCGCCGCGGACCACTCGCCGGCCACGAGACGGTTCCTGCGTGAGTTCGCCGACAACCAGATCCAGGCCTTCGAGGCCGGGCTGCGCGACCGGTTCGGGGTGGACGCCGACCCGGTCTTCGTCGCGGCGCTGGCCGCCTCCATCGGGGCGATCGTGACCCGGATGACCCGCCTGGTGGTGGTGCGTACCCCCGAGGACGAGTTCGACCCCGTCATGTTGATGGGTCGACTGCGCCTCCTGCTCGAGCAGTCCTTCTCGCTCCTCTTCACCGGCTTCGACGAGGCCGCCCCCATCGTTCGGCCCGACCCTCCCAAGGAGAAATGACGTGGCTTCCCTCCTCTTCCGAGTCGGACTGGCGTCGGCTCGCCGACCCGTGGCCGTCGTGCTGGCCTGGCTCCTGGTCCTGGGTGCGCTCGGGGCTGCGATGGTGTCGTTCCAGCGGCCGCTCAGCAACGAGTTCGACCTGCCCGACAGCGAGTTCTCCGCGGTGCTCGACGAGCTCGGTGAACAGATCCCGGAGGTCTCGGGCGGCACGGGCACCGTGGTGCTCCACAGCCCGGACGGATTCACCCCGGCCCAGCGGGAGGCTGTCGACCAGACGACGGCCACGTGGCGTTCGCTGCCCCACGTCACGGACACCGTCGATCCGTTCCGGACCCAGGGCCAGCTCGATGCGGCGGCCGCGCGTCTCGAGCGGGGCGAGCGGAAGCTGATCGAGGGGCAAGCTGCCTACGACAGGGGAGCACGCAAGCTCTCTCGGCTGCGCTGGCTGGTCGGCGAGGGCGAGCGGGACATCGCCAGGTTGCAGCGGGACAACCCCGACGACCTGACCCTGCCGAAGCGGATCGAGGGGCAGCGTGAGCTGGAGGCCACCCTGGCCGACGGTGAGCGACAGCTCGCCGAGGCCCGCGAGAAGCTGGCCGCCGGCGAGGAGAAGTTCACCGACGGGGCGGTCCTGCTCGGCCTCGGCGACGGCATCCGGATGGTCAGCGAGGACGGCACGACCGCGCTGGTGCAGGTCCGCTTCGACAAGTCGATGCAGGAGATCTCCCCCGACGACCTCGCTCGCTTCCCCGACGCGGGGGAGCGGTTGGGCGAGGCGGGGATCGAGGTCGACTACGGCCAGGAGCTCGTCCAGACGACGGAGGTCGGCGGCATCGGCGAGGTCATCGGACTGGGGGTGGCGGCCGTGGTGCTGCTGGTGATGCTGGGGTCGCTCGTGATCGCCGGGCTGCCACTCGTCATCGCGTTCGCCGGAGTGGGCGTGAGCCTGATGGGTGCCATGGCCCTGACCCACTGGCTGGAGATCCAGCAGATGGCGCCCGTCCTCGGTGCCATGCTGGGCCTGGCCGTCGGGATCGACTACGCGCTCTTCATCGTCAACCGGCACCGCCGCCAGCTCGCAGACCTCGCCCACGGGAACGTGCAGATCTCCAGGCACGAGCTGCGGCACAGCATCGCGCTGGCGACAGGCACGGCGGGTACGGCGGTGCTCGTCGCCGGCGCCACGGTCGTCATCGCGCTCGCGGCGCTGCTCGTGTCCGGCATCCCGATCCTGGTCCAGATGGGCCTGTTGGCCGCCTCCACGGTGGCCCTCACCGTGCTGGTCGCCCTCACCCTGACCCCGGCCCTGCTCTCGCTGGTGGGCCGACGGGCCGTCCCGCGTCAGGCCAAGGCGGTCGACAGGCCGCGCCGCGACGGCTGGGCCGAGAAGTGGGTCGACCTGGTCACTCGCCGCGCACCGGCGGCGATCATCGCCGTGGTGCTGCTGATGGGTGTGCTGGCCATCCCGGCCGGCTGGCTCCGCCTGGGCCTGCCCGACGGCGGCTCGGAGAGTCCGGACTCCACGGCCTTCCAGGCCTACGAGCGCGTCGCCGAGGCCTTCGGTCCCGGCGCCAACGGCCCGATCCTGGTCTCCGCGACCGTCGAGTCACCCATCGCGGAGAGCGACCTGGTGGCCACCCAGGCGCGCATCGGCGAGCAGGTCGCGTCGGTCGGCGGGGTGAGCGACGTGCTCCCCATCGGGGTCAGCGACGACCGCCGTACGATCGCCTATCAGGTGGTGACGGTCGAAGGTCCCTCGGCGGACTCGACCGTCTCGGTGGTGGACGAGCTGGTCGGTCCGGTGACCGAACGGGTTGCCGCCGACGGTGTCGACCTCGGCGTCACGGGCCAGGCGGTCGCCAACATCGAGGTGTCCCAGCGCCTGGCCGAGTCGCTCCCGCTCTATCTCGCGCTCGTCATCGGGCTCTCGCTGCTGCTGCTGACCGTCGTCTTCCGCTCCCTGGTGGTCCCGCTCCTCGCCACCGTCGGCTTCCTGCTCTCGGTCGCAGCGAGCTTCGGCGTCATCGTCGCCGTCTATCAGTGGGGCTGGCTCGGCGGGATCTTCGACGTGCACAACCCCGGGGCCGTCCTGAGCTTCATGCCGACGCTGCTGATCGGCATCCTGTTCGGCCTGGCCATGGACTACCAGATGTTCCTGGTCTCCGGCATGCGCGAGTCCTACGTCCACGGCCAACGGGCTCGTGAGGCGGTGCGCAGCGGCTTCTCCTCGGGCGCGAAGGTGGTGACCGCGGCCGCCCTGATCATGATCTCGGTGTTCGCCGGGTTCGTCTTCTCCCACATGACGATGGTCCGTCCGATCGGGCTCGGCCTGGCTGTGGGGGTGCTGCTCGATGCCTTCCTGATCCGGATGACGCTCACGCCGGCCGTCATGTCCCTGCTGGGGGACAAGATGTGGTGGATGCCGGTCTGGCTCGACCGCCTGCTGCCGCACCTCGACGTCGAGGGCTCGGCCCTGGTCGACAAGCAGCGTCCGGCACGGCGCACCGCCCAGGAGCGCGAGGACGCGCTCGTCCAGATCTAGCTGGCTCCCGGGTGCAGCGGGTCCGCAAGGTCTCGGTGATGGGTGCGCACTGCCGCGAAGGTCCAGATCTTGTTGAACACGAAGGACAGCGGCGTGACCAGCGCGATCACGATGAGCTGCGCCCAGTACAGGCGTGTGCGCAGGCCGGTCGAGTCATCGAGCACCGTCGTGGGCAGGCTCAGCGGCGAGTGCGGGTGCAGGAGAGCCGTCAGCACGACGAGGCCGACGACCTGCCCGGCCAGACCGACGGCCAGGAAGGGCAGGTATTCCCTCCGCCACTTCGCGTGCCGGGTGCTGCCGAAGGCCCAGTTGCGGTTGAGCTGGAAGTTCCACAGGTTGGCGACCAGGAAGGCAGCCGTGGAGTAGAGGTGATACCAGCGCAGGTTGAACTCGCCGAACGGCAGCGGGAGGACGACCTCCTCGAACCCTGGGCCGAGGCGCTTGACCGCGATCAGGGTCAGGAGATTGACCAGGACGCCAGAGACCCCGACCAGGCCGAAGCGGGCCAACAGCACGAGGTTGTGACGGTGACGGTCCATGAGCGCGGTCGCGAGCACGCGGTGAGGCTACCGGCGGTCGAACGAGGGGGTCATGCGGACCCCGGGGGATCGACGCGGAACAATGGGCAGCATGACGCAGCGACCGTTCTCCCGTCCCGGTGCGATTGACCTCTCGGCCCTCAAACGCCCGGCGCAGCCCCCAACCGCACCCGGTGCACCTACGTCGTCGACCGGCGGCGCGACATACTCGGTGTCGGTCACGCAGGCGAACTTCCAGCAGCTGCTCCAGGAGTCGATGACGGCGCCCGTCGTGCTGGTCTTCCACTCGGCGACGCAGGCTCCCGGCAGCGAGATCTATGCCGCCGACGTGGCCGCCGAGGTCGAGGGCCAGGAGGGCCGGCTGCTTGCGGGTCTCGTGGACATCGACGCGGAGCCCGAGATCGCCCAGGCCATGCAGATCCCGCAGGTCCCGCTGCTGCTCGTGGTGCTGGACGGACGTCCGGTGACCCAGCCGATCCCGGGCGCCATGACCCGCGAGGAGCTCGGTGCGCTCTTCGACCAGCTGCGCCAGCAGCTCACGGCGCAGGGGATCACCGGTCGGCACCAGCCTCGAGGCGTCGAGGCGCCCGAGGGCGAGGAGCCGCAGGTGGACCCGCGCTATGCCGCAGCGCAGGAGGCGCTCGGCGAGGGCGACATCGACGGCGCCGTCGCTGAATATCAGAAGCTGGTGGATGCCAACCCGGCGGACAGCGAGGCGGCTGCGGGCCTGGCCATGGCCAAGGTGCTGCAGCGGACCCAAGGGGTCGACCTCAATGCCGCGCGCGCCGCGGCAGCCGAGTCTCCCGACGACGTCGACGCGCAGACGATGGTCGCCGACCTCGACCTGCTCGGCGGGCACGTCGAGGACGCCTTCGCGCGCCTCGTCGCGCTCGTCGCCCGCACGAGCGACGCCGACCGGGCCAAGGCGCGCGAGCACCTCCTCGCGCTCTTCGCGGCCGTCGGCAACGACGACGAGCGGGTCCTGGCCGGGCGGCGCAACCTGGCGTCCGCGCTGTTCTGAACGACGAGCTGCCGCGTAACCAGTGGCCGCCCCTGGCTGGCTGTCCACAGCCATATTTCAGCTGTTGTTAGTGATGTCGAACAGGCGTACGATTACTGCCAGGAGTTGGAGATGGCACCCAGTCCCGAAGAGGGGCTAGGAGACACGCAGAGAACCGGATGTGCCCCGGACGCCTTGACGGCTCACGCGTGTCGGACTGGCGTCGCCCGACAATGCCCCGGGGAACCCACCGCTTCCGTCCTGGTCCGGTGGTCTGGTTCCCAGCGGGTTGATCGGGGTGGTGGCAGTGAACGAGGCAGCTGAGTGGCGTGCACCTGGTGTCCCGGCGTCGCCGTCGCCGGTGCTGGCCGAGGCCATCAGTCGCGTCACCCACGCCCTGGACGAGTTGGTGGCGGTCTCGCCCACGAGCCTGTCGGACGAGGACGTGGCCCGACTGGTCGACTTTGCGACGGTCTGCGTCGGCCGTGCCAACGGCTTGATGACCGCGGTCGTGGGTGAGGCCGACCACCGTCGCCTCGGTGACGCGATCGGTGCCCGGCACACCGCCCAGTGGTGGGCGCGCCGGTCGCGGCTGACCCGGCCTGAGGCGCACCGCCTGACCCGCCTCGGCCGAGTGTTGAGCAGCGAGCTCTATGCGCCGGTGCAGGCTGCGCTCGCCGGCGGGGAGGTCCACCTCGACCAGGCGGGCGTGATCGTGGCCGCGGTCGACGCGATCCCGACCAACCCCGCCGACCTGCCCGCCCACGCCGAGCCACCGGCGGTGCTGAAGGCCCGCGCGATCGAGCACCTCCTGATCGCGGCCAAGGACCACGACGCAGTCGCGCTGAAGATCCTCGGCCGCCGGATCCTCGACATCGTCGCCCCCGCCGTCGGGGAAGCAGCCGAAGCCAAAGCACTGGCCGAGGAGGAAGCAGCCGCAGCCCGCAAGGTCACCCTCACCCTGCGCGACCACCACGACGGCACCACCACCGGCCGGTTCACCATCCCCACCGCCGCCGCTGAGGCGATGCGCAAACAGCTCCTCGCCATCACCAACCCCAGGCACCAGGCCGCCACCGACCCCGACAGCGCGCCGGTCGCGACCCCGGCACCGGAGGACCCGCGGCCGCTGCACGCCCGCCTCGGGTGGGCGCTGGTCGAGTGGATCGAGGGCTACCCCTGCGACCTCCTGCCCGCCGCCGGGGGCACCACCGCCACCGTCGTGGTCACCATGGGCCTCGACACCCTCCTCGGCGGCCTCGCGGCCGCGGCCCTCGACACCGGCACCCGCATCAGCCCCGGACACGCCCGCCGGCTCGCCTGCGAGGCCGGGATCATCCCCGCCGTCCTCGGCGGACCCTGCGAGGTCCTCGACCTCGGCCGCACCCGCCGCTTCCACACCAAGGCCCAACGTCTGGCAATGGCACTGCGAGACAACGGGTGCACCGCCGAGGGCTGCGACCTGCCCCCGCCGCCTGCCACGCCCACCACGACCACCCCTGGTCAGAAGGCGGACCCACCAACACCACCACCGGCCGGCTGCTCTGCCACCGCCACCACCGACTCATCCACGACCCCCACTACGACACCACCCACCTCCCCGGCGGAAAGGTTGCCTTCCACCGGAGGACCTAGGCCGAATGCGAAGGGCTGCCAGTCCTCAGAGGCGCAAATGCTCGGGGAATCCGCTCCAGCGAAGGTGAGCCGGCAGGTGCGACACGTCGTTGGCCACAACAACTGACGGTGGGGCGCCGTCTCCGTATCGGATGACAGTCAGCCCGGCGTGGCACTGAGTCGGTGGAAACCACCTCCAGGCCGGGGCATCCAAGGCGTGTGCCACCAGCACCCCAATGGTGAAGGCGTGGGTGATGACAACATCAACAGCCTCTCGTCCATCGATGGCCGGGCCTGCCAGCAGATCGATCGCCTCTGCCGCAAGGGCCGCGCCCTGGGATGCTTCATCGTCCGAGACATCCCCCAAGAACGACATGACGGTGTCAGCCCAAGCGTCCGGGATCTCCTCTCGCCTCGGCAGACGAGGAATGAAGTCACCTGCGGCAGCATGCTCATGCAGCGCGAGATCGCTTTCGAACTGCTCCGCCACCACTTTCGCCGTCTCAGCAGCACGTGCAAGCGGCCCGTGAAGGACGCGTTCTATCGCTAGAGGTGCCAGACGACGACCCAAGTGTTCAGCCTGCAGCGCGCCGACCTGAGTCAGGCCCGATCCGTCTTCCTCTGGCTCCGCGTGGCGAGCCAAGTACAGCAACCGTGTTTTCTCCCGGGACATGACGTCATTGGATCATCACGCAGACTGTGACGGCTCATGCTGCTGTTGGTGCGCGGATCTGCCAGCAAGAGACGCGGGCGGGTGCGACCCAGGGCCGTGGAGACGATCCGGGCAACGACGAGTCAGGGCCTAGGTGTATGCGGCAGGGACGTCCTGGGTTCGAGGCGCATGGCTGTCTACCGGATCTGGCGACGAGCGCATTTACCTCTGACGTGGTACACGCGGTACCTGGCATGTGCGCTGATGGTCGGGGCAGGCTCTTCCATCAGAAGCTGACGCCGGTCAGAGACGCCAGCGGAACGGCTTGCGGTTCATCGCCGTCATCGAATCCATCACGGGGCTGCGGCTGCTGAGGTCCATGGACAAAGCGGTCCACTGGAGCACCTTGGCCCCCTTCTTGACCTGCTTGAGGTTCACCACGGCGCTATAGGTCTTGGCATCGACCTGGGTGACAGGCAACTTGCTGCAGTTGTAGGGCCCGCCGGACCCCCGCCGGTGGACACGCTGCAGACCTCGCTGCGCAGGATGCCGTCCTTCGTGAAGATCCTGACCGTGCGGCTGATCCGCTCGTTCTTGATGAACTCCGCCGCCAGGCCGCTCCAGGCTGGCCTTCGTCATTACGGGCGAGTACAGCCGGAAGGTGACCCGGATGTTCTCCGTGCGGTTCACCTCGAGCTGGACCGCGGCGAGGTCGATGCCGCCGCCCAGGCTGCCGACGAAGACGTCGTTCCTGGGGTCCTTCCTCGTCGTGCTGGAGGCGTTCGCCGGCGCGGTCGGGCCGAGGCCGACGGCGAGTGCCAGGGCGATGGGTGCTGTCAGCAGCCTGGTGGTCCTGGACGTGGGCATGGGCCTGTTCCCCCGGTCGGTCAGCGGTGACGTTGAGGACATTGTCCACCAGTCGGCCCACAGACTTTCGACTGCTGCCCTAATCTCGCCTGTTCCGTCCAGGTCTCGCGCCGGGCACCTCATGTCGCGGGGCCGTGGCGAAACCCGGGCAGCTGGTCCTGATCAGCCAGCGGCTCAGGCGAGCGAGAGGAAGAGCTTCTCCATCTTCTTCACGTCGACGGACTCGAGACCGTCACCGGCAGTCAGGCACTGCTGCAGTCCGCTGGCCACGATGGCGAAGCCAGCGCGATCAAGGGCCTTGGACACGGCCGCGAGCTGGGTGACGACGTCCTCGCAGTCCCGCCCCTCCTCGAGCAGTCGGAGCACTCCGGCCAGCTGGCCCTGTGCCCGCTTGATGCGGTTGATCACCGGGGTCATCTCGGTGGGGTCGAGCTCCATCAGTTCGCTCCTTCGGTGTCGCCGGTGGGGTTCAGGGCGGCCAGCGCGGCCGTCAGTCGCTGCTTGGCGTCCGCGGCGACGGAGTGCAGCGCCTCGTTGTCGGCGAGACCCATCATCGCGTCGGGGTCGAAGGCCTCGACGACGGTGGTGGCCTCGTCGAGGGACCGGACGACCACGTTGCACGGCAGCACGGCGGCGATGGAGGGCTCGGCGGTGAGGGCCTCGTAGGCGAGCGCGGGTCGGCAGGCGCCGAGGATGACCTGCGGCGCGACGTCGACGTCCAGCTTGGCCTTGAGCGTCGCCTTGAGGTCGATCTCGGTGAGGATGCCGAACCCCTGGTCGGTCAGCGCTGCCCTGACTGACTCGACGGCGGTGTCGTAGGGCTCATTGAGAGTCGTGGTGAGGGTGTAGCTGGCCATCAGGTGCTCCAAATCTACGTAGGTCACGGTTCGTGGTGAGAGAACGAGGATACCCCCGAGGTATTCCGCGGCGAGGTCCGCGGCCGGGGTTCGGCAGGGGTTCGCGCCGTGGCTGGAATACCCCCGGGGGTGTTAAGGTTACGACTCGTTGATACCCCCCAGGGTATTCATCGAATCCGCTTGCGAGAGGAATCCACACCCATGACAAGTCGCACTCCCGAGATCGACATCGACCAGCTCGACCGGCGTGCGCGTGACGCGCACGTGGTGGACGTCAGGGAGGTCGGCGAGTTCGCGGCCGGTCACGTGCCCGGCGCGTCCTCGGTGCCGATGAGCCAGCTGGCCAACCGGCTCGGCGAGCTCGAGAAGTCCCGTCCGGTCTACGTGGTCTGTGCCTCCGGCAACCGCAGCGCCGCCATGGCCGACCTGCTGGTCGCTGCCGGCTTCGACGCCTATTCGGTCGCCGGCGGAACGAGCGCCTGGTCGCGCTCCGGTCGCCCCTTGGAAACCGGCGCCCCGCGCGCCAGCTGACCGCCCGGACCCGAACGAGCCTGAGGAGTTTTTCAGATGAGCACCGACCTGACGATCGTCCCGATCGAGACCCCGACCCTGGGAGACCGCAGCTATCTCGTCCACGACGGCGAGGCCGCGTTCGTGGTCGACCCGCAGCGAGACATCGACCGCGTCCTCGACCTGCTCGACGAGCACGGCGTACGCCTCACCCATGTCTTCGAGACCCACATCCACAACGACTACGTCACCGGCGGGCTCGCCCTCGCGCAGCGCACCGGTGCCCACTACCTCGTCAATGGCGAGGACGACGTGTCCTTCGTCCGCACCCCTGTGGCGGACGGGCAGGTCGTCGAGGTGGGTGGACGTATGCGCATCACTGCGCTGGCAACCCCCGGCCACACGTTCACCCACCTCTCCTACGCGTTGGCCGACGGCGCCGAGCAGATCGCCGTCTTCACCGGTGGATCGCTGCTGTACGGCGCCACCGGCCGCCCCGACCTCCTCGGGCCCGAGCACACGCACGACCTCGTCCACCACCAGCACGCGTCGGCCCATCGGCTGGCCGAGCTGCTTCCCGACGAGGCCGAGGTCTTCCCGACGCACGGCTTCGGGTCGTTCTGCTCAGCCACCCAGTCCGACGCCACGTCCTCGACGATCGGCCAGGAGAAGCGGTCCAACCCGGTCCTGACCCAGGACGAGCAGACGTATGTCGATGAGCTGCTCGCCGGCCTCGGCCCGTGGCCGGCCTACTACGCCCACATGGCCCCGGCCAACGCCGAGGGCCCGTCCGAGCCCGATCTCAGTCCTCCTGCGGTGGCCGACGCCGACGAGCTCCGGGGACGCATCGAGGCCGGTGAGTGGGTGGTCGACCTGCGCAACCGCACCGCGTTCGCGGCCGGCCACGCACCCGGCACCCTCAACTTCGGCCTCGACGGCGGCTTCGCGACCTACCTCGGCTGGCTGATCACCTGGGGGACGCCGATCACCCTGCTCGGCGAGACGGCCGAGGACGTGGCGCAGGCCCAGCGCGAGCTGGTCCGGATCGGCATCGACCGGCCCGCCGCGCACGCCACCGGTGGTCCCGAGGAGTGGAGCGTGGGGGAGCTGAGCTCGTTCGAGACGGCGACCTTCGCGGACCTCGCACAGGTCCGGCACCACCGCGAGGTCGTGGTCCTCGACGTCCGCCGCGCCGACGAGCACGACGCGGCCCGCATCGACGGCGCGGTCAACATCCCGCTCCACGAGCTCCAGCACAGCATCGCCGACGTGCCCGCCGGGGAGGTGTGGGTGCACTGCGCCGGTGGCTACCGTGCCTCGGTCGCAGCATCCATGCTCGACGCAGCCGGACGGTCGCTGGTCGCCATCGACGACAGCTTCGACAACGCCGAGAAGGTGGGGCTCCACCTGGTTGGGCCCGAGGCGTGACGCTCCTCCTCGCGCTCGTCGCGGGTGCGCTCATCGGCCTCAGCCTGGGCGCGCTCGGCGGCGGCGGCTCCATCCTCGCCGTGCCGGTGCTGGTCTATGCGCTGGGCCAGGGCGCGGCCCAGGCCACCACCGGCTCCCTGGTGGTGGTCGGCGTGACCTCGCTCGTCGGCGCCGTCGCCGCCCATCGAGCCGGCAACGTCCTGCTCGCCCGCGGGGTGACCTTCGGCGCGGTCGCGACCGGTGGCGCGATCGCCGGCGCTCGCGCCTCGACGGTTGTCTCCGAGACGGTGCTGCTGGCCGCGTTCGCCGTACTCATGCTCATGGTCGGCACCCTGCTCGCCGTCCGGCAGTGGCAGGGTCGAGGAGCGTCGCAGGACGGGCTGCACGCGCGGCGACCGTCGCTGGACGACCCGATCATCACCTTCAGTCCCAGGTTCGCGTGCCAGTGCCCCCGCGCCCTCAAGGTGCTCATCACCGCCACCCTCGTCGGCCTGCTGACGGGCTTCCTCGGCGTCGGGGGCGGGTTCCTCGTCGTGCCCGCCCTGCTGGTCGCGCTCGCGCTGCCGATGGAGTATGCCGCCGGCACCTCGCTCGTCGTCATCACCATCACCAGTGGGGTGGCGCTCATCGCCCGGGCCGGCAGCGGGGTCGCCCCCGACTGGTGGCCGGTCGTCGCGCTCACCGCGGCCGCAGCGATCGCTGCGGTGATCGGCGCCCGGCTCGCCGACCGGGCCGACACTCGCCGGCTCTCGGCCGCCTTCACCGGACTCGTCCTGGTCGTCGCGGCCTTCACGGCGGCCCAGGCGCTCCCGGCCCTCATCTGACCCACCCACCCAAGACCTCACGTACCTCGACCGAAAAGAGCACTTCCATGACGTCGACGGCCACCAGCCGCCACGCTTCGCCCGACTCCACCGATCCCGACTCCACCGATCCTGACGGCCTGGGCTACCGCCCCGGTCCGCTCGGCCGTCTCGGCGTGTGGGTCACCCACCACCGTCGACTGACCGCGGCCGTGTGGGTCCTGCTGATCGTCGGTCTCGGTGCCTTCGCCCCGAAGGTCGAGGCCAACCTCTCCGGCGCCGGCTGGCAGGCCGACGGCTCGGAGTCCGTCGCCGTCCGTGAGCTGGCCCAGGACAGCTTCGGGGGCAATGCCAGCTCCGCCATCCAGGTCGTCGTGCACAGCGCGGACGGCCCGGTGACCGAGGGACGCGGCAGCGAGGTGCTGCGGGAGGCGACGGCACTGCTCGAGGACGAACGGCGGATCGCCGACGTCATCGCGCTGCAGCCGGGCGCGAGCCTCAGTGAGGACGGGCAGACCGCCGTGATCCTCGCCGGCGCGGGTGCCGACCCCAACGAGATGGTGCGCGTCGCCGACGACCTGAAGGGGGAGCTGGAGGCGCTGTCGGTGGACGGCGTCGAGGTCAACCCGACCGGGGCCTCGTTGCTCTGGTCCGACTTCAACGAGGCCAACCTCGAGGCGATGCTCAAGTCCGAGATGGTCTCCTGGCCGGTGACGCTGGCCATCCTGGTCCTGGCCTTCGGAGCGCTGGTGGCAGCAGGTCTTCCGCTCATCCTGACCCTGGCCGGCCTCGTCGCCTCCGCCGGCTCGCTCGTGTTGATCAACGAGCTCGTGCCGGTGTCGATCTGGGCGATGAACTTCGCGATGATGTTCGCCCTCGCGCTCGGGATCGACTATGCGCTCTTCCTGGTGGTGCGGTTCCGGGCCGCCCGGATGGGTCACCACGAGACCCCGCGCCAGGCGATCGCGGAGATGATGGACACCGCCGGCAAGGCCGTCCTGTTGTCCGGCATCACCGTGCTCGTCTCCCTGTCGGCCGTGATGCTGGTGCCGTCCCCCGCCTTCCGGTCCATGGCCGGCGGGATCATGCTCGCGGTCACCTTCGTGCTGGCCGCGACGCTGACCCTCCTGCCGCTGGTGCTCTTCAAGCTCGACCACCGGATCAACAAGTTCGCCCTGAAGTGGGTCCACACCGGAGAGCACCGCTCGCCGAAGTTCGCCGCCTGGGGCGAGCGCCTGTGGAAGCGCCCCGTCGTCTTCGGCCTGGCCTCGCTGATCGTGCTCCTGGCGCTGGCCGCGCCGGTCCTGGGCCTGCGGACAGCAATGCCCTCCATCCAGGTCCTCCCCGAGGAGGCGAGTGCGCGGGTCGGCTACGACCAGGTCAAGGACGCGTTCGGCGACGGTGCTCCGGGCACGCTCCAGGTGATCGCCGATCGCTCTGACGCGAAGGCCACGACCGCTGCGCTCAACGACGACACCGGCATCGCCGGTGCCATGCCCGCCCAGCCGGCGGCCGACGGCAGCGACCTCGTGCTCATCCAGGCGGTGCCGACCGTCGACCCGTCCGACCCCGAGCTGGGCCAGACCGTCGACCGGCTGCGCGCCGACCTGCCCGCCTCAGCCCTCGTCGGTGGCGCAGCCGTCGAGAACCTCGACCTCAAGGCCCAGCTCGACGAGTCCACGCCACTCGTCGTCGGCGTCGTGCTCGCCCTTGGGTTCCTGCTCCTGCTGGTGGCACTCCAGGCGCCCCTGATCGCGCTGCTGGGCACCCTGGTCAGCCTGCTGTCCACGGCTGCGGCCTTCGGTGTCGCCCGGCTGGTGTTCCAGGAGGGGTACGGCGCCGGCCTGCTCGGCTTCGAGTCGCAGGGCTTCCTCGACGCATGGGCGCCGGTGTTCTTCTTCGCGATGATCTTCGCGATCGCGATGGACTACACGGTGTTCCTGCTCGCCTCGGCCAAGGAGCATTACGAGCGCTCCGGTGACCCGCGGGAGGCCATGGTCGGCTCACTGGCCCACTCCGGTCGGGTGATCTTCGCCGCCGGCGCGGTGATGGTGGCGGTGTTCTTCACCTTCGCCCTGTCCGGGCCGCTGCCGCCCAAGGAGATGGGGATCGTGCTCGGAGTCGCGGTCCTGCTCGACGCGTTCCTCGTCCGGCTGGTGCTCCTGCCCGTCATGCTGCGCCTCACCGGGAAGGCTGCCTGGTGGACGCCGCGCTGGCTGACACGCCTCCTGCCCCGGATCACCTTCTCCCACGGCTGACCCCGAAACCCTTCACCTCACATCCACCAACCGAACGGAGCACCACCATGTGTCGAGCAGTCCGATGCAAGACCTGCGGCAAGACCACCTGGGCCGGATGCGGCCAGCACGTCAACCAGGTCCTGGCCGGCGTCCCCCGGGCCGACCGCTGCCCGGGCCACCCGAAGGAGGAGCGTCAGGGTGGCGGACTCCTCTCGAAGATCTTCGGCCGCTGACCCTGACGGGTGGGGATGCGATCCACCGAGCGTCCCCACCCACTACTCCCACCCCTGATCGGAGCTCTTGTGAACATCGACCGCGCTGTGTTCCTGCTCGCCGGCACCGTCATCCTCCTGAGCGTGCTGATGAGCGCCTTCGTCTCGACCTGGTGGCTGCTGCTCACCGCATTCGTCGGCCTCAACTTGTTGCAGTCGAGCATCACAGGCGTCTGTCCGGCGGCAGTCGTGTTCCGCCGGCTCGGCCTGTCGGCCGGCTGCGCGTTCCGCTGATCCCGGACGCACGCAGGGCATCCAGCACCGCCGAGACGGCGGGGAGTCGCTCATCGACGACCGGTGCACCACCATCACCTCCCGCGTCGGCACCGGCCGGTGGGCGGCAACCGCGACCACCTCGTCCGACAACGGCGACCTGCCCAGCCGGGGGACGAGGGCGATGCCGAGGCCGGCACCGACCAGGGCGAGGTGGGAGTCGAACTCCATCGCCACGTGCGCGATCCGGGGCGAGTGTCCGGTCCCGACATACATCCGCGTCAGCCACTGCCGACAGATGGAGCCCTCGGGGGTCGCGACCCAGGCCTCGTCGACGAGGTCGTGCGGCGAGACCCGGCTGCGACCGGCCAACGGGTGGTCACGCGCGACGATGACGTCAGCGACGTCGCGCGCGATCCTCACCGCAGCCAGGTGCTCGGGCACGTGCAGGGGCACGTCGCCCCAGCTGTGCACGATGCCGAGGTCCTGCTGCCCAGTGGCGACGAGGTCGACGGTCTCCCACGGCTCGCGCTCGGTCAGGGTCAGCGCAAGCGCCGTGTGGTTGTCCAGCAGGGTGCGCACGGCGGGGGCCACCAGGCCTCGCATGGCCGTGGAGAAGGCGGCGATCCGCAGCCGGCCGGTGACCCGGCCGGCGTCTCGGTGCAGCCCGGACTCGAGGTGTTCGAGGTCGGCCAGCAGCCGTGACCCGTCGGCGACGAGTCGTCGCCCGTGCTCGGTCAGCATCACCCCGCGACCCACCCGCTCGAGGAGGGCGACGCCGGTCTGCTTCTCCAACCGCTTGACCTGCTGGGAGACGGCGCTGGGCGTGTAGCCCAGGGCGTCAGCTGCTCCCACCACCGAGCCATGGCTCTCCACGGCTTGAAGACTCATCAGTGCAGCCAGATCGATCATGTAGTGACGCTACCTGATCATGGGTACGAGGATTCGCTGGTGCTTCAGGGTTGACCCCCGCAGACTCTTCGGCGTGAACGTTCGTGACTCCGCGCTGGCCGCCCTGGTCGCCGCCATCTGGGGCTTCAACTTCGTGGTGATCGACTGGGGGATGGCCGACGTCCCGCCGCTGCTCTTCGTCGCGATCCGGTTCACCGCGGTGATGGTGCCGGCGATCTACTTCATCGCCCGCCCCCGGGCCCCCTGGCGCACCATCGTGGGTGTCGGCTGCTTCATGTCGCTGGGCCAGTTCGGCTTCCTCTACCTGTCGATGGCGGCCGGGATGCCACCCGGGCTGGCAGCGCTGGTCCTCCAGGCCCAGGTCGTCTTCACGATCGTGATCGCGGCCGGGGTGCTGCGCGAGGTGCCGACGGCGGCGCAGGTGGCGGGCGTGGTGCTGGGCGTGGTCGGCCTGGTCGTCGTCGGGACGGGCAGGGGAGGCCACGTCCCGGCGGTCGCCTTGGGGCTGTGCCTGCTCGGTGCTCTCTCGTGGGGGATCGGCAACGTCGTGGCGCGGGCCGCGCGCGTGTCGGGCGGGTTGTCGCTGACGGTGTGGTCGGCGCTCGTCGTGCCCGTCCCGATGGTCGTCCTGTCGCTCCTGGTCGACGGGCCGACGGTCGTGGCGTCTGCGCTGGCGGGCTTCTCCTGGCAGGCGGCGGTGTCGACCGCCTACACCGCAGGTCTCGCCTCGCTCGTGGGCTACGGCATCTTCAACGGGCTGCTCGCCCGCTGGCCCTCCAGTGCTGTCGTGCCGTGGATCCTGCTGGCGCCCGTGGTGGCGATGGCGTCGGCATGGGCACTCCTGGACCAGCGTCCCAACGCTGCCGAGGCGGGCGGCGGGGTGCTGCTCCTGGTCGGGGTCCTGATCGCACTGCGGCCGGCGGGCGGCATCCGGCGTCGCCCCGCTCCGGCCGAGGCCGAGGTGATCGAGGAGGCCGCGCTCAGCTGAGCGCCGCCCGGCCAGCCTCCAACCGGGCGACCGGCACCCGGAACGGAGAACAGGAGACGTAGTCGAGTCCGACCTCGTGGAAGAAGTGGATCGAGGCCGGGTCACCGCCGTGCTCACCGCACACCCCGAGGTGGAGCTCGGGGTTCGCCTCCCGGCCGGCGGTCGCCGCGCGGCGCACGAGCGCACCGACGCCGTCGATGTCGAGGGACTCGAACGGGGAGACGGGGAAGACGCCCTGCTCGAGATAGGTGCTGAAGAACGATGCCTCGACGTCGTCGCGGGAGAAGCCCCACGTCATCTGGGTGAGGTCGTTGGTGCCGAACGAGAAGAACTCGGCCGACCCGGCGATCTCGCCGGCTGTCATGGCGGCCCGCGGCAGCTCGATCATGGTGCCGATCTTGTGGGGGATCTCCACGCCCAGCTCCGCCTCGACTTCGCGGGCGATCTGCACGATCCGGGCCTTGACCAGGTCGAGCTCCCGCACGCTGGCCACCAGCGGGATCATGATCTCGGGCTCCGACTGACCGCCGCCACGGATCCACTCAGCAGCCGCCTCCAGGATCGCGCGCGCCTGCATGGTGAACAGGCCGGGGATGACGATGCCGAGCCGGACACCGCGCAGGCCCAGCATCGGGTTGGACTCGTGCAGGCGTTGTACGGCGGCGAGCAGCTTGCGCTCGCGCTTCTTGCGGTGGCCGCGGAGGTCCGCCACAGCCATCGAGACCGAGAGGTCGGTCAGGTCGGGGAGGAACTCGTGCAGCGGCGGGTCGATCAGCCGGATGGTGACCGGCAACCCGTCCATCGCCTCGAAGATCTCGAGGAAGTCCTGGCGTTGCATCGGCAGCAGTGCCGCCAGTGCGGCCTCCTGCCCCTCGTCACCCTCGGCGACGATCAGGTCCTCGACCAGCTGGCGACGCTCGCCGAGGAACATGTGCTCGGTGCGGCACAGGCCGATTCCCTGGGCGCCGAAGCGACGAGCCCGCGCGGCGTCCGAGGCCGTGTCGGCGTTGGTGCGCACGCGCAGGGTCCGCTGGGAGTCGGCGTGCTCCATGAGCCGCGCGACCGCCTCGACGAGCGGCTGGTCGACGTCCTCGCCCTCGAAGTGGCGCACGACGTAGGAGTCGACGACCGGGACCTCGCCGTCGAAGACCTCGCCGGTGGAGCCGTCGATGGAGATGACGTCGCCCTCGCTGATGGTCTTGCCGTCGCGGACGGTGAACTGGCCGGCGCGCGTGTCGACGTCGAGTGCCTCGGCGCCGCAGACGCAGGTGCGACCCATGCCGCGAGCCACGACCGCCGCGTGCGACGTCTTGCCGCCGCGACTGGTGAGGACGCCCTTGGCGACCATCATCCCGTGCAGGTCCTCGGGGTCGTCTCCTTGCGGACCAGGATGACGTCCTCGCCCTTCTCCGCCCACTCGACCGCGGTCTTCCAGTCGAAGACCGCACGGCCGACGGCGGCACCGGGGGAGGCGTTCATGCCCACGGCCAGCAGGTCCTTGTCGGCGTGGTCGTCGAAGCGGGGGAACATCAGGTTGGCGAGCTGCTCGCCGTTGACCCGGCGCAGCGCCTCGTCGAGGTCGATGAGGCCCTCGTCGACCATGTGGCAGGCGATCCGGAAGGCTGCCTCCGGGGTGCGCTTGCCGACCCGGGTCTGCAGCATCCACAGCGTGCCGCGCTCGATCGTGAACTCGATGTCGCACATGTCGCGGTAGTGCTGCTCGAGCGTGCTCATGATCGAGACCAGCTCGTCGTAGGACTTCTTGTCGATGTCCTCGAGGTCGGCGAGGGAGACGGTGTTGCGGATGCCGGCGACGACGTCCTCACCCTGTGCGTTCTGGAGGTAGTCGCCATAGATGCCCTGGTCGCCGGACGCCGGGTCGCGGGTGAAGCAGACGCCCGAGCCGCTGGTCGCGCCACGGTTGCCGAACACCATCGCCTGGATGTTCACGGCCGTGCCGAGGTCTTCGGGGATCTGCTCCTGACGGCGGTAGAGCACGGCACGGTCGGTGTTCCAGGACTCGAAGACAGCCCTGATCGCCCCGTCCATCTGCTCGCGCGGGTCCTGGGGG
The DNA here is from genome assembly GCF_011300215.1 of Nocardioides piscis. Lineage (NCBI taxonomy): Bacteria > Bacillati > Actinomycetota > Actinomycetes > Propionibacteriales > Nocardioidaceae > Nocardioides > Nocardioides piscis. The sequence continues at coordinate 2,301,878 of NZ_CP049866.1, forward strand.
AAGTCGCTGCCGGTGTGTTCGCGGATCAGGCCCTTGAACGTCCCGATGAGCGCCCGCAGGTCCTCGACGTCGAGGTCGAGGTCGTTGGTCACGCCCTTGGCGTCCTTGGCCGCGTCCAGCGCGTCGGCGAAGTGATGGCCCTCGATCCCGAGCACCGTGGCGCCATACATCTGGAGGAGGCGGCGATAGGAGTCGAGGGCGAAGCGCTCGTCCTCGCTCTGGGCAGCCAGACCGGCGACGGACTCGTCGTTGAGCCCGATGTTGAGGACGGTCTCCATCATCCCGGGCATGGAGAACGCCGCCCCCGACCGGACGCTGACGAGCAGGGGGTCTCCCGCGTCGCCGAGGGTTCGACCCATGTCGCGCTCGAGCTTCGCGAGGTGCTCGCTCACCTCGTCGCGCAGCCCGTCGGGCTCGGCGCCGGAGGCGAGGTAGGCACGACAGGCCTCGGTGGTGATCGTGAAGCCCGGGGGGACGGGCAGGCCGAGGTTGACCATTTCCGCAAGGTTGGCGCCCTTGCCACCCAGCAGGTCCTTCTTGCTCTTGTCCCCGTCGGCGAAGTCGAATACCCAAGTGTTCACGAGGGCATCTTGCTCCACGCGAGCCGGAAAGGGGAGGACGGGTGTGCTCGTCGTCGAAGCGATGGGTTGTCAGCAGCAGCTTTGCTCCTCGTTATAGTCCCTCGCGTGATCGAGGAAAGGTTCGTGTCGTACGCACAGAATCGAGAGGACGTAGTCCTGTGGCGGGCGCTGCAGGGCATCCGCAATGGCAGGTACGTCGAGATCGGAGCCAACGACCCCGAGCAGGACTCGATCTCCAAGGCCTTCTACGACCGCGGCTGGTCCGGGCTGGAGGTCGAGCCGGAGCCTAGCTTTGCCCAGCGCTACCGAGCGGCAAGACCGCGCGACGTCGTGGTCCAGGCCGCGGTCACCGGGACCGGTGACCAGGTCGTGCTCCATCGCATCCAGGGGACGGGGCTGTCCACCACCGTCGACGGCTTCGGCGCCGGTCACGAGGAGGGCGGTCACCACACCGAGGACATCACCGTCCGCGGAGCCCGGCTCGACGACCTGGTCGCCGAGCACGGCTTCGACACCGGCGACGTTCACTTCTGCATGATCGACGTGGAGGGCGCCGAGGCCGACGTGCTCTCGACAGTTGACCTGCGCGTGTGGCGCCCCTGGGTGCTGGTGATCGAGGCCACCGAGCCCAACTCCGTGCGCTCCACCCGCGACCAGTGGGAGGAAGGCGTCCTGGCGGCCGGCTACCAGTTCTGCCTCTTCGATGGGCTCTCCTGCTTCTACGTCGCCGAGGAGCACGCCGCCACGCTCGCGGACCGCCTGTCCTACGCCGCGGCGGTTTCCGATCACTACGTCGACGCGCGGCACGAGGACCTGACCAAGCGCTGGGAGGAGGTCGCGATCGAGCTGGGCGAGTGGCGGGCCAAGGCGCTGACGACGTGGGCCAACGGCATCGTGTCGACCTCCGACGTCCAAGCGTACAGCGCCCAGGTCAAGAGCCTCACCGAGGCGCTGGCCGACGCGGAGAAGACGGTGGCGCGGCAGGCAGCGCAGATCAAGGCGCTGCGCCAGCGGCTGAAGAAGGCCGCCCGGGCGGGCGAGGGTGAAGCCGTCAAGCCCACCCTGGTCGGCAAGGTCGCGCGGACGATGTCGGGGCGCCGCCGGTGATCCCCGGCGTCCAGGCGGAGACCGTCGTCGCAGCGCTCGCGCAGCGCCTCGAGGTCGCCGCCCAGCACCTCGGCTGCGGGGACGCTCCGCTCGGACCACCGGCCGAGCGCGCCGTGTCCTTGATCGACGCGATCACCCCGGTGCTACCCGTGAGGCCCGGTCCGGAGATGTGGCTGTTCCTCGTCGCCGTGCTGGGTCGACTGCCGGTCGCCACCGAGGTCGAGGCCGCGGCACGGGTGCTCGAGCTCGAGGGTGCCGTCGCTCTCACGACCCATGTGCTCGAGCTGGCCCGCCAGGACCCGTCCAGCATCCGTGCCGACCTTGAGATGGACGTCGTGACCGACCGGGTGGTCATCTCGGCGGACTACTGTGCCCGCGAGGACAACCACACGGGCGTCCAGCGCGTCACACGCGCCCTGGCGCAGCGGTGGCACAACGAGCACGGTGCCGTCGCGGTCGCCGACATCGACGAGCGCACCGGCTTCCGCAACCTCGCGCCGGCCGAGGAGTCACGCGTCTACCGCTACGGCCAGGACCCCGCGCTCGCCCCGACGTCCGGGACGACGTACGAACGACGCCTGGTGGTTCCCTTCCGCACCACCGTGGTGTTCCCGGAGGTCGTGCACTGGGACTCATCGCCCGTCAACCTGTGCCTGTCCGCCTACTCCGGGAACACCACCTGCGCCATCGGTTACGACACCATCCCCATCCTGTCCTCCAGCCTGCGACCCCACGGCGAGGCCGGGGTCTTTACGCGCTACCTCAGCGTGGTCAAGCACACCACGCGGGTCGCGGCCATCAGCCAGTCCGCGGCCAACGAGTTCCAGGGGTTCGTCGACATGCTCGCGGCCCAGGGCCTGCCGGGGCCGGAGGTCCGCGCCATCCCCCTGGCGACCGAGATCGACGGGCACGCGCAGGTGACGCCCACGCGGTCCTCGACCGAGCGACCGCTCGTGGTCGTGCCGGGCCGGCTGGAGGCCCACAAGAACGTGCTCACTGCCGTCCAGGCCGCCCACCGCCTGTGGCAGGAGGGGCTCGACTTCGAGGTCCTGCTCCTCGGTGGTGCCGGCGTCGGCCAAGAGGCCGTCTTCGACGCAGTCACCGCCATCCAGGCCGAGGGTCTCCCGATCGAGCGCCTGGGATGGGTCTCGGACGACGTCATGTGGCAGGCCTTCACCGATGCGGCGCTCATCGTCTTCATCTCCTTGCACGAGGGATACGGGCTGCCCCTCGTGGAGGCGATGTCGTGCGGCGCCCCGGTCCTGACCAGCAACATCGGCAGCCAGGCCGAGATAGCCCGGGACGGGGGATGCCTCACGGTCGACCCCCGGAGCCTGACCTCGGTGGCGGACGGCATGCGGGAGCTGATTACCCGCCCCGAGCTCCGTGCCGAGCTCACCGCCCAGATCGCCCAGCGGCCCGTGCGCGGATGGGATGACTACGCAGCCGACGTGTGGGACTTCGTGGTCGCGCCGGCGACGGGGGTGCGGGCGTGAAGCCGTCGCTGAGGGACCTCGCCGAGAGGACCTGGGCCAAGAGGTACGCCCTGCTGGTGCGGGGCCTGGGTGGGACCGACCGTGGGACACCGGAGGGGCTCAGCCTCGCCTCGGTGGGACCGATGGTCCACCGTATCCTCGACCCCGGCGACCGCTCGCACGTCTGGATCGCCCTGAGCGTGATGACGGGTCGTCTGCCCGACGAATCGGTGCTCGGTGCCGTGGCGATGGCGTCCGAATTCGACGCTGGGGAAGCGCTCGGCGACGTCTTCGCGAGGGCAGCCGATCGGGCCAGTCTGCGGAGGGAGGTCAGCCTCGCCGATCCCGACGACGTGCTTCTCGACGTGACGACGACGCTGCAGACGCCGTACACGACCGGCATCCAGCGGGTCGTCCGCGAGACCGTCGCGCGGTGGGTGGCGGAGCACCCTCTTGCCCGACCCGTCGTCTGGACCAGCGACGAGGCGGCTCCCCGCGAGCTGACCGAGCGAGAGCTGGCCCACTTGACCGGTGGGACCGGGGGCGCGCGTGTCCAGGGCTCGGACGCAGGCGCACGGCTGGTCGTGCCCTGGCGGTGCACCTTTGTCGTCCCCGAGGTGCCGACCAGCACCACGCGGGCGGCGGCGATGCAGGCCCTGGCGCGTTGGTCCGGCTGCCGCACCTCCGCCATCGGCTACGACCTCGTTGTGGTGACCTCGGGGGAGACGCGCATCGACCACGGCAGCGAGACCTACTACAGCTACTTGTCGGCACTTCAGGGCTTCACCGCCGTCGCGCCGATCTCCGGAGCGTCCGGCGCCGAGTTCGGGGGGTGGGCCAAGGCCCTCGACAGCATCGGTCGCACAGGCCCGCGCCTGGACACGGTGTCCCTGCCCGTGGCGATCGACCGGGCCGACGAGACGACCCGGTCGGAGGTCGCTCACGTGCTGGGCACCCGGCTGCCGGTCGTCCTCGTGGTGGGCAGCCACGAGCCCCGCAAGAACCACCTGGCGGTCCTGCACGCCGCCGAGCTGATGTGGCGCGAAGGGCGAGAGTTCCGGCTGGTTTTCGTCGGGGGGCGCGCGTGGGGTAGCGAGGACTTCGGTCGCCGGGTCTCCCAGCTCGCGGCGGTCCGGCGTCCGGTGGACGTCTTCAGCGGGGTGGACGACGAGTTCTTGGCGGCGGCCTACGAGCTGGCGCGGTTCACGGTCTTCCCGTCCTTCAACGAGGGGTTCGGGCTGCCGGTGGGTGAGTCCCTGGCGATGGGGACGCCGGTCATCACCTCCAACTTCGGCAGCATGGCCGAGATCGCGGCCGATGGTGGGGCGCTGACCGTAGACCCGCGCGACGACCACGCGATTGCTGACGCGATGCGCCGGCTGCTCACCGACGAGGCGTTGCTGGCCGACCTGGTCAGGCAGGCGCGCAACCGCCCGAGCCGCACCTGGGACGACTACGCCGCCGAGACGTGGTCCGTGCTCGTGGGCGACGGGAGCTGACCGGGGTGCGCGTGTGCAGCATCGTCACCGCGCGCGACGTCGCCGGGGCGCGGGTCCTGGTCGCGAACCTCGCGCAGCACGCCCCGGGGACGCAGGTGACCCTGCTGCACGTCGGTGACGGTGAGACCGAGGCCCCGGAAATCAGCGGCGCCGAGGTGGTGGGGCCGGAGGAGCTCGGCATCGACCCGCTCGCCCTGATGCGCTGGCGTCTGACGCGCGACCTCGCCGGACTGGTGGGGACCCTACGGCCGCACTTCGTCCGACACCTGCTCGGGCGCGGCGAGGTGCTGCTGTGCCTCGACCCGACGCGCGTCGCGGTCGGTCCCCTCGAGGAGCCCCATGACGTCCCGTCCGGGGTTGGCCTGCTCCCGCGGCTGGTCGAGCCGATCCCCGTCGACGAGCTCCAGCCCTCCGAGTCGGTCCTCGCCCAGCAGGGTGTCGTCGACCCGGGCGTCGTCCTGGTGGCGCCGGAGGCCGGCCCCGTGCTGGGCTGGTGGGCGGAGCGGGTCGACGTCGACCCGGCGACTCCGTGGCTGGACCTGGCGCTGGCGATGTTCCCTGACCTGGTGGGGTACGTCCGTCCCCCGGGCTGGAACGTCTCCCAGGCACGGCTGCTGGACCGTCCGCTGGAGCGCCGTGACGGCGTCGTCACGTTGGAGGGGGACGTTGTGTCGTTCCTGGACCTGACCGGCTTTGACCCACGACGTCCGTGGCTGGTGGACGGCCGCCAGACCCGGGACCTGCGCACCCTCGTGAGCCGCGACCGGGTGCTGGGCGAGCTGCTGGACGAGCACGCGCGGGACCTCGTGGACGCCGGTCATGACGACGGTCTCCACGACCAGCTCTTCTCCGTCGTCGACGGGGTGGTCGTCGACGACGTGGTGCAGACCCTCGTGCGACATGAGGTGGACGCCCTCCGACGGCGCGGCGGCACGCGACTGGACCTGGGACGGGGCGGCACGGCGCTGCGCGACTGGCTGACCGAGCCGGACCCGGACGTGGACGGCGTGCGGCACCTCGGGCGCTACCTGGCTGAGCTCTACCGGCGCAGGCCGGACCTGCACCAGGTCTATCCCGGCGTGCGCGACGGCGACGTCTCCGGCTATCTTGACTGGACCGAGCTCGTCGGCATCAGGACCGACGGCATCCCCCGATGGGTCGTCGAGGCCGGCAACCGCTTGGCTCGACCTGCCCGCGACGCGGGTCCAGTTTCCACGGCTCCTGCTCCGCCGACCCTCGTGCCGGGCGTGGAGGTCGTGGGCTTCCTCAGCGCCGACCTCGGCATCGGGCAGGCCGCCCGGATGCTGGTCTCCGGGCTCGAGAAGGCCGGCCTTCCCATCTCGTCGCGCACCTACACCCGCACGTCCAGCCGGTTGGGCGTCGAGTGGACGGACCGGCCGGCGCCTGCCGGGGCCCGGCACGACACCGTGGTGGTCTGCATCAACGCCGACATGCTCCCGACCTTCATGCGGGAGGACGCCGGTCCGGGGTTCGCCGACGGGCGGCGCGTGATCGGCTTCTGGTTCTGGGAGCTCGACGACTTCCCCGCGTCCATGCACCCTGCCATCGAGCCGTTGGACGAGATCTGGGTGACGAGCTCGTTCACCGCTGACGTGCTGCGTGCTGCCACCGACAAGCCGGTCCACGTGCTCCCGCTGCCGGTCCACTCACCCGAGCGCAGCGACGTCGTGGTTCCCGAGCTGGGCGACAGCGACGTCTTCACCTACCTCTTCGTCTTCGACTACCTCAGCGTCTTCCAGCGCAAGAACCCCCTCGGTCTGGTGGCGGCCTACACGGAGGCCTTCCCCGCGCCCGGTGAAGCCCGACTCGTCATCAAGTCGATCAACCGGGCGAAGCGACCCGACCACGCGGAGCACCTGGCGTACGCCATCCGCGACCGCCCCGACATCGTCGTGATCGACCGCTATCTCTCCCGGGGCGAGCTCGACGCCCTGATGTGGAGGGCCGACTGCTACGTCAGCCTCCACCGCTCGGAGGGCTTCGGCTTCACGATGGCTGAGGAGATGGCCATCGGCAAGCCGGTCATCGCGACGGGCTACTCCGGCAACATGGAGTTCATGACGCCGGCCAACAGCCGTCCGCTGCGTCACCGAATGGTGTCCGTTCCTCCCGACGCGGAGCCTTACCCCGAGGGCGCGTCGTGGGCCGAGCCCCGGCGCGGGCACGCGGTGACGGCTATGCGCCGGGTGCTGGAGGACGCCGAGCTGAGGGCCCGCCTGGGCCGGGAAGCGGCCGCAACCATCGCCGAGCGCCACTCCGTGGAGGCGCTGGCTCGTGCGGTGCTCGAGCGCCTCGCGGCGCCGGCACCGCACCAGGAGGGCCGTCCCGGGTGGCGGGCGTCGTGGGGCCGCGCGGCCCGTGGGCGCGGGCAGCGGGACTGACCACGGCGGTCCGGGGGAGCGCTACGCCGGTCGACCGGACTCCGTGTAGTCGTCGCCTCGGATCGCGGCCTCGACCCGGCGGGCGGTGTAGTCGGCGGCCCGCTCGTGCACCTGCTCGAGGGTGCAGAAAGCGACGTCCCGGATCTCGCGTTCCTGCTTGACCACCTCGGCCAGGATGGCCTCGTCGTGGCGGCCTCCGTCGAAGACCAGGCAGACCGCGTCGTCCCAGCCGCCCCAGGGCGGGAGCCAGTCAGTGAGGAGCAGGTCGCCGGGCTCGATCACGAGACCCAGCTCCTCCTCGAGCTCGCGGCCGACCGCGAGCCGGGGCGACTCGCCCACCTCGACCACCCCGCCCGGCAGGTCCCAGTCCTGCTTGTAGGTCAGCCGGCACAGCAGCACGCGACCCGCGTTGTCGCGGATCAGCATCTGGCCGATCGCGCGCTTGCGGGGAGGAAGGAGTTGAGCAGCGCCCGGAAGCCACCGGGCTCGTCGAGGGGGGTGTCGCCCACGACGCGGGCATAGACGATCCGGTCGACAGGCGCGCCGCTGACGGTGACGCCCCGCATGATGCCCTCGCGGTGCAGGCCCGACCACGTGGCGGTTCGTTGGGCGTCGGTGTCACCGGGATCGACCAGGGTCTCCACCCGCGCGTGCACGGTCAGGGCCGCAGACACCTCGCGGCGTACGTCGTCGATCGTGTGCTCGTGCGTCCACGCGAGACGTGCGACGCCCTCCGCGACGATGGACACAGTGATCGGGTCGGCCACGGCGCCACCCTAGTGGGGAGACGGTCACCGCCTGACGACGTCGAAGCGGGCCATCATCCCGTGGTCCTCGTGGTCGAGCATGTGGCAGTGGATCATGAACGGCCCGGTGTAGTCCTTGAACCGGGCAGCGACCTCGACGACGTCGCCGGGATCGAGGCGCCAGGTGTCCTCCAGGGCGCGCTCCCAGGGCGGTGGTCGACGCCCGTTGCGCAGCACGGTCCGCCACTGCTCGGCGTGGATGTGGACGTAGTGGGTCATGTCGCTGGTGTTCCTCAGGCGCCACCTCTCGACGGACCCGAGCCGTGGCCGGTGGGCCGCGCGCCCGGGATCGAACGAGCGGCCGTTGATCGACCAGAAGGTGCCGTGACGGTCGTTGCCGCCGAGGTCGAAGCGCCAGGTCTTGGAGACGCGCGCCGGCGCCCGGACGAGCCGGGGTGACGGCAGGGTGCTCGGCAGTCGGGAGGGATCGGGAGCGCGGCGTCCCACACGGAACTCCATGAGCGCCGCTTCACGGGTGCCGGTGCCGACGGCGGCTCCCTCGTCGTCGCGCGGCACCGACGACAGCACCACGTTGTTGCCTGACTCACCGTGGAAGTCGACGATGACGTCGGCCCGCTGGGCCGGGCCGAGCACGATCGTGTCGCGCACCACGGGCTTCTTGAGCAGGCCGTTGCCGGTGCCGATCTGGACGAACGGCCGACCGTCGGAGAGCTCGAAGTTGTAGGCGGTGAACGGCGAGGAGTTCAACAGGCGCAGCCGGTGGCGGGTCGCGCTGACGCGGTGGTAGGGCGCGTAGCGGCCGTTGACCAGCACGTGGGTCCCCGTCGAGTGGTCGTCGGGCGGAGCGCCCCTTCCGAGCCAGGCCATCTGCCCGTGGTGGTGGGTCATCCGCGGACCTCTGGCGAAGGGGTCGGTCAGCCGGTTGTCCCTGCGGAACGACCGGTCGCTGATCATCAGCGGGATGTCGCGCGCACCCGTCGGTAGGCGGAGCTCCGCGTCGGCCGGGTCGTCGACGACGAACATGCCCTGAAGACCACGCCAGTTGTTCCGCGCGGTCTTGTCCATGCGGTGGTCGTGGTACCAGAAGAACGAGCCGGCCACGGGGTCGTCGCCGAACATGAGCGGGTATCGGTAGGTCCGCTCGGTGCCGGGACGCAGCAGGTGGGTGGTCGGCTGGCCGTCGTCCTTGGGCGCGTGGTGGCTGCCGTGCAGGTGGACCGACATCGAACCCGCGCGCCGGGGCAGCCGGTGGGCGAACGTGACCCGGGTGTCGCCCCCGGCGGGCCGCCTGATCGTCGGCCCGGGCCAGGAGCCGGCATAGGTCCACATCGGCGTCCTCGGCCCGTCCGGCAGCACCCGGACCCGGGCTGGTGTCATCGGGAGCCGGATGTCGCGGCCGCGCACGACCCGAGGCACCACGAGAGGCTGCTCGAACGCCGGTCGCTGTGGCTCCACCTCGCCCTCGGAGCCCGTGACCACCAAGGTCCCGCGCATGCCCGGATGGAACTTGCAGAAGTAGGCATAGGTGCCGTTGGCCAGCGCCTCGGTCTGCGTGATGGTTGTCGTCTCGCCAGCGGGGATGCGTACGTCGAAGAGCGGTCTGCCCTCGGCGTCGACCGCGTTGGAGGTGACGGTGTGGTCGATGGAGTCCAGGTTGACGACCGTGACCGTGCCGCCCGGGGCCGTCACCGTGGCCGGGGTGAACCTCGCCTTGCCGCCATCGGCGGTGATGACCACGGTGGCCCGGGCTGCAGCCTGGGAGACGGGAGGCGCGCCGTGGGTGGCCAGCGCGCCGGCGATCAGGGCGAGCGCCAGCGCGGCGACGCTTGTCCGGACGATCCCCCACACGCGACCGAGTATGCGACAGCAGGTCGCTCACGGCGAGCGTTCAGGAGGCGGTCCAGACCACCGTGCCCGGGACCGGGCAGCTCACTCCTCGACGCGACGGAACCACACTGTCGCCAGCGGCGGGACGACGATGTCGGCATGCGCCGGCTGCCCGTGGTGTGCGCCCTCGACGGCCGTCACCGATCCCAGGTTGCCGACCCCGGAGCCGGTGTAGGCATCGGAGTCGGTGTTGAGGACTTCTTCCCACGTCCCCGCCGTCGGCAGGCCCAGTCGCAGGCCCTCGTGCGGCGTCGCGGCGAAGTTGGCCACGCACACGACGTCCGGCTCGCCAGGAGCGCGACGGATGAAGGAGAAGACGTTGCGGCCGGCGTCGTTGGCGTCGATCCACTGGAAGCCGTCGTCCGCGCGGTCCCGGGCCCACAGGGCGCCCGAGGTGGTGTAGGCGTGGTTCATGTCGCGCACCATCGCGTGCACGCCGGCGTGCTCGGGGTGCTCCAGCAGCCACCAGTCCAGCTCCCTGGACTCCGCCCACTCCGACTCCTGGCCGAACTCACAACCCATGAACAAGAGCTGCTTTCCGGGGTGTGCCCACATGAAGGCGAGGTAGGCGCGCAGGTTGGCGAGCTGCTGCCAGCGGTCACCCGGCATCTTGCGCAGCAACGAGCCCTTGCCGTGGACGACCTCGTCGTGGCTGATCGGCAGGACGTAGTTCTCGGTGAAGGCATAGACGAGGGAGAAGGTCATCTGCCCGTGGTGGTGGGCGCGATAGACGGGGTCCTTGGCGGCATAGCCCAAGGAGTCGTGCATCCAGCCCATGTTCCACTTCAGGTCGAACCCGAGGCCGCCCTGCGACGTGGGAGCGGTCACCCCCGGCCAGGCGGTGGACTCCTCGGCGACCGTGACGATGCCCGGCACCCGCTTGTGCACGGTGGCGTTCATCTCCTGGAGGAACTGGACGGCCTCGAGGTTCTCGCGCCCGCCGTGCTTGTTGGGCGCCCATTCGCCGTGCTCGCGGCCGTAGTCGAGATAGAGCATCGAAGCGACGCCGTCCACGCGCAGCCCGTCGGCGTGGAACTCCTCGAGCCAGTAGACCGCGTTGGCATAGAGGAAGTTGCGCACCTCGTTGCGGCCGAAGTTGAAGATGTGGGAGCCCCACTCCTTGTGCCACCCCCGCTGCGGATTGGGGTCCTCGTAGAGCGGCGTGCCGTCGAAGCGCGCCAGCGCCCACTCGTCGGTCGCGAAGTGACCGGGCACCCAGTCGAGGATCACCCCGATGCCGGCCTGGTGGAGCCGGTCGATCAGCACCTTGAGGCCGTCCGGGTCGCCGAAGCGCGCGTCGGGAGCGAAGTAGGACGTCACGTGATAGCCCCACGAGCCGCCGAACGGGTGCTGCATGACCGGCATCAGCTCGACGTGGGTGAAGCCCAGGTCGGTGAGGTAGGGCACGAGCGAGTCGGCCATCTCGTGCCAGTCGTAGAGGTCGCCGCTGTAGTGCTTGCGCCAGGAGGCGAGGTGCAGCTCGTAGGTCGCCATCGGTTCGTCGACGGGTGACTTGTGCTGCCGCTGGGCGAGCCACTCCTCGTCGTTCCACTCATAGGTGGAGTCCCAGACGATCGAGGCCGAGCTCGGCGGCTTCTCGGCATAGCGCGCCATCGGGTCGGCCCGGTCGACCCAGGCCCCGTCGGCGCAACGCAGGCGATACTTGTAGTGCGAGCCGACCTGCGCCTCGGGCACGACGACGCTCCAGATCCCTGACTCCTCGATCCGCGCCATCGGGTGCTTCGAGCCGTCCCAGCCGGACCAGTCCCCGGTGACCTGGACCTCGAGCGCGTTGGGAGCCCAGACGCTGAAGGTGACGCCATCCTCGCCGACCTGGGCGCCCAGGACCCGCCACAGCTCCTCGTGCCGGCCTTCGTGGATCAGGTGGATGTCGAGCGCGCCGAGGGCGTCGGTCGGGCTGGTGCTCGTGGTCGGGGTGGTGCTCGTGGTCGGGCTGGTGCTCGTGGTCGGGGTGGTCATGGCGTCTCCGTCCGGTTGTCGGCCAGCCGGCTGATGGCCTCCAGCGGGATGTCGACCCACGTCGGACGGTTGCGGGCCTCGTAGACCGTCTCGTAGACGGCCTTGTCGGCCGTGTAGGCCGCCAGCAGGGTCTGCTGGGCGTCGGTGAGCTCGCCATCGGCATACGCCGTGACGAAGGCCGCGCCGTTGCGCGCAGACCACTCCGCGGCGCGATAGGCCAGCTGCTCCTGTGTGTCCTCGTGGACCGCGTCGGCCGCCTGGCCGGTCATCATCACCGCGCGGGGGGCGTAGTCGAGGGAGCGCAGCATCCCGGCCACGTCGCGCCACGGCGAGTCGGGCAGGAGGCGCTCGGCGAGCGGCTTGGCAGGTTCGCCCTCGAAGTCGACGATCTTCCAGCCCCTGACCGTGCGCAGCGTCTGGCCGAGGTGGAGGTCGCCGTGGATCTGCTGGACCTCGAGCTCGTCGAGCCCGGCGAGTGCGGCGTAGGTGTGCTCCAGGGCGTCGGCGTGCTCGGCAAGCGCCGGCACGACCTCGATCGCAGCCCTGAGGCGCCCGCGCATCGCGTCGGCCAGGTCCGCCACGTCGTCGCCCGTCAGCACGTCGACGGGGAAGTGCTCGGCCAGCGTGGTGTGGGTCTCGGCCAGCGCCCGCCCCAGACGGGTCGCCTCGCCGGCGAAGTCACCGCCGACCTCCTCGGCGTGCAGGTCGGCCTCGGAGAACAGGTCGCGCACGCTCGCGAGGGCGAGCTCCCAACCGTCGGTGGCGGTGCGCAGGAACTGCTGGAGCATGGCGAGCTGGATCGTGGAGTCGGTCTCCTCGTCGACGACGTCGAGCCAGCCGTAGAGCGCGGCCACGTGGTCGGAGCCGGCGCGCGTCAGGACCTCGTGGATCGAGACGTCCGGGTTGACGCCGGGCGTGACCTTGCGGAAGACCTTCATCAGCGAGTCCTCACCGAAGAGGACCGAGGAGTTGGACTGCTCGCCGGAGAACAGCGTGGAGTGGGCCTCGGTGTCGAGCTCGTGCCCGGCCACCCGGTGGAAGGCGAGATCGTCGGCGGTGACCTTGCCGTCCGCGGCGGCCGCGAAGGCCTGGAGCCACAGCGACATCGCCTCGCGGTCGTGCAGCGCGTCGTAGGCGTGGACCTCTCCGAGCCCCGGCTCGTCGAGCATGCCGATGAAGGCGTGCTCGAGGCGCTCCTGGGAGTCGGGATAGAGGGCCAGCGGGACCTGGTAGTGCTCCTGGTCGCCGTCGGCGTAGGAGATCTCCACCAGCTCGATCACGGCGGTGAGCTCGGGCGTCGAGTGCGGCAACGTGCCCACCCGGCGGATCTCTCCGAGCGTCCACTCGCGACCCTTGCCGCCGAACCAGCGGGCGCTGTCGATGTAGTGCTTCAGGCCGGTGTGCATGTCGTTCATGCGTGACCCTCCTCGTCGCGCTGCGACTCGACGAGCCGCAGCCAGTAGAAGCCGTAACCACCCAGGGTCATCAGGTAGGGCAGCTCGCCGATGGCGGGGAACGGCACTCCTCCGATCAGCTCGATCGGAACCATGCCCTCCCACTGCCGCAGGTCCAGCTCGATCGGCTGGGGGAACCGCGAGAGGTTGTTGATGCACAAGATGACGTCGCGGTTGCCGTCGCCGAGGTCGTGCTCGCGAACGTAGGACAGGACGCTCGGGTTGGAGCCGCCGAGGTCGGTGAAGGTGCCCAGGCCGAAGGCGGGGTGTCGCCGGCGCGCGTGCACGAGGCGGCGGGTCCAGTGCAGCAGCGAGGAGGAGTTCTCCATCTGCGCCTCGACGTTGACCGACTGATAGCCGTAGACGGGGTCCTGGATGGCAGGCAGGTGCAGCCGCCCGGGAGTGGCGGAGGAGAAGCCCGCGTTGCGGTCGGGCGTCCACTGCATCGGGGTCCGTACGCCATCGCGGTCGCCGAGCCAGATGTTGTCGCCCATCCCGATCTCGTCGCCGTAGTAGAGGACCGGCGAGCCCGGTAGCGAGAGGAGCAGTGCGGTGAACAGCTCCATCCGGTTGACGTCGTTGTCGAGCAGCGGCGCGAGCCGGCGCCGGATGCCGATGTTGGCCTTCATCCGTGGGTCCTGGGCGTACTCGTCCCACATGTAGTCGCGGTCCTCGTCGGTGACCATCTCGAGCGTCAGCTCGTCGTGGTTGCGCAGGAAGATGCCCCACTGGCAGCCCTCGGGGATGGCCGGCGTCTGCTCCATGATCTCCGAGATCGGGAAGCGCGACTCGCGCCGCACCGCCATGAAGATGCGCGGCATGACGGGGAAGTGGAAGGCCATGTGGCACTCGTCGCCACCGACGGCCGGGTCACCGAAATACTCCACCACATCAGCAGGCCACTGGTTGGCCTCGCACAGCAACACCCTTCCGGGGTAGTTGTCGTCGACGAAGCGGCGGACCTTGCGCAGGAACTCGTGCGTCTCGGGCAGGTTCTCGCCGTTGGTGCCGGGACGCTCGTAGAGATAGGGCACCGCGTCGAGGCGGAACCCGTCCAGGCCCATGTCGAGCCAGAAGGCCATCGCCTCCAGCATGGCGTCGTGGACCTTGGGGTTGTCGAAGTTGAGGTCGGGCTGGTGGTGGAAGAACCGGTGCCAGAAGTACTGCTGACGAACCGGGTCCCACGTCCAGTTCGACGGCTCGGTGTCGACGAAGATGACCCGGGCCTCTTCATAGAGCTCGTCGGTGTCGGACCAGACGTAGAAGTCGCCGAAGGGGCCGTCGGGGTCCTCCCGACTGGCCTGGAACCACGGGTGGGCGTCCGAGGTGTGGTTCATGACGAAGTCGATGATCACCCTGATGTCGCGCTTGTGGCACTCGTCGAGGAACTCGTGGAAGTCCTCCGTCGTCCCGCACTCGGGGAGGATGCCGTTGTAGTCGGCGACGTCGTAGCCGCCGTCGCGCAGCGGCGAGGTGAAGAACGGCGGGACCCACAGGCAGTCGACGCCGAGCCACTGCAGGTAGTCGAGCTTCTCGATCAGGCCCTTGAAGTCTCCGGTGCCGTCGCCGTTGGAGTCACGGAAGGACCGGACGAGGACCTCGTAGAAGACGGCAGTGCGGAACCATTCGGGCTGGGTGTTGTCGATCGTCAACGGGGGCTCCTGACCGTGAGGACGTGGGCGGGCTCGTGGCCGGGGTCGAGACGAACGTAGCTGTGGGTGCTCCAGCTCCAGTCGTCGCCGGTGATCTCGTCGTGGACGACGAAGGAGTCGTGCCAGTCCAGACCGAGGGCGGGCATGTCGAGGTGGACCATGGTCTCCCGCGTGGCGTGCGGGTCGAGGTTGACCACCACGATCACCGTGTCAGCGTCCGGACCGTCGCCGTCGCGCTTGGAGAAGGCGATGACGTTGTCGTCGTCGGTCTCGTGGATGGTGATGTTGCGGAGCAGCTGCAGGGCCCGGTGCTGGCGACGGAGCCTGTTCAACCTGGTGATGTACGGCGCCAGCGTGCGACCGTCAGCGTCCGCCTTCTCCCAGTCACGGATGCGGATCTGGTACTTCTCCGAGTCGAGGTATTCCTCCGACCCGGGCCGGACCGCCACGTGCTCGAACAGCTCGTAGCCGGCATACACGCCCCAGCTGGGGGACCCGCACGCCGCCAGGACCGCCCGGATCTTGAAGGCCGCCGGACCGCCGTACTGGAGGTAGGCGTGGAGGATGTCGGGGGTGTTGACGAAGAAGTTGGGCCGCATCAGGTGGTCGGACTCGGTCGCCAGCTCGGTGAAGTAGGACGCCAGCTCCTGCTTGGTGGTGCGCCAGGTGAAGTAGGTGTAGCTCTGGTGATAGCCGATGGCGCCGAGGCCGTGCATCATCGCCGGGCGGGTGAACGCCTCGGACAGGAAGATCACGTCGGGGTCGGTGCGACGGACCTCCTTCAGCAACCACTCCCAGAAGGCGAGGGGCTTGGTGTGGGGGTTGTCCACACGGAAGATCCGCACGCCGTGCGACATCCAGTGGCGCACGATCCGCAGCACCTCGCGGCAGATGCCGGGAGCGTCGTTGTCGAAGTTGATCGGATAGATGTCCTGATACTTCTTCGGCGGGTTCTCGGCGTAGGCGATGGTTCCGTCGGCGCGGGTGGTGAAGAACTGCGGGTGACTCGTCACCCACGGGTGGTCGGGCGCGGCCTGCAGGGCGAGGTCGAGGGCGACCTCGAGGTCGAGCGACCTGGCCCGCGCGACGAAGGCGTCGAAGTCGGCGAAGGTGCCGAGATCGGGGTGGATGGCGTCGTGGCCGCCGTCCTTGCTGCCGATCGCCCACGGCGAGCCGGGGTCGTCGGGTCCGGGCGTGAGGGTGTTGTTGGGGCCCTTGCGGTTGACCTCGCCGATGGGGTGGATGGGCGGCAGGTAGATGACGTCGAAGCCCATCTCGGCCACCGCGTCCAGCCGCTTCGCCGCTGTCTGGAACGTCCCGGTCGTGACCTTGCCGGTCTTCTCGTCCCTGGTCGCGCCTTCCGAGCGAGGGAAGAACTCGTACCATGAGCCGAACAGGGCGCGGTCGCGGTCGGCATACAGCGGGTAGGGGCCCTCGACGCTCAGCAGCTCGCGCAGCGGGTGGCTGGTCATGACCGCCTCGAGCTCCGGGCTCTGCAGCACGGCCAGGCGCGCCTCCACCGGTCGGTCGGTGTCGGCGGCGGCTGCTGCCGCCCCGTCGATCACGCGTTGCTGCGCGGCGTCGAGACCGCCTCCGGCCCGAACGCGGTCGAGGAGCAGCCGCGCCTCGGTGAACATCAGCTCGACGTCGACCCCCGCCGGGATCTTGATCCCGGCGTCATGGGCCCACGTGGCCAGCGGGTCGGACCAGGCATGGATCTCGAAGCTCCAGGCGCCCTCGACGTCCGGGGTCACCCAGGCCTCGTAGAGGTCCGGCACGTCGGGTCGGGTCGACATCCGCACCGGGGGACGACGTACGCCGGCGGGGTCGATGAGCACCGCCTCGGCGCCGAGCTGGTCGTGGCCCTCGCGGAAGACGGAGGCTCGTAGGGGAATGGGCTCACCGATCGTCGCCTTCGCCGACTGCCGGCCGAGGTCGACGACGGGGGAGACGTCCATGACAGGGATGCGACCAACCATGCGTCCACACTTGCGACTCGGCCGGTCGGTTGCAAGCCGGGGCCGCCCAGAGGCCCCCTAGGGATGGGGTGGCGCCCGCCGTGGGAGCGCCGTCGATCGAGCTTGTGGTGGCCCACGCCTTGGATCGATCAAACTGATGCCCTAACGTCGGGAGACGTGCGAGCAATTCGACGAATCAACGTCCGTCCCGTCCTCCCCGACGCCTTGTCGGGCCTCACGGCCCTGGCCGGCAACCTGCGGTGGTCCTGGCACCCGGAGACCCAGGACGTCTTCGCGGCCATCGACCAGCGGGTGTGGACCGAGGTCGGGCACGACCCGCTCGCCCTGCTCGGTGCGGTCGGTCGCCAACGGCTCGACGAGCTGGCGGGCGACCAGGAGTTCCTCGCGCAGCTCCGCACGGCCGAGGAGTCCCTCCAGCACTACCTGACCGGCGAGCGCTGGCACGCCCGCAGGGCGGGCGACGACGCTCCCAGGTCCATCGCCTACTTCTCTCCCGAGTACGGCATCACCGCCGTGCTGCCGCAGTACTCCGGCGGCCTGGGGATCCTCGCCGGCGACCACCTCAAGGCTGCGTCCGACCTCGGCATCCCGGTCGTGGGGTCGGGCTGTTCTATCGGCACGGCTACTTCAAGCAGTCGCTGTCGCGCGACGGCTGGCAGCAGGAGACCTATCCCGTCCTCGATCCCGACGAGCTCCCCCTCCAGCTCCTGCGTGAGGCCGACGGGTCGCGCGCCACTGTCGCGATCGCCATGCCGGGCGGACCAGACCTGCTCGCCCGCATCTTCGTCGCCGACGTGGGCCGCGTCCCGCTGCTGCTCCTCGACTCCGACATCGAGGAGAACCCGCAGTACTACCGCGACGTGACGGACCGGCTGTATGGCGGGAACTCCGAGCACCGCCTGCGCCAGGAGCTGCTCCTCGGGGTGGGCGGGGTGCGGGCGCTGCGTGTCCACGCGAGGATCACCGGCGCCCCCGCCCCGAGGTCTTCCACACCAACGAGGGCCACGCCGGATTCCTGGGGATCGAGCGGATCCGCGAGCTCACCGTCGCCGAGGGCGGGCCCGGTCTCGACTTCGACACCGCCCTGGAGGTCTCGCGCGCCGGCACGGTCTTCACCACCCACACCCCGGTCCCCGCCGGCATCGACCGGTTCCCGCGTGACCTGGTCCAGCAGTACTTCGGCGGCGAGGCCTCACCGACGCCAGGAGTTCCCGCCGATCGCGTCCTGGCGCTGGGGGCCGAGGACTACGAGGGCGGTGACCCGGGCGTCTTCAACATGGCCGTCATGGGCTTCCGCCTGGCGCAGCGGGCCAACGGCGTCTCCCAGCTGCACGGACACGTCAGCCGGGGATGTTCAACGGTCTCTGGCCGGCCTTCGACGAGGCCGAGGTGCCGATCGGCTCGATCACCAACGGTGTCCACGGTCCGAGCTGGATCGCCCGCGAGGTGGTCGAGCTGGCTCGCGAGCTCGGCGGCGACGTCGACGGCGACGACACCGACGAGCTGTGGCCGCTCGTCGACCGCATCGACGACAAGCGGCTGTGGGAGCTCAAGCGGATGCTGCGCTCCCGGCTCGTCGAGGACGCTCGCACCCGACTGGCTAAGTCGTCGGCCGAGCGCGGCTTCGCGCGCGCAGAGCTGGCCTGGACCGAGACAGCCCTCGACCCTGACGTGTTGACGATCGGGTTCGCCCGTCGGGTGCCGTCCTACAAGCGGCTCACGCTGATGCTGCGCGACCCGGCGCGGCTCAAGCGGCTGCTCCTCGACCCCGACCGGCCGATCCAGCTGGTCATCGCGGGCAAGTCGCACCCGGCCGACGACGGCGGCAAGAAGCTGATCCAGGAGATGGTCCGCTTCGCCGACGACCCCGAGCTCCGCGGCCGGATCGTCTATCTGCCCAACTACGACATCGCGATGGCCCAGCCGCTCTACCCCGGCTGCGACGTCTGGCTCAACAACCCGCTGCGGCCCTACGAGGCGTGCGGCACCTCCGGCATGAAGGCAGCCCTGAACGGCGGGCTGAACCTCTCGATCCTCGACGGCTGGTGGGACGAGTGGTTCGACGGCAACAACGGCTGGGCGATCCCGTCTGCCGACGGGATCGACTCCGTCGAGCGCCGAGACGACCTCGAGGCCGACGCGCTCTACGACCTGATCGAGAACGAGGTCGCCCCCCGCTTCTACGACGTCGACGCCGACGGCGTGCCCACCCGCTGGCTGGAGATGGTCCGCCACACCCTCAAGTCGCTCGGCCCCAAGGTGCTCGCCACCCGGCAGGTGCGCGACTACGTCCGCGAGCTCTACACGCCGGCGGCGCGCACGGCGCGGACGCTCAACTCCGACTACGCCGGAGCGCGCGAGCTCTCCGAGTGGAAGCAGCGCGTCCGCTCGGCGTGGTCGGGTGTCCGCGTCGAGCACGTCGAGTCGGCCGGCGTGGGTGACGCCGCCGAGGTCGGTGCCACCATCGACGTACACGCCTTCGTCGCCCTCGGGGAGCTCGGTGTCGACGACGTCGAGGTGCAGGTGGTGCACGGGTGCGCGGGCCCGGAGGACCAGCTGCTCGACACCGCGACCTCGGTGATGGACGTGAGTGAGTCCTATGAGGACGGACGCCACCGGTTCGACGTCTCCGTGCCCCTCGACCGGTCGGGCGCGTTCGGCTACACCGTGCGGGTCGTGCCGCGCAACGCCGCGCTGGCGTCGGTCTCGGAGATGGGCCTGGTCGCGATCCCGGCATAGGGCCCCGTCCACTGACTCGACCCCGTGCCGTGTCCGGGGCCTACTGCGCGCCGGCGAACCCGACCTGGCGCCACGCCTCGTAGGTCACCACGGCCGCAGAGTTGGACAGGTTCAACGACCTGGGGCCCTGCACCATCGGGATCCGGAGCCGTTCGGTGACCCGGGCGTCGCCCAGCACGTCGGCGGGCAGGCCGGTCGGCTCAGGGCCGAAGAGCAACACGTCGCCCGGCCTGAACGCGATGTCGATGTACCAGCGCTCGGCGTGGGCCGTGAAGGCGAAGACCCTCGAACCGGCCAACGCCGGGCTGCCCAGCGCGGTGTCGAGATCGGGGTGCACCACGACCGAGGCCAGGTCGTGGTAGTCCAGGCCCGCACGCCTCAGCTGCGGTTCGGAGAGATCGAAACCGAGTGGTTCGACGAGGTGGAGGGTGGCTCCCGTGCCTGCCACCATTCGGATCGCATTGCCCGTGTTGGGGGGGATCCGGGGTTCGAGGAACATCACGTGGAACACGCCTGAGACTATCGCGGAGCGAATGGCCCAGCGCTGAGGCCACGAGGGTCGGGGTGCGATCAGTCGGACGACTTGCGCTGGCGCTGCTCGCGCGCGGCCGTCCGGGGGACCGTCAGGGCGATCATCCGCGCCACGGCCAGGGCGATGTAGAGCATCCCGGCGATCTGCTCGAGCATGCCGACGGCGCGGGCCTGGGACCGGATGGGGATGATGTCGGACATCCCGAGACTCGTCATCGTGGTGACGGACAGATAGAGCATCTCGAACCACGCCTTGGCGTGGAGCGGGTCCTGGACGACCGAGAACGAGTCCGGCCACACGATGGCCACCGCGAGGTAGACGTAGGCGAAGCCCCACGCCACGACCGTGAACGTGGCACCGGTGGCATAGAGCTCGTCGGTCGTGACGACGTGGTCGTCGAACATGTATCGCAGCAGCGCGAACGCGGTGTAGAAGTAGAAGGCCGCGTGGAAGACCGAGGACCACAGCACCACGGTCTCGGTCCCCGGCGAGATCGCCTCCCAGAGGGTCAGCACCACGACAGGCAGGCCGAGGATGGCCGAGATCCAGTTCAGCGCGGGGGTCATCCGCACAGCCATCACGGCCAGGACCAGGACGAAGAGGCCGAAGATCGAGAAGATCGCGCGACCGAGCGGCTGGTCGCCCAGGAACGGGTAGACCAGGATTCCCAAGAGCTGAACGATCAGCAGGTCGGCGCAGGGGTGGCGCACCACCGGGAGGCGTCGCCAGTTCACCACGTCACTTCACCTCTCGCATGACCAGCACCGAGCGCCCTTCGTGGACCAGCGTGCCGCCGGCGACGACGGGGGTGCCGACCCCGATCCGGCTGTCGGTGGACAGCACGACCTCGCCGGCGAGGACCCAGTCCTGGACCGGCAGCGTGACCTCGATGTCGCGGGCCGAGGCGTTGAGCCAGATGATGAAGGAGGCGTCGCGCAACTGTTCCCCGCGGGGACCGGGGTAGCGCAGCGGGTCGCCGGAGACGAACATGCCCACGCACTGCAGGTCGTCGTCGTGCCAGTCGTCGGCGGTCATCTCGCGGCCGCCGGGGTGCAGCCAGGCGACGTCCTTGGGCCCGCCCCGGATGGTGGGTCGCCCCTCGAACCAGTGGCGCTGGCGCAGGGCCGGGTGGTCGCGCCTGATGCGCAGCGCGGTCTTGGTGATCTCATAGACGTCCAGCCAGGCGTCGTCGGGGCGCCAGTCGATCCAGGAGATCTCGTTGTCCTGGCCGTAGGCGTTGTTGTTGCCACGCTGGGTGCGGCCGCGCTCGTCGCCCGCCGTGAGCATCGGCACCCCGTTGGAGAAGCACAGCGTCGCCATCAGGTTGGCTGCCTGCCGCCTGCGCAGTGCCATGACCTCGGGGTCGTCGGTCTCGCCCTCGACACCGCAGTTCCACGAGCGGTTGTTGTCGGTGCCGTCGCGGTTGTCCTCGCCGTTGACCTCGTTGTGCTTGTCGTTGTAGGACACGAGGTCGCGCAGGGTGAAGCCGTCGTGGGCGGTGATGAAGTTGACCGAGGCGTACGGCGACCGGCCGTCGTCGGCATACAGGTCGCTCGATCCCGCGAGCCGGGTCGCCACGGTCCGGACCCCCGAGGTGTGACCCCGCCAGAAGTCCCGCATGGTGTCTCGGAACTGGTCGTTCCACTCCACCCACGGCGGCGGGAAGCGGCCGACGTGATAGCCGTCCATGGAGGCGTCCCACGGCTCGGCGATCAGCTTGACGTGGCGCAGCACTGGGTCCTGGCCGATCGCGGTCAGCAGGTGCGAGCCCATGTCGACCTGCTGGTGCGTCCGGGTCAGGGCGCTCATCAGGTCGAAGCGGAACCCGTCGACGTGCATCTCGCTGACCCAGTAGCGCAGCGAGTCCAGGATCATCCGCAGGCTCTGGGTGTGGGTCGCGTCGACGGTGTTCCCGCAGCCGGTGACGTCCCAATAGGTGTCAGGCACGCGCGGGCGTCCGTCCTCCTCGACGCGCTGGTAGTAGCCGAGGTCGTCGAGGCCGCGGAAGCTCAGCGTGGGGCCGAGCGGGCCGGCCTCGGACGTGTGGTTGTAGACGACGTCGAGGATGACCTCGATCCCGGCGGCGTGGAAGGCCTTGACCATCTGCTTGAACTCGGCGACCTGCTCGCCGCGGTCGCCGCTCGCCGAGTAGGCGTTGTGGGGGGCGAAGAAGCCCAGGGAGTTGTAGCCCCAGTAGTTCACTAGGTCGAGCTCGGCCAGGCCGGGCTCGGAGAAGAACTGGTGGATCGGCAGCAGCTCGACGGCGGTGACGCCGAGGTCGTTGAGGTAGTCGGTCACGGCGGGGGACGCCAGGCCCGCATAGGTGCCGCGGAGCTCCTCGGGGACCCGGTCGTGGAGCTTGGTCATGCCCTTGACGTGCAGCTCATAGATCACCGTGTCCCGCCACCGTCGGCGGATCGGGGCGTCGCCGTCCCAGTCGAACGTGTCGTTGACCACGACGCTGCGGGGCATGGAGCCTGCTGAGTCGATCGTGCTCGGTCTCGACGGGTGCTCGAGGTCGTGGCCGAAGATGGCCGGCCCCGGGACGAGGGTGCCGCTGACGGCCTTGCCGTAGGGGTCGAGCAGCAGCTTGTCCGCGTTGAACCGCAGCCCGCGCTCGGGGTCCCACGGGCCCTCTGCGCGGAAGCCGTAGCGGGTGCCGGGGGCCAGTCCCGGCACGGCGCAGTGCCACACGCCGAGCGTCTTCTCCGTCGGTCGCACGCGCTGCTCGGTGCCGTCGTCGTCGTACACACACACCCACACGGCGCTCGCTCGAGGTGCATAGACGGCGAAGTTGGTCGCCTCGGCCGACCAGGTCGCGCCCAGCGGCCAGTGACGGCCGGGCCACGCGCGCGTCGTCTCGCCCTCATGGGTCCACAGTCCAGGTGTCACTCGGGGCATTCTGCCTCCCCGGGCGGGTGAGGCGTGCGCGGCTGCTATGAATGCCCTCATGACGCAGGAGAAGCAGGAGCCGCAGGAGCAGGCAGAAGAGTGGGTCAGGCTCGAGGTGGCCGACGGGATCGCCACCATCCGCCTCGACCGTCCCAAGATGAACGCGATCAGCTTCGCGGTGCAGGCCGGCCTGCGCGCTGCGGCCGAGGAGGCGACCCGGCGCGACGACGTCAAGGCGGTCGTGGTCTACGGCGGCGAGCGGGTCTTCGCGGCCGGCAACGACGTGAAGGAGATGGCCGACCTCTCCTATGCCGACATGGTCAAGGCCTCTGCCTCGGTGCAGGCCGCGATCACCGCCATCGCCCGGATCCCCAAGCCCGTCGTGGCTGCCGTGCGCGGCTATGCGTTGGGGGGTGGCTGCGAGCTCGCGCTGGCCGCTGACATCCGGATCGCCGCCGCCGACAGCACCTTCGGTCAGCCGGAGGTGCTCCTCGGGATCATCCCCGGCGCCGGCGGCACCCAGCGACTGGCTCGCCTGATCGGTCCGAGCAAGGCCAAGGACCTCATCTTCACCGGCCGCTTCGTCAAGGCCGAGGAGGCGCTGGCGCTCGGGCTGGTGGACAAGGTCGTGCCGCCGGACGAGGTGTACGACGCCGCGTTGGCGTGGGCCGGGCAGTTCACCGGTGCTGCGAGCCTGGCGCTGCGGGCGGCCAAGGAATGCATCGACCACGGCCTCGAGACCGACCTCGACACCGGTCTGGAGATCGAGCGGATGCAGTTCGCCGCAGTATTTGCGACCGAGGACCGTGCCATCGGCATGCGATCGTTCGTTGAGAGCGGGCCGGGCCAGGCCTCGTTCGTGGCACGGTAGACCAGCACATCGACGAAAGGGACGCTCGTGGCGAAGGATCGCAAGGACACCACCAAGGACAAGTCGGAGGAGGACGGCGGCAAGCGCGCGCGCGGAGCCTCCGCCGCCGCCGCACTACGCACCAAGGTGGCCCAGGTGATCTGGCTGGTCTGCGTCCTGTGCGCGCTGGCGCTCGCCCTCGGCGCGCTGCTCATCGCCCTCAAGGCCAACACGACCAACAGCCTGGTGCAGTTCGTCCTCGACGCAGCGGACACCGTCGACCTCGGGGTCTTCTCCATGGACGACGGGATCAAGCAGTTCGAGAACAAGAAGGGCAAGCCCGAGGAGATCAAGAACGCGCTCGTCAACTACGGCCTCGGAGCGGTGGCGTGGCTGGTGGTCGGCCGCATCCTCGACCGCATCATCCGCCCGTAGGGGCGGTGCTCCTCGGCGCCGAGCGTGGCTATGGTCTAGTCCATGTCAACCACACGCACGACCCAGACCATCGCCTCCGCCCTGGCCGTCACCCTCGGCGGCGGTGCCCTCGTGGCGTTCGCACCGGCGACCCACGCCGCCAGCGCCCCGGTGAAGTCGACCACGCAGCTGGTCGTCAGCCCCGATCCTTCGGAGTACGGCGAAGCGGTCACCGCCGCTGCCACCGTCACCACTCCGGGCGCGACCCCCGCGGGTGACGTGACGTTCGTGGTCAAGGGTGTCTCGACCACGGTCGAGGTCGAGGACGGGAAGGCGCTCCTCGAGCTGGCCCAGCCCGTGGCCGGCGAGCACCCCGTGAGCGCGACCTTCACCCCCGCCGACCCGACCGTCGCCGACGGCAGCGCCGCCGAGCCTGTCATCCTCGACGTGGCGAAGGCCGAGACCCGCAGTCGCCTCCGCATCCGACACCTGCCCAGGCGCACCGAGGTGACCGTGAAGGTGTCCGGCGAGCACGAGACGGTCGCCACCGGCAAGGTGAAGCTCGTCCTGCGCAAGCTCGGCGACGAGGACTTCGTCGTCAAGCGCTTCGGACGGCTGGGCAAGGGGTCCCGTGGGCTCGGCCTGGGCCAGCTGGACAAGGGCCGCTACAAGGTCCTGGTGAAGTACCGCGGCGACGCCAACCACGAGCGGTCGACGAAGGCCAGGACCTTCGGCTTCCACCGGGGCTGACCCAACGCCTCGACGACACCGCCCGGAGCCCTTGGCTCCGGGCGGTGTGTCATCTGTTGAGCGTTACGTCACCCTTTGGGGTGACAGTGTGTGACACTCTGCGTACGCCGAGTGTTGTTGGCCGCCCGGGAGAAGAGGTGGCCCGCTCGGACCAGTTCTCTGGGAGGGGAAACAATGGGTTCAAGCCTGTCCAAGAAGTGCTCCATCGCTGCCGTGTCCGTCGCCGTGATGGCCGGAACTGCACTGCTGGCGACGCCGGCCAACTCGGCATCCACGTCGATGGTCTTCTCGTGCACCACTCCGGTGGGTCCCAAGGACTTCATCACGGTCGCCGACACCGACGTCCCCGCCACGATGGTGGCCGGCGCCACCGCTCCGATCACCACGACCGCGCAGGTCACGATCCCTGAGGACCTGGTCGGCCTGCTGCGCGACGTCGTCGGGGCGCGAAGGGTCGACGGCAGCGCTGTGACCAAGTCGACGCTCGACGGCACCCCGCTCGCTGACGTCACCCACTCCATTGCGTCCATGCCCCTGCCCGCGAGCGGCGCCCTGACCGTGACCGCCGTCGGCACCCCGGCGAACTACACCGGCACGGTCGGCACCCACGTCATCAAGGCGGCCAGCTACACGGCCCACCTGGTGTTCCACAAGGATGCCGGGGATCCGTTCGTGGTCGACACCACCTGCACGCCGCAGACGGTGGACAACAACGGCACGCCCGACAACACGGCCGACGACAAGCCCCTCGTCCAGGACCTGACGGTCGACACGTTCAAGGTCGACCCCGCGCCCACCGTGACCCCCGTGCCCGCGAAGTCGGACACCACCAGCAAGGTGACGACGAAGTACTCCGCGAAGTCCAACAACGCCAAGGTCAAGGTCGTCGTCAAGGCTGCGTCGGGTCAGGCCACCGGATCGGTCAAGGTCACCCTCAAGCGAGGGTCGAAGAAGGTCAAGAGCGTCTCCGCCAAGCTCGTCTCGGGGACGGCCAAGGTCGTCTTCAAGAAGATCTCCCGCCCGGGCAAGTACAAGGTGATCGCCAAGTACCCCGGCTCCAGCACCACCAACGCGTCGTCGGGCAAGGACACCTTCAAGGTCCGTCGCTGACACGTTCGAAGCCTCACCTGTGAGTAACCCCACCGCGGACCCTGTTCCGCGGTGGGGTTTCTCCTCTGTAACCTCTCGGTCACCGGACCAACACCACAGGAGGGGCCGCGAGGCCACACACCATGAACATTGTCGTCTGTGTGAAATACGTGCCCGACGCGACAGCGGACCGGCAGTTCGAGTCCGACAACACCGTTGACCGAGTCGGCGTCGACGGGCTGCTGTCGGAGCTCGACGAATATGCCGTCGAGCAGGCGCTGCAGCTCAAGGAGAAGACCGAGGGCGAGCACGAGGTGATCGCGCTGTGCGTGGGTCCCGAGAAGGCCGTCGACGCTGCCCGCAAGGCGCTCCAGATGGGTGCCGACAGGGCCGTTCACGTCGTCGACGACGCCATCGCCGGCTCCGACTACGTCGCCACGTCGCTGGTGCTGGCCAAGGCGATCGAGAAGATCGGCACGTGTGATCTCGTCGTCTGCGGCATGGCCTCGACCGACGCCTCCGGAAGCGTGGTGCCGGCGATGCTGGCCGAGCGTCTCAACCTTCCGCAGGTCACCCTCGCCTCCGTCGTGGAGGCCCAGGGCGACCAGGTCCGCATCAAGCGCGACAACGAGGGCTCCACCGAGGTCATCGGTGCGACCCTGCCGATCGTGCTCTCGGTGACAGACCAGACCGGTGAGGCCCGCTACCCGTCCTTCAAGGGCATCATGGCCGCCAAGAAGAAGCCGCTCGAGACGCTCTCGCTCTCCGACCTCGGCATCGAGGCAGACCAGGTCGGCCTCGCGGTCGCGTGGTCGCAGGTCGAGGAGACCACCGAACGCCCGCCGCGCACTGCCGGCGAGATCGTCACCGACGAGGACGGCTCGGGCGCGGTCGCGCTGGCCGAGTTCCTCGCCTCCAAGAAGTTCATCTAAGGGAGCATCGGAAATGTCTGAAGTCCTGGTTGTCATCGACCACGCCGAGGGCGAGGTCAAGAAGCCCACCTACGAGCTCCTCACCATCGCACGTCGTCTGGGCGAGCCGTCGGCGGTGTTCTTCGGTTCGGCCGACAAGGCCGACGCGGTCGCCGAGAAGGTCAAGAAGTACGGCGCCGAGAAGGTCTACGTCATCGACGACGCCGACGTCGAGGGCTACCTCGTCGCGCCCAAGGCGGAGGCGATGCAGCAGCTCGCCGAGAAGGCCGGTGGTGAAGGGGGCCTCGCCGCCATCCTGTTCCCCTCCAGCTTCGAGGGCAAGGAGGTCGCCGCCCGGCTCGCGATCAAGATCGAGTCCGGCCTGATCACCGACGCCGTCGACGTCCAGGAGGGGCCGGTCACCACGCAGAGCGTGTTCGCCGGCAGCTACACCGTCACGGCCAAGGTCACCAAGGGCACGCCGATCATCACGGTCAAGCCCAACTCCGCGGCGCCGGAGGAGACCGAGGGCGCTGCGGCTGTGGAGGCATTCACGCCGACCATCTCCGACGGTGCGAAGACGGCGCAGATCATCGCGTCGCAGCCGCGTCAGTCGACCGGCCGTCCCGACCTGACCGAGGCCGCCATCGTCGTCTCCGGCGGGCGTGGCACCGGCGGCAACTTCGAGCCGATCGAGAATTTCGCCGACTCGCTGGGTGCCGCCGTCGGCGCCTCGCGTGCCGCGGTCGACTCCGGCTGGATGCCGCACGCGTTCCAGGTCGGCCAGACCGGCAAGACCGTCTCGCCGCAGCTCTATGTCGCCAACGGGATCTCCGGCGCGATCCAGCACCGTGCCGGCATGCAGACCTCGAAGACCATCGTGGCTGTCAACAAGGACGACGAGGCTCCGATCTTCGAGCTCGTCGACTTCGGCGTCGTGGGAGACCTGCACACGGTCCTGCCCGCTGCCACCGAGGAGATCACCAAGCGCAAGGGCTGATCCTCCCGAGCTGCTCGTCGAACGCCCCGACCGGGAACGGTCGGGGCGTTCGCGCGTCCTGGTCGAGGCGATCAGTAGGGCTGGCTGCGGACGCGCCAGCCGGCGCCGCGCGCGGTGAGGGTCACGACGAAGGCGGAACGGCGCCCGCGCAGGACATAGCTGGCCGGTTCGTCATGGAGCTGTGGCTCCACCGTCCTGCACCGGTCACCACCAGCGCGCGGGCGGGCCACCGGAGCCTTGGTCGGTCGCCAGCCTGAGGCCGTGGACTTCTGGAGGGCGCTCGGCCAGCCGCCGGTGTGCTTCGTCGTGAGCCGGACGGCCGCTCGGGGTGAGACCGGCTGCACGACGTCGCAGCGCCTCGGAGCCCCGACCGGCAGCCGGACGAGCCCGTCCTCGCGGGAGAAGACCAGCGTGCGGCGGCGGTTGGACACCGAGACCTGCTCGGAGTCAGGGGAGACGCCGACGGGGGGCCTGCCCAGGCGGATGTCGTGCCACGTGAGCGCGTCCGTGGTGACGAGGAGACGCTGCTGCCGCCCGCAGTCGAGACCCAGGGCGACGAGCCCCAGCTCGGCCCATCGCAGGCTGCTGCGGCTCCAGGAGCAGCGGGCGTCCGACCGGTCGACGCGGAGCGGCTCCGACCAGCGCTGGGCTGCCCAGTCATAGGTCTGGGCGGTGAAGGTCCTCCGGTCGGCTGACCCGACGGCGAGCAGGGGCAACCCGGGGGAGCTGACGAACGTGGTGGCAGCGCTGCGCCTGCCCCGGTGCCGAGCGAGCCCTGGTGCGTCCTCGGGCGTGACCCCGGTGGTCGTCCACGGCGACGCGGTGTCGGGCCGGGTGATCGACAGGAGCGTCTGGGGACTGGAGAACTCGCCGAAGAGCACCGTGAGGGCGTCGACGTTGGCGAGGTTGACGTCCGAGCAGGCGTAGTCGGCCGGGAGCTGCTGCCGGGTCTCGGTGCCGGTGCCCGCAGCCACGGTCGTGACGCCGAGGACGCACTCCCCGCTGGCGTCGCGCGCGCCGCCGTACAGGATCGAGACGTCACCGCTGTCGGAGACGGTGCCGGTGACCGTGTATTCCTGCCCCGGCAGCTCGCGGCGCTCGACGTCGAAGCCGGTGCCGGTCCAGCTGACCCAGCCCTGGTGCAGCGGCCACACGGCCCGGCTGCCACTCGGCGAGATCCCCGGTTCCTCGTGCGCCTCGCCGGGGAGCGTGCTGGCGTGCCAGCTGACGGTGTCGGGGGAGTAGAGCGCTCGGGAGCTGGTCGGGGCGGTGTCCTCGCTGTATCCGCCGGTGTCGCACTCGGCGATCACGGCGACGGCGTTGCCTGCTCCGCGCGCGTCGACGCGGCCGCAGTAGAGGTTCTTCTCCCGGACGATGACGCGCCTCGCACTCCACGACCGGGTGGCGGCGTCATACCTGCTGCCCCACACGGTGCGCATGTCGCGCGAGGTCGTCACGGTGAACCGGTCGCCGTCCGCCAGGTCGACGATCACACCGCCCTCGACCTCCTCGGGGAGGCTGGGCACGGGTGTCCCGGCCACCTGCTCCTCGCTCGTGGCGGGTATGGCGACTGACTGCCCGCCGAGGGACAGTGACCCGACGGACACCACCCCCGCCGTGAGCGCCGTGACGACTGCGATCTTCCCCCGCATGGCCGACCTTCCAGATTGAGACGTCGACGGACCCCCGGTCGGGCCGACCTAGGGTGCCAGCATGACCCACGACACCGAGAGCGTGCGCGACGTGGCCTCGCGCGCCCGGGTCGCCAGCCACGACCTGGCCCTGGCGACCCGCGCAGACAAGGATGCCGCCCTCCACGCGATGGCCGACGCCCTGGTCGCCGCCGCCCCGACGATCCTCGAGGCCAACGCCGACGACGTCGCCCGCGCGGAGGCGGCCGGCGTCGCCCCCAACATCGTCGACCGGTTGACGTTGACGCAGGAGCGGCTCGCCGCGATGGCGGACGGGCTGCGCGAGGTGGCGGGCCTGGCCGACCCGGTGGGGGAGGTCGTCCGCGGCTCCACGCTCGCCAACGGGCTCGAGCTGCGGCAGGTCCGGGTGCCGTTCGGCGTGGTCGGGATGATCTATGAGGCGCGACCCAACGTCACGGCCGATGCTGCCGGGATCTGCCTGAAGTCGGGCAACGCCGTGCTGCTGCGGGGGTCGTCCAGTGCCAGGTCGAGCAACGCCGCGATCGTGGAGGTGCTGCGCTCGGCCCTGACGGGGGTCGGACTGCCCGAGGACGCCGTCCAGCTCGTGCCGGGCGACTCGCACGACTCGGTGAAGGCGCTCATGCGTGCGCGCGGCCTCGTGGACGTCCTGATCCCGCGCGGGGGTGCGGGCCTGATCCGCAGCGTGGTGGAGGAGTCGACCGTCCCGGTCATCGAGACCGGCGTCGGCAACTGCCACGTCTATGTCGATGCGTCGGCCGACATCGACCAGGCGCTCGCCATCGTCGTCAACGCCAAGACCCACCGCACCAGCGTCTGCAACGCGGCCGAGTCGCTGCTGGTCCACGCAGACATCGCCGACGACTTCCTGCCTCGGGTGATCGACGCGCTGCACGAGCACGGGGTGACGATCCACGGCGACGAGCGCTTCAGTGAATACGACGGTGTCGTCGAGGCGACAGCGGCCGACCACGGCACCGAATATCTCTCGCTCGACATCTCGGCAGCGGTCGTCGCGGACGTGGACGGTGCGATCGATCACATCCGCGCCTACTCCAGTGGTCACTCAGACGCCATCGTGGCCAACGACCAGACGACGATCCGGCGCTTCGTCGCCGCGGTCGACTCCGCGGCGGTGCTGGTCAACGCATCCACGCGCTTCACCGACGGGGGCGAGTTCGGCTTCGGGGCGGAGATCGGGATCAGCACCCAGAAGCTCCACGCCCGTGGCCCGATGGGGCTGCCCGAGATGACGTCGACGAAGTACGTCGTCATCGGTGCCGGTCACACCCGATAGGATCGCTCCCATGTCGTTCAACGCCCTGAGCATTGCCGCAGCCGAGTCGCACGGTGACCCGGCCATCCATCCCTACCTCGTCGGTGCTCTCACGCTGGCGATCCTGCTGGGCCTGCTCCTGGCCCTCGTCACCTTCGGCGGCGGGCGCGAGCACTCCTGATGCCGCGTCGCGTGGGCGTGATGGGCGGCACCTTCGATCCCGTCCACCACGGCCACCTGGTCGCGGCCTCCGAGGTGCAGGCGTGGTTCGACCTCGACGAGGTCGTCTTCGTGCCGACCGGCTCGCCGTGGCAGAAGGCCGAGCGTGAGGTCTCCCCGGCCGAGCACCGCTACCTGATGACCGTCATCGCGACGGCGGCCAACCCGCGCTTCGTCGTCTCTCGGGTCGACATCGACCGCGAGGGCCCGACCTACACCATCGACACGCTGCGTGACCTGCGAGCGCAGCGACCTGACGACGAGCTGTTCTTCATCACCGGTGCTGACGCGCTGGCCGACATCTTCACCTGGCGCGACGTCGAGGAGCTGTTCGAGCTCGCCCAGTTCGTCGGGTGCACGCGGCCCGGCTACGACATGGACTCCCGGACCCTCGACGCCATTCCGTCCGACCGCGTGACCATGGTGGAGATCCCGGCCCTGGCGATCTCCTCCACCGACTGCCGCGAGCGCGTACGCCGAGGCGCACCGATCTGGTACCTCGTGCCCGACGGCGTCGTCCAGTACGTCGGCAAGCACGACCTCTATGCCACCCCACACCCCAAGGATGTCCAGTGACTGCCACCGACCACGCCCTCGAACTCGTCCAGGTCGCCGCTGCGGCGGCAGCCGACAAGCTGGCCCAGCAGGTGATCGCCTTCGACGTCAGCGAGCAGCTCGCCATCACCGACGCGTTCGTGCTGGCCTCGGCCAGCAACGAGCGCCAGGTCAAGGCGATCGTCGACGAGGTTGAGGACAAGCTGCGCGAGGTCGACGCCAAGCCGATCCGCCGCGAGGGGCACCGCGAGGGCCGCTGGGTCCTGCTCGACTACGGCGAGATCGTCGTGCACGTCCAGCACGAGGAGGAGCGCCAGTTCTATGCCCTCGAGCGGCTGTGGCGCGACTGTCCCTCGATCCCGGTCCCGCAGCCGGGACCACCTGCCGCTGACGCGTGAGCCGGACATTGGTCCTGCTGCGCCACGGCCAGACTGCCTGGAACCTCGAGCGGCGCGCCCAGGGACACACCGACATCCCCCTCGACGAGACCGGCCGGGAGCAGGCTCGGGCTGTTGCCGTCGCGATCGCGGCGCTGGAGCCGGCCGCCCTGTGGAGCTCGGACCTGCTCCGGGCCAGCGCCACCGCCGACGAGGTCGCCCGCACCACCGGGCTCGACGTGCGCACGGACGAGCGGTTGCGCGAGTTCGACGTGGGGGACCGGTCCGGGATGACCATCGCCGAGTTCGAAGCGGCGTTCCCGACCCAGCACGCTGCGTGGCAGGCCACCGGGGGGCTCTTCGAGTCCGCCGAAGGCGTGCCGGGCGCAGAGAGCTCCGACGACGTCGCCGAGCGGATCGTGCCCGCCCTGCGCGAGGCGCTCTCCTCGGTCGGGACGGGCGAGACGGTCTGCGTCGTCGGGCACGGGGCCTCCTCCAAGGTCGGCCTGACCGCCCTCCTCGGCTGGGACCGGGTCATGGGCCGGACCCTGCGCGGCATGGACAACTGTGGGTGGGCCACGCTGGTCGAGACCGGACCCGACGAGGGGTTGAGGCTGGTGGCCTACAACCGGGTCGCACCCGATTTCACAACTGCGGGAGCCGTTGGCTAAGATTCCGCGAGTTGTCCGGCCGAGGTTTGGCCGGGCGCCCCGATGGGGGTGTGGCGCAGCTGGTAGCGCATCTGCATGGCATGCAGAGGGTCAGGGGTTCGAGTCCCCTCACCTCCACCATCACAGGCCGGATCCTCGACGGATCCGGCCTGATGCATCTGCGGCGGGCGCTGCTGCACGTGGGGCGCCGGAGTCCCCGACCCGAAGGGGTGCCGGCGTATGGAGCCGGGGCTGGCCCATCACGGCGCTGCGCGCCCGCAGCCTGGCGCCGTGCGCGGGCTTCCTCATCCACGGAGAGTCGCATGCTCAAGGCTCAGGGCCTCCCCACCTCCGAGTCAGGGAGGCCTCGCAGGACCGCCGCGCCGGTGAGCGCGCCGGTCGCCAGGTCGTCCAGGGCTCTGTCGGCGTCCGTGAAGGGGTAGGCCGTCACGCGCGCCCGGACTCCGGTCGTCGCGGCGAGACGCAACCACTCCTCTCCGTCGAGGCGCGTGTTGGCGGTGACGCTGGTGAGGGTCCGTTCGCGGAAGAGGTGGGCCTGGTAGTCGAGCCCTGGGATGTCGCTGAGGTGGATGCCCGCCACCGCGAGCGTCCCGCCCTGGTCCAGCGCCTCCAGGGCGACCGGCACCAGTTCGCCGACGGGTGCGAACAGGATCGCCGCGTCGAGCAGGGCGGGTGGGCGTGCGTGGGCGTCACCGGCCCAGGCGGCACCCAGCTCGAGTGCGAGCTTCTGGGCCGGCCGGCCTCGTGTGAGGACGTGCACCTCTGCGCCCTGGGCAATTGCCAGCTGGGCGATGAGGTGCGCGCTGGCGCCGAAGCCGTAGATGCCAAGCCGCCCACCGGGTGGCAGTCCGGCCCGGCGTAGGGCGCGGTAGCCGATGATTCCCGAGCACAGCAGCGGCGCCGTGGTGACGGGGTCGGCGTCCGCCGGCAGGCGGTATGCCCACGCCTCGGCGACGACGGCGTACTCGGCGAAGCCTCCGTCTGCGTCCCAGCCGGTGTACTGGGAAGCGCGACAGAGGTTCTCGCGCCCGGCACGACAGGCTCTGCAGCCCTGGCAGGTCCGCCGCAGCCACGCGATGCCGACCCTGTCGCCGGTGCCGAACCGGCGGCTCGCGTCCCCCGTCGCAACCACCTCGCCGACCACCTCGTGACCAGGCACCCGGGCAGGCGCTCTGGGTGCAAGGTCGCCGTCGGCGAGGTGCAGGTCGGTCCGGCACACGCCGCACGCGAGCACCCGGACCAGCACCTCGTCGGGCGCAGGACGGGGGACCGCACGCTCGACCTGGAGCACCCGGCCGCGTTCGTCCCCCTTTCCGCTCACGACCCACGCCCGCATCGTGGTGGGCAGCCCGGTCATCGCCTCACCTCGTCGAGTCGGGGCCGTGATCGCGCGGGTCGCGATCGGGTGCTCGAGGTCGATCTGCCGGAGGCCAGTCTCTGGCTCTCAGCCGCGTGTGATCGGGATCTTGGTCGGTGTCGTGGTGACTTCTGCCTTGGGCGCGGGGACCCGCACTTCGAGGATCCCGTCCTTGTACGACGCGGTCACGTCGGCCTCGGTCGCTCCCTCGGGCAGCCGGACGCTGCGCGAGAGGCGGCCGTAGTGGAACTCGCTCCGGTAGCCGTCCGGACGCTTCTCCTCGCTGCGTTCCTCCCGCTCGGCACGAAGGTGCAGGATGCCGTCGGCGACGCTGATCTCGACGTCCTTCTCCGGGTCGATCCCGGGCAGCTCCGCGCGGATCACGCAGGTGTCGTCCTCGACGAACTCCTCCAGACGCATGACGTGGGCCCCTTGGGCGCGGTCCAGGACGCTCTCACCGTTGAAGAACGTGCGGAACATGTCCCCGAACGCGGTGTCGACCAGGTCCTGGCTCCACAGCGTCTCCAGGGGCCAACCCCGGTGGTGTTCTCTCTTCATCAGACTCATTTCGGACTCCTCCTTGCTTGGTGCCGCGGTCATTGCGTGGCTCAGCCAAGGGGGGCGGTCTCTCATCGCCTCGCGGGTCTCGGCGAAGAGCAGGGTCACGTCACCCCACCCAGCTGCCAGGGCCGGCGCGGGCCACCGCCCCCCGGTGGGGACCCGCGCCGACTGGGTGGCATGTGCACAAGCGCGCACCGCGCCGACATCGAGGACCGAGGTGGACTGCTGGCTGCGTAAGCCGATCGCATGGCCGAACTCCGGTCACGTCACGGAGCGGTGCTGGCGGACCGAGTCATGTGACCCCTTGTGGTCTCGCCGCAGGCGCCTATCCACACCCAGGAGAAACGGTAGTCCTCGCGGGCCCGGCTGCCAAGAGCTGCCCGAAGCGAGTCCCCGCATCCGCGGCGTAGGCTGGGGTGGCCGAGGTAGCGAGCGTGTCGCAGCCTGTGCGGCATCGGCTTCGGCAAGGACGACAGTGCCCGGACCGAGGGCGCAGACGAGACCGCACGGTGGAGCAGAACCATGGTGACTTCACAAGGCAAACGACCGGAACCGCTCGACCTGACCGCGGCCTATGCGGAGCTCCAGAACCTCATCCTGGACGGACCCGATGTCAGCGACTTCCTGCACGAGCTCACCGTGCTGGCCTCGTCCATCGTGCCCGGCACGCACTGCGGAATCACCCTGCGGCGTGACGGCCAGATCGCCACTGTGGCCCACAGCGACGAGGTTGCGATGCGCATGGACGAGATCCAGTACATCCACGGCCGCGGGCCGTGCCTGGAAGCCATCCATCAGGGGACACGCATCGAGGTGCCCGACATGTCAGCCGAGACCCGATGGGGCGACTACCCCGGATACGCCCTGTCCAACGGCATCCACAGCGTCGTCTCCCTGCCCCTGACCATCGACGGCCACACCCGCGGAGCACTCAACATCTTCGTCACCAGCCCACACGCGTTCAACACCGCCGACATCACCCGAGCCGAGGCCTTCACCGCTCAGGCCGCCACAGCCCTGACCATCCTGCTCCGCCACGCCAGCCACACCGTCCTCGACGACGAGCTACGCGAAGCACTGGCCACCCGGGCCGTGATCGACCAAGCCCTCGGCATCTTGATGGTCACCCGCAAGATCAGCGCCCACGACGCGTTCGAGCTCCTGCGCCACACCTCCCAGAACACCAATCGCAAGGTCAGCACCATCGCCGCCGAGCTCATCGAGACGATGACCGGCCACCCACCCCAACCGCCCCGTCCACTGACCCAACGCTGAGCCGAACCGCTGGAGCGCGGCCGCCTCGCCGGTGCCGTGTCCGAGCGCGACGTCGTGAACCCCCTCCCACACGGACCGTCCTGCTGGAATCGCGTCGAGTGTCACTCCGCTTCGACGCATGCGAGTCCGTGGCGTTCAGCAGCCGGGGCCGAGGGCGCCGGCGAGGGAGCGGAGCACCTCGGGCACCAGCCGGTAGTAGGCCCATCGCCCGCGCTGCTCCCGGGTGACCAGCCCGGCCTCGACCAGGAGCTTCATGTGGTGCGAGACCGTGGGCTGGCTCAGGCCGACTGGCTCTGTCATGTCGCAGATGCAAGCCTCGCCGTCGGCAGACGCGGCGATCATCGAGACCAGTCTGACCCGCGTCGGGTCGCCCAGCGCCTTGAACATGCGGGCGAGCGTCTCGGCCGCCTCGTCGGCGACGATGCCGGCGGTCATGGGCGAGCAGCAGGCGGCGAGCTCGGCGGGCGAGATGGCGATGGGAGTCGAGGGCACGGTGATCATTGTGACGGATGCATTGACATATGTCGATATGTGCGGCATCGTCCTCACATCGACATACGTCAATATGAGGAGCTGGACATGAACGAACTGCCCGTCGTGGTCATCGGAGCCGGTCCGCAGGGCCTGGCTGCTGCCGCGCACCTGCTCGAGCGCGGTCTGGAGCCGTTGGTGCTCGAATCCGGTCACGGGCCCGCAGCCGCGGTCGCGGAGTGGGGCCACGTCCGCCTGTTCTCGGCCTGGCCGGAGCTGGTGGACAATGCAGCCGTGCGACTGCTCGAGCCCCGGGGATGGACCTCCCCGTCGACGGGCTATCCGACGGGGGCGGAGTGGATCGAGGGCTATCTGGCTCCACTGGCAGATGCGTTGGCCGAGCACGTGCGCTATGACTCGCGCGTCATCGGGGTCTCGCGCAAGGGTCGCGACCGGCTGGTCGACGCCGACCGGGCCGAGCAGCCCTTCACCGTCCACGTCGTCGACGACCAGGGACGCGAGTCGCGGCTCGAGGCGCGCGCGGTGATCGACGCGTCCGGGACGTGGCGTCGACCCAACCCCGCCGGCGCCGACGGGCTCCCGGCCCTCGGTGAGGGGGCGGCCGCGCAGCTCATCGCCTACCAGGTCCCCGACCGGGCGACGCCGCAGCGCTACGCCGGCAAGCACACGGTCGTCGTCGGGTCGGGTGACTCTGCTTTCAACGCCATCCACGAGCTCGTCCAGATCGCTGCCGGCCACCCCGGCACCCGCATCACCTGGGCGATCCGCCGCGTCGTCGGGGAGGGCACCTTCGGGGCGGCTCGAGCGACCAGCTGCCCGAACGGGGAGCGCTGGGTCAGCGGGCCAAGCAGGCGGTCGACGCCGGTGCGGTCGAGCTCGTGACCGGGTTCCGTGTCGCCGAGATCCGCTCCGTGGGGGGCCAGGCGGTGCTGGTCGCCGAGAACGGCCGGGAGCTCCCGGCGGCGGACACGGTCGTCGTCCTGACCGGTTTTCGCCCCGACCTGTCGTTCCTGTCCGAGATGCGGCTCGACCTCGACCCCACCCTGGAGGCGCCGCGCCGGATCGCGGCCGACATCGACCCCAACATCCACTCCTGCGGTTCGGTGCAGGCCACGGGCGCGCTCGACCTCGCGCAGCCGGAGCCTGACCTCTACCTGGTGGGGATGAAGTCCTACGGTCGCGCGCCGACGTTCCTGGCGCTCACCGGCTATGAGCAGGTGCGCAGCGTCGTCGCCGCCCTTGCCGGCGACCACGAAGGGGCTGCGCGGGTCGAGCTCGTCCTCCCTGACACCGGCGTGTGTGGCGGTGCGGGGGTGTTCGACGACCCCGAGAGCGCCGACATCGGCGGCGGCTGCTGTGCGCCTGCCCCTGAAGTGCTGGCGATCGGCGGGACCCGCTGAGCACACCAAGCCCACCCAGCCCCGGCAGGGTCCTCGTCGCGCTCTGCGTCAGCGTCACCATCAGCTACGGCGTCCTCTACTACGCCTTCACGGTGCTCGCGCCCGCGATCTCCACCGAGACGGGCTGGTCGGCGACCGCTGTCACCGCTGCGTTCTCGGTCGGCATCCTGGCCGGGGCGCTGGCCGGCATCCCCGTCGGCCGCGAGCTGCAGAAGCGAGGACCACGGCTGGTCATGACCGCGGGGAGCCTGCTCGGCGCGGCGGCGATCGTCCTGGTCGGGTCTGCGTCGACGTACCCCGTCTTCGTGGTCGCCTGGCTGCTGGTCGGTCTGGCCAGCTCGGGCACCTTCTATCCGCCTGCGTTCGCGGCCCTGACGCACTGGTACGGCGCGGGGCGGGTGCGCGCCATCACCACCCTGACCCTGGTGGCCGGGTTTGCCTCGACGATCTTCGCCCCCGTCACCGCGGCGCTCAGCGAGTCGATCGGGTGGCGCGCGACCTACTTCGTGCTTGCCGCGGTCCTGCTGGTGGTGACGGTTCCTGCCCACGCGTTCGCGCTGCGGCTGCCGTGGCACCCGCACGAGACCGGCGGGGGCGGGGGTCGTCCGGACCGTGAGGTCCTGAGAAGCCGCACCTTCGTGCTGCTCGCTGCTTCGGGGACGCTCGCGGCCCTGGCGATGCACGCCTCCCTCGTCAACCTGGTGCCGCTGCTGCTGCAGCAGGGGATGGATCTCCAGCTGGCCGCGTGGGCGCTGGGGCTCAGCGGCGCCGGGCAGGTGGTGGGGCGTCTGGCCTACCCGGCGCTGGACCGCCGATGGCCCACCAACGCCCGGGCCGCAGGTGTCATCGGCGTGATGGCCGTGACGCTGGGTGGTCTGGCACTGGTCCCCGGACCCGCGCTGCTGGTGATCGCGATCGCGGTCGTCGCCGGCGCTGCTCGTGGGCTGTTCACCCTCGTCGGCGCGACCGTGGTCAGCGACCACTGGGGGCCGCGGCGCTATGCCGCCCTCAACGGCGTCTACCAGGCGCCGAAGGGCGTCGCCGCCGCTCTCGCGCCGGCGTTCGGTGCCGGCATCGCCGCCGTCACCGGGAGCTATGCGCTGCTGTTCGCGGTGCTGGCGTCGATCGCTCTCGTCGCAGCGGGGCTGGCCGGGGCTGCGGGCTACGACTCACCGCAGCCGCAGCCGCAGCCGCAGCCGCAGCCGCAGGCGTGACCGGTCAGGCGATCGTCATACCGCCGTCGACCGGCAGGGTCTGGCCGGTGATGTAGCCCGCCGCGGGGGAGGCGAGGAACACGGCGGTCGCTGCCAGCTCGGCGAGGTCGCCCTTGCGCCGCGCCGGAACCCGCTGCATCGCGAGGTCGAGGTAGCCGTCGGGATAGGTGTCGGTCATCTCGCTCTCGAAGAACCCGGGGGCGATCGAGTTGACCCGGATGCCCTTGCGCTCCATCCACTGCTGGGCGAGGTCGCGGGTGAGGCCGTCGAGACCCGCCTTGGAGGCGCTGTACGCCGCCTGCGGCAGCCCGCCGGTCGTGATCCCGAGGACAGAGGAGATGTTGATGATCGACGAGCCGGGCTTCATCACGCGCCCGCAGGCCTGGGCCATCCAGTAGGCGCCGTTGAGGTTGACGTCGATGACGGAGCGGAACTGCCCGGGCGTCTCGCGGGTCGCGGGTACGGCGGTACCGACCCCGGCGTTGTTGACCAGCACGTCGACCCCGCCCAGCTCGGCCACGGCGGCGTCCACGAGGGCCTGGCACTGGTCCGGGTCGGAGACGTCGGTGGCCACGGTCAGAGCCCGGCGGCCGGTCGCTTCGACGAGGGCGGCGGTGTCGGCCAGCTTGTCGACGCGCCTGGCCCCCAGCACGACGTCGGCACCCGCCTCGGCCAGGCCGCGCGCGAACGCGACACCCAGCCCGCTCGAGGCGCCGGTGACGATGGCGACCTTGCCGTCCAGGCGAAACATCTCAGGAGTGGTCATGGCGCTCACCCTAGGACGGCCCTGAGCCGACCCCGGTTCGACCCCGACCAGGGATGGTTTCGACCCATCGCCGTGGTTGAGTTGACGTTGACACAACCTCAGGAGGTTCCCATGAGCCAGCCCAACCCCTACGCCCAGTCGCAGACCCCCATCTCTCCCGGCCAGGAGCGCACTCTCGGCGCCGTGGCGCACGGGGTCCCACTGGCCGCGATGGTGCTCTCCGCCGGCCTGCTCGGATTCGTCGGATCACTGATCATCTACATGCTCTACAAGGACCGCGGCCCGTTCGTGCGCCAGCACGCGGCCAACTCGCTCAACGTCCAGATCTTCGCCGGCATCATCATGCTCGTCTCGCTGCCGCTGATGCTCGTCCTGGTCGGCTTCCTCACGTTCGGGCTGGCCTTCGTCCTCGCCTTCGTCCTGCACGTGATCGGCGCGATCAAGGCCAACAACGGCGAGTGGTGGGACCCGCCGATGACCCCGCGCTTCGTCCGCTGAGGCGGCCGCGTGCTCATGGGCGCTAGAATGCGCCCATGAGCATGCGAGCCCTGCTTCTTGGCCAGCCGCGCTGACACCTCCTTGAAGAGAGTCAACGCGGCCACCCCTCCATGCGAGGGGTTTTTTCATGTCAGCAGCAGGAGGATCGAGGAGACGATGAGCCAGACGCACGAGACACCGCCCGGGGGCGAGCACGCCTCGACACCCGACGCCGAGGCGCCCCAGTCCTATGACGTGGAGGCCGTCCAGGCCAAGTGGCAACCCGTCTGGGAGGAGCTCGAGCCGTTCCGGGCCGACGACGAGGTCGTGCGTTCCGGGCAGCGCGAGAAGCGCTACGCGCTGACGATGTTCCCCTACCCCAGCGGCGACCTGCACATGGGTCATGCCGAGGTCACCGCTCTGCACGACGTGCTGGCGCGCTACTGGTGGCAGCGTGGCTACGAGGTCCTCAACCCCATGGGCTGGGACTCCTTCGGCCTGCCCGCCGAGAACGCCGCGATCAAGAACGACGCCCATCCGGCCGACTACACCTACGGCAACATCGAGACCCAGCTCGAGTCGTTCAAGAAGTATGCCGTCAGCTTCGACTGGTCGCGCCGGTTCAACACCTCCGACCCCGACTACTACCGCTGGACCCAGTGGCTGTTCCTGCGGATGCACGAGCAGGGCCTTGCCTACCGCAAGAACTCCCCGGTCAACTGGTGCCCCAACGACCAGACGGTGCTGGCCAACGAGCAGGTCGTCGACGGCGCCTGCGAGCGCTGCGGCGCCGAGGTGACCAAGCGCGAGCTGACCCAGTGGTACTTCCGCACCACGGCCTACGCCCAGGAGCTGCTCGACTCCCTCGACGACCTGCAGCCCACCTGGTCGGACAAGGTCGTCAACGCGCAGCGCAACTGGATCGGACGCTCCGAGGGAGCCCACGTCGACTTCGTGGTCGACGGCCGGGACGAGCCGCTGACGGTCTACACGACCCGTCCGGACACCCTCTTCGGCGCGACCTTCATGGTGGTCGCGGCCGACGCGCCGCTCGCGGCCGAGCTGGTCACGTCCGAGCAGCTGCCGGCGCTGGACGACTACCTGGTCGAGGTGCGCAAGGAGACCGACATCGACCGGCTCGCCACCGACCGGCCCAAGACCGGCGTGTTCCTGGGCGTGCACGCGACCAACCCGCTGACGGGAGAGAAGATCCCGGTCTACGCCGCCGACTACGTGCTCGCCGACTACGGCACCGGCGCGATCATGGCGGTGCCCGGCCAGGACCAGCGCGACTGGGACTTCGCCCAGGTCTTCGACCTGCCGATCATCCGCACCGTCCAGCCGCCGGCCGACTTCGACGGCGATGCCTTCACCGGTGACGGGCCGGCGATCAACTCCGCCAACGACGAGATCGACCTGTCCGGCATGGGCGTCGCCGAGGCGAAGTCGACCACCATCGACTACCTGGAGCGCCAGGGGCTGGGCCGGGGGACGGTCAACTTCCGCCTGCGTGACTGGCTGGTGTCGCGACAGCGCTACTGGGGCCCGCCCATCCCGATCATCCACTGCCCCACGTGTGGCGAGGTGCCGGTCCCCGATGACCAGCTGCCCGTCGAGCTGCCAGAGCTGCGAGGCGCCGACCTCAAGCCCAAGGGGGTCTCGCCCCTCGGCGGCGCCGAGGAGTGGGTCAACGTGACCTGCCCGACGTGCGGGGGAGCGGCAACCCGCGACACCGACACCCTCGACACCTTCGTCGACTCGTCGTGGTACTTCCTGCGCTACGTCTCGCCGCACGACGACACCCAGGCGTTCGACTCCGACCTGATCAACATGTGGGGCCCGTGCGACATCTACATCGGCGGCGACGAGCACGCCGTCCTCCACCTGCTCTATGCCCGGTTCTTCACCAAGGCCCTGCGCGACATGGGGCTCGTGTCGTTCGGTGAGCCCTTCTCGGCATACCTCTCCCAGGGCAAGGTCATCAACAACGGCCGCAAGATGAGCAAGTCGCTGGGCAACGGCGTCAGCCTGGGTGGACAGCTCGCCGAGTTCGGTGTGGACGCGGTGCGGCTGACCCTGGTCTTCGCGAGCCCGCCGGAGGACAACATCGACTGGGCGGACGTCTCGCCGAGCGGGTCGCTGAAGTTCCTGCAGCGTGCGTGGCGGCTCAGTGGTGACGTGACCTCGGAGCCCGGCGCCGCGCCGGCCGAGGGCGACGTCGCGCTGCGGCGGATCACCCACAAGACGGTGCACGATGCCGCGCACCTGGTCGAGGCCTACCGCTTCAACGTGATGGTCGCGCGCACCATGGAGCTGGTCAACGCCACCCGCAAGGCGATCGACTCGGGGTGCGGCCCGGCCGACCCGGCCGTGCGCGAGGCCGTCGAGGCGGTCGCGATCCTGCTGTCGCTGGTGGCGCCGTACGTCGCCGAGGAGATGTGGGAGCGCCTCGGGCACCAGCCG
Organism: Nocardioides piscis; assembly: GCF_011300215.1. NCBI lineage: Bacteria > Bacillati > Actinomycetota > Actinomycetes > Propionibacteriales > Nocardioidaceae > Nocardioides > Nocardioides piscis. The sequence continues at coordinate 2,344,611 of NZ_CP049866.1, forward strand.
ACGGTTGCTCGTGCCGGGTGGCCCGTGGTCGACGAGGCCTTGCTCGTCGAGGAGTCGGTGATCGCCGTCGTGCAGCTCAAGGGCAAGGTCAAGGCCCGTCTCGAGGTCTCGCCCGACATCTCCGAGGCCGACCTGGAGGCCGCCGCGCTGGCGGACCCGGCGGTCGTGCGCGCCCTGGACGGCGAGACCGTGCGCAAGGTGATCGTGCGGGCGCCCAAGCTCGTCAACATCGTCGTCTAGAACCATCCGAGATCGATCCGGCCCCGCGGCAAGCGCCGCGGGGCCGGAGTCCTTGGTGCGATCGGTCAGGGGCGGTCGAGACCGAACGTGTAGCTGCCCGAGCCCGAGTAGGACTCGACGCGCCACGAGTAGTAGCCCGCGGCGCCGTTGTAGGTGATCTTCTCCTGCGACGTGGCGGTGATGCCCTGGGCCACGGTCACCCACGACGAGCCGTTCCACTTCTCGAGGTAGAGGTCGAAGTCCGCGCTCGTCGGACCCGACAGGCAGCCGACGTGGGTGCCGGCTGCCGAGTAGTAGTAGTCGTTCGCGCCCGGGTGGTAGGCCACGCCACCCGAGGACAGCGAACCGGTCTCCTTCTCCGGCATCGAGTCACACCCGGTCGGCGTCGGGGTGGTTCCGCCGGTCCCGATGAAGAGCAGGCGGTTGGGGGATCCGGTCCCCGGGTTGGTGATCTTGTTGGGGGTCGACGCGGAGATCAGGGCACTGCTGACCGTCGCCGGGCTGGCCGACGGGTTGCCCTGCAGGTAGAGGGCTGCTGCCCCGGCGACGTGGGGGGTCGCCATCGACGTACCGCTGATGGTGTTGGTCGAGGTGTTGCTGGTGATCCACGCCGAGGTGATGTTGGAGCCGGGCGCGAACATGTCGAGGCACGAGCCGATGTTGCTGAAGCTGGAGCGCGCATCGGTGTTGGTGCTCGAACCGATCGTCAGGCCCGCAGCCACCCGGCTGGGCGAGCCGTTGCAGGCGTTGGCGCCGGAGTCGTTGCCGGCTGCCAGCGCATAGGAGACACCGTCGGCGATCGAGTTGCTGACCGCGGTGTCGAGCGCGCTGGAGACGCCGCCACCGAGGCTCATGTTGGCGACCGCGGGAGCGCCCGCGCTGTGGTTCTGCGTCACCCAGTCGACGCCGGCGATGACTCCGGAGTTGGAGCCGCTGCCGGCGCAGTCGAGGACGCGGACCGCGACCAGGCGGACGTCCTGGGCGACGCCGTACGTCTCACCGCCGACGGTGCCGGCGACGTGCGTGCCGTGACCGTTGCAGTCGTCGGTGCCGCGGCCGTCGTTGATGGCGGTGTAGCCCGAGACGGCCCGGCCGCTGAACTCGCTGTGCGCCAGACGGACGCCGGTGTCGATGATGTAGGCGGTGACTCCCGCGCCCGACGTGGTGTAGGTGAAGGAGTTGTTGAGCGGCAGGTCGCGCTGGTCGACGCGGTCGATGCCCCAGGTCGCCGGCGACTGGGTCTCGCTCGCCTGCACCGGGAGGTCGGCCTCGATGTAGGAGACGTGGGGGTTGTTGCGCAGGCCCCGGAGCGCCTGGGGCGGGAGCTTCGCGGCGAAGCCGTCGAGGGCCGCGCTGTAGGTGTGCGTCACCTTGGCGCCGGCTGACCTGGCCTCGGCCCTGGCGTCGCGCACCTGGCTGCGGACCGCGTCCTTGTCGAAGACGACGATGTAGCGGTTGTCGGCGGAGGTGCCGTGCACGGGCGCCCGGCCGTCGTCCGAGGACGAGGTCGAGGTGGAGGGCGCCGGAGGCTCGTCGGCAGCCGTTGCGGTGGCAGGCACGAGCGCGAGGGCCGCGCCGGCCAGGGTCGCAGCTGCGACGGATCCCAGCCGTGAGGGGGTGTGGTTCATCAAGGGTTCCTTCCCGAGAAAGATGGACATCGCCGACCATGCGCGACTCTCTCTCCCCACGGCAAGGGTGGAGCTGTCGTTAACAGTTAACTCCCGGCTCCGGGCCCGTCGTCGTGCCAGTCCCAGCGGATGCCGGTGGTCCCCGGTGTCGCGTCGGTGTGCGCGAGGTGCGCCCGGTGTTCCCGGTCGAGCCCGATCACGGTGCGGGTCTCCTCGGTGACGGCCGCCACCTCGTGGGGGAGGGCATCTGGATGGAACTCGACCTGCAGGAGGTATTCGCGCATCGGCATCCTCAGTCGCCGGGTGTACTGCGACTCCAGCGGTCCCGGGGACGACGAGATGACCTCGTACTCCACGACCACGGTCTCGCCCCGGCTCAGGGGGTGGTGGAACACCAGCTCGGCACCGGCGACGCCGTGCTCGGCGCTCCTGACCGTCCGGCGCACCTCGCAGCCCTGGACAGCGCGGAAGTCGGGGGGCGCAACCCCGCGGTCGTCCTGGAAGTGGATCACCACCCTCCTGTCGGGTCCGTCGCAGCGGGCCCGCATCACCTGTCGCACGGTCAGTCGTGCCTGGCGACGGTCCGCCCCCAGCCTGACGACGTCGTGCAGGGTCACCCGGTCCAGCTCGAGGTCCCACCGCGTGTCGAGCTGTTCCAGCACCTCGGCCACGGGCGGCTCGGGCCACAGGGCGCGAAGGTCCTGGGCGGCGCACCGCCGGGGCCGGTCCCGGGTCAGGGGAAGCATGTTGCCCAGCTGGCCGGGGCTCAGGGCGAGCACCTCCTCGAGGTGCGGGATGGCGGCGATGGAGGCCTTGCGCCCGGGCAGGCTGCGGCCGGACTGCCAATAGCTCAGGGTCGCGACGCTGACGACGACACCGCGTTGGTCGAGGTGGTCACGGATGCGCTCGAGACCCAGGCCGCGTCGATCGATGGCGCGGCGCAGCTCGTCGGCGAAGCTCCCGGAAGCAACGGACATCTCGCACATCAAAGCCTCTGTCGACGCGCTCGGCAACCGGGGGTGACCCACTAACCTCTGCGTTGTGCCCGGAACCGTGATCGTCACCGACTCCACCGCGAGCATCCCGCTGTCCCAGGCCGAGGAGCGCGGGATCGTCGTGGTCCCCCTCCAGGTCGTGATCGGCGCGAAGGTCTATGACGAGGGGCCGGACGGTGCGACCCCCGAGCTGGTGGCCCGAGCTCTCTCGGACTTCGTCCCCGTCAGCACGTCGCGGCCCAATCCTGCGGAGATGGTCGAGGTCTATGAGCGACTTGCCCGGGAGGGGGCCGAGGAGATCCTCTCGATCCACCTGTCGGGTGACATGAGCGGCACGTTCGAGTCGGCCCAGCTGGCCGGACGCCAGGTCGACATCCCCGTCACGCTGGTCGACAGCCGCCAGGTGGGGGTCGCCACCGGCTATGCGGCCCTCTCGGCCGCGGACGTCCTCGACGCCGGAGGCACGACCGCACAGGCCGCGCGGGCGGCCCGGATCCGTGCAGGCAACGCGACCTCGCTCTTCTATGTCGACACCTTGGAATACCTCCGCCGCGGTGGTCGCATCGGTGCTGCGGCCGCGATCCTGGGCGGCGCCCTCTCGGTCAAGCCGCTGCTCACGATCTCCGACGGCAAGGTGGCCAACCTGGAGAAGGTCCGGACCGGCTCGCGCGCGCTGACGCGCCTGGAGGACCTCGCCGTCGAGGCGGCAGCAGACCTGCAGGTCGACGTGTGTGTCTCACACCTGGCCAACCCTGACCGTGCCGAGCAGCTGGCTGCACGTCTTCGCGATCGGCTCTCGGACAACCTCTGCGAGCGCGAGATCTGGTGCGGTGAGCTCGGGGCAGTGCTCGGCGCCCACGTGGGTCCGGGCATGGTCGCGGTGTGCGTCGCGCCGCGCCTGCGTGACGAAACGACGGCGGTGGCGCCCCACTGACGCGCGACCTGCCTGTGGACGGCGCCCCGTCCGCGGGTTGTCCACAGGATGCTGTCCGGTCGGTGGCTCTAACGGTCGAGGCTTCCTAGGTTCGGGGAATGCGCCCTCGCAACACGACCGGACCCACCGGTGACGACCACGCCGAGGCGGTGTCGCGACGACTGGCCACCCTGAGTGCCGAGCTCGCCGCAGTGCGTGGCGACCCGCCCGTCCAGCACCGGCACACCCAGCTGCGCGAGCTGCCGCGACCGGCCTCTGTGGCAACGCCTGCGCCTGCGCCTGCGACGGCGGTGCCGGTGCCGGGCCGACATGCCTGCCGAGGGCGGCTCGGCGGCGCCGTGGACGACCTGTCCTCCAGGCTGCCGTTGCGTGCGGCACACGTCGCCGCAGTGTCGGCGCTGATCGCTGTCGCGGTCGGGCTCGCGGCCTGGTTCGCCGTCCGGTCCGAGCCCGAGCCGGTGCCCGAGCTGGTGCCGGCCAGCGAGCCCTTGGCGTCGGTGTCCCCGGTGCAGCCGGGCGCCTCAGCGGTCGGACCACCGACCGGTGAGGATGCCGGGAGCGGCGAGGTGACGGTCGACGTGGCCGGGAAGGTTCGACGTCCGGGGATCGCGGTGCTCGCGGCCGGTTCTCGGGTGGTGGACGCGCTGGAGGCGGCGGGCGGTGCGCGGCGCGGGGTCGACCTGAGCTCGCTCAACCTGGCGCGACCGCTGATCGACGGCGAGCAGGTCCTCGTGGGCGTGCCGACCCAGCCGGGGGCCATCGGCGAGCTGGGGTCCGCAGGCGCCGCGGGGGAGGTGCCGGGTGCCGGCGGACCGCTGGTCAACCTCAACACCGCCGACCTCACCACCCTGGAGACCCTGCCCGGCGTCGGTCCGGTGACCGCAGAGGCCATCATCGGCTGGCGCACGGAGCACGGCGGCTTCACCGCCGTCGCCGAGCTCCTCGAGGTCGACGGCATCGGGGACGCGACCCTGGCCGACATCGCGCCGCACGTCACGCTCTGAGCGGCGGGTGCACGACCTCAGGATGCCGCTGCTGGGGCTGGGGGCGTGGCTCGGCGGGATCGCGGCCGTTGCCCTGCCGGGTTGGTCAGTGGCGCTGCTGGTGGTCGGGTCGCTCGGCCTGGCGCGGTTCCGACGCTCCTGGCCGCTCCTGGCCGCTGCGCTGGCCGGGATCGCGGTGCTGGGCATTGCCGCGTTGAGAGGTGCGGTCGTCGAGCACGGAGCGGCGGCCGAGCTCGTGGCGGCTCGCGCGGTGGTGGACGCCCGCGTGTCGATCACCAGCGACCCGCGCGCCGTCGAGGGGCGCTTCGGTGACTTCGTCGTGGTCGCGGCGACGGTGACCGAGCTGACCGGGCGCGGCTCGACATACTCCCTCGCGGCACCGGTGGTGCTGCTGGCCGACGAGTCCTGGCTCGAGGTCGAGCTGGGTTCGACGGTGCGAGCGAGCGGCCGGCTCGCGCCCGACGAGGGCGTGGGAGCGCCGGTCCTCGCGGTGTTGTCGACGCGCGGGCCGCCGGTCCTGGAGTCGGGTCCTGACGTGTGGTGGCGGGGTGCGACGGCGGTTCGTGCCTCGATCCGGGAGTCCGTGGCCTCCCGTGGGGAGCATGCCCGCGAGCTCGTGCCATCCCTGGTCGTCGGGGACGACAGCGGCCTGGATCCCGATCTCGCAGACGACTTCCGGACCACCGGCCTGACCCATCTGCTCGCCGTGTCGGGCACCAATCTCACCCTGCTGGTCGGGTTCCTGCTCATCCTGGCCCGGTGGTGCGGGCTCCGCGGCCGCTGGCTGTATGCCGCTGCAGCGCTGGGCATCGTCGGCTTCGTGCTCATCGCCCGCACCGAGCCGAGCGTGGTCCGCGCAGCCGCGATGGGAAGCGTTGCCCTGGTCGGGCTGGGAGCCAACGGTCGCGAGCGCGGCACCCGGTGCCTGGGAGCCGCCGTCCTCGCGCTCCTGCTGGTCGATCCCGCGCTGGCGGTCACCCCTGGCTTCGCCCTGTCGGTGCTGGCCACCGGTGGGATCTTGTTCCTCGCCCCGACGTGGCGCGATGCCCTGCGGGGCTGGCTGCCCCGCTGGGCGGCCGAGGCGGTGTCCGTGCCGCTGGCCGCCCAGGTCGCCTGCACCCCGGTGGTGACCGCGATCTCCGGCGAGATCAGCCTGGTCGCCGTCGTGGCCAACCTCCTGGCTGCTCCTGCCGTGGCGCCGGCGACCGTGCTCGGTCTCGCGGGAGGGCTCGTCGGCCTGGTGTGGCCGCCGCTGGGACAGGTCGTGGCCGCGCCGGCGGCCTGGTCGGTGTCGTGGATCGTCGTCGTGGCGCAGCGGGGGGCAGCCCTGCCGACCCCCGCCGTGGACTGGGGCACCGGTGCGACCTCACTCGCCGCAGTGACGGCCCTGTGCGTGCTGCTCGGCCTGGTCGCACCCCGGCTGCTGCGATCGCCGACGTCGGTCATCGGGCTGTCGCTGCTGCTCGTGGTCGCCGTCCTGTCCCGGCCGCCTTCCCTGGGTTGGCCTGCGGACGGATGGGTCCTGGCCATGTGCGACGTGGGTCAGGGGGACGCGCTGGCGCTCAACGCTGGAGCGGGCTCTGCCGTCGTCGTCGATGCGGGGCCGGATCCGGCCCTCGTGGACGGGTGTCTCGATCGCCTGGGAGTCACGCGCCTGCCGCTGGTCGTCCTGACCCACTTCCACGCCGACCACGTCGACGGGCTGGCCGGAGTCCTCGACGGACGTGACGTGGGGGAGGTCAGCGTGACCTCGCTGGCCGATCCCGTGGAAGGGGCAGAGCAGGTGACTCGGGAGCTGGGGGAGCTGGGACGCCGCCCCGCCGTCGCCGTTCACGGGCTGACCCGCCGGGTGGGCGACGTCACGATCCAGACGCTCTGGCCACCGGCAGAGGCACCGAGCGCCGTGAAGGGTGCCGGCGACGGCGCCAACGACGCCAGTGTCGTGCTGCTGGCCGAGGTTCGCGGCGTGCGCTTGCTCCTGACCGGTGACCTCGAGCCGCCCGGACAGCTCGCGTTGCGGCGCACCCTCGGTGATATCACCGTCGACGTGCTGAAGGTCCCCCACCACGGCAGTCCCCATCAGGACGAGGCGTTCCTGGCCGGGCTCGGGGCACGGCTGGCCCTGGTGTCGGTGGGTGCCGACAACGACTACGGCCACCCTGACTCCGACCTGTTGGCGGCCCTGGAGGCAACCGGAGCGCAGGTGCGTCGCAGCGACCTGGACGGCGACGTCCTGGTGCTCGCCACACCGGACGGGATCGCTGTCCGCACCCGCGACTAGGGTTCTGGCCATGGCCGCTCACCCCACTGCCGCGCAGGTCCTCGGCCGGGTCGTCCTGGTGACCGGCAAGGAGGAATACCTCGCCGAGCGCACGGTCGTGGGCATCCGCGCCGCCGTGCGCGGTCACGACTCCGAGGCCGAGATCGCCGAGTCCGCAGCGTCCGACCTGACGCTGGCGAGCCTCGGCGAGATGGCTGCGCCGTCGCTGTTCTCCTCGACCCGCTGCGTGGTGGTGCGCAGTCTCGAGGGCCTGCCCGACGACTGCTACGACGGCATCCTCGACTATGCCCGGTCGCCCGCCGACGACGTCTCGCTCGTGCTGGTCCACGGCGGCGGCCAGAAGGGCAGCGGGCTGTTGACCAAGCTGCGCAAGCTCGACTCGGTGACCGAGGTCAAGTCACAGGAGATCAAGCCGTCCGACCTGCCGGGATTCGTCGCCTCGGAGGTCGCCGTCCACGGCTCGAGGATCGCTGCCGACGCGGCCGCCTTCCTGGTGACTGCCGTCGGGGGGGACCTGCGTTCGCTGGCCGCCGCCGCCAACCAGCTCACCCACGACTTCCCCGGTGAACCGCTCACCCTCGACAAGGTGCAGCAATACTTCGGCGGTCGTGCCGAGGCCAAGTCGTTCGCCGTCGCCGACGCGGCGTTCTCCGGCGATCGCGCGCTGGCGCTGGAGGAGCTTCGCTGGGCGATGGACGGCGGCACGGCCAGCGTCCTGGTCACCTCGGCGATGGCGGGATCGGCTCGCAGCCTGGCGCGCTTCCTCGGCGCGCCCAACGGCATGCGGGAGGCCGACCTCGCCCGCGAGCTGGGAGTCCCGCCCTGGAAGGTGCGGCAGGTGCGCAGCCAGTCGAGGGCCTGGTCTCCCGACGCCATCTCGGCTGCCCTGCGAGCCATCGCCTCCGCGGACGCTGACATCAAGGGTCAGGCCCACGACGCGGCATACACCCTCGAGCGGCTCGTGCTGCGGGTCGCCGACCTGCGTGCTGCGCGCTGACCAGGTCTTCGAGGGCACAGGAAGCACGAACGCCCCGCCGCTCGAGAGCGACGGGGCGAACGAAGAAGAAGATCAGAGGGAAGCGGACTGCTTCGCGATCGACGACTTGCGGTTGGCGGCCTGGTTCTTGTGGATGACGCCCTTCGACGCGGCCTTGTCGAGCTTGCGGGCGGCGTCGCGACCGGCGGTGATCGCCGTGTCCTTGTCGCCGGCCTCGACGGCCTCGCGGAACTTGCGTACGGCGGTCTTCAGGCCCGTCTTCACGGCCTTGTTGCGCTCGTGCGCCTTCTCGTTCTGCTTGTTGCGCTTGATCTGGGACTTGATGTTGGCCACAGGAGAACCTTTGCTCGCTCGATATGTGTCAATGAGGTCTGGGTGTCGGCTGCCGACTCACCCCAGGGTGCTGAGAACCATCTGCGGTTGGGCGCCGGACATGCAAGGAGAGAGACTACCGCCGACGCGCCAGCCCACCCAAATCGCGTCGGTCCGGCTCACGCCCGCCACCCGCGGCGCTCGCACAGCCACTCCCACAGGACCTCGCCCTGCCACCGCTGGTGCTCGCGGATGAACGGTGACGTGTGCGGCACCGGATCGTCGGCGGACTTGAGGAAGAAGCCGACGAGCAGCGCCAGCACCCGGTCGATGGCCTCGGGGTGCACGTCGCGGGTGAGCCGGCGGGAGGCCAGCACCGACTCGACGTCCAGCCCGTCGCCGCGCGGGCCGATGAGGGCCATCAGCGTGTCGAGCCAGGGGGCGCCGACGATCGGCCAGTTCCAGTCGCACAGCCAGACCCGGCCGTCGACGTTTCCGAGCAGCACGTTGTCGTCGCGGACATCGGTGTGGACCAGGGTGGTGCCACCGACCACCTCGGCGAAGCCCGCGGCGAGGTCGCCCGCCTCGGCCAGGTGCGGCAGGTCGGGCCTCGTCGCCGCGATGTGCTCCCACATCGCCACGAGTGGCTTGAAGTCGTCCTCGGCGGTGTCGAGGTCGAGCGCAGCCGGTGGCGGAGTGAGCTCATCGGCCACGACCTCCAGTGTGTCCAGGACGGCGTCGAGCTCTGCCTGCCGCCACGGCCGCTCGGGGGCGCGACCCTCGACGTGCTCGATGCCGAGCACCACCCAGTCGTCGTCGAGCACCCAGAGCAGCCGGGGTGCCGCGACGGTGCGGGGCAGGGTGGCGAGCTTGCGGGCCTCCTCGCGATAGGAGTCGGCGAACAGCTGCTGCGCCTTGACCGAGGCTGCCTTGACGAAGTGGCGCGAGCCGTCAGCGCACACCAGGACGCTCGCGAAACCGGGTGTGAAACCGGACGTCTGCGAGAAGGTCTCGACGACAGGGGAGCCGCACTCGGCCTCGATGGCGGAGCGGAGGTGGGGCGGCAGGAACTCCCACACGAGGCGGCGGGCGGTCCTGCCGGCCGGGATCGGGTAGGGACCGACGGGGGAGCTCATGGGGCCATCCTTGCGGACCGTCGGGGCGCGAGCAGGTCGATATCGGTTTGCCGCGTCGAGGCCGCGCCCGACACGATGGCCCCATGTCTGTGCTGGTGCCTGCGACCACCGCTGTCATGGAGTCCTTCCTCGAGGCGATGGACGAGTTCGTCGCCGAGGGCGTCTCGGACTCGCAGACCGCAGGGTGGGTGGACACCTACGGGGACACCTGGCGCACGTCCGAGGGGTTCGAGGCGTTCGTCCGCCAGGTGCGTGCCGAGGAGGTGGACGAGACGGTGCTCCCCGAGCGCTGGGTGTTGACGTCGACCCGATGGTGGGTCGACGGCGACTGCTATCTCGGTCGGGTCGCCGTGCGTCACCGCCTCAACGACTTCCTGCGCGACGTCGGCGGGCACATCGGCTACGACGTCCGCCCGTCTGCGCGACGCCAGGGTCACGCGACGGCGATGCTGCGGGCAGTGCTGCCGCACGCCCGGTCGTTGGGGATCGACTCGGCGCTGGTCACCTGCGACGCCGACAACGCAGCCTCCATCAGGGTGATCGAGGCGTGCGGAGGGATCCTGGAGGACCGGCGGGGCGACAAGCTGCGCTACTGGGTGCCGACCGGCTGATCCCGCGGGCCGGCGATCGCCGCCATACTCTGCGCATGGTCGCGCCAGTGGAGGACAGCCCGCAGCACCGGCTCCGGGGGGTCGATGCCACCCGGGGGGTCGCGGTGCTCTCGATGTACGTCGCCCACTTCTCCACCGGCGAGGGGGTGCTGAAGGCGCTGGAGGTCTCCGAATACCTCACCGCGGCGTTGTTCTCCACCGTGATCGGTGTCGGCGCCGAGCTTGCACGTTCCTCGCCCCACCGCGACGGGCCCCGCGACCTCGTCAGCGTGGTGGTGCGCGCGGCGGCGCTCGTGCTCCTCGGGCTGTGGCTCGTCACGTTCGGGTCGCAGATCCTGGTGGTCCTGGTCTGGCTCGGCGTGCTGACGCTGGTCATGTATCCGCTGGTGCGGCTGCCGAGCGTGCTCCTCGTCGCTGTGGCAGGCGCAGCCTTCGCCGTCGGACCGGTGGTCCGCGCCGACCTGCTCGGCGCGGCCGTTCCGCGTGCGTGGCTGGTTGACCTCACCTTCACGCACCCGGCCTACTGGCTGGTGGGGTTCCTGGTCCACGCACTGACCGGCGTCCTGGCCGTGCGGATGGTCCGGCACCCGCGTGGGCGCGGGTTGGCTCCGTGGGCGGCCTTGCTCTCGGTCGTCGTGGCCGTCGGCCTGCTCGCCGCCATCACGCTCGACGACGTCGACGTCCCCGCCTACTCCGGCACCCACCTCGAGCTCCTGCTGACGACGTGCCTGTGCCTGGCCACCCTCGCCCTCGTGAGCTGGGCCGCGCACACCCTGCCGCCGAAGCTCACCCTGCCGCTCGTCTGGGTCGGGGAGATGGCGCTGACGCTCTATGTGCTCCAGATCGTCTTCTCCGCCTGGGTGGTGGGGATCCGCCCGACCGACAACGGCGTCGACGTGATGGTCGCTGCCGTGCTGGCGAGCCTGCTGATCGTCCTGGCCTGGCGAGCCGTCGTGCGCCTCGTCGCCAACGACGTCCGGTCGGGCTGGCGGCGAGGGCCGCTCGAGGGACTGGTCGCTGCGGTGATCACGCTGCTGGACCGGCTGCGTGGAACAATGGCGGGTCCCATCCGCCGTACATCCGAAAGCGCCACGTGAGCCTGAAGAACGCACCACAGCCCGGCTCGACCGACCCGTCGATCATCCGGAACTTCTGCATCATCGCTCACATCGACCACGGCAAGTCCACGCTGGCCGACCGGATGCTGCAGCTGACCGGGGTCGTCGACGCGCGCGCCGCCCGCGCGCAATACCTCGACCGGATGGACATCGAGCGCGAACGCGGCATCACGATCAAGAGCCAGGCCGTCCGCATGCCCTGGACGGTCCAGCCCGTCGCGGCCGGCGAGGAGCAGGTCGCCGAGCCCGGCACCTATGTCCTGAACATGATCGACACCCCCGGCCACGTCGACTTCACCTACGAGGTCTCCCGCTCGCTGGAGGCCTGCGAGGCGGCTGTGCTGCTGGTGGACGCAGCCCAAGGCATCGAGGCGCAGACCCTGGCCAACCTCTATCTGGCCATGGGTGCCGACCTCCACATCATCCCGGTCCTCAACAAGATCGACCTGCCCGGAGCGATGGTCGACAAATATGCCGCCGAGCTGGCCGGCCTCGTCGGCTGCGAGCCCGAGGACGTGCTGCGCGTCAGCGCCAAGACCGGTGTCGGCGTCGCCGGGCTGCTCGACGAGATCGTCAAGCAGACCCCCGCTCCTGTCGGCGACCCGGACGCGCCCCCGCGCGCGCTGATCTTCGACTCCGTCTATGACACCTATCGCGGCGTGGTCACCTACGTCCGCGTCATCGACGGCCTGCTGACCCACCGCGACCGGATCAAGATGATGTCGACCGGCGCCGTGCACGAGATGCTCGAGGTCGGTGTCATCAGCCCCGAGCCGGTCAAGGCCGCCGACCTGGGCGTCGGTGAGGTGGGCTACCTCATCACCGGCGTGAAGGACGTGCGTCAGTCCCGGGTCGGCGACACCGTCACCAGCCAGCACCACGGGGCGACCGAGCCGCTGGGCGGCTACAAGCACCCCAACCCGATGGTCTACTCCGGTCTCTACCCGATCGACGGCGACGACTACCCGGGGCTGCGCGACGCCCTCGAGCGCCTCCAGCTCAACGACGCCGCGCTGACCTTCGAGCCCGAGACCTCCGGCGCCCTCGGCTTCGGCTTCCGGATCGGCTTCCTGGGGCTGCTGCACATGGAAATCACCCGTGACCGGCTCGAGCGCGAGTTCGACCTCGACCTCATCTCGACCGCGCCCAACGTCGTCTACGAGGTGCTGATGGAGGACGGCTCGAAGTCGGTCGTCACCAACCCGAGCGAATATCCCGAGGGCAAGATCGCCGAGGTCCACGAGCCGGTCGTCAAGGCGACGATCCTGAGCCCGAGCGACTACATCGGCACGATCATGGAGCTGTGCCAGACCAAGCGCGGCAACCTGCAGGGGATGGACTACCTCTCCGAGGACCGCGTCGAGATGCGCTACACCCTGCCGATGGGCGAGATCGTCTTCGACTTCTTCGACCAGCTCAAGTCGCGCACCAAGGGCTATGCCTCCCTCGACTACGAGCGCTCGGGTGAGCAGGCGGCCGACCTGGTGAAGGTCGACATCCTGCTGCAGGGCGAGCCGGTCGACGCGTTCTCCGCGATCGTGCACCGCGACGCCGCCTACTCCTACGGCGTGATGATGGCCAGCAAGCTCAAGGACCTCATCCCGCGCCAGCAGTTCGAGGTCCCGATCCAGGCCGCGATCGGCGCCCGGGTGATCGCTCGCGAGAACATCCGCGCGATCCGCAAGGACGTCCTCGCCAAGTGCTACGGCGGTGACATCAGCCGCAAGCGCAAGCTCCTCGAGAAGCAGAAGGCCGGCAAGAAGCGGATGAAGAACATCGGCAGTGTCGAGGTGCCGCCGGAGGCGTTCATCGCCGCCCTGTCGACCACGCAGCCGACGGAGAAGACCAAGAAGTAGCGCCATGGCTGTGGTCGTACGCCGCGACGAGGTCGCCCCCCAACCGTGGGCCAACGGCGGCGGAACCACCCGCCTGCTGCTGCGCGCCGAGGACGACACGTGGCGGGTCAGCCTGGCCCACGTCGGCGGGGACGGTCCGTTCTCCGTGTTCCCCGGGCGCACACGACTGATCACCGTCGTCGACGGGCCGGTGCTCGTGCTCGTCGTGGACGGCGTGGAGCAGGTCGTCGAGCCACGCCGCCCGTTCGCCTTCGCCGGCGACGCCAGCGTGACCGCATCGGTCCCCGAGGGGCCCGTGCTGGCGTTGAACGTGATCGGCGACCCTGGCCGGGTGGCGCCGTTCGTCACCGTGCTCGAGCTGGGTCGCGGCTCGTCGCTCCCGCTCGCGGGCGACCAGGCCGCGCTGGTGCTCCAGGGAAGGGCCCAGGTCGAGGAGGTCGAGGCGTCGACACACGACCTGGTCGTGGGGCCGGTCGAGGTGTCCGGCCGCTGCACGCTCGCGGTGCTGACCCTCGAGCTGCTCGCGCCGTCCCACGGGTGAGGACGCGCAGGTCGACCGGCGTCCGCGAGCGTGGGACGTCCGGATGGCAAGGTTTGCTACCGCCGAGTACTCAAGTGATCTAGGTTACTCCCAGGAGTGAGATCCCCCTGCGTCCTCAAGGCGCGGGCCGAGCAAGACAGTCAGGAAGACGTATGCCCATTAATCACGACGCCAGCTTCATCGACAACCTCCCCCCAACGTCGCGGTGCAGTTCCTCGACCGCGTGGCGAAGTCCCCCGAGTCGGAGGCCTTCCGCTACCCGTCCGGCGACTCGTGGGAGTCGCTCAACTGGAAGCAGTCCGGCGAGCAGGTTTCGTCGATGGCGGCCGGTCTGCTCTCGCTCGGCATCGCCTCCGAGCAGCGCGTGGGCATCATGTCGAACACCCGCTACGAGTGGATCCTGGCGGACCTCGCCGTCATGTGTGCCGGTGGCGCGACCACGACGGTCTATCCCTCCACGAGCGCCAACGACACCGTCTACATCCTGAGTGACGCCGAGTGCCGCATCGTCTTCGTCGAGGACGAGACCCAGGTCAAGAAGCTCACCGACCACAAGTCCGAGCTGCCCCACGTCGAGAAGGTCGTCACCTTCGAGGGTGGCGCCGACGGTGACTGGATCATCACCCTCGACGAGCTGAAGAAGCTCGGCGACGCCTACCTCGCCGAGCACCCCGGTGTGATCGAGGAGAAGGCCAAGTCCATTGCGCCCGACCAGCTCGCGACCCTGATCTACACCAGCGGCACCACCGGTCGCCCCAAGGGCGTCCGGCTCCACCACAAGTCGTGGGTCTACGAGGGTGCGGCCATCCAGGCCCAGAACATCCTCGACGAGTCCGACCTCCAGTTCCTGTGGCTGCCGATGGCCCACGCCTTCGGCAAGGTGCTCCTCAGCGCCCAGCTCGCCTGCGGCTTCGCCTCTGCCGTCGACGGCCGGGTCGAGAAGATCGTCGACAACTGTGCCGAGGTCAAGCCCACGTTCATGGGTGCTGCTCCGCGCATCTTCGAGAAGGCCTACGGCCGGATCCAGACGATGCAGGCGGCCGAGGGTGGCGCCAAGGAGAAGCTCTTCCACGCGGCGTTCGCTGCCGGTCTGGAATACGAGCGGCTCAAGCGCGAGGGCAAGTCGATCCCGATGGGGCTCAAGCTCAAGCACGGCCTCTTCGACAAGCTCGTCTTCAGCAAGGTGCGCGCCCGCTTCGGTGGCCGCGTCCGCTTCTTCATCTCCGGTGCTGCTGCGCTCAACCGCGAGATCGCCGAGTGGTTCAACGCCGCCGGCATCGTGATCCTCGAGGGCTACGGCATGACCGAGAACTCCGCGGGCGCCACGGTCAACCACCCCGACGACAACCGCATCGGCACCGTGGGCCAGGCGTTCCCCGGCACCGAGGTGAAGATCGGCGACGGCGACGAGGTGCTGCTGCGTGGGCCGCACATCATGGACGGCTACCACAACCTGCCCGAGGAGACGGCGCGCACGCTCGACGCCGAAGGCTGGCTGCACACCGGTGACAAGGGCTCGCTGGACGCCGACGGCTACCTCACGATCACCGGCCGGATCAAGGAGCTCTTCAAGACCTCCGGCGGCAAGTACATCGCGCCGCCGGCGATCGAGTCGAAGTTCAAGGCGATCTGCCCCTACGCCAGCCAGTTCATGGTCTTCGGCGCCGAGCGCAACTACGTCGTCGCCCTGGTGACGTTGGACCCCGACGCGATGACGGGCTGGGCCGCCGAGAACGGGATGGAGGGCTCCTCCTACACCGAGATCGTCAACAGCGACAAGGTCAAGGAGATGGTCGGCAACTACGTCGACGAGCTCAACGGCAAGCTCAACCGCTGGGAGACGATCAAGAAGTGGCAGCTGCTCGACCACGACCTCACGGTCGAGTCCGGCGAGCTGACCCCCTCGATGAAGGTCAAGCGCAACGTGGTCGAGGACAACCACAAGGACGTCATCGAGTCGCTCTACGCCTGAGTCCTGGCACAGCACGACCCGCGAACGGGTGTCGGTGGGAGACCACCGGCACCCGTTCGTCGTCCTCCCCGGTGGTTGGATGGGTGGGTGCCCCCCGTCCAACCTGCCGGTCTGCCCCTGCCCGCGGACGGGTCGCTGCCCGCCGCTGCGCTGGCGCAGCTCGGCTCCCGGCCGTTCGGGCTCTATGTCCACGTCCCGTTCTGCACCGTGCGGTGCGGCTACTGCGACTTCAACACCTACACCGCCGACGAGCTCGGCGATGCCCCGGGCGCTTCGCGGGCGACGTATGCCGAGGCGGTGATCACCGAGATCCGGCACGCCCGTCGGGTGCTGGGTGAGCGGGACCTCCCGATCGAGACGATCTTCTTCGGCGGTGGCACACCCACCCTGATCAGGCCCGCCGACCTGGGCGCGATCGTGGCGAGCGCGGCGGCCGAGTTCGGCCTGGCGCCGGACATCGAGATCACGACCGAGGCCAACCCCGACAGCGTCGCCGCCTGGGACCTCGAGGCGCTGCGCTCGGCAGGCTTCAACCGGATGAGCTTCGGCATGCAGTCCGCGGTCGACCACGTGCTGCGCGTGCTCGACCGCACCCACGACCCCCTCCGGGTCCCGGCAGCGGTCCAGTGGGCCCGGGACGCCGGGTTCGACGAGGTGTCGCTCGACCTCATCTACGGCACGCCGGGGGAGTCGCTCGCCGACTGGGAGACCAGCGTCGAGGCCGCCCTGGCCTGCGAGCCGGACCACATATCGGCATACTCGCTGATCGTCGAGGACGGCACCGCCCTCGCCCGCCGCGTGCGGCGCGGCGAGCTGCCGATGCCCGACGAGGACGACCTGGCCGACAAGTACGAGCTGGTCGACGAGCGGCTCACCGCGGCCGGGCTCGAGTGGTACGAGGTCTCCAACTGGGCTCGTCGACCGCAGAGCCGGTGCCGGCACAACCTGGGCTACTGGACCGGCGGCGACTGGTGGGGCGCAGGTCCCGGTGCCCACTCGCACGTCGGAGGGGTGCGCTGGTGGAACGTCAAGCACCCCGCGGCGTATGCCGATCGGCTCGCCGCCGGCACAAGTCCCGCCCAGGCCCACGAGCAGCTCACCGAGCAGGACCAGCGGGTCGAGCGCATCCTCCTGGAGATCCGGCTGCGCGACGGACTGCCCGTCCTGGCCCTGGACCGCGACGCCAGGGCCCAGGTGGCCCGACTGACCGAGGAGGGACTCGTCACGCTCGCGACCGAGCGGCTGGTCCTGACCCGTCGTGGCCGGTTGCTCGCGGACGCGGTGGTGCGCGACCTGACCTAGCCGCCCGCTGTCGTGAAGTCGATCAGCTCCTCGACCCGGCCGAGGAGCTGGGGGTCCAAGTCGCCGAACCCGCGCACGCCACCGAGGACGTGCTTCCAGGCTCGTGCGATGTCGGCCTGGTCGCGGTGCGGCCAGCCGAGCTGCTGGCAGGTGCCGGTCTTCCAGTCGATCCCCTTGGGCACGTGCGGCCAGGCCTTGAACCCCAGGCGGGATGGCTTGACGGCCTGCCAGATGTCGATGAAGGGGTGGCCGACGATCAGGACGTGCTTGCCCACGTCGGAGCGGGCGATGGACTGGGCGATCCGGCTCTCCTTGGAGCCCGGCACGAGGTGGTCGACCAGCACCCCGACTCGTCGCTGCGGGCCGGGCCGGAAGTCGCGCAGGTGCTCGGCCAGGTCGTCGACGCCACCGAGGAACTCCACGACAACGCCCTCGATCCGCAGGTCGTCGCCCCAGACCTTCTCGACGAGCTCGGCGTCGTGGCGGCCCTCGACGAAGATCCTGCTCGCCCGGGCGACGCGTGCCTTTGCGTCGTGGACGGCGATCGAGCCGCTGGCCGTCCGGGTCGCCCGGACCGGTCCGGGCCTCGTCACCGGGCGGACGAGGACCACGGGCTTGCCCTCGAGGAGGAATCCCGGACCGAGGGGGAACGTGCGTCGCTTGGCCCGGCGGTCCTCGAGGGTGATCGTGTCCAGGTCGCGGTCGACCGCCACGATCTCGCCGCACCAGTCCGTGGTGACCTCCTCGACGACCAGCCCGACCTCGGCCGGGACGTCGACCGCGCGGCCGTTGCGGGGCGCCCGCCAGTCGGTGGACAGGACGTCAGTGCCATAACGGTCGGTCGGGGAAGTCACCGCCTCAACGCTAGGGCGACGGTGACGCGGCGCGATGCTGCCACGCCGCTCGACGGGGCGTCAGTCGTCGTTGTCGTCCGTCGGCTCCTCGGTCGACGGTGTGGGGCCGCTGGACTCATAGCTGCCCGAGGTGTCGTCCTGCGTGTCGTCCATGCCGAGCTCGTCGGCGTCCTTGGTGCTCTCGTCGTCGGGGTCGAGGGGCTCCGCGAGCGGGTTGTCCTCTCCCGGCTTCAGGTCCTCGGGCAGGTGCTCGTCAGGGACTCCGGCCAGCTGCTGGTCGTCAGGGGCCGCTGTGCCGCCCTGGTTGTCGGCGTCGGCCTCGCTGGTGGTCGAGCTGGCCTCGGGCGTCTTGCTCTGTTCGGTCATGTGTCGTTCCTAGTGCAGTGGGCGGCCGGAGTAAACACCCGCTCAGGCGGGGTAGTTGGCCCCGCGCAGGAGCCGCGCCAGGTGGGCGGCGTTGGCTGCCAGCGTCTTCGTGGTCCCGGTCGTCTTCTCGGGCTTCTCGCCCAGGTCCTGGTAGTCGACGCCCTGCATGGCCTCGCCCACCCAGTACGTCGATGCGCTGGCCGGCACCGAGAAGCCGACGTCGTTCAGCGCCTGGAGCACCTCTGCGGTGACGTGGTGGGCGCCGTCCTCGTTGCCGACGACCGCTACGGCCCCGACCTTGCCGTAGGTCAGCAGCCGTCCTTGGTCGTCGGTCTCGCTGAGCTCTGCGTCGAGGCGCTCGAGCACCATCTTCGACACAGAGCTGGGCTGGCCCATCCAGATGGGGGTGGCGATGACCAGGATGTCGGCGCCGAGCATCTTGGCGCGCAAGGCTGGCCAGGCGTCCCCGCCGCCCTCGTCGGTGCTGACTCCGAACTTCACGTCGTGGTCGACGACCCGCACGACCTCCCCGGCGACGTCGTGCTCGCCCAGGGCCGCCAGCACCTCGCGGCCGATGAGCTCGGAGCTGGACGCGGCCGGGGACGGCTTGAGGCTGCAGGCCAGGACGAGGGCGGTGAGGTCGGTCATGTTTCGACCGTACAGCTCGACCACGAAGCCGCCAGGTGCGCGGAACTCCACGGGGATCGGGTCGCGCCGATCAGGCGAGGGGCAGCCGCTTCTGCGATCGCGGCAGCTGCTCGAATCCGCGCTGCACGGCTGTCGCCAGCAGGCTGGGATCCCAGGGCCAGTCGCCCTCCTCGAGCGCCGAGGTCGCGGGGACGCCGCGACCGGCGAGGTCGCGGATGGTCTCTGCGATGATCCCGAGCTCGCTGCGCTGGTCGTGCACGAACTCGCGGTCCACGAGCTCGCCGTGACCCGGGACCACGACCGTCGCCGGGGTGATCATCTGCAGCGCGAGGTCCAGGGTGGCGGGCCACTCGAGGGGATAGGAGTCGTCACCGATCCACGGCTTGTCCGACTCCTCGACCAGGTCGCCCATCACCACCACGTCGGCGTCGGGCACGCGGACGACCAGGTCGCCGGCGGTGTGACCGCGACCCGGGTGGATGAGCTCCACCAGGCGATCGCCGAGGACGAGGGGATGGGCGGACGAGAAGCCGTGGGTCGCAGGCCGCAGCTCGGTGGCGAGGATCTCCTCGGCGTGCGGTTCGTCGGCCAGGTGTGCGTCGTGGCGACCGCCCCGCTCGACCATCTTGTCGAGGGCGAACTGGGTCGCGTGGATGGGGACGTCGCCATACGCCGTGACCAGGGCGTCGTTGCCGAACCAGTGGTCCCAGTGGTCGTGGGTGTTCACCAGCGCAGTGACCGCTCCGACGCCCAGCCGGGCGGCGTCGTCGGCGACCATCCGGGCCTGACGGGTCGAGCCGTGCGTGTCGACCATCACCAGGCCGTCGCTGCCCCCGACGAGGGTGATGTTGACGTGCAGCCAGTCGTAGTGGGCGACCCACACCCGATCGGCGACCTCGGTGAACCTGCCTGTCGTGTGCACCGCCCCACCCTACGTACGTCAAGTCGTCCGCCGGCCCGGCGCGACCAGGACACGGAGTCCGCGCTCCCCAGCGGGAGGGCGGGCGCCGGCGTCCCCACCTTGTAGTCTTGGCACTCGTTGACGATGAGTGCCAGACGAGCGTGCAAGGAGGCGGGATGGGCGAGGACCGGAAGCTGGCCGTCCTGCGAGCGATCGTGGAGGACTACGTCGCCACCGAGGAGCCGGTGGGCTCGCGAGCACTCGTCGAGCGCCACGGCCTCGGCGTCTCCTCGGCGACCGTGCGCAACGACATGGCGGCCCTCGAGGAGGAGGGCTTCATCCACCAGCCACACACCAGCGCCGGACGCGTGCCGACCGACAAGGGCTATCGCCTCTTCGTCGACCGCCTGACGGCCGTCAAGCCGATGAGCGCGGCGGAGAAGCGGGCGATCGCGACCCTCCTCGACGGTGCCGTCGACCTCGACGACGTGGTGCAGCGATCGGTGCGCCTCCTCAGCACTCTCACCCGGCAGGTCGCGATCGTGCAATACCCGACGCTGTCGCGCAGCACCGTGCGCCACATCGAGCTGGTCGCGATCACCCCGACGCGGGTGATGCTGATCCTGATCCTGAGCACCGGCCGGGTGGAGCAGCGCCTCGTCGAGGTGCGCGGCGCCGTGGCGGACTCCCAGCTCTCCGACCTGCGCGTGCGGGTCAACCAGGCGGCTGCGGGGGAGCGGATCGCCGACGCGGTCACAGCCCTGGCTGCCCTGCCGGACGCGGTCCCGCCCAGCGATGCGCTGCTGACCCGGACCGTGGTGGACGTGCTGACCGATGCGATGGGTGACCACCGCAGCGACGAGCGGGTCGCGGTCGGTGGCGCGGCCAACCTCGCTCGCTTCGGCGACAGCTTCGACACGGCTGTGCGCCCGCTGCTCGAGGCCCTCGAGGAGCAGGTGGTCCTGCTCAAGCTGATCGGCGAGGCGACCACCGGCGATGCCGTGACGGTGCGCATCGGTCACGAAGGTCCCTATTCCGAACTTTCCTCCACCAGCGTGGTCGCGGCGGGCTACGGCCCGCCCGAGCAGGCACTGGCGACGCTGGGCGTCGTCGGACCCACCCGAATGGACTACCCCGGATCCATGGCGGCGGTGCGTGCTGTCGCTCGCTACGTCTCCAGGATCCTCGACGAAGGACAGCAGTGAGCAACGACCTCTACGAGCTCCTCGGTGTCGCGCGCGACGCCGACGCGGCGACCATCAAGAAGGCCTATCGCGGGCTCGCCCGCAAGCTCCACCCGGACGTCAATCCCGACCCCGCGACCCAGGAGCGGTTCAAGGAGGTCTCGCGCGCCTACGAGGTCCTCTCCGACCCTGCGAAGCGCGCAGCCTACGACCGCGGTGGCGACCCGTTCGGGGGCGCCGGCGGCTTCGGGGCCGGCCAGGGGTTCTCCTTCACCGACATCATGGACGCCTTCTTCGGCCAGGGCGGCGGCGCTCCCGGGGGTGGCGGCCAGGGTCGTGGTCCCCGACAGCGCACCCGTCGGGGCAGGACGCGTTGATCCGGCTCGACGTCGAGCTGGCGGAGGCGGCCTTCGGCACGACCAAGGAGCTCAAGGTCGACACCGCGGTCGTCTGCGCGGCCTGCCACGGTGACGGAGCTGCCCCCGGCTCCACGCCGATCACGTGCGAGACCTGTCGCGGTGCGGGCGAGGTGGCGCAGGTCCAGCGCTCCTTCCTCGGCGAGATCCGCACCCTGCGTGCCTGCGCGGCATGTCGCGGGTTCGGCCAGATCATCCCCGATCCGTGCCGGGAGTGCTCGGGCGAGGGACGGGTCCGTTCGCGACGCAGCCTCAACGTCAAGATCCCGGCCGGCGTCGATCACGGCACGCGGGTCCAGCTCTCCGAGCAGGGCGAGGTCGGGCCCGGTGGCGGCCCGCCCGGAGACCTCTACGTCGAGATCCACGTCGAGCCGCACCCGATGTTCACCCGTCGCGGCAACGACCTCCACACCACGGTGTCGCTGCCGATGACCGCCGCCGCACTGGGCACCACCTTGACCCTGCCGCTGCTCGAGGCCGACCTCGAGCCGGGCGAGGACTCGGAGGTTCGCACCGACTACGACCTCGAGATCCGGCCCGGCACCCAGTCGGGGAGCGAGCAGCAGCTCCGCGGGTTCGGTGTGCCCGGACTGCGCGGTGGCCGCGGCGACCTGGTCGTCACCGTGATCGTCGACACTCCCACCCGCCTCGACGCCCGCCAGGAGGAGCTGCTGCGCGAGCTCGCTGCGATCCGCGGCGAGGAGACCCCGACGGCAACGCACAGTCGACGCAGAAGTCGGTCTTCGGGCGCCTCCGGGACGCGTTCCAGCACTGATGTCGCTCCCGGTCCACCTCGTCGACGACCTGCGCGGCGCCGCCGTCGGCTCGACCGTCGAGGTGACCGGTGACGAGGCGCATCACGCGGTCGCCGTACGCCGTCTGCGGATCGGTGAAGAGGTGGTGCTGACCGACGGCGCCGGCCATCGCGTCGTCGGTGTCGTGGCCTCGACCGGCAAGCGGGTGTTCACGGCCACGGTCAGCTCGGCCGAGGTCGTCGCGCGCCCTGAGCCGTCCTTCACCGTCGTCCAGGCCCTGCCCAAGGGCGATCGTGGCGAGCTGGCTGCCGAGGTCCTGACCGAGATCGGCGTCGAGACCATCGTCCCGTGGGCTGCCTCGCGGTCCGTGGCGGTCTGGAAGGGCGAGCGTGCCGTCAAGGCGCACGCGAAGTGGCAGGCAACAGCCCGCGAGGCTGCGAAGCAGTCACGCCGCTCGTGGTTGCCTTCGGTCGCCTCCTTGACGTCGACCGCCGAGGTGTCCGGCCTGATCGCTGCCGCCGACCTGGCGCTGGTCCTGCACGAGGAGGCCACCACATCGCTGGCCTCGCTCACGCTGCCGACGGGCGGCGTGGTCGTCGTGGTCGTGGGTCCCGAGGGCGGTGTGTCGCCCGATGAGCTGGCGACCTTCGAGGCCGCGGGCGCCGTCGCCGTCCGGCTGGGAGCCGAGGTCCTGCGTACGTCGACCGCCGGGCTCGCCGCGGTCAGTGCCCTGCTGGCGCGAACCCCCGCTGGGACTGAGTCGTCGCGCGTTGGCCCCGGCTACTCGACGGTGAAGTCCTTGGTGTCCTCGTCGGGGCCGGAGCCCTCGGTCCCACCCGACGGGTCGGCGGTGCGGGCCAGGAAGGTGTAGTCGCCCGCCTCGAGGTCGGAGATGTCGATCGTCCCCTCCCACGGATAGAGCTTGCCCATCCATCCCTCGGCGGTCACGAAGCCGTCCAGCACGACCTCCTCGCCGCGGAGGATCTCCCACGGCACCGTGGCCTCGTAGGTGCTGGCCACGCCGCTGATGGCGAGCTCGTCGTCGGAGACCGTCGACCCCTGCTCTGGTGAGGTGATGTTGACGAGGCTCGAGACGCGCAGCTGCTTGTCGTTCGTGTAGGGCGATTCGGTGCTGAGGCCGAAGAGCCGCGCGTCAGTGCCTGCACGGGCGAACTGGACGGGCACCCGCTCCTGCTGCACACCCTGGAGCGTGTAGACCAGCTGCTGGATCGCGAGCCGGGCCGACCTCTTGGACATGCCGTCGGGCCGCTCGGTGAATCCGTCGCCGGCGACCTGTACGAGCAGGACGCCGTCGGTCGCGGACACCGACAGCTCCATCGCGGGCCACAGGGTGCGGTAGTCGGGGTCGAGCGTGTCGCCGGCGACCAGCATCGCGGTGGCCTCCTGCAGCGGGTTGTCGCTCGGGACGCTGCGGAACTCCCGGAACAACCGGGGTCCGCGCGTGGTGTCGCCGACGAAGTAGAGGGGGACGGTCACCTGCTCGGCAGCGTCGTCCGGGCTCGGCTCGGACGGTTGTGGCTCCTCGGACGCCGCGCCGGTCTCGTCGTCGGGAGAGGGGGACGTCGTCTCCCCGGCGGGCGACGGATCGGGGTCCGGCGTCACCTCGTCGCTGCAGGCAGCCAGGCTCGTCAGCACGACGCCGAGCGAGAGGGCGGTGGCCAGCCGGCGGCGAAGGGTGGCGGAGGGGGAAGTCATGTGGTTCACGGTAGTGGGACGTGCCTGCCGGACATTCGGTTACACGCCGCCGCCGAGCGATCTAGTCTGGGCCCATGACAGCGCCCGAGTGCCCCGACGACTGCGTCTTCTGCAAGATCGTCGCCGGTGACATCCCTGCGGAGATCGTCCACGCAGGCGAGTCGACACTCGCCTTCCGTGACACCAACCCGCAGGCCCCCACCCACGTGCTCGTCGTCTCGCGCAGCCACTACGAAACAGCCGCCGAGCTGGCGCACCACGAGCCGATGAGCGCGGCCGAGATGCTCGTCGTGGCTGGCAAGGTGGCCGAGCAGGAGGGCATGGCGGGCTATCGGATGGTGTTCAACACCGGTCGTGAAGGTGGTCAGGTCGTGCCGCACGCCCACCTCCACGTGCTGGGTGGACGCTCCATGGGTTGGCCGCCGGGTTGAGGCCCAGCCCCGAGGCGATCAGCTGACGGGCAGGTCCCGCGCCGCCTGGACGACCTGGTCCCAGGTCACCGACCGGTGCTCGTGCGCGTGCGCAAGCACGGCGAGGGCCTGACGTCGCGCCACCGGATCGAGGTCGCCGCCCAGCCGGTCCAGGACCAGCAGGCGGTATGGCCGGCTCAGCCCGCCGAGCAGCTCACGTGCGGCGTCCTGGAGATCTCGGAGCATCGCGGCTGTCCACGACGTCCCGGGGGCCAGCACGACCGCCGCTCCGACGACGCGACCCAGGCGCTGGTCGGTCGTCTCGAAGGAGTCTGCATCGGCGACGAACGGCTGGTCGAGCAGCACGTCGCGGACCTCGTTGAGCGACACCAGCTGGCCAGAGACGGTGATCACCTCGTCGACGCGGCCGAGGAACTCGATCTGACCGGTCGGTGTCAGTCGAGCCAGGTCGCCGGTGGCATAGAAGCCCGGGTGACGCTCCCAGTGATAGGACGTCGGATCGGTGCCCTCCGGAGCCTCGACGTCACGCAGCAAGCCGGGCCAGGGTCGCAGCATCGCCCACTCGCCGGCCTCGCCCGGAGCGACGGGGCTGCCGTCGGTCCCGAGGATGATGAAGCCGGCGGCGGGCATCCGATCGTCCACGGGGCGGTCGGAGGTCACCACGCCGCCCAGCTCGAGCTGCCCCCACGCGTCGGCGAGCGCGACCTCGTCACCCAGGACCTCGCCGAGCCAGGCGCGCAGGTCGGGGTCGAGCCGGTCACCGATGGTGGTCAGTCGACGCAGCGAGCCTGTGCTGCCGGTCGGCGTCAGGGACCAGCTCCTCAGCGCCCGCACGATCGACGGCGAGGTGAGCATCGCGGTGACGTCGTAGCGCTCGATGATCTGCCAGGTCCGGGCAGGATCGGGGATGTCGAGGGTGCCCTCGTACATGACCGTTCTCGCGCCCGCCAGCAACGGACCCACCACCCCGTGAGCCTGGGCGCCCAGCCACGCGATGTCGGCTGCTCCCCAGAAGACGTCGCCGTCGCCGAGGGAATGGAGGTGGTTGGCCAGGGCGACCACCGCGAGGTTGGCGGTGCCGAGGCGGATGGCCACGGGATGGCCCCGGCGGTTGGCCAGGTGGACGCACGCCACGGGATGGGCGGCCGCGACGCTGACCGGAGCCCCGCCTGAGGGGTCGGCGTTGCCGACCAGGTCGTCATACCAGCGGTCGCCCTCGTACCAGTCGACCTGGATGCCGGTCCGACGTACGACGACGGTGTGCTCGACACCGCTGCTGGCCTCCAGTGCCTCGTCGAGGCGTGCCTTGAGGGGCAGGATCGCGCCGTGCCGCCAGCCCCCGTCCTGCGTGAGGATGACCTGGGGGCGGAAGTCGTCGACGCGGATGGCCAAAGCCTCGACCGGGAGGGCGACCGGGATGACGGTGTACTCGGCGCCCGTGCGGGCGCAGGCCATCATCGCCACCACGGTCTCGGGCACCCAGCCCAGGTGCAGCGCGACGCGACCGCCCGGTCCGACGCCGAGCTCGCGCAGGCCCGCGGCGAGACGTTCGACCTGGGCGTGCAGCTCGCGGTAGGTGAGGACACGCCGCTCGCCGGGCTCGCCCTCCCACAGGATCGCCTCCCGGTCGCCGTGGTCGTCGAGATGCCGGTCGATGCAGTTGACCGAGAGGTTGAGGCTGCCGCCGACGAACCAGTCGTGCAGCGGCGGACGGGACCGGAACAGCTCGGTGAACGGTGTGTCCCACACGAGGGCCTCGGCGATGTCAGACCACCGCGCGAGGTAGGAGTCCATCGTCGGGTCCGGCTCAGGCATGACCGAGGGTCCTTCCTGCGGCCGCCGCGGCCCGCGTGAGGTGCTTGGCCACCTCGTCCAGCCGCTCCGTGCCGGCTCCCTGTGGGACGGTCGCGGCGAGCGCGGCGACCGGGCCCTCGGTGGCGTCGTGCACGACGACAGCCAGCTCGTCGTGCGGATCTGCGAGGAAGGGCGCCGCCGCCCAGGTCGCCCGCATCTCGTCGGGATCGCCGTCCAGCCCCGGAGCATGGGCAGCGAGGCACTGGCGCCAGAGATCGTCACCCGAGCGCGCGGCCAGGATCCGCCCCGCTGAGGTCGAGAGGGCGTCCGTGACGCGGTGGCTGTCGCGGTAGGGGCCGCCGTCGCCGGCGTCGATGCGATCGACGTAGACCACCGACTCGCGCACGAGGACGGCGACATGGATGGTCGTCTGGAGGGTGTCGCGCAGCGAGACGAGGTAGGGCGAAAGTGCACCGAGGATCGGGAGTCGGCCCAGGTAGCGCTGGGACAGGCGGGTCACCTCAGGGCCGAGGCTGTAGCGCGAGGACCGCGGGTTCTGCTCGACGAGGTCTGCGAGGACAAGCGACCGCAGCAGTCGGTGGGCGGTGGGCACCGAGAGCCCCGATCTCTCGGCGAGGTCGGTCAGCTGCTGGTAGGCGGGTCCGTCGGCGAGCAGGTCGAGCAGCCGCACCGCGTTGCGCACGGTCCCCAGTGTGCCGCGCACCTCAGGAGGTTCGGCCCGGCTCTCGCTCATCGATTTCCTTCCGCTTATGTGGCGGGCTGAGGGTATCACCGGAGTCTGCTTTCAAAATGAAGGGTTGCGTTTCCATATAGTGGAATCTAAGGTGAGTCCCAGGTCACACCTGCCACCAGGAGGAAACTCGTGCTCGATCGGGCATACCGCTTCGACCTCAACTCCAGCCGGATGCCCGAGGGCGAGCCGCTCCTCGAGGTCAGCGACGTCTCCCTGCGCTTCGGCGGCATCCGCGCGCTCTCGGACATCTCCTTCACCGTGCGGCAGGGAGACGTCCACTCCGTGATCGGTCCCAACGGCGCAGGCAAGTCCAGCCTGCTCAACTGCATCAGCGGCCTCTACCGCCCGCAGGAGGGACGCATCACGCTGCACACGGCCGGCGACGACGGCTCGCGGCGCGAGCACCAGCTCGTGCGCGCCAAGCCGCACCAGATCGCCCGGCTCGGTGTCGCCCGCTCCTTCCAGAACATCGAGCTGTTCGGGCACCTCACCGTGCTGGAGAACCTCATGCTCGGCCGACACATCCACATGAAGCACCGGCTCCTGCCGGCGTTCGTCTGGTTCGGTCCGGCCCGGAAGCAGGAGATCGCCCACCGTGAGTTCGTGGAAGAGGTCGTCGACCTGCTCCAGCTCCAGGCCTACCGGCACTCGCCGGTCGGTGCGCTGGCCTACGGGATCCAGAAGCGGGTGGAGCTGGGACGGGCCCTGTGCATCGAGCCCGGGCTGCTGCTGATCGACGAGCCGATGGCCGGCATGAACGCTGAGGAGAAGGAGGACATGGCCCGCTACGTCCTCGACGTCAACGAGCTCCGCGGGGTGACGGTGATGTTGATCGAGCACGACATGGGTGTCGTGATGGACATCTCCGACCGGGTCAGCGTGCTCGACTTCGGCAAGCTGATCGGTGACGGGACACCCGAGGAGGTCCGCCGCAACGACGACGTCGTCGCGGCCTACCTGGGAGCAGACGCATGAGCCTTGTGGACGAGACCTTCCCACGGCTGCTGGCCCGGCAGGTGCAGACCCGGCCGACCGCGGTTGCCCTGCAGGAGAAGCTCTACGGCATCTGGCAGCCCATCACCTGGCAGGAATATGCCGACCGCGTGCGCGACTTCGGTCACGGGCTGGCATCGCTGGGGGTCGGGCGGGGCGACATGGTCGCCGTGCTGGGTGACAACCGACCCGAGTGGCTGATCGCTGAGCTGGCAGCCCAGTCGATCGGTGCGGCCGTGGTCGGCATCTACCCGACCAGCCTGGACGAGGAGATCGTGCACGTGCTCACCACCGCGCGGACCCGGGTCGTGGTGGCCGAGGACCAGGAGCAGGTCGACAAGCTGCTCAAGATCAAGTCGCTCGCTCCCGACCTCGAGCACGTTGTCTTCTACGACCCCCACGGGCTCGAGTCCTACACCCAGGACTGGTTGTTGCCCTTCGGGGAGGTCGAGCAGGCAGGTCGCAGCTGGGGAGCCGAGCACCCTGGCTGGTTCGCCGAGCAGGTCGAGGCGGGATCACCCGACGACGTCGCCGTGGTCTGCACGACGTCCGGCACCACGTCGCGGCCCAAGCTCGGACAGCTCTCGCACCGCAACCTGCTGTCCATGGCGGAGAGCCTGGTGTCCATCGACCCGCTCGGGCCCAAGGACCGCTTCGTGTCGTTCCTGCCGCTGGCCTGGATCGGCGAGCAGATGATCGCCGTCGCGTGCGGGCTGGCTCAAGGCTTGACGCTGTCGTTCCCCGAGGACGCCTCGACCCAGCGCAGCGACCTGCGAGAGATCGGGCCGCACGTGATGTTCAGCCCGCCGCGCATCTGGGAGTCGATGCTCTCCGACGTCCAGGTGCGCATCGACGAGGCGGGGTGGCTCAAGCGCAAGGTGTTCGGACTCGGCTATGCCGTGGGAGACCGGGTCGCGGCCAAGCGACTGCGTGGCAAGCGCCCCAGCCTGGCGGATCGCGGCCTGCTCGTCCTTGCGGACTGGTTCGCCCTGGCACCGGTGCGCAACCAGCTGGGGCTGACCCGGATCCAGCGGGCCTACACCGGTGGCGCACCGCTCGGACCCGACGTCTTCAGCTTCTTCCACGCCATCGGGGTCAACCTCAAGCAGATCTACGGTCAGACCGAGATCTGCGGCCTCGCGGTCGTGCACGTCGACGACGACATCCGCTTCCACAGCGTCGGCGTCCCCATTCCGGGGTGTGAGCTGCGGATCAGCGACGACGGCGAGATCCAGCTCCGCTCGCCCGCCGTCTTCCAGGGCTACGTCGGCAACCCCGAGGCGACAGCCGAGGCGATGACCGAGGACGGCTGGCTGCGCACGGGCGACGCCGGCTATCTCGACGAAGGCCAGCTGGTCGTCATCGACCGTGCCAAGGACGTCCAGACAACGCCCACCGGCACCCGCTTCTCCAGCGCCTTCATCGAGAACAAGCTCAAGTTCAGCCCCTACATCGAGGAAGCGGTCGTCTTCGGCACCGCGGAGATCGTGGCGATGATCGTGATCGACCCCAACACGGTCGGCTCCTGGGCCGAGGGTGAGCACCTGACCTACACGACCTTCACCGACCTGGCCGGCAAGCCCGAGACCTATCGGCTCATCGCCGACGAGGTGCACCGCGCCAACGTCGACCTCCCGGAGGAGATCCGCGTGCGCCGTTTCATGTTGCTGTTCAAGCAGCTCGACCCGGACGACGACGAGATCACCCGCACCCGCAAGGTCCGCCGCAACGTCATCGTCGAGCGCTACGCCGACCTGATCGCCGCCTTGGGGCGCGGTGATGACCGAGTGTCCATCACGAACACCGTCGCCTACCAGGACGGCACCGTCGCGAAGCGGGAGATCGACATCGCCATCTTCGACCTCGCCGACCACCAACCCTCCGAGAACAGCAAGTCACGCCCGGTCTGGAGCACACGTCGATGAACCAGTTCGTCAACCTCACCATCTACGGCCTGTCCGAGGGCGCGATCCTCGCCCTGGCCGCACTCGGCTTCGTGCTGATCTACAAGTCCACTGCCGTGATCAACTTCGCCCAGGGCGAGTTCCTGCTGATCGGCGGCTACACCGTCTATGCCGCGTTCGTGGTGTTCAAGCTGCCGCTGGTCCTCGCGGTGCTCGTCGGACTGGTGTTCGCCGTGATCATGGGCCTGCTCATCGAGCGGTTCGTGCTGCGGCCCCTGGTGGGGGAGAGCGCGATCAGCGTCATCATGGTGACCATCGGACTGGCCGCCTTCCTGCGAGCCGTGGTGCAGATGATCTTCGGCACGCGTCCGGTGTCGCAGCCGGCGTTGCTGCCGCGCACCCCGGTCGAGATCCTCGGCACCACGATCCCGCTCAACAGGATCCTCGTGATCGTCATCGCCGGCATCGTTCTCACCGCGTTCACGCTCTTCTTCCGACGCAGCCGCCATGGCATCGCCATGAGGGCCGTGGCGGACGACCAGCAGGCAGCGCTCACCATGGGCATCTCGGTGCGGAAGATCTTCGCGATGGCCTGGGCCCTCGCAGCCGTGTCCGCGCTGGTGGCCGGCGTCCTGCTGGGCGACATCACCTCGGTCAGTGGCAACCTCGTCTCGTTCGGTCTGCTGGTGTTCCCGGTGGTCATCTTGGGAGGACTCGACTCGGTCCCCGGCACGATCGTCGGGGCCTGGTGATCGGGCTGACGGCGCAGTACGTCAGTGGCTACTGGGATCCGGGACTGGCGCAGATCGTCCCGTACCTCCTGCTGATCGCGATCTTGATGGTCCGGCCCTACGGCATCTTCGGCGAAACCAGGATCGAGAGGGTCTAGGGCCATGGCAGCGATCTCCACCGGCGTCTACTTCCGCACCTACCAGCGCGAGCTCGCGCTGCGGCACACGAAGGCGCAGTACGTCCGTCTCGCCCTGATCGCGGTGGCCGCGATCGCGGCGCCGTACCTCCTCGATCCCTATCAGCTGAGCATTCTCAACACGGTGCTCATCGCCGTGGTGGGAGCGGTCGGACTCAACATCCTGGTCGGCTTCACCGGGCAGATCTCGTTGGGCCAGGGCGGCTTCCTCGCGGTCGGCGCGTTCACCTCCGGCCTGCTGACCATGCGCGCGGACCTTCCGGCTCCCCTCTCGATCGCCTGCGCGGTCGTGGTGACCGCAGCGGCAGGGGCCCTGTTCGGACTGCCCGCGCTGCGGCTCAAGGGGCTCTACCTCGCGATCGCGACCCTCGCGAGCCAGGAGATCATCGTCTTCATCGCCCGTCGGTGGTCGTTCCTGCGAGAGGAGAGCGGAGCGCCACTCGGCATCGAGCGCCTGCAGGTCGGCGGCTACGAGATCACCCGCGAGTTCTTCGAGTTCCAGTGGTACTGGATCCTCCTCGCCTGCGCGGTGGTGGCGGTCCTGGCTGCTCGCAACCTGTTCCGCACCGGGCTCGGACGCTCCTTCATGGCCGTGCGCGACCAAGACATCGCGGCCGCCGCCATCGGGGTCAACGTGACGCGCACCAAGGTGATCGCCTTCGCGGTCTCCTCCGGCTTCGTGGGACTCGCCGGCGCGCTGACGGCGCACTACTCCGAGACGGTGACGTGGGAGTCCTTCACCTTCGAGATCTCCATCCTCTACCTGGCGATGATCATCGTCGGCGGCCTCGGCAGCGTCGCCGGCGCGGTCTACGGCGCCTTCTTCATCACCCTGCTCCCGGTCTTCCTCAACGAGTTCATCGGGGGAGTCGGAGAGCAGGTGCCGTGGCTGGTCAGCCGCCTGCCCGCGATCGAGAACGCCGTCTTCGGCCTCGTCATCATCGCGTTCCTGCTCGTCGAACCACGTGGCCTCGACCGCATCTGGCAACGCATCAAGGACTACGTCCGCTTCTGGCCCTTCCGCTACTGACCGGCACCACGACACCAGCAACACCCGACACAACTCAGCACCACCCGACACAAGGAGACACACCATGCGCCACACACGCACCCTGCTCGTGGTCGCGGCCGCGACCACCCTCGGCCTCACCGCCTGCGCGCCGGGAGGTGGCGGCGACGACGCTGCCGACGAGGACGGGCCCATCAAGGTCGGCATCATCGCCGACCTCACCGGCGCCACCGGCGACGTCGGCACGCCCTACGCGGCGGGCGAGGAGGCGTATGTCGACTGGCTCAACGACAACGGCGGCATCGACGGGCGCGAGATCGACGCCACGGTCACCGACTACGCCTACGACGTGCCCACCGCCGAGCGGGTCTACAAGGAATACGTCAACGACGGGGTCGTCGCCGTCATGGGGTGGGGGACGGGGGACTCCGAGGCGTTGAAGTCGCGGGTCTCCGCCGACGAGCTGCCGTTCATGTCCGCGTCGTACGCCGAGCCGCTGACCGACCCCGAGGAGGCGCCGTACAACTTCGTGGTCGCCCCGACCTATTCCGACCAGGCGCGCGTGGGGCTGAACTGGATCGCGGAGGACGGCAAGAGCAGCGAGGTGGCGCTCTTCCACAACGACAGCCCGTTCGGTCTCGCGCCGGTCGCCGACGCCCAGGAGTGGGCGGCGGACCTCGACCTGAACGTCGAGCCCTACCCGATGCCGGCCGGCTCGACCAACTACACCGGCCTGCTGTCCCAGGCGAAGAAGCAGGGCGCGAAGTACATCATGATCCAGAACGTCTCCTCCCCGGCGGCACTCGTCGCCAAGGACATCAAGGCGCAGGGCCTCGACATGCAGATCGTCTGCCTCAACTGGTGCGCTGACGAGCTGTTCATCGACACCGCAGGCGCCGAGGCCGCCGAGGGCCACGTCCTCGTCCAGCCGTTCGCCCCCGTCTCGGCCGAGCAGCCGGGCCACGAGGACGTGAACGCCTACCTCGAGGAGAACGGCTCCTCGCTCGAGAAGGAGGGCCTGCACTTCGCACAGGGCTGGTACACCATGCACGCGATGGCCGAGGGGATCCGGGCCGCGGTCGAGGAGGGTGACCTCTCTGGCGCCGGCATCAAGGAAGCCCTCGAGACCATGGGCGCGATCGACACCGGCGGTGTCGTGGGTGCCGGTGAGATCGAGTTCTCCGCCGACTCCCACCGCGGCAGCACCGGCACCGGCATCTACAAGGTCGAAGGCGGCGAGATGGCTCCCGTCGAGCTGGGCGTCACGCCGTGACACCGTCCACGACCACCACGGAGGCGGGCGAGCACACCTCGCCCGCCCCGCGGGCGACCTGTTGACGATCAACAGCATCGAGGTGATCTACGACGAGGTCATCCTGGTGCTGCGCGGCCTGTCGATGGCCATCCCCGAGGGCAAGATCGTCGCACTCCTCGGCTCCAACGGCGCTGGCAAGTCCACCATGCTCAAGGCAGTGTCCGGGCTCCTGCCCAGCGAGCGTGGGGAGATCTCCGACGGCAAGATCCTGTTGGACGGCACGGACATCACGCGGATGGACGCCGCCGACAGGGTCCGCACAGGTCTCTCCCTGTGCATGGAGGGTCGCCACGTCTTCGAGCACCTGACTGTCCACGAGAACCTCGTGGCGGGTGGCTATTCACGCGGAGGGGCGTCGGCGGAGGACTTCGACAGGGTCTACACCTACTTCCCCAAGCTGGGCGACATGCGGGCGCGGGTCGCGGGCTACCTCTCGGGTGGCGAGCAGCAGATGCTGGCCATCGGGCGGGCCCTGATGTCACGACCCAGGCTGCTGATGCTCGACGAGCCGTCTCTCGGCCTGGCCCCGCTGCTGGTGCAGGAGATCTTCGGCTACATCCGGGCCCTCAACGAGGAGACCGGGCTGACGGTGCTGGTGGTCGAGCAGAACGCCCGCCGCGCCCTGGAGGTGGCCCACCACGGCTACATCCTCGAGCAGGGCCGGATCGTGCTCGAGGGGACCGCTGCGGAGCTCAACGAGAACCCCGACGTCAAGGAGTTCTATCTCGGCCTCGGTGACGAGGGCCGCAAGAACTATCGCCAGGTCAAGCACTACAAGCGTCGCAAGCGCTGGCTCTAGGGGGAACGATGACTGTCACCGAGATCGTCCGCAGCTACTACGCAGCGCGCGGTGCTGAGGCTGCGGCCGCAATCGGACAGGTGGCCGACCGCGTGCCCTCGATCCGCGAGCGACTCGAGGCAGCCGAGGTGAGCCTCGAGGCGATCACCGCGGCCGACCTCGACGCCGTGCGCGTCCTGACCAAGGACGAGCTCCCGGCGCTGCAGCAGGCGCGCCCGCCGTTCGGCGGTCTGGTGGCCGAGGGCAGCCCCATCGCTCGGGTCTTCGCCTCACCGGGACCGATATACGAGGTCCAGCTGGAGGGTGAGGACCCCTGGCAGTGGTCCGCGGCCCTGGCGGCCTGCGGTGTCGGAGTGGACGACGTGGTCCTCAACTGCTTCGGCTACCACCTCTCGCCGGCGGGGATGATGTTCGACCTCGCCTGCCGCGCCGTCGGGGCCACGGTGATCCCGGCCGGAGTCGGCTCGGTCGAGGTCCAGGCACGGGTCGTTGCCGACGTCGGCGTCACGGCCTACATCGGACTGCCGAGCTATCTCTCCGCACTGCTCGAGGCCTACGAGCAACTGGGACTTCCCGCTGAGAGGTGGCTCGTGGACAAGGCGCTGGTCACCGCGGAGCCGCTGCCCGACGCCTTGCGAGCACACCTCAGCACGCGGGTCCCCACGGTGCTCATGGCCTACGGCACCGCGGAGGCGGGGCTGATCGGGCATGAGGTCGAGCCGGGTCGGGGCCTGGCCGTGCCCGAACACGTCTTCGTCCAGGTGTGCGAGCCGGGCACAGGTGTGCCGGTGCTCGATGACTCGCCGGGCGAGGTCGTGGTCACGATGGCCGACGAAGGCACCCCGCTGCTGCGCTTCGGCACCGGCGACGTGTCGCGCTGGCAGGTCGTCGACGGCCAGCCGCGGCTGGCGGGCGTGCTCGGCCGGGTCGGGGCGGCGATCAAGGTGCGGGGCATGTTCGTCCATCCGCACCAGGCTGCCGACGTCCTGCGGGACCTGGGTGACGTGGGACTGCGGTCCGGGCGCTACGTCGTCGTGCGGGTGGGAGACAAGGATGTCCTGAGGCTTCAGATGGTGCCGGAGGCGGGCGCGGACGTGACGGCCCTCAGTGCCGCGGCCGGCGAGCGCACCCGCGCATCGCTTCGCGTGCGGGCCGAGATCGAGGTGGTGGACACCCTCGTCGAGGGGGACGCCCTGGTCGACGCCCGCGGCTCGATGTAGCCGTTCGGCTCCCCCCGGGCGGCACCGATCCCTAGGCTGTGTCCATGAGTGCATCTGCGCGCCCTGGGGAGGGCCCCTCGACAACACGCCGTCGACGAGGGCTGGGGGGCTCGGCACTGCTGGTGGCCGTTGCACTGGTCCTCGCAGGGTGCGCGGGAGGCACGACGGAGGTCGCGGACCCTGCCGCGGCCACGCAGACCCAGTCCGACGAGGCCAAGCCCGAGCCGACCGCCGAGCCCGTCGCCGCCTCGGGGACGAAGTCGGCCCACGAGGACAGCCACGCGAACGCCAAGCCGGCCAAGCAGGTCCCGCTGCGCCCCGGCGAGCGTCGCGCGACCTTGAAGATGCCGGCCGACTACACGGCTGCGGCGCCATACGGCAAGGGCACCGACGACTACCGCTGCTTCCTGCTCGACCCCAGGCTCGACGAGCCCGCCTGGCTCACCGGCACGCACGTCCTGCCCGGCAACCCCGCCGTGGTGCACCACGTGATCCTGTTCCAGGTGGCTCCGGAGCAGGTCAAGGCTGCCAAGGCCAAGGACAGGAGCGAGGACGGCGAGGGGTGGACCTGCTTCGGTGGGACCGGCCTCGACCAGTTCCAGAACGTCGACGACGCCTCCTGGATCGGCGCGTGGGCACCCGGCGGCAAGGAGTCGGTGACCAAGCCCGGCTATGGCGTGCGGCTGGAGAAGGGCGCCCGTGTCGTCATGCAGGTGCACTACAACCTGCTGGCCGGCGCTGAGCCCGACGTCTCGGCCGCCCAGCTGCGGCTCGCTCCGGGCGATGCCCCGCTCCAGAGCCTCCACACGATGCTCCTGCCCGCACCCGTCGAGCTGCCCTGTCGGGCGAAGCATGCCGACGGCCCGCTGTGCGACCGCGCCGTCGCGCTGGCCGACGTCAAGGAGCGGTTCGGCGCAGAGGGCAACACCGCCGACGTCCTCTACTTCCTCTGCGGGGGCAAGCCCAGGGCCGGCGAGCGGCAGTCGTGCACGCGCACGGTCCACCAGCCCATGACCATCCACGGCGTCGCGGCCCACATGCACCTCCTCGGGCGCGAGATCAAGATCGAGGTCAACCCCGGCACCCCCCGGGCGCGCACGATCCTCGACATCGCGGTGTGGGACTTCGACGACCAGGGTGGTCGCCCGATCGACCCCGTCCGGGTCGAGGCGACGGACACGGTCAAGGTCAGCTGTCGCCACGTGCAGTGGCTGCGCGACGAGCTCCCCGCCTTCGAGGGGCAGCCCGACCGCTACGTCGTGTGGGGCGAGGGAACCACGGACGAGATGTGCCTGGGGATGCTGCAGGTCACCCGGCCCTGACGCAGGACGGCTTTCTCGTTGGGCGGGCCAGCCCCGACGTCGGTAGCATGGAGACACGCTGCACGACCGAGAAGGGAAGGCCGCCCGCCCAGGGCACCCATGACTGACACGACACCCGCACCCACCCACACCGTCGTGGTGCCCAACAGCATCGACATGGTCAACGTGCTCGGGCCCGGCGACGCCCACCTGGGACTGATCGAGCGGGCCTTCGACGCCACCGTGCACGTGCGGGGCAACCGCATCACCCTGACGGGGGAGCCGGCCGAGATCGCGTTGGCCGAGCGCCTCCTCGACGAGATCGTCACCCTGATCCGCACCGGGCAGGGGGTCAGCACCGAGACGGTCGAGCGGATCATCTCGATGATGAAGGCGGAGTCGACGGAGCGACCCGCCGACGTGCTCTCGCTCAACATCCTGTCCAACCGGGGACGCACCATCCGGCCCAAGACGCTCAACCAGAAGCGCTACGTCGACTCGATCGACAAGCACACGATCACCTTCGGCATCGGTCCCGCGGGCACCGGCAAGACCTATCTCGCGATGGCCAAGGCCGTGCAGGCCCTCCAGGCGAAGACGGTCAACCGGATCATCCTGAGCCGCCCGGCGGTGGAGGCGGGGGAGCGACTGGGATTCCTGCCGGGCACCCTCACGGAGAAGATCGACCCCTATCTCCGCCCCCTCTACGACGCCCTGCACGACATGATCGACCCCGAGACGATTCCCAAGCTGATGGCAGCCGGGACGATCGAGGTCGCGCCGCTGGCGTTCCTGCGCGGGCGCTCGCTCAACGACTCCTTCATCATCCTCGACGAGGCGCAGAACACCACGCCGGAGCAGATGAAGATGTTCCTCACCCGCCTCGGCTTCGGCTCCAAGATCGTGGTCACCGGTGACGTCACCCAGGTCGACCTGCCGAGCGGGACCAAGTCGGGGCTGCGCGTCGTCGAGGAGATCCTCGACGGCATCGAGGACGTCTCCTTCAACCGGCTGACCTCGCACGACGTCGTCCGGCACCGGCTGGTCGGACAGATCGTGGCGGCCTACGACGAGCACGAGGCCCTGGCCGAGTCTCGCAGCGACGCGAGCCGTCCGCGGGGGACCCGCTCGTGACGATCGAGATCCTCAACGAGTCGGGCACCGACATCGACGTACGCCGACTCTCCTCCCTGTCCCGCTTCGTGATGGACCGGATGCGGGTCCACCCGCAGGCCGAGCTGTGCATCAAGGCCGTCGACGAGGACACGATCGCCGAGCTCAACGGCAAGTGGATGGAGAAGGAGGGCCCGACCGACGTGCTGGCCTTCCCGATGGACGAGCTGCGTCCCGGCAAGGTCACCGAGGAGCCGCAGGAAGGCGTGCTCGGCGACCTCGTGCTGTGCCCTGCGGTGGCTGCGCGCCAGGCGCTCGAGGCCGGGCATCCCACCGGAGCCGAGATCGAGCTCCTGACCGTGCACGGGATCCTGCACCTCCTCGGCTACGACCACGCCGAGCCGGAGGAGCACGCCGAGATGTTCGGCCTCCAGGCGCAGCTGCTGGAGGACTGGCGGATGACTTCCGCTGATCCGACGCAGTGATCGGCGATCTGTGGCTGCTCCTGGGAGCAGCGTTCCTCGTCCTCGTCGCGGGGCTCTTCTCGGCCGCCGACGCCGCGCTCGGCGGGTTCTCGCACGCCCGGGCGGAGGAGCTCGCCGAAGAGGGCCGGCCCGGGTCCCGCCGGCTCGTGCAGATCCTCGACGACCGGGCGCGCTTCCTCAACACCGCCCTGCTGATCCGGCTGCTCTGCGAGACCGCGGCCATCGTCCTCGTGGCGCTGTGGATCCACGACCTCTACGACGGTGACTTCTGGCCGGCCTACCTCACGGCGGTCGGCTCGATGCTGGTGATCTCCTTCGTGGCGATCGGAGTGGCTCCGCGGACGCTCGGGCGCCAGCACGACGCCTCCGTCGCCCTGATCTCGGCCGCACCGCTGTCGTTCGTCACCTCGATCCTGGGCCCGCTCCCACGCCTGCTGATCCTGCTCGGCAACGCCATCACACCCGGACGGGGTTTCCGCGAGGGGCCGTTCTCGACCGAGACCGAGCTGCGCGAGCTCGTCGACCTCGCCGAGGCGTCGGCCGTCATCGAGTCGGGCGAGCGGAAGATGATCCACTCCGTGTTCGAGCTCGGCGACACCACCACCCGCGAGGTGATGGTCCCGCGCACCGACGTCGTCTACATCGAGCGCCACAAGAACCTGCGGCAGACGATGTCGCTGTTCCTGCGCAGCGGCTTCTCCCGGGTGCCCGTGATCGGGGAGAACCTCGACGAAGTCGTCGGCATCGCCTATCTCAAGGACCTCGTCAGGCGCGACTTCGAACAGCCCGACGTCGAGTTCACCCAGCGTGTCGACGAGGTCATGCGTCCGGCGCACTACGTGCCGGAGTCCAAGCCGGTCGACGCGCTGCTCACCGAGCTGCAGGCGCGTCGCCAACACATCGCCGTGGTGATCGACGAATACGGCGGCACCGCCGGCCTGGTGACGATCGAGGACGTCCTGGAGGAGATCGTCGGCGAGATCACCGACGAGTACGACGAGGAGGAGGTCGAGGTGGAATACGTCGACGACACGACCTACCGCGTCTCCTCCCGCTATCCCGTCGACGACCTCGACGAGATCGTCGGGGTCGACGTGCGAGACGAGGACGTCGACAGCGTCGGCGGCCTGATGGCCAAGCACCTGGGCCGGGTGCCCATCCCCGGGTCGGTGGTGGAGTGCCACGGCCTCCGGTTCGAGGCCGAACGCCTCACCGGTCGCCGCAACAAGATCGGGACGGTGCTCGTCAGCGTCGTGGACGATCAGTCGGACGACGAGCTGGAGGAGGACGAGAATGACTGAGCTGTCCGCGGAGGACCGCAAGCTGGTGACCCTGGCGCGGGCGACCCGCGCCCGCACCAACGCGGCCGAGGGGGCCGCTGTCCGCGACCTCGACGGACGCACCTACGCCGGGGCCTCGGTCGCGCTCGCCTCGCTGTCGCTGTCGGCCCTGGACGTCTGCGTCGCGATGGCCATCGCGTCCGGGTCGCGGGGGCTCGAGGCGGCCGTGGTGCTGACCGCCGAGGCGGAGCCCTCGCTCGACGCGGCCCGGGAGTTCACGGGCTCCGGTGTGCCGGTGCACGTCGGCGACGCCCGGGGAACGATCGGCTCGATCCTCTCCACCTGAACGCCACGACGCGCTAGCGTCGTTCTCGTGCACTCCGTGGGTGGGGCGGATCGACATCGCGACGGTGTGGCGCGGCTCCTGGAGTCCTACGCCGCACTCCCCGCGGATGCCCCTGTCCGGCTGGCGAAGCCGACGTCCAACCTGTTCCGCGGCCGAACGCCGCACACCGCCGGCCTGGACGTGTCCGGCCTGGACGGGGTCATCTCGATGGACCTGTCCGGCGACGTCTCCGTTGCCGAGGTGCAGGGCATGTGCACCTACGAGGACCTCGTCGAGGTGACTCTCGGGCACGGTCACGTCCCGCTCGTCGTGCCGCAGCTTCGCACCATCACCCTCGGCGGTGCCGTCAGCGGCCTCGGCATCGAGTCGACCAGCTTCCGCAGCGGGCTGCCGCACGAGTCCGTGCTCGAGATGGACGTGCTGACCGGCGCTGGCGAGATCGTCACGACCCGCCCGGGTGACGACCTGTTCGACGCCTTCCCCAACTCCTACGGGTCTCTCGGCTATGCGACGCGGCTGCGCATCGAGGTCGAGCGCGTCGCGGCATACGCCGAGCTCCGGCACGTGCGCTTCGACGACCCCGACGACCTGGCCGACGCCATCGCCCGCATCGTCGCCACCGGCCGGTGGGAGGGCGAGCGGGTCGACGGTCTCGACGGCGTCGCGTTCGCTCCGGACGAGGCCTACCTGACCCTGGCTCGATGGACCGACGCTCCCGGCCCCACCAGCGACTACGGCGGGCAGCAGGTCTACTACCGCTCGATCCGGCAGCGGTCGACCGACAGGTTGACGGTGCTCGACTACCTGTGGCGCTGGGACACCGACTGGTTCTGGTGCTCGCGTGCCTTCGGCGCGCAGCACCCCGCCGTGCGTCGGGTCTGGCCACGACGCCTGCGCCGCTCGGACGTCTACTGGAAGCTGGTCGCGCTCGACCGCAGGTGGGGGATCGGGGACCGTCTCGACCGGTGGCGCGGGCGCCCGCAGGGCGAGCGGGTCGTCCAGGACGTCGAGGTGCCGCTCGACCGGCTCCCCGAGTTCCTCGCGTGGTTCGACGCCGAGATCGGCATGCGACCCGTGTGGCTGTGCCCGCTCCGGTTGCGGCGGACCAGCCCGGCCCGGCCATGGCCGACGTATCCACTGGCGGCAGGAACGACCTACGTCAACGTCGGGTTCTGGGGCAACGTCGCCGTCGGGCCCGAGGCGCCGAGCTCCCCGCGCAACCGGGCGATCGAGGCGAAGGTGCACGACCTCGGCGGCCACAAGTCGCTCTATTCCGAGGTGTTTTACGACCGTGAGACGTTCGACGCCCTCTATGACGGCGCCAACATCGCAGCGGTCAAGAAGAGGTTCGACCGGGACGACCGGCTGACCGGTCTCTTCGAGAAGGTGGTGGAGCGAGGATGAGCATGACCATCGGGGATGCCTTCGCGCGCCTGACGCGCGGGGGCATGCCAGTGCGATTCACGGCATTCGACGGCAGCGAGACCGGTCCCGAGGGCGCGGCGATCGGGCTGCACCTGCGCAACGAGCGCGGGTTGGCCTACCTGTTGACGGCGCCCGGCGACCTCGGGATGGCGCGCGCCTACGTGATGGGCGACCTCGACGTGAGTGGAGTGCACCCGGGCGACCCCTACGACCTGCTGGTGCTGCTCAAGGACAACCTCCGGTTCTGGTTGCCGTCGCCGGGCGATGCCCTCTCGATCCTGCGTGACCTGGGACCTGGCCGGCTGCGGCCGCCCCCGCCGCCGCGGCAGGAGCAGCTCCCGCGATGGCGCCGCACGCTCGAGGGGCTGCGGCACTCGATGGCGCGGGATGCGGAGGTGATCGCCCACCACTACGACGTGTCCAACCACTTCTACGAGCTCGTGCTCGGCCCCTCGATGGCCTACACCTGCGCGCTGTTCGAGCGTCCGGACGCCTCGCTGGAGGAGGCACAGGCCGCCAAGTTCGACCTCGTCTGCCGCAAGCTCGCGCTCGAACCCGGGCAGCGACTGCTGGACGTGGGCTGCGGTTGGGGAGGCATGGTGCGGCACGCCGCCCGCGAGTACGGCGTTCGGTCGCTCGGCGTCACGTTGTCGCTGCGCCAGGCCCAGTGGGCCAAGGCCGCGATCGACCGAGAGGGCCTCGGTGACCTCGCCGAGGTTCGCCACCTCGACTACCGCGACGTGATGGAGAACGGTTTCGACGCGGTCAGCTCCATCGGCCTGACCGAGCACGTCGGGGTGCGCAACCACCGGGCCTACTTCACGCACCTGCGTGAACGATTGCGTCCCGGGGGTCGGCTGCTCAACCACTGCATCACGCGCTCCCACAACCGCAGGCAGGAGACGGGGCCGTTCATCGACCGCTACGTGTTCCCCGACGGGGAGCTGATCGGCTCGGGCAGCATCATCCGGGCGGCCCAGGACGCCGGACTCGAGGTGCAGCACTCGGAGAACCTGCGACAGCACTACGCGCTGACCCTCGCCGAGTGGTGTCGCAACCTCGAGACCAACTGGGACGAGTGCGTCGCCGAAGTGGGCGAGAGCACCGCTCGGATCTGGGGGCTCTACATGGCCGGCTCCCGGATCGGCTTCGAGCGGGGTGAGCTCGAGCTGCACCACGTGCTGGCGACGCGCGCCGCCGAGACCGGACCGGCGCCCTTCCCCCTGCGCCCGGACTGGAGGCCGTGATCGCCGGTCGCCGCCGGTAGCCTTGCCCGGTGAGCACCCGGGCAAGACAGTTCCAGACGCAGGTCGTGCGGCGGGAGCAGCTCTCCTCGCACTTCGTGCGCCTGGTGCTGGGAGGGCCCGGTCTCGATGGCTTCGCATCGACCGGCATCCCGGACGAGTGGGTGGCGTTGACCGCCCCGGGGCAGTTCCAGACGCGCTACTACACCGTGCGGGCGTGGGACGGCGTCGAGCTGACCTTGGACGTCGTGGTGCACGAGCAGGGGCTGGTGACCGAGTGGGCCTCGACCGACTGCGTCGGCGACGTGGTGACGGTGAGCGAGCCCAAGGGCTCGTTCGCGATGCCCGATGACGCGTCGTGGCTGATCCTCGTCGGCGACCTGACGGCCCTGCCGGCCATCGCCCGGATCACCGAGAGCGTGGACGTGCCGGTCACGGCCTGGGTGGAGACGCCCGACGAGCCGATCCGCGACTACGTCGCCGGCGCCGGCGCCGGCCGGATCACCTGGACCACGCCGCCCGCGGGGGTGGAGACGGCGACGGCCGACGTCGTGACCGCGATCGAGTGGCCGGCCGGACCCGGCTACTTCTGGATGGCGGGGGAGTCGGCGCAGATGCGCGCGATCCGCAAGCACCTGATGCGCGAACGACAGCTGCCGACGTCGGCCTACGACGTCATGGGCTACTGGCGTGGTGGGGGTCAGAAGCGGCAACCTCGAGCAGTGGATCCCGGACCCATCTGGCGCGCCGGCAAGGCGGCAGGGAAGAGTGACGAGCAGATCTGGGCCGACTACGACGCAGCACGAGAGAGCACACAGTGAACGACGAGCA
Source organism: Nocardioides piscis (assembly GCF_011300215.1). NCBI lineage: Bacteria > Bacillati > Actinomycetota > Actinomycetes > Propionibacteriales > Nocardioidaceae > Nocardioides > Nocardioides piscis. The sequence goes on from NZ_CP049866.1 coordinate 2,387,550, forward strand.
CGACTCCAGCTTCGACGTCAGCGGCGTCGCGCCCGCAGGGCCCCTCCACGGAGAGCGCTCCGACGGCTTCCGCAGCGGCTTCGCCAGCTTCGTCGGGCGCCCCAACGCCGGGAAGTCCACCCTGACCAACGCGCTGGTCGGGACCAAGGTGGTCATCACCTCCTCCAAGCCACAGACGACCCGCACCGTCGTGCGCGGGATCGTGCACCGCCCCGATGCCCAGCTGATCCTGGTCGACACCCCCGGACTGCACCGCCCGCGGACGCTGCTGGGGGAGCGGCTCAACGACCTGGTGAAGAACACGCTGGCCGAGGTCGACGTCGTCGCCGTGTGCCTGCCCGCCAACGAGAAGGTCGGTCCCGGCGACCGCTTCATCGTCCGGGAGATGGCGAAGGTCAAGCGGACCATCAAGGTGGCGATCGCGACCAAGACCGATCTCGCCACCCCCGAGCAGATCGGGCAGCACCTCCTCGACATCCAGCAGCTCGGCGCGGAGGCCGGCATCGAGTGGGCCGAGGTCGTGCCCGTCTCAGCCACCGACGGCTCGCAGGTCGGGCTGCTCGCCGACCTCCTCGTGGGGCAGCTGCCCGAGGGTCCGCAGCTCTACCCCGACGGCGACCTCACGGATGCGCCCGAGCAGATCCTGGTGGCCGAGCTGATCCGGGAGGCAGCGCTCGAGGGTGTGCGCGACGAGCTGCCCCACTCGATCGCCGTGGTGGTCGAGGAGATGGGACTGCGCGAGGACCGCGATCCCGACAAGCCGCTGCTCGACATCTACGCCAACCTCTATGTCGAGCGCGACTCCCAGAAGGGGATCATGATCGGCCACAAGGGTGCGCGGCTGCGCGAGGTCGGCACCGCGGCGCGCAAGCAGATCGAGGCGCTGCTCGGCACACCGGTCTATCTCGACCTGCACATCAAGATCGCCAAGGACTGGCAACGCGATCCCCGGCAGCTGCGCAAGCTGGGCTTCTGAGAGCTCCTCAGCGGACGCGTCTGAGGAGCTCCACCCGCAGCGCCGATCCGGTGCGCAACGGCTCCCACTCGCCGGTCGCCTCGAAACCCAGGTCCTCATAGAACCTGCGAGCCGTCTCGTTGCCCTCCGTCACGTGCAGCTCCACGGTGGTGATGCCGCGCTCCTGCGCGTGATCGAGCAGCGTGGTCAGGATCGCGCGGGCGTGTCCTTCACCGCGGGCCTCCGGTGCGGTCCACATGCCCCACACCGACATCGGGCCCGTCTCCTCGGGCACGAACCCGCCACCCATGGCGACCGGACGCCCGCCGCTTCGGACCACGAGGACCGGGGAGCCGGTGGAGAGCCGGCTCCGCCAGTGCTCCTCGGGCGCGTCCTGCACGTCGATGAGGAGCACGCTGAACGCGCTCGGGGCATCAGCCAGGGCGCGGAGCCGGATGTCGCGGAACTCGTTCCAGTTCGCCGGCCCCAGGCGCTCGACTCGTGTCATGAGGAGAAGCCAAGCAGTCGCGGGCCCTGCGGTGGCGAGCGCCTCGCTCAGCGCAGGCCGGCATCCAGGCACTCGACGGCCTTCGACGCAGCACGCTTCCCGGCCTCGAGGGCTTCGCCGGTCCACCTGACCTGCTCCCACGACACCCTCGGATCGCCTCGCGCGGGGCCAGCGCCAAGCGGGATGATACGCGCAGTCGCCGGCGCCGCCGCCGAGTCGGTGAGTCCCAGTGAACGTGAAGCACCTCCCGCTGGGGTGCCGTCGTCGTGGACAAAGGCCCGCTCGACTGCGATCACGGACCACCTGCCGGTCTCGGTGGTGGTCGCCTCGACGAGGACCGCTGCGCGAACCGGCCCGGGATGCGTCGAGATCGCCTCCTCGGCCCGCTCGAGCAGCGCTGGGGGCGGCTCTTCGCAGCGCAACGCCTCGGGGGTTGCCGGCGACACGGATGCCGTGGGCCTGGACGGGACAGGGGCCGAACGCTCAGGCGGTGTGGCGGTGCAGCCAGCGAGGAGGGCGAGCAGCACGGCGGCGTACGGCGTGTGCCTCGGCGGTCGGTTCACGACGCCGGCGCCCAGCAGATCCCGTAGCGCTGGCCGGCCTTCCACTGCTCCTGCGAGGGTCGCTCCTGCGACCAGCTGAAGTCGAGCGGATCTGCAGCGCGGGCCCGGGCAGCGGACCGGCAGGCCGAGTCCATCTGCCGCGACGCCGCGCGCGCGGACGGATAGGACTGGCCGGACAGGCCGACCGTCGCGATCGCGGTCCATGAGTGCCTGGCCGAGCACGGCACCCGCTTGTGTGTCGTGGAGTCCGGCGACGCCGTGCTGCACATCGCGAACCGGTCCGACGATGCCAGGACGCCCTTGGTCGAGCGCGGTAGCAGGGCCAGGCGTCCGGAGCCGGACAGGGCGACCACGTCGCAGCGGAACCAGTCTGCACCGAGTGCCGCCTCCTCGACCGAGGGCGTGAACCACACCGCCTGCAGCATGCTCAGCCGGAGGTCCTCCGGCGAGCCGCCCACGTGGTCGCCCACGGTCGACCGGCAGGTGTCGGCGACATACGACTGCACCGACGGCGAGTCGACCGCCACGAGGTGGCCGCCGACGAGGAGCGGCAGCCGGCCGATCTTGTAGGTCTCGGAGGTGTGCTTCTGCCGGCAGGGCACGTCCGTCCCGGCGACGACCGGCGCGACCGCCTGGGACAGGGTCAGCCGGTGGCAGCCATCCCTGGCCGGGCGCGGGGGAGGAGCGGGAGCACTCGACGTCGGGGTGTCCGCGGCCGCCGACGGGGGAGCCGTCGACGACGAGGGGGCGTCGGACGGCGTCGGGGAGGCAGTCGGCGAGGGTGACGAGCACGCCGCGAGCACGGCGAGCAGGCACAGGAGGAGGACGGGCTTCATCCGGTCGTCCAGGCCCAGCAGATCGAGCGTCGGTTGCCGGTCTTCCACTCCGCCTCGTGGAACCAGGTGTAGGCGAACTTGTAGGTCAGCGGATATTCCAGCCAGGCGCTCACCTGGTCGCCGCAGTAGTCGCGGCTGGTCACCTCGACGACCTTGTCGCCGGGATAGGGGTCCTCTTCGCGTCCGACCTTGATGGTCGAGACGGCACGCCAGGTGTGCTTCTGGCTGCACGGGATCCGCGGCGCGCCCGGCACCGCGTCGCCGTTGACGCACTGCATCCATTCGTCCGGGCCGATCCCCGTGGCCATCAGCCCCTTGGCGGTCTCCGGGAGGTTCGCATATGCCGTGGCGTCCTCGTCGCCACCCACCAGGTCGCAGCGATACCAGCGAGCCCCGTCCGCCCAGGCCTCCTCGGAGGGTCGGAACCACGCCCACGAGAGAAGCGTGCGCATAGCCAGGCTCTCGTCTGCCCCGAGGAACTTCATGAAGGCCTTCGAGCAGGTCTTGTAGGCGAACGCGCCGACCTCCTTCGAGTCGTATGCCGCCTCCGACAGCTCCTCGGGCAGCGGGCCGACCGCGTAGGTCTCGGCCGTGTGGTCCTCGGTGCAGTCGACCACCTCGCTCGAGTTGGCGGGTTCGGAGACGTCGTCGGGTGCCAGCACACGACACACGCCGAGCTCTGGCACCTCAGGCGAGTCCTCCTCGGCGGCTCCTGGCCCGGAACACGCCGAGAGCAGCGTCACCACCGCGGTGAGGGCGACGGTCGGCACGAACAGCGCTCGCCTGGCCATGCGTCTCCTCCCACCCCGAGGTCCCTCGCCCAGCAGAGCCGCGATCGTACCTCTGGGGCGGCTGGCCGACCCAGCAGGCACGAGGGCCCGGTGGGCCGGGATGGCGCGTGGTGACGAAGTAGTCTGGCGCGGTGCCGCACGTCATTGTCACGCAGACGCGCGGCGACGCCCATCGGCTGGCCGAGTGGGTCAGCTTCCACGCTGCGCTGGGCTTCGACGAGTTCCACATCCTCCTCGACGGCGTCGTCGACGACTCACAGCGCGTGCTCGAAGCACTCGACGTGCCGGCACGCGTCGAGACCCACCTCTATCCGGAGGAGGGGGACTACTACGACGGTCTCTCCGTCGACGATCGGCTGGCGCGGGTCAAGGTGTGGCGCGAGCACCACCGCGAAGAGCTTGATCGGCTGCCGTACGCCGCCACCGACCCCCAGTCGATGAGACAGTTCCGCCGGATCCGGGAGCTCCTCCCTGCCATCGTCGAGGGCCGTCGCGGCTGGCTGGCCCACATCGACGTCGACGAATTCATCAACATCCCGTCTGGTGCGTCGATCACGTCGTTGACGGCGCAGGCCACGACGCCCCGGCTCCAGCTCCTGAACTTCAACGTCGACACGACCGGCTACGACCCCTCGCGACCCGTCCTGGCCCAGCAGGGTCCGCGCTGGGCGCGCGAAGACCTGCTCGAGCACCCGGACACCCGGTGGGCGACCCGGGTGAAGTCGATCGTGAGGTTCCGCGCCGCCACCCCGTTCCGGAGCATCCACCGCATCAGCTTCGGCCGGCACGAGGTCGTGGACCCCGACGTGGCGAGGCTCCACCACTTCCGGGTGCCGCTCCAGCCGATGACTCCGCCCCTGCCATACACCGTGGACGACGTCGTGACACCCAGGAACCTCGTCGGACGCTGAGCCCCGAGATCACTCGGCCAGCAGCGCCGCGATCGTCCCTCCGAGCTCGTATGCCGACGCACGCTCCTGCTCACCGACGTCACCCAGCACCTCGAGGACTGCTGCCGACTGCCGCCACCCGAGTGCCTGCACGATCGACTGGACGGAACGCACTGCGCCCGTCGTGTCGTAGCGACCGTGGACCCACAACCCGTAGGGCTTCGGGCCCCCGGCGCCAGACCCTGCTGACCCGTCGTCGGCCAGGGCTCCGCCGGCCTCGAGGAAGATGGAGTCGAAGAAGTGCTTCAACGCCCCGCTCATGTAGCCGAAGTTCGCCGGGGTGCCGAGGAGATAGCCGTCGGCCGCCAGCACGTCCTCGGCCGTTGCCTCCAGTGCCGGCCGGACGACGACCTCGACGCCGGAGATCGCCTCGTCGCCCGTGCCGGCGACCACGGCTCCAGCGAGCGCAGTGACGGTCGGGGTGGGGGTGTGGTGGACCACCAGGAGACGAGCCATGACGGCAGCCTAGGAGAGGAGTAGCGTCGTCGGGCGTGAGCTTCGAGGTGGCAGGGAAGGCGTACGACCGGTTCATGGGGCGCTACTCGCGCCCCCTCGCCGGACAGCTGACCGACTGGCTCGACATCGCGGACGGCCAGCGGGCGCTCGACGTCGGGTGCGGCCCGGGCGCCTGGACCGAGCACCTCGTCGACCGGCTCGGCGCGGACCGGGTCTCGGCGATCGACCCGTCGGCGCCGTTCGTCGAGGCGGCTCGTGCGCGGTTCCCCGGGGTGGATGTTCGCGGGGGCGCGGCCGAGGCGTTGCCATACGGTGACGACTCCTTCGACGTCTCCGGCGCGTGCCTCGTCGTCCACTTCATGGCTGACCCGGTGGCCGGCATCGCCGAGATGTCGCGGGTGACGCGTCCGGGCGGCTGGGTCGGCGCGACCGTGTGGGACCTGGCCGGTGGGCGCGAGCCGATGGCGCCGCTGTGGCAGGTCATGCGCGAGCTGGACCCGTCCCATCCGGGAGAGCGGGGCCTGCAGGGCGGGGCTGCCGGGCAGCTCGAGGAGATCTTCGACCGCGCGGGTCTCGAGGACGTGAAAGGCGTCGAGCTCGCGGTCACCGTGACCCACCCGACGTTCGAGGAGTGGTGGGAGCCCTACCTCCACAGCGTGGGTCCGGTGGGCGAGGCGATCGCCGCCCTCGACGACGCCGCACTGGAGCGGCTGCGGGAAGGTTGTCGGCAGCGCCTGGGACCTGGCCCCTTCGACATCACCGCCGTGGCCTTCGCCGCCCGCGGTCGCGCGTGAGCAGGAGTGAGACAGGTCGACGCCACGTGGGCCGGCCGGGCTACTCTGGACCCATCATGATGCGCAGCCTCCTCCTTCGCTGCCGCAGCGGGGCCTGACAGCCGGACCCCTCGCTGCGGGGAGCTGAGCGCGCCGGCATCCGCCATCACTGAAGTCGAGGACAGTCATGATCTCCAGCAGCCCAGCCCACGAGCGCAACCCCCAGCAGCCGAGCGGCATGCCGCACCAGCGCTACGAGCCGTTCATCCCGCTCGACCTGCCCGACCGCACCTGGCCGACCAAGCGCATGACGCAGGCGCCGCGCTGGTGCGCCGTCGACCTGCGTGACGGCAACCAGGCCCTGATCGACCCGATGAGCCCCGCCCGCAAGCGCGAGATGTTCGAGCTCCTGGTCAAGATGGGCTACAAGGAGATCGAGGTCGGCTTCCCGGCCGCCAGCCAGACCGACTTCGACTTCGTGCGGATGCTGATCGAGGAAGACCTCATCCCCGACGACGTCGTCATCCAGGTCCTGACCCAGGCGCGCGAGGAGCTGATCGAGCGCACCTACGAGTCGCTTCGCGGGGCCAAGCAGGCGATCGTGCACCTCTACAACTCGACGTCGACGCTGCAGCGCCGGGTCGTCTTCGGCCTCGACGAGGACGGCATCCTCGACATCGCCGTTCGCGGCGCGGAGATCTGCAAGAAGTACGAGGAGCTCGTCCCGGGCACCGACGTCTTCTACGAATACTCGCCCGAGTCCTACACCGGGACCGAGCTGGAGTTCGCCGTACGCATCTGCAACGCCGTGATCGACGTCTGGAAGCCCACGGCCGACAAGCCGGTGATCATCAACCTGCCGGCGACGGTGGAGATGGCGACGCCCAACGTCTATGCCGACTCGATCGAGTGGATGAGCCGCCACCTGCACCACCGCGAGCACGTCGTCCTCTCGCTCCACCCCCACAACGACCGCGGTACGGCGGTGGCAGCGGCCGAGCTGGGCTATCTCGCCGGCGGCGACCGCATCGAGGGCTGCCTGTTCGGCAACGGCGAGCGCACCGGCAACGTCTGCCTGGTCACCCTGGGCCTCAACCTGTTCACCCAGGGGATCGACCCGCAGGTCGACTTCTCCGACATCGACGAGATCCGCCGCACGGTGGAGTACTGCAACCAGCTGCCCGTCGCCGAGCGGCACCCCTACGGCGGCGACCTCGTCTACACGGCGTTCTCCGGCTCCCACCAGGACGCGATCAAGAAGGGCTTCGAGGCCCTCGACCGCGACGCGGCCGCGGCCGGTGTCCCCACGAGCGAGTTCACGTGGGGCGTGCCCTACCTGCCGATCGACCCCAAGGACGTCGGGCGCTCCTACGAGGCCGTGATCCGGGTCAACAGCCAGTCCGGCAAGGGCGGCGTGGCCTACATCCTCAAGCACGACCACAAGCTCGACCTGCCCAGGCGCGCGCAGATCGAGTTCTCCCGGGTGATCCAGGCCCACACCGACTCCCAGGGCGGCGAGGTCAGCCCCGAGCAGATCTGGGCGACGTTCTCGGCCGAATACCTGGAGCGCGAGACCCCCATCGGCCTCGACTCCGTCCACACCTCCAGCGCTGCGGGGGAGAAGGACCAGCTGACCGTCGGCGTGCGTGTCGAGGGCGAGCCGGTCACGCTGACCGGGGAGGGCAACGGCCCGATCGCTGCTTTCGTCGGCGCGATCAACGAGCTGCCCCACGACTTCGACGTCCGCGTCCTCGACTACCACGAGCACGCGCTCAGCTCGGGCGGCGACGCGATCGCGGCTGCCTACGTCGAGTGCGCGGTCGGCGACCAGGTCCTGTGGGGGGTCGGCCTCGATCCCAACATCGTCACGGCGAGCCTTCGGGCCGTGGTCAGCGCGATCAACCGGGCCAGGAGGTAGTTTTCGACCATGCTGGTCTCCGAGCGCATCGGTCAGTTCTTCGTCGAGGACCCCCACAGTGGGCGCGACCGCCTCGAATACACCGAGTACGGCAGCGGTGGGTCCTGGGTCGTGCTGCTCCACGGACAGCTGATGCCCCGACGGATGCACCAGCCTCTGGCGCGGTCGCTGGCAGCCGCGGGGTTGCACGTCGTGACCCTGGACCTGCTCGGCCACGGCCGCTCGGACCGACCCGCCGACCCGCTCGTCTACTCCATGACCGCCTTCGCCGAGCAGGTCATCGCCCTGCTCGACCACCTCGGTGCCGAGCAGGCGGTGATCGGGGGGACGAGCCTGGGGGCCAACGTCTCCCTCGAGGTGGCCGCGATCGCCCCGGACCGGGTCAAGGGGCTCGTCCTGGAGATGCCCGTGCTCGACAACGGGCTCGAGGCCGGGATCATGGCGTTCGGTCCGTTGCTGTTCGCCGCCCGGTTCCTGCCCCTCACGATCACGACGCTGCGATGGGTGACCAAGCCCATCCCGCGCGGGATCGTGCCGTTCTGGGTCGGCATCGGCCTCGACACCTGCAACCAGCGCGCAGACTCGGTCGCGGCCGCCGTGCACGGGATCTTCTTCGGCCGGATCGCCCCGTCCTCGCGGATGAGGCGTCAGATCGCGGCGCCTGCCCTCGTGATCGGGCATCCGGCCGACCCGATCCACCCGGCCGCGGACGCGGCGATGGTGGCCGAGGAGATGCCCGACGCGACCTTCGTCTCGGCCCAGAGCATCTTCGAGTGGCGGCGGCGGCCCGAGCGGCTCAACAAGCTCACGGCCGAGTTCGCCCAGTCGTGCTGGAAAACTTCCGGGCGCCAGCGCCGCCAGACCCGCTGACGACGCCCGGGCGGGCACAATGGAGGGGTGCCCCTCTATCGCGACGAGGCGATCGTGCTGCGCACCCACAAGCTGGGTGAGGCCGACCGCATCATCACCCTGCTGACGCGTCAGCACGGGAGGGTGCGCGCGGTCGCCAAGGGCGTGCGCCGGACGACGTCTCGCTGGGGCTCACGGCTCGAACCCTTCACCCACGTCGACCTGCAGCTGGCCGAGGGGCGCAGCCTCGACACCATCACCCAGGCCGAGACCCTCGACCCGTTCCACGCGCGGCTGGGGCTCGACTACGAGCGCTACACCGCCGGCACCGTGATGCTCGAGACCGCGGAGCGGCTCGTGACCGAGGAGAAGGAGCCCTCGGTCCAGCACTTCCTGCTGCTCGTGGGCGGGCTCCGGGCCATGTCAGGCGCCGAGCACGGCGCCAACCAGGTGCTCGACTCCTATCTCCTGCGTTCGCTGGCCGTGTCGGGCTATGCGCCGTCCTTCGACCACTGCACCCGCTGCGGCGTCGAAGGACCCCACCGCTACTTCAACCCCTCGGCCGGCGGAGTGCTCTGCCGGATCTGCAAGGTCCCCGGCTCGGCGACTCCCGCGCTGGAGACGATCACGACGATGGCGGCGCTGCTGACGGGCGACTGGGCCTGCGTCCACGCGACCGATCCACGCCACCTGCGCGAGGCCAGCACCCTGGTCGCTGCCTACCTCGCCTGGCACCTCGAGCGCGGCCTGCGTTCGATGGCGTACGTCGAGCGCTGACCCCCACCACTACGCTGCCGCTCGTGAAGCGCACCGTCCGTCCGCCGTCCCCGCACCCCAGCGGTGCCCGGCCCCCGGCGATCCCGGCCGACCTCGTTCCGCGGCACGTCGCGATCGTGATGGACGGCAACGGTCGCTGGGCCAAGGAGCGGGGACTGCCGCGGACCAGGGGCCACGAAGAGGGTGAGTCGTCGCTCTTCGACGTCGTCGAGGGGGCGATCGAGCTCGGGGTGAAGGCGATCTCTGCCTATGCCTTCTCCACCGAGAACTGGTCACGCTCGCCCGACGAGGTGCGCTTCCTGATGGGCTTCAACCGCGACGTCATCCGGCGGCGCCGCGACGAGATGCACGAGCTCGGTGTCCGCGTGCGCTGGGCCGGGCGTGCCCCCAAGCTGTGGAAGTCGGTGATCAAGGAGCTCAAGGTCGCCGAGGAGCTCACCCGCGACAACGACGTCTGCACGCTGACGATGTGCGTCAACTACGGGGGCCGCGCCGAGCTGGTCGACGCCGTTCGTGGGGTCGCCCACGACGTGGCGGCGGGGCGGATCCGCCCCGACAAGATCGACGAGCGCGCCATCGCGCGTCACCTCTACGTCCCCGAGCTGGCCGACGCCGACCTGGTGTGGCGGACCTCGGGGGAGCAGCGGCTCTCCAACTTCATGCTGTGGCAGGCGGCATACAGCGAATTCGTCTTCAGCGACGTGCTCTGGCCCGACGTCGACCGCCGCGACCTGTGGCGGGCGATCGAGACGTATGCCGCTCGCGACCGCAGGTATGGCGGCGCCAAGCCCAACTTCTGATCAGCGCACCCGGCAGGAGCTGCAGGTGCCGAAGATCTCCAACGTGTGCGAGACGTCGGCGAAGCCGTGCTCGTCGGCGATGGCCTGCGTCCACCGCTCCACGGCAGGGCCCTCCACCTCGACCGTCGCGCCGCAGGACCGGCAGACGAGGTGGTGGTGGTGGGCCGCTGAGCAGCGGCGATAGATCGCTTCGCCGTCCTCGGTGCGGAGCATGTCGACCTCGCCCGACTCCACGAGGGCGTTGAGGGTCCGATAGACCGTCGCCAGGCCGACGGGGGTGCTGCCACGGCCGAGCAGGTCGTGGATGTCCTGGGCGGAGCGGAAGTCACCGAACGACGTCATCGCCTCGACCACCGCAGTGCGCTGCCGGGTGGGTCGCATGGTCCGCGGGCCCTCAGTGCTCGTCATAGTGCTCTCCGTGGGGTGCGTGCCGGTGTCCGTCGTGCACGTAGTCGACGTGGTCGCCGTGCTCCACCGCCGGGTGGCCGCAGTCGTCGCCGTGGACGTGGTCGTGGTGCTCGCCGCTGGTGAGGTGCGGGGCATCGCTGTCGGACGGGAAGGGTGCGTGCAGGCGCCTGCGGTGACGAAGCCACACTCCCAGTGGCCACGTGGCCGCGAACATCGCCAGCGCGAGCAGGACGATCGAGGGGCCCGGAGCCACGGTGGCACGTGCGGAGAGTGCGGCACTGATCACGAGACCCCCGACGGCGGCGATCCCGCCCAGGGCCATCGCTGCGACCAGGGTCGCGCGGAACGAACGGGCGACCTGTTGGGACGTGGCGACAGGGACGACCATCAGGGCGGAGACGAGAAGCAGTCCGACTGTGCGCATCGCCACCGTGACGCTGACCGCGGCGAGGACGGCGACCAGCAGGTTGTAGAAGCGCACCTGAAGTCCTGCCACCCGGGCGAACTCGGGGTCCGATGCCACGGCGAAGAGCTGGGGGAGCAGGCCCAGCGTGAGCGCGAGGACCACAGCCGCGAGGGCGGCGGTCGTCCAGACCTCGGTGGAGCTGATGCTCGTGACCGACCCGAAGAGATAGACCTGCAGGCCGGCGGCGCCGTCGCCGGCGAGACCGGTGATCAGCACACCCCCCGCGAGACCGCCGTAGAAGAGCAGGGCCAGGGCCACGTCGCCGTTGGTGTGGCCCTTCTCGCGGATCACCTCGATGAGGATGGCGCCCAAGATGGCGACCACGACGGCCGTCCAGGTGGGTGATGTGCCAGTGAGCAGGCCGAGCGCCACGCCGGTGACGGCCACGTGGCCGATCCCGTCGCCGAGCAGCGCGAGCCGCCGCTGCACGAGGAAGGTGCCGATCGCCGGCGCGGCCAGCCCGGTGAGGAGCGCCGCCAGCAGGGCGCGCTGCATGAAGTCGCGACCGAGCAGGTCCACGAGGTCGGTGAGGCTCATCGCCCGCCCTCCAGGGAGTCGAGGGGGGAACCGAAGTGCGGTGCGTGGTCGTGGCTCTCGCGGACCGGGTGGTGGTGGCCGTGCACGTCCTCGTGGGAGAGCGGGGGACCGTCGTAGTCGACGCGACCGTCGCGCATGACCACGGCCCGGTCGACGAGTGGCTCGAGCGGGCCGAGCTCGTGAGCGACCAGGACGATGGTCGCGCCCCGGCCCGAGAGGGTGCGCAGGGCGCTCGCGAAGGCGTTCTGGCTGGGCAGGTCGACTCCGGCGGTGGGCTCGTCGAGGAACAGGAGGTCCGGCTGCCCGGCGAGGGCCCGGGCGATCAGGACCCGCTGCTGCTGCCCGCCGGAGAGGGTGGCGACCCCGGCAGCCGCCTGCTGGGAGAGCCCGACGACCTCGAGCGCGTCGTCGATGGCGATGCGGTCTGCGCGACCGGGGAGGCGGAGCAGGCCACGCCGGGTCAGTCGTCCCGAGGCGACCACCTCACGCACGCTCGCCGGGACCCCGCCGGTCACGGTGGCCCGCTGCGGGACGAAGCCGACCCGGTGCCGGGCCCTGAAGTCGGCCAGCGGGGTGCCGAACAGGTGCACGGACCCCTGGGTGAGCGGGCGCAGTCCGGTCATGGCGCGCACCAGGGTGCTCTTGCCCGACCCGTTGGCCCCCATCAGGGCGACGAACTCGCCCTCGTGCACGGTCAGGTTGTTGCCCCGCAGGACGGGCCTGCCGGCGATGGCGACCGCGACGTCTCGCGCCTCGACCACGGGGGCGCCGGCGGCGTTCAGCATCCGTTGGCCTGCTGCAGCGCCTCCAGGTTGTCCTGCATGAGAGCAACGTAGTCGCCCGCGGCCTGACCTTCACCCGGTCCTTCGATGGGATCGAGCACAGCAGTCCCGACGCCGGCGTCACGCGCCAGGCTCTCGGCCATCGCCGGGGATGCGAGCCGCTCGGAGAACACGGTGGTGATGCCTTCGTCGGCGATCAGCTCCTCGAGGGCCGCGAGCACGGCCGGGGTGGGCTCGGCGTCGGGGGAGAGGCCGGCAATGCCCTCGAAGTGCACGCCGTAGCGCTCGAGGTAGCCGAACGCCTCATGGCTGACGACGACGGTGTCTCGCTCGCAGTCCGCCAGGCCTTGCGAGAGCTCGGCGTCGAGGGCCTCCAGGTCGTCACGCAGCGCCGCGGCGTTGCCCTCGTATGTCGACGCGCCGTCGGCGTCGATCTCGGAGAGCGCACCGGCCACCGCGTCAGCGAGGTCGGCCATCAGCAGCGGGTCGTGCCAGAAGTGCGGGTCGAGGTCCCCGTGCCCGTGCTCGTCCTCGTGCGCCTCCTCCTCGTGGTCGTCACCCGCGTGCTGCTCCGCCAGCGAACGCAGCTCGACCACCTCGGCGGCGTCCACCAGCTCGGCCTGCGAGACGTTCTCGACTGCCTCGTCGACGGCCGGCTGGAACTCGTGCTCGAAGACCACGAGATCGGCGTCGTCGAGGTCGGCCGTCTGGGAGATTCCGAGCTCCAGGTCGTGCGGCTCGCCCCCGGGCTGGGTCAGGTTGGTGACGCTCCAGCCGTCGCCCGCCACGCGCTCGGTGACCCACGCCAGCGGGAAGAACGCCGCCACGGCCTGCTTGTCGGAGCCGGCCTCGCTCGTCGACGTACACGCCGTCATCAGGAGCGTGGAGACGGCGAGCAGGGAGAGGGTGCGGAAGCGAGCGGAGGTCGAGAACATGAGAACGATTCTCAGCAGAATGAGAATCATTGTCAAGTTTGGCTCGGGGCCCGGCCGGGGCCTGCCGGTCCCTATGATCGAAGGGTGCTGGTCGTCTCCCGATTCCGCGTCGCCGTCGGTGACGCCCCTGCCTTCCGCGACGACCTGGCGCGGGCCCACGCCGCCCTGGCGCAGCGACCCGGCTATGAGAGCGGCACCGTCGGCCGCAACGTCGACGACCCGGACCTGTGGGTCCTGAGCACCCGGTGGGAGAACGTCGGCGCCTACCGCCGGGCGCTGTCGGCCTACGACGTCAAGCTCCACGCGGTGCCGTTGCTGAGCCGGGCCCTGGACGAGCCGAGTGCCTATGAAGTGGTCGAGCCGGGCACCGACCTCAACGTCGCGTCCGCGCGCTCGTTAGTCTGAGCGACCACTGACCGGCAGCCAGCCGGCCAAACCGAAGGAACTCCCGTGGCCAAGCCTGCCCCCACCGCCCTCGACAACGTCGTCTCGCTCGCCAAGCGGCGGGGGTTCGTCTATCCCTGCGGTGAGATCTATGGCGGCACCCGCTCCGCGTGGGACTACGGCCCCCTGGGTGTCGAGCTCAAGGAGAACATCAAGCGTCAGTGGTGGCGGTTCATGGTCACCCGGCGCGAGGACGTCGTCGGTCTCGACTCCAGCGTCATCCTCCCCACCCGCACGTGGGAGGCCTCGGGCCACCTGGCGACCTTCACCGATCCGCTCGTGGAGTGCCAGTCGTGCCACAAGCGGTTCCGTGAGGACCACCTCCAGGAGGACTTCGCGACCAAGAAGGGGTTGGACAATCCCGATGACGTCGACATCAACGAGTCGGTGGCCTGCCCCAACTGCGGCACCCGCGCCGCGTGGACCCCGCCCCGCAACTTCAACATGATGCTCAAGACCAACCTCGGCGTCATCGAGGACGAGTCCGGCGTGCACTACCTGCGCCCCGAGACCGCTCAGGGCATCTTCCTCAACTTCGCCAACGTCGTGACCACCAGCCGGCAGAAGCCCCCGTTCGGCATCGCCCAGATGGGCAAGTCGTTCCGCAACGAGATCACCCCCGGCAACTTCATCTTCCGCACCCGCGAGTTCGAGCAGATGGAGATGGAGTTCTTCGTCAAGCCCGGCGAGGACGAGGAGTGGCACCAGCACTGGATCGACCAGCGCACGCAGTGGTACGTCGACCTGGGCATCGACCCCGACAACCTGCGCCACTTCGAGCACCCGGCCGAGAAGCTGTCCCACTACTCCAAGCGGACCGTGGACATCGAATATCGCTTCGGTTTTTCCGGCCGTGACTTCGAGGAGCTCGAGGGCATCGCCAACCGCACCGACTTCGACCTCAAGCAGCACAGCGAGTTCTCCGGCAAGGACCTGTCCTACTTCGACCAGGCCAACAACGAGCGCTACACCCCCTACGTCATCGAGCCGGCGGCCGGCCTGACACGCAGCCTGATGGCGTTCCTGATCGACGCCTACACCGAGGACGAGGCGCCCAACACCAAGGGCGGCGTCGACAAGCGGGTCGTGCTCAAGCTCGACCCGCGCCTGGCGCCGGTCAAGGTGGCCGTCCTGCCGCTGAGCCGCAACGCCGACCTGTCGCCGAAGGCGAAGGCGCTGGCCAGCGAGCTGCGCCAGAACTGGAACGTCGACTTCGACGACTCCGGCGCCATCGGTCGCCGCTATCGCCGTCAGGACGAGATCGGCACGCCGTTCTGCGTCACGGTGGACTTCGAGACCCTCGACGACAACGCCGTGACCGTGCGTGAGCGCGACACCATGAGCCAGGAGCGGATCGGCCTCGACGGCATCACCCGATGGTTCGCGGAGCGTCTCGTCGGCTGCTGATCTCTCGCGGGTGCACAATGCCAGCATGATCCGCGGAGTGCTCCCCGCCCTGGCCCTGGTCCTCGCCCTGTCCGCGTGCGCTGCCGACGACCCGGAGCCGGCAGCGGAAGCCACGACACCCACGGCGAGTGCGCCCTCGGCTCCGATCGTGCTCTCCTTCGGTGAGGCCGAGTCCGTGGTCTGGCGGCCCACCGACGACCTGGACGCCGAGCTGGAGATCCAGGTGGATCGGGTCCGGGAGGGAGATCCGGCCGACTTCAGGGGACTGGTCGGCCCCGGGTTCTCCGAGGCCAACCAGCCCTACTACGTCGACGTGGCCCTCGCCAACCAGGGGAGCGACGACCTGGGGGGTCTCGACGTGCCGCTCTACCTGCGCGACTCCTCAGGCGTCCTGGCCCCGCCGTGGGGCTTCAGCAAGCCGTTCGAGCCCTGCCCGTCGGGACCCCTGCCTGACAGCTTCGAGGGCGGTGACGACGTCAAGAAGTGCCTGGTCTTCCTGGCCTCGCCCGACGCGACCTTCGGCTCCATCACCTACTGGCCCCAAGCAGACGCCCAGCCGGTGAGGTGGATCGGTGAGGTCAGGACGCTCGAGGAGCCGGCGAAGTCCCGCAAGCCGGCCAGGAAGCGTGGCGCACGGAATCGCTGAGACGCGGTCCTGACGGCGACAATGGCGCCATGAGCAGCCCTGCCCCGCTCGTCCTCGGATCGCTGAGGGTCGAGAGCCCTGTCGTCCTGGCACCGATGGCCGGCATCACCAACGCGGCCTATCGACGGCTGTGCCTCGAGCAGATGGTCGCCAGCGGCACGTCCGGCCTGTTCGTCTGCGAGATGATCACCTCCAGGGGGCTGGTCGAGGGTGACGAGACGACGAAGAAGATGCTCGTCTTCGACGAGCTCGAGCGGGTGCGTTCGGTCCAGCTCTACGGCACCGACCCTGCCTATGTCGGCAAGGCGGTCGAGATCCTCTGTTCCGACTACGGCGTTGCCCATGTCGACCTCAACTTCGGCTGCCCGGTGCCCAAGGTGACGCGCAAGGGTGGCGGGGGAGCGTTGCCGTGGAAGCGCGGTCTCCTGGCGGACATCTTGGCTGCGGCCGTGGGTGCGGCGGCGCCGTACGACGTGCCGGTGACGATGAAGACCCGCAAGGGCATCGACGCCGACCACCTCACGTTCCTCGACGCGGGCCGGATCGCGGAGGAGTCCGGGGTGGCCGCCATCGCCCTCCACGGCCGGACGGTGGAGCAGGCCTATTCAGGCAACGCCGACTGGGAGGCGATCGGCCAGCTGGTCGACGCGGTGGGGATCCCGGTGCTCGGCAACGGCGACATCTGGGAGGCCGCGGACGCGTTGCGCATGGTCGAGGAGACCGGCGTGGCAGGTGTGGTCGTCGGGCGGGGCTGCCTGGGCCGTCCGTGGCTGTTCCGCGACCTGGCCGCAGCGTTCCGCGGTGAGACGGTGGAGACGCTGCCCACGCTGGGCGAGGTGGCCGCGATGATGCGCCGGCATGCTGAGCTGTTGAGTGAGCACATGGGCGAGGAGCGCGGCTGCAAGGAGTTCCGCAAGCACGTCAGCTGGTATCTCAAGGGATTCCGCGCCGGTGGGCCGCTGCGCCACTCACTGGCGCTCGTCGAGTCGCTGGCGGGACTCGACGAGCTGCTCGGCGAGCTCGACCCGCACGAGGCGTTCCCGACCGCCGAGCTGGGGACGCCCCGGGGGCGCCAGGGTGCCCCTCGCAAGCGCGTCGTCCTCCCCGAGGGGTGGCTCGACGACACCGATGGCCGCGACCTGCACGTCCAGGAGGACGCCACCGAGGTCACGGGTGGATGACGCCGCGCATCGACGAAGGTGACGGCAAACACGGGCGCGATCTCGGCCCGTAATGCGGACAGGGCCAAAGACGTGTGCTTGACTCCTCAATCGTGACCGGTGCTCGCACCTGAGAGCTTCCCCGCTTGAGCGCCGGCGCGACCCCCCTGTACGCAACAGCAAAGGACCAAACGCTGTGGCAAAACATCGCCACAAGCGGGAGACCAATGCCCGCATCCCCAAGCCCATCCAGGTCGCGGGATCCGTCGCCGTGATGGCAACGGTGTCCGCAGTGAGCCTCGGCGTCCTGACCGCCAACCCCAGGACCGACGACCTGCTCGTCGCCTCCTCGAGCACCGCCAGCACGTCGATCAGCGCCGCGGCTGCCACCGAGGGCCCCGTCGAACGCACCGACATCGTGTCGCGGTCGAAGTCGCGGCTCGAAGGGCGCCAGGCTGCTCGCAAGGCGGCCGAGCGCGAGGAGCGCCAGGAGCAGCGCGCCACCCTCGTGGCCATCAAGCGCGCAGACACCAAGATGTGGACCACCGAGGAGCTCAACCTGTGGTCGGGGCCGGAGAAGGACGCGCAGAAGCTCGGGCTGCTCGACGACCTGGAGAAGGTCCTACTGACCGGGCGCAAGGACAACGGTCGCGTCGAGGTCGTCGTCAACGGCAAGTCGCGCTGGGTCAGCGCGGGCTACTTCGCCGAGTCCAAGCCCAAGCCGGAGCCGGCCGAGCCCGAAGAGCCCACTCTTGGCGGAGCCTGCACCAACGGCTCCGCGGTCTCGGGCCAGCCGAACATCCTCGAGGTGCACCGGGCGGTGTGCGCTGCCTTCCCCGAGATCACCTCCTACGGCACCTACCGCGGTGACGGTGAGCACGCCCAGGGCATCGCCATCGACATCATGGTCACCGGTGAGAGGGGCTGGCAGGTCGCGAACTTCCTGCGCGACAACTACTCCGCCCTCGGGATCTCCTACATCATCTTCTCCCAGAACATTTGGTCGGTCGACCGCGGTGGCGAGGGATGGCGGGGGATGTCCGATCGCGGATCCACCACCGCCAACCACTACGACCACGTGCACGTCACGACGTACTGACCACGGTCCCGCCACGCCCGTGGGTGGGCGGCACTAGGCTCGCCGCACGATGAGCATCGAGCAGCTGTATGGCGACGCCGACCGCGAGCGGATCGTGCCGGAGCCGCCCAAACGGGTGGACGCGCCGGTGCGCACCGACTTCGAGCGTGACCGCGCCCGGGTGGTGCACGCCGCCGCCTCACGGCGGCTGGCTGCCAAGACCCAGGTCGTCGGCCCGCAGTCCGACGACTTCGTGCGCAACCGGCTCACCCACAGCCTCGAGGTGGCCCAGGTCGCCCGTGACCTCGCCCGCGCGCTGGGCTGCCACCCTGACGTCACGGAGACGGCCGCGTTGGCCCACGACCTCGGCCACCCGCCGTTCGGGCACAACGGAGAGCGCGCGCTGGCCGGGCTGAGCCAGGACTGCGGCGGCTTCGAGGGCAATGCCCAGACCCTGCGCCTGCTGGCTCGCCTGGAGGCCAAGACGTTCGGTCCCCAGGGCTCGGTGGGCCTCAACCTCACCCGTGCGACGCTCGACGCCTGCATGAAGTACCCCTGGCCCCGTTCGCTGGCGCCCGACCCCGGCGGCGTCCACGCCGACGGGACCCCGCGACACGTGGTCAAGTTCGGGGTCTATGACGACGACGCCGAGGTCTTCGCGTGGGTCAGGCGCGGGGTGGCGGGGGACCGCAAGGCCCTCGAGGCGCAGGTGATGGACCTCGCCGACGACGTGGCCTACTCCGTCCACGACGTCGAGGACGGCATCGTCGCCGGCCGCCTCGACCTGACCGCGCTCGACCACGACGCCCTCTGGGAGACGGTGCGAGCGTGGTATCTCCCCGAGTGCGACGACGCGGAGCTGGCGGCGGCGCTGGCCGGCATGCGCACCCAGGAGAGCTGGCCCTCGACTCCCTACGACGGCAGCCGGCGCTCACTCGCGGCGATGAAGAACCTGACCAGCGACCTGATCGGGCGCTTCTGCGGCAGCGTCCAGGCAGCGACGTTCGCCGTCCGCGAGGCGCCCTTCGTCCGTCACCGGGCCGACCTGGTCGTGCCGCGGCAGACAGAGATCGAGATCGGGATCCTCAAGGGGATCGCCGCGCACTACGTGATGCAGGCCGACGACCGGCTCGCCCTGATGGAGCGTCAGCGCACGCTGCTGGCCGAGCTGTTCGACGCCATGTGGGCCAGGGGAGCCGACGCGCTCGACCGATCCTTCGTCGAGGACTGGGAGACGGCAGGTGACGACGCCGCCCGGCGACGAGTGATCGTCGACCAGGTGGCGTCATACACCGACGCGCGGGCCGTCAAGCGTCATCGAGAGCTGACGGGCCGCTGAGACCGATCAGGGCAGGTCGCCCTTGGGGTAGGGGTCGTCCTGCAGTGCGGTGCTGTCCGGGTTGAGCTGGCTCTCCAGGTCGTCCTTGTGGCTGGAGGACGGCTTGACCTTGTCGGCTGCCGCACCGGCCGCCGAGGTGACCTTGTCCTTCACGACGGGTGCCTGGGACTTGGCGGTCTCCGTGGCCTGGTGGGCGGCGTCCTGGACGCGCGGGTCGTTCTTGACCTTGGTGGCCACCCCGGCGATCTGGTCATAGCGTTCGCGGCCGGCGCGAGCACCCAGGACATAGCCGATCCCGCCGGCGGCGAGCAGTACGAGCTTCTTCATCATGATCTTCTCCTTCGTTGTCAGCGGTTGCGGCGCATGCGCCAGATCAGCAGGACGGCCGTCATCGCGATGAGCGAACCGGCGGCGGCGAGGACCTCGGGGCGTGGCTTGCCCTCCGGGGTCGTCGCCCGGTCCTTGACGTCGGCCACCTTGGCCTGCGCCTGGGACTTCACGTCGAGCTTGGCGCTCAGCTGGTCGACGGTCTCGGCCAGCTGCTCACGCTGGCGCGCGATGTCTGCCTCGATCTCCTCGGGGCTCCTGGACTCAGGCACTGCTGCCTCCCTTGATCGTCGCGACGTCGTCCTTGATGCCGTCGATGGCCCTCTCGGGGGTCGGTGACCCGACCTCGGCCACCTTGTTCTTGCCGTGGAGCGCGATCACACCGGCGATCGCGAGCAGGACGACGGCCACGATCAGCGCCGCCAGCCAGGCGTCCAGCACCAGGTCGAGGGCCAGGACGGCAGCGGCGACGAGGGTGCCGAAGGCGAAGAACGCCAGCAGACCGGCGGCGCTGAACATGCCGATCCCCACGCCGGCGGCCTTGCCCTTCTGGGCGACCTCCGCCTGGGCCAGTCGGATCTCGCTCCGGATGAGCTCGGGGACCTGGGTCGTGAGCTGGTTGACCAGAGCCCCGAGTGTCTGGTCGTCATTCGCTTGATGGCTCATCCCTCCAACCTGTCAAAGACCGGCGCGGAACGGAACGCCCTGACACCCGCACGGGTGTGGGCGCGCGACCGTAGACTCCGCACCGTGGCAGGCAGGATCCGCGAGGACGACATCGCAGAAGTGCGGGAGAAGGCGCGCATCGACGACGTCGTCTCGTCCTACGTCACGCTGCGCAAGGCCGGCGGCGGGTCGCTGAAGGGGCTGTGTCCCTTCCACGACGAGAAGTCGCCCTCCTTCCACGTCACCCCGGCGCGCGGGTTCTTCCACTGCTTCGGCTGCCAGGAGGGCGGCGACGTCATCGCCTTCCTGATGAAGATCGACGGCCTCACCTTCGGCGAGACCGTCGAGCGGCTGGCCGACAAGTACGGCGTGCAGCTGCGGCGCGAGGACGGTGACGCACCCTCGGAGCGGCCGCGCGGGCCCTCGCGCGGGCGCTTGATCGAGGCCAACAAGATCGCGCAGGAGTTCTATGCCGGCCAGCTGGAGACACCGGACGCGGAGGTGGCCCGCGGCTTCCTCACCGGCCGCGGCTTCGACCAGGACGCGGCGACAACCTTCGGGATCGGGTTCGCCCCCGCGACGGCGAGGCTCTCACCCGCCACCTGCGCGCGCGTGGGCTGAGCGACGAGGAGTCGGTGGCGGCAGGCCTGGTCGTCATGGGGCGCTCGGCCTATGACCGCTTCCGGGGTCGGTTGCTGTGGCCGATCCGGGACGCCAGCGGCGACACGATCGGCTTCGGCGCGCGACGGATCTTCGACGACGACAAGATCGAGGCCAAGTACCTCAACACGTCCGAGACCACGCTCTACAAGAAGAGCCAGGTCCTCTACGGCATCGACCTGGCCCGTCGCGACATCGCCCGGTCCTCCCAGGCCGTGGTCGTGGAGGGCTACACCGACGTGATGGCCTGCCACCTCGCCGGGGTGCCGACCGCCGTCGCGACCTGTGGCACGGCCTTCGGTGACGACCACGCCCGGGTGCTGCGACGGTTCCTGCACGACCACGAGGAGTTCCGGGGCGAGGTGATCTTCACCTTCGACGGCGACGCGGCCGGCCAGAAGGCAGCCCTCAAGGCCTTCGGCGGCGACCAGAACTTCGTCTCCCAGACCTATGTCGCCGTCGAGCCCGACGGTCTCGACCCGTGCGACCTGCGGATCCAGAAGGGCGACGCGGCCGTGCGCGAGCTCGTCGCCAAGCGCCAGCCGCTCTATCGCTTCGTGCTGACCAACGTGCTCACCAAGTTCGACCTCGACCGTGCAGACGGCCGGGTCGACGCGCTGCGCGAGGCGGCCGGGTTGGTCTCGAGCATCCGGGACAGGTCCAAGGTCGACTCGTTCGCCCGCGAGATCGCCGGGATGATCGGCGTCGACGTCGACGAGGCGAGGACAGAAGTACGCCGCGCGGCTGCCCGCGCGGCGAGGCCGGCCGAGCGCCATACGCCCGCGCGGGGTGTGGAGGAGGCGCTGCCCGTCCAGCAGCGTCCCCAGGTGCCCAACCTGCGCGACCCCCGGTTCGCCATCGAGCGCGAGACGCTCAAGATCGTCATCCAGCACCCGACATCGGTGGGTCGGGTGATCAACGGGGTCGGCCCGAGCGACTTCAGCCACCCCACCTATCGCGGGGTGTGGGAGGCAGTCGCCGCTGCGGGCGGGCCGGCGGCGGGCGCCTCCGACCCCGGGTGGAGCACGCGGGTGCGTGCCTCGGTGGCCGACCCGGCAGTCTCCTCGGCGATCAGCGAGCTCGGGGTCGAGCCGGTGCTGACGCCCAGTGACCCCACGCCGACCTATGTCGCCATGCACGTCTACCGACTCCAGGAGCTCACCACCATGCGCCGGATCGCCGAGCTGAAGTCTCGCCTGCAGCGCACCAACCCGGTCGAGAGTGCCGGCGCCTACAACAAGATGTTCGGTGAGCTGGTGGCGCTCGAGCAGCACCGCCGCAACCTCCGCGACCAGCAGGTGAGCAGCCAGTGAGGTCGTTGCGCCGCGCCTCACCCATGCCGAGTGTCGCGTCGGGTGAACGAGTGCTCGCTGCCTGTGAGAGCGCCGACGGCCAGGTGGTCGCTGGGACCCGCGACGCGCTCCACCTCGGCGCGCAGCGCGTGCCCTGGGAGGAGATCCAGTCGGCCGACTGGGACAGCGAGAACGACGTCCTCAAGGTCGTGCTGGTCGGCACCTGGGGCGAGGAGCAGGAGTCGAAGTCACTCACGCTTGCTGAGCCGCGACGGCTGCTCGAGCTGGTGCGGGAGCGGGTCACCGCCAGTGTCGTGCTCCAGCGTCACGTGCCGCTCAGCGGTCGTCGAGGCGTGCGCGTGATCGGCCGACGACCGCCCCGAGGGACCGGCGAGGTCGCCTGGTTCTTCGAGTACGACGAGGGCGTCGACCCGGCCGATCCCGTCGTCCGCGAGGCGGCCGCGGGTGCTCTGACGGCGGCCCGGGCCGACGTCGGGCTCTAGGGCGGGTACTGATTTCTCCCCTCCCGTGCGGCTTGCTAAGGTTTCCCACCGCTGCACAAGCGATCCCCTGTAGCTCAACTGGCAGAGCATTCGGCTGTTAACCGGAGGGTTGTTGGTTCGAGTCCAACCGGGGGAGCAGAGAAGCCCGCCTGACATGCACCACGTCAGGCGGGCTTCGTCATTTCGACGTCGGCCACGGCTCGGCGTACACCCCTCGGACACCCTCTGCTGGCATGCCGGACACGTCATGGTGGTCCGGTACGCCCATGACGTGGAAGACAAGACCGCTGCTCGTCGCGACCGCAGCCGGTCTCGGTGCGGTGTCCGTGCTGGGGGTGGGGGGACACCAGCTCTTCCGCCTCCAGGCGCGAGCTGCCCGCCGCTTGATCGGCAAGCCGTTGGGCGAGGTCGCGCTCGGAGCAGACCGGACCTACAAGAAGAAGTACGGCGAGACGATCGAGCTGCTGATGCTGGGCGACTCGATCGCCGCGGGGCTCGGGGCCGACCAGCCCGAGCACACCCTCGGCGGCCAGCTGGCCAAGCGGCTGGCCAAGACGACTCGGCGCGCGGTCCGCCTGCACACCGGCGCCTGCGTCGGGGCCGAGACCTCGATGGTCCGCGCCCAGCTCTCTGCGCTGCCGGCGGGCTATCGCGCCGACGTCGCCGTGATCGTCGTCGGAGGCAACGACGTCACCCATCGGGTCCGTCCCTCGGTCTCGGGCCAGCACCTCACGGAGGTGATCGAGGCGCTCCACGAGCACTCGACCGAGGTCGTGGTGGGGACATGTCCCGACCTCGGCGCGCTGACCGCCGTGCCGCAGCCGCTCAGGGGAGTCGGGGCCAGGGCCTCACGCCAGCTGGCGGCCCTCCAGCAACAGGTCGCGACGGGCCTCGGCGCGCACGCGGTCTCGCTCGGCGACGTGGTCGGACCGTTCTTCATCGCCCAGCCCGACGCGATGTTCGCCGTCGACCGGTTCCACCCGTCGAGCGCCGGCTATCGCCGTACGGCGAAGGCGCTGTTGCCCAGTGTCCTCGCCGCGTTGGGGTATGCCGACGAGCTGCCCTACGGCCATCACGGGCCTACTCCACGATGACCTTGGGCTTGATGTCGGTCGGAAGCGGAGCGGGTGTGTCGGCCGGGACGGCGTCCCACGCTCCCTGGGACACCCAGGACCGCACCTCGCGGATGGCGGACTTGTTGGCGCTCTTGCGCAGGTCGGTCGTGATGTCCATCGGCTGTGCGTTGAAGAACTTGATGTCGGTGATCCCGACGAATCCGAAGATCGCGCGCAGGTAGTTCTCGAGGAAGTCGAACTGGGCCATCGGCCCTTGCGAGTAGTCACCGCCGCGCGAGGTGACGCACACCATCTTCCGGTCGTGCACCATGCCCCGGGGTTGCCCCTGCTCGTCATAGGTGAACAGGTAGCCGGGCTGGACGATCGCGTCGATGTAGTACTTCAGGGCATAAGGGACCCCGAAGTTCCACATGGGAGCGGTCACGAGGTAGAGGTCGGCGTCGAGGAACCCCTCGATGGTCCGCTCGATCTCCCCCCACGAGGCGCGGGCCTCGTCGTCCAGGGCCTGCCCGGTCATGAGCGCGTACTTGGACTTGATGTTGCTGCCCGCCACCGCGGGCAGGTCGGCCCGGAACAGGTCGAGAGACCTCACGTCGAGGTCGTAGCGATCGTCGAGCTCTTCCAGGAGGACGCTCGAGATCCGTCCCGTGTTGGAGGCAAGCCCGCGCGGGGTGGCGATGAGGTGCAACAGGCGTTTGGTCATCGGGATCGACCCTTCCGAGGCGGCGCACGTGCGCCAAGGATCCCCCCATCAAACACCCGCGAGGAGCGGGTGGACAACACCCGGTCTAGTCGCCCCAGCCGAGCGGATAGACCTCGAACGGCGCCGCGAAGGCGACGCCCAGGCGCTGCCCGGACTGCCGCGCCATGCCTTCGAGGAACTCGCGCGGGTCCCAGTTCTCCCACCCGAGACCGTCGATGTAGGCGCGGTGGGCCGAGAGGGAGTCGACGCCGAGGTCGAAGGTGTCGGTGGTGTCGACGGCGTGCCGCGACTCGGGCGACCCAGCTGCCCACACGGCGCGGACCCCGCCCCACGGCTCGAGGTCCGCCGAGAGCTGTTCGGGGAAGATCCACCGGTTGCCGGCGTCGCGCGCCGCGTCCAGCACCGCCCGTCCCACCGCGATGTGGTCGGCCTGGTTGAGCGAGGCGCCTCCCCAGGTGTCACGGAAGTTGCCCGTCACCACGACTTCGGGACGGTGCCGGCGGATCGCCTCGGCCAGGAGCCTGCGCAGGGCGACGCCATACTCCACGATCCCGTCGGGCTGGCCGAGGAACTCGACGTCGTCGACGCCCACGATCCGCGCCGACTCGACCTGCTCGGCCTCGCGCAGGGGGCGGCACTCGTCGGGGTGCAGGCCGTCGATGCCGGCCTCACCGCTGGTCACCATGCAGTAGGTGACGTGCTTGCCCTGGCCGGTCCACCGCGCCACGGCGGCCGCTGCACCGAACTCCAGGTCGTCGGGGTGGGCCACGATGCACAGCGCCCTCTCCCAGTCCTCGGGCAGCGGTTCCAGGGCGGTTGGCTCGTCGCTCATGACCCGAGCATCGCCGGTCCGGCCCGGTGATGGCCAGAGCCGGGCGGGACCGGATCAGGGTGAGGTCACCAGCAGGCCTGCCACGAGCCGCGCATCCCGCCGCGGGCGGCAGCCTCGACGCGCAGGTAGGCACGGGAGCGGCTGAAGGGGTCGTTGCGATAGATGTAGGTCCGCGCCAGGCCCTTGCGGACCTGCTCGCGACCCAGGTCCTTGCGCCCGCGCTCGACGTAGCGCAACCACCTGCCGTAGCGGTCGCGGTCGGCCTGGGTCGGGTCCGACACGAGCCGCACGGTGGAGCCGACGGGAGCGAGTCGTTCGAGGTGGGTGGTCGCGGCGTCGCCGCCACACTCGCGTGCGCCGTACACCTCGGGCGTGTCGATGCCCAGGATGCGGACCGACCGCACCCCCACGCCGCGAATGCGCACCTTGAGCGTGTCGCCGTCAGTGATCCGGACGACGTTGCCGCGGTGTCGCTGCACCGGTCCGCTGTTGCCGGACCCGTCGGGGTTCGTGGTGGCTGTGGTGGCTTGGGTCGGGCTCGATGTCGACGTGGGCTGTGCCATCAGCGGCGCAACCGTGCCGGAGCACGGGCAGGGGTTGGACTCGCACGCCAGCCCGTCGCCCTCCGCGTCAAGCTGGTGCGGGTCGCCCGGGCCGGCGGCGAGGAAGAAGCTCTG
The DNA here is from genome assembly GCF_011300215.1 of Nocardioides piscis. Taxonomy (NCBI): domain Bacteria; kingdom Bacillati; phylum Actinomycetota; class Actinomycetes; order Propionibacteriales; family Nocardioidaceae; genus Nocardioides; species Nocardioides piscis. The sequence goes on from NZ_CP049866.1 coordinate 2,413,664, forward strand.
GGCCGCGGACTGGGAGGCGAAGTCGCCACAGTCCTTGTCGACCACGGCCTGCGCGGGCGGGGCGAGGAAAAAGGCGCCGACCGTGGTCACGGCGAGCAGCGCGGTCACGATCAGTCGGTGCATGTCTCCATGCTCGTCGCGGCCAGGCCCCGTGTCCGGAGAACGGCCGATTGCGTAGGCTGCGGCCCGTCACGGGGCGGTAGCTCAGTCGGTCAGAGCAGAGGACTCATAATCCTTGGGTCGTGGGTTCGAGCCCCACCCGCCCTACTGGTCTGACCTGCGGAAACGCGGGTCAGACCCTGTTCCATTCCGGGGAATGGGGGATTGGTCCCCCAGTTCGTCCCCCAGTCGTTCGTCGGGGCCTCCATCACGCGCCCCCCAGCGCCTTGGTGAACACGTCCACTGCTTGGCCCTGAAGTCCGGGGATGACGTGCCCGTACGTGTCCAAGGTGATCTGCACTGTGGCGTGCCCCAACCGCTCGGAGACCACCTTCACGGGCACGTTGTTGGCCAGCAGGATCGTGGCGTGGGTGTGTCGGAGACCGTGGAACGTGAGTCGGGGGAGACCAGTGGCCTTCACCAGCCGGTCATTGAACGTGGACGCAGTGTCCGGATGGAACAGGGCGCCGTCCTCCCGCGTGAACACCAGCCCGTGGCTGGGCCATGCCCCACCAAGCGCCAGCCGGTCCTGCGCCTGCTGGGCCTTCCACGTCCGGAGGACTGCAACCGTCTCCCGGTCCAGGTCCACCCGTCGCCCCTTACCGGACTTGGGCTCACCGTGGATGACCTTCATGCCGCCACCGTTGGCGTCGTCCACCGCCGTGATGGTGTGCCGAACGGACAGGTGCCCTGCCTCCAGGTCTAGGTCCTGCCAGCGGAGCCCCACGACCTCGCCGCGCCTCATGCCGGTGTACGCCGCCAAACGGGCCAGCGGGTAGAACCGGGGCTCCTGGGCCTGGACGTGACCCAGGAAGACGTTCAGTTGGTCGGCGGTCCAATAGCGCAACGTCACCCCACCCGAGCGGCCCTGCCTGGGCCTGGCACCCCGTGGCAGATTCCTCGCCGGATTGGTGGCCCGGAGGCCGGACTCCATTGCGTCACGAAGCGATCGGGACACGGTGGCGTGAATTCTCGCCACCGAGTTCTCCGCCAGGGGCTTACCTTTCACGCCCTCCTGGCGGATGCGCCCGTAGAACGCCGCCAGGTCTGCGCCGTCGATGCGGTCCAGTCGGATGCCACCCAACTGGGGCACCAGGTAGACGCGGACGTGGCGGGCGTACCCGGTGAGGGTCGTCTCCCGGACCTGGTTGGTGAGGCTCGGAAGCCACCGCTCCGTCAGGAACTTTCCGTACGTCATGGTTTCCGCCGACGGCTTCCAGGTGCCGTGGTCCTGGGCGTGCAACGCATCTCGAAGAGCCTTCTTGGCTGCCGTCTTGGTCTTGCTGGCGGACCCCCACCGTTCCCGGCGCTTGCCTGTCGCGTCGTAGTACCTGACCACGGGATAGTGCTTCCCGTGGCGTTCCTTCACGACCCCGCTGGGGCCTCTGCCTTGCGTCATTGCTTCCTCCTGTCGGGGTCGATCAGGTCCAGTTGCCTGGCCTTCCTGACCCAGTTCGCTGCCGTCGTCCGGGCCTTGGCCCGGTCCCGCTCCACCCGCGCCGGGATGAGTTGGTCCCTGACCGCTGCCGTGGGGTGCCGGTCACCGCGTGCCACCGCGCCGTTGTAGACCCTCGCCACGTCCTCCCAGTGCTCCGGCGGGTAGGAGGCCCGCATGGGTTCCCGGAGGGCCTTGGCGCGGTCCCTCGCCCTAGCCTTGGCCGCCGGGTCCACGGCCAGGGATTCCTCACCCACGGCGCTCCAGCGGAGGTACCGGCGGGTGGTTTCCCTGATCGACTCCCACGGCAGGCCCCGCAGCAGGGCCTTGGTGATCACCGCTAGGGCTTCCCCGTCGATGGGCTCCAGGCCGGTGAACTCCCGAGGCTCTTCGCCCGCGTAGTACGTCGTCGCAACCGGTACCCCAGCCACGGTGCCCTCGACCGGTTGGCCCAACTGGACCCAATCGGGCGCAGGACCAGGGCGGCCGTCCTTGCTGGAGTGGAACGACCGGATATCTACACCCACCACCTGGGGGGAGCCATGTACGGGCTGCCACCAGGTGATGACCTCCCAGGGACCCATCAGGAATGCCTGCCGTTGGGGCCAGTCTCGTTCATCCATGCCTGTATTTTACACGAACCTGTAACGGGTGTGTAGTGGGCCGTGTAGGGCGCTGGCTGCGAGGTACACGGCTATGTAGTTCTACTGTCTACACGAACCTGTCTGAAATATGTAACGTCGGGAGCGTGAACGAAACCACCACCTCAGCACCTGACCCCGTAGCCCTGGCGCGGGTCAGACACCTGGTCGCCTCCGGCACCGCCAAGCACGTCCGGGTGTCCGCCGAGGTGTCCCAGGTGGAGATAGCCCAAGCCATCGGGGTCACACACGCCGCTATCAGCAACTGGGAGAACGGCATCCGGAAGCCCAGGGGCCACGCCGCCCTCCGCTACTTGGCGGTCCTGGATGGACTGATGGGGAGGGCGTCGTGACCGCTCCGACCGTCGAGGAACTCCGGGCCGTCACCACGGTGACCATCACCCAGGCCGGGGCATTCATCGGTCTAAGCCCCGCTACTTCCTACCGCGCTGCAAACGACGGATCGCTCCCCACCATCACCGTGGGCAAGCACCGCCGCGTCCCAGCGCCGCTTCTGCTAGCCCTGGTGGGCCTGCCGTACGAGGTCGGGTCTGCCGACACCGCTGGCCCCTCCGACCTGGAGGAGGCCAGCCGTGCTGGTTCATGAGGCGTGCATCGTCACCCCCCGACCCGTCGACCGCTCCGGCTACCTGCGTGATTCCGACCTGACTCTGGACACGTGGGGTCCCATCGGGTGGCAGGACGGCACCCCGGAACGCGACCGCCGCGTCATCGTGGACCTTCGCCACGTCACTGGGTTCGGAGCAGGGACGGCCGAGCGGATCGCCCGCGTCCTCGTGGACGCCGGGGCCGGATCAGTCCAGGTCGAGGGTGGCCGCCGAGCGACGATGCGCAGCGCGTTCACGGCGACGCTGAAGCAGGCCTGTATGGAGTACGAGCGGGGGGCGGCCCGGTGACGGTCCAGCCGGTCCGCGACGACCTCCTCCTCACCGCCCTGGGACGCTTCCCCGGGCTGGACCGGGACGCGCTCGACCATCTCCCCGAACCCCGCCCCTCCTGGACGGAGTGCTGCCCGCCGAAGGCCTGTCCATGCTCGCCGGAGCCAGAGGGCTAGGGAAGACGCTGCTCGCCCTGTCCTGGGCCGCCGCCGTCGCCACCGGCCAGGAGACCACCGGCAACATCCCGGTCCGCGTCCACGGCCCGGTCGTCTACATCGCCCTGGAAGGCTTCCACGGCATTCCCAGGCGCCTCCGAGCCTGGGAGGCTCACCAAGGCGTCCGGGCGGACGGCATCATCTGGGTTCGGGACGGGCTCAACCTGCGCGACTGGGTGGAGGCCGACCTGTTGGGCCGCGTAGTCGCCCACTACGGAGCGGTCCTCACCATCGTGGACTCCGTACGTGCCGCCGGGGCAGGCAAAGAGGACACCCAGGACATGGGCGCGTTCGTGAAGGGCCTGGAGCGGGTTCAGCAGAGCGCCGGGGGCCTGGTCCTTGCCCTCCACAACACCGGCTGGGACGCCGAACGGGAACGCGGCTCCACCCTTCTCCCCGACGCTTGCGACACCACCCTGCTGCTGAAGGGCGACCCCGCCGGGGTGCGGACCCTCCACCACCGCAAGCACCGTGACGGGGAGATGCTGGAACACCCCCTGGCGTACGCCTTCCGCAAGATCGAGGGCACCGGCTCCGGTGTCCTCCTACCCACCGACGTCCCCGGCGCCAGCGCGACACTGCCGGACCTGCTCCTGGCCGCCATCCACCGGACCCCCGGTATGAGCACCGGCTACTACGCGACCGAACTGAACCGCCACCGCCCAAACACCGCCACCGCCCTGACCGGCCTGGCCACTGAAGGCCGCGTCCGCAACGACGGCACCAAGAACCGACCCACCTGGGTCATCCCCGCAGAGGAGCCACTCGTATGACCCACCGACCGTCTCAGCCCGTCGTAGGTGTCTGGTGTCTGCCCCTTAGAAAGAGGGGGCAGACAGACGCCTACTCCAGACAGGCCGCGTCTGCCCAGACACTCACCCAGACACCCCCAGACAGACACCCGCAGAACACCACGGGCGAAGTGGGGCAGGCCGCCAGGTCGTGGGCGCGATTCCTAGGCGCCGAAACGATGCGCGTCTGGCAGGCCGCTGCCGTGGGTGCTCCCGCCGTGAGAGCAAAGGATTCAATGTCCTCTCCCAATCCAAAACAGGGCTCTGACCTGCACGTTTACTGGTCCGCCCCCCAGTCGTCCCCCAGTGGGGAGGCATCGGAATGACCACCGAGCAGAAGCCCACGCCCAACAACGGGCCTCCGTCCGGCACCCCGACCAGGGGCTACTCCTGGGAGCCCTTCACCGCTGGCAACCAGGTTGCCGTTACCCACGGCGCCTACTCGGAGCGCCTGGTTGAGCCCAGGGCACGGGAGATAGCCCAAGGCTTGGCCGACTCCGGGGAACTGCCCGCCTACCTGGCGGAGCCCCGCTACCGGGGTGCCGTGATGGACCTGGCGCGGTGCCTGGCCCAGCGCGAACGCCTGGGCGCCTACTTGGAGGCCACGGCCACTCAGGCTGTCCCGGCGGAGTTGGCGGAGAACGGGGAGGTGCGGTCTGCTGCCGCGCTCCTGGGGAAGGTGGAGCGGGCTCTGGAGCGCCACCGTGACCGCTTGGGCTTGTCACCGTTGGCGGCTGCCCGCCTTGGGAAGGACGTGGCCGCCCAGCAGGTGTCCTTGGCCCAGGTATGGGCCCAGATGGACGCGGAGGCTGAGGCGTGATGGGTCAGGCGGCCAGCGTGGCGAAGATGAGGGCGACCGTGGCGACGGCGAGGATGACGGTGGCCCCGGCCAGTACGACCGTCCAGTTCTTCAGCGCCTTCGCGGTGGTGTTCGACTGTCGGGCGAGATGGTTGCTGGCCTCCGCCACCTTAAGCATCAGCACGTTTTGCTCTTGCTCATGCTTCCAGCGCCAAAACTGTTCGAGTCCGTCGTATGTGGCTTGCGCTGCCCGAGCGCGTTCGAGCAGTCCTGCACGCATGTACTCAGGGGTGTCCGCCTTGTCTGCCATGGCCAGCAGGTCACGGTGGAGAGCCCATGCGGCCCTGCGAGTCTCGCTGAGTTCGCTGTCGTGCGTCCCGTTGGACCGCAGGGGGTCGTCTTCTTTCGGCTCGTCGTCCATGGTGGTGAGCCTTCCATGAGTCATGTTCCGGCGTCTGGAAACCGGCTGGTCCGTGCCAGGGAGGACGTGGCGGCGTTCGCCGCCCTGGTGGGCCATCCCCTGACCCCGTGGCAGGCCGAGGCCTTGACGCTGGAGTCCTTGTTTTCCGTGATCGTTGGGCCCCGTCAGGTGGGGAAGTCGCGGGCGTTGGCGGTGCTGGCAGTGTGGTGGGCGTTCCGGCGTCCCGGCCAGACGGTCCTGATCGTGTCCGCTGGCGAAAGGTCGTCCAAGCGGCTCCTGGGCCAGGTCCGCCGCGTCTTGGACCACCCGCTGCTGGCCGGTGAGGTGGTGGACGAGTCCATAGAGCGGGTGCTGCTGGGCAACGGCTCGCAGATCGTCTCCGTCCCGGCCTCCGAGCGGGCGATCCGGGGCTTTACGGTCGACCTGCTGCTGGTGGATGAGGCGGCGTTCGTCTCCGATGACGTGCTGGAGGGCGCCGCGCTCCCGACGATCACGGCCAGGGAGGCGGAGGGCGCCCGGGTGGTGCTGGCTTGCACCGCCTGGGAGGCCAGCGGCTTGTTCTACAGGTTCGCCATGCAGGGGGAGGGCGGCCACGACAACGTGCGGACCTTCCGGTGGCGCCTGGCCGACGCTTCTACCGACAACGGCGGCTGGATCACGCCTGGCTACATCTCGCTGATGCGGTCCTCCATGGACCCGCTGCGGTGGCGCACCGAGTACGAGTGCGAGTTCGTCCAGGGCGGCGCCGGGTTCTTCTCCCGTGACGACCTGATGGCCGCCGTGGCCCCGTACCGGCTCTCGTCTCCCGAGGACGCAACCGGCGGGACTGTGGTGCTGGGCGCCGACTGGGGCAACCGGGTGGACTCCCACGCCGTGGCGCTACTGGGGGTCGTGGACGACTACGGGCTGAACGGCCACCCCGTGTTCTTCCTGCCGTGGCTGGAGACCTCTCAGGCCCGCTACCGGGTGCAGGTGGACCGGGTAGCGAGGATCGCAAAGGCCGCACCCAGGCGCGGGTGGCGTGGAGGGTTCACCGCAGGCAACACCGGGGTGCCGTTCCTCCAGTCGGGACAGGTCAGCGGCTACCAGGTGGTCCAGGTGTTGTCCGAGACCAACGGTGTCGGCGGGCCCGCGACGGAGGCCCTGGAGGACGCCCTGGGGGAGCGGTACGTCACCCGTGTGAACACCACCCAGGCGTCCAAGGAACTGGCGTTCGGGCGCCTCCTGGATCTGCTTTCGTCGGATGCGCTCGTGTTGCCCGACGACCCCCAGTTACTGAGGGAGTTGGCGGGCCTGGAGTCGCAAGCCACTCAGAACGGTGGGGTGCGGATCGCCGCCGCCGGGACCGGCCACGACGACCTGGCCCTGGCACTGTCTTTCGCCGCCTTGGCCCTGGCCCCCGACATGCGCACGGGGCCCGTGTCCGACGCGTCCAGGAAACCGCCGCCGGAGGACTGGGTGCAGGCCCCCAACGGGCTGCTGATCCCCGCCCAACCGGTCCCGGTGTGGGGCGGCTTCCACTGCACCCGCAACTACGTCCGCGTCACCGAGTGATTCAGGAGAACGAAAACAACATGACCGTGACGAGCCCGACACACACCACCGTCCTGGCCGCCTGGCTAGAGGGCGAACTTCACGCCACCCGCCGGGTCCTGGAACGTGCCATCACCCGCGCCGAGGCCCTGGCCGGGCTGCTGGCGTTCGTGAGGGACGCCGAAGTGGAACTGGGGGAGCCCATCGGCCCAGGAGACATGCAGGACGCCGCCCTGGCCGTGGGTGGGGAACGTCGTCGCGCCGAAGTGGCGGCCTTGATTGACGCCATGGGCGACCCGCTCACTGACTGAACCACCCACAACTACCCACGAAACACCCAACGGAAGGACCGCCACCATGGCACGACGAATCGCACCCATGACTTACCCCGAGGTGGAGGAATGGAAGGCATTCACCGGCCTCCAGGCTCGCCACCTGGAACTCCAGGACCGCTACAGGGACACTGCCAAGGCCAGTGACCGGCTGGACCGCACCAGGGACCAAGCCCTGGAGGCTGACCGTGAGGCATACGCCCAGGCCCTGATCGACGGGAAGCCTGACCCTGGGCAAAAGCACGTTCAAGCGCACGACAAGGACGCCGCCGCCAAGCGCCGAGAGATGGAAGCCCTCCAGGTCGCGGTTCAGCGAACCGAGGACGAGATTCAGGACCTCCTGAACGCCGAGGGGGCCGAGCAAGCCGCCGCACTGGAGGCCGCCATGGCGGAGGGCCGTGTGAAGGCTCAAGGGTTGCTGGAGGAACTGGCCGCCGTCCTCACCGACGTGCAGACACAGGGCGCCGTGGCTGCATGGATTCAGCGGGCCCGTCGTGACGGCCAGGCCGTGTCCTACCGGGGTGCCAGTACGGGCACGACGGGGCTGGCTGAGGGACTGAAGGGCCCCAACGGGTACGACCACACCCTGGAGGCAGTGTTCACCGCACTCCGGGCGACTCTGGAAGGGCCCAAGCCGCCCAAGGTCCGCCAGCCTGGCGAGCACGTCCCACTTCAGGAACAGAACTGGGGCGCCGTGGCCGAGGCGCTGCCCCAGACCGCCAGCGGGCCCCAGTGACCTCCCACGACGACATGAACGAGGTCATCCGGACCGCGTTCAGCGCCAGCAAGAAGGCCCAGACCGCCCCGGCGGACCCGGAGACCGCCCAGGAGCCCCGGAGGCGCGTGAACGCGGACGCCGGGGAAGGGAACCTTCCCGAGAACGACCCGGAGCCTGGCGGGGCCTGGGCCCGGGCGTTCAACGACGCGGTGCGCAAGGCCGCCCGGAGGTGACGTCTGACAACCCCAAGCGGAGTGCAGGTGCGGGTTAGCAATGCACGTAGCGCGGGGGTCTTTCCTCCCCTATGTTCAGAGCATGGGGATGTTCTCGAAGGACCCGGCCAAGGCAGAGGCGAAACAAGCCAAGGCAGACGGACGTGCGCAGGCGATGGCGGACAAAGCCCGTGCGAAAGCGCAGAAGAAGGGCGTCGAGGTCGCCGGAGCGGTGGCGGTCGGCCACACATTCGATGACTCCGCCGACCAGTTCCTCGTCATCTTTCCTGACCGCGTTGAACTCGTCAGCATGGGGAAACTCGGTTCGCTGTTCCGTTCTGGCGCTGGCACGGAGTCGATCCCAATGGCACGAGTGTCGTCGACAGAATGCAGGAACCAGGGCATCTGGTCCCAGGTGGAGGTCCACACGTCCGGGAACTCCATCGAGTTCAAGTGCGATCAGGTTTCTGGCCCGTACCTGAGGCAAGCCATCATCGAGCAGGTGAATAGGCTGGGAGAGCAAGCGGACGTACCTTCTAACGCCCCCGCGCAAGACGTGCCCGAACAGTTGCGCAAACTCGGAGAACTGCACCAAGCCGGTGTGCTGACGGATGACGAGTTCGCAACGAAGAAGGCTGAACTTCTCGACCGCATGTAGTCCGGACGAAGGAGGAGAGACGCAGGATCGAGTTAGGTTCCCTGTGCTCCGGGTAGACGAAGGCCCCGGGCGGTAGTCGTCCCTGCAGGGGGCCTCCCGAACTAGGTGTCAATCGGGGGGCGGGTGAACTTGCCGAAACTGGAGGGGCTCACTGAGCCGTTCCCTGGACCGTTCCCGCTCCTGCCGGACCGCCTCCAGGAACCGCTCCACAGGGTCACTGCTGGGATGCGACGCGTAGCCCACCGCGTACGTGTCGCCCCACGGTAGGAACGGGTTCTCTACGCCGTCCGAAGCATTCGTGATGAGAGCGACCAACCCGACGCGGGTCACCGACCCAGGCTGTCCGTCCAGGTCCTGCCACGTGTCCAACAGGACGCCTGGGGCCTCCCGGGAGCCCAAGAGCCGCATACGGCGCCCGTGGATCGTCGCCTCCACCGTCATGGTCGTCCCCCTCCGTCCCCCAGATCGTCCCCCAGACGGTTGAGAACTACCGAGAAACAGAGAGAACCGAGGGTGGGCAGACCCCCACGATTCACGCTCAGGTGAGGGTGAGTGAGGCGGGCTGAGAACGCTGCTCCTTCACTCATAATCCTTGGGTCGTGGGTTCGAGCCCCACCCGCCCTACTCAGGTGTCACGCCGTCAGCTGCGCAGCACGGCCCTGAAGGCGAGGTGCCCCATCAGGTTGGGGCGGTGGAGGCGATACGCCCCGCGGGTCCACGCCGTCGCCAGCCACGTCAGCCTTGTCGGAAGGTATGGCTCGTAGGCGCATGGCAGGTCCCACATCCGGAACTCCACCTCGGAGAAGCCGGCGCGCTCGAGGTGGCGGCTGATGCAGCGGACGCTGTTGATCCGGTATTCGGTCCGGAAGTGGTATTCGCTGACCTGACCGGGATCGCGCACCCGCCTGAGCAGCCACTCGTTGAGACCGAGCCTGGACGTGGCCCAGGTCGCGAGCCCGAAGAAGTGCCACTGGTTGGGGGTGATGGCCATGAAGGCTCCGCCGGGCCTGAGCACACGCGCCACGGCTTGGGTGAACGCGGCCGGGTCGGCGACGTGCTCCAGCACGAAGACCGCGAAGGCGACGTCGAACTGGTCCGGGTGCCCGACGGCGAAGTCCTCCAGCGTCGACTGGTGTCGCTCGTCTGCGTCGCTGTTGCCCAGCACCCGAGCGCTCGGGTCCACCGCGACGAGCAGGTCGGCGCGACGTCGGATCCGAGGGAACTCACCCGAGGCGTTGCAGCCGCCCCCGACGTTGACTACCGCAGCGCCGCGGGGCGTGGATGCGGCGACCCAGCGGGCAAAGTGGCGGACGGGGCGCGGCGGTGGGGCAATCACCTCCACCGTCGTCGCGATCCCCGGACGGCCCGGGCGGCTCGACACCGACGTCACTCCTGCAGTCTGCGCCTGATGCGGCCGCCTGACCAGCAACGATCGTGTTCGACGTCGAGCGCGCGCCCGCGGCGTCGGCTCAGGGCTCGCCCGCGATCAGGTAGCCGTCGCCGCTGCGGGCGAGCTGGAGCACGTTGGACTCGTTGAGTGTCCTGCCGTCGACGGTCTGGTAGGTGACGTCGTAGGTCACGGTCAGCGTCTTGGGGTTGACCCGGATGTTGCTGGGCTGCGCGGACTCGATCGTCCCCCAGAACCCGCTGTAGTCGCCGTAGCCGCCGGACGCCTGCTGGAAGGCCGGCGTCAACATCTCGAACGTCGTCGCGGGGTCGCTGGTGACGGTCGAGAGGTAGGTGGTGACGAACTCGGCGACCTCCTCCCGCGTGCTGGCTGCGGTCGGGCTGGGGGGCTGGTCGCTGGTGGTCTGTGTGGGCGACTCGCTCGTGCTCTGCGACGAAGGCTCCTCGGTGGCGGCCTGCTCGGGGTCGTCGTCGGCCTTGTCGCCCGAGTTCAACAGCACGAGGACGAGGACCACAGCAGCGGCTGCTGCGAGGGCTGCGACCCACGGCCAACGTGGTCGGCGCTCCGGGGAGCCGGCGGCGACGGCAGCCGGGGCAGCCGACTCAGCGGGCTCGGCCGGTGGCACGGGTTGCGCGGGAGGCACGGGACGGACCGGACCGACGGGCTCGTCGATGACCTCGGTGGCTGCCGCCGGCACGGCCGGCATCACCTGGGTGGTCGTGGTGCCCTCGCCGGGCCGTGCGTCGCGGATCTCGAGCAGCCGGTCACGGACGTTGGCCATCGACCATCGCGCCTCCGGATCGCGCACCATCGTCGATCGCAGGAGCTCGTCGAAGGGGCCCGCGTCGGGGAGCCTGGGCGGCTCCTCGTGGACCACCTTGTAGAGCCCGCCCATGAGGTTGTCCGCCACGTCGTACGGCGGGGAGCCGGCCAGCATGTGGAAGAGGGTCGCCCCGAGGGACCACACGTCGCTCGGCGCACCGGCCCCGGTTCCCGAGGCGACCTCGGGCGCGAGGTAGGCCGGCGAGCCGGTGACCAGTCCGGTCTGGGTCAGGCTCGCGTCCGCCTGCGACTTGGCGATGCCGAAGTCGGTGAGCTTGGCCTGGCCCGTGGGGGTGAGGAGGATGTTGGACGGCTTCACGTCCCGGTGCGTGATCCCGGCCTCGTGCGCAGAGGCCAGCGCGTCCGCGACCTGCCAGATGATGCCGGCGGCGTCCGCGTGGTCGATCGGGCCGTTGCTGCGGATACGGTCGGCGAGCGACTCGCCCTCGACGTACTCCATCACCAGCCAGTGCTGGTCCTGGTCGGCGACGAGGTCGAAGACCGAGACGACGTGTGGGTGGTTGAGCATGGCTGCGAGCCGGGCCTCGCGCTCGGCGCGCTCCAGGTCGGGAGTCGTCGCGCCGGGGAGCATCCCGATGCGCTTGATCGCGACGTCGCGCCCCAGGACCTCGTCGCGGGCGAGATGGACTGCTCCCATGCCGCCGCGACCGATCTCACGACCGACGGTGTACCTGCCAGCGATCAACGTCGTCCCTTTCATGGCCGGATTGATCTCACATGCTAGGCGTGCCGCCCGTCTGGCAGGCTAGGGCCGCCTCCGAGGCTCGGAGGATCCCGACCGGAAGGACCCGCGTGTCGTCTCCGAACGTCCTCGATGAGCTCGAGTGGCGCGGCCTGCTCGCCCACTCGACCGACCCGGCCGAGCTTCGCCACGCGTTGGGCTCGGGCAGCGTTCGCTTCTATGTCGGCTTCGACCCGACGGCTCCCAGCCTGCACATGGGACACCTGGTCCAGGTGCTCACCGCGAAGCGCCTCCAGGACGCAGGGCATCGTCCCTACGCCCTCGTCGGCGGCGCGACCGGCATGATCGGCGACCCCAAGGAGTCGGGAGAGCGCACCCTCAACACGATCGACACGGTGAAGGACTGGGTCGCCCGGGTCCGGGCGCAGATCGAGCCCTTCCTGTCCTTCGAGGGCGACAACGCCGCGACCATGGTCGACAACTACGACTGGACCGCATCGATGTCGGTGATCGACTTCCTGCGTGACATCGGCAAGCACTTCCCGGTGAACCGCATGCTCTCGCGCGACGTGGTCGCGCGCCGGCTCGAGTCGGGCATCTCCTACACCGAGTTCTCCTACGTCCTGCTGCAGTCGCTCGACTTCCTCACCCTCCATCGCGATCACGACATCACCTTGCAGTTCGGCGGCTCCGACCAGTGGGGCAACCTCACGGCGGGCGCCGAGCTCGTGCGCCGGGCGGACGGGGGCGGGTGCATGCGTTCGCGACCCCGCTGCTGACCAAGTCGGACGGGACGAAGTACGGCAAGACGGAGGGGGAGCCCTGTGGCTCGACCCCGAGATGATGTCGCCCTACGCCTTCCACCAGTTCTGGCTCAACGTCGAGGACGCCAAGGTGGGGGAGATGCTGCGGGTCTTCACCTTCCTCACCAGGGCCGAGATCGAGGATCTCGAGGCCCAGACGGCCCAGAAGCCGTTCCTGCGGGCCGCCCAGAAGCAGCTCGCGGACGAGGTGACCACGCTCGTCCACGGCGCCGCCGAGACCGAGCAGGCCAAGGCGGCTGCGGCGGCCCTGTTCGGCGGGGGTGACCTGCAGGCCCTCAGCGCGGCGACGCTGGCCGCCGCACTGGCGGAGGCCGGAACCGCCGCCGTCGAGCGCAGCCAGATCCCTTCGGTCGTCGACCTGTTCGTGACCGCGGGCCTGGCCACGAGCAAGGGCGACGCCCGCCGCACGATCGGCGAGGGCGGCGCCTACGTGAACAACGTGCGCGTCGAGGATCCCGAGCACGTGCCGTCGGAGGGCGACCTCTTGGCCGGCAGCTGGCTCGTCCTGCGCCGCGGCAAGAAGCGCTTCGCCGGGGTCCAGGTCGCCTGACGAAACCAAAAAGTGGCCCCTGACCTGCGGAAACAGCGATCCGCAGGCCCATGTGGGCGCGGTCACACGGAATGGATTTGCATGATCGGCCGAACCTGCCTAATGTTCTACTTCGTCGCCGGGATGCGGCGGGAAGCAAGGCCAGAAGGCCGGGCTTCCGGCTCCCGGATCGGCCACCTCCTCACCACTTCGGACCTTGAAGGTTCGAGACGCTGAGGGGATCGAGGTGCGAAAAGCCCAGGATTTGCTCCTGCGGGAACACGCCTCATACAGTTTGACCATCAGCGGTCGTAGCAAGTCCGGATTGTTCTGGGTGAGCGCGATGTGCGTGTGATGTTTGAGAACTCAACAGTGTGTCATAGTCGACGAATTAGTTTGTTTTGCCCCGTCATCATGGCCTTTTTGGTTGTGGTGGTGGTTTCTTTGGTGAAGACAATAATTTCTGACAATATTTTTTTGTCAGTGTTTTGTTTTTTGTCAGGGGATGTGGCTCTCTTTTTCCTCATGTCTGCTTTGGTGGGTGTGGGGTGTTGTTTTTCGATGGAGAGTTTGATCCTGGCTCAGGACGAACGCTGGCGGCGTGCTTAACACATGCAAGTCGAGCGGAAAGGCCACTTCGGTGGTACTCGAGCGGCGAACGGGTGAGTAACACGTGAGTAATCTGCCCTCCACTTTGGGATAGCCACCGGAAACGGTGATTAATACCGGATATGACCTCGGCCCGCATGGGTTGTGGTGGAAAGTTTTTCGGTGGGGGATGTGCTCGCGGCCTATCAGCTTGATGGTGGGGTAATGGCCTACCATGGCTTCGACGGGTAGCCGGCCTGAGAGGGTGACCGGCCACACTGGGACTGAGACACGGCCCAGACTCCTACGGGAGGCAGCAGTGGGGAATATTGGACAATGGGCGGAAGCCTGATCCAGCAACGCCGCGTGAGGGATGACGGCCTTCGGGTTGTAAACCTCTTTCAGCACAGACGAAGCGAAAGTGACGGTATGTGCAGAAGAAGCACCGGCCAACTACGTGCCAGCAGCCGCGGTAATACGTAGGGTGCGAGCGTTGTCCGGAATTATTGGGCGTAAAGGGCTCGTAGGCGGTTTGTCGCGTCGGGAGTGAAAACACGCAGCTTAACTGCGTGCTTGCTTTCGATACGGGCAGACTAGAGGTATGCAGGGGAGAACGGAATTCCTGGTGTAGCGGTGAAATGCGCAGATATCAGGAGGAACACCGGTGGCGAAGGCGGTTCTCTGGGCATTACCTGACGCTGAGGAGCGAAAGTGTGGGGAGCGAACAGGATTAGATACCCTGGTAGTCCACACCGTAAACGTTGGGCGCTAGGTGTGGGGCCTATTCCATGGGTTCCGTGCCGCAGCTAACGCATTAAGCGCCCCGCCTGGGGAGTACGGCCGCAAGGCTAAAACTCAAAGGAATTGACGGGGGCCCGCACAAGCGGCGGAGCATGCGGATTAATTCGATGCAACGCGAAGAACCTTACCTGGGTTTGACATACACCGGAAAGCCTGAGAGATCAGGCCCCTTTTGTCGGTGTACAGGTGGTGCATGGCTGTCGTCAGCTCGTGTCGTGAGATGTTGGGTTAAGTCCCGCAACGAGCGCAACCCTCGTTCTATGTTGCCAGCACGTAATGGTGGGGACTCATAGGAGACTGCCGGGGTCAACTCGGAGGAAGGTGGGGATGACGTCAAGTCATCATGCCCCTTATGTCCAGGGCTTCACGCATGCTACAATGGCCGGTACAAAGGGCTGCGATCCCGTAAGGGGGAGCGAATCCCAAAAAGCCGGTCTCAGTTCGGATTGGGGTCTGCAACTCGACCCCATGAAGTCGGAGTCGCTAGTAATCGCAGATCAGCAACGCTGCGGTGAATACGTTCCCGGGCCTTGTACACACCGCCCGTCACGTCACGAAAGTCGGCAACACCCGAAGCCGGTGGCCCAACCCTTGTGGAGGGAGCCGTCGAAGGTGGGGCTGGCGATTGGGACGAAGTCGTAACAAGGTAGCCGTACCGGAAGGTGCGGCTGGATCACCTCCTTTCTAAGGAGCACACGCCCCGACTCACCCCGTTCGTGGGTGGGCGCATGGTGGTGTTCACTAGTGGAATCGTCGATGATGCTTGACTCCTGTTGGTGTCGGCTGGCTAGTACTACCTGGGGGCCCCGTGTGGGTCTGTGGGTGTGGAACGTTGGTTGGTGTTGGTGGGGGAGGGTTGGCACACTGTTGGGTCCTGAAGCATCAGACCGGTTGGTTTGGTTGTCTTCTGCCATGAAGCTCTCCTTTGTCTGCTGTTCGCCGGTTGGTGGGTGGTGGGGGTTGGTGGGGTTGTTGTTTGAGATCTGCATAGTGGACGCGAGCATCCGATCGATGCCTGCCCTGGTTCCTGCGTTTGTGGGGGTTGAGGGTTGTGTGTTGGTTGGTATGTAATGCAATTGTTTTTGTGTAGTCGAGTGTTGTACGCATGTGCACCTTTGATTGGGGTGTGTGTGTGGGTTCTTTTGTAGTGATTTGTTTTGACGTTGTTGAGACAAGCTATGAAGGGCACATGGTGGATGCCTTGGCATCAAGAGCCGATGAAGGACGTAGGAGCCTGCGATAAGCCCTGGGGAGTTGGCAACCGAGCTGTGATCCGGGGGTGTCCGAATGGGGAAACCCAGCTGGAGTCATGTCCAGTTACCCACATCTGAACACATAGGGTGTGTGGAGGGAACGTCGGGAAGTGAAACATCTCAGTACCGACAGGAAGAGAAAACAAAAGTGATTCCGAGAGTAGTGGCGAGCGAAATCGGAAGAGGCCAAACCATATCTGTGTGATACCCGGCAGGGGTTGCAGGTGTGGGGTTGTGGGGTTGTTCTTCCATGTCTGCCGGCGTGGAGCAGAGTAAGAAACCAGTACCGAAGTCGAAGCCCATTGGAAAGTGGCGCCGTAGCGGGTGATAGCCCTGTAGACGTATCGTGCTGGCTCTGGAGCAGTACCCCAAGTAACACGGAACCCCTGAAATTCCGTGTGAATCTGGCGGGACCACCCGTTAAGCCTAAATACTCCTTGATGACCGATAGCGGACAAGTACCGTGAGGGAAAGGTGAAAAGTACCCCTGGCGGGGAGTGAAATAGTACCTGAAACCGTGTGCCTACAATCCGTCGGAGCGAGTCCTTGTGGCTTGTGACGGCGTGCCTTTTGAAGAATGAGCCTGCGAGTTTGCGGTGTGTTGCGAGGTTAACCCGTGTGGGGAAGCCGTAGCGAAAGCGAGTCCGAATAGGGCGATTCAGTAGCGCGCTCAAGACCCGAAGCGAAGTGATCTATCCATGGGCAGGTTGAAGCGTCGGTAAGACGACGTGGAGGACCGAACCCACTTAGGTTGAAAACTGAGGGGATGACCTGTGGATAGGGGTGAAAGGCCAATCAAACTTCGTGATAGCTGGTTCTCCCCGAAATGCATTTAGGTGCAGCGTTGTGTGTTTCTTGCCGGAGGTAGAGCACTGGATAGCTAATGGGCCCGACCAGGTTACTGACGTTAGCCAAACTCCGAATGCCGGTAAGTGAGAGCGCAGCAGTGAGACTGCGGGGGATAAGCTCCGTAGTCGAGAGGGAAACAGCCCAGACCATCAGCTAAGGCCCCTAAGCGGTGACTAAGTGGAAAAGGATGTGGAGTCGCAGTGACAACCAGGAGGTTGGCTTGGAAGCAGCCACCCTTGAAAGAGTGCGTAATAGCTCACTGGTCAAGTGATTCCGCGCCGACAATGTAGCGGGGCTCAAGTCATCCGCCGAAGCTATGGCATTCAGCGAATACACCAGCATGGACTTGATCTGTGTTCAGTGCGCTGGATGGGTAGGGGAGCGTCGTGTGGGCAGTGAAGCGCCGGAGTGATCCAGGTGTGGAGGCCACACGAGTGAGAATGCAGGCATGAGTAGCGAATGACATGTGAGAAACATGTCCGCCGAATGATCAAGGGTTCCAGGGTCAAGCTAATCTGCCCTGGGTAAGTCGGGACCTAAGGCGAGGCCGACAGGCGTAGTCGATGGACAACGGGTTGATATTCCCGTACCGGCAAAGTAGCGCCCATGACGAGGCTGGTGATGCTAACCACCCGAAACTCGAGTGACCGGACCCTTCGGGGCGAGGCGTTCGAGCGGAGCGTGGGACCCGATCTGGTAGTAGTCAAGCGATGGGGTGACACAGGAAGGTAGCCCAACCACAGCGATGGTTGTCTGTGGGCAAGCGTGTAGGACTCCTGGTAGGCAAATCCGCCAGGTACATGTCTGAGACGTGATGCGGAGCCGTTAGGCGAAGTGGGTGATCCTATGCTGTCGAGAAAAACCTCTAGCGAGCTATGCGCCGCCCGTACCCCAAACCGACTCAGGTGATCAGGTAGAGAATACTAAGGCGATCGAGAGAACCATGGTTAAGGAACTCGGCAAAATGCCCCCGTAACTTCGGGAGAAGGGGGGCCCGGAGCGTGAACCCACTTGCTGGGGGAAGCGTGAAGGGCCGCAGAGACCAGGCCCAAGCGACTGTTTACTAAAAACACAGGTCCGTGCGAAGTTGTAAGACGATGTATACGGACTGACTCCTGCCCGGTGCTGGAAGGTTAAGAGGACGGGTTAGCACGTAAGTGCGAAGCTCAGAATTTAAGCCCCAGTAAACGGCGGTGGTAACTATAACCATCCTAAGGTAGCGAAATTCCTTGTCGGGTAAGTTCCGACCTGCACGAATGGAGTAACGACTTGGGCGCTGTCTCAACCATGGACTCGGCGAAATTGCACTACGAGTAAAGATGCTCGTTACGCGCGGCAGGACGGAAAGACCCCGGGACCTTTACTATAGTTTGGTATTGGTGTTTGGTACTGCTTGTGTAGGATAGGTGGGAGACTGTGAAGCGGCCACGCCAGTGGTTGTGGAGTCATCGTTGAAATACCACTCTAGTAGTATTAGATGTCTAACCTAGGTCCGTAATCCGGATCAGGGACAGTGCCTGATGGGTAGTTTAACTGGGGCGGTTGCCTCCTAAAATGTAACGGAGGCGCTCAAAGGTTCCCTCAGCCTGGTTGGCAATCAGGTTTTGAGTGTAAGTGCACAAGGGAGCTTGACTGTGAGACAGACATGTCGAGCAGGGACGAAAGTCGGAACTAGTGATCCGGCCACGGCATGTGGAAGCGTGGTCGCTCAACGGATAAAAGGTACCCCGGGGATAACAGGCTGATCTTCCCCAAGAGTCCATATCGACGGGATGGTTTGGCACCTCGATGTCGGCTCGTCGCATCCTGGGGCTGGAGTAGGTCCCAAGGGTTGGGCTGTTCGCCCATTAAAGCGGCACGCGAGCTGGGTTTAGAACGTCGTGAGACAGTTCGGTCCCTATCCGCCGCGCGCGCAGGAAACTTGAGAAAGGCTGTCCCTAGTACGAGAGGACCGGGATGGACGAACCTCTGGTGTGCCAGTTGTCCCGCCAGGGGCACGGCTGGTTGGCTACGTTCGGAAGTGATAACCGCTGAATGCATCTAAGCGGGAAGCACGTTTCAAGATGAGGTTTCCCACCAGGTAACTGGGTAAGGCCCCCCACAGAACATGGGGTTGATAGGCCGGAGGTGTACAGCAGCAATGCCCAGCCGACCGGTACTAATAGGCCGAGGGCTTGTCCCAACACCGTACAAAACCAATTACCATGATCGAACCCGTACGAGACCCGCGCATCAACGTTTGCACCAACCCTCGCGTCCACATGCAGTTCCCAACCAACACACCCCGCCTGGGGAGTGGCTGGTTCGTGTGAACACAACTGAACAATTGAGTTTCAACCATGCTTGGAACACCCCCACACTGGTGGGTGCGTGTGTTCCGCCAGAGTTACGGCGGCCATAGCGAAAGGGAAACACCCGGTCCCATACCGAACCCGGAAGTTAAGCCTTTCAGCGCCGATGGTACTGCAGCCGAGAGGCTGTGGGAGAGTAGGACGCCGCCGGACAACAATTGCGCAGAGGCCACCTGGTGACAGGTGGCCTCTGCTGCGTTGGGGGCTCGGGCCAGTAGCGTGGGACCAGCAGCACACATCAAGCACGTTGAGCAGAACTTGGAGAGTGTCCGTCGTGGCCGAGGACCGTCGCAGCCAGCGCCCAGCTCGAGATGGAGCAAGACCCGACTCCCGAGGTGGGCCTTCCGCGCGCCGTGGGGCCAAGCCTGAGTCCCGTGGCGGGAAGCCTGAGTCCCGTGGCGGCAAGCCGGACGCCCGTGGCGGGAAGCCGGATTCGCGTGGAGGCCCCCGGCGCGACGGGGGCCGCTCAGGTCCCGATCGCAGGCAGCGCGAGGACTGGAAGCGGCCGCGCGAGGAGCAGGTGCCCCGGACCACCGACCAGGCGGAGTACGACGGTCCGCCGCTCCCGGAGGAAGTGACGGGTCAGGAGCTGGACCGTGCGGTGATCAACCAGCTCAAGGGCATGCCCGAGAAGCTGGCAGCACGGGTCGCCAGACATCTGGCGGCAGCCGGGATGCTCATCGACGAGGATCCCGAGACAGCCTACCGACACACGCTGGCCGCACGTGCCCGCGCCTCGCGCATCGCCATCGTCCGCGAAGCAGTGGGAGAGGCCGCCTACGCGGCCGGACACTATGCCGAAGCATTGTCCGAGCTGCGTGCGGCCAAGAGGATGAACGGGGCCACCGCCTACCTGCCGATGATGGCCGACTGCCATCGGGCGCTGGGGCACCCCGAGCAGTCCCTGAAGCTGGCCAAGAGCCCCTCGGTCGCCAACTTCGCCCCCGAGGCGAAGGCTGAGATGACGCTGGTGGAGGCCGGCGCTCGCCGCGACATGGGTCAGCTCGACGCGGCCCTGCGGACGCTGGAGCTGGCGCCGCTGGCCTCGAAGAGCCGATCCTCGTGGGTCGTGCGGCTGCGCTACGCCTATGCCGACACGCTGGAGGCAGCTGGCCGCGAGAGCGATGCCCTGGCCTGGTTCCACCGGACCAACGCGATCGACAGCGATCAGCTCACCGACGCGGCCGACCGTGCCGAACTTCTCGAGAAGCGAATGGCCTGATCCGGCCAGCGTGTCAGGATGCCTGTCATGGTTTCTGTTGACAGGCCTTATCTGGAGGGCTCCGTCGCCGTCCGCGACGGTCGCCGCCTGAGCTTCGCCGAATACGGCCCTCGTGACGGTCAGCCGATCGTGTGGATGCACGGGACCCCCGGCGGGCGTCGGCAGATCCCCCTGGAAGCGCGCGTGTTCGCAGCCGAGCACGGCGTACGCATCATCGGCATCGACCGTCCGGGTGTCGGGACGTCGACGCCATACCTGTATGCAGACGTCCTGGAGTGGACCGAGGACCTGACCCTGCTGCTCGACGTGCTGGGGGTGGGCACGTTCGGGATGATCGGGCTGTCAGGTGGCGGTCCCTACGTGCTTGCGGCGGGTGCTGCGATGCCCGAGCGGATCCATGGCCTGGGAGTCCTCGGTGGGGTGGCCCCCACCCGGGGACCTGAGGCCGCCGAGGGAGGGATCATCCGGCTCGCGGTGAGCTGCGCGCCCGTCCTCAGCGTGGCCCGGGTGCCGGCGGGGTTCCTCCTGGCGCAGATGTTCTGGATCCTCCGCCCGTTCGGAGGCACAGCCCTTGGCCTGTATGCCGCGGTGCAGCCGGCCGGGGACAAGACCCTGCTGGGCCGCCCCGAGTTCAAGGCGATGTTCCTCGACGATCTCAACAACGGGGCGCGGCGCCAGATGAGCGCGCCGCTGTCAGACCTGGTCCTCTTCGCCCGCGACTGGGGCTTCGCGCTCTCCGACGTGCGCGTGCCGGTGAGCTGGTGGCACGGGGATGCCGACCACATCGTTCCGTTCGCCCACGGGCAGCACTGCGTGGACCGTCTGCCGGACGCGACGATGACCGTCATCCACGGCGAGAGCCATCTCGGTGGCCTCGGAATCGCCAGTGAGGTGATCTCCACCCTGACCGGCCTGGGGGTCCGCCGGGACACGGTGGCGGGTTCCTAGCCCGTCCCACTGGCATTCGCCCGCATCATGGGTCACAATGGGGGCACCAATTACATCCGTGTCACTTCGAACTCCTTGCCACCGTCGCCCAGACCGCTGGGGAAGGCGCATCTCAGCGTCGGATATCAAGGAGGTCACGGTGACCACACGCACTCACTCCCGCCCCGACCCTGTCGGGACCCGCGGGATTCTTTACGTGCACTCAGCCCCCTCTGCGCTGGGTCCCCACATCGAGTGGGCAGTCGGCGGAGTGCTGGGTGTCGCCGTGAGCCTCGACTGGATCCCGCAGCCAGCCCAGCCCGGCACCTATCGCGCCGAGCTGTCCTGGGCGGGGTCGGTCGGCTCCGCCGCGGCAGTGGCGTCCGCCCTGCGCGGCTGGAACCAGCTGCGGTTCGAGATCACCGAGGAGCCCAGCAGTGCCAGCGAGGGCACCCGTTTCTCCTACACCCCCGAGCTGGGCGTCTTTCACGCCGTGACCGGCATCCACGGCGACATCATGATCCCCGAGGACCGGCTCAAGGCGGCCGTGGTGAAGGCCGCACTGGGTGAGACAACGCTGCTCAACGAGATCGACAAGCTCCTCGGCAAGCCGTGGGACGACGAGCTGGAGACGTTCCGCCACGCAGGCGAGGGTGCTCCGGTGCGCTGGCTGCACCAGGTCGTCTGAACGCAGGGCTCAGGGCTCAGGGACGGGCGAGCCGGAAGCGGGTCACCGGGACGTCGACCTTGATCGGCGTCGTGGGCTCGTCGTACCAGAACAGCCGGGCGCGGATCCGGAACTTGCCGGGGACCGTGGCCGCACGGCAGAGCTTGAACGACGCAGTGTCAGCCTTGGGAAGGCCCGGACCGAAGAAGTGGGACGCCACGCCCTTGCCGCGACGATCCACGATCCAGGTCGTGAGCTCCCAGTCGCGGCTGGGCACGTCGACCTCGTAGCTGAAGCGGTAGGTGCGACAGCCCCTGCGCAGCACGCGGTCCGAGGCGTACGTCCGGCCGGACGCCTCCTGCGGGGACTCCTCGCCGCTGGTTGATGTCGAGGTGAGTCCCAGGTCGGGTAGCAGGTCCGGATCGGACTTCGCAGGCGACGGTTGCGCGATGACGGCGAGGGTCGCGATCAGCAGGGCGGTCAGCAAGCGGGACATGGTTTCTCTCCGTGTGGCGTGGGACACAAGGTTCAACGCGACACGCGGCGGAGAGTTACACCCCTCACAGGGGGATGTTGCCGTGCCTGCCCCGACGCACGCCCGAGGTGGCGATCTCGGCGAGGATCGCGGTCGCGATGGCGCTGCGGGTGTGGTCGGGCTCGACCACCTCGTCCACGACGCCGATCTCGACGGCTCGTTCCACCCCGCCGGCGATGCGCTCGTGCTCGGCGGCGAGCTCGGCCTCGACCTGTGGCCGGATCTCGGGCGAGACCTCGGCCAGCTTGCGCCGGTGCAGCACGCGGATCGCGGCCACGGCACCCATGACGGCCACCTCGGCGCCCGGCCAGGCGAGGACGCGAGTGGCGCCGAGTGATCTGGCGTTCATGGCGATGTAGGCGCCGCCGTACGTCTTGCGCGTCACCAGCGTGACCCGCGGGACCACGCACTCGCCGAAGGCGTGCAGGAGCTTCGCGCCACGACGGACGACGCCGTCCCACTCCTGACCCACTCCGGGCAGATAGCCGGGCACGTCGACGATCACGATCAGCGGGATCGCGAACGCGTCGCACATCCGGACGAAGCGCGACGCCTTCTCGGCCGAGAGCGAGTCGAGGCAGCCGCCCAGCCGCAGTGGGTTGTTGGCGACGACGCCGACCGTGCGGCCACCGAAACGACCCAGGGCCGTGACGATGTTGGGGGCCCAGCGCGCGTGGATCTCCTGCGTCGTGTCGTCGTCCAGCATCGCCTCGACGAGGGGATGGACGTCGTAGGCCCGCTTGCGCGACTCGGGCAGCAACGAGGC
Source organism: Nocardioides piscis (assembly GCF_011300215.1). NCBI lineage: Bacteria > Bacillati > Actinomycetota > Actinomycetes > Propionibacteriales > Nocardioidaceae > Nocardioides > Nocardioides piscis. The sequence continues at coordinate 2,436,722 of NZ_CP049866.1, forward strand.
AAGGTCGCGGTCGACGACGGCTTCGGCGTCGAGGCCGCCCTGGGAGCCCATCAGGTGGGCGACGCCCCTGGCCCGGTCGAGCGCCTCGGCCTCGGACTCGGTGAGGATGTGGACCACACCCGATCGCCGGCCGTGCGGTTCGGGTCCGCCGAGACGGAGCATGTCGACGTCCTCCCCGGTGACGGAGCGGACGACGTCCGGACCCGTGACGAAGATGCGTCCCTCGGGGCCCAGGATCACGATGTCGGTCAGGGCGGGGCCGTAGGCAGCACCACCTGCCGCAGGCCCGAGGACCACCGAGATCTGGGGGATGACGCCAGAGGCCTGGGTCATCACCTGGAAGATCCGGCCGACTGCGTGGAGGGACAGGACCCCTTCGGCCAGGCGGGCACCGCCGGAGTGCCACAGGCCGATGATCGGCACGCCGTCGGTGATGGCGCGGTGGTAGGCCTCGACGACCACGCGACATCCGACGTCACCCATGGCGCCACCCATGACGGTCGCGTCGCTGCAGAAGGCGACCACGCTGGTGCCCTGGACGCGGCCGGTGGCCGCGAGCATGCCCGAGTCGTCGTCAGCGGTGAGCAGCTCGAGGGTGCCGTCGTCCAGGAGCGCGCTCAGCCGGTGGACCGGGTGACGCGGGTCCTGCTCCCGCGGCAGCTTCGCGGGCTTGGCCGGGTTGGTGGGCTCAGCGGTGGTGGTCAAGATGTCAGGCTCCGTCCTTGCTCGGGTCACACGCTGGCGAAAGCCACGGCCACGTTGGCGCCACCGAAGCCGAACGAGTTGTTGAGCGCGACGATGTCGCCCGCCGGCAGCTCGCGCGCGGAGGTGGGGATGTCGAGGTCGACCTCGGGATCCTTGTCGTCCAGGTTGATCGTCGGCGGGCTGGTGCGGTCCCGCAGCGCCAGCACGGTCGCCACGGCCTCGAGGGCACCGGCGCCACCCAGCAGGTGCCCGGTCATGGACTTGGTGCTCGTGACCACGCACTGCTCGACGTGCTCGCCGAGCACGGCGTGGAGCATCAGGCCCTCTGCGATGTCACCCTTGGGTGTCGAGGTGGCGTGCGCGTTGACGTGAACCACCCGGGCCGGGTCGACGTCGCCCTCCCGCATCGCCATCTGGATGGCACGGGTGCCGCCACGGCCCTCCGGGTCCGGCTGGGCGATGTCGTGGGCGTCGTTGCTGATGCCCGCCCCGAGGACCGTCGCATAGATGTGCGCTCCCCGGGCGAGGGCGTGCTCCTCGGACTCCAGGACGAGCACGGCGCCGCCCTCGCCCAGCACGAACCCGTCACGAGCCGTGTCCCACGGGCGCGACACGGTGGTCGGGTCACCCTCGTTCTTGGACAGGGCCATCATGTTGGCGAAGGCCGCCATCGGCAACGGGTGGATGGCTGCTTCGGCGCCGCCAGCGATGACGGCGTCGGCGCGACCGAGCCGGATCAGGTCGATCGCCATGGCGATCGCCTCGTTTCCCGAGGCGCAGGCCGAGGTCGGGGCGTGCACGGCCCCGCGGGCGCCGTACTTGAGGCTGACGTTGGCTGCCGGAGCGTTGGGCATCAGCATGGGTACGGCGAGGGGCGAGACACGGCGCGGCCCCTTCTCGAGGAGCGCGTCGTAGTTGGCCAGCAGGGTCGTGACCCCGCCGATGCCCGACGCGAGCGATACCGCGAGCCGCTCGGGGTCGAGGCCCGAACCCTCCAACCCGGAATCGGCCCAGGCTTCGTCGGCGGCGACCATGGCGAACTGGCTGGCGCGGTCGAGTCGCCGCGCCTTGACGCGCTCGAGGACCTCGGACGGCTCGACCGCGACGCGACCGGCGATCTTGACCGGAAGCTGCTCGACCCACTCCTCGTCGAGGTGACGGATCCCGGACTGACCGGCGAGCAGCGCCGCCCAGGTGGAGGCGACGTCACCTCCCACCGGGGAGGTCGCTCCGAGCCCGGTGACGACAACGCGAGTCGAGGCCATCAGCCCTGTGCGCGCTCGATGAACGCGACCGCGTCGCCGACGGTCTTGAGGTTCTTGACCTCGTCGTCGGGGATGGTGACGCCGAACTTCTCCTCGGCGGCCACGACGACCTCGACCATGGAGAGCGAGTCGACGTCGAGGTCGTCGACGAAAGACTTGTCGAGCTGGACGTCGTCGGCGGGGATGCCGGCGACCTCGTTGACGATCTCGGCGAGGTCGGTGCGGATCTCTTCGGTGGTGGCCATGGGGCTGCCTTCCTGTAGGGAGTGGTGGAGATGGGTGGAAACTAGTGGGGCATCAGGGAACGGTGATGACCTGGGCGGCATACGAGAGCCCGGCGCCGAAGGCGATGAGGAGGGCGGTGTCGCCGGACCTGGCCTCGCCGTCGGCGATCATCCGGTCCAGCGCGAGCGGGACCGAGGCCGCAGACGAATTGCCCTGCTCGGCGATGTCGCGAGCGATGCGGACGTGCGGCGGCAGCTTCATCGAGCGGGCCATCGCGTCGATGATGCGCATGTTGGCCTGGTGGGGAACGAAGACGTCGAGCTCGTCGAGGGTGATGCCGGCCCTGTCGAGTGCCTGCGTGCCGATCTTGGCCATCGCGAAGGAGGCCCAGCGGAAGACCGAGTTGCCCTGCATCGTCAGGTGTGGCATGACTCCGCTGCCGGGCGCCTCGGGGGTGCCGACGACGTCGCGCCAGTCCTCGCGCTGCCGGATGAGGTCGAACTGCTCACCGTCGGAGCCCCACACGACCGGGCCGATGCCGGGGGTGTCGCTGGGTCCGACGACGGCGGCCCCCGCCCCGTCGGCGAAGATGAAGGCGGTGCCACGGTCGGTGAGGTCGAGGATGTCGGTGAGGCGCTCGACCCCGATGACCAGGACGTGGCGGGCGCTGCCGGCACGGACGAAGTCGGCCGCCATGGCCATGCCGTGGCAGAACCCCGAGCACGCGGCCGAGATGTCGAAGGCCGCGGCGTCGGTGCCGAGCTCGTGGGCGATCGCCGTGGCGACGGCCGGGGTCTGGAGCAGGTGGCTGACGGTCGCCACGACCACGCAGTCGATCTGGCTGCCGTCGAGACCGGCTCGCTCGAGCGCCACGCGGGACGCCGCGACCGACATCATCTGCACGGACTCCTCGGGGCCGGCCCACCGGCGCGACTTGATGCCCGAGCGCTGCTGGATCCACTCGTCGCTGGAGTCGATCGCGTCGACGACGTCGGAGTTGGGCACGAGGCGGGTCGGCCGGTAGGCGCCGACACCCAGCACCCGGGCGTGCGGCGCACCTGAGATCGAGGCGATGCTGGTCGGCATCAGGACACGCCCTCGGGGTGGAGGCGGATCAGCGGCTGCCCAGGGGACACGAGGTCGCCGTCCTCGACGAGCCACTCGACGACCTGGCCCCCGTGCTGGGCCGTCACCGTCGTGCTGTCGCGCGTGTTGGCGACCTCGCCGATGCTGGTGCCGGGCGCCAGGACGTCGAGACCCGCTGATTCCTCGGAGCGGTGGAAGGTGCCCTTGCCGGGGGAGACGACCATGCGCCACGTCGGGCTCGTCTCGACGAGGGATCGCTCGCCGTGCTTGGTGACGAAGGCGCGGGCGTCGTCGAGCTGGTCGGGTGTCTTGAGCGCGAAGGTCTCGACGCCCTTCATCGCGCGCTTGGCGATGCCGGTGAGCGTGCCGGCGGGTGGCATCTCCAGGACGCCGGTGACGCCGAGGTCGAGCATGGTCTCCATGCACAGGTCCCACCGCACCGGCGCCGCGATCTGACCCACCAGCCGGGTCAGCACCTGTCGGCCGTCGTGCACGACCTGCCCGTCGCGGTTGGAGATGAAGGCAGTGCGCGGGTCGTGGGTCGAGACCGAGCGCGCCAGGGAGCCGAGGCGTCCGACGGCCGGCTGCATGTGCGAGGTGTGGAAGGCGCCGGCGACGCTGAGCGGCATCAGACGGGCCTTGGCCGGCGGTGAGGCGGCCAGGGCGGCCAGCTGCTCGGTGGTGCCGGCGGCCACGATCTGACCGGGCCCGTTGTCGTTGGCGGGGGTGAGGCCGTGCTCGGCCAACGAGGCGAGGACCTCCTCGCGGTCGCCGCCCAGGACGGCGGTCATCCCGGTGGGGGTCTGGGCAGCGGCGGCGGCCATGGCGTTGCCCCGCTCGCGCACCAGCACCATGGCCTGCTCGGCCGTGATCACCCTGGCTCCGGCGGCGGCCCCGATCTCGCCGACGCTGTGGCCGGCGACGGCGCCGACTCGCTGGAACGCGTCGCTGGGGTGGGGAAGAGGTCGAGGGCGGCGATGAGACCGGTCGCGACGATGAGGGGCTGCGCGATCTCGGTCTGCCGGATGGTGTCGGCGTCGGCGACCGTGCCGTAGTGGGCCAGGTCGATGCCAGCCACGGTGGAGAGCCAGTCGAATCGCGAGGCGAAGACCGGGTCCTCCAGCCAGGGGCGGAGGAATCCGGGGGTCTGGGCACCTTGGCCGGGGGCAGTGATCACGAGCACCGGACCAGCCTGCCGGTCAGGGGAGCCGGATTCTGCTCGGAGTCGAACGAAAGTGCGGGGAGTTCTTTGTCGGGTTCCTACAAAGAGGTCCGGCCGGACTGGCGCCCCAGCACCAAGGCGATCTGGAGGGTGAAGGCATCGCGAGGATCGGTCGCGACCAACCCGGTGACGTCTGCGGCCTGGCGCAGCCGATAGCGAACGGTGTTGGCGTGGACGAAGAGGTGTCGCGCCGCTGCCTCCACCGAGGAGCCGTGCTGGAAGTAGGCCGAGATCGTCTCGATCAGGGTGTCGCGGCCACTGACCAGCGGGAGGTAGACGCCCTCCACGAGGTGTCGTCGGGCGTGGCCGTCGCCGGCGAGGGCGCGCTCGGCAAGAAGCTCGTCGCTGCGCACGGGGCGGGGGGCTTCGGGCCAGCCGGCCGCGGCGCGGTGGGCCGACAGGGCAGCTCGGGCCGAAGCGTGCGCGTGTCCGAGGTCGGCGGTCACCGGACCGACGACGACCGGCCCCTCAGCGAAGTGCTCGACGATGGCCGCGGCTGCACGGTCGGGATCGTCGACGCCCCCCAGGACCACCACCATGCGTTCGCCCTGGGTGGCGCACAGGGCGTCCAGGCCAGCCGCCTGTGCGTCACGGCGTACTTCGTCGAACACGTCGTTCTCCCTGCGCTGTGCGGGCGCTGCGCCCAGCACCACGGCCACGTCGCCGCGTGCGCTCCATCCCAGCGCACTCGCCCGGGACAGCACCGTCTCGTCCGCCTCCGACCGCAGGACCGCGTCGACGACCAGCGCCTCCAGCCGGGCGTCCCAGGCTCCGCGGACTTCTGCGGCGCGGGCATAGACCTCCGCCGTGGCGAAGGCGACCTCCCGGCCGTAGCGCAGGACCGCGTGATGCACGTCCACGGCATCGACCGGGTCGAGGACCTCGTCGATGTTGCTCTCGACGGCCGCGATGCTCAACCGGACCAGGTCGACCGTCTGTTTGAGGCTGATGACCCCCGTCAGCTCTCTCGGGGCGGCACCGAAGACGGCAGCCGCCAGGGGTGGGGGATCGCCGACCTCGGCGGGGTCGAGACTGACCTCGGCGCCGTACCAGTCGACGAAGGCCTTCACGCCCGCCTGCACGATCAGGCCCACCCAGGAACGGTCCCGGGCGCTGAGGTCGTCGAACCAGTCCAGGTCGCTCGACATTCGCGACATCGCCGCTGTGCTCAGCGCGCCGGTGGCTCTCTGGAGCGCAGAGACGGCACGGCTGCGAGACGCCCCTGTTGTGGACACCCGACGAATGTAGCGCTTCCGGTGACCCTGACCCCATGGGGTCGCGAAGATAACGAATGGGTGCCGACCGTCGTCCGGGAGGGATGGGCAGGCCGCAGCGGGGAACCTTCTGGTTGAATCCGCAAGGTCCGTCCTGCCAGGAGGCTGCTGTGACTGCACTGCCCGAGCTCGAGTTCGTCGAGATCCACGGACACAAGCGCGCCTTCGTGCGGGCCGGCACCGGTCCTGCGCTGCTCCTGCTGCACGGTCTGGGTTGTGACCACACGACCTGGGCGCCGGTGGTGGAGCTGCTGGCCAAGCGCTACACCGTCATCGTTCCCGACCTGCTGGGCCACGGGCGGTCGGACAAGCCGCGCGCCGACTACAGCGTCGGGGGATATGCCAACGGCATGCGGGACCTCCTGACGGTCCTGGGCATCGAGACCGTCACTGTGGTCGGGCACAGCTTCGGCGGTGGTGTGGCGATGCAGTTCGCCTACCAGTTCCCCGAACGCACCGACCGCATCGTGCTCGTCGCCAGCGGTGGGCTCGGACCCGAGGTCTCCCCGGCCCTGCGAGCGATCACCACCCCGGGCTTCCACCAGCTCATGGGTGTGCTGACGCTGCCGGGTGTCCGGCACGTCGGTACGGCGGCGATGCGCGCCCTGGCCGCGACGGGGCAGCGCTCGCTGCGTGACCTCCGCGAGGTCGCTGCGATCTATGACTCGTTCAAGGACCCGCACGCCCGCGCCGCCATCCGGCACGTGGTGCGCGCCGTCATCGACTGGCAGGGCCAGATCGTCTCCATGGCGGACCGCGCCTACCTGACCGACGCGATGCCGATCTGCGTCGTGTGGGGTCGCAACGACCAGGTGATCCCGGTCCGCCACGCCAGCAACGTGGCTGTCCTCGCCCCGACGGCGCAGGTCCAGGTGATCCCGAACGCCGGGCACTTCCCGCACAAGGACCACCCGCAGCGGTTCGTCAAGATCCTCAACCAGTTCATCCGTTCCACCGAGCCGGCGACCTACAGCCGTGAACGGTGGCGCGAGCTGCTGGCCACCGGCGCCCGGATCATGCCGCTGGAGGCACAGGCCGGCGAGGCGCCGGTCGCCCCACTGCGCGTGGTCGACGCCGGCGCCTGAGCGCCTAGGCGTCCCCGCCCTCCTGCTCGACGTCGCGGACCGCCGTCGGGTCGTCGATGCGGTACTTCTCGCACGCCTCGACGACCTTCTCGACCGGCAGCTCGCCGGCGTCGGCCAGAGCCTGCAGGGCCTGCACGACCACGCTCTGGGCATCGATGTGGAAGAAGCGCCGTGCGGCCGGGCGGGTGTCGGCGAAGCCGAAGCCGTCGGCACCCAGCACGCGGTAGTCGCCGGGCACCCACCGCGCGATCTGGAGGGGAACCGCACGCATGTAGTCGGAGACCGCGACCACGGGGCCGCGGGCGTCGGCGAGCTTCTCGGCGACGTACGGCGTGCGCTTGTCACCACCGGGGTGGAGGAGATTGTGCTCCTCGGCGGCCACTGCGTCGCGGGCGAGCTCGTTCCACGACGTCACGGACCAGGTGTCGGACTGGACGCCCCACTCGTCGGCCAGCATCCTCGCCGCGTCGGCCACCCAGGGATAGCCGACACCGGACGCGAGCAGCTGGACGCGGGGCCCGTCGCCGTCGGCGGTGCTGACCTGGTGGATGCCCTTGAGGATGCCCTCGACGTCGACGTCCTCGGGCTCCTTGGGCTGGCTCACCGGCTCGTTGTAGACGGTGATGTAGAAGATGACGTTCTCGGCATCGGCGCCATACATCCGAGAGAGCCCGGACTGCATGACGTGAGCGACCTCGTAGGCGAACGCCGGGTCGTAGTGCACGACCGCCGGGTTGGTCGCCGCGAGCAGCGGTGAGTGCCCGTCGGCGTGCTGCAGGCCCTCACCGGTGAGGGTCGTCCGGCCGGCGGTCGCACCGATCAGGAAGCCCCGGGCCATCTGGTCGGCCATCGCCCAGATTGAGTCGCCCGTGCGCTGGAAGCCGAACATCGAGTAGAAGATGTAGAACGGGATCATGTGCTCGCCGTGGGTGGAGTAGGCCGACCCGGCGGCCGTGGCGGACGCGACGGCTCCGGCCTCGGAGATGCCCTCGTGGAGCATCTGCCCCTGCGCCGACTCCTTGTAGGACAGGAGCAGCTTGCGGTCGACGGGGTCGTACTGCTGTCCGCCGGGGTTGTAGACCTTGGCGCTCGGGAACATCGAGTCCATGCCGAAGGTGCGGTATTCGTCGGGGGCGATGGGGACGATGCGCTGCCCGATGTCGGGGTTCTTCATCCAGTCGCGCAGCAGCCGCACGACCGCCATCGTGGTGGCGATCTTGTTCTTGCCCGAGCCCTGCTTGAGCTCGGAGTAGACGTCGTCGCCGGGGAGCTCGAGGGGCTTGGCTCGCAGCACCCGGCGCGGCACTGAACCGCCGAGCTGCTTGCGGCGCTCCATCATGTACTGGATCTCGGGGGAGTCCGCCCCGGGGTGGAAGAACGGTGCCCCACCGGTCTTCTCATAGGACTCCTCCAGCTCCCGGTCGCTGATCGGGAGGTAGAGCCGGTCGCGATACTTCTTCAGGTCCGCAGGGGTGAGCTTCTTCATCTGGTGGGTGGCGTTCTTGCCCTCGAGTGCGTCGATCGTCCAGCCCTTGATGGTGTGGGCGAGGATCACCGTCGGCTGCCCCACGTGCTTGGTGGCGGCGTCGAAGGCGGCATAGACCTTGCGATAGTCGTGGCCACCGCGCGGGAGCTTCTCGATCTGGGAGTCGGACATGTGCTCGACCATCGCGCGCAGGCGGGGGTCGCTGCCGAAGAAGTCGTCGCGGACGAACCCGCCGTCCTCGGTCGAGTAGGTCTGGAACTGGCCGTCCGGAGTGGTGTTCATCCGGTTGACCAGGACGCCGTCGACGTCCCTGGCGAGCAGGGCGTCCCATTCACGGCCCCAGATCACCTTGATCACGTTCCAGCCGGCCCCCGGAAGTTGGCCTCGAGCTCCTGGATGATCTTGCCGTTGCCGGTCACGGGGCCGTCGAGCTGCTGGAGGTTGCAGTTGATGACCCAGGTCAGGTTGTCGAGCTCCTCCCGGGCAGCGACCCGGATCGCGCCCAGCGACTCCGGCTCGGCCATCTCGCCGTCACCCATGAAGGCCCACACCCGCTGCTGCGAGGTGTCCTTGATCTTGCGGTTGTGCATGTAGCGGTTGAAGCGTGCCTGGTAGATGGAGCTGATCGCCGTCAGTCCCATGGACACGGTGGGGAACTCCCAGAAGTCCGGCATCAGGCGCGGGTGGGGGTAGGACGGCAGTCCCTCGCCAACGCCGTGCTGCACCTCCTGCCGGAAGCGGTAGAGCTGCTCCTCGGTCAGGCGGCCCTCCAGGAAGGCGCGGGAGTAGATGCCCGGCGAGCCGTGGCCCTGGATGTAGAGCTGGTCTCCGCCGCCCTCGTGGTCCTTGCCGCGGAAGAAGTGGTTGAAGCCCACCTCGTAGAGGCTGGCAGAGGACTGGTAGGTCGCGATGTGCCCGCCGACCTCCAGGCCCTTGCGGTTGGCGCTGGAGACCATCACGGCGGCGTTCCAGCGGATGAAGGCACGGATGCGGCGCTCCACCTCCTCGTCGCCGGGGAACCAGGGCTCCCGCTCAGGGGGGATGGTGTTGATGTAGTCGGTGCTGCGCAGGGCGGGAACGCCCACCTGCCGTTCGCGGGCCCGCTCGAGCAGCCGGAGCATGACGTAGCGGGCGCGCTCGCGGCCGCGGCCGTCGAGCATCGCGTCGAAGCTCTCGAGCCACTCGCGTGTCTCGTCCGGGTCGATGTCAGGGAGCTGGGTGGGCAATCCCTCGTGGATCACTGCACGCGCAGGTGTGGCTGGCGTGGTCTGGGATTCTGTCTGCGTACCGGGGGCGTCGTCGCTCACCTTGGCATCGTGGCACGCTCGGCCACACGGTGAAACTTACTGACGAGTTGGGGATCTGGCGGCCAGCACGCGGGACAGGGTTGCGTCACCGCGCCAACTCCGGTGGACTACCCCCACTCCGCGGCCGTGGAGCATCTCGACGAATGGAGGCGTGGCGTGAGCTCGACGATGGGTGGCGGAGCCGCCCAGGCAGTAGGTGCCGCAGAGCGGCTGGGCTTCAAGCCCGGCATGGTGATCCAGGAGCTCGGCTGGGACAACGACACCGACGACGAGCTCAGGGTCGCGATCGAGGACGCGATCGACGCTGACATGGTCGACAGTGACTATGGCAACGTCGTCGATGCGGTCCTCCTGTGGTGGCGCGCCGACGACGGCGACCTGGTCGACGGACTGGTCGACTCGCTCACCGACCTGGTCGGCGGCGGCGTGATCTGGCTGCTCACCCCCAAGGTGGGCCGGCCCAACTGCGTCGACGCGGCCGACATCGCCGAGGCGGCTCCGATCGCCGGGCTCTCGCAGACGACCACCGCGGCAGTCAGCAAGGACTGGCAGGCCACGCGGCTCGTGACTCCCAAGACCCCCGCCTGACCGCCCGACCCAACTCGACAGCAGGAGTCCGATGAGCAATCTGAGCACCTCTCTGAAGGTCCTGCGTGACGCGGGCGTCATCCGTGCCTACGGCCCCGGCAAGCTGGTGGGCATCGGCCGCGCCTTCGTCCGCTGGGGCACCGGTCCGGCCGGTGGGTTCACGACACTGGCCGTGCGTCACCCCGAGCAGGTCGGCCTGATCGACGAGCTCGGAGAGCTCACCTTCGGTGAGATGCACGGTCGGAGCAACGCTCTGGCCCGCGGCCTGGCGGCGATGGGTGTGGGGGAGGGCGACTCCGTGGCACTCATGTGTCGCAACCACCGCGGTTTCGTCGATGCGTCCATCGCGGTGGCCAAGCTCGGCGCTGACCAGCTCTTCCTCAACACCGCGTTCGCCGGACCGCAGCTCGTCGACGTGATCGCCCGCGAGAAGCCGACCGTGGTGATCCACGACGAGGAGTTCACCGACCTTCTCGCCGGTGCGGACGTGGCGCAGCGACTCGTGTCGTGGACCGATTCCGACCAGCCGTCCGTGACCACGGCCGAGTCCCTGATCCGCGACAACGACGACTCGGACCTCGAGCCGCCGGAGCGCCACAGCCGCATCGTGATCCTGACGTCCGGCACGACCGGCACCCCCAAGGGCGCGCCCCGCAAGGAGGCCGGTATCCCGGCGGCGGTCTCGCTCCTGTCGCGGATGCCGCTCAAGTACGGCTGGCGCACCCACATCGCGGCCCCGCTCTTCCACACCTGGGGCCTGGCCCACTACATGCTGGCGATGCTGCTCGGCTCGACGATCGTGCTGCGCCGCAAGTTCGACCCCGAGGACGTCCTGAAGGTCGTGGAGGAGCACGGCTGCCAGTCCATCGTCGTCGTGCCGGTCATGCTCCAGCGCATCCTGTCCCTGGACAAGGAGATCCTCGAGGCACACCCGATGCGGAGCCTGCAGGTCGTGGCGTCCTCCGGATCGGCACTCCCGGGCGAGCTGGCGCTGAGGTGGATGGACCAGTTCGGTGACAACCTCTACAACATCTATGGCTCCACCGAGGTCGCCTGGGCGACGATCGCGACGCCCGAGGACCTGCGCGCTGCCCCGACGACGGCGGGCAAGCCACCCCACGCGACGATCGTGCGGATCGTCGACGATGCAGACGACCCGGTCCCCGACGGGCAGACGGGGCGCATCTTCGTGGGCAACAGCCTCCTGTTCGAGGGCTACACCGGTGGTGGCACCAAGGCCATGGTCGACGGGCTGATGTCGAGCGGTGACGTCGGCCGCTTCGACGAGAACGGTCGGCTCTTCGTCGATGGGCGCGACGACGAGATGATCGTCTCCGGCGGCGAGAACGTCTTCCCCAAGGAGATCGAGGACTGTCTCGTCAGCCACCCGGCGGTGGTCGAGGCTGCCGCTGTCGGCATCGACGACGACGAGTACGGCAAGCGGTTGCGCGCCTTCGTGGCCGTCTCCGACGACGTGAGCGAAGACGACCTCAAGGACCACATCAAGGCCAACCTGGCCCGCTACAAGGTGCCGCGCGAGATCGTGGTGATCCCCGAGCTGCCGCGCAACGCCACCGGCAAGGTGATGAAGCGGGACCTGGCGCACTGGGAAACCGAGGAATGACCGGGCTCACCCTCGGTGGCCGTGCGCCTGACTTCGAGCTGCGCGACCAGTTCGGCCAGGACGTGCGGCTCTCGAGCTTCCGCGGCGCCAAGGCCGTGGTGATCCTCTTCTATCCCAACGCGTTCACCGGAGTCTGTGCGGGCGAGTTGTCCCGGGTCCGCGAGCGTCTCGACGAGTTCATGACGTTCGACAGCGAAGTGGTTGCCATCTCCTGCGACCCGGTCTATTCGCTGCGTGCATTCGCTGACGCGGAAGGGCTCAACTTCCCCCTGTTGTCAGACTTCTGGCCGCACGGCGCCGTCTCCGCGGCCTACGACGTCTTCGACGATGCGCGAGGGACCTCTCGACGTTCGTCCTACGTCGTCGACAAGCAGGGCGACCTGGCCTGGGCAGTGCACAACGCCAGCCCGGACGGACGCGACATGGACGAGCACCTCAAGCAGCTGCGGTCGCTGGTGTGAGGGCCGCCACGAAAAATTTTTCCAGTTTTCTGCAATCCGCTGACAACTCTTGGAGTGCCACGTAATCTTCTACTTGTTGAACCGCTGGTGACCCGAGACGCCAGCGGTTCAACTCATTTCACTAGGGTGTTGCCCTGCGCGTCGGTAGCTCAGCGGTAGAGCACTCGGTTTACACCCGAGCGGTCGGCGGTTCGAAACCGTCCCGACGCACCAGTGGTGTCCGCGCCGGATGAGACTCCTCTCATCGTGGCCTCATGGCTGCCTCACGGCGTACGTCGACAGTGGTCCTCATCCACCGGAGCCCCTCGGGCTCCTCGATGAGAGGAACACGATGAAGAAGCTCATTCCCACCGCCCTGCTCGGGATCGCCAGCGCCACCGCGATCGGCCTGATCGGGATGCAGGCACCGGCCGTCAGCGCTGACCCGGCGCTCAAGCGTGAGGACGACGCCGTCGAGCTGGTCCTGGTCGCCGACGATGACGACGACGACACCAACGACGCAGACACGTCCCGCTCACGGTGGAGCCGGGAGACAGGTGACAACACCAACAGCCGCTCCACCGCGGTCAGCCGCGACCGGGATCGCAGCCGCGGCGACAAGACTCGCGACTGGACCAGGGACGGTGCCGGCGACAAGAAGAAGCGCGACTGGTCGGCCAACTCGACCAACGACCGCAGCCGCAACGACACCCGTCGCTGATCGTCGTGACCGACACCGTGAAGGTCGAGACCGACGACGAGGTCGCGCAGAGCTGGCGGCTGGTCGAGGGCGACGCGATCACCGGCGACCTGACGGCTGTCCGCAAGCTCGGCGGCGGAGCGGCGTACGAGGCGATGCTGGCCTTCGACGACATCACCTATTCGCCCGTCGTCGTCAAGATGGTCCGACCCGACCAGGTGAACGACGAGTCCTCCCGGCGCGGTCTGCGCCGGGAGGTCGCGGCCCTCGCCGCGATCAACCACCCCGTCGTGGTCCGTGGGCTCCGGCACGAGCTGACGGAGCCGCGACCGCACCTGGTGCTCGAGCACATCGACGGACCGCGTCTCTCCTCGCTGATCCGCCGCTACGGCCCGCTGCAGGAACAGCAGTACCTCCCTCTGGCCATCGACGTGGCCGCCGCGCTGCACTACCTGCGGCACATCGGCTGGACGCACCTGGACATCAAGCCGAGCAACATCATCATGGGCTCCCCAGCGCGGCTGATCGATCTCTCGGTCGCCCGGCCCGAGGAGGACGCCCGGCGCCTGCGTCACCTGATCGGGACCGACGCCTACATGGCGCCCGAGCAGTGCGACCCCGGTGAGGGGGCGCGGCCGTCGAGCGCCAGCGACGTCTGGGGGCTGGGCGCGACCCTCTTCGAGGCCGTGGCCGGTCACCGCCCCTTCGACGATCCACAGCCTCGGGCGGCGGGGCTCGCCGAGCGGTTCCCGCAGGTGGCCCAGGCGCCTCGAGACCTCCCGACCGGTGTTCCGCAGGAGGTGCGCGCGGTGATCGACGCCTCGCTCCAGCGTGACCCGGAGGCACGCCCAGCGCCATACGAGATCGTCGACGCGCTGGCGCCCGTGCTCGAGCGTCAGCCACGGGGCAGCCTGGCCGGGTTCAAGATCCGGGGCTGACTCAGGCAGGCCGGAACCGATATCCCACGCCGCGCACCGTGGCGATGGCTTCGGTGCCGACCTTCTTGCGGAGATAGCCGACGTAGACGTCGACCACGTTGGAGCTGGGGTCGAAGTCGTAGCCCCAGACGTGGTCCAGCAGCTGTTCGCGGGTCAGCACCTGCCCGGGGTTGAGCATGAAGATCTCCGCCAGCGCGAACTCGCGGGCCGAGAGGTCGAAGACCTCGCCGTTGACCGTGACGCTGCGCTTGCGACGGTCGAGCTCGACACCGGCGACGTGGAGGACCTCCTCGTGCGGCCGGGTCTCGGAGACGTCGGCACTGCGAAGCCGTAGCCGGACGCGAGCCATGAGCTCGGCGAAGCGGAACGGCTTGGCCATGTAGTCGTCGGCGCCGCTGTCGAGGGCTGCCACCGTGTCGGTGACCGAGTCGCGAGCCGTCAAGATGATCACCGGCATCCGGCTGCCCTGGGAGCGGAGCTGGTCGAGCACCTCGAACCCGTCCATGCCGGGCAGCCCGATGTCGAGCACCATCAGGTCGAAGCGGCCGGACAGGGCCTCGTCGAGGCCGGCGGGTCCGTCCCCCACGACGGTCGGCTGGTGGCCTTCGGCGCGCAGGCCCTTGGCCACGAACGACGCGATGCGGTGCTCGTCCTCCACGATCAGGATCTGGGCCATGCTGCGGGGACCTCCTCGGTGGGCAGGGTGAGGGTGAAGCGGGCACCGGACGGCTGGTGCCGGTCCGCAGCGTCAGTGACCGACACGTTGCCGCCGTGGGCCTCGGCGATCGCCCGGACGATGGAGAGACCGAGGCCGAAGCCCTCGTCGTTGGGTCTGACATCACCGCGGCCGAACCGTTCGAAGATGGATTCGCGCTGTGCTTCCGGGACACCGGGACCGGTGTCGCGCACCCAGATCGTCGCCGACCTGCCGTTGATCGAGGAGCCGATGGCGACCGTGTCGCCGGGATCGGTGTGCTTGACGGCGTTGTCAGCCAGCTGGAGGACCGCTTGGGTGATGCGCTGCTCGTCGACGTGGATGGTCGCCTCTGCGTTGGCGTCCAGTCGCCAGTCGCGGTCGCCGAGCCCACGGGCCTTGGCCAGCACCGCAGTGGTCAGCTGTTGGAGGTCCACCGGGCCAGGAGCCAGGAAGTCTGGGCGGCGACTCTTGGCGAGCAGGATGAGGTCGCCCACCAGTCGTGACATCCGATCGACCTCGTCGAGGAGGAGATCGCGAGTCTCGACCGTGTCCGCCGGGTTGTGCGCGTCGAGCAGCTCGAGGTGACCACGCATGACCGTCAGCGGGGTCTTCAGCTCGTGCCCGGCATCGTCGAGGAACCGTCGTTGGTCGGTGAACCCTGCGTCCAGCCGGGCCAGCATCAGGTTGATGGTCCGCGTCAGCGCGGTGATGTCGTCGTTGCCCTGCTCGGGAATCCGCCTGGACAGGTCGGTGGTGGTGATGTCGCGCGCGGTCTCCTCGAGGGTCCGCAACGGTGCCAGCAACCGGCCGGACTGGAAGGCGGCGATGGTGCTGATCAGGCCCAACGACATCAGCGCCACCAGGGCATAGGTGCGCAGCGTGCGGTTGAGCTCGGTGTGCTCGTCGGCCAGGAAGTTGACGATGACCAGGGACCCCTCGGTGCCGGAGTCCTGGACAGGCACGACCGTGACCCACACCTCACCGAACTCGTCCGAGTCGATCACCGAGGTGCCTCCTCGCCCGGACAGGTCGGCCAGCGCCTGCTGGTAGGCCGGCTCGTCGAGCACTTCCTGGCCGTAGCGGTTGCGGGTCACGATCACCTCCGCCCCGGCGTAGCCGACGAGCATCTCGTCGTCGTCGGGAACGTTGCGGGTCAAGAAGACGTCCAGCAGCCGGCCGACGTCGTCGAAGGGCTTGCCGGAGTTGGGATCGATGCGGAGCTCGCGGAACTCGGCGATCTCCTGGTCGATCTGGTCGTTGACGGCGCGCTCGATGCGCGCTGACTCGAGGGCATAGACGAGGAGCCCGGCACCGGTCATGGCGGCTGCGGTGAGCAGTGCGATGACCGCCGTGATGCGGGTCCGGACCGAGACCTGCGAGACCTGCGAGACATGGCCGAGGTGACGCTCAGTCGTCACCTTCGTCGTCATCACGCTCCGGCTCCTCGTCGTCGTCCCCGTCGTCCGTGTCGTGGCTGTCGTCGTCGCTGTCGTCGTCGACCCCGTCGTCGTCATCATCGTCCACCGAAGTCGGTTGCGGGGTCACGACGCGAGCCTTGCCCTCGTTCCGGTCGTTCCTGTCGTCGTCCGCGGGGACCCCGTCGTCGGCGTCGTCATCGCCTCCCGAGGTCGGTCGGGCTGGTCGAGGGGACGCGGCGCGGTCATTGACGTCCTCTCTCCGTTCGACCCGAACGTCATCGGGACGCGGTGGGGCTGAGGAGGGCGCGTCCCGGATGATCACCGGGCCGCGATCTGCCGGCTGACCAGAACCCGACGCGACGAGGGAGCCCACGACATAGGCCGTCATCGGCACGATCAGTGCCAGGACGAGCAGTGTCTTCAGCCATGCGCTCACCGCGGGATCATCGCCGACCAGACGTGGTGTCCGCGTGAGACGACGATGAGAACTTTCTCATCCCACCACTCGTCGCTCGATCGTGGCCGTTCACCGACGAGAGCCTGTTCGGCGCACGCACGCCGTGTCAGGGTGGGCTGACATCCCACGAGAGGCCACCCATGTTCGTGCCGTTCAGCGTCAACGACTTCATCGACCGGGCCAAGACGGTCTATGGCGAGCGGGTCGGGGTGATCGACGAGCCTACGCAGCCGGCGCCGAGCCTCGGTGACGTGACGTACGGCGATCTTGCGGAGCTGGCGAGGCGGCAGGCGGCTCGGCTCGACCAGCTCGGCCTCGAGGTCGGTGACCGGGTTGCTGTGGTCTCCCACAACAGTGCTCGGCTGCTGACCTCCTTCTTCGGTGTCGCAGGCTCCGGCCGGGTGCTGGTGCCGATCAACTTCCGGCTCAGGCCCGACGAGGTGGCCTACATCGTCGCCCACTCCGGGGCTCGGGTCCTCTACGTCGACCCCGAGCTGCAGGAGGCCCTCGCGGGAGTCGACGTCGAGCACCGCTTCGTCCTGGGTGATGACGACGACCTGTTCGCGGCGCCCGAGGTGGAACCCCGGGGGTGGGAACCCGACGAGAACGCCACGGCCTGCATCAACTACACCTCGGGCACGACGGCCAGGCCCAAGGGCGTGCAGATCACCCATCGCAACATCTGGGTCAACGCAGTCACCTTCGCGATGCACGCCGGGGTCACCGATCGCGACGTCTATCTCCACACGCTGCCGATGTTCCATGCCAACGGCTGGGGGATGCCGTTCGCGATGAGCGGGCTCGGCGTGCCGCAGGTGGTCCTGCGCAAGATCGACGGAGCCGAGATCCTGCGCCGCGTCGAGAAGCATGGCGTCACCGTCATGTGTGCGGCGCCGGCCGTCGTCGCGTCGGTGCTGGACGCCGCGTCCGACTGGGACGGCGAGATCCCGGGGCGGGGACGGGTGCGGATCATCGTCGCCGGTGCGCCACCGCCCACGAAGACGATCGTGCGGGTGGAACAGGAGCTGGGTTGGGAGTTCATCCAGATCTATGGGCTGACCGAGACCTCGCCGTTGCTGACGATCAATCGGGCGCGATCGGAGTGGGACGACCTCTCGCCGGAGGAGCGCGCTGGCAGGCTCGTGCGACAGGGGCACCGGCCCTGGGCGTACGCCTCTCCACCGACGCGCACGGTGAGGTGCTCGCCCGCTCCAACGTGGTGCTGGAGGGGTACTGGGAGCAGCCGGAGGAGACAGCCAAGGCCTTCGAAGGCGACTGGTTCCACACCGGCGACGGCGGTGAGATCGGCGAGGACGGCTATCTCACCATCAAGGACCGGAAGAAGGACGTCATCATCACCGGCGGCGAGAACGTCTCCTCGATCGAGGTCGAGGACGTTCTCTTCTCCCACCCCGCAGTGTCGGAGGTGGCCGTGATCGGGGTGCCGAGCGAGAAGTGGGGCGAAACGATCCTGGCGCTCGTCGTGCTGGCGCCCGGGGAGTCCGCCTCGGAGGCCGAGCTCATCGCCTGGTGCAAGGACAAGGCGGCGGGCTACAAGGCGCCGACCGTCATCGAGTTCCGCGACGACCTCGCGCGCACGGCGACCGGCAAGCTGCAGAAGTTCAAGCTGCGCCAGCCCTACTGGGAGGGCCAGGACCGCCAGGTCAACTAGCCTGCGGGCATGCCCACGACCCGACCAAGGCTCACCGACGTCGTCGACCTGCTGCACAGCTGGTATCCACCGTCGACCGCTGACTCGTGGGACGCTGTCGGACTCGTCGCGGGCGACCCGCAGGCCGAGGTCGCGAAGGTGATGTTCGCCGTCGATCCGACCATCGAGGTGGCGCGCGAGGCCGTGGACTGGGGGGCCGACCTGCTCGTCGTGCACCACCCGCTCTTCCTCACGCCGGTGCACTCGGTCGCAGCCACCACCCCCAAGGGACGGACCCTGCACACGCTGACCAGTGCTGGGTGTGCGCTGCTCACGGCACACACCAATGCCGACCAGGCGCTCGACGGGGTCTCCGACGCGTTGGCCCGGGCGCTGGGGCTGGGCGGCCTCAGCCCGATCAGGCCTGCCAGTGGGCGGCGGCTCGACAAGCTCGTCACGTTCGTCCCGCTCGCCCAGGCCGAGGCCGTGCGCGCCGCGCTGGCCACCGCGGGGGCCGGCGCGATCGGTGACTACGACTCCTGCTCGTTCTCCACTCCGGGGGAGGGTCGGTTCCGGCCGCTCGAGGGCGCCGCTCCTGCCATCGGCGACGTCGGATCGCTGGAGGTCGTGCCGGAGGTGCGGGTCGAGGTCGTCCTACCCCGAGCCCGACGCGCAGCAGTCGTCCGGGCGCTGGTGGAGGCCCATCCCTACGAGGAGCCGGCCTTCGACGTGCTCGAGCTCGCCGACACCGGGCAGTCAGCGACCGGGACCGGACGGATCGGCACCATCGCTGCGACGACCTTGGGGGACTTCGCGGCGAAGGTCGCCTCTGCGCTGCCCGAGACCGCCCACGGGGTGCGCGTCGCGGGAGACCCGGACCGCGGCATACGCCGAGTGGCGGTGTGCGGTGGTGCCGGCGACTTCCTGCTCGACGAGCTGGCGGGCGCCGACGTGGACGCCTATGTCACCAGTGACCTGAGGCACCACCGGGCGGGGGAGTTCGTGGAGCAGGACGGCCCTGCCCTGCTCGATGTCGCCCACTGGGCAGCGGAGTGGACCTGGCTCCCGGTGGTGGAGGCCAAGCTGCTCGCCGCGCTGGGGGATACGGTGAGCACCCGTGTGAGCACTCGCTGCACCGATCCCTGGCGCTTCCGCGCCTGAGCTCGAACCTAGGAGTCACCAGTCTTGAAGGCCGATCCGTCCGCCCAGCAGCAGCTTCTCGCCGTGCAGGAGCTCGATGCCCGAGCCGACCAGCTGCGGCACCAGCGCGCCTCGCTGCCCGAGATCACCCGCATCGACGAGCTGCAGACGGGCCGCGGCGACCTCGACGACCGGCTGCGGGACGCGCGGATCGTGGTCGACGACCTCACGGTGGAGCAGAAGAAGGCCGACGCCGACGTCGAGCAGGTCAAGGCGCGACGCACGCGCGACCGCGAGCGGATGGACCAGGGGCTGATCACCAACCCCAAGGACCTCGAGCGGATGCAGCACGAGCTGCAGTCGCTCGAACGCCGGATCACGGCGCTGGAGGACGCCGAGCTGGAGGTCATGGAGCAGCTCGAGGACGCGCAGCGTACGGCGGACACGCTCGCCGCACAGCTCGCGGAGACCGACGCCCAGGTGGCTGAGCTGGCTGCTGCCCGGGACGCCCGTTGGGTGGAGATCGACGCTGCGCTCGCCGAGGTGTCGGCGGCACGGGCCCCGGCTGTCGAGGGCATCCCCGACGACCTGCTGGCGCTCTACGAGCGACTACGCGCGCAGAAGGGCGGGGTCGGGGCGGCGGCGCTGCGCGCCCGACGCTGCAGCGGCTGCCAGCTGACGATCGACCCGGCCGAGCTCTCGGTCATCCGTGCCAAGTCCGAGGACGAGGTCGTGCGGTGCGAGGAGTGCCAGCGGATCCTGGTGCGTACCGTCGACTCCGGCCTGTGACGACTCAGACGTCGGAGACGACGACGTCGAGCTGAGTGCCGCGGACGGTCTCGTCGCCCTGCTCCACCCGCCAGCCGAGGTCGACCAAAGCGTCGGCGAGGGCCCCCGGAGTCCGCGGGTCGGCGCCGTTCTCGAGCAGGTCGCGCACGATCCGGCCCTTGGTGGCCTTGTTGAAGTGGCTCACCACCTTGCGCACGCCGTCGACCTCGTGCAGGACCCGCACGGTCGCTGTGCGGTTGGGACGCCCCGGGCTCGCCGCGGGGGGACGCCAGAAGGCGGCATACATCGTCGATCGCAGGTCGACGAGCAGCCCGGAGCCGACGGCCTCTTCGATCGCGTCGCCGAGACACTCGCGCCACACGCCGGCGACCGGGCCGAGGCCGGGCAGCGTGACGTCGCCCGCGAGCCGATAGGCCGGGATGCGGTCGGAGGGGCGGACGAGGCCGAAGACCGAGCTGACGACGGCGACCCGGCGGTTGGCGCGGCGCCGCGCGGCGGTCGTCAAGGTGGTGAGGCCGAGCGCGTCGTAGAGGACGCCGGTGTAGATGGTCTCGGCCCGCGCCGTCGGGGCGGTGCGCAGGGCAGCGTCGAGGTCGACCAGGGCCGACTGGGTGCCGCCGAGACCGAGCACCTCCGCAGCATCCGGCTGCCCGGCAAGGGCGACGAGGGCGTCGACGACCCGCTCCCGGGTGTCGTTGAGGACCGGTGAGGACAGGCCGTCCAGGTCGAGCGGCTTGCCTCGGCGCGGGGCTGTCTTGCCCTCGCTGGGCGGGAGCAGGATGAGCACGCGCGCAAGCGTAGGGGCTGGTCGGCTGAGATCGTTGGCTAGGGTGCCGAGCATGGCCAGCAACCGGGTGATCACAGTCCGCGGCTCCTCCGACTCCGTCACGGGAGCCGCCCTGCGCGACGGCATCCGGGCGATCCAGGAGGAGCTGACGGTCTCGCCGGACTTCCCGGCCGAGGTCGAGGAGGCGGCGACACGGGCCGCGGCACAACCGCGGCTGCCTGAGCTCGACCTGACCGACCTGCCGTTCGTGACCATCGACCCGGAGTCGGCCCAGGACCTCGACCAGGCGATGTTCCTCGAGCGCAAGGAGGACGGCTACCTCGTCCACTACGCCATCGCCGACCTGTCGGCCTTCATCACGCCCGGCGATCCCGTCGACGTCGAGGCCAACCGTCGGGGCGAGACGCTCTATGGCGCCGACTCCAAGGTGCCCCTGCACCCCAAGGCGATCTCCGAGGATGCAGGCTCGTTGCTGCCCGACCAGGTGCGCCCCGCGCTGGTGTGGCACATCGACGTCGACGCCACGGGCGAGGGCACCGCAGTGACGCTCGAACGGGCCCTGGTGAAGTCGCGGGCCAAGCTCTCCTACGACCGCGTCCAGGCCGATCTCGACGCTGGTACGGCGGACGAGATGTTCACCATCCTCAAGGAGGTGGGCGAGCTGCGCCTGGCGCGTGAGGCTGCCCGAGGTGGGGTGTCGCTGCCCCTGCCTGAGCAGGAGATCGCCGTGGACGAAGACGGGACGTGGCGCCTGGAGTTCCGCGAGATGCTTCCGGTGGAGAGCTGGAACGCGCAGATCTCGCTGCTGACGGGTTTCGCCGCCGCCTCGTTGATGGTCTATGCCCGGGTCGGCCTGCTGCGCACCCTGCCCCCGGCCGACCCGCGCGACGTGAAGCGGCTCCACCGGACCGCGCGGGCACTGGGGATCGAGTGGCCGGCGGAGGTGCTCTATCCAGACTTCATCCGCTCGCTCGACCCCTCGAAGCCGAACCACGCAGCAATGGTGGTCGCCTGCACCAGACTGCTCCGCGGGAGCGGCTATGTCGGCTTCAACGGGGAGCTTCCCGCCCAGGCCCAGCACTCGGCTCTTGCCTCGGAGTATGCCCACGTCACGGCACCGTTGCGGCGGCTCGTCGATCGCTACGCCCTGGAGATCTGCCTGGCGTTGTGCGAGGGCGACGAGGTCCCTGAGTGGGTGATCGCGGCGTTGCCGGACCTGCCCGACACCATGCGTGAGTCCGGCCGCCGGGCCAACCAGTACGAGAACTCCGTGCTCAACCTGGTCGAGGCCGCCGTCCTCGCACCACGGGTCGGCGAGACGTTCTCCGCCGTCGTGGTGGAGACCGACGACAAGGACGACCGGCGCGGGGAGCTCACTGTCCAGGAGCCGGCCATCGAAGCCGTGGTCACCGGGTCCGGGCCGTTGCCGGTGGGCGAGGACGTGACCGTTCGGCTCACCACGGCTGACATGGCGACGCGAAAGGTCGAGTTCACGCTCGAGTGAGCGCCGCGGACGGCGACACGGCCGCCCCTGGACGCAGAGAACCGCCCGCGGTCTCGGGTCCGCGGGCGGTTCTGGGGATGAGCCTATGTCGTGCGAGCCCGACATCGGTAGCTTGTTACTAGATTGTGCAAACCTTCACCGCCCCAGGGGTGGCGTCGGACCCCCAGTGGGGCGAATGGGCTGGCCTGTAGGCCGGGTTCTGTCCGCCGTACGGCGGGGCGACCATCCATCTAGGAGAGCCGTTGCCGACTCCCTCAAGCGATCTACCCGTGTGCTCGGGCGGGCCGCCCTCGGACGCACACTGTCTGATCTTGCTCCGGGTGGGGTTTGCCTAGCCGCTCCGGTCACCCGGAGCGCTGGTGGTCTCTTGCACCACCGTTTCACCCTTGCCCCTCCCGGCCGGAGCCGTGAGTGGCGGTCTGTTCTCTGTGGCACTTTCCCGCGGGTTGCCCCGGATGGTTGTTGACCATCACCCTGCCCTGTGGAGCCCGGACCTTCCTCGGCACTCCCTCACGGGAGCGACGCGGTCGCCCGGCCAGCCCATTCGCTGGCCAGTCTAGGCCGGTCAGGGGTTGGTGAGCACCTCGGCGCCGTCGGCGGTCACCAGCAGGGTGTGCTCGAACTGGGCGCTGCGCTTGAGGTCGCGGGTCACGACCGTCCAGTCGTCGTCCCACATCGTCCACTCGGGGGTGCCGAGGTTGAGCATCGGCTCGATGGTGAACGTCATCCCGACCTGGATCTCCTCGGCGTGGTGGTCGGAGTCGAAGTGGGGGATGACCAGGCCGGAGTGGAAGCTGGTGCCGATGCCGTGTCCGGTGAAGTCGCGGACGACGCCATAGCCGAAGCGCGCGGCGTAGGCCTCGATGACCCGACCGATCACGTTGACCCGTCGACCCGGCTTGACCGCCTTGATCGCCCGGTCGAGGCACGTCTGGGTGCGCTCCACGAGCAGTCGTGACTCCTCGTCGACGTCCCCGGCGAGGAAGGTGGCGTTGGTGTCGCCGTGGACGCCGCCGATGAAGGCGGTGATGTCGATGTTGACGATGTCGCCGTCCTCGACCACCCGGCTGTCAGGGATGCCGTGGCAGATGACCTCGTTGACGCTGGAGCACAACGACTTCGGGAAGCCCCTGTATCCCAGGGTCGACGGATAGGCGCCGTGGTCGCAGAGGAACTCGTGACCGATGCGGTCGAGCTCGTCGGTCGTGATCCCGGGGGTGACGTGCGACCCGACGAGCTCGCGCGCCTGGGCCGCCAGGCGGCCGGCGACCCGCATCTTCTGGATGGTCTCGGCGTCCTTCACCTCGGACCCGGTGAAGGGTGCGGGCGCCGGGCGGTCGACGTATTCGGGGCGCACGATGGCCGCAGGCACGGGGCGCCGCGGTGAGATGACGGCGGGGGCTACTGGAGTCACGGTGCCGAGTGTAGTTTCTGACAGATGAGCGACAGCGAGTACTGGTTCTGCCTGACCCACCGCACCGTCGAGGGCGAGGACGGTTGCCGCAACGCCGACCGGCTCGGGCCCTACGCGTCCGCGGAGGAGGCCGGCCGTGCGCTGGAGAAGGTCGAGGAACGCAACGAGGCCTGGGACAACGACCCCGCCTGGAACGACGACGCTCCGGCGCCGGGCGACGGTCCGGTCGAGCCCAGTCCGGACCGCTGAGGTCGGCTACTTCTTCGACTTCTTCCCCTTCTTGTTCTTCTTGCCCTTGGCCGACGACTTGCCCTTGCCGGCGGCCCTGCGCTCGGCCTCGTCGACCAGGGCCTGAGTCGCCTTCGCCGCCTTGCGCGAGTTCTTCTCCACCGACGAGGTGACGTCGGCGATCGCCTTGCGCACCTCGTCGGCGATGCGGGTCGCGACCTCCCGGGCGACGCGCTCGGCGGTCTCCTGGGCGATCCGCTTGGCATCGACGGCCGAGTCGACTGCCTGAGCGCTGACCGCACTCGCACGCTCGACGGGTGTACGTCGCGTGGCACCCGAGGAGGGGGTGGGAGCCGAGGTCTTCGTGGCCGGGGTCTTCTTGGCGGTGCTGGTCTTCTTGGCGACCGTCGTCTTCTTGGCCGGCGTCGCCTTCCGGACGGTGCTCTTCTTGGCCGCGGTCTTCTTCGCGGGCGACTTCTTCGCGGTGGCGGACGCCGTCTTCGCGGGCGACTTCTTGGCGGGAGTGCCGGTGGCGGTGCTGGTCGCGGTGCTGGTCGCGGTGCTGTTGGCGGGGGTCGGGGTCTCACTCATGGGTGCGTCTCCTCAGAACCAGGGTTGGCTGCCCTGATCCTGCCCGGGCGACCCAGGGTTGTCACTCGTGTACGGTGCGCCGCGTGCCGCAGCACCAGTCCCCTCAGCCGGCCAGGGAGCGACCTGGCGACGCGTCACCGTGGGCGTTCGCCGGAATGATCGGCCTGTCGGCGGACTTCTTCCTCTTCGCCGCCACCCCGACGGTCGTGGACGCCCCGTGGTGGGCCGTCGGTCTGCTGATGCTCGTGTGGTTGGTCGCCCTGGTGCAGGGCTGCCGCTGGTTCGTCCGCCGCCCGGTGGGCGTGCTCGTGCTCTCGGTCGCGCTCGCCGCGGGCTGGTTCGTCGTGGTGCTGGCGGGCGCCCGCTGGTTGGACTGGGCCTAGGACGAGGCGTTACCTCGGGGACACCTTCAGGACCTTGTCGTTGACTCCGTTGCTCGTCGTCACCAGCAGGTTGCCGTTCCCGAGCGCGGTCACCGATCGCAGTCGACCGTGGCGTCGCATCGCCGCCGGCGCGCTCATGGAGACGACGCCGAACGAGTCGTCGAAGCGGATGAACATCAGGCGCGAGCCCTTCAGCGCGGCCACGGCAAGTGACCCGGCGTGCTTGCCCCACGAGGGACCGCTCGTCCAGGCGGCTCCGGAGGTCGCCACCGTCGGGTGGCCGGAGCTCCAGATCGCCCCGATCTGCTGACCGGGCAGCGCATGGTCGGTCATCGGGACGGACTCGTCGTAGCCGGGACCGGGGTTCCAGCCGTAGTCGCCGCCAGCCGTGAGCAGGTTGATCTCGTCATCGCGGTCCGAGCCGTGCTCGGCGCTGACCACGCGGCCGTCCGGATGCTGTGCGAGACCCTGGATGTTGCGGTGCCCGAAGGTCAGGACGTAGCGCTGCCTGGGGTCGTCGGCGTCGATGAAGGGGTTCTTGGGCCACGGCTCGCCGGAGTGCCGGTCGAGCCGGAGCACCTTGCCACCGAGCGAGGTGAGGTTCCGCGGGTTGTCCTCGTCTGCCGCGTCACCGGTGCCGACGAGCAAGGCGTCGGTCTCGGCATCGAGCAGCAACCGGCACCCGCCGTGTCGACCGCTCGTGGTCGGGAGGCCGGTGAGCAGGTGCTTGTCCAGGCGCGCGCGGCGCGTGTCGGCGCTGAGCCGCCATGACGAGACCCGGATGTCGTGGCCCCCTCCGGACTGCCAGCCCTGACAGGTCCAGAAACGACGGGTCCTCGAGAACGCCGGATCGACGGCCAGTGACATCAGCCCGGTCTCGCCCGAGACCCACACGCGTTCGGTCGGGAACCGCACGGTCCGACGCTTGCCCCGGCGGACGACGCTGAGACGTGCCTTGTCACGCTCGGTCACGAGCATGCGTCCGCCGCCGATGGGTTGGACGTCCCACGGGTTCGCCAGGCCGGCCACGACCGTCCGCACCCTGACCTGTGGGGCGCCACTCGCGTCGGTCGTCCGACCTCCGGCGGCCTGGGTCGGCGAGCCCAGGGCAGAGAGGGCGCCGCAGCCCAGGAGGACCGAGACGGCGAGGGCGGACCAGCGGGTCGGTCGGGAGGTCATGGCCGTGACGCTACGCGGCACGCCCCCTCGCGGCGAGCCCCTAGAAGGTGTGCTCGGGCCCGGGGAAGGTGCCGGTGCGCACGTCGTCGGCATACGCCCGGGCTGCGTCGAGGAGCACGGAGTGGACGTCGGCGTACTGCTTGACGAACCGGGCCATGTGACCGGTGCGCAGCCCGAACGCGTCCTGCCAGACAAGGACCTGGCCGTCGCAGCCGTTGCCGGCGCCGATGCCGATCGTGGGGATGGTCAGCTCCTTGGAGATCCGCTCGGCGACGTCGCCGGGCACCATCTCCATCACCACGGCGAAGGCGCCTGCCTCTTGCACGGCGTGTGCGTCGGCGATGATGCGGTCGCTGCTCTCGCCACGGCCCTGGACGCGGTAGCCGCCCAGCGTGTGCTCGGACTGGGGGTGAAGCCGATGTGTGCCATCACCGGGATGCCGCCCTGGGTGCACCTGCTGATCACCGGGGCCATCTCGGCACCGCCCTCGAGCTTGACGCAGTGGGCGCCGGCCTCCTTCATGAAGCGCACGGCGGTGAGGTAGCCCTGCTCGGGCGAGGCCTGGTAGCTGCCGAACGGCAGGTCGCCGACGACCATGGCGCGGCGGACGCTGCGCGCGACCGCGCGGGTCAGGGGGAGGAGCTCGTCGACCGTGACCGGGAGCGAGGTCTCGTTGCCGAAGACGTTGTTCGACGCCGAGTCGCCGACGAGGAGCAGCTCGATCCCGGCCTCGTCGAAGGTCTGGGCGGTGTACATGTCGTAGGCCGTGAGCATGGTGATCTTCTCGCCGCGCTCCTTCATCTCCCGCAGGTGATGGGTACGGATCTTCTTGACCGGGGCGGGCTTGCTGCCACCGCCGTACGGCGACGTCTCTTCGCTCATCGTCTTCTCCTCCAGACATCTCGCGGCTCCCGGACGGAGTCCACGGACGTGTTCAGGCTAGACCTGAGTTCGGCCGGCGGCGCTGTGGCACCCGTCACTGCGACCTGAGGTGATGTCGCGCCAACCAAACGTGGGGCACAGTGCGTTCACTCAGTACAAGACCGGGGGAGGGACGATGGACGAGGCGGGGTTCACCGAGTGGGCGTCGGGACGGCAGCGTCAGCTGCTGCGCTCGGCCTACCTGCTCACCGGTGACCTCCATCGGGCCGAGGACCTCGTGCAGGAGGCGCTGACCAAGGTGGCTCTGCGCTGGCCGCGGCTGCGCGACCAGCACCCCACGGCCTATGCGCTCACCATCATCACGCGCGACAACATCTCGTGGTGGCGGCGCAGGCGCGAGGTGCCGCGGGAGGCGAGCGACGTCGTCGCGACCCACGAGGAGCCGGAGATCGCACTCGTGGTGCGCCGCGCCCTGTCGCGGCTGACGCTCGCTCAGCGTCGCGTCCTCGTGCTGCGTCACTTCGACGACCTGACCGAGCGGGAGACCGCCGAGATCCTCGGCATCAGCGTCGGCACGGTGAAGAGTCAGAACGCCGCGGCGCTGGCTCGGCTGCGCGACGGCGCACCCGAGCTGCTCGACCTGATCGGGAGGAGGTCGTGAACGAGATGCAGCTGCGCGAGGCACTCGAGCGGGCGAGCGCGCATGTCGACTCTCCGCCGTGGGCGGAGCGTGCCCTCGAGGAGCGCACCCGGTGCGTTCGGCGCAGGCAGGCGCTGGTGGCTGGCGCCGCCGCAGTCGTGCTGGCGGTGAGCTCGGCCACGTGGGGCCTTCACCGGGACGGCGAGCAGCGCCTGGTGCCCGTCAACCCACCGACCCCCACAGCGAGCTCGACCGACCTCGACAGCTCGGACGTCGACCTCGCGACCCAGCCTCGGTGGGACCCCTTCACCGTGGCCGGTGTGCCGGCGCGACCATCGGTGCTGCCACCGGAGCTGAGACCGCCCGACAGCCCCCCGAGCATCGCCGAGTCCCCGTTGCTGGACATCGTCGTCGCGTGGCCGGAGGAGGGCCGCGACCTTCGGCTCCTCGACAGCGCCGGTGAGTGGCGCTCCGTGCCCGGCACTGCCACCGCGATCAAGGGAAGTCTCCGAGACGTCGTCCGCCCGTCCATCAGTCCCGACGGGAGTCGCGTTGCCATGGCGACCGACGCTGGCGTCCTCGTCGTCGCGGCGGACGGTGGAGATCAGGTCATCGCCTGGCCGGCGCAGCTCGAGGGTCCCTTCGACACCCGCCCGCGCGTCCTGTGGCTCCCCGATGACGAGGGCTTCGTGGTGCTGCACTGGCAGCGTCCGTGGTTGATCGGCCTGGACGGCAGTGCCAGCCCAGCCCCGTTCGGCGCGGAGCACAGCGATGGGGTGACGGTCGACCCGGACGACGGGACCGTGCTCGAACGCAACGGGTCCGGAGCGCCTCTCGTCACCTGGCGGGACGGTGATGTCACGGGGCGCGTCGGACCGGCGGGGTACGGCGAACGACTCGTCACCCGGTTCGGGCTGGTGGCCTACACCGGGTCCCCCGCGGGGAGCCGCGCCCCGACCTGCGCGCCGGTCCTGTGGTCGTCGACGCCGGGAGCGGTGAGACCCTCGGCTACGCGCCGATCCGCGACACGGACTCCGTCTACGGCGACAACGGGTACTTGTCCGCCCTGGGCTTCCTCGATCCCGGCACGGTCGTGCTGCTGGTCGGACCGATGGACTTCCGGACGATGGACCCCGGGGACGAGCGATGGCACCTCGTCTCCTGGGACTTCCACACAGGTGACTTCGAGCGGATCACGAGTGGCGACACCCGGATGCGCGGCATTGCAGTCGCGCCGGCGCTGCTGGATCGGTCATCTGTCGCCCTAGAGTGAGCCGCGTGGACTTCTTCTCCGCCTATGCCCAGGGCTTCGCACGGGTCGCCGCGATCACGCTGCCCGTCGCGATCGCGGACCCGGCGACCAACGCCCAGCGCATCATCGAGCAGGCGCGAGCCGCCGCAGACGAGCACGTCGCGGTGGCGGTGTTCCCCGAGCTGTCGCTCAGCGGCTATTCCATCGACGACCTCTTCCTCCAGGACTCACTGCTGGACGCGGTGCGCACTGCCCTCGACGAGGTCGTGGCCGCCAGCCAGGACCTGCTCACGGTGCTCGTCGTGGGCGCACCGCTGGCCAAGGGCAACCGGGTCTACAACTGCGCAGTGGTGATCCATCGCGGCGAGATCCTCGGGGTCGCCCCGAAGTCCTACCTGCCCAACTATCGCGAGTTCTACGAGCGTCGCTGGTTTGCTCCCGGCGACGACCAGCACGGCCAGTTCCTGACCCTGGGCGGCGACGAGGTCCCCTTCGGTCCCGACCTCGTGTTCTCGGCCGTCGACCTCGACGGCCTGCACCTCCACGTGGAGGTCTGTGAGGACATGTGGGTGCCGATCCCGCCGAGCGCCGAGGCGGCTCTCGCCGGGGCGACGGTGCTGGTCAACGTCAGCGGCAGCCCGATCACCGTGGGGCGCGCCGACGACCGGCGCCTGCTGGTCCGGAGCGCGAGTGCACGGTGCCAGGCGGTCTACGTCTACGCCGCGGCGGGCCAGGGCGAGTCCACGACCGACCTGAGCTGGGACGGCCAGACGATGGTCTACGAGTGCGGCGACCTGGTCGGCGAGGGCGAGCGGTTCCCCGAGAGCGCGGTGCGCACCGCCGTCGACGTCGACCTGGACCGGGTGCGCCAGGAGCGGCTCCGCCAAGGCACCTTCGACGACAACCGACGCGGAGCCGCCGGCGACGAGAGCTTCCGGGTCGTCGAGTTCGCACTCCAGCCACCCGCGGGCGACATCGGGCTGCTGCGCAAGGTCGACCGGTTCCCGTTCGTCCCTGACGACCCCGAGCGTCTCGCCCTCGACTGCTACGAGGCCTACAACATCCAGGTCTCCGGGCTCGAGCGGCGACTCGAGGCGATCGGCCAGCCCAAGGCGGTGATCGGCGTCAGCGGGGGCCTCGACTCCACGCACGCCCTGATCGTCGCGGCGAAGGCGATGGACCGGCTCGGCCGACCGCGTTCCGACATCCACGCGTTCACGATGCCCGGCTTCGCGACCGGAGACACGACCAAGTCCTATGCCACGCGGCTGTCCAAGGCACTGGGGGTCACCTTCGAGGAGCTCGACATCCGCCCAGCGGCGGAGCAGATGCTCGCCGACCTCGGGCACCCCTACTCGGACGGGGAGAAGGTCTACGACGTCACGTTCGAGAACGTCCAGGCCGGACTGCGCTACGACTACCTCTTCCGCCTCGCCAACCATCGTGGCGGGATCGTGGTCGGCACCGGTGACCTCTCCGAGCTGGCCCTCGGGTGGTGCACCTATGGCGTCGGCGACCAGATGTCCCACTACACGGTCAACGCCGGCGTCCCCAAGACGCTCGTCCAGCACCTCATCCGCTGGGTCGCGAGCAACGACGAGTTCGATCCCGACACCAACGCTGTGCTGGGGGAGATCCTCACCCAGGAGATCACCCCGGAGCTGATCCCGGTCGAGGAGGGCAAGAAGCCGCAGGCCACCCAGGACACGGTCGGCCCCTACAACCTGCAGGACTTCACGCTCTACCACCTCGTGCGACGTGGCTTCCGTCCGCGGAAGATCGCCTTCCTCGCCTGGCACGCGTGGCGCGACGTCGACGCGGGGGAGTGGCCGCCGGGGTTCCCCGAGGATGCCCACGTCGCCTACGACCTGGCCGAGGTGCGCGCCTGGCTGGAGGTCTTCCTCAGGCGCTTCTTCGCCAACCAGTTCAAGCGCAGCGCGCTGCCCAATGGACCAAAGGTGAGCGCAGGCGGCACGATGAGCCCGCGCGGGGACTGGCGGATGCCTTCGGACGCGAAGGCGACGGCGTGGCTGTCCGACCTGGCGGCCATCCCCGAAAGCGCGAGTCCCGACAACTAACGAGACCGACCGGTCGTCGTACCCATCGAATCCCCCTCGTCGCCGGAAGGTCCGCTCGTGCTCCGTCCCCCCACGACCCTGGTCAGGAACCTGACCGTGGCCCTGACTGTGGCCCTGACTGTGGCCCTGGTCGCTGCCATGGTGGCCACCCTGCTCGGCCTGTCGACGTCGCCGGCCAGCGCCGGTCGAGCCGTCGAGGCCGTCGAGGCCGACCTCGAGACCGAGCTCACGCTGCGGATCGGACGCTGCGAGGGGTGTCAGGTCACGATGTTCTCCTCCGACGGCACCAACCCGATCTACTCGTCCGCCCAGGCCACGGTGACCGACGGCTCGGTCACCATCACCGTGCCCTCCTCCCGCACCGCCGGCCTGAGCGTCCAGGTCCGACCTGTGTGGGCGTCCTCCAACATCACCACCAACGTCGTATGGCGCTATTCGAGCACCGACATCGGCGACCTGGTCTCCTTCCGCGAGGCGCGCAGGAAGCGCCGCGCCAGCGGCTGCTGGGCCGGCACCATCAACGAGGCGGTCGAGCTGACGGTCAAGGTGCGCCGGGTCCGCCACCTGGGTCGCCCCTCGATCATCGCCTGGGCGCCCGTGACCCAGAGCTACCTCCAGCCGATGAAGCGCAGCCGCCGCGGGGTCCTGGCCACCGACGACGTGCTGGCCTGCAACCTCTACGGCTGAGCGGGACCGCGTCGCGTCTGCGGACGTCGGCCACGGCTCGTCGGCGCCGTGGGTCATGATGTGCGCATGGGCAAGCAGGAAGACTTCGTACTCCGAGCACTCGAAGAGCGTGACGTCCGGTTCGTGCGGTTGTGGTTCACCGACGTCCTGGGCTTCTTGAAGTCGGTGTCGGTGGCCCCGGCCGAGCTCGAGGGCGCCTTCGACGAGGGCATCGGCTTCGACGGCTCGGCCATCGAGGGCTTCGCCCGGGTCTACGAGTCCGACATGCTGGCCAAGCCCGACCCCTCCACGTTCCAGATCCTGCCGTGGCGCTCGGGCGAGGGCCCCAGCACGGCGCGGATGTTCTGCGACATCTCGATGCCCGACGGCAGCCCGTCCTATGCCGACCCGCGCCACGTCCTCAAGCGCACGCTGTCCGCCGCCGCCGACAAGGGCTTCACGTTCTACACCCACCCGGAGATCGAGTTCTATCTCTTCAAGGACGCCCCCGAGGCCGGGGCCGAGCCGCGTCCCGTCGACCGCAGCGGCTATTTCGACCACACCGCGCAGTCCCGGGGCTCCGACTTCCGGCGCGAGGCGATCTCGATGCTGGAGGCGATGGGGATCTCGGTGGAGTTCAGCCACCACGAGGGCGGTCCGGGCCAGCAGGAGATCGACCTGCGATATGCCGACGCGCTCTCCACGGCCGACAACATCATGACCTTCCGCACCGTCGTGCGCGAGGTGGCGCTCGGCCAGGGCATCTGGGCCAGCTTCATGCCCAAGCCCTTCACCACCCACCCCGGCTCGGGGATGCACACCCACGTGTCGCTGTTCGAGGGCGACCGCAACGCCTTCTACGAGGCCGGCTCCGAATACCAGCTCTCCAAGACCGCCCGCTCGTTCATCGCCGGCATCCTGCGGCACGCCAGCGAGATCACCTGCGTGACCAACCAGTGGGTCAACTCCTACAAGCGCCTGATCGGCGGCGGCGAGGCCCCGTCCTACATCTGCTGGGGCCACAACAACCGCTCGGCGATGATCCGGGTGCCGATGTACAAGCCGGACAAGGGCCAGTCCACGCGCATCGAGCTGCGCAGCATCGACGCCGCCTGCAACCCCTATCTCGCCTTCGCCGTGGTCCTGGCAGCCGGGATGAAGGGCATCGAGGAGGAGCTCCAGCTGCCGCGCGAGGCCGAGGACGACGTGTGGTCGTTGAGCGAGCGCGAGCGCAAGGCACTGGGGATCCAGCCGCTGCCGAGGAGCTTGTACGACGCGATCAGCATCGCCGAGGACTCCGAGCTGCTCGCCGAGACCCTCGGCGAGCACGTCTACGACTTCTTCCTGCGCAACAAGCGTGCGGAGTGGGAGGAATACCGCTCACAGGTGTCCGCCTTCGAACGCGACCGGATGCTGCCGGTCATCTGACCGGGACCCCCATGGCCCGCACCGCCGGTTCCCTCGTCCGGCTCGGCTTCCTCGACGCCGCGGCAGCCCGCTCGGCGATCGACGACCTGGGCGAACATGGTCCGGCACTCGTCCAGTCGCTCGCGTCCTCGGCCGACCCGGATGCGGCGCTGGCGGGACTCGTGCGCCTCGCCAGCGCCGTCGACGACCGCGAGGACCTCCTGCGCACCCTCGCCGACGACGAGGACTCTGCGGAGCGTCTGAGCGCCGTGCTGGGAGCGAGCGAGGCGCTGTCGGTCCACCTCGGCCGACACCCGGAGCACTGGCGCGACCTGACCGACGCGACGCTGGCCACCACCCGGCCCCCGGCCTTCGTCGTCCGCGAGGAGATGCTCGCCTGCGTGGGCGCCGACCCCGAGGCCGCCGTCCCGACCTCGACGATGCCCGACGCGGCAGCGGTCAACGCGCTGCGCGTGACCTATCGCAGGCTGTTGCTGCGACTGGCGGCTCGCGACCTGGCGCACCGCGTGGGTGTCGACGACGTCGCCGCCGAGCTCTCCGACCTGGCCGCGGCAACCCTGGAGGCCGGGCTGGCCGTGGCCCGCAGCAGGGTCGGTGAGAGCGCAGGAGCGGCCCGGCTGTCGGTGATCGCGATGGGCAAGTGCGGCGGCCACGAGCTCAACTACGTCTCCGACGTCGACGTCATCTTCGTCTACGCACCGGTCGACGGAGCCGACGACAACGCCGCCCTGCGAGCGGCCACCCAGGTCGCCTCGCAGCTGATCCAGGTGTGCTCGGAGGACACGGCCGAGGGCACCATCTGGCCGGTCGATGCCAACCTTCGCCCCGAGGGCTCGGCCGGACCGCTCGTCCGCACCCTCGCCAGCCACGCCGGCTACTACGAGAAGTGGGCCAAGACCTGGGAGTTCCAGGCGCTGCTCAAGGCACGCCCGGTCGCGGGCGACGCCGAGCTGGGGCGCGACTACCTCGAGCTGATCGAGCCGATGGTCTGGCGCGCGGCCGAGCGGGAGGGGTTCGTCCACGACGTGCAGGCGATGCGTCGCCGCGTCCTGGACCACATCCCCGCACACCAGGCGGAACGCCAGCTCAAGCTGGGGTCGGGCGGGCTGCGCGACGTCGAGTTCGCCGTCCAGCTCCTGCAGCTGGTCCATGGCCGAGCAGACCCCTCCATCCGGTCTGGGGCGACGCTGAGTGCGCTGGCCGAGCTGACCAGGGGCGGCTACGTCGGTCGAGAGGACGGGGAGGCGCTGCACGACGCCTACGCCTTCCTGCGCACGCTCGAGCACCGCATCCAGCTGCACCGTCTGCGACGGACCCACGTCGTGCCCGAGGACGAGGCCTCGCTGCGTCGCCTCGGACGCTCCCTGGGATTCTTCTCCGAGCCGGTCGCCGAGCTCGACAAGCAGTGGCGCCACCACCGGCGCGAGGTCCGCCGGCTGCACGAGAAGCTCTTCTACCGTCCACTGCTGACGGCGGTCGCCAAGCTCGCGGGCGGTGACGCGCGTCTCTCCCTCGACGCGGCGGAGGCCCGGCTCGCGGCGCTGGGCTACGACGACCCCAAGGGCGCGTTGCGCCACCTGGAGGCGTTGACGAGCGGGGTCTCGCGCACCTCCGACATCCAGCGCACGTTGCTCCCGGTCATGCTCGAGTGGTTCGCCGATGCGCCAGACCCGGATGCGGGCCTCTTCGGGTTCCGGCGCCTCAGCGAGAGCCTGGGCACCACTCCCTGGTATCTCAAGACGCTGCGCGACGAGGGGGAGGTGGCCCAGCGCCTGGCGTTCCTCCTGGGCACCTCCCGCTATGCCACCGACCTGCTCGAGCGGGAGCCGCAGGGCGTGCGGATGCTCGGTGAGGACCTGACCCCGCCGTCGGCCGAGGCGATCACCGCCGAGATGCAGTCGGTGGCCTCCCGGCAGACCGACCCGGAGGAGGCGGCGCGAGCCGTGCGCGCCGTACGCCGCCGTGAGCTCCTGCGCATCGCTTCGGGCGAGCTCGTCGCCGGCACCGACGTCGCGCTCGTCGGTCACGGCCTCTCCCGCCTGACCGACGCCACGCTCGAGGCGACCCTGGGCATCGCGATGGAGTCGGTGCGCGCCACCCGGGGCCTCGACCAGGTCCCGGCCCGGATGGCGGTCATCGCGATGGGCCGGTATGGCGGGTTCGAGCTGTCCTACGGCAGCGACGCCGACGTGATGTTCGTCCAGGAGCCGCTCGACGACGTGGAGCCGCAGGTCGCCGCCTCCTTCTCCCAGGCGGTGGTGGGGGAGCTGCGTCGGCTCCTGTCGATGCCCGCGACGGACCCGCCCCTCGAGGTGGATGCGGGCCTTCGCCCTGAGGGCGCGCAGGGCCCGCTGGTGCGCACCCTGGCCTCCTTCGAGGCCTACTACGCGAAGTGGTCGCACGTGTGGGAGTTCCAGGCGCTGCTGCGCGCCGATGCGGTCGTGGGCGACGAGGGACTGCGGGAGCGGTTCACCGCGCTGATCGACCCGCTCCGCTTTCCCGAGGGCGGCATCAGCTCCGACGACATCGTCGAGGTGCGCCGCATCAAGGCTCGCGTCGACGACGAGCGGCTGCCGCGCGGAGCCGATCGCAACACCCACCTCAAGCTGGGGCGCGGTGGCCTCGCCGACGTCGAGTGGACCGTCCAGCTCCTCCAGATGCGCCACGCAGGGGCGTTCCCGGGGCTGCGGACGACCCAGACCCTGGTCGCCCTGGAGGCGGCGCTCGCTGCCGACCTCGTCTCGGAGTCCGACGCAGCCGAGCTCGCGGACGCCTGGCGGCTGGTCAGCCGCATGCGCAACGCCGTGACCCTCGTGCGTGGCAAGCCCTCCGACCAGGTGCCGCGCGACGCCACCGAGCGGGCTGCCGTTGCGCGGGTGCTGGGTCATGCGGCCGGCGAGTCGGACCGGATGGTCAACGACTATCTACGCACCACCCGGCGTGCCCATGCGGTGGTGGAGAAGATCTTCTGGGAGGGATGAAGCGTATTGCTTCATTCGTCCCAAATGAAGAGTTATGCTTCTTCTTCGGGAGGTGAAGGCATGTCATCGATCGCTCTCATCGGCGACCTCGTGGGCTCACGACACAGCGGCGACCGGCGCGCCCTGCACCGCGTGCTGCAGCAGGCGCTGGACGACGTGAACACCGCACTCGAGCCCAGCACGCCCCTGCGCATCACCCTCGGCGACGAGCACCAGGGTGTCTTCGACTCGCTGGGCGATGCGATCACCGCCTCGCTGCTGGTGCGGCTCTCCCTGCTGCCCGAGCACGACATCCGCCACGGAATCGGGCGAGGGTCGGTCGAGGTGCTGACCGAGGACCCGCGCGTCGAGGACGGCCCGGGGTGGTGGGCTGCTCGTGCAGCGATCGAGGCGGTGTCGGCCGCCGAGGGCAGGGCTGCGCAGCGATCCCAGCGCACGGCATACGTCGCCGCCGACCCCAGCGAGGTCGGCAGGGCGGGCGAGGTCGCGGCCGTGAATGCCGGGCTCCTGCTGCGGGACCAGCTCGTCACCGGCCTGTCGCCGCGCTCGCTGTCGGTGCTGCGTGGTCTGCTGGCGGGACAGACGCAGCGCGACCTCGCCGACCGGCTCGACATCAGCCCCTCCGCGGTCTCCCAGCGGGTGCGCGCCGACGGACTGGGGGCGATCGTCGCCGCACACGAACTGATGGGAGGTCTGCCGTGAGCTGGTTGGCGGTGCTCCTCATCGGCGTGGCTCTCACCGACCTCACCCACTCGGCTCGGCCGGTCCGCCTCCTGCCCGAGCTCGTCGGCGCCACGGGCGCGGTCGTCGTGGGCCTGCTGGCCGGGCTCACCGCCCCGGCCGACCTCGTCGCGTTGGCGTTGATCGCGCTCGCGGTGCTCGGCTGGGGCCGGACGGTGACCAGTGGCTTCGCGGGCCGGCTCGCCCCCTGGGTGCCGCTCACCCTGCTCGGCGCCTCGGTCGCGGTGGTGGTGCTGGTGGCCGGGCAGGCGAGCCCGGCCGACGGCCCGCTCGCGAGGTGGCTGGACGCCACGCCCGTGCCGGTGCTGGCCGACCTCGACGCCACTCGCGCGCTGATGCTGGTGGGAGCCTTCGGCATCCAGCTGAGCAGCGGCAACGTCATCGTGCGCCTCGTGCTGGCCGCCACCGGCACGGTCAACCCGACTCATCGCGGCCAGGCCGACGACCCGGCGACCAAGATCAAGGGCGGTCGGCTGCTCGGACCGATGGAGCGCGTCTTCATCCTGGCCCTGGCGCTGGCCGGAGAGGTCACCGCAGCGGGCATCGTGGTCGCCGCCAAGGGCCTCCTGCGCTTTCCCGAGCTGTCATCGCGTCGCGACCAGGAGCACGTCCACCTGCTGACCGAATACTTCCTCGTCGGCAGCTTCGTCTCCTGGCTGGTCGCGCTCGGGTCGCTGGTGCTGCTGCAGACGTGACGACGGGCCCCGGACGCGTGGTCGGGGGCCCCGTCGGGTCGGGAGTCGCCCCACGTCAGCGGCGCGTCACCTGGACCACGCTGGGACGGGGACCGGCGAACTCGCCCGGGCGCGCCGTGCGGGTGGAGGGCACGAAGTCGGGGAAGCGCGAGCGCTGGGCTTCCCACGAGCCGTCCTCACCCGGGTGCTGCACGGCGACGAAGACCGACCCGTCCCGGTCGTGGATGACCGGGCCGCAGGTCTCGCCATCGATCGGCACGGCCAGGAACTGCTGCACTCGACCGCGCTCCGGCCCCGTCACGGGCACCTTGAACAGTGCGTCGTTGAGGCCGATGGTGCCCGGCTGGCCGTCGGTGGAGACCCACAGGTTGCCGACGGAGTCGAAGGCGACGTTGTCGGGGCAGGAGATGGGGGAGACCGGCCCGGTCCAGCCACCGAAGTAGGTGCCGGCCGTGGCGGCGTCGCCACAGATGAGGATCAGGTTCCAGGCGAAGGTGGCCGCCGTGTGGTCGCCGCCGGTCGGCATCATCTCGACGACGTGACCGTTCTTGTTGGCGTTGCGCGGGTTGGGCTCGGTCGCGCCCTCCTTGCCGACCTTCCCGCGGTCGGTGTTGTTGGTGCAGGCGACATAGACGTGTCCGTTGACGAAGTTGGGCTCGACGTCCTCGGGGCGGTCCATCTTGGTGGGCTGCACCGCATCGGCTGCGAGCCGCGTGAAGACGAGCACCTCCTCGGTGCTGAAGCCGGGGACGACCGACCGGCCGTCGACCGTCAGCGGGATCCACTCGCCAGAGCCGTCGCTGACGCCGTCCTCGGAGCCGTCGCCGGCGAAGCGGGCCACCGAGAGGTCGCCGCTGGAGAGGAGCGTGAGGTTGTGCTCGCGGTCCTTCTTCTTGCCGCCTGCGCGGAAGGTGTCGCGGGAGACGAAGCGATAGACGTAGTCGAAGCGCTCGTCGTCGCCCATGTAGGCCACGACGTGGCCGTCGCCGTTGACGATGACGTGGGCGCCCTCGTGCTTGAAGCGGCCCATCGCCGTGTGCTTGACCGGCGTGGACCTGGGGTCCTCGGGGTCGATCTCGACGATCCAGCCGAAGCGGTTGGGCTCGTTGGGGTTGGCGACGGCGTCGAAGCGGCTGTCCTGGCTGCGCCAGTTGCGGGAGTCGCCAGAGGCCGCAAGTCCGTAGCGCTTCTCGCGGGCGCTGGTCCCGGCGGCACGGAAGTACTGGTTGAAGTTCTCCTCGCCGGAGAGCACGGTGCCCCACGGCGTCGTGCCGCCGGCGCAGTTGTTGAGCGTTCCCAGCACGCGGCGCCCCGTCGGGTCGGCGGCGGTCCTGAGCAGGTCGGAGCCGGCGGCCGGGCCGTCGACGGTGAAGGGGGTTGTGGCCGTGATACGGCGGTTGAGGTGTCCGTTGGGCACGTAGGTCCAGGTCGAGCCGGCGGACTTGCGCCGCAGCTCCACCACGCTCATCCCATGAGCTGCCCATGCCGTGCGGATGCGCTCGGCGGCGTCCATCTCGGGCGGGAACATGATGGTCTCGTTGGTGTATTCGTGGTTGGCCACCAGCAGCGCCCTGGCGCCCCTGCGGTCGGTGACGATGATGTCGAGGTAGTCGCAGTTGTAGCCGAACTGCTGCGACTGGGCGACCGCGCTCTGGTTGTCGGCGTCGAACACGGGAGCACCGTCGAAGATCGGGTCGCCCCACCGGATGATCGTGTCCCAGCGATAGCCGGCAGGGACGGTGATCGCGTCGACGCTGTTGGGCACCGGCGCGATCGGGGTGAAGGGGAGCTGGCCGCTGCCGGCGCCCGGCCTGACCCCGCCCGGTCCACTGCGGAAGAGCGCCGCGGCCGGCTGGCTGGAGAGGGCCACGCCGGCGGTGCTGACGGCGGCGGCGCCCAGGATGCTGCGACGCGACAGCGCGGTGGCGGCGACGTCGCGGAAGTAGGAGGTCTGCGTGGTGTTCGGCGCCTCCCCGAAGCAGGCGTCGCCACAGCGAAGGTGACAGGTGACGGGGCTTCGGTTGCCGTGGGCCAGGTCTGCCATCGGCAGGGAGCGGCGCTGGGGGGTGAGGGTCATGGGGGCTCCGGGGGTCTCGGATCGGCTGATGCTGCGACCCAACCGGGACAGGCCGACCTGCGTGTGACCGGGACGTGAACGAGGCTCGAATGCCTGCGGCCCAATGGCAGACGGCGCGACCCCGAGGGG
Source organism: Nocardioides piscis (assembly GCF_011300215.1). Lineage (NCBI taxonomy): Bacteria > Bacillati > Actinomycetota > Actinomycetes > Propionibacteriales > Nocardioidaceae > Nocardioides > Nocardioides piscis. The sequence goes on from NZ_CP049866.1 coordinate 2,476,474, forward strand.
GTCGCGCCGTCCGTGGTGGTGCGGTGGACCTGGGTGGTTCGTCAGGCCTTGTTGACGGCCGACTTGAAAGCGGCTCCGGCCTTGAAGGCGGGGGCGGTGCTCGCGGCGATCTCCATCGATTCGCCGGTCTGCGGGTTGCGGCCGGTGCGCGCGTTGCGCTGGCGCGCCTCGAACGTTCCGAAGCCGGGAAGCGTGACCTTGTCGCCACCGGCGACGGCGCTCGTGATGGACGAGATGACGGCCTCGATGGCCTTGTCCGCCTGGGCGTTGGACAGCTCGGCGTGCTGCGCGACGGCGTCGCGGAGTTCGGACTTGTTCACGTGTTCTCCTCACAGTTCGTGGTTGTTACCTACCCCAGCCAACACCACGGGGCCCGGTCTGCTCAATGCGACCCCTCCAGGGCGGCCTCCACGGACCTGCGCGTCGAGTCGCTGAAGGCCACGATCCGAGCCTCGGAGAGACCCGATGGCGTCGAGCGGAGAGTGGTCACGGCCGCCGCCACGGCGTCCTCCAGCGGCCACCCGTAGACGCCGGCGCTGACGAGGGGAAAGGCCACCGTCCTGGCACCGAGGGAGTCGGCGACCTCGACACAGCGCCGGTAGCAGGACACGAGGAGCGAACGGTCTCCCGGGTAGCGCGGGCCGACCGTGTGGATGACCCAGCGGGCAGGGAGGTCGCCGGCCGTCGTCCAGCCTGCGTCACCGGTCGCGAGTCCCTGCGGGAACTTCGCGATGCAGTCGTCGAGGATCTCCCGTCCACCGGCCCGGTGGATCGCGCCATCGACTCCGCCGCCACCGCGCATGCGGTTGTTGGCGGCGTTGACGATGGCGTCGACGTCCTGGGTGGTGATGTCGCCACGGATCACGGTCACTTCGGTCATGTCGGCTGCTCCGTCCGGAGAGGGGTTGATGAATAGAGGCGGTAGAGGAGATAGGCAGCCAGAGCGGACAGCAGGTGCCATACGGCATGACCCTGCAACCACGAGTGGGGGTCGCACCAGCCCCGCTGGGAGACGATCCAGATCGAGAGCGCGCCCAGCATCGTGGCCAGGGCAGCCAGGCCCCACCTGATGTCGCTGCGCGCCCCACCTCGTCGCCAGAGCAGGACCTCCAGCACCACGGCGGTGACCAGCAGTGTGCCGAACGCCAGGTTGCCGGCGTGCTGCACGACAGGCACCGGCCGTCCCCAGAGCCCGACGGCCTGGCAGGCAACGACGAGGGCGGCATACGCGGCGACGAACGCGGGGGTCCCTCGACGAGCCCACCTCATCCACGCGTATGCCGCTGCGAACCCGGCGACGAGATACATGCTCAGGAGGTCGAGGTGACCTCCCAGGCCCGACTGCGTCGCGTGCATCGCGGCAGACGCCGGACCGAGGAGCACGACGACGCAGGCATAGACGGTCCCCAGTCGACGGGTCATGACGCCTGGCCGGGACGTCGAGACGTGCACCGCGACGAAAAGACCGGCGACGACGAAGCCGGCGTTGGAGAGGGTGTTGGCGGGCTGCTTGAACAACCCGTCGCGGGCGGCCTCGCAGAAGTTCGCGCCCCGCCCCACGTCAGGGCCGAGCCAGTCGCCGGCGAGCGCCAGCACCAGCAGGCCGACCGCGCCGACAGCCACTGCGCTGGTGACGAGGACCGGCTGGACATGGCGCACGTCGGACATCTCACACCATGCTCTAGATTCCGTCATGTGAGCGCCCAAGCCCCGTCTGCCGTGATCCTGATACGTGCCACCAGCTTCGTCCCCAACCCCGCGACTGCGGCTGACAACGCCTTCCAGGCCGACGTGCCCGCCGACCAGTCCGACGAGGTGACCTCGGCGAAGGCCGTCGCCGAGATGGACGCCCTCGCGCAGGCCCTGCGCGACGCCGGTGTCAGGGTCCACGTGTTCGACGACGACGACCACACCCGTCCCGACAGCGTCTTCCCCAACAACTGGCTCTCCACCCACGCAGGCGGCTATGTCGCGGTCTATCCGATGTATGCCTCCAACCGGCGCCACGAGCGCCGGACCGACATCCTGGAGATGCTCAAGTCGGACTACCGGGTGCAGACGATCGTCGACTACTCGGGCCTCGAGCCCGACGGTGTCTTCCTCGAGGGAACGGGCGCGATGGTGCTCGATCACGTCTCCCGAGTGGCCTACATGGCCATCAGCTATCGCGCCGACTGCAACGTCCTGGAGCGCTTCTGCACCGACTTCAACTACGAGCCCATGGCCTTCGAGGCCGTCGACGGCGCGGGGGTGCCGGTCTACCACACCAACGTCATCGCGTGCGTCGGCACCGAGGTGGCCCTGATCGCGCTGGAGATGATCCCCGACGCCCAGCGACGAGCGCAGGTCCGTGAGCGGCTGTCGGTCAACGGTCGCTCCGTCGTCGAGCTGACCGAGCAGCAGGTCCGCGAGTTCGCCGGCAACGCCGTGGAGCTGTGTGGCCGTACGCCGCAGGGCAAGCGCCGCTACGTGATGGCGATGTCGGCCCGGGCCCACCGCAGCCTGCGGCCCGACCAGATCGCGGTGATCGAGGAGTCCTGCGAGATCGTCTCGGTGGACATCCCGACCGTCGAGCTGGCCGGTGGCTCGGTGCGATGCATGATCGCGGGCGTGCACCTCGACCACCGTCCCTCGGTCGAGCCCGAGCTCACCGAGGCCGTCGAGGCGATCAACGAGGACCACCCGGTGACGCCCGACGGTCGCTTCGTGGCCTTGGCGCACGGCTGACAACGGACGCCACCGTGGGCGGTGACGGTCAACCTTTGACCTGGGCCGCCCACACTTCTGTGCGCCGATCCTCGAGGTCGTTCCGCTCAGGCCATGTCGAGGAGTCGATCCTCGCTGCTGGCCAGCTGAGCAGTCAGGAAGCCGACCGCGTGCCGGACGGCCGGCTCGTGCCAGTCCTTGCCGGCGAACAGGTCGAAGTGGTCGCACGGGTAGTGCCGCACCAGCGCCCGCCCGGCGAATGCTGCCTTCGCGGCAGCGTGTGGCGGTGCGCTGCGGTCGAAGTCGGCGATCTGCACGAGCCACGGGACGGTGAGCTCCTTGGCGACCCTGGCCGGTGCACGCCCGCCGAGCTCCATCGTGACGTCGGCGGCGACCTCGTTGCGCCACGACGGGCCGGCGATGGCCAGGAAGTCCTCCAGCGCACCCGGCAGGGTCAAGGCCCCCACCTCACCCGGGCGCGCCACGACCGGGATCATCAGCGGTTCGCGTCCGGACCTGCGGCGGGCCGCACTGAGCAAGCCGCGTCCCGTGGACTTCACGAGCGTGCCGGGGGAGTGGTGCTGGACCGCCAGCCGGGCGGCGGCGAGCCCGTCGACGAGCGGGACCGCGGAGACCACGGCCACGACGTCCGTGCGCTGCGTGGCGACGGTGACCACGTGGCCGCCGCCCAGGGAGATGCCCCACAGGACGAGCCGCGCCGGGTCGACACCCGGCAGCGAAACTGCCGCGTCGGCGGCGGCATGGAGGTCGGCGACCTGCTGGTCGACCGAGACCACCTGTCGTGGCTGTCCCTGGCTGGTCCCGAACCCGCGGTAGTCGAAGGTGACCGCGGCGAGACCGGCCGCCGCGAACGCCTCGGCGAAGGCCGCGAGACCCGAGTCCTGGGTGCCGGCCAGGCCGTGGGCCAGCACCACCACGGGGCGTCCGGCCGCGCCGGCCAGGGCCTGGGACGTGGCGGGGAAGTGGGTGGCGGCGCACATGGTGCCGCCGGAGGTGAAGGTGAAGGTGCTGGTCACGAGGTGCTCCCTGGACGTTGATAGATGCTGCTCAGCCAGATGTGGGTGAGGACGTCGATGCGCTGCTCCCGCTCCGGCCCCACATCCAGCGCGTGGCGCTCGAGTGCGTGGTCGTTGAGGTCGAGAAGAACCGATGCGAGCGGCCCTGCCTCGGGGCCCGCCGGCGCGTTGCCGACGGCTCTTTCGCGAGTGATCATCTCGGCCACCATCGACGCGAACTCCGCGCGACCGGCCTCCCAGATGTCTCGCACCTGGGCGCTGGTGGCGCGGGCCTGCAGCAGCGCACGGTAGGTGTGGTGGGTCCGGTCGACGGCGTCGAACAGGGTGGTGATGACGTGCCGCAGGCGCTGCTCCGGCTCGCCCTCGGCCTTGACCAGCAGGTCGGTGGCCTCGGAGGTGTCGTCGTACAGGTCGCTCATCAGGGCCGTGACGGCGACGGCCTTGTTCTCGAAGTAGAAGTAGAAGGCCGAGCGCGTCACCCCGGCGCGGCTCGAGATGTCGGCGACCTTGACCTCGTCGAGCGACTGCTCCGCCAGGAGCTCCTCGAACGCGGTCAGCAGCGCCTGGCGACGCTGGTCCCCGCGGTTGGCTGTACGGCGATCGACCAGCCGCGCCCAGCTTCGCTCCTCGCTCACGTGGCCGACCCGACGCTGTGCAGGCTGTGCGGGCCGGGCGTGCTCTTCTCGCTCGCCCGGCGGACTCCTGCCGGGAGCTCCTTGACGCGCAGGTCGTGCTCGTAGAGGAAGTAGTCGAGCTGCTGGGTGTGGCGCGGCCGCTGCACCATGTGGGCGGTGTACTTCTGCTCGTCCGCGGAGATCACCTGCTCCATCTCGGCGGCGGTCGGCGGCTCGTAGCGACCGGCCAGCCAGGCGGCGACCAGGCGCGTCTGGCACTCCACGAACGGGAACAGGGTGGGCGTGGACTGGGCGAAGCCGACGAAGGCGAGGTCGTCGACGCCCGGCTTGAAGATCCGCTTGTAGAGACGGATGTGGTTCTCCGGCGCCGAGACGAAGTCGGGGTCGAAGAACGGGAAGGTGATGTTGTAGCCGGTGGCGTGCAGGACGACGTCGAACTCCTCGGCCGTCCTGTCCTCGAAGTGGACGGTGCGCCCGTCGAAGCGCTCGATGTCACCCTTGGCCCGCAGGTCGCCGGAGCCGAGGCGCAGCGGCAGCTCGACCGACTGGGTGGGGTGCGCCTCGAAGAACTTGTGGTTGGGGGTCGGCAGGCCGTAGTCCTCGGGCCGACCCGCCGTGAGGGGCTGGAAGACCTGCGCGAGCTTGCGCTGCCACGCGAACGGGATGTGCGGCGAGGTGCGGTAGTACTTGTCGGCCGGCTTCCCGGCGAGATACTTCGGCACGATCCAGGCGCCGGAACGGGTGGAGATGACCACCTCGTTCTCCAGGGTCTTGCTGGAGAGCTCCACGGCGATGTCGGCGGCGCTGTTGCCCAGCCCGATGATCAGGATGCGTCTCCCCGTCAGGTCGTGCGGCTCCCGCGGGTCGATGTAGGCGTGGGAGTGCATGGTGAGACCGGTGAACTCACCCGGCTTCTCGGCGAACCGTGGGTCCCAGTGGTGGCCGTTGGCGACGACCAGGACGTCGGCGCGCCGGGTCCCGGTGCGCTGGGTCGTGAGCTCCCACCCTCCGTCCGCGAGGCGGTCGGCGTGGACGATGCCGTTCTCGAACTCGATCGAGTCCTTGAGGTCGTACGCCGCGGCGTACTGCTCGAGGTAGTCCTTGATCTGGGTGTGGTGGGGGAAGTCGGGGAAGTCGGCCGGCATCGGGAAGTCCTTGAAGGACAGCTGGTGCTTGGAGGTGTCGATGTGCAGCGAGCGATAGGCGCTGCTGTGTCCGTTGGGGTTGCCGAAGGCCCAGTTGCCGCCGATCCGGTTCGACGCCTCGTAGACGACGTGGTCGATGCCGTAGTCGCCGAGCATCTTGGCCATCGTCAGGCCGCTGATCCCGGCGCCGATCACGGCGACCTGTGGACGGGACATGTGGATCCTCCTTGACAGGGTGGTGTGTCGGACGCCACATTGGCGCTCCAGTTGACGCGTGTCAAGAGTGACCGACGCGCGTCAGGGGCAGCCAGTGGAGGCGCCCGGCACAGCCCTTCGAGAAGGTCCTTGCGTATCGCCTGGCGACGGCGGCGTGGTCGCGGCTACGCCTTCGGCAGGATGTTGTTGTTCAGGCGGAAGAAGTTGTCCGGGTCGTAGTGGGCCTTGATCTCCTCGAGGCGCTGGAGGTTCGCCTTGTCGAAGGCACTCTCGACACCGGTGGTGACTGCTTCGTCGGAGACGCCGGAGAAGTTGAGGTAGAGCGAGCCGGTTCCGTGCTCGTGCACCCTGCCCCAGGCATCGCGCACCCAGGTGACGACCTTGTCGTCGTCCTTCTCGTCCTCCCAGTTGCCGTCCATCGACACCATCCACTTCGCCGAGCGCTCGCTGTAGGCGGTGTCCTCTGCCGCGATGCGGTTGATCGCTCCGCCCATGAGGAACGTGACGACGAACGTGCGCGCACTCGGCCGGTTGCGGGCCTTGTCCACGATGATCTCGATGGCTGAGTCGCTCAGCTCCTCGAGGTAGGTCGCCTTCCAGTAGCTGCGGAGCGTTCCGCGTCGGAAGAACTCGTCGAAGGCGCTCTGCACCCCCACGAAGGGCAGGGGGCCGGAGATGTCGACCAGCGGGCTGCCGATGTCGCGGAGCGGTTGGAGGATCCGCATGCCCCCTCCGGTTCGCCGGAGTACACCGCGGCCGTGAGGACGAACGGGGTGTCGTGGATCTCGGGTGGGGTGTGCTCGCTCGACGGCAACGTGGTGCAGCCGATCAGTGCCGAGATCTCGTCGGGCACTGTCTGGGCCCAGTCGCGGAACTGCCGATAGACGTTCTCCGCGTCCTCCACGGGGTGGAACACGCCGGCGAAGGCCACCGTCGGACCGACCGGGTGACACTGGAACGTGAACGAGGTGACCACTCCGAAGTTGCCACCACCGCCGCGGAGGGCCCAGAACAGGTCGGGATTCGAGTCGGCCGAGGCCGTCCGCACCTGACCATCGGCGCCCACCACCTGCGCGGACAACAGGTTGTCGACCGCCATGCCGTACTTGCGACGCAACCACCCCTCCCCACCGCCCAGCGTGAGCCCGGCGACACCGGTGTCTGAGACGATGCCGCTCGGTGCAACCAGCGCGAATGCCTGCGTCTCGTGGTCGAGGTCGCCGATGAGCGCACCCCCCTGGACCCGCACGGTCCTGGCCTCCGGGTCGACGTCGACGCCGTTCATCCGGGCGAGGTCGAGGAGCAGGCCGCCGTCGATGCTCGAGAGGCCGGCGATCGAGTGACCACCCCCGCGGACCGCCATCAGGAGCCTGTTGGTGCGGGCGAAGCTGACCGCGCCGACCACGTCCGCGGTGCCCGAGGGTCGGACGACCAGCGCCGGGTCGCCCGGATGCATCAGGTTGTAGGCCGGGCGGATTGAGGAGTATTCGGAGTCCTCCGGGGTGAACACGTCACCGCGGATCGTCATACGGAGTTCCTCGAGGCTCTCGTCGTCGATCTGCGCCTCGGGGCCGTCCAGCGTTGCCATCGTCACGGTCATCGCGCTGCCCCTTCTGCTCGTGGGGTGAAATTCACCCAACCCATGAGCGTAGACCGGGTGGCGGGGGCCCGGAATCACCCAATCTGGGTATCCACGAGCACCTGTCGGCGGGCCGACTGGCCGGTCCCACTATCTGACGTTCAGGCGCGCCCGACGCTCAGCATCTCCTCCCGGCTGGCGACCTTGATCCGCAGCCGTCCCTGAGCCTCGCCCAGTGCGATCTCGTGCTGGTCGACCCGCAGCCAGTGGTCGAGGTCGGCGACCGCGACGCCCCTGTCGAGGAGGAAGGCGTCCACGTCGGTGGTGCTGCGGGCCGTCGCCGTGGGGGTGGTCTCGGCGACGAGGTGCGCGACGGTCTCGGCGGCGTCGCTCTTGGTGTGGCCGATGAGACCCACCGGACCGCGCTTGATCCAGCCGGTGACATAGGTGGCGGGGAGCCGCCCGCCGTCCAGGTCGAGCACCCGCCCCCCGTCGTTGGGGATCACGGCGGCGCGGTCGTCGAAGGGCAGGTCGGCGATCGCCGAGCTGCGATAGCCGACGGCGCGATAGACGGCCTGGACGTCCCAGTTCGTCACCAGGCCGGTGCCCACGACGTTGCCGTCGCCGACCAGCCGGGTCCGCTCGGTGCGCAAGGTCTCGACCTTGCCGGGGCCGGCGATCTCCACCGGCTGCTCGAGGAAGTGGAGATGGATCCGGTGGGGCTTGCCCGTCGGCTCGCGACCGACCCAGTTGGCGAGGGTGTCGAGCACCATCTTGGCCTGCTTGTTGCGTCCGATGTGCTCCATGCTGGCGTCGTCGACCTCGAAGCCCTCGGGGTGCACGATGACGTCGACGTTGGGGGAGTGGGCCAGCTCGCGCAGCTCGAGCGGGGAGAACTTCGCATAGGCCGGACCTCGACGGGCGAAGACATGCACGTCGGTCGCGCGCTTGTCGCGCAGCGCCTCGTGGACGTGGGCGGGGATGTCGGTGGTGAGCATCTCGTCCCCGGTCTTGGCCAGCACCCGGGCGACGTCGAGGGCGACGTTGCCCGCGCCCAGGACGGCGACGTGCTGGGCGTCGAGCGGCCAGCTGGCGGGCGCGTCGGGGTGCGAGTCGTACCAGGAGACGAAGTCGGCGGCGCCGTACGACCCGGGGAGGTCCTCGCCGGGGATGCCGAGGTCGCGATCGGTGCGCGCACCCGTGGCCACCACGACGGCGTCATAGAACTCGCGCAGCTCCTCGAGCTTGAGGTCGGCGCCGAGGTCGACGTTGCCGAGCAGCCGGACGTCGGGGTGCGCCAGCACCCGCTGGAGCGCCTTGACGATCTCCTTGATGCGCGGGTGGTCGGGCGCGACGCCGTAGCGGACCAGGCCGAAGGGCGCCGGGAGGCGTTCGAGGATGTCGACGGAGACGTCGACCTCGGACTTGGTGAGCAGATCGGCGGCATAGATGCCGGCCGGTCCGCCGCCGACGATGGCAACACGCAGCGCCGAAGCAGTTGGGGTCATGTCGAGAAGTGTGTCGACCGGTGGCCTGCCACAGAACGAAGTTGTGGTTGTGATGTCACAAGATAACCTTGTGCCTGTGTTGGGACCTCATGTGCCGGAGCTGCGCGCCCTCGAGCTGCTCGTGGAGGTCGACCGGCTCGGAAGCCTCAGCGCCGGCGCCGAGTCGCTGGGGATCACCCAGCAGGCGGCGTCCTCGCGGGTCCGGACGATGGAGGCGCTCGTGGGGGTCCCGCTGCTGGTGCGATCGCGCCGCGGCTCGGCCCTGACCCCGACCGGGCAGCTGGTGGTGCAGTGGGCGGGACGAGTGCTCGAGGAGGCGGCACAGCTCGACGCAGGGATCGCTGCCCTGCGCTCCGATCGTCGCGGGCACCTGCGGATCGCAGCGAGCCTCACCATCGCCGAGCACCTGCTGCCGGGCTGGCTCGTCGCGGTGCGCGCGGACCAGGTCCGGGCCGGGCAGGCGCCGACGGAGTTCACGATGACGGCGACCAACAGCGAGCGGGTGGTCGAGCTCGTCGTCGGGGGTGAGGTCGAGCTGGGGTTCGTGGAGGGGCCGGACGCGCCGACGGGGTTGAGCCACCGGCTGGTGGGCACCGACGAGCTCGTCGTCGTCGTCGCGCCCGAGCACGCCTGGGCGCACCGCCCGCGCCGACGCGTCTCGGCCTCGAGCCTCGCGGCGACGCCGCTGGTGGTGCGCGAAGCAGGCTCCGGCACTCGAACCGTCCTCGAGCGAGCCCTGGACGGGCTCCCGGCAGCACCGCCGGCCCTGGAGCTGTCGAGCACCACGGCCGTGCGGGCGGCCGTGGTGGCGGGAGCCGGACCCGCCGTCCTGGGCGCCCACGCGGTGCGTGACGACCTGGCCACCGGTCGACTGGTGGCGGTCACGGTCACGGGTCTCGACCTCACGCGACGGCTCAATGTCGTCTGGCGCGACGGCCCACAGCCGCCAGCGGGACCCGCGCGCGCCCTGGTCGCACGTGCTGTCATAGCGCAAGTCTCCTGATGGTGGCACGTGATGTAGATCACTTGCTGTGGTCCTTCTCACCGCAAGTTACGCTCTCGTAGGTTGCTCTGCACTGCCGTGACGAGGGAAGAGGGAGTCCCTCGTCGCGGTGGCCTACCTGGGAGGAACCACATATGCGAATCACCCTGCGCGCCACCGCGCTCGGCACCCTGACGCTGACCTTCATGGGCTCGGCGATGGCGGTGCTCCAGTCCCCGGCCTCGGCCGCCACCCTCAGTGGAGAGGTCTGGGCCTCGGACCTGCCCTTCGTGTCGCAGACCAACGGCTGGGGTCCGGCCGAGCGGGACGAGTCGAACGGCGAGAAGGCGGCGGGCGACGGCCGCACCCTGTGGCTGGACGGCAAGAGCCACGACAAGGGCCTCGGAGTCCACGCCGACTCCGCCATCCGCTTCGACGTCGGCGGTGACTGCGAGTTCTTCCAGTCCGAGGTCGGCATCGACGACGAGGTCGGCAACAGCGGAAGCGTGGTCTTCTCGGTCGTCGCCGACGGCGTCCAGGTCGTGCAGACCCGGACGCTCACGGGATCGATGGACCCCGTGACGATCTATGCCGGCATCGACGGGGCGCAGACGGTCGACCTGCTCGTCTCGCAGGCCGAGGGGGGCGACATCGACGACCACGCCGACTGGGCAAGCGCGAAGTTCCGCTGCTCGGGCGACGGGACGGCGCCCGCCAGCACGCGCCCCGAGGCGCCCGCGACGTCGGTCTTCGCCAGCGACTGGCCCTTCCTGGGCACTCCGGCCAACGGGTGGGGTCCGGTGGAGCGCGACACGGCCAACGGCGAGCAGGCAGCCGGCGACGGTCCGCGCCTGAAGCTCAACGGCGTCAGCTACGACAAGGGCCTGGGTGTCCACGCAGGTTCGTTCGTCAGCTATCACCTGGGCGGTCAGTGCTCGAGCTTCACGGCCAGGGTCGGCGTGGACGACTCGAAGGGCGCGTTGGGGTCCGTACGGTTCCGGGTCTTCGCCGACGGCGTCGAGGTGGCCGACACCGGCAAGATGTTCAACAGCACTGCCACCAAGACGATCTCGGCGACGACGGCCGGGGCCCAGCGTCTCGACCTGCTCGTCGACAACGGCGGTGACGGCAGCAACAACGACCACGGTGACTGGGCCGACGCTCGCCTGGTGTGCGGCGACGGCGGGGTCGGTGACGCCTTCTACACCCCGCCTGCCTCCCTGCCTGCGGGGATGGGCAAGATCGTTCGTGCCGAGCCCTCGCAGTTCTGGGTCACCCCGCTCAAGGTGGTGCCGGTGGACGCGACGGTCACCCGACTGATGTACACCTCGAGTGACCGCAACGACGACCAGATCGCCGTCACCGGGCAGGTGGTCGTGCCCAACAAGTTGTGGTCGGGCGCCGGCCCGCGCCCCGTCGTCGCCTACGCCGTGGGCACCCAGGGCCTGGGCGACACGTGCGCACCCTCGCGGCTCTCCGACGGCGGCGGCCTGGAGTATGAGAACTTCTTCATCGCCGGGCTGCTGGCCAAGGGCTACTCCGTCGTGGCGACCGACTACCAGGGTCTGGGGACCCCCGGTCTGCACACGTTCATGAGCCGGGAGGTCCAGGCGCGCGCGGTGCTCGACTCGGTGCGCGCGGCCGCCAACGTCCAGGGCTCGGGGATCAGCGCCTCGACCCCGGTGGCGATGATGGGCTACTCGCAGGGCGGTGGGGCAGCGGCCGCTGCAGCCGAGCTCGCGCCGACCTACGCCCCGGAGCTCAACGTCGTCGGCGTCGCCGCCGGTGGTGTGCCCGGTGACCTGCTGGCCACCGCGGACCACCTCGACGGATCGATGGTGGTCGGCTTCATGGCCTACGCCGTCCTGGGTGTGGGTGAGGGCACCTATGGGATGGACCTCGACCCCTACCTCAATGCCAAGGGCCAGGAGCTCTTCGCCAAGGTCCGGGAGGAGTGCGTCATCGAGACCGTCCTCGGCCACGCGTTCACGCAGACGTCGACGCTCACGGTGGACGGTGTGTCGGTGCCGCAGATGCTGCGCCGGCCCGAGTTCGCCACCTTGTTGGAGGAGCAGCTGATCGGCAACGGCCGCAAGCCCTCGGTGCCGGCACTGGTCTACCACTCCACCACCGACGACGCGATCCCGTTCGGCGCAGGCCTCGGGACGGCGCAGCGTTGGTGCGAGCAGGGTGCCGCGGTCAGCTTCGTCAAGGGCTACGTGCCCGGACACGTCGGTGGGGCCTTCGGCTTCTATCCCGAGGCCCTGAAGTTCATCGAGGCGCGATTGGGTGGTGCGCCTGTCGCGACGAGCTGCTCGACGATCTGACGAGCCGCAGCGCCTGAGCGCCGGGCCGGCCACCGTGACGGTGGCCGGCCCGGCGTCTCGCTTTGGCATGCTGTGCGCCGTGCCCTACTCGCTGCGCCAGCTGCTGATGCTCTTCCTCGGTTGCCTGGTGCTCGGCACGGGGGTCGCGATGCTCCTGACCGCCGACCTGGGGTCGGACGGATATTCCACGCTCGTCAACGGCCTCGCGCTGGGCACGGGGATGGCGTTCTGGATCGCCAACCTGCTCGTCAGCGTCGCCTTCCTCCTGGTGGCCGCCGCCCGGCGCGTCTATCCCGGTGTCGGCACCGTGGTGCAGGTCGTCGTCGTCGGCGTGACCGTGTCGTTGCTCTTCGCGGTCCTCGAGACCCCCGACAGCTGGCCGGCACGGATTGCACTCCTCGTGGCGGCGTTCCCGGTCCTGGCCATCGGGATCGCGGTCTATCTCGGCAGCCACACCGGCGCCGGGCCCGCCGAGGCGGCCGCGCTGGCCTGGGACCCGCCCCTGCCCTTCCGCTGGAGCTACAGCGCGGTGCAGGGCGGGGGCGCACTCGTCGGCTGGTTGCTGGGGGCCACCGTCGGCGCCGGCACCCTGGCCGTGATCCTGCTCCTCGGCCCGTGCGTCGACCTGTTCGCCCGCCTGCTCCGCCTCGATGTCCACCAGCGACCCGACAGCGTCAGCGACCCGAGAGGGACGCCGGATCGCCGGTGAGGATGCGTATGGCGGCGTCGGTGGTCGCCTGCACGTCGAGGAACCCCACGACGCGGTTCACCCGGTCGATGTCGAGCGGGAGCAGCCCGGGGGTGCCGGGGACGTCGGGGGTCAGCCCGAGCTCCAGGTCGTCGCGCCCCGACATCATCTCGACGTTGAAGTCCCAGCGCTCGCGGGCCTCCGGCGTCGAGAGCCGGCGCACCACGGCTGCGCCCAGCCTGCGGGCGCCGGTCTCCTGGGCCCATGAGTCGAGCGCCCCGGCCAGCGAGCGTCCCTGGTTGTGCTCGATGTCGGCCCACGCGGCCTCCATGGTGCCGGCCACCTCGAGCAGCACGGCGGCCGACTTCTCGCCGATCCCGGTGACGCCGGGCAGGTTGTCGCTGGAGTCACCACGAAGCGCGGCGTAGGCCAGGTAGTTGTGCGCCGCGACGCCATACAACGCGCGTAGGCGCTTGGGGTTGAGCAGCGGAGACCCGTTGATGCCGCCGTCGATCAGCCGCAGCACCTGCGTGTGGTCGCTGATGTGGGCGAAGGCATCGCGGTCGGAGGTGATGATGACGCAGTTCCAGCCGTGGCGGACCGCCCACGCGGCACCCGATGCGTTGACGTCGTCGGCCTCGAGACCGGGCGGAGTGAGGGTGGCCAGGCCGAGTGCATCGAGGAGCGCACCCGCACGCTCGAGCTGGTCGACCAGCTGGGGGTGCTTCTCGGCCCGCCCGGCCTTGTAGTCGGGGTAGCGCTCGCGACGCATCGACGAGGTCCGGTCGTCGAGCCCGAAGATCACCGCGTCCGGGGCGAAGCCGTCGATCGACTCCAGGATCTGGCGCAGCATCCCGTGGAGCGCCCACGCCGGACGACCGGCGCGATCGCGCAGCTGGGTGTGCGCCCGCGCATGGTGGTTGCGGTGCAGCAGCGAGGGAGCGTCGACGACCAGCAGCAGTCTGCGCGGGGACTCGGTGAGGGGCTGGACCATGGGGATCGCGGTCATCGTATGACGTTGATGGCGCGTTCCTCGCTGGACCGCTGCGCGACGGGCTCCGGTGGCCTACCCTCGTGCGACATGTCCTGTTGACCGGGAAGTTGAGCCATGGACCGGCTGGAGAGTAGGCGTTGGTCGTTCCTGTGCCTCGCCGTGGGCGCGGCGGCGGTCCTGGTCTTCCTGACATCCCCCCAGGACAGCCCCGCGCAGCTGGGTGCCTGGTTCCTCCCCTGCACCCTGGCCGTCGTCGTGACTGCCGTCCGCTGGCGCCGGTCCTCGGGGCAGGCACGGATCCCGCTTCTCCTCCTCCTGGTGGCACAGACGAGCTATCTGGTCCTGCTGGCAGCGTGGTACCTGGGACCGGTCGTCCTCGGCTGGGAGCTGGACTTCCCCTCGCTGATCGACCTGGGGTTCTTCCTCGACTACGGCGTGTTCGTGGTCTTCCTGGTGAGCGTCCTCCATGCCGGTACGGTCGGCAGGGACGTCGAGGCGCGGGTGGCGGTGATCGATGCGCTCATCGTGACCACGGCGCTGTCGGCCGTCCTGTGGGTGTTCGTCGTGGTGCCGAGCCTGGAGGCGCGGGCACCCGGTCCCGCGACCGCCGTCGCCCTGCTCTATCCGGCCATCAACCTGGTGATGTGCGGCCTCGCAGCCCGGGTCGTCATCGACCGGATGGCGCGCTCGGGCCTCGCCGGGTTGCTCCTGCTCGGCTGGCTGGCACCACAGATCGCGGGCGACGTCGCCTATGGCGTCCAGAGCGCCGCGGGCACGTTCGACTACGGCACGCCCCTCTTCGTGACGTGGATGGTTGCCAACACCAGCCTGGCGGCGATGGTCGCCCACCCGTCGCTGCCGCGGCTGCTGGACGGGCGCGGTGCGGACGGAGGTCCACGTCTGCCGGCGGCGCCGGGGGACCAGGGCCTGGCCCGGCGAGGGCGACTCTTCGTCCTCTACCTGTCGGCTGTGGTGCCCCTGGTCATGGAGGGCTTCAGCGACCACAGCTCGGCGATCTTGTTGTTCATGGCAGCAGGCGGTTTCGCGCTCGTCATCCTGCGGCTGGCGCTCCTCGCGGGCGACCTTCGCGAGCAGAGGCGGCTCGCCGCGCAGCTCGAGCACACCGGGGCGCAGCTGCGTCAGGCCAACCTGGACCTCCGACGTGTCGGTGAAGCGCGCTCGGAGTTCCTGGCCACGATGAGCCACGAGATCCGGACCCCGATGAACGCGATCATCGGGATGTCAGGCATCGTCCTCGACTCCGACCTGACACCCCAGCAGACCGAGCAGCTGGAGATCGTTCGTGGCGCGGGTGAGAACCTGCTCGCGCTCGTGAACGACATCCTCGACTTCTCCAAGGTCGACGCCGGCAAGATCGAGCTCGAGACGAGCCCGTTCGAGCTCCTCGAGTGCATCGAGTCAGCTGTCGACCTGGTCGCTCCGCAGGCTTCTGCGAAGGGCCTGGAGCTCCTCTACGTCAACGACCACGACTGCCCGGCCGTCGTCCTGGGTGACCTCACCCGACTCCGGCAGGTCCTGGTCAACCTGCTCACGAACGCGGTGAAGTTCACCAGTCGCGGAGAGGTCTTGTTGTCGGTGTCGTGCGACGACGAGCCCGGAAGCCTCCGCTTCGAGGTGTGTGACACAGGGATCGGCATCTCGGCGGACAACGTGGACACGATCTTCGAGTCCTTCACCCAGGCAGACGCCTCGACGACCAGGGCCGTCGGCGGAACAGGCCTGGGCCTGACCATCAGCCGTCGCCTGGTGGAGGCGATGGGCGGCCGGATGTGGGTGGAGAGCCGGACCGGCGAGGGGTCGACCTTCTACTTCACCATCCAGCTCGAGGCGGCCGAGGGCCCCACGGGACTGGACGGTCTCCACAGGAGGGCCGAGCTGCTGTCCGGGATGCGGATCCTGGTGGTCGACGACAGCGACACCAACCGCCGGATCCTCCGACACCAGCTGGACCCGTGGGGGGTGGAGCTCGAGGACACGGGCGACCCGTTGACGGCGTTGCAGTGGGTCGGTGAGGGCCGGCACTACGCGGTGGCTGTCGTGGACCTGCACATGCCGGGGATGGGCGGTGCCGACCTGGCGCGGTCGTTGCGGGAGACCCCCCACGGTCGGGACCTGCCGCTCATCCTGCTGGCCTCGGTGAGCAGCAGTGCCCGGCGCACGGGCGACCTCGGACGCGCGGTCCACATCACCAAGCCGGTCAAGCCCTCGGTGTTGGCGAACGCGCTCGTGGAGGCGATCGACGGCACGCCGCCGCCTGCGGTGGCGGAGGTCGACGGGCTGGCGGTCCGCAACGGCTCGGGCAAGCTGAAGATCCTCGTGGCGGAGGACAACGTGATCAACCAGAAGGTCGCTCTGGGCATGCTGCAGCGCCTCGGCTATCGGCCGGACGTCGCCGCCAACGGCCTGGAGGTCCTCGACGCGATCCACCGCCAGCACTACGACGTCGTGCTGATGGACGTCCAGATGCCGGAGATGGACGGCCTGGAGGCCACCCGACAGATCCGTGGCCAGCTGCCGTCCGGCAGCCAGCCCCACATCGTGGCCCTGACGGCAAACGCGCTCGCCGAGGATCGCGACGTCTGCCTCGCGGCCGGCATGGACGACTACCTCAGCAAGCCGCTGCGTGCCACCCAGCTCGTCGCCGCACTCGCCAGCTGCCGGCCGGCCGCCCGCGACGCGGTCCGAGAGGCCGTGCCAGAGGTGCAGCCCGGCTCGGCGCTCGACGGGGCAGTGGTGGACGCTCTGCGTGCCGACCTCGACGACGACTACTTCTTCAACGAGGTCATCGACAGATACGTCGCCAACGCCGCGACCCGCACCGAGGAGATGCGGCGTGTCCATGCGACGGGCGACTGCAAGCAGCTCAAGGCGCTGGCCCACGGCATGAAGGGAACGGCGGCGAACTTCGGCGCCCACCGGCTCAGCGGCCTGGCCGCGGACCTCGAGGGTGCCGCCGAGGACTCGGACCCCGACCACATCGCCACGATCCTCGACGCACTGAGCGAGGAGAGGGTCCGGGTCGCGCAGGCCCTGGGCGACTACCAGGACAGGATCCGCTCCTGAGCGTGCCCTCGCGGCAGTCACGCGCGGGAACATCCGCGCCCTGCCCGCGTTGCAGCCTTCGTGAAGAAGATCGGATTCCTCAACTTCGGCCACTGGACCGACTCGCCGCACTCCCAGGTCCGGACGGCGTCGGACGCGCTGCTGCAGTCGATCGAGCTGGCGGTCGCCGCGGAGGAGCTGGGAGCGGACGGGGCGTACTTCCGGGTGCACCACTTCGCCCGTCAGCTGGCCTCGCCCTTCCCGCTGCTCGCCGCGATCGGCGCGCGCACCACACGGATCGAGATCGGCACCGGCGTCATCGACATGCGTTACGAGAACCCGCTCTACATGGCCGAGGACGCGGGCGCCGCCGACCTGATCGCCGGCGGTCGACTGCAGCTCGGGATCAGCCGGGGGTCACCGGAGCAGGTGATCGACGGGTTCCGCTACTTCGGCTATGCCCCTGCGGAAGGCGAGGAGCCCGCCGACATGGCCCGCAGGCACACCGCCGTCTTCCTCGAGGTGCTCAGGGGCCAGGGGTTCGCCGAGCCCAACCCGCGCCCGATGTTCCCCAACCCGCCCGGGCTGCTGCGCCTGGAGCCGCACTCGGAGGGTCTGAGGGAGCGGATCTGGTGGGGGCGGCCTCGGACTCCACCGCCCGCTGGGCGGGGGAGCAGGGCATGCACCTCATGAGCTCGACCCTCAAGGCCGACGAGAGCGGCGAACCGTTCCACATCCAGCAGCGCAAGCAGATCGAGACGTTCCGCGACGCCTGGCGTGAGGCCGGGCACGTCCACGAGCCGCGCGTGTCGGTGAGCCGTTCGATCATGCCGATCACCACCGACCTCGACCGTGCCTACTTCGGTCACGAGGGCCGCAGCCAGGACCAGTTCGGGCAGATCGAGCCCACGATGCGCGCAGTGTTCGGTCGCAGCTTTGCCGCCGAGCCCGACCGTCTCGTCGAGGAGCTGCTCGCGGACGAGGCGGTCGCTGCCGCTGACACCGTGCTGCTGACCGTGCCCAACCAGCTGGGCGTGGACTACAACGCCCACCTGCTCAGGTCTGTCCTCGAGGACGTCGCCCCGGGTCTGGGCTGGCGCTGAGTCCGGGCCCGTAACCAATCGGGGCATGATGAGTTTCACCTCACATGCATCAGGGTCCAGCACTCCTCGCCGCCTCAGTCCTCGTCGCAGCCGCGGGGCTCACGGCCACCGCAACGGCCGGTCCGGGGGCCGACTACGTCGGTCCCTACTTCGGGGACAAGAACCTGCCGCCCGGCTGCATCAAGGACATGAGCAGGGACAACCCCGACAACGACTGCTTCCACGGCAAGGTCGGTCTGAACACGCTGGACTCCCCGAAGATCGACGTCGCGGTCCTCGTCCCCGCCTCGCCCACCGCCGAGCGCGACCTGCGGATCATGCGACAGGCCGCCGAGGCGTGGGAGGGCGGCATCGACTACCTCTCCGGCGAGATGGGGCTCGACTGGCTGCGGGACGGGGTGGACTTCCACATCTCGCCCGACGTCGTCAGCCTCAGCGAGGGCGAGGAGCCGAGCACCTACCCGCTCTACGACCCGGAGATCGTCATCCTGGCCACCAACCCGGTCGGTGGCATCGGCATCGGGGTCGACCCGACCTACCTGACCGACGAGCTCGGCGTCTTCGACGAGAACGGGGCTCCCTGCCACAACATCCCCAACCCGTTCTCCCTCGACACCTGGGAGGGGATGCCCGGCTATGACGGGCACCACGGCGAGGGCGGCGGCTACTACGTCGAGGACTGCGGCGGCGCCGGCGGCAACGTCTGCTTCTCGGTCAACGGTGCGATCGACCCGGTGCCGGGCAAGACCGACACGTTCTCGCTGTTCGACCTCGTCCTGCACGAGACCGGTCACTGCCTGACGCTCGGACACGTCGGGGACGGGGCCGAGGGGGAGTGGGGGCCCGTTCCCACCAACGACATCATGGCCTACAGCGCCGACCCGCCCGGACAGAGCAAGTGCGTCTCGACCCTCAACGTGGAGGCGTTCGCCACGCGGATGAGCCGCTACCTCGACGTCGACGGTGACGGCGCAGTCAGCGAGAGCGACCACCAGGAGGCCAACGACGTGGCCGGCGACGGCTCCAACTCCTTCCAGGTGCAGCACCCCGACGACCACCTCTATGCCTCCTCGACCGGATCCGTGTTCGACTGTCCCCAGCCCGACGTCGGGCTCGTCCCGGGCGCACGCACGGACTGGACGCCGGATCCGGTCGCGACGACCGATCCCGTCCTGACGGTCGCCACCCCTGCTCATGGTGCCGAGACCGCCGACGGACACGTGCACGTCGCGGGCACGGTCGAGCGCCGGCCGTTGGACGCGCCGCCCACGTCATCGACCGTCTCCCACGACGACCCCGACAGCGACTCCCTCACCCCCGTGACCGACCTGCTGAACCTGCAGGTCGAGGTGAGCGACCTCGACGTCGTCGCCACCGTCAAGGTGAGCCAGCTCTGGCCCGAGGACGCCGTCAGTCCGGCGAAGTATGGCGTGAGCATCGGTGGTCGGGAGATCGAGTCGACGATCCCCGACCCGCGAGACCCCGCCGGAGTGGTCACCTACGA
This sequence comes from Nocardioides piscis, assembly GCF_011300215.1. NCBI lineage: Bacteria > Bacillati > Actinomycetota > Actinomycetes > Propionibacteriales > Nocardioidaceae > Nocardioides > Nocardioides piscis. Next base: position 2,495,961 of record NZ_CP049866.1, read on the forward strand.
CCACTCGATGGAGACCAACCTGCCGAGCGAGTGGTCGCAGTGGGACCCCTCGGCCAACACCGTGACCTTCCGCATCCCGCGCAGCTACCTGTCACAGGCCAGGATCGACGCGCCGTACGACGTCTTCGCCCTCACCAGCTATCGCTCGCCGTCGAACATGTGGACCGTCGTCGCCGACGACCGGGCGCCGGACCAGGGCGCGGTGGGGGTGGCCGCACCGCAGGGTGAGCCCGACGGCACGACCACCGGTCTCTCGTCCTCGAGCGACGGACCGGCCGCCTCGGGCGTGCTCGACTCGACCGTCCTCGAGCAGCCGGACGGCAACACGTTCACCGTGGCCGACAGCACCCTCGGCGTCACCGGCGGGGCAGGGCACACCTTCAGCCTCGACGTCCCCGAGAAGAGCACGGTCGAGCTCCTGCTCAGCTGGCCGGACGCGAGCGACCTCGACATGTATGTCACCGGGGCCGTCCAGGGCCAGGCGGCGTCGGCCGGGCAGCCCGAGCGGGTCGTGCTCGAGGACGTCGAGGGCACGCTCGACATCCGGGTCGACCCCTACCTGGTCCTCGGGGTCCCGTCGACGAGCTACACCCTCCTCGCGACCGTCGTGGCGACCGACAGCGGAGGTGGCGGCGAGCGTCCCGACACCGACAGTGACGGCGTCCCGGACGACTCGGACGCCTGCCCGGACGTCTCCGGTCCGGGGAGCGCGGGCTGCCCGCTGCCGTCCGACGAGAAGGTGACGGTCTATGTCGACGGCGCAGCCGCAGGCAGCCAGGACGTGGAGTCCAGCAACGGCCCGGACGACTTCGCCCTGGACGTGACGGTGCCCCACGGATCGCACGAGGTCACGACCGTCTGGACCCAGGACGACGAGGTGCTCGCCACCGACGTCCGCACTGTCGTGCACACGGCACCCGGTGTCGACCGCGACTCCGACGGGGTCGCCGACAGCTCGGACAACTGCGTCCGTCAACCGAACGCTGACCAGTCGGACCGGGACGAGGACGGGGCAGGGGACGCCTGCGACTCCGACATCGACGGCGACGGGCACTCCAACGCGAAGGAGAAGGCGCAGGGCACCGACCCCTACGACGCGACCTCCTATCCGGGGAGGAAGAAGTCCGGCCTGCTCTGACGGCCGGGCCGGTCCTCGCCAGACCGGGGGGTCATTGCCGCTCGAAGGCCCCGAGGTCGATCCGACCGATCTGGGGGCGAGGCACCTGCCGGGTCGGGTGGACGTATTCCCAGCGGGCGCGCCAGCGCCTCGGCAGCCTCGCACCTCGGTCGACCGCGGGTGAGCCGGGCCGCAGCCTGAAGTCGTCGTCGGCGGGATCGACGAAGCCGCGCAGCCCCACCCGGTGGTTGGCGCGGGACGAGACCCCGGTGAGGTCGGTGAGGGCTCCCGGCCCGACGAGGAGGTTGGTGCGAAGGTCGGCCCTGCTGCCCGCGGCGAGGCCGACGTAGGTGCCGGTCGAACGACGGTTGACCAGGGTGTTGTTCACGACCCACAACCGGCTCGAGGCGTTGGTGAGTCCCTCAGCGCCATACGAGATCAGGGTTGAGTTTTCCGAGCTGGGCCCCTGGATGATGGTGTTGCCCGCGACCAGCGAGCGGCCGCCGTTGGGCAGGTCGATCGAATAGCTCGCGGTCGCGTCGGCGTCGGTGATCCGGTTGCCGACGATGGTGTTGGTGGCCGCGCGCGACTTCAGCTCGTGGCCGACGTCGGCACCCCACAGGAAGCTGCCCGTCACCGTCAACGAGCGCACGGCGCCGATGTAGAGGTTGTGGGTGTAGCCGTCACCGGCGCCGCTGCGGAAGAACCGGGAGCGACGGATCACGATGTCGCTCTCGGGGTTGGCGCCGGACAGGATGCCGTTCTGGTTGTCGTGGAACCAGCTGCGGGTGACGGTGAGCCCGGCGCCCTCCTGGCGGATGCCCGCGCCGTTCTGGTCGGGCACGGTCGCCCCACTGAACTCGATGCGGTCCACCGTGGTTCGGTCGCCGGCGATCACCCAGATCGCCTTGTCCTGGGCGCTCTGCCCGTCAGCGCGCAGGTGGGCACGGCCGCCTTCACCGCGAAGGGTCAGGTCGTCCTGGGTCCAGGTCGCCACGTCACCGACGTAGCTGCCGGCGTCGATCAGGACCGTGTCACCGTCGCCGGCGACCGCAGCGGCGGCGCTGGGGGTCGCGAGCGACCTGTCCGGGCCGACCCGCCAGGTGCGGGGCTCGCGCTCGACGGCAGCCGTGGCGGACAGCGGAGTGAGGCCGAGCACTGTGCAGAGGAGTGCTGCACGTGCTGCTCGTGCTGCCATAGGTTTGCTGGTGGACTGCATCGGGCCATTGTGGCGGTCGGGGCAGGGCGCGAGGACGGGGACGATGGACAAGACGGACTTCAAGAAGACGCTCGAGAGCTATCAGGCACGGCACGGGGAGTTCCTGGTCCTCGACGTCGCGCCGATGCGCTACCTCATGGTCGACGGCCGAGGCGACCCGAACAGTGGCGGGGAGTATGCCGACGCGCTGGAGGCGCTCTATCCGTTGGCCTACAAGCTCAAGTTCGCGAGCAAGCAGGAGCTGGACCGCGACTACGTCGTGCCGCCGCTGGAGGCGTTGTGGTGGGCACCCGACATGAAGGTCTTCACCTCGGCCCGGGACAAGTCGAAGTGGAGCTGGACGGCGATGCTCATGGTCCCGGACTGGGTCACTGACGAGATGTACGGCGACGCCGTCGCCATGCTCGCGAAGAAGGATCCTCCCGCCAGCCTCGGCGGGGTCAGGCTCGAGACCCTCGAGGAGAACACCTGCGTGCAGACGCTCCACATCGGCTCCTACGACGACGAGGCGGACGTGCTCGCCGAGCTGCACGACGAGTTCATCCCGGGCGCCGGCCTGCGGATGACCGGCAAGCACCACGAGATCTATCTCAGTGACGCCCGCAGGGTCGAGCCGTCGAAGCTGCGGACCATCCTGCGCCAACCCGTGGAGCGCAGCCCCTTGTCCTGACGGGCGCCGGAGGAGTAGAGAACAGGCTAGGGATCGCGGCCCGCCGGGGCGCGCCCGCGCAGGAGGAGGACGCGCCATGGCCAGCCAGTCGACGTACGACCCCCGCCCCCGGGCCCGACGAGCAGCTCGCGGATGACACCGAAGTCGATAGCCGTCTGGTCGGCAGTCGCGATCGTCGGGGCGATCTGCTGGGCAGTCCTCGCCCTCTCGCGGGGGAGGAGGTCTCGGCGCTGTGGATCCTCTTCGCTGCCCTGTCGTCCTATGCCATCGCCTATCGCTTCTATGCCCGGTTCATCGCCTACCGCGTCCTGGGTGTCGACGACACCCGCGCAACGCCGGCGGAGCGTCACGACAACGGCCGCGACTTCGACGTCACGCACCGGCACGTGCTCTTCGGTCACCACTTCGCGGCGATCGCGGGGGCCGGGCCGTTGGTCGGCCCGGTGCTGGCCGCGCAGATGGGCTATCTGCCCGGCACGATCTGGATCATCGTGGGAGTCATCCTGGCCGGTGCGGTGCAGGACATGGTGGTGCTGTTCTTCTCGATGCGACGCGACGGCAAGAGCCTGGGCCAGATGGTGCGCGAGGAGATCGGCGTCGTCGGCGGGATCGCAGCCCTGATCGCGGTGTTCGCGATCATGATCATCATCTTGGCCGTGCTCGCGCTGGTCGTCGTCAACGCCCTCGCCGAGTCGCCCTGGGGCGTCTTCTCGATCAGCCTGACGATCCCGATCGCGCTGTTCATGGGCTTCTACCTGCGGACCCTGCGCCCGGGGCGCGTCTCGGAGGTCACTGCGATCGGCGTCGGGCTGCTGTTGCTGGCGATCATCGGTGGTGGCTATGTCGAGCAGATGGGGCTCGAGGACGCGCTGACCCTGTCGAAGGAGCAGCTGACGCTGGGGCTGGTCGTCTATGGCTTCGTCGCCTCGATCCTGCCGGTGTGGATGCTCCTCACCCCGCGCGACTATCTCTCGACGTTCATGAAGATCGGCGTGATCGTGCTCCTGGCCGCCGGCCTCGTGCTCGCCAACCCGATCCTGCAGCAGGACGCGGTCTCCGACTTCGCGCTCGAGGGCACTGGCCCGGTGTTCGCCGGCAAGCTCTTCCCGTTCGTGTTCATCACGATCGCGTGCGGCGCCCTGTCGGGCTTCCACGCGCTCATCGCGTCGGGCACCACGCCCAAGATGGTCGCGAAGGAGAGCCAGGTCCGGATGATCGGCTATGGCGGGATGCTGATGGAGTCGTTCGTGGCCATCAGCGCCCTGATCGCGGCCTCGGTGATCGACCCGGGCCTCTACTTCGCGATCAACAGCCCAGCAGGGGCCACCGGGGCGGATCCGGCGACCGCGGCGGAGTTCGTCAACGGCCTGGGCTTCACGATCACCCCCGACCAGCTCACGGCAGCGGCTGCGGCGGTCGAGGAGGAGACGCTGATCTCCCGCACGGGTGGGGCTCCGACGTTGGCATACGGCATGTCCCAGGTCTTCACCGAGGCCTTCGGCGGTGGGCTGGCCGCCTTCTGGTATCACTTCGCGATCATGTTCGAGGCGCTGTTCATCCTGACTGCCGTCGACGCCGGGACCCGGGTCGGACGGTTCATGCTGCAGGACACGGTCGGCAACGTGTGGCCGAAGTACGCCGACCTGTCCTGGAAGCCGGCCTCGTGGTCGGCCAGCGCGGTGGTCGTGGGCCTGTGGGGCTACATGCTGTACGTCGGTGTCACCGACCCGCTGGGCGGGATCAACCAGCTGTTCCCGCTCTTCGGCATCGCCAACCAGCTGCTCGCCGCGATCGCCCTGACCCTGTGCGTGACCCTGCTGATCAAGCACGGCAAGGTCAGGTGGGCGTGGGTGCCGGGCATCGGCCTGGCCTGGGACCTGGTCACGACCATGACCGCGAGCTATCAGAAGGTGTTCTCCGACAACCCGGCCATCGGCTACTTCACCCAGCGCGAGCGCTATGCCGACGCGCTGGACGCGGGCGAGGTCCTGGCGCCGGCGACCAGCGTCGAGCAGATGGAGCAGGTGGTCTTCAACTCCACCCTGAACGGGATCCTGCAGGCGTCCTTCGCCCTCCTGGTGATCGTGGTGGTGGCCAATGCCGCCCTCATCTGGTTCAAGGCCGTGCGCGCGGGAGGCCTGCCCACCACCGAGGTGCCGTGGCAGGAGTCGCACCTCGTCGCGCCCTCCGACTTCTTCGCCACGCCCGAGGAGAAGGAGGCCGTGCGGGAGTGGGAGGCCGCAGGCCACGGCCGCATCCCGAGCGGGGGTGGACGATGAGCGGGGTGCTGCAGGCTGCCCGCACGCTGCGCTGGTATGTCCGGCAGCTCACCGGCGAGGCCAAGTGGGACGAATACGCCGAGGAGTGCGCGCGGCGCGGGGAGGAGCCGATGTCGCGCCGGGAGTTCGAGCGTCACCGCGACCACGAGCGTGAGCACGCCCCCGGCGCACGCTGCTGCTGAGGGAGAGGACTCCGCCCTGACGTCTATTGGGGAAATGTCCGTCGGATCGACACCGGAGCCCCGAGCAGGTGTATCAGGGAGCGACGGGGACCCCACGACCCAAGGAGAAGCAATGCTCACCGACAGCCTGGTCACTGCCAACGTCCCAGCCGCCGACCTGGAGCGGGCCCGCGGCTTCTACGCCGACGTGCTCGGCCTCACCCCCGCCGAGGAGAACCCGGGTGGCCTCGTCTACACCACCAGTGGCGGCACCACCTTCTTCCTCTACCAGACCGAGTACGCCGGTCAGGCGGGGCACACGATCGCACAGTGGCACGTCAAGGACGTCGATGCCGAGGTGGAGGACCTGAAGGCCAAGGGCGTCTCCTTCGAGCACTACGACATGCCGGGCGTGACGTGGGACGGCGACGTCGCGACGATGGAGGGGATGGGGCGCGCCGCGTGGTTCAAGGACAGCGAGGGCAACATCATGTGTCTTGACGACGCGAACGCCTGAGCGCCAGCGCAGCGTCACGACCCGCCCAGGCGGCGCGCCAGGTATCGCGCCAGGTATTTCGCGGTGACGCCCACGCCCGCCTGCGCGACGTCGCTCGGGGTGCCGGAGGCGATCACCCGGCCGCCGGCGTCGCCGCCCCCCGGACCGAGATCGACGACCCAGTCGGCCGTGGCGATGGTGTCGAGGTCGTGCTCGACGAGGACCACGGTGTTGCCGGCGTCCACCAGCCGGTGCAGCTGACGCAGCAGGAGGTCTGTGTCGGACGGGTGCAGGCCCGAGGTCGGCTCGTCGAGGAGATACAGGCTGTGGCCCCGGTTGGCGCGCTGCAGCTCGGTGGCGAGCTTGATCCGCTGCGCCTCACCGCCGCTGAGCTCGGTCGCAGGCTGTCCCAGCCGGAGGTAGCCCAGCCCGACCTCCTGCAGCGTCGTCAGGCCACGTGCCGCCGCGGGTGTGTCGCCCAGGAACTCGGCCGCGTCGTCGACCGACATCGCGAGCACGTCGGCGACCGTGCGGTCGCGGTGGGTCACCTCCAGCGTCTCGGCGTTGTAGCGGGCGCCGTGACAGCTCGGGCACGGCGCATAGGTGCTGGGGAGGAACACCAGCTCGACCGACACGAAGCCCTCTCCCTGGCAGGTCTCGCACCGTCCCTGGGCCACGTTGAAGGAGAACCGGCCGGCGCCGTACCCGCGCTCCCTGGCGAGCGGGGTGGCGGCATAGAGCCGTCGAACTGCATCGAACAGGCCGGTGTAGGTCGCCAGGTTGGACCTCGGTGTCCGGCCGATGGGGCGTTGGTCGACCACGACGAGGCGGTCGAAGGAGTCGATGCCCGAGACGTCGAGCACCTCAACGTCCCCGGTCACGGGGTCGTGCTCGTGCTCCTCGTCGGCCTCGACCGGGGGCTGGCCCAGGTGGCGGCGGACGACCTCGGCGAGCACCTGCACCACGAGGGTCGACTTGCCGGAGCCGGAGACGCCGGTCACGGCGGTCAGTGCGCCGAGCGGCACGTCGAGGGTGACCTTCTGGAGGTTGTGGCGCGAGACGCCGCCGAGGTGCAGCCAGTGGGAAGGGGTGCGGGGTGCGTGCTCGAACTTCGCGACCCGTCCGAAGAGATGGGCGCTGGTGGCCGATTCCGAGACCTCCTCCAGGCCGGCGATCGGGCCGGAATAGAGCACCCGTCCGCCGCCCTCGCCTGCGGCGGGTCCGATGTCGACGACCCAGTCGGCCCGGCGTACGACGTCCATGTCGTGCTCGACGACGAAGAGCGAGTTGCCGGCCGCCTTGAGACGGTCGAGGACGTCGAGGAGCGGCTCGGCGTCGGCCGGGTGCAGCCCCGCGGACGGCTCGTCGAGGACGTAGACGACGCCGAAGAGACCCGAGCGCAGCTGGGTGGCGATCCGCAGGCGTTGCGCCTCGCCCGGCGAGAGGGTCGTGGAGCTGCGGCCCAGTGCCAGGTAGCCGAGACCGAGGCCGAGCAGCACCTCGATCCGGGACACGAGGTCGCCGGTGATGCGCCCGGCGACGTCGTCGCTGTCATCAGTGACGGACGGCCGCAGGAGGTCGGCCAGCTCGGTGAACGGCAGTGCGTTGGCGTCGGCGATCGAGACCCCGGCGAAGGTGACCGCGAGGGCCTGGGCCCTGATGCCGCTGCCCGCGCAGGCCTGGCAGGAGGTGCTACGCACGAACTGGAGCATCTTGTCGCGCATCTTCTCGCTCGGTGAGCCGGCGAGCACCTTGCGGACGTGGCGGCGGGCGCTGGTGAAGGTGCCGTGGTAGTCCCGGCCACCGCCTCCGTCCTTGTCCTGCGGCCGGATCAGCACCGAGGGCTGCTCGTCGGTGAAGAGCAGCCACTGCTGGTCCGAGCGATCGAGCTCGCGCCACGGGCGGTCGACGTCGATGCCGAGGTTCTTCACGATGCGTCGCAGGTTGTGCGCCTGCCAGGCGCCGGGCCAGGCGGCGATCGCGCCGTCACGGATGCTGAGCGAGACGTCGGGGACGAGCAGGTCCTCGGCCACGTCGTGCACGACGCCGAGGCCGTGACATTCCGGGCAGGCGCCCGCGGCGGTGTTGGGCGAGAACGCCTCGGCGGCGAGGTGGTCGGCACCGGCGGGATATGTGCCGGCCCGCGAATAGAGGATCCTCAGCAGGTTGGACAGCGTGGTGATGGTCCCGACCGTGGACCGCGAGCTCGCCGCCCCCCGGCGCTGCTGGAGGGCCACCGCCGGCGGCAGGCCCGAGATCTCCTGCACGTGCGGGGCGCCGACCTGGTGCAGCAGGCGACGGGCGTATGGCGCCACGGACTCGAAGTAGCGACGCTGCGCCTCGGCATACAGGGTGCCGAAGGCCAGCGACGACTTCCCCGAGCCGGAGACCCCGGTGAAGGCGACGATGGCGTCGCGGGGGAGGTCGACGTCGACGTCACGCAGGTTGTGCTCCCGCGCGCCGCGGACCTGGACGAACCCGTCGCGCTGTTCAATCGTCATCTGGACTGTCTAGTCGATCGGGACAAAGTTGAGAAATGTCACCGATCGACCCATCCGTCCCGCCCTCCGGCCACGAACCCCTGCAAGACGAGCAGCGACTCGTGACATCCACGAAGGGATCGACGATGAAGCTCAACAGGACCAAGACGGCTGTCGGCGGAGCGCTCCTGCTCGCCACTGCGGCTGTGGCCGGCACGATGGCCACCGGCTCGGCGGTGAGTGCTGGCAGCTCTGTCAGCGCCGCTGACGCTGTCGAGACCAAGGGTCGCATGACCGCTCTCAACAACTCGAACATCGCAGGCTCCAGCGAAGCGGTCGTGAACGGCCGTCGGGTGACCCTCGACATCGACGCTCGCAAGGTGCTCAAGGGCATGCCGCACGCGCAGCACATCCACTTCGGGGCCACGGCCCGCAACGAGTGCCCCTCGGCGTCGGACGACAAGAACAACGACTTCCGCCTCACCACCACCGACGGGGCGCCTGCCTACGGGCCCATCCGCATCTCGCTGACCACGAAGGGAGACACCAGCGCCAAGAGCGGCCTGGCCGTCACCCGGTTCCCGACTGCGGACAACGGCAAGATCACCTACAACCGTCAGGTCAAGACGTCGAAGGCAGTGGCCCGGGCGATCGCCCGCGGTGAGGGCGTCTACGTCGTGCACGGTGTCGACTACAACGGCAACGGGAAGTACGACTTCGAGGGTGCTGGCAAGAGCGAGCTCGACCCGAGCCTGCCGGCCGAGGCCACCGACCCCGCCGCCTGCGCGGTGCTGAAGGTGCAGAACTAGGTCCCACGACCCGGTGTAGCGGCGGCACCTCGCTGCTTCCCAAACCTGGGCCGAGCATGGGCCGGTCCGGACTGCGACTGACGCAGTCCGGATCGGCTCTTGGCGTCACGTGGGGAGGTCGACCCCGTGTGGGTGCCGAGCGTCGACCGCCGGCAGCCTGACCACCACCTGCGTGGTCCCTGACTCGGCGGCGCCGACCTTCACCTCACCGAGGCGACGCAGCATCGCGAGCGAGGCGTGGTTGTCGGCCCTGACTACCGTGACGATCCGCTCCACGCCCGGAGGGCGGTGCTCGACGAGGACGGAGAGCAGGGCCGTGGCCACGCCTCGCCCCTGCCAGGCGTCCACGACGGTCACCGCCACGTCCGCGGCGGTCGGATCGTCGGGATAGCGGATGATCCGGGCGAGGCCCAACGGCAGCTCGGTGCCGTCCTCGGTGGTCGCCAGCATCACCAGCGCCACGTGGTCGAGTCCGTCGACGTCGTCGACGAGGTGGTCGAGCATCGTCTCGGTGAGTGCCGGGACTCCGGCCAGGAACCGGTCGAACCGGGTCCGGGCCGACAGGTGCTCGTACTCGTTCTGGAGGGCCTCGCGGTTGGCCGGCAGCAGGGGGACGACCACGGCCTCGGTGCCGTCGCGCAGCGCAACCGGCACCAGGTCGTCCATGAGCTGCTCAGCCCTCGATGGCGCTGGGGTGCTTGGCCAGCGGAGTGACCGAGATTTCCATGTAGGGGAACAGTGGCAGCCCGGACAGGAGCTCGTGAAGCGCGTCGTTCGACTCCACGTCGAAGATCGACACGTTGGCATACTCACCCACGACCCGCCACAGGTGCGGCCAGCGACCGGATCGCTGCACCTCCTGGGCAAAGGCCTTCTCGCGGGCGACCAGGTCGGCCTTGACCCCCGCGTCCATGTCCTGGGGGATCCGGACGTCCATCCGCACGTGGTAGAGCACCGGGTCAGCCTTTCATGGGGTCGAGCACGAAGTCATAGGCGACGCTCGCTGTGCCGTGGGCCTGCGTCTGCGGGTCGAGGATCAGCTCGGGCTTGACGGCCGAGGCGATGTCGTCGTCGTTGTGCTCGTCGCCGGGGAAGTAGAGCTGGGCGGTGAGCAGCTCGTGGCCGGGCGCGGAGACCTTGACGTGCAGGTGGGCCGGGCGCCAGGCGTGCCAGCCCGCTGCGGCGATCAGCTTGCCGCAGGAGCCGTTGGTGGGGATCTGGTAGGGCGCGGGCTGCACGGTGTGGATCTCGAACGCGCCGTCGTCGCCGGTGGTGAAGGTGCCGCGCAGGTTCCACTCAGGGATGCCGGGCGCGAACTGGGAGTAGAAGCCGTCGGAGTCGGCGTGCCACAGCTCGACCTTCGCGCCGCCCAGGGCGGAGCCGTCGGTCGAGGTGACCCGACCGGTCCAGGTCAACGGGGTGCCGCCCTCGCCCTCGCGCATCGGGATGGTCCCGGTGGCGCCCTGCTCGGGTGCGTCGGGGACGTAGTAGGGGCCTTCGATCGAGCCCTTGTTGCCCTCGCGGTGCTCGGTGTTGACCTCCTCGACGACGTGCTCGAGCCAGACGTCGAGGAACAGCGGCCACTCGCCGTCCTCGCCGACGTCGATCATCCAGGCCTTGAGCGCGTTGAACTCGTCATAGGTGACCTTGTGCTTGCGGACGACTGCGTGGACGGCGTCCAGGACCTCGCGGGCGAGGGTGTCGACCCGCTCGGCGGGGACGTCCCTGACCGCGTCGTAGGGCGACTTGTCGGTGTGGAAGCGCTCGGTGGCGCTGGCTCCTGAGGCTGCGGCGGTGGCTGCCTCGTGGGCGGTGGTGCTCATGGCGGTGCTCCTAGCGGTGAGGTGGTGTGAGGTTCTGGTGGGGTGACTCAGTCCTGGCGGAAGCGGGCGAGCTTGTCGGGGTCGATGACGGCGCCCAGACCGGGGCCGGACCTCACCACGAGCTCGCCGCCACGGATCTCCAGCGGCTCGGCGAGCAGGTCGTCGGTCATGTCGAGGAAGTTGGAGAGCTCTCCGGCACGTCGCGAGGTCAGCTCGAAGGCGGAGCCGAAGGCGACCGAGCACAAGGAGCCGAGCTGGCCGTCGATCTGGTTGCCCATCACGACCTCGACGCCCAGCCCCTCGGCGAGGTGGTGCACCCGGCGGCTCGTGGTGAAACCGGTGCGGGCGGTCTTGATGCTGATCGCGTTGGCCGATCCGCCGAGCACCTCCCGGGTCACCTCGGCCGGCGTGACTGCCGACTCGTCGGCGACGAACGGGACGTCGACCTGTTGCACGAGCCACCGGCGGCCGATCAGGTCGTCGGCCGGGCACAGCTCCTCGGCGAGCGTGAGGTCGAGGTCGGCCATCTCGCGCATGGCCCGCGCGGACTCCGAGGGGGACCAGCCACGGTTGCCGTCGACATAGAGCTCGACCTCGTCACCGAAACGCTCCCGCAGCGCACGCACGACGGCCGTGTCGAGGGTGAAGGGGCGCCGACCGACCTTCACCTTGAACGTGGTGATGCCGTGGAGGTCGCGCATCCGCTCGGCCTCGGCGACCATCGCTGCGGGCTCGTCGAAGCCGAGCATGTGGGAGACGCGCATCCGGTCGGTGTAGCCGCCGAGCAGCTCGGTGACGCCATAGCCCAGGGACTGGCCGAGCGCGTCCCAGATCGCCATGTCGAGGGCGGACTTGGCGGTCGGGTTGCCCACGGTCCGGCCGAGTCGCCCGTGGATCTGCTCCCGCTCCATCAGGTCCAGCCCGATCAGCTGGGGGGCGAAGATGCCGTCGATGACGGCCACGATGCCGACCTGTGTCTCGCCATAGGTGAAGGGACGCGGGGGCGCCTCGGCGACCCCGACGACGCCGTCGTCGGTGGTGACGCGCACCAGCACGTGCTCGGCCACGTGCACCTCGCCGCTCGCGAACTTCAGCGGCTTGGCATAGGGGATGGCGAAGGGGATCGCCTCGACCTGGGTGATCTTCATCGGCTGATCCCTTCGACGGGGGTGGGCACCAGGGCGTCGACGACGGCGAGGACGGCCGGGTTGGTCTCCCCGGTGCGCCAGGCGATGGCGAGCTCGACGGTCGCGGCGTCGGCGACGTCGCGGAAGACGACGCCCACGAGCGGGGCGGCCCGCACCGAGGCCGGGACGAGCGCGACCCCGAGGTCGGCGGCGACGAGGGGCAGCAGCACGGAGACACCGGCCGCCTCGTGCTCGCGGTGGGGCACGAAGCCGGCGGCACGGCAGCTGCGCTGGACCGCGTCGTTGACGGCTGAGTGGGTGCCCGCGAACAGCACGAACGGCTCCGAGCGCAGGTCGGCCATCGTGATGACCGGCTGGGTGGCGAGCTCGTGGTCGGCCGCGACCGCCAGCACCAGGGGCTCGGACTCGATGACGCGCAGCTCCAGGCCCTCGCCGGTCATCGGGGGCCGCAGCACGCCCACGTCGAGACGCCCGTCGTGCAAGCCGTCGACCTGGGCGGGCGTGAGCAGGTCGGCATGGATCTCGAGGGCCATCCCGGGCAGCTCCCGCTTGACGATGCGAGCCATCCGGGGGAGCTGGGTGTGGGCGGCGCTGCCGGTGAAGGCGATCCGGACCAGCCCCTGGCGACCCTCGGCAATGCGGCGCACGCCGCGCACGCTGTCCTCCACGGCGGCAAGGATGCGCGCGACCTCGACCTGCAGGAACTCCCCGGCCGTGGTCAGCCGCACGTGGCGGGTCGTGCGCACGAACAGCGGGGTGCCGAGCTCGGCCTCGAGCTGGCGGATCGACTGCGAGAGGGCGGGCTGGGCCATGTGCAGGCGCTCTGCAGCACGGCCGAAGTGGCGGGTGTCCGCCACTTCGGCGAAGTAGCGCAGGTGCCTGAGCTCCACGGATCTTCCTCTTCTTCCAGATGGTGACGCCGCTCACGTCCGCGGCGATCGGTTCACGGTACGTCCGGGTATTGGGTCGGCACAAAGACCTGTTCGACGGCCATTGATCGATCGCATCGATCAATGGCCGTCCAGGTGGGCTCACTCCCGGTGGGAGTCCGTGAGCCCGGTCCGGTAGGTCTCCGGCGCGAAGAACGCGGACACGAAGGTGATGCTCGCCAGCACCACGACATAGATGCCGACCGGCCAGGACGCGCCGCCGCTGGCAGCGGCAAGGCTGACCGCGATGAGCGGAGCGAAGCCGCCGAAGAGGATCGCGGCGAACTCGCGGCTGACGGCCGCACCGCTGTAGCGGCTTGCGGTGCTGAAGAGCTCGGAGAGGACCACTCCCTGGACCCCGAACATGATGCCGACGCTGCCGCCCTGGGCGAGCGCGAGGGCGAGCATCGCCAGCAACGGCTGCCCGGAGTCGACGAGCCAGAAGAACGGGAAGGCGAACGCTGCGGCATACACCGCACCGACCAGGAGCACCGGGCGCCGACCGAAGCGGTCGGAGGCGATGCCGGCGAGCGGGGCGGTGATCATCACGACGACGCCGGCGATCAGCAGGCCGGTCGTGCCGGTGACGCGGTCGTAGCCCGCATCGGCCATGTAGGAGAGGGCGAAGACCTGGTAGAGGTGGCTGAACGAGAGCGGCGCCGCGACCAGGCCCATCACCAGCAGCATGCTGCGCCACTGGGTGCGGACCAGGGTCAGGAGCGGGGCCTTCGCCGGGGCGGCCTCTTCGGTGACCTGCTCGAAGGCGGGGGTCTCCTCGAGGCGCAGCCGGATCCAGAGGCCCAGGAAGATCAGCAGCATGCTGGCCAGGAACGGCAGCCGCCAGCCCCACGAGGCGAACTGCGCGTCGGTCGTCACCGAGGTGGTGAGCAACAGGGCACCCGATGACAGCACGAGACCCAGGTAGACCCCGGCGGCCGAGAACGAGCCGAACAGCCCGCGTCGTCCTGGCGGTGCGTATTCCACGGCATAGACCGAGGCGCCGCTGTATTCCGCGCCCGAGCCCATGCCCTGGAGCAGTCGCAGCACGACCAGCAGGATCGGGGCCGCGATGCCGATCGTCGCGTATGACGGGATCAGTGCCATCGCGGTGGTCGAGAGGCCCATCAGCATCAGCGTGGCGATGAGGGCTGGCCGACGGCCGTGCTTGTCACCGATGTGGCCGAAGACCATGGCACCGATCGGCCGGGCGACGAAGCCGACGCCGAAGGTGGCAAGCGACAGCAGCAGCGAGGTCGACTCGGAGGCGTGGGGGAAGAACACCTGACCGAAGACCAGGGCGGCCGCGGCGCCGTACAAGAAGTAGTCGTACCACTCCAGGGCGGAGCCGAGGAGGACGGCACTGCAGACGCGCCTGAGGGTGCCGCGGTCCGCGACGGGTGCCTGGTCGTTGCCCGGCGGGGGTGCCGAGGTCTGGATGGTCTGGGTCATGGGGAGCCTCCGGAGGTGGGTGTGGCGAACGGGTGGTGCGGGCAGGGAGCAGCACGACGGCACGCACGCGTGCCGTCGGTCGGAACGGGCGGGATCAGCCGCCCTGGGGGGTGGTGCGCTCGAGCGTGCGTTGGTCGGCCGCGGCGCGGGCAGGGGCCCACCCGAAGCGCCCGGGTGCCCAGTCCTCGTCCGAGGGCACCCAGTAGAAGAACGTCACGCGACGCTCCGCGAAGCGCCACCGGCCGTCGTCACACCGGACCATCTGGTCGGAGTAGCGGCCGGCGGCGACGTGGGCACGACCGTCGACGACGCACGGCTGGTCGAGCCACGTCTGTCCGGTCGCAGCGTGGGCTGGTTGGCCCACGAGGTCGATGGTCTCGTTGGAGGAGAAGTGCCACCACGCCGACAGCGGTCCGGTCTGGAGGTCGGCGAAGAAGGTGCGCAGCTCGTCGTGGCCGCGCGCCGTCGAGAGGCCGACGAAGGCGCCGTCGGGGGTGAAGAGGTCGACGAGGTCGTCCCAGCGGCCGTCGTCGAGTGCCTGGCAGTAGTGGGCGCGCAGCTGCCCGATCGCGTGCAGGTCCTCGAGCCGCACGACACGGGCAGCGAGGTCGACGTCCGAGCCTGGACCGGACAGGGGAGCGGTCATGGCTCAGACCCCGACCGGGAGCCGCAGCGGGGCGCTGATCCTGGCGGCGACCTCGTCGGCCGTGACGCTCGGCGCGAGCTCGACGAGCTCGAAGGAGTCGCCGGCGACGTCCAGGACCCCCAGGTCGGTGATGACGCGGGAGACGACGCCGCGGCCGGTCAGGGGCAGGTCGCACGACTCGAGCAGCTTGGGAGCACCGGTCTTGGTGACGTGCTCCATCAGCACGATGACGCGCCGTGCGCCGCTGACCAGGTCCATGGCGCCGCCCATCCCCTTCACCATCGAGCCGGGCACCATCCAGTTGGCCAGGTCGCCGTTCATCGCGACCTGCATCCCGCCGAGGACGGCGGTGTCGATGTGGCCACCGCGGATCATCGCGAAGCTCAGCGCGGAGTCGAAGTAGGTCGCGCCCGGCAGCACGGTGACGGTCTGCTTGCCGGCGTTGATCAGGTCGGGGTCGACCTCGTCGTCGTAGGGGAACGGACCGACGCCGAGGATGCCGTTCTCGGCGTGCAGGGTGACCGTGGACGAGGCCGGCAGGTGGGTCGGGATCAGCGTGGGCAGGCCGATGCCGAGGTTGACGTATTCGCCGTCGTGGAGCTCGAGCGCCGCTCGGGCGGCCATCTCGTCGCGTGTCCAGCTCATGCGGTGATCTCCTCACGGGGGCGGGTCGTGCGCTTCTCGATGTCCTTGGTCGCGGCCTGCTCGGGGGTGAGCTCGACGACGCGCTGCACGAAGACGCCGGGGAGGTGGACCTCGTCGGGCCCGAGCTCGCCGACCTCGACGACCTTCTCGGCCTCGACGATCGTCAGCCGGCCGGACATGGCCGCGGGCACGTTGAAGTTGCGGGCAGAGGCGTTGAAGACGCAGTTGCCGGCGCGGTCCGCGACCGCGGCTCGCACCAGCGCGACGTCGGCGACGATCGACTCCTCGAGCACCATCTCCTTGCCGTGGAAGGTGCGGACCTCCTTGGGCTCGGAGGCGAGCGCGACGGCGCCGTCGGCGTCGTAGCGCCAGGGCAGGCCGCCCTCGGCGACCATCGTGCCGACCCCCGTGGGGGTGAAGAAGGCACCGATCCCGGCACCGCCGGCGCGCATCCGCTCGGCGAGGGTGCCCTGCGGCGTGAGCTCGACCGTCAGCTCGCCGGAGAGGTACTGCCGGGCGAACTCCTTGTTCTCGCCGACGTAGGACGCGATGACCCGGCTGATCCGGCGCTGCTCGAGCAGCAGGCCGAGGCCCGCACCGTCGACGCCGCAGTTGTTGGACACCACGGTGAGGTCGTCGGCGCCCTGCTCGAGCAGCGCTGCGATCAGGAACCACGGGATGCCGACGAGGCCGAAGCCACCGACGGCAAGGCTGGATCCGCTCCTGATGTCGGCGACGGCGTCAGCAGCGGAGGCGGCGACCTTGTCCAGGCTCATGCGGGATCTCCTGCGAGGTGGGCGATGATCGCCGGCGTGATGGTGGCGGGCTGCTCGGCGTTGGCCAGGTGGGCGGCCTCGGGCACGACGAGGAGCCGGCCGTCCTGGACCGCGTCGGCGATCTCCGCGAGGTTGGGCGGAGGGGTGGCCGGGTCGTCGGCACCCGCGATCGCCAGCGTCGGCGCCGAGATCGTCGGCAGGTCGGGGCGCAGGTCCATGGTCGCGATGACCTCGCAGCAGGAGGCGTAGCCCTCCGCAGGGGTCGCGGCAACGAGGCCCTCGCTGCTCGCCTTCATGTCGGGATTGGCGTCAAGGAAGGCGGGCGTGAACCAGCGCTGCACCACGGCCTCGGCCACCGCGCCGGTGCCCTGCCCGCGCACCGTGGCGGCGCGGTCGTGCCAGGCGCTGGCGGGCTCGAGGTGGGCCCCGGTGCACAGCACCACGAGCCGCTCGACCCGCCCGGGGTTGCGCGCGGCGAGGCGCATGCCGGTCATGCCGCCGAGCGACAGACCGACGAAGTGCGCCCGGTCGACGGCCAGCGTGTCGAGCAGCGCGACGACGTCGTCGGCGAGGTCGTCGATGGCGTAGGGGCCGTCGGGGACGGGGGAGCCGCCATGCCCGCGGGTGTCGTAGCGCACGACCCGGAAGTGCTCGGCGAGCGCCTCGGCCTGGGCGTCCCACATGCTCATCGTGGAGCCGAGCGAGTTGGACAGGACGACGACGGGTGCGTCGTCGGGCCCGGTGACGACGTGGTGGACGGGGACGGCGGTCATGAGGCGACCCTCTCGAAGACGGCGGCCAGGCCCTGTCCGCCGCCGATGCACATGGTCTCGAGGCCATAGCGGGCCTCGCGGCGCCGCATCTCGTGGGCGAGCGTGGCGAGGATCCGACCCCCGGTCGCGCCGACGGGGTGGCCGAGCGAGATGCCCGACCCGTTGGGGTTGAGGCGCTCGTCGGTGGCGTCGATCTTCCACTCCTCCAGGCAGGCGAGCACCTGGGCGGCGAAGGCCTCGTTGAGCTCGATCACGTCGATGTCGTCGAGGGTGAGTCCGGCACGCTCGAGGGCCGCCGCCGTCGCGGGCACCGGGCCGATGCCCATCACCTCGGGGCCGACACCGGCGACCGCCCAGGACTTGAGGGAGAGGAGCGGTCGTAGTCCGCGACGCTCGGCCTCCTCGCGGGTGGTCACCACGCACATGGCGGCCCCGTCGTTCTGGCCACTGGCGTTGCCGGCGGTGACGGTCGACCCGGGATCGATGCCCTGGCGGACCGGACGCAGCGCGGCGAGCTGCTCGAGGGTGGTGTCGGGACGGGGGTGCTCGTCGCGATCCACCACGACGTCGGGCCTGCCGCGACGGCCGGGCACGCTGACGGCAACCAGCTCGTCGGCGAACTTGCCGGCGTCGTGGGCGGCGCCGGCGCGCTGCTGGGAGCGGAGCGAGAACTCGTCCTGCTCCTCGCGGGAGATCGAGTAGTCGCGGCGGAGGTTCTCAGCCGTCTCGAGCATTCCGCCCGGGACGGGGTGGCCCTTGCCGCCGGCCGTCTCGCGAGCACGGACCAGACGGTCCATCAGCTCGACGCCGCCGCTGCGGACTCCGGTCCGGAGCCCGAGGGCGTAGTGCTCGACGTTCGACATCGACTCGACACCGCCGGCCACGATGACGCTGCCGGCGCCGCTGGCGATCTGCGCGGCGGCATAGAGCACTGCCTGGAGCCCGGACCCGCACCGGCGGTCGAGCTGGAGGCCCGGGACACCGGTCCCGAGGCCGGCGTCGAGCGCCGCGATCCGACCGATGGCCGGGTTCTCGCCGCTGGGGTAGCAGTTGCCCAGCACCACGTCGTCGACGTCACCCTCGGTCAGGCCGGTACGTCGTACCAGCTCAGCCAGGGTCTGCGAAGCGAGGTCGACAGCGGTGAGCGAGGCCAGTGCTCCGCCATACCGCCCCACGGGGGTGCGGATGGGTTCACAGATCACGATGTCGGGCATGGATCGACCGTAAGCAAGATCACCAATATTGAGAAGTATCCATTTCGCAGTGATCAAGACTGTGGAAGTCTCAATCCATGGAGCTCCGTCATTTGCGCTACTTCCAGGCGGTCGCCGAGGAGAAGCACTTCGGCCGCGCGGCCGTCCGGCTGCACATGGCCCAGCCGCCGCTGTCCCAGCAGATCAAGCAGCTCGAGGACGAGCTGGGGGTGAGGCTGTTGACCCGGACGTCGCGCCGTGTCGACCTGACCCCTGCCGGCGAGACCTATCTGGCGCGGGTCCGGGCCATCCTCCAGTCCGTCGACGCGGCCGGGAACGAGGCCCAGCGCATCGGCAGCGGTCTGGAGGGACGGCTGGTGCTCGGCTGCGTCGGCTCGGCGACGTACTCCCTGCTCCCGTCGCTCGCACGCGCGCTTCGCGAGCAGCTGCCCGGGGTGGACTTCGCGTTCCAGGGGGAGATGCTCAGTCCCAGCCAGGTCGCTGCCCTGAGGGACGGGTCGATCGACCTCGCGCTGCTGAGGCCCTTGGGCGATGCGAGCGATGCGGGCGACCAGTCGGACCTCGCCATGCTCACGCTGCGGGAGGAGAAGTATGTCGTCGCCCTGCCCGAGGGGCACCGGCTCGCGAGTCGCAAGCGGGTGCGCATGGCTGACCTGCAAGACGAAGACCTGATCGTGCACTCCGGGCACGGACGTTCGGCCATGTATGACGCCGTGACGGCACTGTGCCGCGGTGCGGGCTTCGAGCCGGTGGTCCGGCACGAGGTGGCGGAGACGTCGACCCTGGTGACGTTCGTCGCGGCCGCTCTCGGGGTCGCGATCGTCCCCGAGCCCGTCAGCGCCCTGGTGGTAGGGGGGATGATCTACCGGCCGCTCGCGAACCCGGCGCGGGTCGAGCTCGTGGCGGCTACTCGTGCCGATGACGACTCGGCGCTGCTCGCTCGCACCCTGCGGGTCCTGCGGCGCCAGGTCGACCTCTCGGGCTGAGTGGTCGGCGAGGCAGGAGTCAGTGCCCGAGCCTGTGCGTCGGCAGTGCGGTGACGGTGCGGTCGACGGCCACGCCGCCCAGCTCCTTGAGCCCCGCGGTCAGCAGCTCGGCCACGGTGGCGGACGGGACGTCGATCAGGTCGGCGGCCTGGCGATGGGTGAGTCCGCCGAACAGGCACAGCGCCAGGCATGCGCGCTGGAGCGGGGCCACGCGCTCGAGCCACGCCATGGCGGGGGGAAGGTCGAGGGTCCTCGGCGTCAGGTCCACGATCGCCTGGCTGTGCTCGTAGACGCCCCGGACCAGAGTCGCTCGCACGTCGGTGGTCGACCAGCCATCAGCAGACCGGGCGAGGTCGGCCATGGCCAGCGTCACGGCCTGCGTGGCGGCCGCTTCGTCGCCGAGGAGAGCGCAGGCCAGCGTGTAGAGGGACGTCCCGTGGTGGTCCCACACCTCTTCGACCGTCGACGGGCCGCGCGATGACCCGTCAGTCACGCAGCGCAGGTGACGGCCGCCGGAGGCTCGGTCGCGACCACCGTTCTCGTGCTGTGCTGCCGATTCGATCACGACGTACCCCTTGAGTCTGGTGCCTACGGCCTGTGTGTGTCCGGGAAGCCGAACGTACGCCGGATCCCGGCATTTGTCTAGCCTTTGTACAAGGTTGAGATCGTCTCTGCGTGGGAGAGCCTGCACACGGCCGCAAGCGCTACTCTGTACAGACCATGTACACGATCAAGCAGGCCTCACGGCTCACCGGCGTCTCCGAGTCGCTCCTGCGTGCCTGGGAGCGGCGCTACGAGGTCGTCGTCCCGGCGCGCAACGAGTCGGGCTATCGCGTCTACGACGACGCGACCCTGGCGGCGATCTCCACCATGCGTCGGCTCGTCGACGACGGCTGGTCGCCGGCGGAAGCCGCCCGGGCGGTCCGGAGTGGCACGGCGCCCGCGATGTCGGTCCCCGACCGCCGCGAGGTCTCCGACCAGGCGGACCAGGCCAACGCCGCCACGCACATGCAGCTGTTCTTGTCCTCGGCCGCGCGGATGGACACGGCCGGCATCGAGGAGAGCCTCGACAAGGGTTTCTCCCTCGGGTCCTTCGAGCACGTCGTCGACTCGTGGCTCTTCCCGGCGCTCGAGGCGCTGGGTGAAGGGTGGGCGCTCGGCGAGATCGACGTGGCGGGGGAGCATGCCGCGAGCCACGCAGTCCAACGCCGACTTGCCGCTGCCTTCGAGGCCGCCGGCCGCAGCTCACGGGGTGCGACGGTCGTCGTCGGCCTGCCCCCGGGCAGCCAGCACGACCTCGGCGCGCTCGCCTTCGCCACCGCGATCCGCAGACGGGGCCTGAACGTGCTCTACCTCGGAGCAGACGTCCCCGAGTCCAGCTGGGAGGCGGCGGTGCGGGGCAGCTCGGCCCGGGCTGCGGTGTTGTCGGTGGTGACGCCCGAGGACCGCGCGACAGCGACAGCAGTCGTCGAGCGCCTGCTCGCAGCCGACCCGCGTCCGGTCGTGTGCGCCGGCGGGACTTCTGGTGCCGACCTAGCCACGGGTTGCCATACGCTCGCACCAGACATTGGTGTGGCGGCGCGCGAGCTCGACGATCTCACGCGCGACGCTGCTCGCTAGTCGTTCCAGTCAGGACGGACGAGTGGAGAATGCTGCGGAGGCGCTGCGCCGGTGGGAGGCCGCCGGTGGGCACTGGCGAGTGTTGTCCCAGTCTGGGACAGACGTCGTCGTTGGTCTGTTCAGCTGTGACGGCGGCGAGGAGATGGAGCGCCTCAGCGTGCCAGGCCAAGCGTTGGACGGACTGTCGGAAGGCCCGCGCGGCAGGGACGACTGACAGTGCTCAGGCGCCGACGTCGTCCGAGGGCCCGGGTCCGGCCAACGCGAGGATCCGGTCGCGGATCTGCCGTTCGGCCTGACGCCAGATGGTGGCCGAGTGGGCGTGCAGATGGTGTGGGCCGGTTCCCGGCCGGGCTTCGTCGCGGCGCAGCTCCTGCAGCCGGGCCCGTTCGGCGAACCAGTCCGCCGCCTCGATCAGCTCGCTCAACGCAACGGTCCGTGACTCGATCGACACCGCTGTCATGCATGCACGTTGCGCCCAAGCACCACTCCTTCGGCGTCGGTGCGGGGAATCTGCTCAGTATTGGGGCCGTCGCGTGGCGTGGTGAGCCATTGGTCATGCTGGACGCGCGCGCGGACGGCAGGAGAAGGTTGCGCACGTGAGCGTTCGCGTCGGGCTGTGCGGCTGGACCATCTCGCAGGCGAGCTACGTACGGCGCTTTCCGCTGGTCGAGGTGCAGCACACGTTCTACGAACCGCCGCCCGACGCGATGCTGGCGCGGTGGCGGACGCAGGTGCCCGTCGGCTTCGAGTTCACGATCAAGGCGTGGCAGGTCGTCACCCATGAGTCCAACAGCCCCACCTACCGGCGCCTGAAGCGACCGCTGCCGGACAGCGCCCGGGGACAGGTCGGCGCGTTCCGTACGACGCCTCCGGTCCTTGCGGGCTGGCAGCGGACCCTCGAGTGCGCCCGCATCCTGCAGGCCACGGCTGTGCTGCTTCAGTGCCCGAAGAGCTTCCGGCCCACGGCCGACAACGTCGACCGACTGCGCACGTTCGTGTCACAGGTCGAGCGGCCCGCCGGTCGCCTGCTGTGGGAGCCCCGCGGTGAGTGGCCCACGCAGCTGCTCACCGAGCTCTGCTCAGAGCTGGACCTGGTCCATGTCGTCGACCCGATGCAGACCGAGACAGTGACGCCGGAGCAGACCTACTACCGGCTGCACGGCACCACCGGGTCGCGGCACGTGCACACCGATGACGAGCTGCGTCGCTTGCGCGACCTGGTCGTGGGGCGGCCCTCGCCCTACGTCATGTTCAACAACCTGCCCCGCACCGGCGACGCCGAGCGGTTCCGCGCCCTGCTCTCGAACATGATGGCGCCATGACCACTCGCCGCGGCCTGTTCGTCGCCCCCTTCGGCCCGCTGGCCGACCCTCGGGTGATCGGCGACCTGGCAGCGGCAGCCGAGGCAGCCGGCTGGGACGGGTTCTTCCTCTGGGACCACCTGCAGTATGGCGAGCGGGTGGCCGCGATCGCCGACGTGTGGACGTGTTGTGCCGCCGTCGCGATGCGGACCGAGCGCTTGCTGTTCGGGCCGATGGTGACCCCGCTGCCGCGGCGCCGACCCCAGGTCCTGGCACGGCAGGCAGCCAGTCTGGCGGTGCTGTCGGGGGACCGGTTCGTGCTGGGACTGGGGCTGGGCGACGACGGGGTGGGGGAGTTCAGCGACTTCGGCGACGAGCCGGACCCCAAGGTCCGTGGCCGGATGCTCGACGAAGGGCTGGACGTGCTCACCGCCCTGCTGTCCGGCGAACAGGTTGACCACGGTGGACCCCACTACGCCGCCCGAGACGTCCGATACCTTCCGGCGCCACACATGCCGATCTGGCTGGCCGGGCGGTTCGGCAACAAGGCGCCGCTCCGCCGGGCTGCACGGCACGACGGCTTCTTCGTCATCGGCCTGGACGGACCCGATGACCTCGAGGACGTGATCACACGTCTCGCCGAGCACGACCCGGCGCCCGGCTTCGAGGTGGTGGTCGACCTCCAGCCCGACCAGGACCTGAGTGACTGGCTCGACCGAGGTGCCTCGTGGGTGCTGACCCGGATCGGCCCGTTCGACATCGACCTCGACGAGGTCCGACGGGTCGTCGACGCCGGTCCCTGAGGGCGCCGCCGCCGGCCGCGTCCACCGTCGCCGTCGACGGCGTCTGGCTCGGCGAGGTCAGGGGCGATCGAGGCGCGACGGCGTGCTGTCCGCGACGACGGCGCCCCGCTGGCCCATCGGGCGATCGGGACCTGTCGTGGAGTCGTGCAGGGTCTGCCGTTCCGACTCGCCGTTGACCGCTGCTCCGAACACGACGAGCAGGACGGTGAGCCAGAGCCACAGCATGCTGATCGCCACACCGGCGAGCGAGCCGTAGGTGGTGCCGTAGGTGCCGAGGTTCTGCACATAGGTGAACAGCGCAGCGGAGGTGGCAGCCCAGAGCACCGTGGCGCCTGCGGCTCCCCAGGTCGTCCATCGCCACTGCGGGTTCTTCCGGTCCGGGGCGAACCGATAGAGGACGGCGAGCATGATGCTCATCAGGACTGCCAGTGCCGGCCACACAGCCATCGCCACCCAGGCACCCACGAAGCCCGGCGAGTCGGCGATGGCCCGGGAGAGAATGCCGGCCAGGGCGATTGCCGCGCCCAGCAGCAGCGCACCGCCCAGGACGAACAGGAGGCCCAGCAGGGTCCGCCGGAAGAAACCCCTGGTCTCCGTCTCGTGGTAGGCCACGTTCATCGCGTCGATCAGAGCCACCATGGCGGTCGTGGCGGTCCACAACGCGAGCGCGAGCCCGATGAGGCCGCGCGTCGTCAGCACCTCCGTCGAGGCGGTGGTGATGCTCGTCAGCTGGTCGGTGACCATCACCTCGACCTGCGGCGGCAGCACCTCCGCGATCCGGGCGAGCTGGCCGCGCGCCTGCGCAGGGGTGTTGAGGGCGCCGTACACCGAGAGCGCGGTCACCAGCACCGGCGCGATGGACAGGACTGCGAAGAACGCGACCCCGGCGCTGAGGAAGAGCAGCCGCGCGTCCACCACATGTCTCGCGGCGCGCCGCACCAGGTCGCGCCAGCTCTGGGCCGACAGCTGTCCCGGGCCGAGAGCATCGTCCGCCAAGGCGCTCGGGTGTTCGTCTGGGCTCTGCGTCACCGGGCTCATCATTCGCTCCGCCGCGGCGCGTGTCGATTGCGGCCGCGACGTCCGCGGCGGACAGGAGCACGAGGGTGCGGTCGTGCGGTTGCTCCTTCCCGGCTGATGCAGGTCTGGAGCGTCCTTCAAATCGGCGATGGACAACTCACGCGGAGGCGCGGACTCTTGAAGCAACTCGTCTAGCCACTGGGTGGAGGACCAGATGGCCCATGCACCCATCACGGCGTCGGGCCACGTGCCGGCCCTGGACGGGATCCGGGGCGTGGCGGTCGCGGCGGTGCTCGCGTTTCACGGCGGGCTGTCCTGGGCGACCGGCGGCTTCCTCGGTGTGGATGCGTTCTTCGTGCTCTCCGGCTACTTGATCACGGCGCTCTTGCTGGCCGAGTGGAGCCGAAGCGGAGGACGGATCGACCTGGCTGCGTTCTGGGGCCGTCGCGTACGGCGGCTGCTCCCGGCGCTGCTCCTGGTGGTCACGGCCGTCGCGATCGGTGCGCGGGCGCTGCTGCCTCCCGAGGAAGTCCGGCTGTTGCGCGGTGACGGCATGGCAGCCCTGTTCTACGTCGCCAACTGGCGGATGACCTTCCGGGGCAGTGACTACTTCGCGCAGACGGCCGCGCCGTCGCCGCTGGAGCACACCTGGTCGCTCGGCATCGAGGAGCAGTTCTACCTGTTGTGGCCGTTGGTGCTGTGTGCGGTCCTCTTTGTCCGGCGGACGGATCACACGGCGAGGAGGGCCACCGAGAGAGGTCGGCTGCGGATCCACCTGGGGTGGCTGGTGGTGGTGTGCCTCGTGGGGGCCGTGGCCTCGACGGCGGCGCTCGCCACGACGTATTCCGCGCAGGACCCCGGGCGGGCCTACTACGGCACCGACACGCGAGGTGCAGCCATCCTGATCGGGGCTGGACTCGCCGCCTTCCTGGCGCTGCGCAGCGAGCGGCTCACAGGTCTGCCCGGTGAGCTGGCGACACCAGCGTCACGGCAGGTCCCTGCGGGGTGGGTCCGGGCGAGCCTGAGTGGGTCGGCAGTGGCGGCAGCCGCGATCGTGTTGTGGTCCTTCACCCACCTGTCGGGCACCGACGAGGCGCTCTACGAAGGAGGGATGGCCTGCGTGGCGCTCGCCGTGGCCGTGGTGATCGCGCACGTGGTCCTGGTCCCATCGGGGTTCTCCGCCCGGCTGCTGTCGGTGCCGCCGCTCCCGGCGCTGGGTCGGATCTCCTACGGCGTCTACCTGTGGCACTGGCCGGTGTTCATCGCCGCCAACGCCGATCGGACCGGACTGAACGGGCTGCCCCTGTTCACGGTGCGGTGCCTGGTGACCGTAGGCATCGCCTCCCTCTCCTATGTGCTGGTCGAACGCCCGATCCAGCTCCGGGTGCGGCCGAGGCGACCAGCGCTCGCCGCGACCGGGGCAGGGCTCGCAGTTGCGGTCGGGGCCGTGGTGCTGGTGGTCACGACCGCGATGCCGCCACTGCCACCGCGGCCGGCGGAGGCGTCGGTCGCCGCCGCGGTGGACCGTTTCCTCGACGGCGGCGAGACCGTCGCCGCTCTTGGCCGGAGCAAGGACCCGTCAGCAGGGACGGCAAGGCCGCCCACGCCCCGGCCGACGCCCCACCTGCATCACCGACGGCCCGGACAGCCGGTCGTGGTCGACGTGTTCGGCGACTCGGTTGCCTGGACGCTGGTGCACTACCTGCCGAGCCATCCTGACCTCGACGTGCGCGACCGCACCCTCATGGGCTGTGGGGTGAGCAGGACTGCCCCCTTCCGCTACGCCGGCCGTGTCCACGCCGGACTGATGCCGACGTGCCGGGACTGGCCCAAGATCTGGCGGGCCGCCATCACCAACGACGACCCGGACGTCGCCCTCATCCTGGTCGGTCGGTGGGAGACGATGGACCGGGTCCTGGACGGGCGATGGACGCACGTCGGCGAACCGGAGTTCGACGCGCACCTGCGATCCGAGCTGGAGCTGGCGATCCGCGTGGCCGGCGCGCGCGGCGCGCACGTGCTGCTCGCGACCGAGCCCTACAACCGGCGCTGGGAACAGCTCGACGGGAGTCTCTTCTCGGAGGACGAGCCGCCACGGGTGACCGCCTGGAACCGGTTGCTGCGCGCCGTCGCACGCAGCCATCCGCACGTGCGAGTGATCGACTTCGGCGAACGAGTCTCCCCGGGGGGCCGCTTCACCTGGACGGCCGGCGGCTACCAGGTCCGGTCTGACGGGCTGCACCTGACCCCGTCCGGCGTCCAGGGCTGGATAGCTCCCTGGCTCCTGCCGCAGCTGATCGACGCCGTGCCGCAGTGACGTCCGCGCCGGTCGCCTGCAGTCAGCTCGCGGCGACGTCTCGGCGGCGGTAGCCCCAGACGCCGAGCAGCACCAGCGCGGTGGCGAGGGTGAGCTCCACGAGCGTCGGAACGGCGTCGAGGGTCTCGAGCGGGACCTGCGACAGGTGCCAGAACGGGGAGATCCCGTCGACCCAGGCTGGCAGTCGCAGGGTCTCCCCGAGCATGGCCTGGAAGAACACGAACGCGACCGCGGCCCAGGCTGCGCCACAGTGGCGCGGCCACAACCCGACCAGCGCGAGCGCCAGGGCGGCCAGGACCAGGCTGCCGGGCAGATAGCTGAGCTGGCCACCCACGTGCTCGGCGACCTGGTCCCACTCGCCCATGCCGAGCCCATAGCCGATGGCAAGGCCGAGGCCCATCAGGACGGTCAGCAGCAGTGCACCGAGACCGGTCACCAGGATGGTCGCGCCCGCCCACGCCGTCCTGGTGACGCGGGTGGCCAGGATGGCGTCTGCGCGGCCGGACTCCTCCTCGGCGCGGAGCCGCAGGACGGACGCCACCACGAAGCAGCTCGAGATCACGGCCATGAACAGGAAGACGTAGCGGAGGAACGCGTCGATGAGCGTCTGCTCGGCGTCCGGCGAGGCGCCGATGGCTGCGGCGATGTCGGGGTTGGAGGCAACCAGCTCGGGGATGGTCGGGATGACTGCTCCGTAGAGCATCCCGAGGGCGGTCAGGCCGACGGCCCAACCCACGATCAGGTTGCGCTGGAGGCGCAGGACCAGGCCCACCGGGGTGCCGAGGAGGGCCGTGGACCGCGGTGGGCCCGGCCGCGCGTGCAGCACCCCGCTGCCGAAGTCGCGTTGGACGGTGAGCCAGGCGGCGAGCGCGAGCAGAGCTGCCGTGGTGACCACCAGCAGCAGCGCCGGCCACCACCTCTCCACCCCGAAGGCGTCCATCTCCTGCGCCCACCCGAAGGGCGAGGCCCACACCAGTGCATTGTCCTGCATGGCTCCGAGACCGCGCACGACATAGCTCAGGGCGACCACGGCGCCGGTGATGCCGAGCGCACCGCGCGCGGACGTGGAGAGCTGCGCAGCGACCAGGCTCACCCCGACGAAGCACAGGCCCAGCAGCGCGAGCCCAGCGCCATACGTCACGCTGCCGACGCGATCCAGGCCGGCCGCCAGCATCGAGACGCTCGTGACCACGGCGATGAGCAGTGCTGCCCCCACGCCATAGAGGAGTCCGGCGAGGGTGGCGGCGTGGCGACCGACGACGACCGAGCGGACCAGCTCGGCGCGGCCGCTCTCCTCCTCCGCCCGCGTGTGGCGGACCACGAGGAACATCACCATCAAGCAGATCCCCAGCTGGGCGACCTGCGAGATCTCGTTGGCGACGATCCCGCCGATGGTGTCGATCGCTGCCTGCCGCCCGGACATCAGATAGCTCACCGGGCTGGAGCCCACAGCACTGGCATAGCCGGCGATCTTCTCGGGCGTGTCATAGATCGGGGTACGGCGAGCGCGCTGGCCGCGATCATCCCGCCGAGGCCGGCGACCCAGACCGGCAGTCGCAGCCGGTCCCGGCGCAGCACGAGGCGGACGAGCTGACCCGTGCCCGTGAACGGCGAGCTCACGGGGCGACCTCCTCGCCGTACTGGCGCAGGAAGAGCTCCTCCAGCGTCGGCGGATGGGCCGCCAGCGAACGCACGCCCAACGTCGCGAGCATCCGGACCGCCGTGTCGAGGTGGTCGGAGTCGACGTCGAAGGTCACCCGGCCGTCGAGGAACTGAGGGTTGTGCACCCCCTCGACCCCGCCGATGTCGGTGGCCGGTCGCTCCGTCTCGGCGATGACAGTCGTGCGGGTCAGGTGCCGCAGCTCGGCCAGCGTGCCGCTCTGGACCACCCGGCCGGCCCGGATGATGCTGACCCGGTCGGCCAGAGCCTCGGCCTCGGCGAGGATGTGGGAGCTGAGCAGCACCGTCGCCCCGTCGGACTTCATCTCCAGCACGGCCCGCTGGAACTCCGCCTCCATGAGCGGGTCGAGGCCGGACGTGGGCTCGTCGAGCAGGTAGAGGTCGGCGCGGGACGCCAGGGCGGCCACCAGCGCGACCTTCTGCCGGTTGCCCTTGGAATAGGTCCGGGTCTTCTTGCGCGGATCCAGCTCGAACCGGTCGAGCATCTCGGCGCGGCGCTGCTCGTCCAGGCCGCCGCGCATGCGGCCGATCATGTCGATGACCTCGCCGCCGGTCAGGTTGGGCCACAGGGCGACGTCGCCGGGAACATAGGCGATCCGCCGATGCAGCTCGGTGCCCTCGCGCCACGGGTCGCCCCCCAGCATCGTCGCGCTCCCGCTGTCGGCCTTGAGCAGGCCGAGCAGCACCCTGATGGCGGTGGACTTGCCGGCGCCGTTGGGTCCGAGGAAGCCGTGGACCTCCCCGGGCTCGACCGTGAGGTCCAGGCCGTCCAGCGCCCGCACGCGGCCGAAGGTCTTGACGATGTCGCGAAGCTCGATGGCGCTCACGTCAGCATCGTGGCACAGCGGACTGCTGGTCGCCTCAGGGCGCGAGGTCGATGCCTTCGGCTGTGGCTCGTGCTCGTAGGCGGGGCAGGATGTCGTGTTCGTAGCTGGTGAGGAAGCGTTCCTGGTCGGGTCCGGGGGCGTGGAAGACGAGGTGGCGGAAGCCCATGTCGACGTAGTCCCAGATGCGTTGGACGTGTTCGTCGGGGTCGTTGGAGACGATGAAGCGTGAGGCGGTGCGTTCGACGGGGAGGGCGTCGGCGAGGCGTTGCATCTCGACGGGGTCCTCGACGCCGGTCTTCTCGTCGCTGGAGAGGGCCAGCGCGCCCCAGAACCGGGTGTCGTGCATGGCGCGGTCGTGGTCGGGGTCGAAGGAGACCTTGACCTCGATCATGAGGTCGAGGTCGTCGAGGGTCTTGTCGGCCTTGGCGGCGCCGTCGGCCAGGGCGGGGAGCAGGGTGTCGGTGTAGAGCTCGGGTCCTTTGCCGCTGGTGCAGATGAAGCCGTCGCCCATGCGGCCGGCGAGGCGGGTGGCGGCGGGGCCGGAGGCGGCGACGTAGAGGGGGACCCGGGTCTGGGGGAGGTCGTAGATGGTGGCTTTGTCGAGGTTGTAGTAGTCGCCGGTGTAGGTGACGCGTTCGCCTTCCCACAGGGCGGTGATGACCTGGAGTGCTTCCTTGAGGCGGGCGAAGCGTTCTTTTCCGTCGGGCCAGTGGAGGCCGAGGGGGGCTTCGTTCATGGATTCGCCGGAGCCGACGCCGAGGATGATGCGTCCGGGGGCCAGGCAGCCGAGGGTGGCGAAGGCTTGGGCGATGACGCCGGGGTGGTAGCGGAAGGTGGGGGTCAGGACGCTGGTGCCGAGGTTGACGCGGGTGGTGCGGGCGGCGACGGCGCCGAGCCAGGGGAGTGCGGCGGGGGCGTGGCCGCCGTCGTGGCGCCAGGGTTGGAGGTGGTCGCTGACGAAGACTGAGTCGAAGCCGGAGTCCTCGGCGAGGACGGCGAGGTCGACGAGGTGTTGGGGGGCGAACTGTTCTGAGGATGCCTTGTAGCCGAACCGGAGCATGAGACCTACAGCCCGCCCAGCTCAGCGAGGGCCTCGAGCTGTTCCACGTAGTGAGCGACCGACTCGGCGCGGATCGTGGTGTTGAGGACGGTCGCGCCGGCCGACTGGGCGGCCTCGAGCTTGGCGACGGTGCGTTCCGGGGCGCCGATCGGGTCGAGGTGACCCGCCGGCAGCACGACCTCGAAGCCGTCAGGCTGGTCGACCTGGTCGAGCAGCGCCCGGTAGCCGTCGAGGGGGAGGCCGAAGGGGACCCACCCGTCGGCCAGCGTGGCCGCGCGTTGCAGCGACCTCAGGGAGCTGCCACCGATCCACAGGGGAACGTGACGCTGCACTGCGGTGGGCCGGACGACCACGTCCGCGAACTGGTAGTGGCTGCCTGAGTAGGTCGGCTCCTCGACGCCGAGGCTCGCCCTCAGGGCGCGCAGCGCGTCGTCGGCACGGCCACCGCGGCCGGCGAAGGGTGCGCCCAGCAGCTCGAACTCCTCCTGGAGGCTCCCGACACCGAGGCCGAGGACGAGGCGACCGTTGCTGACGCGATCGAGGGTCCCGTAGCGCTTGACGATCTCCAGGGGGTGGTGATAGCCCAGCACGAGCACCTGGGTGGCCAGTCGGATCCTCGTCGTCCGGGCCGCGAGATAGCCGAGGGTGGCCAGCGGGTCCCAGTACGTCGCGCCGCGCTGCACCGCGACGTCGCTCGGGACGACGACGTGCTCGCTGCAGGTGAGGTGGTGGAACCCCAGCCGGTCGGCCGTCTCGGCGATGGTGGCGAGACCGGTGATCCCGGCGTCCTGCTCCCACGCGGCGACAAGCCCGGGGACAGCGGTGACGACCGGGCTGATGAGGCCGACCTTCATGCGACCACTCTTCTTCGACTCATGATCAGCCAGTCAAGCGGTCTTTGCGCCGGCTCACCGGCGACCTCCCGGTGACTGGGAAGAATGAATTTCAGTTTTGGGTTCACAGCCGCCTCGAGCACTGCTAACGTCTGCTTGGTCAGCACCTAGAATTCATTTCAGTTTTCTCTTCTGGAGGCCACCGTGTCCATCGCCACCGCCGAAGCCCCGACGACGCGCCAGCTGCCCCCGTCGATGGTCGAACGGATGACTCTCATCCTGGATGCCTTCCCGCACCGGACGAGTCGCCTGACCCTGGAGGACGTCGCGCGGGCGACCCACCTGCCGAGGTCGACGGCGCACCGCATCCTCGACCAGCTGGTCAAGCTGCAGTGGCTCGAGCACACCTCCTTCGGCTACAGCCTGGGGCGCCGTTCCCTGCAGCTGGGCGGCGGCGGGGACGAGGCCAGCGAGCTCCGCTCCGCAGCCTCGCCGCTCATCCACGCCCTGATGCTGCGCACGGGACTCACCGTGCACCTGGCGACCCTCGACGAGGGCCACGTGCACTACCTCGACAAGATCGGTGGACGCTTCGCCAGCACCGTGCCCTCGAAGGTGGGCGGGCACGCGCCGGCCTACTCGACGGCGCTGGGCAAGGCGATGCTCGCCTGGTTGGCCCCCGAGGACGTCGAGCAGCGGGTGGAGGCCGGCATGTCGGGCACCGGTGGGCGCACCGCTCTCGACCTCAACGCCTTCCACCGGGAGCTGCACCAGGTCCGGAGCCGCCGAGGCCTGGCCTTCGAGCGAGGTGAGAGCTTCCAGCACCTCGGCTGCGTCGCCGCTGCGATCCAGGCGCCGGAAGGCCCCATCGGGGCCATCTCCCTCGTGGGGGAGGCAGGTGCCTGCCTCGAGCGGGTCGCCCCGCTCGTGCTCGACACCGCGCGCAGGGTCTCGCTGACCCTCTTCCCCGACCTCGAGTCCCGGCGCATGCGGCGCTCGCGACCCCAGGTCGTCGGGATCATCTGAGGCGACTCAGCCCCAGTGGTCGCCCCATCCCCACAGGGTCGGGGCGACCTCGGCGTGCAGCTCCTCCACACCGAAGCGGCCGCGGAAGAACAGCATCGGTCGGTCGTCTCCCTCAGCGGTCTCCAGCTCGAGCACGCGCCCGACGACCACGTCGTGGTCTCCCTCCACGTGGACGGTGTGGACCTCCGCGTGCACCCGCATCAGCACCCCGGGCAGTGACGGGGTGCCCCACGCGGACATGGTCCAGTCGAGGCCGTCGTACTTCTCCCCGCGGCTGGAGCCGAAGCGGTCGCAGAGGTCGCGCTGGTCCTCGCCGAGCACGTTGACGGTGAACCGACCGGCTTCGCGGATGCGAGGCCAGGCACGCCCGCGGTGGTCGGCGCAGAAGAGGACCAGGGGCGGTTCGAGCGACACCGACGCGAACGACTGGCAGGCGAAGCCCACCGGCTCGTCGGCATACCCCGTCACGACGGTCACGCCCGAGGCGAAGGACCCCATCGCGGCGCGCATCTCGCCTGGCGTCGGGGGTGTCAGCTGCATGGTGTCTTCCATGCCGGGACCGTACGGCGACCCGCGCCGGCCGCTGCTCGAGCGGTCCCGGTCAGCGGTCGCACGGCTCCCGGTGATCGGGACGTGCGGGGGGTGTGGGCGGGGCCCGGTTCCTACGGTGAGCCCGTGACTGTGACCCATGAGGAGAGCCTGCGCGAGCTGGCGACCGACGACGGAGTGCTGCGCTACCACGAGGCAGGGCCGGCGAACGGTCGACCACTCGTCCTGCTGCACGGCTCTGGCCCGGGCGTGACGGGCTGGCGCAACTTCCGCGGCAACCTGGACCTGTTCGCCCAGCACTTCCGCTGCCTGGTGCTCGAGCTGCCGGGCTTCGGCGTGAGCGACCCGACCGAGCAGCACCCGATGGCTGCGGCCCTCCCGGCCGTGGAGCGGTTCCTCGACGGCCTCGGTCTCGACCAGGTCGACGTGGTCGGCAACTCGATGGGCGGTGTGGTCGCCACGCGCCTCGCACTCGCGCAGCCCGACCGCATCCGTCGCCTGGTCACGATCGGCGGGATGGGGCGCAACATCTTCAGTCCGGGGCCGGGCGAGGGGATCAACCTCCTCGTCGAGTTCACCGAGGACCCGACCCGTGAGCGGCTCGTGACGTGGTTGCGCTCCATGGTCTTCGACCAGTCCCTGGTCACCGACGAGCTGGTCGAGGAACGCTGGCAGCAGGCGACCGAGCCCGACACCCTGGCGAGCGCGCGGCGGATGTATGGCCGCGGCGTGCTGCAGGCCATGGCGGCCGCCGCCGAGCGCTCGGCGGAGCCGCCCTACTGGGCGATGCTGCACAAGATCAAGGCCCGCACCCTCATCACCTGGGGGCGGGACGACCGCGTCAGCCCGCTGGACATGGCGTTGGTGCCGATGCGGACCATCCCCGACGCCGAGCTGCACGTGCTGCCCAGCTGCGGGCACTGGGCGATGATCGAGCAGAAGGCGGCCTGGGAGTCGGTCGTCCTGTCCTTCCTGACGAGGGTCGACTGATGGCCGGGTGGGACCACGAGGTCGACTTCCTCGTCGTCGGCTCCGGCGGCGGCGGCATGGCTGCCGCGCTCACGGCCCACGACGCGGGACTGACCACGCTCGTGGTGGAGAAGGCCACGATGTATGGCGGCAGCACGGGCATCTCCGGTGGCGGGATCTGGATCCCCAACAACCCGACGCTGCGTGCGGCCGGGCACGACGACAGCCGCGCGTCGATCCGGCGCTACCTCGACCTCCTCACCGACGGCCAGGTCTCGCCGGCCCGGCTCGACGCCTACGTCGACCAGGGCCCGGCGGCCATGGAGCTGCTCGGGAGGAGCCGCTGGTGGCGGCTCGCCTGGACCAAGGGATATGCCGACTACCACCCGGAGTGGGAGGGCGGGCGACCGCTCGGCCGCTCAGTGGAGCCGCTGCCGTTCGACACCCGCAGGCTGGGCGAGGACGAGGCCTTCCAGCGCCCCAACAGCCTGAAGGGCCCGCTGGGACTGTGGATCACCGCCGCGGACTATCGCGACCTGGCGATGGTCAAGCGGACCTGGCGCGGCCGGTGGAAGTCGGTCGTCGCCGCGTGGCGCGTGTCGTCCAACGCGGTCCGTCGTCGCCACATGGCCACCGGCGGCCGGGCCCTGGTGGCCCGGCTGCGGATGGCGCTCAAGGACGCCGACATCCCGCTGTGGCTGCGCACCCCGATGACCGCCCTCGTCGTGGAGGAGGGACGTGTCGTCGGCATCGAGGTCACGCGTGACGGCGCCTCGATGAGGATCCGTGGTCGCCACGGGGTCCTGCTCGCCTGCGGCGGCTTCGACCACGACCCGGACCTGCGTGAGGCCCACCTGCCCGAGGGCGCACGGCCGGACCGCAGCCTCGGTGCCCGGGAGAACACCGGTGACGGGATCGTGGCCGGTCTCGGGCTGGGCGCCGCCGTGCAGTTCATGGACGACGCCTGGTGGATACCGAGCGTTGCCCACCCCGCCGGGCCGATGATCCCCCTGGTCTCCGAGCGGGCGATCCCCGGCCAGGTGATCGTGTCGACCGACGGCAAGCGGTTCACCAACGAGGCCTCGCCCTACGTCAACTTCGTCCACGACCAGCTCGAGGGCAAGCACCTCGAGGCCTGGTGCGTGATGGACTCGCGGGCCCGGTCTCGCTACCCGTTCGCGCAGGTCCTGCCGGGGGCGGCGTTCCCCCGGGCGTTCTATGACGCCGGCACGGTCCACCGGGCCGAGAGCCTGCGCGAGCTCGCCCGCTCGACCGGCGTGCACGAGGACAACCTCGTGGCCACGGTCGAGCGATTCAACGGGTTCGCCCGGACCGGTGTGGACGCCGACTTCGGTCGCGGGGCGTCGGCATACGACCGCTACTACGGTGACCCCAACCTGCCGAACCCCAACCTGGACGTCATCGACAAGGCGCCCTTCTATGCGTTCCGCATCGAGATCGGTGACCTGGGGACCAAGGGTGGCCTGGTCTGCGACGAGCACAGCCGGGTGCTGCGCGACGACGGGTCGGTCATCGACGGCCTCTATGCCACGGGCAACGCGAGCGCCTCGGTCATGGCCAACGAATACGCCGGGCCCGGCGCCACCATCGGACCCTCCATCGTCTTCGGCTACGTCGCCGCGCGCGACGCCGGCCGTCGGGCAGGGGTCACCACGGGCGTTGCCGGGCGGGTCGGCTGAGCCATGGCCACCGTCCGCGTCGTCGAGGTCATCCGCGAGACCGCGGACGCCCACTCGCTCGTGCTCGAGCACCTCGGCGGCGAGCGGTTCGACTACCGACCCGGACAGTTCCTCACCGTCCGGGTGCCCTCGGAGCGGCCCGGGGGAGCGGCGCGGTGCTATTCGCTGTGCTCCTCGCCGGTGCGTGACGACGCGCTCAAGGTGACCGTCAAGCGCACCCGCGACGGCTTTGCCTCCAACTGGTTGTGCGACAACGTCGTCGTCGGCTGCGAGCTCGAGGTGCTGCCCCCTGCGGGCACCTTCGTGCCCCGCGACCTCGACGGCGACTTCCTGCTCCTCGCCGGCGGCAGCGGGATCACCCCGGTCCTGTCCATCCTCAAGTCGGCGCTGCACGCCGGCCACGGCCGGGTCGCGCTGGTCTATGCCAACCGCGACGAGGCATCGGTCATCTTCCGCGACGAGCTGGTCGCGCTTGCCGCGGAGTTCGGTGGCCGACTCGTCGTGGTGCACTGGCTCGAGTCGGTGCAGGGACGACCGACCGAGGCCTCGTTGCGGGGGCTGCTGGCGCCGTACGACGACCGCGAGGCCTTCGTCTGCGGTCCCGGACCCTTCATGGACCTCGCCACCGAGACCCTGGCCGGGCTGGGGGTGCCGCGCGAGCGGGTGCACCAGGAGGTGTTCACCTCGCTTGCGGGCGACCCCTTCGCCACGGTCGAGCTGCCGACGGACGCCGCGGGCGGGTCCGGTGGGGAGGTCGCCGAGGTCGTGGTCGAGCTCGACGGGGACGTCACGTCCCACGCCTGGCCCGCAGGCGCCAAGCTGCTCGACGTCCTGCTCGCAGCGGGCCGCCCGGCACCCTTCTCCTGCAGGGAGGGCGCCTGCAGCGCCTGCGCGTGCGTGCTGCAGGAGGGGACCGTCGAGCTCGAGCGCAACGAGGTCCTCGACGCCGCCGACCTGGCCGAGGGGCTCATCCTGTCCTGCCAGGCGCGGCCCACCTCGGCTGTGGTCAAGGTGTCCTACGACGTCTGAGGGGCCTCCCGGTGACCGGGAACGGGACAGCGCCGACCAGCGCAGCGGTGACAGCGTGGCGGTCGAGACTTCCAGGAGGCGTCATGACCAATCCCGCACTCGCAGCCGTCGAAGAACGAGCCGAGGAGATCGCCGCGCTCGCCGAGTCGAACGAGCAGCTCGGCCGGCTCGACGACGCGGCCGCCAAGCTGCTCCGCGACACCGGTGTGATCCGGATGCTCCAGCCCAAGGCGTACGGCGGCGCTGAGGCCCACCCGCGCGACTTCGCCGAGACCGTCATGCGGATCGCCTCGATCGACGGCTCGACCGGCTGGGTGGCCGGCATCGTCGGCGTCCATCCGTGGGAGATGGCGATGTGCGACAAGGACGTGCAGGAGGAGATTTGGGGTCAGGACAACGACACCTGGATCGCGTCCCCCTATGCGCCGATGGGCATCCTCAAGCCCGTCGACGGGGGCTATGTCTTCAACGGCCGCTGGCAGTTCTCCTCGGGCACCGACCACTGCGACTGGATCTTCCTCGGGGCCTTCCTCGGTGACGCGGAGGGCGAGCGGGTCATGCCGCCGCAGAACTACCACGTGATCCTGCCGCGTGCGGACTACGAGATCGTCGAGGACTCGTGGGACGTCGTCGGGCTGCGCGGCACCGGCTCCAAGGACATCATCGTCAAGGACGCCTTCATCCCCGAGAACCGGGTTGTCGCGTTCTCGAAGTTCCTCGACGGCTCGCAGCCGCGCGAGGCCGGGCTGACCAGCCCGACCTACCACATCCCCTTCACCACGGCCTTCCCGTTGGGCATCACGAGCGCCGTGATCGGCATCGCGGAGGGCGCCCTCGCCGCGCACCTGGCCTACCAGCGGACGCGGGTCCAGATCACCGGCACCCGCGTCACCGACGACCCCTACGTGCTCTATGCGATCGGTGCCGCCGCTGAGGAGATCAAGGCCTCGCGCACGGCCATGCTCGACAACGTCTGCCGGTTCTACGACGCCGCGGAGGCGGGGCGCGAGATCACCTTCGCCGAGCGGGCGGCGTCGCGCCGTACGCAGGTGGCAGCGGCCTGGCGGTCCGTGCGCGCCATGGACGAGGTGGTCGCCCGCTCGGGTGGCAACGGCCTGCGGATGGACAACCCGATCCAGCGGTTCTGGCGCGACGGCCACATGGGCCTGGCGCATGCGATCCACGTCCCGGGCTCGGTCTTCCACGCGTCGGCGCTGACCGACATCGGGGTCACCCCGCCGCCCGGCCCCATGCTCTCGATGATCTGAAGGAGAACACTCAATGACCGACATCCGCGGGCTCGGCTACCTCCGGGTCCAGACCACCGACGTCCCCCGCTGGCGCGAGCTGACGGTCGAGGCGCTCGGGCTGGCCGAGACCACCGGCCCGGTCGAGGACGGCCTCTACCTGCGCATGGACGAGCGCGAGTCGCGACTCGCCGTCCTGCCCGGCGACACCGACCGCGTGCTCGCCGTCGGCTGGGAGGTCCGCGACCAGTTCGCCCTGTCCCGGGTCGGGCGTGACGTCGAGGCCGCCGGCTTCGGGGTCAAGCAGCTCAGCGCGAGCGAGTGCCACGAGCGCCGGGTGGAGGCCGCCATCTACTTCGACGACCCGGCCGGCACGCCGGTGGAGGTGTTCTTCGGCCCGGTCCTCGACCACGACCCGGTTCGCACGCGCTGGACCCAGCGGTTCGTCACCGGCGACCAGGGCCTGGGCCACGTCGTGCTGCCGACGACCGCCATGGACGAGACCGTGGCGTTCTACACCGAGGTGCTCGGCTTCCTGCCCCGCGGCGCGATCCGTCTCGGCGGTCCGGCCACGGACGGCCCCGTGCGACGGGTCCGGTTCATGGGGGTCAACCAGCGCCACCACAGCCTCGCCGTCTGCCCCGCCCCGCACGGCGAGGCGCCCGGTCTGGTGCACCTGATGATGGAGGTCGACTCGCTCGACGCCGTCGGTCGGGCGCTCGACGAGGTCAACCGTCGTGGGTTCTCGTTGTCGTCCACGCTGGGCCGTCACACCAACGACAAGATGGTGTCGTTCTACGTGCGGGCGCCCGGCGGCTGGGACCTCGAGCTCGGCACCGAGGGGATGCTCGTCGACGAGAGCTACTACACGGCCGAGGAGATCACTGCAGACTCCTACTGGGGTCACGACTGGTCAGGCTCGGAGCCCCTCGCGGCGTTCGCCACGCCATGAGCCCTGCGGCGTCGGGGGACCAGGTCCAGGACGCGCTGGTCGACGTCGACGTCGACGTCGTCGTCGTCGGTTTCGGCATCGCGGGTGCGTGTGCGGCGATCAGTGCCGCCGAGGCCGGGGCCTCCGTGCTCGTGGTGGAGCGCGCGGGGGCACCGGGCGGGTCGTCGGCCCTGTCCGGGGGCGAGATCTATCTGGGTGGTGGCACGCCTGTGCAGCAGGCCTGCGGGTTCGACGACACCGCCGACGACATGTTCGCGTTCCTCAACGCGGCCCTCGGTCCGCACGCCGACGAGGAGAAGCTGCGCGTCTATTGCAACGACAGCGCGGAGCACTTCCGCTGGCTGGTCGACCACGGGGTGGAGTTCCGGCCGAGCCTCTATGACGCGCCTACCTGGATGCCCCCGACCACCGACGGCCTGATGTGGCTGGGTGAGAACAGCTGGCCCTTCGACACCGTGGCGCGACCTGCTCCTCGTGGCCACCGTCCGCCGGCGCCCCACTTCGCCGGCAAGCTGCTGATGGATGCGCTGGTCGCTGCGGCGGAGGACGTCGGCATACGCACGATCGTGGACACCCGGGTGAGCTCGCTCCTGGTCGAGTCGGGTCGGGTGGTCGGTGTCCGGGTCCGGCACTACGGCGAGGAGCGCGAACTGCGGGCCCGCAAGGGCGTCGTGCTCGCGACCGGAGGCTTCGTCGACAACGAGGAGATGCTGGCCGCCCATGCACCGGCACTGCTCGGGCACGGCAAGGTCAGCGACGGTCTCGACGACGGCTCCGGGATCCGGATGGCCCAGGTGGTCGGGGCCGCGACCCGGCGGATGCATGCGCACGAGGTCGCGCTCACCGTGCTGCCGGCCCTCGCGGCCCGCGGCATCCTGGTGAACGCGCACGGCCAGCGCTTCATCAACGAGGACACCTATCCCGGCACGATCAGCCACGCGGCCGTCGTGCACCAGCCCGGCCCCTGGTGGGTGGTGGTCGACGAGGCCGGCTTCGACGACGTCCCGGCCGCGGACCTGTGGGGCGTCCGACCCACCCACGCCGCCGAGACCCTGGCTGAGCTCGAGGCTGACCTGGGCATGCCGCCGGGGTCGCTGGAGGCGACGGTGTCGGCCTACAACCGCTGTGCCGAACAGGGGGAGGACCCGCTGTTCCACAAGGCCGCGCGCTGGCTCCGGCCGCTGCGCCCGCCCTATGCCGCCGTCGACGTGGCGGCCGGCTTCCACCCCGGGGACCGGGACAGTGCGGCTCCCGCGACCGGGGTCGCCGGCTTCACGCTCGGCGGGCTCCACACCAGCGTCGACGGGGAGGTGCTGTCCCTGACCGGGGCGCCGGTGCCGGGCCTGTTCGCCGCCGGGCGGGCCACCGCCGGAATGCACGGTGACGGCTACATCAGCGGTACGTCGCTGGGCGACGGCTCCTACTTCGGGCGCCGCGCGGGGCGTGCATTGGCGGACTCGTGATCGGGGTGCCGCGGCTCGAAGGTCGGCGGGTGCTGCTCACGGGGGCGGCTTCGGGGATCGGGCGCACGATGACCCGCCGGCTCGTCGCCGAAGGCGCCTCGGTGTTCGCAGTCGATGTGGACGCCGAAGGGCTGGCGAGCACGACCCGGGCCTGCGAAGGGCCGGGCCGGGTCAGGGTGGGCGTGTGCGACGTGACGTCCGAGTCCGCCGTCGCGCGGACCGTGGGCGACGCGATCGCCGCGCTCGACGGGATCGACACCCTCGTCAACGCAGCCGTCATCCACCGCGCCACCTCGATCGAGAAGCTCACGGTCGACGACCTCCACCTGCTGCTCGAGGTCAACGTCGTCGCCTTGGCGATGCTCTGCCGCGAAGCAGTCGCGCACCTCTCACGCGGTGGGGTGATCGTGAATGTCGTGCCGAGACCCGCCGCCCCCCTCACTTCGGCGGACTCCGCCTCCCGGGGCGCGGTCCTGGGCTTCTCGGCCAGCCTGGCCGCCGAGCTGGACGACTGGGGCATCCGCGTCAGCTCCGTCCCACCCGAACCCGACCTGATCGCCGCCGCGCTGGTGCGCGACCCGTCGTCCGCCTGATCGCAAATCACCCTGGAGGAACCATGTCCCGTCTCGTCGTCGTCACCGGAGCCGCCTCAGGCATCGGCGCGGCCGTTGCCTCCCTGCTGCGCTCCCGGGGGGACCGTGTGGTCGGTGTGGACCTGAAGGACGCGGAGGTCTGCGCCGACCTCTCCACTCCCGAGGGCCGAGCCGATGCCGTCGCTGCGGTGCTGGAGCTGTCCGGGGGAGTGGTGGACGGCCTCGTCACCTGCGCCGGGCTCTCGGTGCCCTCGCCTGCGTTGGTGCGGGTGAACTACTTCGGGACGACGGCGTTGGCGCTCGGGCTGCAGCCGGCCCTCGCCGCGTCCGAGGCGCCACGCGTGGTGGTGATCGGGTCCATCTCCGGCACCCACCCGGTCGACCAGGCGCTGGTCGACGCCCTGCTGGACGACGACGAGTCGCTCGCCGTGTGGATCGCCGAGCAGGCGATCTCCGAGGGGCGTCCGGCCCAGCTCTATCCCTCGTCGAAGTCCGCACTCGCCCAGTGGGCGCGACGGACGTGCGTGGCCCCGGGCTGGGCGGACGCAGGCATCCCGCTCAACGTCGTCGCGCCCGGCGTCGTGCTCACCCCGATGTCGGCCGCGCTGGTGGCGAACCCCGCGATGAAGAAGGTGATGGACGACGCCGTACCGATGCCCCTCCACGGCTATGCCGCGCCCGAGGACCTGGCCCGCGTCATCGGCTTCCTCGTCTCGCCGGAGCTCACGCACGTGACCGGCCAGGTGCTCTATGTCGACGGGGGAGCCGAGGTCACGCTCCGGGGCTGAGGTCCACTGGGGCTGCCGTCCTGGCGGAGCTCGGTCGCGGTCCTTCGGCGGCTCGTGCTGGCCACGGTTGGCCTATTCTCGCGAGATGCCTCTGGCACCTGCGCACCCCGCAGTCGTGCTGCCGATGCAGCGGCTCGGCCTACCGCTGAGCGCCCTGGTGGTCGGCTCGGTGGCGCCGGACGCACCGGTGTACCTGCCGGTGCTGGTGGACTACGAGACCACGCACAGCGCGTGGGGCGTCCCCATCGACA
The DNA here is from genome assembly GCF_011300215.1 of Nocardioides piscis. Lineage (NCBI taxonomy): Bacteria > Bacillati > Actinomycetota > Actinomycetes > Propionibacteriales > Nocardioidaceae > Nocardioides > Nocardioides piscis. The sequence continues at coordinate 2,537,606 of NZ_CP049866.1, forward strand.
CCGTGATCGGCCTGGTCCTGCTGTGGTTGTGGTTCTTCCTGCTGCGTGCCGCCGTGGTCGACCTGACGCCGGGCCTACGCTGCCGGGCGCCCGCGGAGGTCCGGCTCGGGAGGAGGGCCTGGCTGCTGGCTCCGCTTGCCGTCGCGGTGGGTGCGGGGACGCACGTGGTGTGGGACTCCGCCACCCACGACTGGGGGTTCCTGGTGCGGGAGCTCGCGTTCCTGCGCGAGGACTACGGCCCGCTCCCGCTGCACCGCTGGTTCCAGCACTCCTCGACCGTCGTCGGCTCTTCGGTCGTGCTGGCATACGGCGTGTGGCGACTGAGGAGCCAGCCTGTGGTTGCCCGGCCGGCGGCGGTGGGTCGTAGTCGGCTCTGGCCGGTCCCGATCCCGGTGGCTGCGGCGTCTGCTGCCATCCTCACCCGGGACGCCGAGACCGCCGTCGGTGCCGCGTTGGTCGCGTTGGTCGTCGTTGCTGGTGCGTGGCGCACGGTCCGCCGTCGGGAGCCGTGAAGCATCGGGTCGAGGGCAGGCCGCTTTCACGGCGTACGGCGGCTGCTCACCGGCCCGCGGGAGACGAACTCGCGCAGCGCGCCCCTGACCGAGCGGGGACGCAGCACGGGGGACCGGTCCGATTCGCTCTCACGCATGCCCTGCACGGTCTCCTGCAGCACCGAGACGGCGTCGTGCGAGGGCCTCCAGCCGAGCTCCGAGGTCGCCCGGGTCGTGTCGAGCAGGGGCAGCGCGTAGGCCATGTCGACCCAACCGGCATCGATGGGCTGGAGCCGGGCGTGCCAGCTGGCCGCCACTGCTGCGCGGACCGCTGGAGCGGGGACGTGGACCAGTCGGGCGCCGAGCACGGCTGCGACGAGCTCGGCTGTCACCGCCGGTTCCGCCGCGAGGTTGAACGCGCCCGGGACCCTGGCTTCGAGCACCCGCACGATGGCGTCGGCGACGTCGTCGGCGTGGACCATCGGGATCACGAGGCCACGGTCCAGCGGCAGGACGGGCACGTGCCGCAGCACCGAAGCGGGGACCACCGCCGGCAGTCCGTAGCGCAGCAACGCGCTCCCTGCCTTCCGCTGCCCGACGATGCCGGGCCGCAGTCGCGTGACCACCAGGTCGGGCGCCTCGCCCTCCAGACGGTCGAGCAGGCGTTCGGCCGCGGCCTTGTGCCGGCTGTACATCGAGCTCGGGACGCCGTTGGTCGGCCACGTCTCGTCGACGGGGGCGTTGTCGCTCTTGGGGGAGTAGGCGCCGACCGACGACATGTGCACCAGGTGCGGCACCCCTGCGGTCATGGTCGCGTCGATCACCCGCCGGGTCCCGCCGACCCCGAGGCTCTCGAGATAGTCCTCACGGTGAGTGGGCTGGAAGCCCCACGCCAGGTGCACCACTGCGTCCGCGCCGGCGAGGACGCCTGCCAGGTCACCGTCCTCGCGCGAGAGGTCGACGTGTGCCCACTCCACGTCGTCGAAGGGCTCGACGGGGTCGGGGGATCGTCGTACGACGCCCACGATCGTGTGCTCGCGCTGGTGGGTGAGCCTGCGCAGCAGGGCCGAGCCGAGGTTTCCGCTTGCTCCCGTGATCACGATCCGCATGTCAGCTCCTCCATGGTTGCCCGTCCGGGACGTCCGTTCGCTCTCCAGACCCGTACCCCGCGTGAGGCTGTTCATCCTCGCCAGGCGGGGGTGCCGCCGACCGTGCCGCCGGTCGGGCGAGGATGGGGGCATGGCTGTCAATGAGGTCGACCTGCGTCGGTGGTGGTCCGAGGGGCGGGTGTGCCACGGGTTGTGGAGCCTGCTGCCAGGGGTGGTGACCGCGGAGGTGCTTGCGCGGACCGGTCCCGACTACGTCGTCGTGGACCTCCAGCACGGGGCCGTGTCGGAGGCGGAGCTCCCCGGGGTGGCCGCGGCGATCAGGTCCGCAGGCTCGGTGCCGTTGGTCCGGACCCGCAGTCCGTTGTTCGCCGACGTCGGCCGCCCGCTTGACCTCGGCGCCTGCGGTGTCATCGTCCCCAACGTGCGCGACGCCGACCACGCCCGGGAGGTCGTCGCCGCCAGCCGCTATGCCCCGGCCGGCGGACGATCGATCGGCCGCCTCTCCGGTGGAGCCGACGAGCCGCTGGTCATCGCCATGGTGGAGACCTCCACTGCGCTCGACGACCTCGACGCGCTGTTGGGCGTCCCGGGTCTGGACGGGATCTATGTGGGCCCGGGGGACCTGTCGTTGTCCCTCGGTCTCGATGGTGCGGATCGGGTGGCGGAGCTGGGTGGAGTCCTGTCCTCGACAATCGCGCGCGCCGTCGCTGCCGGGGTGCCCGTCGGCGTCCACGCCAGCACGGGTGAGGACGCTGCCCGCCATGCTGCCGAAGGCGCGACCATCGTGACGGTGGCCGTCGACGTCTTCTCGGTGGGTGAGGCGATGGCGCACCACCTCGAAGTCGCTCGGAGCCGGTCTCAGGACAACGACTGATCGGCGACGGCGACCGGGGTCACCAGGCGCGCACCCACACGCAGTGCTCCGAGCGCCGCAGATCCTCGATGGCCTCGGCGGACAGAGGCTCTGACGCGTCGGTGATCACGTAGCCGAGATGATCCCTGGTCGACAGGTGCTGACCGATCACGTTGTCGCCGGCCTCGGCGAACACCACGTTGAGGTTGGCGAGCACACCCGGGACGTTGTGGTGGAGGAAGCCGAGCCGGTGCCCGGGAGTCAGCGAGGGCGGGAGGACCTGCGGAAGGTTGACCGACAACGCCGTACTCCCTTGAAGGGCGAACCCGGCGAGCTTCTCGGCCACGAACCAGCCGATCTCCTCCTGCGCCTCCTGGGTCGATCCGCCGACGTGGGGGGTCAGGATGACGTTGTCGAGGCCGCGCAGCACGGACTCGAACTCTTCGCCCTGAGCCTTTGGCTCGACCGGGAACACATCGACCGCCGCGCCGGCGATGTGGCCGGACACGACATGGCTGCGCAACGAGTCGTAGTCCACCACCATGCCGCGGGAGGCGTTGATGAACAGAGCTCGTGGCTTCATGGCCGCAAACTCGTCGGGACCGAACAGGCCTGCATTCCCGGGCCGGCCGTCGACATGCAGGCTGACCACGTCGGCGATCTCGAGCAGCTCTGCGAGCGACGCCATGCGACGGGCGTTCCCGTGGGCGGGACGATCGGCCTTGTCGTAGAAGACGACCCGCATCCCGATCGCCTCAGCGACGTTCGACAGCTGGGTGCCGATGTTGCCGTAGCCCACGATCCCCAGCGTCCGGCCGCGTACCTCGTGGCTGCCTCGTGCTGACTTGTCCCACACGCCGTCGTGCATCCGTTGAGTCTTCTCCGGCAGCCGCCGGGCCAGCGCGATGATCTCGCCGATCACCAGCTCGACCACACTCCGCGTGTTCGAGTGCGGGGCGTTGAACACACCGACGCCCCGCTCCGCGGCCGCGACCAGGTCGACCTGGTTGGTGCCGATGCAGAAGCAGCCAATCGCCTCCAGGTCCGGAGCTGCCTCCAGGACCCGCTTGCTCACCGTCGTGTTGGACCGGATCCCCAGCAGCTGCACACCATGGAGCGACTCGATGAGCTCGGACTCGGGCAGGGCTCCCGAGTGCACGTCCACCTCGTAGCCACGGGACCTCAGGACCTCCACTGCCGTCGGGTGGATGTTCTCCAGGACCAAAGCCTTCATGTCGACACCGTATGGCAGTGCCGGCGAGGCATCAGCGGTGCGGTCCGAGACGTCGTTCGCGCGGCGACGTCGGTCGGCCATCTGGCCGTGTCCGTGCGAGAAGCAACGCGGCGTACCGGAAATGCAGGATTTGTGGCGCAATCAGGAATGCGCGCTCAGGTGGCGGGACACCGTGGACGTTCGCTCAGGAACGGAAGGTGCGTGGCGCTCATGCGAGACCAGTTCGACGTCGACCTCGAGGACACCGACCTGCTCGGCGAGGTGGAGCTGACGACGGCGCTCATGATCGCGGCCACGGAGTCTGTGGAACGTCTGTCGTGCGCCGAGATCGATGACCTGCTGGGAGTCACGGCCAAAGGAGACGACGATGGCGGACTGGCGGATGGTCGAGCGGGCGGTGTTCGCACGGCACAGCAATCCCTGGAGCGCGTTGACGAGGTGGGCGAGCGCACCGCTGATTCTCGTGCCGGTGTGGCGACGTAGCTGCCGCGACCGCCGCGGGGCTTGTCGCGGTGTTCGCCGCCTACAAGCGCCGCGCAGTGCCGGCCGCTCCTGCCACGGCATTGGAGATGGGGCTGCTGATGGCGTACTGGGAGCTGATGGCGCGCTACTACGCCCGCAACAGTGATGTGCGTTGAAGTCCCGTCCCCTCAGAGCGGCCAGGACAGAGGTCACGGGACCCGCTCGTAGTGGGCGAACGTACGCGTGAAGGACGCCGATCCGTGCGTGAGGGAGCGCAGCTCGGTGGAGTAGCGGCTCAGCTCGATCTGTGGCACGTGAGCCCTGACCACCACCATGCCTGGCTCATCGGCCGTCTCGCTGCCCAGGACCTTCCCACGTCGCGCCGAAAGGTCTCCCATGACCGTCCCGACCAGGTTGTCACAGATGAGCACCGAGACCTCGTCGACCGGCTCGAGCAGGCATACGCCTCCGCGGGTCGCGGCGTCGCACAGTGCCAGCCCACCCGCCGTCTGGAACGCCATGTCGGAGGAGTCGACGCTGTGGGCCTTGCCGTCGGTCAGGGTCACCCTGATGTCGACCATCGGGTAGCCGGTCTCGACCCCGCGGCTCATCTGTGACCGGACTCCCTTCTCGACCGAGGGGATGAACTGGCGTGGCACCGCTCCGCCGACCACGCGGTCGACGAACTCGAACCCGCTGCCCTCCGGGAGCGGCTCGACCTCGATGGTGCACACGGCGTACTGCCCGTGCCCTCCGCTCTGCTTCACGTGCCGGCCGTGTCCGGTGGCGGGCCGGGCGAACGTCTCCCGCAGAGGGACCCGGAGCTCGACCTCCTCGACAGGCACGCCGTACCGGTTGGCGAGCCGGTCGAGCACGACGTCCGCGTGGGCCTCTCCCATCGTCCACAGCACGATCTGGTGGGTCTCCGGGTTGTGCTCGACCCGCAGCGTCGGGTCCTCGGCGGCCAGCCGCTGGAGTCCCGGGGCCAGCTTGTCCTCGTCGATCTTCGACCGCACCCGGATGGCCAGCGGCAGCTGGGGCTCCGGCATTCGCCACGGCTGCAGCACCAGCGGCGCGTCGACGGAGGCAAGCGTGTCGCTGGTCTCGGCATGCCTGAGCCGCCCGATGGCGCAGATGTCGCCGGCAGTCACTGCTGGGGCCGGACGCTGGGTCTTGCCCAAGGGCACCGAGAGGGTCCCGATCCGCTCCACCTCGTCGTGGTCCTCGTGGCTCGAGGCCGGGTCGACGCCGGTGGCCCAGGCCGAACGGTGCCCGGACACGTGCACGGTTGCGTCGGGCCGTACGGTCCCCGAGAACACCCGCACCAGACTGACGCGCCCCACGTAGGGATCGGTTGTCGTCTTGACCACCTCGGCCACCAGCGGACCGGACGGCTCGCACTCGATCTTCGGGCCCGGGCCGCCTGCAGGGGTGTACACGGTGGGTATCGGGTGCTCGAGCGGTGAGGGAAATGCGGACACCATGAGGTCGAGCAGCTCCGTGGCCCCCACACCACTGGTCGAGTCGACCGGGACGACAGGGTGCAACGATCCCCGCGCAACGGCGAGCTCCAGGTCTCGGACGAGAAGAGCCGTGTCGATCTCCTTGCCGGCGAGATAACGCTCCATCAAGGTCTCGTCCTCGGACTCCTCGATGATGCCCTCGATGAGCGCCGCTCGTTGCTCGGCGTGCCCGTGATCACCGGTGATCAGACCGACGAGACGTCTGCCGTCGTGCAGGTAGACCGGGAGCACCCGGTCGCCGAAGGCGTCTTGGGCCTGCGCCACCACGTCATCGAAGTCGGCGCGGGGGCGGTCGAGCTTGGTGACGGCAACAGCGCGGGGCATGGCTACGTCGGCGCACTCGCGCCACAGCGCCACGGTCTGCTCGTCGACCCCCTCGTTGGCGGCGATGACGAACAGGGCGCAGTCCGCTGCGCGCAAGCCTGCGCGCACCTCGCCGATGAAGTCGACGCACCCCGGGGCGTCCAGCAGGTTCACCTTCACCCCGTCGTGGACCAACGGGGCGAGCGCGAGGGCGACGGAGCGCTGCTGACGATGCTCGATCTCGTCGAAGTCGCACACCGTGGTGCCGTCCTCGGTGCTCCCGGCACGGTTGAGCACCCCCGCACGGACCAACAGCCGCTCGACGAGGGTGGTCTTTCCCGCACCCGCCGCCCCCACGACCAGGACGTTGCGTATCGACTCCGGTCGGGACGCGACCGGGGGGCCAGCCGGGCCGACGGTGCCGCCGGCCGATTTGCTCACGTGACGGCTCCTGCTCACTCGTCCTGAAGTGTCACCTCGACGGAACCGACCGAGCGCTACTCGGTGACGGCTATGCCACGGTCGATGAACGCGTTGCGGACCGCGTTGACCTCGGCCTGCGACAGCTTCCCCTGATCACGGAAGAGCTCCGCCGTGCGGATCGTGTGATCGGCTGCCGCGGCGAACGTCGTGTCCGGCGCGAACGAGAACTGCGACTGCAGGATCAGCGTGTCGGCCTTCGTCGCACCGAGCTTGTTGCGGATGTCCCACAGCGCGCGTGACCAGATCTGGCCGTCGAAGTGCACCTGGCCGCGCCGGTCGGCGTAGGTCAGGTTGGTGTCGATGCGCCGCAGGCAGTGCGGGGCTGACGGGTCGTACGACACCGCGTCCCAGTCGGCGACGCACGGGGCGTCGGCCGTGGGGGCGAGCACGTTGGTGACCGTGACGGCGAGGTAGTCGCCGAACGCCTCACCGATGGCGCCGGCCTCGATGCTCGTGCCGAAGCCCGCCACCTGGGCGTCGTGCACGGCGTGGCCGTACTCGTGGATGATCACTTCGGCGTCCTCGCCGTCGTCCACGCCGCCCTTGCCGAGCTTGATCATGTCCTTCTTGTCCCACGAGAAGCTGTTGTCGGCTCCCCACTGGTTGATGCGCAGGTCCTGTGACTCCATGTTGACCGGCGCGTAGGTGCCGGTGCCGAAGCCGAGGCTCTGGATGTACTTCTGCGTCTCGGTGACCCAGTAGTAGGCCATCACCTGCTCGAACCGGTCGTCGTTGCGCCGGTAGATGAAGGTGTTGGTCGGGGAGTAGGCCCGGTCGCCAGTCTCGCTGACGACGTTGGCCCAGTCGCCGACGAGGTAGCCGCTGCCGTCGAGGTTGGTCAGCGTGACGGTTCGGTACGCCGGTGCGAGGGCCGCGTAGTCCGCGTCGTTCTGGTCGGTGAGGGTCTGGTCCTGCAGCGACGCAACCGGGTTGGGGTAGAAGACCTGACCCGACCCGGTGCTCGAGCCCGACGGCGGCTTGCCGTTGCCGGCCTCCGCTGCACCGGTCACCAGGGTCGCGAGGCCGAGCCCGGCGAGGGCGACAGCGGCGACGCGTGTATTCGTCCTTGAGCGCACGTGGACCTCCACATCCTTGTCCGGAGTTTGTCAATGTACGTCCTCACCCGCCAACGGAATAGGGGCCACGATGAGTTCTCCGATGTAGGTGTGCTCCGGTAACCGGAGGCCGCCGACAGGCGGCGGCACGACGCGTCGCTGCCTGCGGCTTCGCGAGCGTGGAACGATGAGTCGACCCACCCGATGAGCTAGGAGAGGCAACGATGCATCTAGGCGTGGACAGCTTCGTCTCCACCGTGACGGATCCCGCCACCGGCCACGTCATCGGGCCTGCGGAGCGGATGGAGCACCTGCTGGAGGAGATCACGCTCGCGGACCGCGTCGGGCTCTACTCCTTCGGCATCGGCGAGCACCACCGCAGCGAGTACTTCGATTCGGCCCCAGCAGTCATCCTGGCGGCCGCAGCCGCCCGCACGGAGCGCATCCGGCTCGGCAGCGCGGTGACGGTGTTGAGTGCGGCCGACCCGGTGCGGGTGTTCCAGCAGTTCGCGACCCTGGACATCATTTCAAAGGGACGGATTGATCTGGTGGTGGGCCGCGGCTCGTTCACGGAGGCTTTCCCTCTCTTCGGACTGGACCTCGCCGACTATGACTCGCTGTTCACCGAGAAGCTCGAGCTGCTTCTGCGGATCCGCGATGCTGCAGAGGTGACCTGGTCGGGGCGGCATCGTCCGGCCCTGGTCCGTCAGAGCGTCTATCCGCGCCCGGTGCAGGACCCGCTTCCGATCTGGGTCGGTGTCGGCGGGACCCCCGAGTCATTCGCCCGCGCCGGACTGCTTGGCCTGCCACTGATGGTGGCGATCATCGGCGGCGAGCCGCGACAGTTCGCTCCGCTCGTGGATCTCTATCGGCGCGCGGGCGCTGAGGCCGGTCACTCGCCGGACAAGCTCCAGGTGGGGTTGCACGTCTTCGGGTTTGTCGCCGACAGCACCCAGGAAGCGGCAGACACCATCTACCCGGGATGGGAGGAGATGTTCACCAAGGTCTCCAGGGAGCGAGGCTTCCCCCGGCCGACCCGGCAACAGTTCGACGCCACGTCTGGCCCGAACGGCGCATTCTTCATGGGCGACCCGCAGACGGTGGCCGACAAGATCCATCGCGTCTCTGAACAGCTGGGTGGCGTGAACCGACTGTCTCTGCAAATGACCAACCCGCGGCTGGCCCACGACGACCTTCTCCGCGGTATCGAGCTCCTCGGCAACGAAGTTGCCCCGCTGGTGGCGACTGCGTAGAGGTGGTCACCGGTTCTGGCTGCTTGCCGCGGACGGCCTGGTCGAGGTCGCGTCCTTGAGTGCTGTAGCGGCCGGATGCAGCAGGTTCCACGTTCACCACCAATGCCAACCTGCACACCTCACGCCGGTTGCCGCACGACCAAGGCGTTGTAGGGACCCAGGCGAGCCACCTCAACGAATCCAGCACTGAGGAAGACGGGCAACGTGCCGGAGTAGAGACGCTCGGACAACTGCGGCGCCTGTGTCGTCACGTCAACCGGGTACGCCTCGATCGAGGTGGCGCCACGCGAGCGGGCGAAGGTCACCGACTCGGCGACCAGCTGGCGCACCAATCCCGTCCCGCGCGCCTGCGCAAGCACCACGAAGCAGGTGATCGACCACCGAGTGTCGAGGTCGTCACAGTCTGGTCTGAGCTGCGGCAGGAACGGTGACGCGGTGAGCCGGTCGAGCTCGGCGAGGGGAGCGACTGCGGCCCAGCCGACGGCTCTTTCCCCGGACAGGGTTAGGAGCCCCGGCTCGCGGCCGTCCCGTACGAGGTTGACGAGAGCCTCTCGATTATCCCGGGTCTCCCGCGACGACCAGAGGTCTGCCGAGCACCGGTGAAACTGGCACCAACAGTGTGAGGACTCGCCGAGTTGATCGAGCAGGGACACGATTGCGGATTCATAGGCAGGCGAGGCAGGGACGATTCGAACTTGCTGCACAATTGAGCCAAGCACACCCGCAGCCTCCGGGGAACCATCCACGCGATGCCTTTGGTGCGACTCCACGGGGATAGACATCATGCGTCATTGCCTTGCACGGCTCGCGGCGGACAGGCGCATCTCTGCTGCGATGCCTCGGATTGCGCCGTCTCTATGGGCAGAATCTGCGCATGAACCTGTCACCTCTCGGCGTGCGCGTGACCGCCGGAACCCTTCGCGCCGACGAAGGGGTCGTGCTGCACCATCTCTGGACGGATGGGGGTGTCGTGGCCAGCCCGGCTGGAAACGGCGCTCAGCTGCTACATCTGTCAGTGGCCCTGTGCGTTCTCAACGACACCTACCGTGAGGCGGAGAAGCTCGGGATCGAGGTGTCCGGCGTCGCGGTCGAGGCCGATGGCGGCTTTGACGACGAATGGCGATCGACCGGTATTGCCTACTCCGTGACCCTGGACTCGCGGGCTTCGGCCGAGGACCTGGTTCGCCTCGGTGCTGCGGTCGACGAAGTCGCTGAGGTCCCACGCACGATTCGTGCCGGCGCGGCGGTTGAGCGGCTCGCGTAGCCATCGCTGCCCAGGCAGCGCGGGACAACGAGGCCCAAACGCACACGCGTCGGAAACGACGCACCTTTGTCAAGGGGCGTCGTACCCGGGAGCGCTTCTCGGTGCAGACTGGTCATCGCATAGGGAGGAGTGAAAGATGCCCGAGTTGGTGGTCGACTTCATCACTTCGCTCGACGGGTATGCCTCGGCAGAGGGCTGGCCTGGCTGGTGGGGTTTGGAGGGACCGGAGTACCTCGCGTGGTTGGCGGAGAGTCCTGAGCAGGACTACATGGTCCTGATGGGCGCCAACACCTACAGGCTCATGCACGGCCTCACCGAGGAAGGCGAACCGGGGACTGACGTCTTGGGGGGCATGTCCAAAACCGTCTTCTCCAGGACGCTGGCCGGCCCGCTGCAGTGGGAGAATTCGACCTTGATCGCCGGCGATGCGGCCGAGGCCGTACGGGAGATGAAGGACACCGGCGAGAAGTCGATGCGCACCATCGGCAGCCTTGCTCTCTGCCGGTCCCTGTTGGTGGCTGGGCTGGTTGACCGGTTCCGGGTGGTGGTGTTCCCCGTGATCACGGGGGCAACGGGCAGCGAGCGGATCTACGACGGCTATCCCGACGTCGCCCTCGACATGATTGACAGCCGCACCTTCGACGGCCAGATCCAGCTCGTCGAGTACGTGCCAAAGGTGCTGGACCGCCCGCCGGGCACGTCCTGAGATTCGGGTCCGTCCTGCCGCCATTCACGCTTGTCGAGGATCAGCTACCCAACCGGTACGCGGCGACGTGGGGCGGCACTGAGGACGGCCAGGCCCAGGGTTGGACTTCCGGACCGCTCAGGTCGCAGATAGCGTCCGAGCATGTCGTACCCGGACCCCACGTACTTCGGCAACGGCGACGCCCTGGCTCGCTACCGCCCGGCGACCACGCCACCCGACCTGCCTCTTCCCGGTGGCTCGGCGAGCTACCTGGCCACGGGGGCGACGACTGACGGCCGCTTCGGGCTCTACCGATGGGACATGGGCCAGGAGCCGGCCGGGGCACAGCCGCACTTCCACCGGACCATCAGCGAGTCCTTCTTCGTGGTCTCGGGCACGGTCCAGCTCTTCAATGGCAGCACCTGGCTGGAGGGCCGACCGGGCGACTTCCTCCACGTGCCGGAGGGAGGCCTCCACGGCTTCCGCAACGAGTCAGGCGAGCCTGCCTCGCTGCTGATCCTCTTCGCGCCCGGCGCCCCCCGTGAGGCCTACTTCGAAGCGCTGGTCGAGCTCGCCGAGGGGCGCTGGACCCCGAGCCACGACGAGCTGCGGGAGTTCATGGAGAAGCACGACAACATCTACGTGTGAGCGGCGGACACCCGGACCCGCATCAATCCGAGCCCGTCAGGCGCCCTCCTCGGTCAGGGCCGTGACTGGCAGCCAGTCGGCTCCGAGGAGCTGGGCGAGATCGGCGAGCCCGGTGGTGTCGCCGCCCACTGTGTCGGAGGCCGCGGCGATCCGCTCCACCATCACCTTGCCGACCTGTTCCTCGACGGTGCCTTCGGCATACGCGATGTGCCACGGCGAGACCTGGTGGTCGCGGTGGGTGCGGCCGGTCACCTGCCGCCCGGCAATGCCCGAGAAGCGCGCCTGGTGGAAGACACCGACCCGCGACTCCGTGCTCGCACTGCGACCGTCGGCGAGGGTCTCGCCGGCGTGCAGGCTGATCGAGGCGACCGTGGTGAAGACGCAGACCTTCGCCTGACCGGTCTGGAACCGCAGTCGCTCGGCCTCTGGATCGAACCGGTCGCGGCCGTAGATCGTGGCAACGTCGATGCCGGAGTCACGCAGTCGGTCGGCGATCGGGTCGGCGGCCGTCGCCACGAACTCGACCGAGCACGCCACCTGTCGTTCGCTGTCGACCTGCTGGGCGATCCAGGCAACCGTCGAGTCGACGCGAATGAGCCCGGCCTTCTGCCGGAACCGCAGGAGGGCGGCCCGACCCAACGCCTTGTTGCGACCGCGCCGGGCGATGTCCATCTCGCGACAGAACTCGCCCCACTCCGCCTCGTAGGCCGTCCGCTCGGTCGGCGTGAGCGTCACGGGCATGCCCGAGATCGGCACCGGCCCCCAGGCCGCAGCTCGGTGCAGCATCGCTGGAGGCCGCTCTTCGTCGAGCCAGCCGCGCACGAGCTTGAGGTCCGCAGCCCGCCGGGCCGGATCGGTGGTCCACGTCGCGCCGTAGCGTCCCTGTTCCACCCCGACCCCGTGACGTTCGAGCGCGGCGGCGAAGGTTTCACCGGGTCGCGCCGCCGAGGTCCACTCCTTCATCGGCTCGCCCAGCACCTGCGCATAGGCCGGAGCGAGGTAGGGCAGCTCGAGCGGCGTGTGTCCGGGCGTCGCCGTCGTCGCGATGACGAACGGGGCCTTGTCGTGCGGCTGCCCGTGTCCCGAGATCCGCGCCCAGAGCTTCCACCGCTTCGTCGTCGTACGCCGCAGGGCGTGGGCCTCGTCCGCGATGATCACGTCCCAGGTGTGATCCTTGACCTTCTCCAGCCGGTCCCACGTGATCACGACCCATTCCAGCCCCCCATCCCCGAGCGCCGTGATCGTGCGGCACCAGTGGCCGATGGTGATCGCGGCGGGCCGGTCGGCCACGACGAGCACCCGGCGCGCACCGCGGAGGTCACCCACGGCCGTCGCCCCGAGGACCGCGGCGATCGTCTTGCCGACGCCCGGCTCGTCGGCGAGCAGGAACTGCCGTCCGCCCGCCGCAGCGCGCGCCGCGATCGCATCAGCCGCTTCGAACTGGATCCTGCGAGGCTCGAGCGCGTCGGTCGGCTCGAGGCTGGGCGTGGGTTGGTCAGGGTTGAGGGTGTTCTCGATGAACCGACCGAGCGTGTACGGCCCCGGAGAGCACGGCGCAAGGTGCGCGGGCAAGGCGCGCCCCACGTACAGGTGGGTCTTGACGGCAGGGTGCCAGGTGGCCCCGTCGACCTGCGTCCCGTACGGGACATCGAGCACCCACAGCCGTTCGCCCGGCCCGGCGACCGGCAGCGGTCGCTGCTGCGTGCCGCTCCGGCGCGACGACGCGCTGCGTCGAGCACTGGATCGTCGAGAACTGGCCACCCCCGGACGCTAACGGGGTCTCCTCCACCAGCGGAGCCGCCCCGCCGACGTCCGCACCCCGGTCGAGGCGCACTTCCCCCGTGCTGATCCCGGCCGTTGTCGCCGGTCGCCTGGTGTGGAGCAATCGCGGCGGAGAGACTCCGCGGGCGCTGCGCATCTGGCACTCTGCCTGACATGGACCACCCGGCGGGGACGGTCGGGCGAGTTCTGGGGCCCCTCGACCACCAGGCCCCAGGCAAGACGGCTGACGCCGGTGTGCCGTGACGAAGCGCTGGACGCCCCGCTCGGAGATCGCCTTGGTGAGCGATCCCTACACGTACACCGTCCCGGGGCCGCCCGGAGCGGCTCCCATGTCGCATTTCCAGGTTGTTGAGGTGACCTATGTCGACGGGTCGGTCGAACGCGTCCCCGCCGAGAACGTCGTCTCGCTGTCCGGGCAGCGCAGCGACACCGCCTACCTGATCTCGTTGGCCGTCGGTGTGCCGGCGGTCGTACTGATGGTCCTCTTGGCATTCGACGACACATACGGCGCGGCATTGGGCGCGGGCACGCTCGTCCTCGCGATGTCGTCGGCTCTCGGTTGTGCCTTCGCCGTGGCGGGGTTGCGGTCACAGACCCGCCGGTTCCGAGTCGCGGCCTTGGTCCTGACCCTGGTCCCGGCCGGCGTCATGGTGGCCTACGTGGGATTCCTCATCGCCTTCGTCGTGCTGGTCCTCGGCTCAGGGAACCCAAATAGTTGAGGAGTCCGTGAGCGCTGAACTGGCGGACAGCACCAGGTCGGCCGACCGGGCCGGGTCCACCTCAGCCGCATACGCATGTCCTTCTGGGATCCACTTCGTGTCCCAGAGGTCGAGCTCCTCCTGGTCGTCGCCCTGAAGCAGGTTCCGCGCCTTCGCCCGGGCGCCGGCGACTTCGGGGTCGACCTCGATCCACACGGTCAGGTCGAACCAGTCCTGCGTGCCGTCGTGGATGAGTCGGATGCCCTCGATGATGAGGATCGGAGGCATCGGATGGTCCTCGACGCCTGTCTGGCCCGTCCACCAGCGATAGTCGAAGCGGAGTCGATCAGGCGCTGGGACGCTGCGCACAGTCCGGACCAGTTCCTCGATGAGTCGCCAGTCATGTTGTTCCCACATGCCGGCGTGCGGGCCGCACGTCGTGGCGTAGAAGCAGTCGGTCGGGACGACCTGGTCGGGAGTGAGGCCCAGGTCAGCGCCGAGCTTCTCGGCCAAGGTCGACTTGCCGGATCCTCCGTGCCCGCTGATCCCGATCACGGGGATGCGATCGGTGGTGGCGATCAGCGATCGGGCGTGCGCCAGCAGGTCGTCGTACGTCGAGGTCCACATCGCGCGTCATGTTGCCGCGTCGCAGCGGCGATCGCCAGCGGATCTTGCGTTCGGCGGCATGGGCGGACGCTCCGGGCTCAGGCGCCGGTCCTCCCGTCGATCCGCTCACGAAGCAGGTCAGCGTGCCCGCAGTGCTGGGCATATTCGCTGATCATCCGCAGCACCAGCCAGCGCAGGTCGACGTCCTCCTGCCAGTCCAACGGCCGGGCGGTGTCGTCGAGGTGGTGAGCGGCGACGATCTCACGGGAGGTCGCGCACTCCGCCCGCCAGACCTCCAGGTCGGCGGCGAAGTCGGCGTCCGAGGGCGGATCGAAGTCAAGGTCGGGATTGTCTGGCGTGAAGAAGAGGAACGGCACGTCGCGGCGCTCGAAGTTCTGCTGGAACCACCAGCGCTCGACACCGGCGAGGTGTCGAATCAGACCATGCAGTGACAAGGCCGAGGGTGGCACGGACTGGGTCCGGGCCTGCTCCGCGGTCAGCCCCCGGCACTTCAGCTCAACCGTCGCCCGGTAGTAGTCCAAGTATGCCGCGAGCGCCTCACGCTCGGCGGCCACGCGCGGGATGCGCGGGCGGTCGTCGTCGGCCCACACAGGCGAGAAGCTGTCGTCGGTCAGGCCCGACTCCGGCTGGACCGCGCGCTCCGCAGGCTGATCGCTCATGCGCCGCATGCTGCCATGCTGAACCTCGCTGCCCTGTCCGGAAGGATCAAGCCGGTCGATGTCTGTCAGACCCGAGTCTTGACGCAACGGAGGTCACGAGTCACGGCACGCCAACGACCAACAGGCTCAGCGCTCAGGTCCAGGCGGTGATGGCGCACGCTCATCGACATGTGCGGATGCCTGGGTCGCGGCAGTTGCGTGGGAGCGTGGCCGCCCTCGACGCGGCTACTTGTTTCATTGACGCAGGACCGACGTCTGGCAAGGCTCGGTCCAGGCGCCCGGTCCGTCGCTCTCATTGCGGCTGCCCACGCTGAGTCGTGTGGCTCTCATTTGGCCTGCGCGGACCGGGCGTCGCCAGGGTCCGGAGAGGCTCAAGAGGGGTTTGCTCGGCTCGAAGTAGCGTTGCCCTCCCGACTCGACATCCAGTGATGGGACGAGCATCGGAGGAGCAAGTGAAGAACACATCTACTACCCGCGTGGTGATCGGGATGGACCCGCACAAGAGGTCGGTCACGATCGAGGTGATGGCTGCCGACGAGACCGTCCTCGGCGGCGGCCGGTACGCCACCGATCAGGGCGGTTTCGCCGAGATGAGGCGCTATGTCAGCCAGTTCCCGGACCACATCTGGGCGATCGAGGGCTGCAATGGGATCGGTCACCACGTGGCGGTCCGACTCCTCGCCGCGGGCGAGGAAGTCGTCGACGTCCCACCGAAGCTGGCAGCACGCACGCGAGTCTTCGCCACCGGCCAAGGACGCAAGACCGACGCCACTGACGCCCACTCGGTTGCGCTGGTCGGGACCCGAATGGCCGGGCTACGACCCGTGGTGGACGACGAGCAGCTCGCGGTCCTACGACTCCTGGTAGATCGCCGCCGCTCGCTGGGCGACGAGCACACCCGTAAGACTTCCCAGCTGCACCAGCTGCTGCTCGAGCTGGTCCCGGGAGGTGCGAAGAAAGACTTGTCCGCCGCCCAGGCCAAGGCGCTGCTGGCCAAGGCTCGCCCACGAGACGTCGTGGGCAAGACCCGTCGCCGGGTCGCCGCCGAGCTGGTCGCAGACCTGGAACGGATCTACGCGCGGAAGAAGGCGGCGAACAAAGAACTGACTGAGTTGGTCAAGGCCACCGGCACCACCTTGCTGGACCTGCACGGCATCGGACCCTCTGGGGCAGCCCAGTTGCTGGTCGAGGTCGGCGACATCACCCGCTTCCCTGACCGTGACCACTTCGCCTCATGGAACGGCACCGCACCGATCGACGCGTCCTCGGGCGACCAGGTCCGCCATCGGCTGTCGCGTGCCGGGAACCGGCAGATCAACCGGGTCGTGCACATCATGGCGACTGTCCAACTACGCAACGCAACCGAGGGCCGGGCCTACTACGACCGCCGCAAAGCCGAGGGCAAGACGTCGATGGAAGCGATGCGTGCGCTGAAACGGCGACTGTCGAACATCGTCTACAAGACCATGCTCGACGACACGGTCGCCCACACCGCTACTGGTTCGAGGACGGGCCCGGGAGGGCAACGGGGCAACGACTCTGACTCCAGCGCGGCCGGCTCACAGCCCCAGACCAACTCTTCGGACAAGCCACTTCCCGGACCCGCCACCACAGATCCTAGGACCCCACTACCGACAGCTTCTTGACACAGAGGGGAGCCAGATGCGGGCGTCTGATCGCTCGCCACTCGCAGCACGGTGCGACACGAGCGGTGAGCCGGCCCAGTGGATGAGCACGACTGCACCAGGGATCCGCTGATCTCGCACCTGTCGCTGGTCACGACCGACGTCCGCGACCGCATTCTTGCGTGGTGGGCGTCTGCCCTTAGCGTCCCTGGCGATCCCGACCTCGACATGAGCGGCTGTTTCGGGCGGCGCCGACAGACGGCGGAGTGCAGAAGGCTTGCGCCGAGCAGCCTTGTCCACACCCACATCCCGACGCTGGGCCCGTTGTCGGTGGGCACGGCTAGGGTCGAAGACATGTTCGATGGCCAGCTCACCCAGATCCAAGGACCGCCACCCGGCGGCTCGGGCGGAGTGCTGGCCGCGTCGAAGATCCGGGAGTGGAAGGACGCGCTGGCCGCCGCGCTCGAGGACGCCGGCCGGCTCGATGACGACGCGAAGGTCGAGGCGATCCGGGCGCTCGAGGAGGCCGTCTGTGTCACGACCGCGGCGCAGGCGTGGCTCGCCCGTGAGCTGGACGCCTCGCAGCGGTCCCAGCAGGCAGCAGCGGGACTGCCGGCCGCGAAGCAGGGCCACGGCGTGGCCCAGCAGGTCGCCCTCGCCCGCCGGGAGTCGCCCGATCGCGGGAAGCGCCACCTCGGGCTGGCCAAGATCGCGGCGACTGAGCTGCCTCACACCTGGGACGCGTGGAGGGCGGGCCGGATCACCGAGTGGAAGGCCACCATCGTCGCCCGGGAGACCGCGTGCCTGACGATCGAGGACCGGCTCGAGGTGGACAGGTTGGTCGCCAGCGACCCAGCAGCGATCGAGGCCATGGGTGACGGTGAGGTCGCCGGCGCCTGCCTGCGAGAGGCAGCCCGCCTCGATGCCGCCTCGGTCACCGCCCGCCGACGCAGGGCCGAGTCCGAGCGGCGCGTGACGCTGCGGCCCGCGCCCGACACGATGACCTACCTCACGGCTCTGCTGCCGGTGAAGGACGGCGTCGCCGTCCACGCGATCCTCAGCCAGGCGGCCGCCGCAGCGCGCGCCAGTGGCGACAACAGGACGAGGGGACAGGTGATGGCCGACGCGCTGGTCGCCGCCGTGCTGGGCCGCCGGACCGCGCAGCCGACACAGAGCGAGCCCGCACAGAGCGAGCCAACACACGGACCGCGCGTCTCGCTGGGTCTGGTGATGACCGACGGGACCCTGTTCGGCACGGCCGACGGCCCTGCCCACATCGACGGGTTCGGACCGATCCCGGCCGAGCTGGCCCGCGAGATCGTGGCCGACGCCTGCGATCGCGACGAGGAGGTCTGGCTACGACGCCTCTACACCAGCCCCGCCACCGGCGAGCTGCTCTCGATGGACGCGAGAGGACGGCGCTTCCGAGGTGGACTGGCCCGGTTCATCCGGCTGCGCGACCAGGTCTGTCGCACCCCGTGGTGCGACGCCCCGATCCGGCACACCGATCATGCGAGACGCAACGCAGACGGCGGCCACACCGACGACAGCAACGGCCAAGGTCTCTGCGAGGCCTGCAACTACGCCAAGGACGCGCCCGGCTGGCGAGCCAGACCGGGGCCGGAGGGGACCATCGAGACCACCAGCCCGACCGGCCACACCCACACCACCCGGCCGCCGCCGATCGCGACCATCATGAGCCGTCAGCTGCCGGCCCTCACCATCGACTACGTCCTGGCGAGCTGACTCAGGACTGAGCGGGAAGCCGACTCAGTTGGCGAGGTTCTGCACGCCCGTCGTGTCGAGCTCGGCCACCGAGTAGGCCGCGAAGTTGGCATACGGTCCGCGCCCGGAGAAGTAGGGCGCCACCTGCTGCGAGAGCTCCTCGACCGAGAACACGCCATCGGCGGCGGTGAACTTGTGCTCCACGGTGGGCGGCGCCATCAGGGCCACCATGTCGCCGTAGACGACGAAGACCTGTCCGTTGACCTCGGCGGACGCGGGGCAGGCCAGCCAGGAGACGAAGGTCGCGACCCGCTCGGGCGCCAGGATGTCCAGCTCGCCGCCGGTGGGGTCGGTGTCGAAGACGTCGGCCGTCATCTCCGTCCGCGCGCGCGGGCAGATCGCGTTGGCGGTGACGCCGTAGCGGGAGAGCCCCTGAGCGGTCGAGAGGGTGAGGGCGGTGATCCCGGCCTTGGCGGCCGAGTAGTTCGGCTGACCGGCCGAGCCGAAGAGGAAGGCTTCCGACGAGGTGTTGACGACGCGGCCATAGACCGGTCCGCCGGCCGCCTTGCTGGCGGACCGCCAGTGCACCGCGGCCGCCCGGGAGACGGCGGCGTGACCCTTGAGGTGCACCCGGATCACGTCGTCCCACTGGCTCTCGGTGAGGTTGAACAACATGGTGTCGCGGGTGATCCCGGCGTTGTTGACCACGATGTCGAGGCCGCCGAAGGTCTCCACCGCGGCGGCGACCAGCCGGTCGCCCATGCTCCAGTCGCCCACGTCACCGATGACCGCGACCGCGCCGACTCCCAGCGCCTTGATCTCGCAGACCACGTCATCTGCTGCCGGCCCCATGTCGTTGACGACGACGTTGGCGCCGGCGCTGGCCAGGGCCAGTGCTTCGGCGCGGCCGAGGCCGGCGCCGGCTCCGGTGACCACGGCTGTCCGGCCCTGCAGGTCGGTGCTGCTCATCTGTGCTCCTTCGCGGGTGGCTGCGTCGCCGCACGCTAGGACGGCGCGGGACGCGCACCCCTGCGGCTGTCCGACTGGGTGGGACTGACTGGGCCGCAGGAGGCCCCGGATTCCTAACCTCGACGACGTGAGGTGAGGAACGGCCGTGCCCGACCCCGGATGACCGATTCCACGCAACGAAGCACCACTAGAGGAGATCGCATGCCCGAGGCCGTCATCGTCGAAGCCGTCCGGACCCCGGTGGGTCGTCGCAACGGCGCCCTCGCCGGCCTGCACCCCACCGAGCTGCTCGGACTCGCGCAGGCCGAGCTGCTCGAACGGGCAGGGCTCGATCCGGCGAGCGTCGGTCAGGTCATCGGCGGCTGTGTGACCCAGGCAGGGGAGCAGTCCAACAACGTCACCCGCAACGCCTGGCTCCATGCCGGCCTGCCCTACGCGACCGCCTGCACCACCGTCGACTGCGCCTGCGGGTCCTCCCAGCAGGCGATCCACCTGGTCGCGGGCCTGATCGCCGCGGGAACCATCGACGCGGGCATCGGCTGCGGGGTCGAGGCCATGAGCCGGGTGTTCCTCGGCGCAGCGGTCGCCCCCGGCACCGGCCTCCCCACGCCGGACAGCTGGACGCTCGACCTTCCCGACCAGTTCACTGCCGCCGAGCGCATCGCGCAGCGGCGCGGCATCACCCGCGAGCACGTCGACGCCCTCGGTGTCGCCTCGCAGGAGAAGGCCGCGCGGGCCTGGGACGAGGGACGCTTCGACAGCCAGGTCGTGCCGGTCACCGCGCCCGTGCTCGGGCAGGACGGTCCCACGGGCGAGACCGTGGTCGTCACTCGTGACCAGGGCCTGCGCTCGACCAGCATCGAGGCGTTGGCCGGTCTGCGACCCGTGGTCCCCGACGGCATCCACACGGCCGGCAACTCTTCGCAGATCAGCGACGGCGCCGCTGCCGTGCTGCTCATGAGCCGCGAGCGTGCGGAGGCCGAGGGACTGCGCCCGCGGGCACGGATCATCGCCTCCGGGATGGTCGGCAGCGAGCCCTACTACCACCTCGACGGACCGGTCCAGGCGACGTCACACGTCCTGGAGCGGGCCGGGATGAAGCTCGGCGACATCGACCTGGTGGAGATCAACGAGGCCTTCGCCTCCGTGGTCCTGTCCTGGGCCCAGGTCCACGACGCCGACATGGACAAGGTCAACGTCAACGGCGGCGCGATCGCGCTGGGCCACGCGGTCGGCTCCACCGGCGCCCGGCTCGTCACGCAGGCGCTGCACGAGCTCGAGCGTCGCGACGCCTCGACGGCGCTGGTGACCATGTGCGCCGGCGGCGCCCACTCGACCGCCACGATCATCGAGCGGATCTGAGCATGGCCCTCCCCACCAGCTCCGGCACCCTCGGTCTCACCGAGGAGCAGCGAGACCTCCGCGACGCGGTGCGCTCGTTCGTCCGCCGCCACGTCACCGAGACCGTCGTCCGCGACGCCGTCGAGGCGAAGACCGAGCAGCTGCCTCCCTTCTGGCCGGTCCTCGCCGCTGAGGGGCTGCTGTCGCTGCACCTTCCGGGGACGTATGGCGGCGCCGACGCCACCCTCGTCGAGACCGCCGTGGTGCTCGAGGAGCTGGGCCGTGCCATGACGCCGGGACCGTTCCTGCCCACCGTCCTGGCCAGCGCCGTCCTGGGCCGGGCCGGGCATGTCGAACACCTGGCAGGGCTCGCGGACGGCAGTCTCCCGGCGGCCGTGGCGTTGGAGCCCGGGACCCTGACCGGGACCCGCGACGCCGAAGGTCACCTGCGCGTCGAGGGTGAGTCCGCTCCGGCCCTTGGCGGCCAGGTCGCCGCGCTCTTCGTGCTTCCGGTCAGCGTGGAGGGAGGCACGGCCTGGGTCGTGGTCGGCCGCGACGCGGTCGAGGGCGACGGGGACAGGGCGAGCCACGACCTGACCCGCCGCCTCGGCAAGGTCAGGCTCGACGGGGTGGTCAGCAGCGTCGACATACTCGACATCGACGCCCAGCTTCCGCTCGACCTGGCCGCGACCCTCTTCGCCGCCGAGGCCTCCGGCCTCGCTGACTGGGCGACCTGGACCGCAGCCGAATATGCGCGGGTGCGCGAGCAGTTCGGCCGGCCCATCGGCCAGTTCCAGGGCGTCAAGCACCGCACGGCGTGGATGCTCGCCGTCTCCGAGCAGGCGCGTGTCTGCGCCTGGGACGCCGCGCGCGCGCAGGTCGCGGACGCAGTCGAGGACCCGCGTGAGGCCTCGCTCGCAGCGGCGGTCGCCGGTGCCGTCAGCGTCGAGGCCGCGTTCCGCACGGCCAAGGACTGCATCAACACCCTGGGAGGCATCGGCTTCACCTGGGAGCACGACGCGAGCCTCTACCTGCGGCGTGCCCAGAGCCTGCGCCTGCTGCTCGGCTCGACGACGGGCTGGCAGCAGCGGGTCGCCGACCTGACCCTGGCCGGCGTCCGCCGGGAGCTGGGCCTCGACCTGCCACCAGAGGCCGACGAGGTGCGAGCCGAGGTCCGCGCCGAGCTCGCGGAGGCCCAGGGCATGGAGCCCGCGGAGCAGGCGCGGCACCTCGCTGAGCGCGGCTACACGGCGCCGCACCTGCCCGCGCCGTGGGGCAAGGGCGCCGATGCGGTCACCCAGCTCGTCATCGCGGAGGAGCTGCGCGCCGCTGACCTCGCGCCTCACGACATGGTGATCGGCAACTGGGTGGTCCCCACGCTGGTCGAGCACGGTAACGCAGGGCAGACCGAGCGGTTCGTGCCACCCAGCCTCCGGGGGACGTCGTGTGGTGCCAGCTCTTCAGCGAGCCGGGCGCCGGGTCCGACCTGGCTGCCCTGCGCACCCGGGCGGACAAGGTCGACGGTGGCTGGCGGGTCAACGGCCAGAAGGTCTGGACCTCCGGCGCGCGCGAGGCGGACTTCGGCATCCTGCTGGCCCGCACCGACCCGGACGCCCCCAAGCACCGCGGACTGTCCTACTTCCTGCTGGACATGACCAGCCCCGGTCTCGACGTCCGACCGCTCCGCGAGCTGACCGGCGAGGCGCTCTTCAACGAGGTCTTCCTCGACGACGTGTTCGTCCCCGACGACATGCTGGTCGGCGCACCCGGTGACGGCTGGCGACTCGCGCGCACCACGCTCGCCAACGAGCGGGTCTCGCTGTCGCACTCATCGTCCCTGGGAGCCGGGGGAGAGACGCTCCTCGCGGCCGCGCGAAGCGCGGGCACCGCCGACGCCCAACGGCGCACCCTGCTCGGCAAGATCCTCTGCGACGCCCAGTCCGGCGCCCTGTTCGGCCTCCGCAGCGCGATCCGCTCGGTCAGCGGCTCCCAGCCGGGCGCGGAGTCGAGCGTGGCCAAGCTGATCGGTGTCGCCCACACCCAAGAGCTGTGGGAGACCGCCATGGAGTGGCAGGGCAGCGAGGTCCTCCACGACGCCCCGGAGCGCGGCAGCGCCACCTGGTGGTTCCTCAACAGCCGCAACCTGTCCATCGCGGGCGGCACCACCGACGTCCAGCTCAACATCATCGGCGAGCGCATCCTGGGTCTGCCCCGTGACCCCGAACCCACCTCGACCGCCACCCGCGGTCCCCAGGAGGGCTGACGTGCCGATCGACCTCGACAAGGCGCTCGGCGCCGAGCCGGTCACGCGGGACATCGCCTGGTCACGCCGCGACGTCCTGCTCTACCACCTCTCCCTGGGCGCCGGCCGCGACGCCCACACCGACCCCGAGCTCCGGTGGACCTTCGAGCGTGACCTGCAGGTGCTCCCCACCTTCGCGATGGTGGCAGGGCAGGGCCCGTCGGCCGGCGACCTGCCCCCGGTGGGCATGGACCTGCCGGGCGTCGACGTCGACCTACGGCGGGTGCTGCACGGTGGTCAGTCGCTGACCGTGCACCGGGCGCTGCCGCCAGAAGGTTCGGCGACCGTGACGACGCGGACCACGAACGTGTGGGACAAGGGCAAGGCCGCGGTGGTCGTCCTGGAGAACAGCGCGCGATCGCCGTACGACGAGCTCCTCTGGACCACGCAGATGCAGATCTGGATCCGTGGCGAAGGAGGCTTCGGAGGCGAGCCCGGACCGGACGCTCCGCACGGACAGCCGGGACGCGATCCCGACCACGTCCTCGAGACCCGCACCGATCCGGGCCAGGCGCTGCTCTACCGCCTGAACGGCGACCTCAACCCGCTGCACGCCGACCCGGACTTCGCTGGTGCGGCAGGCTTCGACCGGCCGATCCTCCACGGCCTCGCGTCCTACGGCCTGGTCGCGAAGGCGCTGGTCGACGGTCTGCTCGACGGGGACGCGGCGCGCCTGCGCAGCCTGGACGTCCGGTTCGCCGGGTCGATCTTTCCCGGCCAGACGCTCGTCACCTCGGTGTGGCGAACAGATGACGGTCTGGTGCTGGCGTCCGCCTGCCCCGAGCGCGGCGGCGCCCCCGTCCTGACCCATGCCACAGCAGAGGTGTCCCCGTGACCGAGACAGCCCGTCCCAGCCAGCTGACCGCGGTCCCCAACAACGAGGGGGTGGACGCCGCCGTCGCAGCAGCCCGGCGCGTGGTCGGCGCGCTGTTGCACACCGGCGACCGGAGCCCCGTCGAGATGGCCGCCGTGGCCGCCCAGCTCGACGCCGTGGCGCAGCACCTCGAGCGCCATGCGCCCACCCGCGAGGAGCGCCTCGTCGACATGTGGGGAGGCGAGGGAGTCACCCGGCACGACCCGGTGACCGGCCCCGAGAACGCCGTCGCCCCGCCACTCCACCTCGACGGCCGCGAGGACGGCTCCGTCGAGGGACGGGTGACCCTCGGCCTGCCCTACCAGGGCCCACCGGGGTGCGTGCACGGCGGCATCTCGGCCCTGATGCTGGACCACACCCTCGGTGTGGCCAACCACTGGGCCGGGGACTCCGGCATGACCGGCACCCTCACCCTGCGCTACCACCGGCCCACCCCGCTCTTCGAGGAGCTGGTCGTCACGGCGCGCCAGGTCTCCGTCGACGGGCGCAAGATCCGCACCACCGGCGAGATCACCGCCGCCGGTGAGGTCTGCGTCTCCGCCGACGGGATCTTCGTCAACAAGCACCTGCCGCGGCCGCGATGAACGAGCTGGCGACGACCCACCCCTGGCAGGGCCGGGACCTCGGCGAACGCACCGTGGCCTACGACGAGCGCGACGCGATCCTCTACGCCCTCGCCGTCGGAGCGCCGGCCGGCCGTCTCGACCTCGTGTTCGAGGAGCGGCTCCGGGTGCTCCCGACGTTCGCCCTCACCCTGGCCCAGTGGGCACCCGACGCCCTGGGATCTGCTGGTGCCTTCGACCCGGGCACGGCCGTCCACGGGTCGCAACGGCTCGACGTCCGGGCGCCGATGCCGCGATCCGGCAAGGTCTCCATGGCCGCGCGCGTCGACCGTGTCTGGGACAAGGGCTCGGCCGCGGTCTTCGACGTCGTGGTCGAGAGCGACTTCTTCGAAGCCACGTGGGCGATCTTCGCGCCGGGGTGCGGCGGGTTCGGCGGGGAGCGTGGCCCGGCGGCCCCGGCGGTTCCCGAGACCGCACCCACCACCACGCTCACGGTCCCCACCGGTGCCAACCAGGCTGCGCTCTACCGGTTGCTCGGCGACCGTCACCACATGCACGTCGACCCGGCCGCAGCGCGCGCAGCCGGCCAGCCCCGACCCTTCCTGCACGGCCTGTGCAGCCTGGCGGCCGTCACCCTCGCGCTCGCCGACGAGGTCGCCGCCCACCCCGCTGACCTGACCCACCTGGAGGGCCGGTTCGCCGCCCCCGTGTTCCCCGGTGACGACCTCGCCGCGGACGTCTGGACCGAGGATCGCGGTGCCCGCTTCGAGGTCGACGCCGGCGGACGCCCCGCCATCCGCGGCGGCCACGTCACCTTCGGCTGACCGCCACCACCGAGAGGACCTCCCACCCATGCCCGACTCCCTGACCTTCGCCGAGGTGCTGCGCGACCGCGCGGGTGACGACCGGCGGGCCCTGCTGTTCGAGGACCGGTCGTGGACCTGGGACGAGGTGGTGCGCGAGAGTGCCACCCGCGCCGCCGCCCTGAGTGCCCTCGTCCCGAAGCCCGACGGGCGGCAGGTGCACGTGGGCGTGCTGCTGGAGAACGTGCCCGACTTCGTGTTCTGGATCGGCGCCGGCGCCCTCGCCGGGGCGGTCGTCGTCGGCATCAACTCCAGTCGCAGCGGCCCCGAGATCGCGCAGGACGTCCGGCACGCCGACGTCGACCTCGTCGTCACCGAGTCCCGCCTCGCCCACCTGCTGGAGGGCACCGGCCACGGCGTCCCGGCCGGCCGGGTGCTCGAGATCGACCACGCGTCGTACGCCGACCTGCTCGCGCCGCACCGTGACGCACCCCTGCCCGACGACCTGCCCGCACCCGACGACATCGCCCTGCTGCTCTTCAGCTCCGGGTCCACCGGGGCTCCCAAGGCGGTGATCGTCGGCCAGGGACGCCTCGGACGGCTCAGTGACGCGCTGGTCGCGCGCACCAGGATGCGCCCGGACTCGGTGGCCTATCTGTGCATGCCGCTCTTCCACGGCAACGCGGTGATGCTCAACCTCGCCACCGCGATGCGGGTCGGCGCGACCGTGGCCCTGACCCGCAAGTTCTCCGCGAGCGGCTTCGCCCCGGACGTGCACCGCTACGGCGTCACCTTCGTCAACTACGTCGGTCGAGCGTTGTCCTACGTCCTGAGCCGCCCCGAGGACCCGCGCGACCGCGACGGGACGCTCGAGCTGGCCTTCGGCACCGAGGCGTCCGAGGCCGATGTCGCCCGTTTCTCGGAGCGGTTCGGCTGCGAGGTGGTCGAGGGCTACGGCCTCAGCGAGGGCGTCTTCCGGATCGGCCGCACACCTGACACGCCTTCCGGCTCGCTGGGCCTGCCGGCCGGCGATGTCGACGTGCGGATCCTGTCGGAAGCCACGGGTCTGGAGTGTCCGCGCGCCGACTTCGACGCATCCGGCCGCCTCGTCGACCAGGCCGCCGTCGGCCAGATCGTCGCGGTGGGGGCGGCGTCGAGCTTCGAGGGCTACTACAAGAACCCCGACGCGATGGCAGACAGGATCCGTGGCGACGACTTCTGGTCAGGCGACCTCGGTTATCGCGACGCGGCCGGCTTCTTCTACTTCGCCGGCAGGTCGTCCGACTGGCTGCGCGTCGACTCCGAGAACTTCGCAGCCGCCCCTGTCGAGCGGGTGCTGCAACGGTTCCCCGGCATCCTGGCCGCGCCGGTCTATGCGGTGCCGGACCCCCGCACGGGCGACCAGGTCATGTGTGCGGTGGAGCTGGCGCCGGGCAGCGCCTTCGACGCGGACGCGTTCGGCGACTTCCTCGCCAGCCAGCCGGACATGGGGGCGAAGTGGTGGCCGCGCTTCGTGCGGGTCACCGCGCAGGTGCCGCTGACCGGAAGCAACAAGATCGACAAGGCCCCGCTGCGTGCCGAGGCCTGGCAGACGCACGAGCCCGTCCACGTCCGGGTCGGCCGAACGGCGCGCTACCGCCTGCTCGACGACGAGTCCCGGGCAGCCCTGGACGCGGAGTTCGCCGTCCATGGGCGCACCGCGCTGCTGCCGGCCGTCAGGGTGCCGGACGCAGCGGTGCGTAGTTGAGGGAGGAGCCCTCGCGGGCGAGCACGGTCCGGCCCGCGTGCGGGTGGACAGCCGTGTCCACGGCCCGCTTCACGATCTTGTTGCTCGGGGTGCGGGGGAGGGCGTCGACGACCTTGACCCACCGCGGCGCCCACTTGGTGCCGAGGTCTGGCTGCGCGGCGAGGAAGTCGCCGAAGGAGCCCGGCTCGAGGTCGCGACCGTCCACCAGCTCGACGACGGCAAGCACCTGGTCGCCGGCCGTGTCGTCGGGCACCGCCACGACCGCGACCCCGGCGAAGGCGGGGAAGCGCATGAGCAGCCGCTCGATGGGGGCGGTCGCGATGTTCTCGCCGTCGACACGCAGCCAGTCGCCGGTGCGGCCGGCGAAGTAGAAGAAGCCCTCGGCGTCGCGATAGGCGAGGTCGCCGGACCAGACCCAGCCGTGCCGCAGCCGTGCGGCGTCCGCCTCCGGGTTGTCCCAGTAGCCCTCGAAGAGAGCGGCGCCGGTCTTGTTGACGATCTCGCCGGTGGCTTCCTCGGCGTTGAGCAGCCGGCCGTCCGCGTCGAACCGTGCCGGCGGGCACTCCTCGAGCGTCTCCGGGTCGACGACGACGGTGCCCTCGGGCGCCCGCCCGAGCGACCCGGTCGGGGTGTCGGGTGTGCGCAGGATGCGGATCTCACCCTCGCTGGAGCCGAACGAGTCGATGACGGTGCACCCGAAGCGACGAGCGAACTCCGCGATGTCGCGCTCCGCGGCCTCGTTGCCGAAGGCGATCCGCAGGGGGTTGTCGGCGTCGTCCGGGCGCTCGGGCGTGGCCAGGATGAAGTTGAGCGGCTTGCCGACGTAGTTGAAGAAGGTGACGCCATGGCGCCGGACGTCGGGCAGCCAGGCGGAGGCCGAGAACCGGGACCGCAGGACGATCGTGCCGCCCGTGCACACTGCCGGCGCGATGCCGGCCATGATCGCGTTGGAGTGGAACATCGGCATCACGACATAGAACGTGTCGTCGGCGGTGAGCCCGCGCCGCTCGACCTGCTGCTCGGCGATCCGGCCCATCCGTCGCTGGGTGCAGATGACGGCCTTGGGTGCCGAGGTGGTGCCGCTGGTGAAGATCAGGGACAGCACCGCGGCCGGGTCGACCGGCTCCGCGGGCAGGGGAGCGGGATGGGTGCGGGCCAGCCTCTCAGCGTATGCCGACGTGTCGACGTGCAGCACGCGGTGCTCGGGCACGTCGTGCTCGACCCCGGCGAGCACGTCGACCAGGGAGTCGTCGAGGACGAGCATCCGACAGCCGGTGAAGGTGATGTCGCGAGCGAGCTCGGCCCCGCGGCGCGTGGGGTTGATGCCCACGACAGCGGCACCGCACACGGCGGCGCCCAGCCACCAGAAGAGGTGCTCGGCGCTGTTGGCCAGGCCCAGGCCGACGTGGCGCGGGCCCTGCGCGGGTCCGTCGCCCAGCCCGTCACCCAGCCCGTCACCCAGCTCGGCCTCGATGATCGCGGCACGACGGCTGGCCTCGGTGACCACCTCACGCCAGGTCCAGCAGCGCTCCTCGAACCACAGGGCCGCGTGCTCGTCGTCTGCTCGCGCGGCGATCAGGGCGGCAAAGGTCGTCTCGTCGCTCACGGGACCCATCCTTGTCGGTGTCACGCCGGTCGGAGCACGGCCATGTCGCCGAGCGAGATCCGGATGTCGAAGCGACGGCGCGCGATGCGCCAGCCGGTCGGTGTGCGGAGCCAGTGGTCGTCGTAGTCGCCGAGGCACTCGAAGAACGAGCCCGCCATCGGTCCGGCGCCGACGTGGTGGACGCGCCCGTAGGTCCGGCTCTGAGCCTGGTCCCCGTCGACCCGGACTCGGTGGTTGCCGAGCAGGTGCTGGGTCGGCCCGACACCGCCGAGGTGCTCCTGCATCCGGGCCACGACGGCCGCCGGGCCGCGGGCGCCGTACGCCACGACGTCGTCGGTCAGCAGCGAGGCGATCGTGTCCCAGTCGCGGCCGTCGGTGGCGCTCGCGAAGCCTCCGAGCAGCTCGACGATGAGGGTGCGGTCGTCGGTCATGGCAGCTCAGGCTGCCAGGCGACGCCGTTGATGTGGGCGCCGCCGTCGACGAAGAGCGTGTTCCCTGTGAGATAGCGGCAGTCGTCGGAGGCGAGGAAGACGGCGACGGGGGCGATGTCGTCGAGCGGGTCTCCGAGCCTGCCCATCGGGTTGCCGCGGTCGGCCTGCTCCTCGAGCTCGGGGTGCTCGCCGACCACCCGCCGGAAGGCGGCGCTCTTGGCGCCGGGGCAGACGGCGTTGACGACGACACCGGTCGGCGCCCACTCGCGGGCCGCCGTGCGGGTGAGCGTGCGCAGCGCTTCCTTGGCGGCGTTGTATTCGAGCGTCCCGACGTGCGCGTTGACGCCGTTGAGGCTGCACATGTTGATCACCCGACCCCAGCCGCGCTGCAGCATGTGAGGGAAGGCGGCCTGCATCGCCCACAGCGGTCCCCGGAAGCCGACGGCGAGGGCGTTGTCGACCATCTCGTCGGTCTTGTGCTCGACCCGGCCGATGTTGCCGGCACCCCAGGCGTTGTTGACCAGGATGTCCACGGATCCCCAGGTCTCGACCGCGACGCGGACCATCGCCTCGACCTGGTCGCGCTTGCCGACGTCGGTGCGGACGAACGTCCCGCCGATCTCGGTCGCGACCGCCCGGCCGGCGTCCTCCGAGAGCTCTGCGACGACCACCTTGGCGCCCTCCGCGGCGAAGGCGCGCGCAACCGCGGCGCCGATGCCGTCACCGGCGCCCGTGACGACGGCGACCTTCCCGGCCAGCCTCACGGCCGCTGTCCGCGAGCGCCACTGGCGAGGAGAGCGGGAGACTCGTCGCGACCGTCCAGGATCCGGTTGGTGCGGATCGTCGCGCGCCAGCCGGCGGCGGTGCGCCGCAGCTGCCAGTGGTTGGCCGTGGCGCGGCGGACGACGAACCCGGCTTCGGTGTGCACGACCATCAGCGAGTGGCACACGGCGACTGCCTCGTCGCCGTCGACGGTGATGCGGGGTGGGCCGACCACGTGGGCGCAGCCGCCGCGGATCCAGGCCTGGTGGGCCGACGACTCGACCATCTTGGCGATCGACTCGATGCCCTCGAGATAGACCTCGTCGACGTCATAGACGCCGTCGTCGGTCCACAGTGCGGCGACCTCCTGAGCAGCCCCGGCGTCGACCAGCGGGCCGTAGGCCGCGATCAGCCGGGCGATGTCGCGCTCGTCCTCGAGCACCTGCAGGCGCGCCTCGAGTGCGGACAG
Organism: Nocardioides piscis; assembly: GCF_011300215.1. Taxonomy (NCBI): domain Bacteria; kingdom Bacillati; phylum Actinomycetota; class Actinomycetes; order Propionibacteriales; family Nocardioidaceae; genus Nocardioides; species Nocardioides piscis. The sequence continues at coordinate 2,567,952 of NZ_CP049866.1, forward strand.
GCGCTCGTCGCTCATGCCGACTGCTCCGAGGCAGGCGGCAGGATCCGGCGGGACGCCTCGTGGGCCCCGAGCACCAGGCGCGAACGGTCGGTGCCGCTGCGCTTCTCGACCGCGCGCTCGTTGCCGGCAGCGACCTGCACGGGACCGTCCCGGAGGGCGGCGAGCGCCTGTCGGGCCACGTCGTCGGGCTCGGAGACGTGGAGGCCGGGGATGTCGAAGTTGAGCCCGGCCCGGGCCATGGCAGGCGTCCTGGTGACACCCAGGACGAACTCGACGACGTCGACGTCGTGCTCGCGCATCTCCAGCCAGAGCCCCTCGGCGAAGACCCGGCAGAACGCCTTGACGGCCGAATAGATGCTGATCTGGGCCTGGCCCATGAAGCCCGCCAGCGACCCCACGAGCAGGATGCCACCGCGGCGGCGCTCCCGCATGGGGGCGCCGAAGTGGTGCACCAGCGCGAGCTGGGCATGGATGTTGAGGTCGATCACCCGCTGGAACCCGTCGAGGTCGCCGGTGACGAACTCGTGCCCATAGGTGTTGGCGCCGGCGTTGAAGACGAGCAGGCCCACCTCGAGGTCGTCGGTGACCTCCCGGACCTGCTTCAGGGCGTCCGGCTCGGTCAGGTCGACGGCGAGCGTGCGTACGTCGACGCCGTGCCCCCGAGCAGCCGCGGCCGTCTCCTCGAGCGGGCCCGCCTTGCGGGCCAAGAGCACGAGGTTGAAGCCCGCCTCCGCGAGCTGGTGGGCGAAGGACGCGCCGACGCCCTCGGAGCCACCCGCGACGACGGCCCAGGGGCCGTACTTCTGCAGGTCGGTCATGTGCGTGCCACCTCGTCCTGGTCGTGTGCCTCCGGGTTGACCGGCAGCGGGTCGCTGTCCTGGATGCCGAGCTCCCCGCGGACGGCGGCGGCGCTGATCGCCTGGCGCAGGGCCTGGCACCCGCTGAACGTCGCTCCGTTGGGGCCGGGGCGGGGTGAGGCAGCCCGGCGCTCGAGACAGGCCTCGACCGCGTCGGCGTGCCACTGGATGCTGGTCTGCTCCCAGCTGCTCTTGCGGACCTCGACCCGGGCTCCGCAGGTGTCGCAGCCCACGGTCTGCATGGGCCCGTCGGCCAGGCGGTTGTCGGGGCGAACGGTCATCGGGCCGTCTGTCCCTCGGCCGCCGCAGCCCGGCGGGCCAGGTTGTCCTCGACCTCACGACGCCAGGCCTCGTTGGGCCTGGTGGTGTCGATCTCGAACTCGAACGGCTCGACCATCTCGGGAGTGACGTCGGCGACGTCGACATAGAACTGCTCGTACCAGCGACGCAGCTGGTAGACCGGCCCGTCCTCCTCGCAGAGCAGGGGGTTGTCGATGCGTGCCTTGCTCTTCCAGATCGCGACGTCCTGCTCGAAGCCGAGCCTGATGAAGTCGCCCATCTTGCGGGCCATCGCCTCGGCCTCGGCGTCGTCGAGACCGGGCATCTTCTTGACGATGACTCCGTACTGCAGGACGAAGGAGTTGGCGTCGATGGGGTAGTGGCAGTTGATGAGCACGCTGGGGATGTCGGTGTCCTCGTAGTGGTAGACGAGGTCGTCGATCATGAACGACGGGCCGTGGTAGGACGCCACCGAGGAGTTGCCCTTGACCGCGGGCGCCCCGGAGTCGTCGCGCTGCGGCCGGACGTCCTCGCGCCCGACACCGTTCATGAACTGCGTCGCGACGTGCCCCTCGAAGACGTTCTTGAAGTAGGTCGGGAACGAGTAGTGCACATAGAAGAAGTGCGCCATGTCGACGATGTTGTCCACGATCTCGCGGCAGTTGGCGCCCTCGATCGTCAGCGAGTACCAGACCCAGTCGGTGTAGCCGGGGTCGCCGTAGCCCTCGATCCGCGGGATCGTCACGTCCTCGGGCGGGGGGTTGCCCTCGGGGTCGTTCCAGACGAACAGGAGGCCGTCCTGGACCATGGTCGGCCACGCCGCGGTCCGCGCCCGCAGGGGCACCCGCCGTGCATAGGGGATCTGCTTGCAGCGACCGTCGCCGCCCCAGCGCCAGTCGTGGAACGGGCACGCGATCTCGTTGCCCTTGACCGTGCCCTGGGACAGGTCGCCTCCCATGTGCCGGCAGTAGGCATCGAGCACGTTGACCTGGCCGTCGGCGCCGGCGAAGACCACGAGCTTCTGCCCGAAGGCCACCACCTGGTGGGGCTTGCCGTCGCGGAAGTCCTTCTCGAGGCCGAGGCAGTGCCAACCGCGGGCGAACCGGGTGGGGGCCGCCGTCGCCTCGATCTGGCGAACCTCGTCTTCGTGGGCCACGCTCATGTCGTCCTCCGTAGTGGTGTGCCTGACCGTCCTTCCTCGTGAGTGTCGTCTCGTCCACGGCCCGCGAGCAGCCGTGGTCCCACTGACCGGAAGCACCAGAGGAGGGGGTGCGACGAGGGACGCATCCTCCTGACATGGACGTGCTGACGAGCGTGAGAGACCTGCTGCCCGGCATCCGGGCGCGCGCCGCCGAGGCCGAGGAGCAGCGGACGGTCCCCGACACGACGATGAAGGAGCTCGTCGAGGCCGGTGTCTTCCGCATGCTCCAGCCGCGGCGCTACGGCGGGCTGGAGACGCACCCGGTCCGGTTCTACGAGGTGGTCCGCGCACTCTCGGGAGCGTGCGGCTCGACCGGCTGGGTCGCCTCGATCCTGGGTGTCCACCCGTGGCACGTGGCGTTGTTCGACGAGGCCGCGCAGGACGACGTGTGGGCCGACTCGCCCGACCACCTGGTGTCATCGTCATATGCCCCCATGGGCCGGCTGAGCGCGGACGGCGACCGGCACCGCCTCACCGGCCGGTGGAGCTTCTCCTCCGGTTGCGACCACGCCGACTGGGCCCTGCTCGGGGCCCTGGTGCCCGGCGCCAGGGCGAAGCCCGAGTTCGTGACCGTCCTCGTCCCGCGTCGCGACTTCACCGTCGTCGACGTCTGGGACCCGGTCGGTCTCCGGGGCACGGGCAGCAACGACGTCGTGGTCGAGGACGTGTCGGTGCCTGCCCACCGGGTCCTGAGCAACGCCGAGCACGCCCGTCTCACCGGTCCCGGGCAGGCGGTCAACACCGGCCCGCTCTATCGGTTGCCGTTCGGCGCGGTCTTCACGACCACGGTCACCTCGCCGGTCGTGGGGGCGGTCGCCGGCTGTCTCGACACCTATGTCGACGCGATGCGTGACCGCACCCGCGACAGCCTGGGCGGGGGCCGGTTCGCCGAGGACCAGTTCGCCCAGGTCGCAGTCGCGCGTGCGGCGTCCGAGATCGATGCGGCCGTCCTCCAGCTGGACCGCAACATCTGTGAGCTCTATGACCACGCACAGGCTGGTCGCGAGCTGCCCATGGAGCTGCGGCTGCGGACGCGCCGCGACCAGGTGCGGGGGACCGAACGGGCGCTTGAGGCGATCGACGCCCTGTTCAAGACCGCCGGAGGGAGCTCGCTGCGGCGCGGCAACCCGATCGAGCGCGCCTGGCGTGACGCCCACGCCGGCTCGGTCCACGTGGCCAACGACGTCGAGCGTGCGCTCGCGATGTATGGCCGCGGCCGGTTCGGGTTCCCGGTCGAGGACAACCTCGTCTAGCTGTCCTCAGTCGCGCGAGGCGGCGAGGTGGGTGATCGCCCGCGAGGCGAAGACCATCCCGCTGCCGATCGGGATGCCGGGGCCGGGATAGCAGGACCCGGTCCACGAGGCGCTGGTGTTGCCGGCGGCATACAAGCCGGCGATGGGCGAGCCGTCGGCCCGCAGGACGCGGCTGTCGACGTCCGTGACCACCCCGCCCTTCGTGCCGAGGTCCGCCAGCACCAGTCGGGCGGCCACGAACGGCGGCTGGTCGATCGGCACGAGCACGGGGTCGGCGAAGTGCCGGTCGAACTCGTCCTCGCCGCGACCGAAGTCCTCGTCGCGACCGTTCTGCGCGAAGGCGTTGAACCGCTGCACCGTCGCCTCCAGGTGCGCGGCCGGCAGGCCCACGAGCTCGGCGAGCTCGGCGAGCGTCTCGGCCTGCACCCAGGTGCCGGCCGCCAGGTGGTCGGCGGTGGGGACGCCGGGGATGACGAAGGCCGGGAACTCACCGGCGGTCCGGGCGTCGAAGATCGCGTAGGACGGGAGGCGGGCCGGGTCCGCCGCCATCTGGCGGCCGAGCTGGTCATAGGGGAGCGACTCGTTGGCATACCGGTGTCCGTCCTGGTCGACGACCACCGCACCCCGGAAGCCGACCGCGAAGGCGGCCCCGCCGTCGGGTGTGGCGACGCCGGGTGCCCACCAGGCCTGGTCCATCAGGTCTGTGGCTGCACCGACTGCGACCGCGGCCAGCGCCGCGCCGCCCGTGTTGGATCCGGACGGGGCCATCGACCACGCCGAGTCACCGGGCACGCCGTGCTGGGTGCGCATCTGGTGGCTGCGCTCGAAGCCGCCGGCAGCGAGAAGCACGCCGAGGCGGGCTCGGATCCTCGCCGGACCCTGGTCCGTCATGGCGACCACGCCGACGGCGCGACCCGCCTCGTCGGTGACGATCTCCTCGACCGCGTGGCCGGTGCGCACGGCCCCGTGGCCGGTCCGGTCGAGGGCGAGGAGGAGCCGGCCGATCAGGGCGCGGCCCGCCGACAGGGGACCACGGGGGTGGCCCTTGCCGAGCCGGTCTCGTTCGACGGCAGGTCGGACGAGCGTGACCAGGTCGCCCAGCTCGTCGGCGGGAAGGTCGATCGGCACGAACGAGCGGCCCTGCGGCACTCGCCCCGGGAGGTCGAAGTAGTCGGGGAACGCGCGCCAGACGAACTGGATGGCCGGGTCGGCCTCGAGCGCCGCCACGAGTCCGGGTGCGGTCGCCAGGAACGCTTCTCGCTTGTCCGCGTCGCGCTCGCCCAGCAGCGCTCGCAGGTAGGCGCGGGCCGACTCGACCGAGTCGGAACTGCCGGCTCGCCGTTGCACGTCGCTGCCGGGCAACCAGCAGGCTGCCCCGGAATAGGCCGACGTCCCGCCGAGCAGCTCGGTCTTCTCGAGCACCACGGTCGACAGACCGCCGCGGGCGGCCTGCCAGGCACCAGCCATGGCGGCAGCGCCGCTCCCCACGACGACGACGTCGTGCTCCTCGTCCCACCTCATGGGCATGTAGGTCCCTCCTCGGGCGCGCGTGCGCGTGCCGACACACCGAACCGCGCACCGGTCAGGGCTGCGGGGCCGCGTCCCACTGACCGGTAACTTGGGCGTCGCCAACCCGACGCGACGGGAGATCATCGCTCCACACCTGACCGAGGGGAGAAGCTGTGCCACGCATCGCCGAGGCCCGGCCGCCGGCGGAGCCGAGCTCTCCGGAGCAGAAGGACCGCTATCGCCGGATCCTGCGCGCCGCCGCGAAGCACGGCGCCGACAAGGGCCTGGAGCGCATGCAGATGCATGACGTCGCCAAGGACGCAGGCGTCGCGATCGCGACGCTCTATCGCTACTTCCCCTCCAAGACGCATCTCTTCACCGCGCTCATGGGGGCGCAGGTGGACCGGTTGTCCGACCGGACCGCGGCCTCGCTCAAGGGCGGCGATCCGGTCGAGGCCGTGACCGACCTGCTGGTGAGCGCCGGTCGCGAGCTGCTCGCGCGGCCACTGCTCGCGCACGCGATGCTCCAGTCCAACAACGCGTCGGTCGCTGAGTCCGGCAGCGCCGTGACCAGCGTCTTCGGCGACCTCATCCTCTCGACGATGGGGGTCGAGGAGCCGGACGAGCAGCAGCTCCGCCTGGTCAGGATCGCCGAGGCGGCCTGGTATGGCGTCCTCATCTCGGCGCTCAACCACCACATCACGCCCGAGCAGGCCGAGGACGACACGCGCCTGGCCTGCCAGCGGTTGCTCGGCGACTTCTGACCCGCGGACCCCGGTGGCCCGGACCGTCGGTCAGGGTTTCACTGCTGCCCGCACCACCTTGCCGGTGGCGTTGCGCGGCAGCGGCTGGCTGCTGAATCGCCAGTGGGTGGGGACCTTGTAGTAGGCGAGCTCGGCGGCGGCATACGAGGCCAGCTCGTCCTCCAGGCCGGCTGCACCGGCGGCGCCCTCGGCCGGGACGACGACGACGGCGACCTCCTGACCCAGGTCGGGGTGGTCGATCCCCATCACGAGGCACTCCACGACGTCGGGGTGCTCGGTGAGGACGGCCTCGATCTCGGCGGGATAGACGTTCTCCCCGCCACGGATGATCAGGTCCGAGCGGCGGCTGGAGAGGCTGATCCGCCCCTGCTCGTCGCGGGTGCCGATGTCGCCCGTGTGCAGCCAGCGGTCGCCACGGAACGCGGCCCGGGTGGCCTTCTCGTCGCCCCAGTAGCCCAGCATGTTGAAGGCGGAACGGACGCAGATCTCGCCCTCCACACCGACAGGGGCCAGCCGGTCGTCGGCGTCGCGGACCTCGAGCTCGACGCCGATGATCGGACGGCCCAGGGTGCCGGGGGACTCGGCGAGGTCCATCGGGGTGGCGACGGCCACCGCCGTGCACGACTCGGTCAGGCCATAGCTGTCGACCAGCGAGGACGCGAACGGCAGCCCGGACCTCAGCCGCTCCTTGAACTGGACCGAGGACGGGGCCGACGCCAGGGCGAAGGCGCTCAGCGACGAGGTGTCGTAGGCCGACAGGTCGTGCTCGAGGAGACGGCTCGCCATGGTCGGCACCGCGCCCCAGTTGGTGACCCGCTCCGCCTCGACGAGACGCATCACGCGGTCGACGTCGAAGGCGCCCTCGTGGAGAGCGATCTTGCTGCCCGTCGCCAGCCGCGGCACCGCGAGGTTGTGGAGGGAGGCGATGTGGAAAAGGGGAAGGGCCAGGAGGTAGGACCGGTCGCGTGGGTCGGTGGGGTCGCCGAAGGCTGCGAGGATCGCGTCGTTGAGGCGGTGGTATTCCACGACCGAGCACAGGTTGCGGTGGCTGTGGGTCGCGCCCTTGGGGCGACCGGACGTGCCGCTGGTGTAGAGGATGACCGCCGGGTCGTCCTCGGCAACGTCCGCCTGCGGCAGCGGCGCGTCGGGGTGCAGCGACCCGAGGCGTGGGAGGTCGTCCTCGACGGTGAGCACGCGCACGCCGGAGTCGCGCAGTGCAGCCGCCCGCTTGGCGTCCGCCACGACGAGCGCGGGCTGCGCGTGCTCGAGGCCGTAGGCCAGCTCCCGGGGGGACCACCAGGCGTTGAAGCCGACCGAGATGGCGCCGATCGAGACGGTGGCCCAGAAGGCGGCGATCCACTCGGGCGAGTTGGCTGCCGCGATCGCGACCCGGTCACCGGGCTTGATGCCGTAGGTCGAGCGCAGCTCCTCGGCGAGCGAGGCGACGAGCCGGCCGTGCTCGGCGAAGGTGATCCGGCGATCGGCGGTGGCGATGTAGGTGCGGTCACCGTGCTGGACGGACTCCGCGAGGAGCTCGTGCAGCGCGCGGGCGCGCGAGGTGAAGACGGCGACGGGGCTGCCGAGGACCTCCTCGCGACCCAGCTCGAAAGGCCCTCCCGGGCCGGTCAGCCCGGCCACGATCTGTTGGGCTGCGAGTCGCGGGTCCACGGTGCTGGTCATGGTCCCACTCTCCCCCAGGGGGTTGACGGTCGCACGCGCCCGGTTCCATTCACCGGGACCGGCGACCGGGTCCCTGCGACGGGGCCTCGACGATGGTCGCTCCGACGTCGAGGAGGCACGACCATGGGTTCGCTGCAGGGGCAGGTCGCGATCGTCACCGGCGCGGGCCAGGGCGTCGGGCAGGGCATCGCGCTCGCGCTGGCCGCCGAGGGGGTCGACGTGGCGGTGCTGGGCCGCACCCGGGCCAAGCTCGAGACGACGTGCGGGCTGGTGCGGGCCAGAGGATCGAAGGCGGAGCTCTTCGAGGTCGACGTCGCCGACCTGGACGCGATCCCAGACGTCGTGGACCAGGTCGTCGCCACGTTCGGTGGCGTCGACATCCTCGTCAACAACGCCTACTCCGGCGCCTACGGCCCACTGCTCGAGCTGAGCGACGACGCCTTCCGGCGTGGCTTCGTGTCGGGACCGTTCGCGGCCTTCGCCTTCATGAAGGCCTGCCACCCGAGCATGCAGGCACGCGGAGGCGGCAACATCGTCAACCTGGTCACCTCGGCGATGGTCCGCTGGGACCCGAGCACCTATGGCCCCTACGCAGCGTCCAAACAGGCGTTGCGCTCGCTCACGCGTACGGCGGCGGTGGAGTGGGCCGCCGACGGGATCCGGGCCAACAACATCGCGCCGCACGCGCTGTCGCCCGGGCTGAAGTGGTGGACGGAGAACAACCCGGAGGAGGCGGCCGAGTTCGTCGCCACCATCCCGATGCGTCGCATCGGCGAGCCCGAGGCCGACATCGGCCGTGCCGTGGTCGCCCTGTGCGGCAGCGACCTGCGCTACCTCACCGGAGCCACGCTGCCGCTGGACGGCGGCCAGGCGTTCTTCGGCTGACGCGTGCTATGACCTTCGCGTGACCGACCTGTTGCTGCTCGCCGTGGTGGCCACGGCCGTGTTCGTGCTGGCCGCGCTGGCGCAGGCGATCACCGGCTTCGGGTCGGCGCTCGTCGCCGTACCCCTGCTGACCCTGGTCGTCGAGCCGGTCGCCGCCGTCGTGGCGGCGACCGCCGTCAGCCTGGTGCTCACCAGCGGAGCCGCGTGGCAGGAACGGCGGTTCGTCGACCGCGACGCGGCCACGACCCTCGTGTGGACCGGTGTCCTCGGGATGCCCGTCGGCCTGCTCGTGCTCGGCATCGTCGACGAGGAGCGCCTCCAGGCCTGGATCGCCGTCGTGCTGCTGGCACTGGTCGTGCTGGTGGCGTTCGGGGTCCGCACAGGCACCCGTAGCCTGCCCGTCGCCGGCGTGGTCAGCGGTGCGCTGCTCACCTCGACCGGGATGAACGGGCCGCCGTTGGTGATGGCCCTGGTCGACCGGGAGCCGCGCCGCTACCGCGCGACCCTGCAGGCAGTGTTCGCCGCCCAGGACGTCGTCGCGGTCGCGGCGTTCCTCGCCCTGGGGCACGTGAGCCTCGAGGCAGCCGTCCTCACTGCCGGTGGGATCCTCGGGTTGCCCCTCGGGTGGCGGGTGGGTGACGTGCTGTTCCACCGGGTGTCGCCCGCCCGATTGCGGCCGCTCGTCATCGGGGGCCTGGTCCTCACCGCGGTGTCCATGCTGGTCGGCGCGGTCACCTGACCCCTCCCCAGCGCCCCTCCCGATGACCGGGAACGCCACCACGGCATCACGCTGCGGACCCCTAGCGTCCGGTCCATGACTCCTCCTCGTACCCCTCGAACCGCGTTCGCCCTGGTCGTCGCCCTGGCCCTGGTCACGTCGTCGTGCGCCTCGTCCGACGATGCCGAGAAGAAGGCAGGCGGCCCGACGGTCGGTGCCTTCGCTCCTGGCCTGGTGAACGTTCCCGAGGACGCCGAGGCGGTCGACGGCGGCACCATCACGCTCGGCTCCTATGCCGAGCCGCTCGAGCTCGATCCGGTCAAGACCATCGTCGCCGGCACGACCGGCGGCACCGAGATGGCGGCCGTGTATGACGTGCTCATGCGCTGGGACGAGGAGGAGCAGGCCGTCGTCCCGCAGCTGGCCGAGTCACTGACGCCGAACGAGGACCACACCACGTGGGAGCTCACGCTGCGTCCCGACGTGACGTTCAGCGACGGCACGACGCTGGGCGCCGAGGCGGTGCGGTGGAGCATCGACCGATATCTCGAGCAGGGCGGGCACGACGCCGCTGTCTGGTCGCACAACGTCACCGACATGCAGGTCACCGGCGACCTGACCTTGGAGCTCACCCTCGAGCGGCCGTGGCCGAGCTTCGACTCGCTGTTCACCACCGGGATCGGCATGGTCGTCGCGAAGGGCAGCGACGCAGGGGAGCAGTTCCGGCCCATCGGCGCCGGGCCCTTCGTCTTCGAGGACCGGACGCCCCAGGAGCGGATGACCTTCACGACAAACCCCGACTACTTCGACGGCAAGCCCGCCCTCGACACTCTCGAGTTCGTCTACATCGTCGACCCGAACGCGCTGTGGGACACCTTCGGCCAGGGCGACGTCTCGATGGCGATCATGCGCGACCCGATCCTGGTCGAGGAGGCGCTGAGCGAGGAGACCCCGGGCTACCTCCAGATGGTCGGAGCGGGCGTCACGGGTCTCATCAACTCCAAGGAGGGCTACCCCGGCAGTGACGTGCGCGTGCGGCAGGCCATCCAGATGGCCGTCGACCCCGAGCTCGTCAACGAGCGCGCCAACGGCGGGGCCGGAGTGGTCTCGTCCTCGCTCTTCCCCGAGACGTCACGCTTCCACCAGGACGGCGTGGAGGGGCTGCCGCACGACCCCGAGGAGGCACGCAAGCTCGTCCAGGCCGCGAAGGCGGACGGGTTCGACGGCAAGATCACCTATCTGCAGGGCAGCTCACCGCAGCAGCGGGACATCGGCCTGGCGGTCAAGGCACAGCTCGACGCCGTGGGCTTCGAGGCCGAGGCGGAGTTCCTCCCCTCGATCACCGACCTCATCACCAGGGTCGTCGTGGACGGCGACTACGACATGTCGACGTGGGCGCTGAGCTGGCGCGACTCGGCGCCGTACGCCCGGATGTTCGGCATCAACCACTCCGAGGGCGGCACGGGGTACGGCACCGTGAGCTCGCCCGAGATGGACCAGCTGATCGAGGACTTCCAGGCAGCAGCGACCGACGAGGCTCAGCTGGCTGCGGCGGAGGCACTCCAGACCGGGTGGAACGAGCTGGTGCCTGCCATGGTGCTGGGGCCGACGGCCGAGCTCGTGGTGTGGCAGCCGGAGGTCGGCGGCGTGCAGACCAACAGCAACACCATGGTGCTGCTCGACGACGCGTGGGCCTCGTGACCTCGGGCCTCCCGCTGAGTGGAACTCGGTGTGTGGCCTGGGTCACCGGCCGCCTAGCCTCGAAGGATCGACCCGGAAGGAGACGCCGTGCGTAAGGTCTTGGTGCGGCTCGGCGAGCTCGTCGCGGTGCTGCTGATCGTGAGCTTCGGCGTGTTCTTGATGGTTGCCCTGATCCCGGGGGACCCCGCCGTCGCGATCCTCGGCGACGGCAAGCCCCCTGAGCAGTACGACGCCCTGCGGCAGGAGCTGGGTCTGAACGACCCGGTGATCCAGCGTTATCTCGACTGGCTCGCAGGGGCCGTCCGCGGCGACCTGGGCAGCTCGATCATGCCGCCGCAGACCCCGGTCGCAGAGCGGCTGCTGGCCGCACTGCCGGTCAGCCTGCAGCTGGCTGCGATGGGCCTGGCGATCGCCCTGGTCATCTCGATCCCGCTGGCCCTGTGGTCGGCCGCACGCCAGGGCGGCCTGGTCGACCGGGTCATCGGCGCCTCCATGTTCGGCCTGCTGTCGATCCCGTCCTTCCTCGCCGGCCTGCTCCTGATCATGTTCGTCGTCAACGACCAGGGTTGGTTCCCTCGCTCCCAGTGGGTGCGCATCTCCGACTCGCTGGCCGGCAACCTCCACCACGCGATCCTGCCGGCCATCGTGATCGCACTCAGCGAGATCGCGCTGTTCACCCGGATCCTGCGCAACGACCTCGTCGTCACCCTCCAGGAGGACTTCGTGCTGGCTGCGCGCGCCAAGGGACAACCGCCGTGGCGGATCATGGTCGGAGACGCACTGCGGCCCTCGTCGTTCTCGCTTGTCACCCTCTTCGGCATCAGCACGGGGCGCCTCATCGGCAGCACCGTGATCGTGGAATACCTGTTCGCACTCCCCGGCATGGGCTCCCTGGTCGTCTCGGGCGCCCAGACGGGCAACTTCCCCGTGGTGCAGGGTGCCGTGCTCGTCACCGCGCTCATCTACGTGGTCGTCAACAGCTGCGTGGACCTCTCCTACGGAATCCTCGACCCAAGGACGCGCCGTGTTCATGCCTGACTCCCGCCGACTCCGCGGCACCTCCCTGAGCCGCGCCCGGATGGCCGCGATCGGCGGCGGCCTGGCCGTTGTCGGCGTCGTCCTCGTCGGCCTCGCGTCGACCGCCCTGTCGGGACCGGCAGCCGCGCTGGCCGTCCTCGTCGGCGTGGTGCTCGCCTTCACTGGCGTCGGCCGACTGGTCTGGGCTGCCCGCCGCAAGCGCGTCGACCTGCTTCCGTGGGTGTGCCTGGTGTGGCTGGCCGGCCTCGGTGTGGCCGCGGTGCTGGCGCCCTGGCTGCCGCTGCCCGAGGGCCGCAACGCGACGGTGGCCCTGACCGAGCCGATCTTCCTGGAGCCGCTCAAGTACGGCGACCACCCGCTCGGCACCAACGGCGCCGGCCTCGACATGCTCTCCCGCGCCGTCTTCGGTGCCCGGACCTCGATGGCGATCTCCATGACCGCCATCGTCATCGGCGTCACCGTCGGCGGCCTGATCGGCGTGGTGGCCGGCTTCTATCGCAAGCGCGTCGACCTCACCATCGGCATCTTCACCAACGCAGTGCTCGCGGTGCCGCCGCTCATCCTGCTGATCGCACTGGCAGCCATCCTCGAGCCCGGCATCCGCAACATGGCCCTCGCGCTGGCTCTCCTCACGATCCCGAGCATGGTGCGGGTGGCGCGTGCCAACACCATCTCCTTCGCGCAGCGCGAGTTCGTGCTCGCCGCGCGGGGGATGGGGGCCACGAAGGCGAGGATCATGTTGCGTGAGCTGGTGCCCAACGTCGCGCTGCCGCTGTTCTCGATGGCCGTCGTCAGCATCTCCGCCCTCATCGTCGCGGAGGCCTCGTTGAGCTTCCTCGGCCTCGGGATCCCGCAGCCCGAGCCGACCTGGGGAAACATGATCTCCGAGGCCCAGGCGGGCAACACGATGGAGGACCACCCGGCGATCCTGGTGGTGCCGGGCTTCTTCCTGTTCATGACCGTGTTCTCGTTCAACCTGCTGGGCGAGAAGGCCCAGCGGCGTTGGGACCCGAGGAGTAGCAAGCTGTGACGACGCCGACCCCAGTCCTCAACGAGTCGCAGGCCGACCGGGCCCGCGGAGACCTGCTGCTCGAGGTCGACGACCTGCGCACGGTCTTCCACACGCCACGCGGCGACGTCTCGGCGGTCGACGGCGTCTCCCTGCGGCTGCACGCGGGGGAGACGCTCGGCATCGTCGGGGAGTCGGGCTCGGGCAAGTCGGTGCTGGGCCGAACGGTGATGGGGCTCGTGACGTCCGGTCCGACCACGACCGTGACCGGCACGGTTCGCCTGGGAGGGCAGGACGTCCACGCCCTGGGTGCGCGTCAGCGCCGCCAGCTGTGGGGACCCAAGGTCGCCATGGTGTTCCAGGACCCCATGACCTCGCTCAACCCGGTCAAGAAGATCGGCGTGCACCTCACCGAGCCGCTGCGGTTGCACCGCGGGCTGGGCCGCAAGGAGGCCAGGGAGCGCGCGGTCGACCTGCTCCGCCAGGTGGGCATCCCCGAGCCGCAACGGCGGATGGGCCAATATCCGCACGAGCTGTCCGGTGGCATGCGCCAGCGTGTGGTCATCGCGATGGCCCTCTCGTGCGACCCCGAGCTGCTGATCGCGGACGAGCCCACCACCGCGCTCGACGTCACGGTCCAGAAGCAGATCCTCGACCTGCTCGCGCAGCTCTCGGCCGATCGCCACATGGCGGTCGTCCTGGTCAGCCACGACCTGGGCGCCGTGGTGGGCCGCACCGACCGGGTCGCCGTGATGTATGCCGGACGGGTGGCCGAGACGTCCCGGACCGCCGACGTCTTCGGTCAGCCGCTGCACCCCTACTCCGAGGCGCTGATCGCCTCCATCCCCCAGCTCGAGGCTGCCCCGCACTCACTGCTGCGCACGATCGAGGGGAGGCCGCCCGACATGGCGTCACCGCCGCCGGGTTGCCGGTTCGCCCCTCGGTGCCCGCGAGCGCAGGACCGCTGTCGAGAAGAGCTGCCCCTGCTGCGCGACCCGCGCGTCGGCGCGAGCGGGCCCGAGCACCTGGCGGCCTGCCACTTCCCGCTGTTGACGACCGAGGAGGTTCGATGACCACCCAGGACATGGTGCTGGACGTGCGCGACCTCGTGGTCGAGTTCCCAGTCGGCCGCGGCGAGAAGGTCCACGCTGTGTCCGGGCTCGACCTGGAGCTTCGAGCGGGGGAGACGCTCGGCATCCTGGGGGAGTCGGGCTGCGGGAAGTCCACCGCCGGCCGGGCGATCATGCAGCTTCCGCCCCCGACGTCGGGTTCGGTGGGCTTCGACGGCCACGAGCTCGTCGGCCTGCCCGCCCGGACGCTGCGGCGCCGTCGAGCCCGGATGCAGCTGATCATGCAGGACCCGATCTCCTCGCTCAATCCGCGGCGCAAGGTCAAGGACCTGGTGGCCGAGGGCCTCTCGATCTGGGGCTTCGACGCCTCCCTCCACGACGGCAAGGACAAGGACACCGTCGTGCGCGAGCTCCTCGAGGCGGTCGGACTGGAGCCCGACGTCGTCTGGGACCGTCGCCCCGACGAGCTCTCGGGCGGGCAGTGCCAGCGCGTCTGCATCGCTCGGGCCCTGATGATGCGCCCGCGGGTGCTCATCTGTGACGAGCCGGTGTCGAGCCTGGACGTGTCGGTGCAGGCCCAGATCCTCAACCTCCTCGAGGAGACCAAGGAGCGCTTCTCCTTCAGCATGGTCTTCATCGCCCACGACGTGTCGGTCGTCAAGAACATCAGCGACCGCGTGATGGTGCTCTATCTCGGCAAGGCCTGCGAGGTGGTGCCCTCGGACGGCATGCACCGCACCTCCGTGCACCCCTACACCCGGATGCTGCTCGCGTCGATCCCCGGCGCCGAGACCGAGGCGGCTGCCGACGCGTCTTCGTGGGTCGGCGCCTCGGTCAAGACCACTGAGCTTCCATCCCCGCTGAACCCGCCGTCCGGCTGCCGGTTCCGCACGCGCTGCCCGCTCGCCACCGAGCTGTGCGCGACCGAGGAGCCGAGGCTGCGCGAGATCGCCCCCGGCCACCTCGTCGCGTGCCACCACGTTGCCACCGGCGAGTCCGGGAGCGCCCTCGCATGAGCGACTGGCAGGACCTCGACGCCGTCGGGCTCGCCGCGGACGTGCGTGCGGGCCGGCTGTCGGCGCGCGAGTCGGTCGAGACCGCGATCCAGCGCATCGAGCAGCTCGACCCGCGGCTCAACGTGATGGTCGGCCAGCGGTTCGAGGAGGCACTCGGCGACGTTGACCGCGGGCTGCCCGACGGCCCGCTGACGGGCGTGCCGACCCTGGTGAAGTCGCTCGGCGCCGACGTCGCCGGCCTGCCCACGACCCGCGGGTCTCGGCTGTTCGCCGACCGGGTGGCGGCTGCCGACTCCGAGCTCGTGCGCCGCTACCGCGCGTCCGGGATGGTCGTGCTCGGCACGACCAACACCCCCGAGCTCGGCCTCAACGCCTCCACCGAGTCCGCCCTGCACGGACCCGCGCTCAACCCGTGGCGCGAGACGCACTCCACCGGGGGCTCAAGCGGCGGCTCCGCCGCCGCCGTTGCTTCCGCAATGGTGCCCGTTGCCCACGCCAACGACGGCGGTGGCTCCATCCGGATCCCGGCCTCCATGTGCGGTCTCTTCGGCCTGAAGCCGAGCCGCGGCCGGATCTCGCCCGCGCCCTATCCCGCCACGCTGGCCGCGATCACCTCCCACCAGCACGCAGTGACCCGCACCGTGCGCGACAGTGCCCTGCTTCTCGACGTCTCTGCCGGTCCGCTGGCCGGGGACGCATACGGCATCGCCAGCCCGGCCTCGACCTTCAGCGACGCCGTCGACCGCGACCCCGGCCGTCTGCGGGTCGGGCTGATGACCAGCCTGACCAACGGCCCCGACACCCATCTCGACTGCGTCGCCGCCGCCGAGCTCGGCGCAAGGCTGCTCGAGTCGCTCGGGCACGAGGTGGTGGTCCTGCGTCCCTCGTGGGACAGCGCGGCCGTGCAGGCCTCCTCGGGCGTCCTGATGGGCAGCGCCGTCGTGGCCGCCGTCGACGAACGACTCGGCGAGCTCGGGCGCGACCTGCGCGACGACGACCTGGAGCCCTTCACCCGGCTCCTTCTCGATCACTACCGGACCGTCAGCGGTGCCGACGTCGTCCGCGCGCTCCAGGGCGCCCAGGCCATCGGTTGGCAGATCGGCAGGCTGTTCGACGAGGTCGACGTGCTGCTGACCCCGACACTGTGCCGGCCCACGCCGGAGCTGGGCTACCTCGACACCCAGGACCCCGCCGCGATGTATGAGCGCGCGATCCAGTACTCCGGGTGGACGAGCACCTTCAACGTCACCGGCATGCCGGCGATGAGCCTGCCGCTCGCGCAGGACGCCGCCGGGCTCCCGCTCGGCGTGCAGGTCGTCGCCGACCACGCCCGCGAGGAGCTGCTGCTGTCCCTCGCAGGCCAGGTCGAGGCAGCTGCTCCGTGGCAGCGCATCGCCCCTCTCGCCTGAGCTCTGGGGTGATGCGCTAGGGCGCGAGCACCCTGGGCCGCCGACAGGAGGCAGCGTGATCTTGGCGACCCCATCCGTTCGCTGCGTCGGTGTCGAACCCATGGCATGAGCCAGCCCGACACCATGTTCGCCAGCCGCAGCGTCCCCCGGCACCTCGTGCGGGGAGCACTGGGCCTGCCGATGATGGTGGCGGCCGTCGCGCTGGTGCCGTGGCTCGGACCGCTCGCGCTCCTGCTTCTCGTGCCTGCCGCGGTGCTGCTGCGCGGGTGTCCGACGTGCTGGGCCCTCGGCCTCGCCCAGACCTGTGCGCTCAGCCCACGGACGTCAGCGGGTGGGTCGGGACTGCGCCGCTGAGCCCACCCGTGGCCGGAGGTGCGGCGTCGTGATTTGCGGCGGTTTGACGCACGCCGTGGTCGCCGCAGAGCGCGCGAAAGTGATGCGGGGTACCTAGGGATGAAAGGGGCCCTTTGACATCATGAGCGCTCACCTTCGACCCCGACTGGAGTTTCTGGCAAACATGCTTCGACGGGCGCTTGCGTGGACGCTGGCTCAGTTGCATTGGCTCCTTGTCGCATTGCTGGTCTCAATGCTGCTCGTAGTCGATGCGACGAGGGCGGAGGCTACGGGCGTCTACCTCGCGGTCGCTTTTGCGGCGGCCGCATCCCTTCCCCTTGTGGTCTTGCCGTCCCCGGTTCGAGAGTTCGGGATCCTGGTTGCGGGAGCATCCGTCGCCTGCAGTGGAGCATTGCTGTCGATCCACCTCGGGTTCCCAATCAGCGAGCAAGGCCCGTCAGACAAGTCGATGATCAGCGTTCTGCTGTTTTCCCTAGTAGGCGCCTTCTTGGCACTTGCTGGCGGGCGGCTGCAGGGCATGCTCATGGCTCGAAAGCAATCGCGTGCAATCGAACAGCGTCTGGACGACATTCGCTCGAAACAGGACGAGATCGCGGCCACGCTCGAGGCCCTCTCGCGGGCCGAGCGATCCGCCCCTAGAAGGAGATGGTTGCGACTCCGGTAGCCGGACAGACCCGATTGCACCGTCGCGGCTTAAACGCTTCCGTTAGGACCGGTGTCTGTCCAGACTCGGTTCGGGCGTTCGGGCGTTCGGGCGTTCAGGCGGGACGCGCCTAGGGCGCGGTGGAGGCACTAGGCCGCTAAGACGTGCTTGAGGAACAGGGGCCAGTCGTATGGACGTCCTGCGTAGCCACGGGCTTGGAGTGTGAGTTCCAGAGTGCGCTTGAGCGGGTGTGGCGATCGCATGATCGCTGCATTGCGCTGCCCCAACCGGGCTACTTCTTCAGGCGTGGGAGGACGGTTGCTTTTCGCGCCGTTGCACGTCGCGTGGGCTGGGGCCAAATTCCATATGGAGTCGAGATCGAGGTCGGCCCAGCCCAACGGCACGCCGCGACTCATCAGGGAGAACGGGAAGACGTGGTCGACTGCGACGGCGGTGTCTGGCGCTAGCAGTTCGTCACATATCTGGCATCGATTGTGCTGGAAGCCGCCTAGAGCCTCACGGACGCCAGCGAGCGATCGCCGCCGCAACTTGTCAATGACGGTGCCGCTGGCAAGGTCCACAGCTACTCCCTCCGTGATGAGGCTGCGTCCAACGCCAGCTGCGAAGGAGCTCTCAACGATTCGCCAGCGTGCCTCCAACTCACCGTCAAGAGCAGGACCATCGTCACCTCCGACAAGCCCGAGCATCGCCGGGGTGAGTATCACTTTCCGGCGAGGGCCTCTGCCACGAATCTCGTAGAAGCGGGTCGGCAGTTGCGTGCCGCCTGCGAGGTTGTGGAACTTCTCCATCACCATGCCGGGCATCGTCCGTGTGGCTGCGTCGATGAGACGCTCGGTCGGATGCCCGTCTCGCAAGGTCGCTTCTGACTCTTGTCGAGCGATATAAAGGAAGTCCCGCTGTCCCAGTTCTCCTGAGGCTGGAGCCTGCGGCATAGCGACGGCACGGGTAGCGAGCGCCAAGGCGTAGGGCCTGGCAAGTTCCGGCAGCGTGACTTCTGCTCGACCGGCTCTAGCTTGTTCGAGCAACGCTTGACCTAGTGCGAACTTGTAGGTGCGTGAGTTCGCACCCATCAACACCGCGAGCCGCCAAGCCGTCGTCGGTGTCGGATGGCTGCTGTAGAACTCCACACAGGACAGTATCGAGTGAAGGGTCGGGACCATGGGCAAATTGGTGAGGGACAAGATCCCGGAGATCATCCGCGCGTCCGGCACGGACCCAGATTGTCGCGTGCTCGAAGCGGATGAGTACTTGCCGAGCCTGTTCGCCAAGCTCTTCGAGGAGAGCGAGGAGTTGCGAGCCGCTCCCCGCGCCCATCAGCTCGATGAGCTCGCTGACGTGTATGAGGTACTCCGAGCGCTGGCAGCAGCCACCAATCACTCGATGTCAGACATCGAACTTGCCGCACAGCGCAAACGGGCTGAGCGTGGCGGATTCGAAGACAGGATCTGGCTCGAGCGCTGGTGATTCGAACCTGCCGGCTGCCCGGCGCCTGGACTGCCGCTTTCCAGCAAGCCCTTCGCCACGTCCCAAGCGGCGAAAGGACGCACTCACGCCAAGCACTCAATGCGGCAGATCCGGATGTTCGCAGAGGCGTCTGCGGGACGGTCGATACAGCGCCGCTCGACTGTCGCAATCCGACGAACGCCCACAACCAACCATGAGGTCGGCGCGTCTTAGCAAGGACCGTCGCATGCGACGTACCGTCACCGACACGCTGCCCACCGCCATCGTGGGTTAGCTGACCGAGGGGAAACCGTGCTTCGACGTTCGATCACATTCGCTGTCACCGCCTGCGTTTCGGGGGCGCTGCTGAGCGCACCGTCCTCGGCCGCTTCGGCCACTGCCGAGATGTGCCAGGGCCGGCCAGCCACCATCGTTGGCACAGGTCCCGCCGTCGAGGGCACGCCAGGCGACGACGTGATCGTGTCCGGGACGTCTCCGGTCGTCACGGCCGGAGCCGGGAACGACCTGGTCTGCGTGACTCAGACAACGGGGGCAGCCGCGGCCTCCGAGTATTTTGATGTCTATGTGGATGCGGGAACCGGAGACGACATCGTCGACACCACCGCGACGTCCGGTCGGACCAAGGCCCTGCTTGGTTCGGGGGTCGACCGCTATCCGGGCGGCGCGGGTGTGGACATCGTCGATGGGGACGGAATTGACGACGAGGTGCTCAGTGGTGGCGGTGATGACCACTTAGTCCTTCGGATCGCCGGTGTTTCCAAGACGACGGTGGGCTGGTACGACGGCGGGGCCGGTGTGGACATCGTGACGGTGCAGAGCGCGACGGCTGCTTTGGACGTGGCTCTGGACGGGCGGATCCTGGTGGACGGCGTCCAGGCCGCAGGGCTCAACGGCTTCCACAACGCATACGTGGCAGCGTCGCGCGTCGTCTTGCGGGGCACCGGCGACGACGACCGTCTCTCGGTCACTGGGTGTGACCTTCGGATCCACGGCGGCGCCGGCGACGACACCCTGCTCAGGGTGGGCGGTGCCGGGTTCGTGGCGTTGCCACAGTGCGAGGACAAGCTACGGTCGTTCGGCGGCCCCGGCGACGACAAGATCTATGGAAATACGGACTCCGACCGGCTGTCGGGCAACGCCGGCAATGACGTGCTCACCGGAGACGGTGACCCGGACGTGCTGCTTGGCGGCCCCGGCCACGACCGGCTCAGAGGCTCATTGGGCGCCGATGTGCTGGAGGGACACGGGGGTGACGACATCCTCGAAGGCGAGGACGGCAACGACACGATCCTGGGCGGCCGCGGCGGCGACACGGCGTTCGGCGGCGAGGACAAGGACCTATGCATCGCGGAGGTTGAACGCGACTGCGAGAAGCGCAAGTGGAGGCCCCACGATTGACGGATGTCGCACGACTCTGACGCAGCGGCCCGCCGGCGCTCCGAGTCTCAACGTGCGCACTCTCATCGGCCGCTCTCGAAATCAGCCACGCCGGATCGCGGCGAAAAGACCCAACCCGTAGTCCACTGCTCTTGTCCCGCGGGCCTGCTCGACGATCGGCCAAGAACAGCCTCACCTGGTGCCTGCGGGCGGAAAGACGTCGTCGCTATTGAGTTTCCCCATTCGTGGGTCCTCACGCTGACCGCCTCCTACGCTGACGCAATGGTTGATGAACCGGGCAGCGCGCACCTCGCAGTTCTCATCGACGCCGACAACGTCTCCTACGCACGCGTGCCCGCGCTCCTAGGAGAGGTCGCGACCCTCGGGCGGGCAACGGTCCGGCGTATGTACGCGGACTGGACAGAGGATAAGAACCGTGGATGGAAGGACGCTGCGAACGAGCACTCCATCCAGCCGATCCAACAGTTCGCTTACACCACCGGGAAGAACGCCACCGACAGCGCGATGATCATCGACGCGATGGATCTGCTCTACACGGGGCGCTTCGACGGCTTCTGCCTCGTTTCGTCGGACAGCGACTTCACCAAACTCGCGTCGCGGCTACGCGAGTCGGGCGTCACGGTCTACGGGTTCGGCGAGCGCAAGACGCCTCACGCGTTCGTGAAGGCCTGCGATCGCTTCTTCCACATGGATGTCTTGAGCGCGCCGACAGACGATCCCGCACCTCCGGATAGCGAGCAGCGCCCCACAGCTGGAGCTCTGCGTCAGGACACCAAGCTGCTGAACCTTCTTCGTTCCGCGATACAGGCCCGCTCAGACGCAGACGGCTGGGCACATCTGGCCCAAGTCGGCGCATTCATTGCGAAGCAGGAGCCGGACTTCGATTCGCGAAACTGGAAGTACGCGAAACTCGTCGATCTCGTCACCGCGATCGGCTTGTTCGAGATCGAGCGCCGCGAGGGTGCGGTGCGAGTTCGCACGATCAAGAGGTGAGTCATCGCCGTGAAGGTCTCGTGGATGCACCGCGGAGCAGTGCGCGAGGCGCGGAAGCTTCGGGAGGCCAACGCGGCGGTAGGACGCATTCCGGTCGTAGCGCAGTGCCGGACTGTCGTTGCCTCATTGATGAGTGGACGATGTCAACGCGCATGGCTCGAGATCGCCTTGGTCTGCTTGGGGTGCCGCAGGCCGAGGAGGCGGGCACCGATGGCGTCGTTGAGCCGCGTGGGCAGCACCGCGTTCATGGTGAGCATCGCCCGGGCCTGTGCCCCGGCGGCGTAGCGGGCACGAGGGCGGCGTGCGGTCAACGCCTGCTCGACAACCCGGGCTACGACGTCCGGCGGCGCAGTCCGGCGCTGGAGCTTCGTGACCAGCCTGCGCATCCCGCGAATGTGCTGTGCGTAGAGCTCGCGGTGTGTGGCGGACATACCCTCCTCCATGTCTGCAAGCATCGACTGGATCTCGCGCCAGGGACCAGTGTCGGTGGGGCCCGGCTCGACAACGGACACGTCGATGCCCCAGGGCCGCAGTTCGCCCCTGAGCACGTCCGCGAGTCCTTCGACCGCGAACTTCGAGGCGCAATAGGCGCCCTCCATCAGCACCGGCGCGCGGCCGCCGGTCGAGGAGATGAAGACGATCCGGCCGCTGGCGGCACGGATCTGGGGGAGCAAGGCCTGGGTGACGGCGACCTGGCCAAATAGGTTGACCTCGAACTGGCGGCGGAAGTCTGGAATGGAGACAGCCTCGACCGGGCCCAACACTCCGGTGCCAGCGTTGTTGACCAGCGCGTCCAGCCGGTCGGGGAATAGGTCTGCCATGGCGGCGATGTGCGTCTCGTTGGTGATGTCGAGCAGCACGGGTGTGATGCGGCCGTCCTGGGCGGCAAGGCGATCCCCGCTGGAGTCGTTGCGGACGCCGGCAGTGACGGCCCACCCGGCGCCGGCCAGTCGCAGCGCGATGGCTTCGCCGATGCCGCGGCCAGCTCCGGTGATGAGTACTGAGGGCATGGTGTTCGCCCCTTCCGACGAGAGACTCTGCCTGCCCGTCACACTATTCCTGTAGCGAGTCGCTCGGTACCCAGGCTTGAAGGCCTTGACCCACCGCAGGATCGACGAGAAAGCGGGACTGCCGCCGGGCTCGACGTCCCTTTCCATCGGACGCGCGACGGGCTGCTCCGCGGCGCGGCCGCGGCCATCCTCGAGCGGGAACTCGCCGGCATGCAAGCCACGTTCGCCCCGCGATCGGCCGAGGAACTCCTCGTCGCCCTAGTAGCGCTCATGGACCGCACTACCGTGGATCAGCGGACCCTGACCAGCCCGCGGCTCGTCCTCTTCATGGAGGCCAGCCACAATCCCGCCCTGGGCGAAACCTCGGACAAGGTCGCGCCGTCTTGGAGACAGCCCAGCGGGGTGCTGTGGTGAAGCGACGAACCCATGACCGGCTCTTTGCAGGGTGGTCCGCTGCCACGGCAGCATCCGGCACCGGCCCACCTCCCATCGGAGTTCGTGCCTTGATGGGGCCCATGCGCACGGTCACGGCTAGTGCTGGCAGCTAGTACCTGCTGAGGGCCGTGGTTGGCGATGGACGCCGACTCCTCTCGACATCACTGCCTCGCTGCACACGGTTGCCCGGGACACCACAAGCACACTGAGGGCCCACCGGACCAAGGGACTCTGGCTCGGAGGTGGGCGATGCGGTCGTCTGGCCGGCAGCAGCCGGTCCACCACGACACCAGGGCCCGGCCCCGCCGTGAGGCGGGGCCGGACCCTGGTCGTGTGGTGCTGACGTGTGGTCCCCGATCAGGGACCAGCCGGTGTCACTCCGTCTTCGACGCGTCGTGGAAGAGCAGAATGGTCTGCGTGTTCGGGAGGATCCCGGTGACGCCGTCCTGCATCGTGACGAAGTTGCCGGCCGGGTTGATGACCAGCGCGGGGACGTCCTCGTGGAACTTCTCCTCGATGGCGGCCATCGCGTCTGCACCCTTGGCCGGGTCGTCGGCGACCGCCTGCAGCTCGCGCAGCAGGCCGTCCATCTCCTCGCTGGCATAGCCGGCGCCGTTGACGGGGGACTGGCTGAAGAGCCAGTTGCTCAGCGCCCCGTAGGGGTCCTCGTCGCCGATCGAGGTCGCACCCTGGGCCAGGTCGAAGTCGTGGTCGACATAGACCCGGCGAGTGAGGTCGGCGATGTTGTCGATGCCGTCGACGGTGACGTCGAAGCCCACGGCCTCGAGCTGTGCCTCGAGCTGCACCGCCGCCTGCTGGGCGGTCGGGTCGGCGGACGAGATGAAGCTGACCTTGCCGTCATAGCCATCGGCCTTGGCCTCCTCGAGGAGTGCGCGTGCCTTTTCCTGGTCGAACGCGGTCGGCTCGACTCCCGTGGACCACGGCGACGTCTCGGCGAAGATCGACTTGCTGGGGATGCCGGCGCCGTTGGCGGCACGCTCGAGGTAGGACTCGTTGTCGAAGGCGTGCGCCATGGCCTGCCGGACCCGGATGTCCTCGCCGGGACGACCCTCCCGGGCGTTGATGGTGAACTGCGCGCCGGCACCGACGACATACATGTAGCCGTTGAGGCCGTCACGACGCGCCTTCTCGACCGCGACGGGATTGCGCACGAAGGCGGCATCGATCTCGCCGGAGGCCATCGACTCGAGCTTCGCATCGTCCGAGCCGAGCCAGACGAAGCGCAGCTTGTCGAGGTTGGGCTCCCCACCCCAGTAGTCCTGGCGTGCCGCGAGCACGAGCTCCTCGGCCGGGGCGTAGTTCTCCAGCTCGAAGGCTCCGGCGCCGATGGGCTCGAACTTCTTGGGGTCGTCGTAGGCAGCAGGGGCCATGATCATGCCGGGGCCGCCCGCCAGCATCGCCGGGAAGGTCGCCCACGGTGCAGCGACCGTGAACTCCACCGTCTGGTCGTCGACCTTCTTCATCTGGGTCTGGTTGGCCAGCATGGTCAGGGCCTGGAAGCCGTAGTTCTCCATGTAGTAGCCGAGGCTGCCCATGACGGCGTCAGCGTCGAGCGGGGTGCCGTCGGAGAAGGTCACGTCGTCGCGCAGCTTCAGGGTCCACACGGTCATGTCGTCGTTGGACTCGATCGACTCGGCGAGGTGGGGGGTCCACTCGCTCGACTCGAAGTCGTAGCGCACCAGCACGTCATAGACGGCCGCGAGCGGGTTGCCGGCCGCGGCGCCGTTGGCATACGACTCGATCGGGTTGAGGCTGCGCGTCTCGGCGTAGTCGCCCATGGTGAGGGTGCCGCCCTTGGTCGGCTCGGCGTCGCTCTGCTCGCCGACCCAGCCCTGGCTGTAGATGTCGGAGTCGCTGAGGTCGCCGTTGCTGCCGGAGCTGCCGGCGTCGTTGCTGCTGCTCTCCGAGGAGTCGGCGCACCCGGCGAGCGCCAGAGCCCCGGCGAGGAGGAGCCCGGTGTAGCGGGCCCGCCTACTGACTGTGTTTCTCACGGTGTCTCCTTGCTGTGGGGCGGTGGGCCGCCCGTCGGGGATACGCGCCCTACGCTCGAATTGGGGGTGCGCTCGCACCACAGTGGAAGGCCGCGACCGCCGGTGTGACGAGGATCCCATTGAGCGGGACGACACCTCGGTGGCGGCAGGCCGGGGCTCCTCCCGGCCAGCGGGACGAGCCGGAACGTCGACCCGGTCTCGCTCCTACGTTGACGACGTGACCGCCATCAGCACCGACAAGCCCGCCGTCCCCGACGTCCTGGCGCCGGCCCAGCTGGGCCCGCTGCGCCTGCGAAACCGCGTGATCAAGGCGGCGACGTACGAGGGCCTCAGCCACCGGAGCCGGGTCACGCGCGACCTCGTCGACTTCCACGTCGGCTATGCCAAGGGCGGCGTCGGCATGACCACCGTCGCCTACTGCGCGGTCGCCCCCGAGGGCCGGACCGACCGGCACCAGCTCCAGTGGACCGACGAGGCGATGCCCGGGCTGCGGCACCTGACCGACGCAGTGCACGCCGAGGGAGCTGCCGTGTCCGCCCAGCTCGGCCACGCCGGGCCGGTCGCCAACCCCAAGGCCAACGGCTTCCCGGCGCTGGCCCCAGCAAGCACTTCCACCGGACCTCGATGAGCTTCGCCCAGGCGTGCACCACCGACGACATCCAGCGGATCGCGCAGGCCCACGGCGAAGCCGCGAAGCGAGCGATCGAGGCCGGCTTCGACGCCGTCGAGGTCCACCTCGGGCACAACTACCTGGCCAGCTCGTTCCTGAGCCCGCGCATCAACCACCGCACGGACGCCTATGGCGGCAGCCTCGAGAACCGCGCGCGGTTCTCGCGGGAGATCCTGCGCGCGGTGCGTGACGCGGTCGGCGACCGGATCGCGATCATCGCCAAGATGAACATGGACGACGGCGTGCCCGGCGGGTTCTGGCTGGACGAGGCGATCCCCGTGACCCAGTGGCTGGAGGCGGACGGCACGCTCGACGCGCTGGAGATGACGGCCGGCAGCTCCCTGCTGAACCCGATGTATCTCTTCAAGGGCGACGCCCCGCTCGAGGAGTTCGCGGCCGTGATGCCCCAGCCGATCAAGCTCGGCGTCAAGCTGGTGGGCAAGCGCCTCCTGCACAGCTATCCCTACCGCGACGGCTACCTGCTCGAGGACACGCGGCAGATCCGGGCAGCGGTGAAGCTGCCGATGATCCTGCTCGGCGGCATCACCGACCGGCCGATGATGGACACCGCGATGGCCGAGGGCTTCGAGTTCGTCGCGATGGCGCGGGCCCTGCTCCGCGAGCCCGACCTGGTCAACCGCATCGCCGCCGACGCGTCCACCCCCTCGCTGTGCAACCACTGCAACAAGTGCATGCCGACCAACTTCACCGGCACCCGGTGCGTCCTGGTCGACCGCACCAGCACGCGTCAAGCGACGTGGGGGAAGCCGGAGGGGTACGTCGGCTGATGGACCTGCGTGAGACACCCGCGCAGGGCGCACTGCGCGCCGAGCTCCGGGACTACTTCGCCGCACTGCTGCCACCGGACGAGCGTCGGGAGGTGGGGGAGGCGGGCGCCGGCGGCCCGCGGTTCCGCGAGGTCGTGCGGATGCTCGGACGCGACGGCTGGCTGGGCGTCGGGTGGCCGAGCGAGTACGGCGGTCGCGGCCTGGGCGCCGAGGAGCAGTTCGTCTTCTACGACGAGATCCAACGGGCGGGGGTGCCGTTCCCCCTCGTCACCATCAACACGGTCGGTCCGGCGCTGATGGAGTTCGGCACCGAGGAGCAGAAGGCGGCATACCTGCCCGGCATGCTGACCGGCGACATCGTGTTCGCCATCGGCTACACCGAGCCCGAAGCCGGCACCGACCTCGCGTCGCTGCGCACCCGCGCAGTGCGTGACGGCGACGACTTCGTGATCGACGGCAGCAAGATCTTCACCACCGGCGGCAACACCGCCGACTACGTGTGGCTCGCCTGCCGCACGGACCCCGAGGCTCCCAAGCACAAGGGCATCTCGATCCTGGTGGTGCCGTGCGACGACCCCGGCTACACGTGGAGCCCGATCAGGACGGTCGGCGGCATGAGCATCACCGCGACCTACTACTCGGGCATCCGGGTCCCTGCCAGCCAGGTCGTCGGCGAGGTGGACGGCGGCTGGCGACTGATCACGGCCCAGCTCAACCACGAGCGCGTCGCGCTCGCCGCTCTCGGTGGGCGGATGATCCAGCTCTGGGAGGACACCGTCGCCTGGAGTCGTGAGACAGGGGTCGTCGAGCAGCCGTGGGTCCGTCGTGAGCTGGCCCGGACCCATGCGCGCCTCGAGGCGATGCGACTCATGAACCACCGGCTCACGGCCCAGGTCGCGGACGGCAACCTGCGCGGTGAGACGGCCGGCGCCGCGAAGGTCTATGGCACCGAGACCCACATCGACCTCCAGCGTTCGCTGTCGTTCGTGCTCGGCGCCGGCGGCCGCGTTCGGGCAGGCTCGCCACGGGCAGCGCTGCACGGCCAGGTCGAACAGCTGTCCCGCCAGGGCATCGTCAACACCTTCGGGGGCGGCGTCAACGAGGTCCTGCGCGACATGGTGGCCACCGGCGCCCTCGGGCTGCCCCGCGGTGCGAGGTGAGCATGTCGTCGTACGACGCGAGGTTGGCCGCCTTCGTCGGCCGGACCCTCCAGGAGCCCACGCCGGCGCAGGACCCGGTCAACGAACCGATGATCCGCCACTGGCGCGAGGCGATGGGCGACACCGGACCGACCGACGTCGCACCGGCCACCATGGTCCAGGCCTGGACGATGCGCGGCTATGAGAAGACCGTGCGACCAGGGCCAGCGGCCGGCCCCTTCGACGACCTGGTGGCCCTGCTCGCCGAGGGCGGCTACACCTCGGTCGTCGCCACCGACTCCGACCTGGAGCTCCTGCGAGACCTGGTGCCGGGTGACCACGTCAGCGTGGAGGAGGTGGTCGAGTCGATCTCGCCGGAGAAGCAGACAGGGCTGGGTGCGGGACGGTTCGTGACCACCTGCAAGACCTATCGCGTTGTCGGCGGAGAGGTGGTCGCCACCCAACGGTGGCGGACGCTGCGCTTCAGGCCGGCCCCTGCCGCGGAGCCGCGGCCACTGCGGCCGCGACCGGCGGTCAACCGCGACAACCAGTTCTGGTTCGACGCCGCGCTGGCACACCGGCTCGTGGTGCAGCGCTGCGCAGGTTGCAGCACGCTTCGCCATCCGCCGGGTCCACAGTGCCCGGACTGCCAGTCGTTCGACTGGGACGTGGTCGAGGCGAGCGGTCGCGGCACCCTCCACTCGTGGGTGGTGGCGCACCACCCGAGGGACCCTGCCTTCGACTACCCGTTGCTCGTGGCGCTGGTGGAGCTCGAGGAGGGGACCCGCCTGATCACCAACCTGACCGGCGTCACGGCCGATGAGCTGGAGATCGGGATGCCCCTGGTCGTGGAGTGGCTCGATGCCGACCCTGATCTCAGCCTCCCACTCTTCACCCCCGCACCCACCTCCCAGGAGGACTGATGGACTTCACGCTGTCCGAGGACCTGGTCGAGCTGCAGGCCCTGGCCGCCACGCTCTTCACCGACCTCGGCGAGGGGGACGGACTGTGGACCGAGCTCGGTCGGACAGGTCTGCTCGGGCTCGTCGTCCCCGACGAGCACGGTGGTGCCGGTCTCGGCCTGGACGCGGTCTGCGTGGTGCTCGAGGAGCAGGGGCGTCGCGTCGCCCCCGCCCCGATCTGGCCCCACCTGGTGGCGACGCTGACCTTGGTCCGGTATGGCGCCGAGCACCTCCTGGCGGGGGCCGCGGACGGGTCCAGCCGGCTGAGTGTGGCGCTGGAGGAGTACGACGGCGCCGAACCCGCCTCACCGCGGTGCCTCGCTCGCCCGACCGGGTCCGACGACCCGCTCTCGGGCTGGGAGCTCACCGGGCTCAAGGCGGTCGTGCCTGATCCGTTCGGCGCCGACCACGTCCTCGTCAGCGCGACCGCCCCCGACGGACCCGGTGTCTTCCTGGTCCCGAGTGCGGGCCTCGCCTGGCAGCCGACAGGCACCACTGACCTCGCCGCCGCAGGCGAGCTGGTGCTCGACGCGACGCCGGCGCAGCGGCTCGGTGGCCCGGAGGCGTTGACCGACGTGCTGCGATGGGCGCGCCTGGCGCTGGCCGCCGTGCAGGTCGGAGTGGCCGAGGGTGCGCTGCGACTCGCTGCCTCATACGCCACCGGGCGCCACCAGTTCGGACGGCCGATCGGGTCCTTCCAGGCTGTCCAGCACCAGCTCGCGGACTGCTGGATCGACGTCGAAGCGATGCGTCTGACCCTGTGGCAGGCGCTGACCTGTGACGCCGACGGCCGGGACGCCGAGCGGGCCGCCCTCGTGGCTGGCTGGTGGTGCGGGCAGGGAGGTCTCGACGTCGTGCACCGCGTGCAGCACGTCCATGGGGGGATCGGCGTCGATCTCGACTACCCGGTCCACCGCCACTTCCTGTGGGGCAAGCAGATCGCCTCGACGCTCGGTGGTCCGGAGGCCGCGCTGCAACACCTGGGCTCGCTCGTGGCGGCTGGCGAGGCCGGGTCATGACGGGGCTCGACGACCTCGTCGTGGTCCCGCAGGTCGGCACCACCCTGCCGACGCTCGAGATCGAGCTGACCCGCACCCTGATCGTGGCGACCGCGATCGCGAGCAGGGACTACCAGGACGTCCACCACGACCCCGCCCTGGCCCTGCAGCGGGGCTCCCGGGACATCTTCATGAACATCCTGACGAGCAACGCCCTGGTCGAGAGGTTCGTCCGGCGTGGGCTCGGCGGCGACGTCCGCATCCGCCGGGTCAAGGTCCGGCTGGGCGCGCCGAACCATCCCGGCGACACGATGACGATCACCGGGACGGTGACCGCCGTGGACGAGGGAACCGTCACCGTCGAGGTGCGCGGCGACAACTCCCTGGGCACCCACGTGAGCGGCCTGGTCGTGGTCGAGCCCACCCGCCGCGACGAGGGGAGCGCGGCGTGAAGCGCTCGCTGGCCGGCGAAGCGGCCGTCGTCGGTATCGGGGCGACCGACTTCTCCAAGGATTCCGGCCGCAGCGAGCTGCGCCTCGCCTGCGAGGCGGTCACTGCGGCCATCGCCGACGCGGGTCTTCGGCCCTCCGACGTCGACGGCATGGTCACCTTCACCGCCGAGTCCTCCTCGGAGAACCACGTCGCCCGCAACGTCGGCATCGGCGACCTGTCGTTCTTCTCCAGGGTCGGCCACGGCGGTGGCGCCGCCTGCGGCACCGTCGCCCACGCGGTCGCGGCGATCAACGCGGGCCTCGCCGAGGTGGTCGTCTGCTGGCGTTCCTTCAACGAGCGCTCCGGCGAGCGCTACGGCCTGGGTCAGGCCGGCCGGCCGGTCGACACCAGCGCCGACCGCGCGGCCTACTCCTGGATGACGCCGTACGGCCTCTCGACCCCCGCCCAGTGGGTGGCGATGTTCGCGCGGCGCTACATGCACGAGTACGGCGCCACGAGCGAGGACTTCGGACGCGTCGCCGTCATCGACCGGGCGCACGCGGCGACCAACCCGCACGCCTGGTTCCACGGCCGCCCGATCACGCTCGAGGACCACCAGTCGTCCCGCTGGATCGCCGAGCCCTTGCGGCTGCTGGACTGCTGCCAGGAGACCGACGGCGGTCAGGCCGTCGTCGTCGTCTCGGCCGAGCGGGCGCGCGACCTCCCGCACCCGCCCGCCTACGTCCTGGGTGCCGCCCAGGGGGCGGGGGAGGACCAGCACATGATGACGTCGTACTACCGCCCCGCCATCTCCGGACTCCCCGAGATGGGACTCGTCGCACGCCAGCTGTGGGCGCAGAGCGGCCTGGGGCCGCAGGACATGCAGGCGGCCGTGCTCTACGACCACTTCACTCCGCTCGTCCTCCCGCAGCTGGAGGAGCTCGGCTTCTGCGGCCGCGGTGAGGCGCGGCACCTCCTGGCCGACGGACACCTCGACCCCGGTGGCCGGCTCCCGCTCAACACCCACGGCGGACAGCTGGGGGAGGCCTACCTCCACGGCATGAACGGCATCGCCGAGGCGGTGCGACTGGTCAGGGGGACGTCGGTCAACCAGCCGGCCGACGTCACCAATGTCGTCGTGACGGCCGGGACGGGCGTCCCGACGAGCGGTCTCGTGCTCGGTGCTGCGACCTGACCGAGCCCCGACCGGCCCTCAGGACCCTTGCAGCGCGAGGTAGCGGGAGGGGAGCTCTCCACCACCGTGCACCGCGAGGTCGCAGCCGGTGATGTAGGAGGCGTGGTCGCCGGCCAGGAAGAGGACGGCCCCCGCGACGTCCCCGGGGAGCGCCAGGCGTCCCATCGGGATCACCGCGGCCAGGGCGGCGCCGTCGCCGTACAGCTCGGCCGAGCCCTCCGTCCGCACCAGGCCCGTGGTGATGTGGTTGACGCGCACGCGCGGGGCCCACTCCATCGCCAGGGCGTTGGTGAGCACGCGCAGTCCCGCCTTTGCGGCGGAGTATGGCGCCGTCCCCGGCTGCGGCTGGCTGCCGGAGACGCTGCCGATGTTGATGATGGACCCGCCGTCCCCGGCCTGCATCAGGGTGTTCGCCGCCTGGGCGAGGTAGAAGGGCGCGAGGAGGTTGAGCGCCACGACCCGCTCCGCGAAGCGGGGGGAGAGGCTGGCCGCAGGTGCGTCCGGCGACCCGCCTGCGTTGTTGACCAGCACGTCGAGGCGTCCGTGTCGTGCATGGGCCTGCTGGACCAGCTCTTCGGCCTGGCGCGGATCGCGGATGTCCGCTGCCCCCCAGGTGGCGGTGCGTCCTCGTGCGGACGGGAGCCGGCTCGGCTCGCGACGTCCCCCGACCACGACGTCGGCGCCGGCCGCCAGCAGGGCCTCCGCCACGGCGAACCCGATGCCTTGCGTGCCGCCCGTGACGAGTGCCGTCTTCCCGGCGAAGTCCATGGTGCTCATCGGACGAGGACCACTGAGGAGCCGTGGCCGAAGAGGCCCTGGTTGGCGGTGATTCCGACCCGGGCGTCGTCGACCTGGCGGCCGTGGGCCTGGCCGCGCAGCTGCCAGGTGAGCTCGCAGACCTGCGCGAGCGCCTGGGCCGGGACGGCCTCACCGAAGCACGCCAACCCACCACTGGGGTTGACCGGGACCCGGCCACCGATGGTGGTCTCCCCGGCACGCAGGAGCTGTTCGGCCTCGCCCTCCTTGCACAACGCGAGGTCCTCCATCCAGTCCAGCTCGAGCGCGGTGGACAGGTCATAGACCTCGGCGACGTCGACATCGTCGGGCCCGATGCCGGCCTCCTCGTAGGCCGCGTGGGCGATCGACTGCTTGAAGGTCCGGTTTCGTGACGGGCACAGAGCACTCTCCTCACCCTCCGGCGACGAGGGTGGGGGTGCATCAGTGGACAACAACGGCATGTCGATCACCGTGTTCGGGAACGTCGGGGTCACCGTCGAGATCGCCGCGACCTGCACCGCCTCGACCAGCCCGTGGCGGCGCGCGTAGTCGGGTGAGCACAACACCACCGCGGCCGCGCCATCACTGGTCGCGCAGATGTCGAGCAGGTGCAGCGGGTCGCACACCACAGCGCTGGACATCACCTCAGCGACACTGACCTGCTTGCGATACCGCGCGTTCGGGTTGGCCAGGCCATGGCGGGAGTTCTTGACCTTCACGGCCGCAAAATCCTCCGACGTGGCGCCATACAAGTCCATCCGACGCCGCGCATACAACGCGAAATAGGCCGGGTTGGTCATCCCCAGCAACCGGAACCGCAACCAGTCCGGGTCGTCCCACCGCTCCCCGGCATTCGGGGCCAGGAACCCCTTCGGGGTCGTGTCCGCCCCCACCACCAACGCCACCTCCGAGAGACCCGCCAGGATCCGCGCCCGGGCGGTGTCGAGGGCCTGGGCACCGGTCGCGCACGCGGCATACGACGTCGCGACCCGCGCACCGTTCCACCCCAACGCCTGCGCGAACGTCGCCCCCGCGACATACCCGCCATAACCGTTGCGGACCGTCTCCCCACCCACGACCAGGTCCACCTCGGACCAGCCGATCTGCGCATCAGCCAACGCCGCCCGGGCCGCGACCACCCCGTACTCCACGAAGCTCTTGCCCCACTTGCCCCACGGGTGCATCCCCACCCCCGCGACCGTGACCCGATTGTCCGTCCTGACACTCATGCCGACGCTCCTTCGTCCACGACCGGCTTCCAACGCCAGATCGTGCGCTCACCCGACTCGTCGGCGTACAACGTCTCCACCACCAGCTCGACCACCGCCCCCACGCTCAACTCAGCGACACCGAACCCGTCCGCGACCTGACCCAGCACCACCAACCCCTCGGGAAGCTCGACCGCAGCCAACGCGAACGGCACATGCACCTCGTGAGCCGGGATGTAGGGCGGCGGCGGCTGGTACTGCGCATCGGTGTAGGACCACACCCGACCCCGCCGACCCAGCTCGACCGACTCGAACCCCACCCCCTCACACACCGGACTACGACAAAACCCCCCACCGGCGGGAAATACACGGTGCGACACGACGTGCACGCCGACCCCAACAGCGCCGGCCGCTCACCCGTCGTGAACCAACCCTCGATCACAGGCGTGACAGTCATGGGCCCTCCCTTGTCTCCCTCGGGAGTATCGGGACCAGGACCCCTTCGTGCCTGTCGCGCTCTCGACCAGCAGGACTCAGCCGGCCCCGCGGCGCCGACGAGTGCTGCTTCGTGCGGCGGCCTTGCGGGTCAGGACCCGAGTCGCTTCGCGACCGTGAGCACCCGGGTGACCAGGTGGTCGAGCGCCGTGTTGGCGGTGTCGTCGACCCCACCCTGACCGGTGACGACACCCACGCCATAGGGGTTGCCGTCGTTGAACTTGGTCTGGTCGGTGTAGCCGGGCGGCACGATGATCCCGCCGAAGTGGCAGAACGTGGTGAGCATGGCGACGATGGTGGTCTCCTGCCCGCCGTGCAGCGTCTGGCTGGACGTGAAGGACGCATAGACCTTGTCGGCGAGCTTGCCCTCCTGCCACAACGGGCCGAGGGTGTCGATGTAGGCCTGCAGCTGGCTGGTGACGTGGCCGTAGCGGGTCCCGGAGCCCATGATGACCGCGTCGGCCCACGCGATGTCGTCGGGTTCGGCGACGGGCTGGTCGGCGACGGAGGCCGCATGGGCGGCCCATCCTTCGACACTCTGGACCACCTCGTCGGGGGCGGTCTCCCTGACGCGACGCAGTCTGACCTCGGCGCCCTGTGCCTCGGCGGTCTCGGCCATGCGCGATGCCATCGCGTGTGCGGTGCCGTAGCTGGAGTAGTAGATGATCGATAACTTCGTCATCTACTCGACGCTAATCACCTCCAGCGGCCAGGACAACCCCCGGTCGCGTGACTACCCCGCCGCACCCTGGTCAGGGTCCGGCGGGGTCTGTCGGGGCGTGGGTCAGGCGTTCTTGATGGCCGAGATGTCGAGCTCGAGCTTGATCTTCTCGGACACGAGGACGCCGCCGGTCTCGAGGGCCGCGTTCCAGGTCAGGCCCCAGTCCTTGCGGTTGATCGAGATCGCGCCCTCGAAGCCGGCGCGCGTGTTGCCGAACGGGTCCACCGCGGTGCCGGTCTCCTCGAAGGGGATGGTGACGGAGCGCGTGGTGCCCTTGATGGTCAGGTCGCCGGTGATGTTCCACTCCGTGCCGTCGCGCTCGACCGAGGTCGAGGCGAAGGAGATCTCCGGGTGGGTCGCGACGTCGAAGAAGTCCTCGGAGGTGAGGTGGCCGTCGCGGTCGGCGGACGCGGTGTTCACGCTGGCGGCGCTGATGGTCAGGTTGACCACCGAGTTGGCCGGCGTCTCGGCGTCGACGTGCGCGGTGCCGGTGAAGTCGTTGAAGTTGCCGCGGACGGTGGTGACCATCGCGTGGCGGGCGGAGAAGCCAAGACGGGAGTGGCTGGCGTCGATGCTGTAGTCACCGGTGAGGACGGAGCCGGCCGGGGCCACCGCGACGGAGGCGGGGGCGGCTGCGATGGCGGGGGCGGTGGTGGTCTTGCGCGTGCGGCGGAAGAAGGACATGGGGTGCTCCTGGAGGGCGATTGGTTGTAGTGACAACTAACTCAAGTCGTCCGATGGCCAGTTCATTCCCGCAGGCGTGTGATCTGGGTCTCGCGCGGCGCCGGCTCAGCCGGAGGTCATGGCCTGCAGCTCGTCGAGCAGGTCCTCGAGGAGCGGGGTCGTACGCCGGACGGCGGCCACCACTCGAGGGGGGAGCGTGACCTCCTGCGGAGCCACGGGCAGCCACGGAGTGAGAGCATGGGTGATGGCGGCGTCGAAGTCGGCCTGGGGGGACTGCGTCTCCGAACGCAGCCACCGACGCAGGACGTGATGGGTCGCCGCGATCGCCGCCGTGGCCGCGAGCTCCGCGTCGAGGCCGGATCGCTCGTCGCCGCCGAAGCCTGCCTTGATGGCAGCTCGGAAGGCATGCTGGTAGGACCGCATCCCGGCCACCTCCCGGGACCTGATCGCGGGCACGGTGGCTGAGAGCCGATAGCGCCGGCGTGCTCGCTCGCCCTCCGCGACGTAGTGCTCCAGCACCGCCCGCGCGGCCGAGACCACGCGCTTGGTGAGTGCCTGCCAGGCATCTGCGGGCGGGCCCTCGACCTCTGGGGCAGCAAGGATCGTGGTGACCCGCGCCAATAGTGCGTCGTGGTCAGCCAGGACCGCGTCCTCCTTGGCCCGGAAGTGCCGGAAGAAGGTGGTGCGCCCGGCGCCCGCGCGCTCGGCCACGTCGTCAACGGTGGTCTGGTCGAACCCGCGCTCCTCGAAGAGCTCGAATGCCGCGTCCACCAGTCGTTCTCGCATCGCCGGGGTCCGCATCGCGGCATCCTCATTTCCCTACTGGACGGTACTGAGTACGCTTCGAAACGGTACTGAGTTTCCACAGAGAGGGCAAGCATGGAGCGCGTAGGAGTCGTCGGTTGCGGGTTGATGGGCGCAGGCATCGCTGAGGTGTCCGCCCGCGCGGGGCTAGACGTCGTGGTGGTGGAGTCCAGCGATGGAGCGGTCGAGGCCGGCAGGGCTCGACTCGAGACATCGCTCGCGCGCGCCGAGGCGAAGGGCAAGATCGAGTCGGCGGCCTCCGTGCTGGGCCGCATCCGCGTGGTCTCCGACCTCGGTGAGCTCGCGGATCGGGAGCTCGTCGTCGAGGCGATCGTCGAGGACGAGGACGCCAAGACCGAGCTGTTCCGCACCCTCGACAAGGTCGTGACCGACCCTGACGCGATCCTCGCCTCCAACACGTCGTCGATCCCGATCATGAAGCTGGGCGTGGTGACCGCCCGCCCGCACAACGTCATCGGCATCCACTTCTTCAACCCGGTCCCGGTGCTCCAGCTCGTCGAGCTGGTCCCCAGCCTGCTCACCTCCGACGAGACCACCGCCCGCAGCCGATCCTTCGTCGAAGGCGCGCTGGGCAAGCAGGCGATCGACTGCCAGGACCGCGCGGGATTCGTCGTGAACTCCCTCCTGATCCCGTTCGTCCTCTCGGCCATCCGGATGCTGGAGTCCGGCTTCGCCACCGCCGAGGACATCGACCGCGGACTGGTCCTCGGAGCCGCGCACCCGCAGGGCCCGCTCGCCCTGGCGGACCTCATCGGCCTCGACACCACGAAGGCGGTCGCTGAGTCCCTCTACGAGGAGTTCAAGGAACCGCTCTACGCCGCCCCGCCGCTGTTGGCCCGGATGGTCGACGCGGGCCTCCTGGGCCGCAAGTCCGGTCG
Organism: Nocardioides piscis; assembly: GCF_011300215.1. Classification (NCBI taxonomy): domain Bacteria; kingdom Bacillati; phylum Actinomycetota; class Actinomycetes; order Propionibacteriales; family Nocardioidaceae; genus Nocardioides; species Nocardioides piscis. Next base: position 2,604,443 of record NZ_CP049866.1, read on the forward strand.
TGGCTTCTACACCTACTCCTGAACGGACCCGGCCCATGGGCACCAGCACCGACTTCGACCTCTTCCGTCTCTCCGAGGACCACGAGGCCCTGCGCGAGGCCGTCCGCCGGGTGGCGGAGCACAAGATCGCGCCGCACGCCGCGGAGGTCGACGACCAGGCCCGCTACCCGCAGGAGGCCCACGAGGCGCTGGTCGCCTCGGACTTCTTCGCCGCGCACGTCCCCGAGGCCTACGACGGCGTCGGAGCCGATGCGCTTGCCACCTGCCTGATCATCGAGGAGGTGGCGCGGGTCTGTGGCTCGTCCTCGCTGATCCCGGCCGTCAACAAGCTCGGCAGCCTGCCGTTGATCCTCGGCGCGAGCGAGGAGCTCAAGGTCAAGTACCTCACGCCGTTGGCCCGGGGCGAGGCCGGCTTCTCGTACGGCCTGTCGGAGCGCGACGCCGGCAGCGACACCGCCGCCATGCGGACCCGCGCGGTGCTCCACGGCGACGAGTGGGTGCTCAACGGCCAGAAGTCGTGGATCACCAACGCCGGGGTCTCGGAGTTCTACACGGTCCTCGCTGTCACCGACCCCGACGGCCCTCGCGGTGGCAACGTCAGTGCCTTCGTCGTGGAGAAGTCCGACGTTGGCTTCTCCTTCGGCGAGAAGGAGCGAAAGCTGGGGATCAAGGGGTCGCCGACCCGTGAGCTGCTCTTCGACAACGTGCGCCTTCCCCGAGACCGCATGATTGGCGAGCCCGGCACAGGCCTCAGGCTGGCGCTGCGCACGCTCGACCACACCCGGGTCACCATCGGCGCGCAGGCGGTCGGCATCGCCCAGGGAGCGCTCGACTTCGCCGTGGGGTATGTCAAGGAGCGCCGCCAGTTCGGCAAGGCGATCTCGGACTTCCAAGGCATCCAGTTCATGCTCGCCGGCATGGCGATGAAGCTCGAGGCCGCCCGGCAGATGGTCTACGTCGCGGCAGCGAAGTCCGAGCGCGACGACGCCGACCTCGCCTTCTTCGGAGCCGCCGCCAAGTGCTACGCCTCGGACGTCGCGATGGAGATCACCACCGATGCGGTGCAGCTGCTCGGCGGCTACGGCTACACGCAGGACTTCCCGGTCGAGCGGATGATGCGCGATGCCAAGATCACCCAGATCTACGAAGGCACCAACCAGGTCCAGCGGATCGTGATGGCCCGCCAGCTGCTGAGCCGCTCCTGATCGTCTGCCCCGTCAGTCCTCGAAACCGCGCGCGGCGAGCGCGTCCCCGATCTCCTCGGACCGGCGCAGGGCGCCGACGATGAGGGGTACGGCGAACGCGCGGGGACTGGCCGCGTGTCCGCGCGCGTGCTGGGCGTCGCGGACCTCGGCGGCCAGCTCGATCACCAGCGGCACGGCACGGATGCCGAGGTTGAGCATCAGCGCGACCCGCTCCGGGTTGACGCCGGGGAAGCGCAGAGGCCGGAGGAGTCTCACGACCACGTCGACGAGGTCGGTGGTGCGGGTCGTGAGCGTGACGAGGTTGGCGAGCATCACCAGGGCGAGGATCACCCCGACGATGACGCTCGCGCGCGCCCACCCGACCACGAGCACCTGGAACGCGGCGAGCGGGACGGCGACCCACAGCACGGGGCGGAGGGAGTCCCACAGCACGCGGGGCGGGATCCTGGCCACGACATGTCCGAGCAGCACGACAGCGAGCGACACAGCGGTGACGGCTGGAGTCCTCACGAAGACGGATCCGGCTCCACCGACGACCAGCACGGCGAGCTTGGTCTCCGCAGACATCCGGTGGAGCGCCGAGACGCCGGGCCGGTAGAGCCCGATGACGCCCGTCATCCCATCAGCTCGCGGTAGAGCTTGACCGCTTCGGCGGGTGGGCCGTCGTGGACCAGCCGGGCCTCGTCGAAGACCAGGACCCGGTCGAAGTCGCAGAGCAGCTCGAGGTCGTGGGTCACCATGACGACCTGTTGGGGGAGCCGGGTGATGAGCTCCGCGACCGTCCGGGTGTTGCGCCGGTCGAGCAGGGTGGTCGGCTCGTCCATGACCAACAGGCTGGGCTCGGTCACCAGGATCGACGCCAGGGCGAGCAGCTGCTTCTGCCCTCCGGAGAGCAGGTGCGCGGGGTGGTCGGCGTGGTCTGCGAGACCGTGCTGAGCCAGCACGTCGGCGACGCGCGCGGCGATCTCCGTCTTCGACAGTCCTCGCCGCCGCAGACCGAACGCCACGTCCTCGGCGACCGTCGGCATCACGATCTGGGAGTCGGGGTTGGTGAAGCAGAACCCCACCTTCCTGCGCACCTGGCGTCCGTCCCGCCCCGTGTCCAGGCCGTCGACCGTCACCGTCCCGGCGGAAGGCACGACGAGGCCGTTGAGCATCCGGGCGAAGGTCGACTTCCCGGACCCGTTTGCGCCGATGACGCCGATGCGGGGTTCGTCCAACCGAACGTCGAGGTCACGGACGACGTGTCCCACGCGGCCGGGATAGGTGTGGGAGACGCCCCGGAAGTCGATCAGCACGACTCCACCACCATGGCCACTCCCATGCCACCGCCGGCAGCGATCGCGGCCAGGCCGAGACGCCCCTGTCGCCGGGTGACGAGCCGGGAGAACAGGCGGACGACCAGCACGGCCCCGGACGCGCCCCACGGGTGCCCGAGCGCCAGGGCACCGCCTTCCTCGCAGACCCGATCAGGATCGAGTCGCAGCTCGTCGCAGCATGCCAGCACCTGTCCGGCGAAGGCCTCGTTGAGCTCGATGGCGTCGATGTCGACCAGGCTGACCCCGGCCCGGTCCAGCGCGATCCGGACGGCCGGGACGAGGCCTCTCCCGGGGCGCGCGGCCGCGACCCCGGCCGTCGCTGTGCTGAGGATGCGGAGGCCGCTTTGGCCCAGCTCCTGGTGGTGGTGCGAGCTGACCACGACCACGGCGGCTGCTCCGTCGCTGACTCCGCACGAGTTGCCGGCGGTCACCGTCCCACCCGCCCGGAACGCCGGCCGCAGACGGGCGAGCCGTTCGGCCGTCAGGCCGGGTCGGGGCCGGTCGTCACGCACGACTCCCTCGACGGCGACGATCTCGGAGTCGAAGACCCCGGCCTCCTGGGCGGCGCTGGCCAGAGCGTGAGACCGGGCCGCGTAGGCGTCCTGACGCTGCCGGCTGACGCCGGCCTCGGCTGCCAGCAGGTCGTTCGAGATGCCCATGTCGAGGTCGAGCCCTTCGGGAGCGAAGGGAGCGCGCGTGTAGCGCTGAGGCTCACCACCTCCGACCGGGGGCCAGAAGCGCCACGGCGCGGTGCTGGCCGACTCGACGCCGCCGGCGAGCACCATGCCGGCTCCGTCGCGCACCAGGTGGGCGGCGAGCCCGATCGCAGCAAGACCGCTCGCGCACTGTCGGTCGACGGTCAGGCCGGGCACCTCCTCCGGCAGCCCGGCCGTGAGCGCGGTCAGCCGGGCCACGTTCCCTCCCGGACCCGTGCAGTTGCCCAGGATCACGTCGTCGACGAGCCCACCGTCGACACCGGCCCGAGCGAGCAGGGAGGTCAGCACAGGGGCGCCCAACCGGTCCACCGTCAGCTTGGACAGCGAGTGGCCGGCGGTGCCGATCGGCGTCCGGGCCGCGGCGATGATCACCGGTGCCTGTGAACGGCCGTGCCCGGAAGTCATTCGTCACCACCCCTCGCCGCCATTGCCGCGACCTCTGCGGCGAGCGCGACCCGGTCGATCTTCCCAGTGGGGTTGCGGGGCAGCGGGTCCAGGTGCAGCCAGCGGCGCGGCCGCTGAGCCGGGTCGAGCACGCGACGCGCGTGGGAGGCCAGGCGCGCGACGTCGTCATGGCGCGAGACGACGGCGACCACGACCTCCCCCAGGTCGGCATGGGGGAGTCCGACGACCGCCAGGTCGCCGGTGGTCTGTTCGCGCAGCGGGCGCTCGATGTCGGCGACAAGGACCGTGGCGCCGCCCGTGGTGATGCCGCCGTCGCGTCCGTGGACCCGGACGAACCCGTCGACGACCTCGCCGCGGTCGCCCACGCCCACCCAACCCTCCGCGTCGCGCTGGAGGAGATGTTCATCCTCTCGATAGCCCTGGCAGGTGTAGGGCGACCGGACCCACAGTGCACCGTCGCGACTGGCCACCTCGACCCCGGGAAACGGCCGCAGGGCATCGGCGTGATCGCCCCAGGCGACGAACGAGAGCTCGGCGGCGCCGTAGTAGTGGCTGACCTCGGCGCCCACGCTCCGCGCGGCGTCGTACGTCGTGCGCTCGAGCCGGTCACCGGCGGTCAGGACGTGCAGTCCTGCCAGGTCGCCGGGTCGGGTTGCGAGCTCACGCCGCAACGCCCACGGGGTGAGGTGGGCATGGGTCGCGTCGTGGGGCCCGGTCGCGAGCGCCGCCCCCGCCCAGTCGGCGTGCGCCGCCGCGAACAGGTTCATCGTCGCTGTGATGGGGCCGGGGACCCACACGCGGCTGGAGGAGTCGATCCCCAACAGCGCCGACACGTGGGGGAACGACTCCATCCAGGACTCAGTCGTCCGAACGACCGTGCGCGGCGACCCCGCGGTCCCCGACGTCCTCAGTGCGAGCAGTCGGTGCTCGCGGTGGGCGTCCGTGAAGGCGACGAGAGGATCCTCGGCCCCGAGGACGTCCACGGGATCAGGCGGAGGCATCCGCATGCTCGGACGTGCGCCGCGAACGACGCTCCGGCAACAGCCCCGGGTAGGCCGCATGCACGCCGCGCGCCACCATCGCGCAGACGACTGCCTTGACCACGTCCCCGGGGATGTAGACCGCAGCCGCGGCTGTGGCAGCCGACAGGGTGAGGTCCGCCCGGGCCATCATGCCGATGATGCCCAGGACGTTGAGGATCACGACGCCGCCGATCAGGTTGGCGGCCAGGCCCCACGGAAGCCGGTAGGGCGCAGCCATCGCATAGGTGAAGGCGCCCACGGCGTAGGCCGCGACCGGGAAGCCGATGAGATAGCCGACCGACGGTCCGGCGAAGACGCCGAGCCCCCCGCGCCCGCCCGCGAGCAGCGGGAGCCCCAGTGCGACCAGGGCGAGGAAGACGACGAGCGCCATCGCGCCGCGCCGCGGTCCGAGGATGGCGCCCGCCAGCATGACGCCCAACGACTGCGCTGTGATGGGCACGGCGCCACCGAACGCAGAGACGGCCGGGACGAGGCCGAGCACCGCGACGATGCCGGCGAAGACGGCGACGAGCGCGAGATCGCGGTTGGTGGACGTGGAGGGGCTGCGGGACATGGCTCTACCTTCGCATCTGGATTCGTGACGGCGTCATCCGTTCGACTGGCAATCACATGGTAGTGATCAGAAGTTCACTTTGCCGGGTCAATGACGGTGTTCCGACGGAAATCTACCCCAGCGACTCTTGGCAAGTGAATGCGTATTCGCTAAGGTGAGATGACCATCACAGAGGAGGCAAGGAATGAGTTCATCGTCGTCAGAGTCTGTCGCGCTGGATGTCGAGACCCTGTTTGACCGCCGTGCGGACAAGCGGTGGGACCGGGTGTGCGTCGCCGACCTCGTCGAGCGCCTCACCTGGAGCACCCCCGACAGGGAGGCCCTGGTCGCGGCCCCGGGGGCCTGCGCCGACCCGGCGTACGAGCGGCTCACCTTCCTCCAGCTCGATCAGCTCATGAACCAGGTTGCGCACGGCCTGAGCGACTCGGGGCTCGGTCGTGGTGACCGCGTGGTGATGGTCTGCGAGAACACGGTGGAGGGCTACGCGTTCAAGCTGGCCGCTGCCAAGGTCGGGGTCGTCGTCTCGCCGCTCAACCCCAATCTCGCCCCGGACGTGGTCGAGCACCTGTTGGAGAGGATCGACCCGAAGCTCGTGGTGGTGGATGCCGAGCTCTGGCCCCGCGTGGAGGCGGCGTTCGGGGCCTACGGCCGCACCCCCGACGTCACCATCGAGGTGGGCGGTGCCGTCATCGACGGCAGCCGCTCGTTCACCGACTTCGTCGCCGACCGTCCCACGACCGAACCCGAGGCGACCGTGCACGGCGACGACATCTGGGAGATCCTCTTCACCTCCGGGACCACCGCGATGCCCAAGGGCGTCATGGGCTCCCACTCGTCTGCCGTGCTGGCCGCGCACGGCTTCGCCCTGACGCTCACCCGTGGCCTGCGCTTCGAGGGTGACCTCAAGGTCGCGACGTTCCTGCCGATGATGTATCACGTCGGGCACCTGGTCTTTGCTCTCTCCGCGTTTGCCGCCGGAGGCTCCATCGTGCTGGGCCGAGCCCCGGACCCCGTCGCCATCGCGGACGCCATCGACCGGGAGAAGGTCACGGCACTGTGGGGGGATCGCCCGCGATGATGAAGGCACTCGCCGACGTCCTGGAGGGTGGCGAGCGCGACGCGTCCTCGCTCACGGTCGCGGTCTACGGGTGGGCGGCTCTGCCGCCGGCTGTCCTGAAGACCTTGAAGAAGCACGCTCCCGCCCTCGAGGTCGTCGAGATCTTCGGTCAGACCGAGTCGATCTCCTGCCACCGGTTCTGGCCGGGCATGTGGCCCGAGGTCTATGAGGCCACGGCGCCCCAGCAGAACTACGTCGGACTGCCCAGCCCGTTGCTGGCCTCGCGCATCTTCGACCAGGAGGGCAGGCCGGTCGACCTGCCGGGCGAGGCGGGCGAGGCCGTCTACCGCTCCCCGGTGATGACGGCCGGCTACTACAAGGACGAGGCAGCCACCCGGGAGGCGTTGCGGGGCGGCTGGTTCCACTCCGGCGACAGCTGCCTGTTCGACGACGACGGCCTGCGGGTGATGGTGGACCGCTACAAGGACCTGGTGAAGTCCGGTGGGGAGAACGTCTCCACCATCCGGGTCGAGTCCGTGCTCTCCATGCACCCGGGCGTTCAGAAGGTCGCCGTCGTCGGTGTCCCCGACGAGCGGTGGGGCGAAGCCGTGACGGCGGTGGTGGTCCCCGTCGTGGACGGAGGCGTCACGGCCGAGGAGCTCATCGCCTTCGGACGCGAGCGTCTGGCCGGCTTCGAGACCCCCAAGGAGGTCATCTTCGTCGACGCGCTGCCCGAGACCGTCGGCGGCAAGGTGATGAAGTACCGCATCCGCCAGTCCCTGCAGTCCTGACCCATCACGAAGGGCGCCGGCCTGAACGCGGCGCACCAAGGAGACCAGTTGAACTTCGAAGAGAGCTACGAGCACGCCTCGCTGCGCAAGACCGTGGCCCAGGTGTGCGCCGGGTTCGGTGACGACTACCTGCGCAAGGTCCTCGCCGAGGACGGCCGCACGCATGACCTGTGGCGTGCCCTGGGGGAGTCCGGCCTCCTCGGGGTCAACCTGCCGGAGGAGTACGGCGGGGAGGCGCGGGCATCCAGGAGCTGGCGATCGTCGTGGAGGAGACCGCTGCGGCCGGCAGCCCGCTCCTGCTGCTCCTTGTCTCGGCCGCGATCTCGGGCGAGGTCATCAAGGAGTTCGGGTCCGTCGAGCAGAAGCAGCGCTGGCTGCCCGCCATGGCGGACGGGACCGACAAGATCGTCTTCGCCATCACCGAGCCCGACGCCGGCTCGAACACCCATCAGCTCTCGACCAGGGCTGTGCGAGACGGGGACGAATGGGTCCTGTCGGGCACCAAGTACTACATATCCGGCGTGGACGAGGCCTCCAACCTCCTGGTCGTCGCGCGCACCGGCACGGCAGACAACGGTCGCGGCGAGATGACGCTGTTCGTGGTCCCCACGGACGCCGAGGGACTCGACCGGGCCTTGATCCCGGTCGAGGTCCGGGCTCCCGAGAAGCAGTACACGCTGACCTTCGACGGTGTCCGCGTGGCCGACGACAGGCGAGTCGGGGACGTGGGTGCGGGCATGGAGATCGTCTTCCGTGGGCTCAACCCTGAACGCATCACCGGTGCTGCGATCGAGACGGGCATCGCTCGCTACGCGCTGGCGAAGGCCTCGAAGTATGCCCGTGAGCGTGAGGTGTGGGGTGTGCCGATCGGCTCCCACCAGGGGGTCTCGCACCCGCTCGCGGCGGCTGCCGTGGATGTCGAGCTCGCGAGACTCATGACGGCGAAGGCAGCCTGGTTGCACGACCACGGGCTGCCAGCGGGAGAGGCGTCCAACATGGCCAAGTACGCCGCGGCGGAGGCCGCCCTGAAAGCCCTCGACACCGCCATCCAGACCCATGGGGGCAACGGGCTGGCCACCGAGTACGGCCTGGCGCACCTGTGGGGGACAGCACGCCTGCTGAAGGTTGCCCCGGTCAGCAGGGAGATGGTCCTCAACTTCGTGGCCACGCACACCCTTGGACTTCCGAGGTCCTACTGATGGCGCCGGGCCCCGCGCCGGCGGCAGACGCGCCTCCGGTGCCGATGATCGCGGGCGTGCCCGAGCAGCTGTTCGGCCTCCAGGGGCTGAGGGTCGATGATGACGGCTCGATCGCGGGAACCGTGCCCACCGGCCCGTGGCTGGCGGGGCCTGACGGGCAGGGAGAGGTCGCCGGACTCGGCGTGCTCATCGATGTCGTCCTGGGCTATGCCGCCGTCCAGCTCAGCGACGGCTGGGCGCTCAGCACGGAGATCTCCGTGGATGTCGTGGGGCTCGTGCCGACCGACGGCACCCCGGTGGCCTGCAGCGCTCGCGTCGTGCACGAGGACCCGGAGGGCGCCCTGGTGGAGGGTGAGGTCACTGACAGCCGTGGTGGCGTCGTGGCGCGCTGTTCCATGCGCGCTCGGTTCGTCGACGCCCGTCCGGGGGGCCACCGGCCCCCGCTTCCCGGTCGCCTCGACCTGCCGACGCCGCGAGCCTCACGGCGCTCCTGGGCGAGGACGTGGTCGTGTCCGGCAGCGGCGCTCGGGTCACCGTCTCCGAGCGGTTCTCCAATCCGTTGGGGCACTTCCACGGTGGGATGGTCTTCTGTCTGCTCGAGTGGATGGCCGCAACCGCGATGCCGGCTCCGGCGCGCACCGCATCGATCCGGATACAGATCGTCCGAGGCGCACCGCAAGGAACCGTGCTGCACCTCACCGCGGAGCCGGTGCACCGTGGCCGCACGTTGGGCGTCGTCCAGGTCACCTCCCGCGACGAGGCCGGCCGTACCTGCGCGGTCGCCACCGTGACGCGGCACTAGGATCGCGACACCGAAAGGAGCCTGACCTTGGCACAACGCACGCGTGACCCCGCCCGCAGGGAGAAGATCCTCGACGCTGCCGCGGGGCTCCTGGCCGACAGCGGCTATCACACCGTGTCGATGGCGGAGATCGGAGAACGCGCCGGCATCACGGGGTCAGGCATCTACCGCCACTTCGAGAGCAAGTCCGCGATCCTGGTGGTGCTCTTCGAGCAGGTCATCGACGACCTGCTGGCGCAGGGACGGGCAGCGGTGGAGGGCAACGCCGATCTCCGGGCGGCCCTCGACGAGCTCATCACAGGACAGGTCGACTTCGTCGTCAGCAAGCGCCACCTCGCGCAGGTCTACCACAACGACATCTCCAACCTGCCCCGCGAGGACCAGGTGCGCCTGCGCCGCAAGCAGCGGCTCTACCTCGAGGAGTGGGTCCACGTCTTCGGGGAGCTCGAGGGCCTGGACGAGCCGATGACACGGACCAAGGTCCACATCGCGATCGGCGCCATCCAGGCAGTGTTGTTCCACCAGGTGACCCTGCCCGACGACGTGCTGAGGGAGACCTTGACCCAGGCGGCGTGCGCGGTGCTGGGTCTCGACCTGACAGGGCCCGGCTAGCGGGCCGAGGAGCTGCGCCGCTGCCCGCCGTCCCAGGTCGTGGTCGAGATGCCACGGCTGCGGAGCTCCTGCTTGCGGATCTTCTGGGTCGAGGTCTTGGGCAGCTGGTCGACCAGGTCCACATAGCGGGGTACGGCGAAGTAGGGGAGCCGCCCCGCGGCGAAGTCGACGAGGTCGGACGGCTCCAGCTGGTGTCCGCTCTCGGTGACGACACAGGCCATGACACTGTCCTCGCCGAGGTCGCTCGGCACGCCGAACACGGCCACCTCGGCGACTGCAGGGTGTGACGACAGGACCTGCTCGACCTCGAAGCTGCTCACGTTCTCGCCCGAGACCCGAAGGGCGTCCTTGAGCCGGTCCTGGAAGTAGAACCACCCGTCGTCGTCCTGGATCAGCATGTCGCCGGTGTGGAACCACGCGTTGCGGTGGGCCTCCCAGGTCTTGTCCGGTTGGCTCCAATAGCCGAGCTGCCCGACGAAGGGCCTCGAGGGTCGGGTGACCAGCTCACCGGGGACACCGGCCGGCACGGGCTCGTCCATGGCATCGACCAGGGCCACCTCCCAGCCGGGCGCCGGCCGCCCACAGGACCCGGGACGACGCTCCCCGTGCGGTGTGCCGATGGGAATGCTGGTGTCGGTCGAGCCGTAGAGCTCATTGATCAGCATTCCGAAGCGCTGCTCGAAGGCGATGTGGTCGCGCTTGGGGAACGGCACCACCATGGCCAGTCGCAGTCGGTGGGTCGACTCCTCGGGCTGAGGCTCCTGCTTCCACAAGATGGCTCCCATCGCGCCCAGCATGTTGGTCACGGTGGCGCCGGAGTCGGTGATCTCACGCCAGAAGCGGCTCGCGCTGAACCGCGGTGAGACCACGACCGGCGCACCCTGCTGCAGACCCGCCAGGAAGGCGGTGAAGAGAGCATTGATGTGGAAGAGCGGGAGGCACGTGTAGATGGTGTCCTGCGCCGTGTATCCCATCACCCAGGTTGCGTTCTCACTGAAGGCCAACGCGGTCCGGTGCGACCACATGACGCCCTTCGAGGGGCCCGTGGTGCCGGACGTGAAGAGGATGGAGAGCAGCTCAGCGTGCCCGCTCTCGTGCGAGTCGCGGAGTGGCTCGGCCTCTCTGAGGTCGGAGAAGGCGAGCGCCCCGACGGGCAGCTGGTCCCCCTCACGGCTCGGGATCCACCACGTGGAGAGCACGGTGCCGGCCCCTGCCAGCTCCTGGGGGACCGCGTCGTAGTACTCCGCCTCCACCACCAGGCGGCAGGGCCCGACCATCTCGAGCATGTAGGTCAGGACGTCCCCGCGCATCGCCGTGTTGATCGGCACCGAGACGGCGCCGAGCGACGAGACGGCCAGGTAGGTCACCAGGAACTCAGGACGGTTGCCGACGAGGATCGCGATCCGGTCACCCGGCGCGACCCCTGCGGCGGCCAGCCCAGCGGCCACTCGCCGTACCTCGGTCAGGAGCTGTTGCCGCGTGAAGCCAGGTCCGTCCACGAAGGACACCGCGGGTGCATCCGGATCGGCCTCGACCGCGGCCTCGAGGATCCCGTGGACTGACGTGGCCCGGAGGGTGGAGGAACTCATGGAGGCACTGTAGTTAGGGGATGTTCACTAAGCAAGAGTCGTCGGGTGCTGGCCCACAGGCCCGGCGGGTGATGGTCTGAGGCGCAACTCAACGAGATAGTGAATTGATTGTTACTAACCTCTTGTGAATTGCCACTCACTTGTGTCACCGTATGACCGTCGTCACACCCACCCGGAGGAATCTCATGTCGCAAGCGAATCAGTCAGGTCCCATCCGACGGGGCCGCCTGGCGCTCGTCGGAACTGCCACTCTCTGCCTGTCCGTCCTGGCCGCCTGCGGAGGCAGCGGCAACGGCTCGGCAGGTCCGGGCGGTGAGGACGGGATCCCCGACACCGTGCAGCTCATGGCCAGCGTGCCGCTCACGGGACCGGCGGCCTTCGCCGGCGCGGAGGCCGAGAAGGGCTACGAGCTGGCCATGGAGGAGATCAACGAGACCGGGTTCCTCGGCGACGGGGTGACCCTGGACATCGACATCCGAGACACCCAGGCATCGGTCCAGAAGGCAGCCAGCGACTTCACGTCCGCCGTGACCGATCCCGAGATGACTGCTGTGCTCGGTTCCCTCAGCAGCGGCGAGGCGGTGGCCCAGTCGCCGATCGCCGAGCAGAAGAAGATGCCGGTGGTCTACATCCAGGCCGGCTCGCCGGGGATCGTGCTGGGTGACTACACCTATCGCTTCCCCGTGCCGATGTCGGAGTACTACGACATCCTCTCCCAGCAGGTCGAGGAGGAGGGCTGGAAGTCCATCGGCATCGTCTACGCCCCCTGGATCCCCACGCTCAAGGAGCTCGGCGAGAACGCCATTCCGGCCATGGCCGAGGAGCTGGGCATGGAGATCACCTCGACGGTGGCGACCCAGCAGACCACCCAGGACTTCAGCGCCCCCATCCAGCAGGTGCTCAAGACCAACCCCGACGTCGTGTCGATCCTGCAGATCGGCCCGGCCAACGCCACCGCGATGAAGCAGCTTCGCCAGGCCGGCTACGACGGCAAGGTCCTGGGCAACTCCTCCGCAGGGGCCGACACGCTCCTCCCGGCCGGTCCGGCCGGCGCGGGGATGTTGTGGCCGGTCGACTTCGACCACGCCTCCGAGGACCCCGCGACGCAGGAGTTCGTCGAGCTGTATCGCGACGCCCACGACGGGGAGGACCCCTTCCCCTACGCCGCTGAGGCCTACGACGCCACCTGGTTCATCGCCCGCGCCGTGAAGGAAGCCGACAGCGCCGGCCGCGAGGACGTGGTGGCTGCGATGAAGGCCCTGACCGAGGAGCCGTTCACCGGCGCCCTGGGAACAGAGCTCTCCTTCGAGGAGAACAGCCTGAAGGTCAAGGGCGTCGTCATCGAGTGGGACGGCAAGGAAGAGCAGTTCCTCTACGCCGCGCAGTGACGGTCCGGGCGGCCGGTGCGACTGCGCCGGCCGCCCGTCCCCCTCACTCCCAGCAGATCGGAAGAGAACCGTGCAAGAAGTCGTAGGAGCCGTCAGTCTCGGCTCGATCTATCTGATGTTCGCCCTCGGGCTGAGCGCAGCATGGGGAACCATCGGGATCCTCAACTTCGCCCACGGCTCGATCTTCATGTTCTCGGTGTTCGTCTCCCACCAGGCGCTCCAGGTCACCGACATCCCGATCGTGGGCCTGGCGCTCATCGCGGTCGTCGTCGGCGCACTGTTGTCGTTCCTCACCCAGGCGTTGGCGTTCGACCAGATCATCAAGCGGTCCGCCAACGAGCATGCAGCCGAGACAAGGATCCTCATCGGCGGGATCGGCGTCGCGATGATTCCGCTCGCGATCGCCGCCCACGTCACGAAGAACTCTCCCTTCGGCCTCCAGTCGGCAGCCACCGGCATCGAGGTCTGGCAGCTCGGTGGTGTCCGGATCAGCAGCGTCCAGGTGGCCACGATCGTCTGCGCCCTTACCATCGCCGCGGCGTTGGGCGTGTGGCTGCGTCGCTCGCGCCAGGGCCTGGCCCTGAGGTCCCTGGGCGTCGACACGGAGGTCGCCTCCCTGATGGGCATCGACCGGCGACGGCTGGCCTGGGGCACGATGGCCTTCGCCGGCGGCCTCGCGGGCCTGGCAGGCATCCTGTTGACGCTCAACCTCGGCGCCATCACCGCCGAGAGTGGCGACAGCCTGCTCATCAAGGCGTTCGCGTGCGTCGTCCTGGGCGGCGTGGGCAGCACTCTCGGCGTGGTCACCGGTTGTTTCATGCTGGCCTTCGCCGAGACGTGGGTCCTGACCCAGACAGGTGGTCTGTGGGTCGAGGCGGTCTCGTTCGGCCTCATCTTCGCGGTGCTCCTGCTGCGGCCCCAAGGCATCTTCGGGCGCGAAGAGGTGCGTCGCGTATGACCGGCTTCTACGACACCAACCTGGTGCTGATCCAGGGGACGCTCGTGGCAGTCCTGCTCGCCCTGAGCGTCCAGGTCCCCTTGCGGTTCGGGATCTTCTCCCTGGCCGGTGTCGGGTCCTACGGGATCGGTGCCTACCTGTCGGCCAACCTCGTCCTTCGCTACGAGATGGCGTCCGTGCCCACGATCGTGCTCACGGGCCTCGTCACGGCGATCGTCGGTCTGGTGCTGGGGCTGGTCATCTATCGCCTCGGCGGGCTCTACCTGGCGATGGCGACGATCGCGTTCGACCTGATGGTCGCCGTGGTGGCGCTCAACGGGGGCGAGTGGACCGGCGGCCCGGTCGGGCTCTTCGGGATCTTCAGCGACCTGACCATGGGGATCATGGTCGCCGTGGTGGCGATGTGCGTGGTCGCCATCCACCTGACCGAGCGAGGCAAGCTGGCTCGGCGGATCACCGCCGTACGCGAGGACATCGAGCTCGCGTCCTCGGTCGGCACCAACGTGCGCGCCTATCGGTTGGCAGCGTTCGTGGTGAGTGGATTCATCGGTGGTGTAGCCGGTTCCTTGAACACGCTGACCCGCTACGCGGTCGGTCTCCAGGACGTGAGCTTCCACCTCGTGATCGTCGCCCTGACCATGATCATCGTCGGTGGTGCCCTCTCGTGGCGCGGAGCCGTCATCGGCGCGGTCCTCTTCACCTGGCTGCCCGAGGTCCTTGCGTTCGTGGGGGACTGGCAGGAGCTCGTCTACGGCGTGATCGTCGCGTTGGCCGGGATCTTCCTGCCGACCGGGCTCTACGGCCTGTGGGGTCGTGCTCGTCGGCGGATCACCTCTCGCCGGGACAAGTCCTCGACAGTCGGGACCACGAAGTCGAGCAGCGACCAGGCCGGTCACCACTCGAAGACAGCCGCACACCCGAGTCCGGACCGGAAGGTGGCACCCCGATGAGCGCCAGCCCAGACAGCCCAGACAGCCCAGACGGCACCGCCGAGGTGCCGGTGCTCGAGACCAGGGACCTCGCGGTCCACTACGGCGGGATCAAGGCGGTCGACGGCATCTCGATGTCACTGCGGCCCGGTCTGATCTCCGGAATCATCGGGCCCAACGGCTCGGGCAAGAGCACGCTCGTGGCGGCGCTGACCAGGTTGACGCACCTGACCCGCGGTGAGATCTATTCGGCCGGCGAGCGCTACGACCACCTGCCTCCGGGCAAGATCGCGGGACTCGGCATCGCCCGGACGTTCCAGACCGTTCGTCTGCTCCCCGAGCTCACCGTCGCCGAGAACGTCATGCTCGGCAACGACTCGGTCGCCGAGGGTGGTCTGCGTGGACTCGCCGGGCTCCGTGGCCGGCTCGGACGTCGCAGTCGATCCGCGAACCCCGTCGTCGAGGAGGCCCTGGAGCGCACTGGCCTCGACGCATTCCGCGACGCACTGCCCGGTGACCTGTCCTACGGCACCCAGCGGCGGGTGGAGATCGCCCGCGCCATTGCGATGCGGCCCCGCCTGCTGCTTCTCGACGAGCCGACGGCCGGGATGAACCAGGCCGAGCGAGGAGAGATCTCGAGGCTGATGATGCAGCTGCGCGACGAGGGGCTGGCGCAGCTGCTGATCGAGCACGACGTCCAGATGATGCTCGACACGTGCGACCACATCTTCGCGATGGCGCAGGGGCGACTGCTGACCGAGGGTCGACCCAAGGACGTGGTCGGCGACGAACGGGTCCAAGAGGCCTACCTCGGCAAGAACTGGAGGGGCCATGTTGGAACTCGCTGACGTGCATGTCCGCTACGGCCACGTGGAGGCGGTGAGTGGCGTGGACCTGAAGGTGGAACCCGGCACCGTGAGCCTCGTCCTCGGCCCCAACGGAGCCGGCAAGAGCACGACGCTCAAGGCGGTGGCAGGCCTGGTCCCGCTGTCCTCGGGGTCGATCGGGCTCGACGACGAGCCCTTGTCGGGGCTTCCACCCCACCGCGTCGTACGCCGAGGCGTGGCTCTGGTGCCAGAGGGGAGGCGCGTCTTCGCGCCGCTCACGATCGAGGAGAATCTTCGGCTGGGTGGTTACACCGCCCCACGGGCCAAGGTCCGCGAGACGCTCGCGCGGGTCTATGAGATGTTCCCGATCCTCAACGACAGGCGGGCGTCCGCCGCAGGGCTGTTGAGCGGCGGCGAGCAGCAGATGCTCGCCTTCGGCAGGGCGCTCATGTCGGAGCCCAAGATCGTCCTGCTCGACGAACCCTCGATGGGACTCGCTCCCACGGTCGTGGACACGATCATCGAGAAGATCGTGCTGATGGCGGAGTCGGGCATCGGGATCTTGATGGTCGAGCAGAACACCGAGGCGGGTCTCGACATCGCCTCCGAGGTCCGGGTCATGAACCGTGGCCAGGTGGTCTTCGCAGGCCCTGCGGAGCAGGTGCGCACCGATGCCTCGGTCCTGCACGCCTTCCTGGGCGACGCGGCGTTGGCCGAGGGCTGAGCAGACCGTTTCCAGCCGACGAC
This sequence comes from Nocardioides piscis, assembly GCF_011300215.1. Taxonomy (NCBI): domain Bacteria; kingdom Bacillati; phylum Actinomycetota; class Actinomycetes; order Propionibacteriales; family Nocardioidaceae; genus Nocardioides; species Nocardioides piscis. The sequence continues at coordinate 2,620,583 of NZ_CP049866.1, forward strand.
CGAGGGCCGACGGCCCTCGGGAGATGGGTTGACAGCGGACCGAAAATTAGTCATAGTGAATTCACTTTCACTAAGAACGGTAGGACCATGACAGACAAGAAGATCGTGATCGGTAACGGCCAAGGGTTCTGGGGCGACTCGGCACGCGGCCCCGTCCAGCTCGTGCGCGGAGGAGGGATCGACTACCTCACGATGGACTTCCTCGCCGAGGTGACGATGAGCATCATGCAGAAGCTGCGGGCCAGGAACCCCGAGGCCGGCTACGCGAGCGACTTCGTCGCCCAGCTCGAGCGGATCCTCCCGAGTGCGTCGAGCACGGCATCAAGATCATCGCCAACGCAGGCGGGGTCAACCCGGATGCCTGCGCGCGGGCCATCGACGACGTGGTCCGCAAGCTCGGGCTCGAGGTCACGGTCGCGACAGTGGGCGGCGACGACATCATGGACCGCCTGCCGGAGCTCCTGGGCTCGGGACACCCCCTGTCCAACATGAACACGGGTTCGACCCTCGAGTCCGAGCTCGACAAGGTCCAGAGCGCCAACGTCTATCTCGGTGCCTTCCCGATCGCCGAGGCGCTCGCGGCCGGCGCAGACATCGTCGTCACCGGCCGGGTCACCGACCCCTCCCTGGTGCTGGCGCCCCTGATCCACGAGTTCGGCTGGGGCGAGACCGACTACGACCTTCTGGCCTGCGGCACCGTCGCCGGCCATGTCCTGGAGTGCGGGACCCAGAGCACCGGTGGCAACTACGACCGCTGGGAGACAGTGCCCAACCTCGCCGACATCGGCTACCCGATCGTCGAGGTGAGTCGGGACGGCACCTTCGTGGTGACCAAGAAGGACGGAACCGGGGGACTGGTCGACGTCGGCACCGTGACCGCCCAGCTGCTCTACGAGCTCGGAGAGCCGACGCGCTACCTGACGCCCGACGTGACGGCCGACTTCACCTCGATCCAGCTCGAGCAGGACGGGGACGACCGGGTCCGGGTGAGTGGCGTCGTGGGCACCCCGCCCACCGACAGCTACAAGGTCTCGATCAGCACCCTGGACGGGTGGCGCACCACGGCACAGCTCACCGTCGGCGGGCCGGACGCGCCGGCCAAGGCACGCGTGACCGCCGAGATCCTGCTGGCCCGGCTCGCGCAGGACGGTGTCACCTTCCCGGACGCGGACTGCCGGGTCGAGGTCATCGGCACCAACGTGCTCTACGACCAGATGCTGCCCGAGCGGACGGAGGATCCGACCGAGGTCGTCCTGCGCATCTCGGTCCGGTCCACGGACAAGGTCGCGGTCAACCGCCTCGGGGCCGAGATGGCCTCGTTGCTGACCTCCGGGCCTCCCGGCCTCACCGGTTTCGCAGGGGCCGTCCCAAGGCCAGCGAGATCGTCGGCTTCTGGCCGGCTCTCATCGACAAGTCGGCAGTCACTGCCGCCGTACACGTGAACGAGGTCGTCGCATGAAGAACGTCCAGCTGAGGGAGATCGCCTGCGCACGCTCGGGCGACAAGGGCGCCGATGCCAACATCGGGGTGTGGGTGGAGGACGAGCGAACGTTCGAGTTCCTGAGGGAGAACCTCACCGCCGACAAGGTGGAGAGCCACTTCCAGGCCCTGTGTCGCGGCGGCGTCGAGCGATACGAGCTCCCCAACCTGAAGGCCCTCAACTTCATCCTTCATGACGCGCTCGACGGCGGAGGTGCCGCCTCCCTGCGGACCGACGCCCAGGGCAAGACCCTGTCGCTCGGCCTGCTCCAGATGGTGCTCGAGGTCCCCGACGAGCTGCTGCGGTGAAGGTCCGCGTCGGGCTTGCGGACGGCCGTGATCCACGCGTCCTCCAAGCCGCCGAGCGACTGGTCGAGCTCGGGGAGGTGACGCCCGTCCTCGTCGACCACGAGCTGGGCGACCTGCCTCACGGTGTGGACCACCTGGTGGTGCCCGCCGGCGAGTCCGGAGTCGACTACCTGGCTCGGACGCTCGAGCACTCGGACCTGGTCGGAGGGGTGAGCGGCAGCCTGACCACGAGCGCCGAGGTCGTGCGGGCCGGCATCCGCAACCTCCGGTCCGAGGACCTCGTCTGCGGGGCGTTCGCCATCGAGCACGACGACGGGTGGAAGACCTACGCAGACTGCGTCGTGGTCCCGGAGCCCGACGCGGCTCAGCTCGCTGTGATCGCTGCGGCGGCGGCCGACCACCACCGAAGCCTGTTCGACGAGGTGCCCCGGGTCGCGATGCTGTCGTTCTCGACGGGCGGCAGCGCGGCTCATCCCAGGGTGGCGCTGGTCCGCGAGGCGACCCGACTCCTGACCGCCGCACGCCCCGACCTGGAGGTGGTCGGTGAGGTGCAGTACGACGTGGCGATCGATGCTGCCGTCGCGGCGCGCAAGGCCCCGGGGTCGACGGTCGCCGGGCGTGCCAACGTCCTCGCCTTCCCGTCCCTGGAGGCGGCGAACATCGCCTACAAGGTCGCTGAACGAGTCGGAGGCAGCCGAGCGCTGGGGTCGTTCCTCCTGGGCCTGTCCCGACCGTGGGTCGACTTGTCCCGCGGCTGCTCGATCGACGACATCGTCGAGACCGTCCTCTTGATCGGGCGCCAGTCATCTGCGCCTCACCCCATGGCCGCGCACCCCGTGGCCTCCTGACTGAGCTGGAAAGGGAAGACGATGAAGGTTCTGACATCCACCTTCGACCTGGGCTCGCCCGTCGCGGTGACCAACCGTGAGGGAAACCTGGAGCGGCTGGCGGAGCTCGAGCGCCAGGTCGAGCTCGCGGCCGCAGGCGGCGGCGGCAAGTACGTCGAGAGGCACCGGTCGCGCGGACGCATGCTGGCGCGGGAGCGGATCGAGCTGCTGATCGACCCGGACGCTCCGTTCCTCGAGCTGGGCACCATGGCCGCGTGGGGCACGGAATACACAGTGGGCGCGAGTGTCGTGACCGGCATCGGCGTCGTGAGCGACGTCGAGTGCCTCATCGTCGCCCACGACCCGACGGTGCGTGGCGGGGCCTCCAACCCCTACACCTGGAAGAAGGTGCTGCGGGCCATGGACGTCGCCCGGGAGAACCGCCTCCCGGTGATCAACCTGGTCGAGTCGGGCGGTGGCGACCTCAACCGACAGGTCGAGCTCTTCATCCCCGCCGGACGGCTCTTCCACGACCTGACCGCCCTGTCTGCGGCTGGGATCCCGACCATTGCGCTGGTCTTCGGCAACTCGACCGCCGGCGGGGCCTACGTGCCCGGCATGTGCGACTACACCGTGATGGTGCAGAACCAGGCCAAGGTGTTCCTCGGTGGGCCGCCGCTGGTCAAGATGGCGACCGGCGAGGACGCCGACGACGAGAGCCTGGGTGGTGCTGACATGCACGCCCGCACCTCGGGTCTCGCCGACTACCTGGCCCGGGACGAGCACGAGTGTCTCGCCATCGGCCGCGAGATCATGGAGCACCTGAACTGGCGCAAGCGAGGTCCTGGCCCCAGCGAGTCGGCCGACGACCCGATCTATCCGGCCGAGGACCTGCTCTCCATCGCCTCGGTCGACCTCAAGGTGCCGTTCGACCCGCGAGAGGTCATCGCCCGGGTCGTGGACGGATCCCGGTTCGAGGAGTACAAGCCGGTGTACGGGACGGCCCTGGTCACCGGGTGGGCGTCCGTCCACGGCTTCCCGGTCGGGATCCTGGCCAACGCTCGCGGCGTCCTGTTCAACGAGGAGGCCAAGAAGGGGGCCGAGTTCATCATGCTGTGCAACCAGACGGACACCCCGCTGATCTTCCTGCAGAACACGACCGGATTCATGGTCGGGACGCAGTACGAGCAGAACGGCATGATCAAGGACGGCGCGAAGATGATCAACGCCGTCACCAACAGCTCGGTGCCGCACATCACGATCAACATGGCCGCGTCCTACGGAGCGGGCAACTACGGCATGTCCGGTCGGTCCTACGACCCACGCCTGCTCTTCACCTGGCCCAACTCCAAGTCTGCGGTCATGGGTCCGGAGCAGCTGGCCGGGGTGATGTCGATCGTCGCCCGACAGGCTGCGGAGACAGCCGGTCGTCCCTTCGACGAGGAAGCCGACGCCGTCCAGCGCGCTGCCCTCGAGGAGCGGATCGAGGCCGAGTCGCTCGCCCTCTACATGAGCGGTCAGGGATACGACGACGGCGTGATCGATCCCCGGGACACCCGCGACGTCCTCGGCATGACCCTGTCGATGTGCCACAACAACGAGATCTCCGGAACCCGCGGTTTCGGCGTCTTCCGAATGTGACTGGAGTTTTCGATGATCACCAAGATTCTTGTGGCCAACCGTGGCGAGATCGCGCTGCGCGTCTTCCGGACGTGCCGGGAGATGGGCATCTCGACCGTCGCCGTCTACTCCGATCCCGACGCACACGCGCCGTTCGTCCTCGAGGCGGACGAGGCCGTTCCGCTCGGCGGATCGACGCCGGGCGAGACTTATCTGCGCATGGAGGCGGTGCTGGAGGCGGCTCAGCTGGTCGGCGCGGACGCAATCCATCCGGGATACGGGTTCCTCTCCGAGAACGCCGAGTTCGCGCGTGCCTGCGAGAAGCAGGGCATCACCTTCATCGGTCCCACGCCCGAGGCGATCGAGGCCATGGGCTCGAAGCTCACTGCACGCGAGATGATGCAGGCCGCCGGGGTCCCGGTGCTCCCCGGAGTCGACCTCACCGGCGTGGAGGATGCGAAAGTCCGTGGGATCGCCGACGAGATCGGCTGGCCGGTCCTCGTGAAGGCGTCCTTCGGCGGTGGGGGTCGAGGCATGCGCGTGGTGCGTGAGCCCGACGAGCTGCTCGAGGCCATCGCCTCGGCCCGCCGCGAGGCAGGGGCCGCCTTCGGCAACGACACCGTCTTCCTCGAGCACTACGTCGACGACCCGCGACACGTCGAGATCCAGATCTTCGGTGACGAGTCGGGTGCGATCGTGCACCTCAACGAGCGTGAGTGCTCGATCCAACGCCGACACCAGAAGATCATCGAGGAGTCGCCCTCCCCGGTCGTCGACCAGGCCTTGAGGGACCGGATGGGTCAGGCTGCCGTCGAGGCGGGCCGCACGCTGGGCTACGTCGGCGCCGGCACGGTGGAGTTCCTGCTGGCCCCGACCGGTGACTTCTACTTCCTTGAGGTCAACACCCGCCTCCAGGTCGAGCACCCCGTCACCGAGCTGGTCACCGGTCTCGACCTGGTGCGCCTCCAGATCGAGGTGGCAGCCGGGGGACTGCTGCCCCCGAGGCGCATGCACCACAACTGCGCGGCCACGCCGTCGAGGCGCGGTTGTATGCCGAGGACCCGGCCAACGACTTCCTGCCGGCCGCCGGCCTGCTCGAGCGCTTCGAGGTCCCTGGCCTGCCCGGCATCAGGGTCGATGCCGGGGTGGTCTCGGGCGACCGGGTCTCCACCAACTACGACCCGATGCTGGCCAAGGTGATCGCCCACGGCGCCACCCGTGCAGAGGCGATCGCCAGGTTGGTCCGCGCCCTCCGTCGCGCCCGGATCGACGGGATCACCACCAACAGGTCGCTCCTGGTGGGGATTCTCGAGCACGAGGACTTCGCAGCCGGCCGCATCGACACCCACTTCCTGGACAGGGTGGAGCCCCGCGACCTCATCGAGGTCGAGGGCGCTGGAGTGGAGAGTGCTGCCTTGCTGGCTGCGACCCTCGCCGACCAGGCGGACAGTCGTTCCCGGGCCAAGGTGCTGCCCCACGTCAGCTCCGGCTACAGGTCGGCCCGTTCCAAGTTGCACACGCGCGGCTACCGGCACGGTGACCGGGAGGTCACGGTGGGCTACGTCCTGGGCCGCGGCTCGCGCTTCGAGGTCGATGGCGTCGCGGTCGAGACGGTGGTGCACTCGTGCAACCCCGACGAGGTGGACCTCGTCGTCGAAGGGGTGCGACGGCGGTTCCGGGTCGTGCGCTCGGGCGACGCTCGCTACGTGTCGTGGGCCGACGGCACGATCGCCCTGCAGGTCGTGCCCCGCTTCCCCGAGACCGGGGACCACCTCGAGGCCGGTTCGCTGGTCGCGCCGATGCCCGGGACCGTCGTGCGGGTCAACGTGGAGGCCGGCGATCGGGTGACGGCGGGCCAGACGGTAATCGTCCTCGAGGCGATGAAGATGGAGCACGCGATCACCGCCACGGTGGACGCTGTCGTGGCCAGTGTGCCCGCGGCCGCGGGGACCTCCGTGGACACAGGCACGGTGCTGATCGTGCTGACCGAGGACGAGGAGGAGGTCGGCGATGAGTGATTCCGTGCTGTACGAGGTCCGCGACGGTGCCGCCTGGATCACGATCAACCGGCCCGAGGCTCGCAACGCCCTCAACGAGGCTGTCCGGACCGGGCTCAAGGAGTGCTTCGAGCGGGCCGAGGCCGACGACGACGTCTCGGTCGTGGTGCTCACCGGCGCTGGCGACCGGGCTTTCTGCGCCGGCGGGGACCTGAAGGAGATGGCCAGCACCAAGCTGACCATCCCGCCGCCCGACTTCGTCCCCCAGCCGGGACGCACGATCGAGCTGACCAAGCCGGTGATCGCCGCTGTCAACGGAGGCGCCTTCGGCGGGGGCTTCCTGCTCGCTCAGTCCGCGGACCTGGTGATCGCCTCCGAGCACGCCAAGTTCGCAGTCTCCGAGGCCAAGGTCGGGCGCGGGTCGCCCTGGGCCGCACCCCTTCCCTGGCTGGTGCCCCCGCGGGTGGCGATGGAGATCCTCGTCACCGGTGACGCGATCACCGCCCAACGTGCCTACGAGATCGGCCTGATCAACCGGGTCGTGCCCGCGGACATGCTGGGGCAGGCCACCAGTGAGCTCGTCGCGACCATCGTCGCCAACGCACCGCTGTCGGTGCGCGCCGCGAAACGGATGGTCTACGCCGTCGCCGAGCACGGACGCTCAGCCGCGTTCGAGGAGGCCGAGAGGATCTGGGCCCCCGTCTATCTCAGCGCCGATGCACAGGAGGGCCCCCGTGCCTTCGCCGAGAAGCGACGACCCCAGTGGGAGGGACGATGAGTGCGGTGATCACCTCGCTCATCGAGGACCTGCGGGCGGAGCAGGCCGAGCTGGCCGAGTTCCTGCAGGGTCTGGGGGAGGGCTCCTGGCACGCCCCGACCCCCGCCGAGGGATGGAACGTCCAGGACCAGGTCGCGCACCTCGCCCACTTCGACGCGATGACGCGGTTGAGCATCGTCGACCCCGAGGCGTTCATCAGGTTCCGCGACGAGCTGCCCGACCTGCAGACCTACGTCGACCGGATCGGGCCCGACAACCGGAAGCGGACACCCGCGGAGATGCTCGAGTGGTGGCGCGACGAGAGCGACGCCCTGATCCGGGCTGCGGCCGCGGCCGATCCCAAGGCGCGGGTGCAGTGGTTCGGGCCGCCGATGAGCCTGGCCTCGAAGCTGACGGCGCGCCTGATGGAGACGTGGGCGCACGGCCAGGACGTCTACGACGCCCTCGGAGCCACGAGGGTCCCGACGGCACGGCTGCGACATGTGGCGCGCATCGGTGTCCTGGCCTTCCCCAACAGCTTCCGAACGCGCGGTCTGCCGGTCCCCGACGTCCCGGTGCGAGTGGAGCTGACCGCCCCCGACGGCACCGAGAGCTGGACGTGGGGGACCAAGGTGCCGAGGAGGTCGTACAAGGTCCGGTCCTCGACTTCTGTCTCGTCGTGACCCAGCGTCGCCATCGAGATGACGTCGACCTGGTGGTCCGCGGTGACGTGGCCGAGAAGTGGATGTCGATCGCCCAGGCCTTTGCCGGCCCTGCAGGTGGTGGACGACTCCCGGGTCAGTTCCGCACCGCGGAGGGGGTGGCCCCATGAGTGGCACGCAGGAAGCAATCCACCCCTTGGTGGGGCGGCGCCTGCCGGACGGTGCCCTGCGCATCGAGCGCTACGAGGACTGGCTCACGCGTGACGCCATCGGCGCACCGACCAGCGGTCAGCACCCCCACCCCGCCTGGGCGCTGCTCGGGACCTTCCGGGGGATGGGCGCCGATCTCGTGGAGCTGTTCGACGTGATGGACGCAGCCCAGGACGACGGAGTGCTCTTCGGGGAGGCAAGCATCGTGCAGACCGCGCACCTGGAGTTCGACCGCGACTACGTGGTCACCTCCGAGATCCGTGACGTGCGTCGGAGAAGAGGCTCCAAGGTGCCGGTCTTCGACCTCGTCGACTGCCTGGTGACCATCGAGGACGCGGACGGGCAGGTGGTTCGTTGCACGAACACCTTCGTCGTGCCGCGAAGGAGCGAGTGATGACAGCTCACGTCGGCACCACCATCCCCGAGTGGCGGGTGGAGGTGGACCCGCAGGCCATGAAGCCCTTCGCCCTGCTGCTCCGCGATCCGAACCCCATCCACCTCGACCCCGAGGTCGTCAGGGAGCTCGGTCTCGGAGACCGGGTGATCAACCAGGGGCCCCTCAACGCCGGCTACGTCTGGGAGGCCGTCCGGCGGTGGCTGGGCGACGAGGCCCTCGTGACCACGCTCGACCTCCGCTTCACCAGCAACGCGTTCGCGGGCGAGTCCCTCACGGTGGGCGGCCAGGTGGACGAGGTGGACGAGTCCTCCGGCGAGCTCCGCTGCTCGGTCTGGCTCCGGCGAGACGACGGGTCGGACGTGCTCTCGGGACGCGCCTCCGTCGCTGGAGGAGGGCTGTGACCATGGAGATCGACCTCTACCCCGGCACCGGCATCAGGATCTCGGATGCGGCTGACTACGCGCGAATGACCGAGTCCGCCGGTCTGGGCGGGCTGTGGGCCCTCGAAGCCGCCTACGAACCCTTCACGCCCCTCGCGATCGCCGCCCAGGAGAGCGACCGGATCGAGCTCCGCACGGCCATCGCGGTGGCGTTCGCTCGCAGCCCCATGCTGGTCGCGCAGCTCGCGCACGAGCTGGTCCGGACGAGCAACGGCCGCTTCACCCTGGGACTGGGGTCGCAGGTCCGTGCACACATCGTGCGTCGCTTCAGCCAGGAGTGGTCCGACCCCGTCGAGCGCATGGCCGAATACGTGGACGCCTTGCGTGCGATCTGGTCGTGCTGGAACGACGACGTGCCGCTGGACTTCAAGGGCAGCTACTACCAGCACACCTTGATGACTCCGATGTTCGACCCCGGGCCCAGCGGGCACCCGATGCCACCCGTCCACCTGGCCGCGGTCGGGTCGGCGATGATCTCGATGGCGGCGGAGCGGGCCGACGGGTTGGTGCTGCACCCGCTCTCGTCGCTGCGGACCCTGGACGAGCACGTGCTGCCCTTGGTCGACGAACGGCGTCGCCGCGGCGACTTCGAGCTGAGCTGTCCCGTGCTCGTCATCACCGGCAGGACCGATGAGGAGCTCGACGTCGCCCGGGCGGCGGTGCGCAAGCAGCTGGCCTTCTACGCCTCGACCCCCGCCTACCGTTGGGTCTTCGACCTGTACGGCGAGGGCGATCGCGCCGACCGGCTGCGCGAGCTCTCCCGACAGGGGCTGTGGGACGAGATGACGACCCTGATCACCGACGAGCTGGTGGGCGAGTTCGCCGTTGAGGCGAGCTCCCACGACCTGCTCGACGCAGTGCGCGCTCGGTTCGATGCGCACATCGACCGGGTGGGCCTCTATGCGCCCTACGTGATGGACCGGGAGCAGTGGCTCGCGGTGGGTGCCGGAAGTGGGGTCCGACCTTGATCCGCAGACGTCCCAGGAGTGGCTCATGAGTGAAGAGAAGATCGTCGTCCTCGAGGGCGCCCGCACCCCGATCGGCAGCTTTGGCGGGATGTTCAAGGACGTGCCGGGGTTCGAGCTCGGCGCGGTCGCCGTCCGGGAGGCGCTCACGCGTGCCCGGGTGGAGGACAGCGACATCTCCGAGGTGGTGATGGGCTGCATCGGCCAGGTCGGACCGGACGCCTACAACGCGCGCCGCGTCGCGGTCACGGCCGGACTTCCCAAGAGCGTGCCTGCCTACACGGTGAACCGCCTGTGCGGCTCGGGGCTGCAGGCGGTGTGGTCGGCGGCGATGGAGATGCGCTGGAACGACCTCGACTTCACCCTCGCGGGCGGTGATGAGTCGATGACCCGGATGCCGTTCTACGACTTCGGTGCCCGCAACGGCTACAAGCTCGGCAACCGCGACCTGGTCGACGGCACCGTGATGATGCTGACCGACCCGTTCGGCGGGATGCACATGGGGGTGACTGCGGAGAACGTCGCTGACAAGTACGCCGTCTCTCGCGAGGAGCAGGACGAGTTCGCGGCCGAGTCGCAGCGCCGGGCGGCGACCGCAGAGGCCAGGGCTGCTTTCGCCGAGGAGATCGTCGCGGTCGAGGTGGGTGGGCGCAGGCCGTTCACCGCCGAGGTCGACGAGCACCCCAAGCCGGACACGACCGTCGAGACGCTGGCGGGTCTGCGTCCGGCGTTCATGAAGGGCGGGACGGTCACGGCTGGCAACGCCTCCGGCATCAACGACGGCGCGGCCGCTCTCGTGCTGGCGCGGCAGTCCGCGGCCGAGCAACGGGGCCTCACGGGGCTGGTGACCCTCGAGGCGGTCACCACGGCGGCGATGGAACCGGAGCTGATGGGGTACGCCCCGACGTACGCACTCAAGGCGTTGTTCGAGAAGACCGGGACCGCACCCGGTGACATCGGGATCATCGAGCTCAACGAGGCCTTTGCCTCCCAGGCGGTCGCGGTGATGCGGGATGCGGGCCTGAGTCACGAGCGGGTCAACCCGTACGGCGGTGCGATCGCGCTCGGTCATCCGGTCGGCGCGACCGGGGCGAACCTGACCCTGCGGGTGGCCAAGGACATGGTGCGTCGCGACCTCGAGCTGGGCATCGTGACGATGTGCATCGGCGGCGGGCAGGCACTGGCGGCGCTGTTCAAGCGGGTCTGACGTGAAGCACCGCTAGCGTGCCACGCTGTCGCGTGACGAGGGATGGCCGGCCAACGGTCAGCCGTCCAGCACGAACCACACAGTCAAACCGGTCGCACTGAGCTCCGAGCCCCACCGACTGGCGAGCGCGTCCACCAACCGCAACCCACGGCCATGCACCGCGAGGGGATCTGCCTGCAGGTCCACCGTGCGGCCCACCGGCCGAGAGCCGGCGTCCCGTACGGCGATGGTGATGACGCCCGAGTCCTCACACACGCGTACCGAGGAACCGCCTGCACCATGCACCACTGCGTTGGTCACCAGCTCGGAGAGACACAGGACGGCGGTCTCGGTGTCGTCCTCGTTCACGCCCCAGCTCTGGAGCACCCGGCGCACGAAGGCCCGCGCCTCGCCCACAGCGGCGAGATCCGTCGAGTTGCTGTGGTGGGCCGTCCTGACCCCGGGTGCCGTGTCGTCAGCCCAGTCGTCGAGGCGGCGAACGCGTTGCAGCTGCGCCCAGCGCAGCTCTCGTCCCAGCTCGGTGCCGTGAACGAGGAGCTCCTCGGTGAGGACGGTGGAGGATTCCGGCGGCTCGTCGTAGAACAGAACGAATCCGCCCAGCACCTGGGCGGCGGACATGATCGGCACGGCAGCCACGAAACGGGTCGGGGTGCCGTTTTGGGCCTTCACGAAGTCGGCGTAGGTCGGTCTGAGCTGCCCCAGGGTGCCCGCGACGGCCGCGCCGCTTCGGACGGCCCGGTTGAGCGGGACGTCGTCGTAGGCGTCCACGAGACACCACCGGGCACTGGTCCCGCTGTGCCGATCGCTCGCGGTGAATCGGAGGCGGCGGCCCCCGCCCTCGACGACGGCCAGCCCGACGCGGTGCACCCCGGCCAGACGGGCGAGCCGTCCTAGTGCGCCCAGCGCCCAGACGTCGACGACCGGATCGACCTCCAGGTGCGGCTCGACTGCCCCGTCCACATACCGACACTAGGCTCAGCCGGTTGTTCGTGCCAGCGGGTCTGGGCGATGTGCCAGGCCGCACGCGCCGGGCGCACCCCCATATTTTCGGTATTCCGCATGCGCGCCAGAAGGAGCACAGTCGAGCCAGGAGACTGCGAACGGAGACCCCATGAGCCGACCCGGGACGATCGTCACACGGAGCCGCATCGTCACGCTCATGGCGGGGGTCGTGAGTCTCAGCTGCGCGCTTCTCTGGACTCCGGTCGCAGAGGCCGAGAAGCCGTCCACCACGCCGACAGCGACCGTCGAGGTGTACGACGACTTCGGCCGGACGGGCTACTCGCTGGCGGACTACGAGCAGAAGTGGTCCAACCCCTACGGTCTCGGCGAGATGGGGTTGACCGACACCCGCTCGTTCTCACGGGGGGCGTTCAAGCTCTCCGCGGTGCCGTTTCGCACGGGCGCAGACTTCAGTGTGTTCGACCACTTGAAGTACATCGCGATCAGCAACAAGTCCTTCGCAGTGCCGGCCAGCGGCTCGTTGGAGATCAGCTCGACGATCAGGGCGTCGACCCCTGGCACCGAACCCGGTCGAGTCGTCCACGGCACCTACATCGAGAGCGGGGCTCCGTACGCCGAGGAGACCCTCGAGGGGCAACAGGCCGGCGTGGTCATGAACGTCATCGACTTCAGCACCGGGCAGCTCTTTGACTGGTTCGTCTCGGGCGGCACGGCGTTTGCGCTCATCGAGCGTCTGCCCTCGAACGTCACCGGCAACGCCCCGGAGGGGTCACCCGACTACGTCGGCCGCGAGAAGATGTACACCCAGATCATCAGGGAGATCCCTGCGTCCCCGGGGACCCACACCGTCAGCATTCGCATCAACCGCGACGCCACCGGGGGCTCGGTGGACTACTTCTTCGACGGAAAGCCGATCGCCCACGTCGACGACGTCGGCGTCCCCCTGGATGCCCAAGGTGCTCCCTACAGCGGCATCTACCCGTCGCTCGGCGCCGGAGAAGACCTGAGTGCCAAGGTGAACAGTGTCGTGATCGGCCACGGGCTGTTCAGCCTGCTGGACGCCTTCCCGTTCCAACACCCCGAAGCACCCGAGCTTGCGGTGAGCATCCCGCTGAGTGAGCGGCTCTTCGGCCAAGGTGCCACCGGGACCTTCGACGACTTCCGGGTCAAGACCGTCGCACGCTGAGGCTCGGTGGCGGCTCCACGTTGGGTGCGCCCAGCCCGATGGGACGGGCTGGGCGCCGGGCTGCATGCCTGGGAGGGACACATGCACGACCCGGATGCGGGGGAGCGCGTCACCCGGCATCGGACAAGACGCTAGGGGGTTCTCGGCGCTACCCCGCAGTAAGCGACCTGGGTCACGCCTCTGCTCTGGTTACTGCCCAGTCTCCGAGATGTGCGGACAGCTCAGCGTCGCCCGGCGCGCAGCATGCCGGCCCGGTGATGGAGCAGCGCGAGGCTGGTGATGGCGCTCTCGACCACCGACTCCCTGCGGTGTCGACCGACGTACTCGTTCGGCGAAGGCGGCGCCGTGACCGAGCTCGCGACGAGGGTCGCGGGGATGCGGATCGCGGCTGCAGTTCCGCCGTCCTCCGCGCGGGCCAGCTGGACGGTCAGACCGTGGCGTAGTGCGAGCCGACCGGCGACATACAGACCCATGGATTCTTGACCGTCATCCCCGGGTGGATCCACTGCGCGCAACATGCTGTTGATCGCCCACAGCGAACCGTCAGGCATCGCCAGCGCTGGGTTCCACACTCGGATGACGGTCTGTCCGTCGACGTGCGGGGGGTCGATGTCCACCACCGTGTCGGTGCTGCTGGATGCCAGCGAGTAGTCGATGATCTCCGTCAGCAGGTGCACCAGGTCGAGGGCCACGCCGCCGGCGACATCGAGCTCCGGCGCGGTGGGGAGCACGACGCGACGGAAGTCGTGGACTCCCGCGACGGATGCCTGGAGCACGTCGGCGAGCCGCAGTGGGTCGCTCATGGTGTGGGTGCTCGTGTCGAGCAGGACACCAAGGCTGGCAGTGCTGCGTCCCAGGAGCGTGGCGAGGTGGTCGACGCGGAAGAGTCGTTCCAGCCGCGTCGGGTCGCTCTCGTCCTTCTCGAGCTCGTCGAGCAGGACGTGGACGTCGTTGACCAGCACCTGCTGGCGTCGCGCCAGGGCTCCGATCATGCGGCCGACCGGGGCATCGATGTCGGTGCCGATCGCTCGGTGGTCGTCGTCACTGGTCGGCATGCATCCCCCCTGCGTCGGTAGCCCACTTCGCCCTGGCGCCCGAGAGGCTGGCTGCTCTCGAATGTAGGGATTACCTATGGGTAGCAAGTGGACACGGACAGATTTGAGACACCCATGCCCGCCATGACTCCAGATCAGGTCGTGGGCGGGGCATCCGTCGGTTCGAGCAGCTCCGGCAGGACGAGGTTGAACCGACGTCGTTGAGCGCTGATCACCACGTCCTCGGACTGCGCGAACCCGGTGCTGGGATCGAGCGCCGTCAGCACATAGCGACCCAGAGGCGGCAGTCCGAGCTCGTAGTGGCCCTCCTCATCAGTCCTGGTCGCACCGGCGGACTCGCCCGAGGCGTCGGTGAGCACGACGAGCGCGTCGTCGATGGGCCACCCGCCGCGGGAGACCACGCCGGCGACCGTGAGCCGCTCGTCGAGCCTGAGCACGGTGGTGGTCTCGGCCGAGAGGTGGCGCAGCTCGGACCGGGCAGCCCAGCCCTCGGCGGAGCAGATCACCAGGTACTCCTCAGCCCCGGGCAGCACGACCGACCAGCGACCGTCGTTGTCGGCGCGCGCCCAGTCCGCTTGTCGCCCGCGCCGGTCGAGCACCGAGACCACCGCGAGTCGGGCGGGCTTGCCGTCGGGACGCTGCACCCGGCCGCGGACGACGACCTCGGTGCCGACGTCAGCGCGGCGTACGGCGTCGCCGCGAGCAACGGGCGCCCGTTCACCGGCGACCGGGGGACCAGCCGCGAGGACCGGGGCGACACGAGCGGGGATGAGGAACCCGACTGCCGCACCGGCGAACGCGGCAACGGCGGCGATCCAGCTCATCGAGTGCAGCGCCGCTTCGGAGGGGTAGGCGCCGCCGGCGACGATGCCGGCGGTCAGCACCGCTGCGACGGTGGCCGAGCACGTCGAGGTGCCGATGGAGCGGACCACGGTGTTGAGCCCGTTGGCCGCGGCCGTCTCGCTGATCGGCACCGACTGCATGATCAGCACCGGCATCGCCGCGAAGCTGACTGCGATCCCGATCGAGACGACGGAGACGCCCACCATGAGCTGGATGAGGGAACCGTCGAGGAGCACCCGGACGACGTAGCCGAAGCCCGTGATGCAGAGGCCGGCGATCAAGGTGATCCGTGCGCCGAACCGGCGCGTGATCGACGCGGAGACCGGCGCCATCAGGACCATCAGCACGCCGCCGGGCAGCATGGCCAGCCCGGCCTCGGTGACCCCCAGGCCGAACCCGACGCCGGTCGAGACAGGGATCTGGAGCTGCTGGGTGGCGACCAGCAGGTTGGTGAACATCGCGAACCCGGCCAGCAGCGAGGCGATGTTGGTGAGCAGCACGGGTCGGCGGGTCGAGGTGCGCAGGTCGACGAGGGGCGCGCCGGTGCGCAGCTCCCACGGAGCCCAGAGGGCGAAGAAGAGCACGGCGAGGGTGAAGGAGAGCAGCGTCCACTGCGACGTCCACCCCCAGACGCCCCCCTTGGAGATGCCCAGCAAGAGGGCCGTCAGGGCGATCGACATCAAGATGGCGCCCAGCCAGTCGAAGCGGCTGGGCGTCCTCACCCCCGACTCCGGCACCACGGTGAGGACCAGCGCCAGCATCACCAGCGACATGACCACGCTGCCCCAGAAGACCGCCTGCCAGCCGAACGCCTCATAGATCACGCCCGACAGTGGGAGGCCCACGGCGCCACCGATGCCGAGCGTGGCGCTCATCAGGGCGACCGCGCCGCCGATCTTCTCCGGCGGCAGCTCGTCGCGCATCGTCGAGATGCCGATCGGGATCAGCGCCGGCGCGAACCCCTGCAACATGCGGGCGACGATCAGCACGGCGAGCGAGTCGCTCAGCGCGCCGAGCAGGGAGCCGGCGAGCAGGGCGACCAGCGACACGACGATCATCCGGCGCTTGCCGTGCATGTCGGCCAGCCGGGACAGGATGGGCGTGGCCACGGCGCTGGTGAGCAGCGTGACCGTCACCAGCCAGGCCGCGTTGTCAGGCGTCGTGTCGAGCAGCCGGGGGAAGTCCGTCAGCAACGGGACGACCAGCGTCTGCATCAGCGACACCGCCGTGCCGCACAGCGCCAGCACCAGCACGATGGCGCCCGAGCGACTCGAACGCTCGGGCTCCACTGCGAGCGCGGTCGCGGTCACCGGCCGCACCGCACGTGGACTCGCATGCGGCGACGATAGTCCCCTGACCAGGCCGTCAGGAGCAGCAGGGAGCAGCAGGGCCGGACTGGGCAAGAAAGGTCTGAGGTCGTGCCATTGACAGCGCAACGTGAGCGGCGTCACACTCGCGATCGTCGGCCCACGGACGAAGGAGTGCCATGAGCACCACGGAACCACGCGACGTGTCATTGAGCGCTGACGAGGAGAGGCTGGCGGAGCTGGGCTACACCCAGGAGCTGCATCGAGGCATGAGCGGGTTCTCCAACTTCGCCGTGTCCTTCTCGATCATCTCGATCCTCGCGGGCTGCATCACGACGTACTACCTCGCCATGGATGCCGGCGGGCCGATCGTGATCTCGCTCGGCTGGCCGCTGGTCGGGATCTTCGTCCTCCTCGTCGCGATGGCGATGGCCGAGATCTGCTCCAGCTACCCGACGGCCGGTGGGCTCTACTACTGGGCCGGCCAGCTGGCGCGGAAGAACAAGCGAGTCTGGGCGTGGTACGTCGGCTGGTTCAACTTCCTCGGCGAGGTCGCCGTGACGGCCGCGATCGACTACGGCGCCGCCGTCACCTGGATGGCGCTGCTGAACCTCACCTTCGGGGTCGACGTCACGCTCACCTCGACGTTCATCGCGTTCCTCGTCATCATCACGCTGCACGGGCTGCTGAACACCTTCGGCGTCAACCTCGTCAAGCTTCTCTCGGACGTCTCCGCGTGGTGGCACATCGTCGGCGTCGCCGTGATCGTCTCGATCCTGTGGCTGGTCCCCGACCAGCACCAGTCGCTCACGTGGACGTTCACCGAGTACCGCAACGCCACCGGGTGGGAGAGCGCCATCTACGTGTTCCTCATCGGACTGCTGATGGCGCAGTACACGTTCACCGGGTACGACGCGTCCGCGCACGTCGCCGAGGAGACGAAGGGGGCCAGCGTCCAGGCACCCAAGGGGATCGTCCGCAGTGTCTGGGTGTCACTGATCGCCGGCTGGATCCTGCTGGTGAGCGTGACGGCAGCCATCCAGGACTACGACGCCCAGCGGGCCACCGAGACCGGCCTCCCGCCGGCGCAGATCTTCATCGACGCGGCCGGGGACGACCTCGGCAAGCTGATGCTGCTCATCGCCGCCGTCGCGCAGTTCTTCTGCGGGATGGCGTCGGTCACCGCGAACTCCCGGATGACCTACGCCTTCTCGCGCGACAACGCGCTGCCCGGATCGCAGATCTGGAAGAAGGTGAACCCGCGCACCGGGACGCCGACCAACTCCATCTGGTTCTGCGTGTTCTGGTCGGTGGTGCTGACCCTCCCGGCGATCTGGAACCTCACCGCCTACTTCGCGGTGACGTCGGTCGCGGTGATCGGGCTCTACATCGCCTACGTGATACCGGTCCTGCTGCGGCGGCTGAACCCCGACTTCCAGACCGGGCCGTGGAACCTGGGCCGGTGGAGCCCCGTCGTCGGCTGGATCGCGGTCGCGTGGGTGTGCTTCATCGTCGTGCTGTTCATGCTGCCGGCGTACGCGCCCGGGACCTTCGGGGACGCGACCTTCAACTACGCGCCGATCGCGGTCTCCACGGTGTTCATCTTCGCCACCGTCACCTGGTTCGCCGGGGGCGCAAGCACTTCATGCACGGAGCCAAGGATGAATACACCACCAAGGACCTCGACGACATCTTCAACGAGGAGGAGGGCCACGACCGGGCCCGACAGCAGATCCTTGCGGAGGAGGAGTGACCGCTGCCCCGCTGGGCGACGTGGTGTTCCGGCCGGTCCGGGGGTACCACGCGTTCGAGGGCTGCGTCGAACAGCTCGCCACGGCCATCCGGCTCGGTGTGTTCCCCTACGGGTCGGCCCTGCCACCCGAGCGGGAGCTCGCCGAGCAGATGGGGGTGTCACGCTCGACGCTGCGCGAGGCGATCGCTGCGCTGCGCACGGCCGGCATGGTGCGTACGACGCGAGGTCGCGGCGGTGGGAGCGTGGTCGCCTTCCGGCCGCCCGCCGAAGAGACCGACCGGACGCCGGCCACCGGCGAGCGACGCGAGCAGCTCCTGGACTCGCTCACCTTTCGTCGCATCGTCGAGCCCGGCGCCTCGTGGCTGGCTGCGAGCCGGCAGCTCAACGCCACGGAACGGATGCTGCTCACCACGACGCTCGCCGAGGTCGACCAGGCTCCCGACAGCGGTGCCCACCGGCAGGCGGACTCCCGGCTGCACCTGGCCATCGCGAGCGTGACAGGTTCGCCGATGACGGTGGCGGCCGTGACGGAGGTGCAGGCGGGCCTGCACGACATGCTCCGCTCGATCCCGGTGCTGGAGCCCAACATCGAGCACTCGACGCGCCAGCACCGCGCGATCGTGGCCGCGATCCTCGCGGGGGAGCCGGCGAAGGCGCGACGCGCCATGGAACAGCACTGTGACGACACTGCCGCCCTGCTCCGAGGTCTCCTCGGGTGACGACGCACACCGCTCGGGAGAGGACCCCATGACGCGCAACGACAGGCACCTGACGATCGACGACCTCACGGAGCGGATCGACAGGGGTGAGATCGACACGGTGGTGGTCGCCTTCACCGACATGCAAGGGCGACTGCAGGGCAAGCGCCTGCATGGGCGCTACTTCGTCGACCACGCCCTCGAGCACGGCGTCGAAGGGTGCAACTACCTCCTCGGCGTCGACATCGACATGAACACCGTCGACGGCTATGCCATGACGTCGTGGGAGCGGGGCTACGGCGACATGGAGATGGTCCTGGACCTCGACACGATCCGGCTCCTGCCGCACCTGCCCGCGTCCGCCATGGTGCAGTGCGACCTCGTCTGGCCCTCCCGGGACAGCGCTCAGCACGCCCCGGTGGTGCAGGACCCCCGCGCCGTCCTCAAGCAGCAGGCCGCACGGGCCCGCGACCTCGGCTACGTCGCTCTCGCCGGGACCGAGCTGGAGTTCATCGTCTTCGACGACACCTACGAAGCCGCGTCCGCCGCGGCGTACCGCGCGCTCACCCCCGCCAACCAGTACAACGTCGACTACTCCATCCTCGGCACCACCCGGATCGAGCCCCTGCTGCGCGACATCCGCAACACGACGTACGCCGCAGGGCTCGACGTGGAGGGGGCGAAGGGTGAGTGCAACCTCGGCCAGCACGAGGTCGGCTTCCTCTACGCCGACGTGTTGGTCACGGCCGACAACCACGCGGTCTACAAGACGCTCGCCAAGGAGATCGCCGCGCAGCACGGGAAGTCGCTGACGTTCATGGCGAAGTACGACGAGCGCGAGGGCAACTCGTGCCACATCCACCTGTCCCTGCGTGGGGCGGACGGCGAGCTGGTCTTCTGGGAGGACGAGCCGAACGCGCGGACGCCGCTGTACGACAGCTTCGTGGCCGGCGTGCTCGCGACGATGGCGGACTTCACGCTGCTCTACGCCCCCAACGTCAACTCGTACAAGCGCTTCGCCGCCGGCTCCTTCGCGCCGACCGCCATCGCGTGGGGGGAGGACAACCGCACGTGCGCCGTACGCCTGGTCGGACGTGGTGCCGCCGCCCGGATGGAGAACCGGGTTCCGGGCGGTGACGTGAACCCCTACCTCGCCATCGCCGCGATGCTGGCGGGCGGGCTGCACGGCATCGAGCAGGGCCTCGAGCTCGAGCCCCCGCTGGAGGGCAACGCCTACGTCTCGGACCGGCCGCGGGTGCCCGGCACCCTGAGGGAGGCCCGCGACGCGTTCCACGGCTCCCAAGTGGCGCGCGCGGCTCTCGGTGACGAGGTGGTCGACCACTACACGAACATGGCCGACGTCGAGCTGGCCGCTTTCGGCGCGGCGGTCACCGACTGGGAGCTGCGCCGCGGCTTCGAGAGGATGTGAGGCGGACGTGAACACCTACACCGTCATCAACCCGGCCACCGCCGAGCCGGTCACCGAGGTCGCCCTGGCGTCCGTGGAGCAGACCGACTCGCTCATCGAGCGGGCGCACGACGCGTTCCCGGCGTGGCGCGACGTCGCACCGGGCGAGCGTGCCCGGCTGCTGCGCCGCTTCGCCGCCGTCGTCGACGAGCACGTCGAGGAGCTCGCCGAGCTCGAGGTCCGCAACGCTGGGCACACCCTGGGCAACGCGCGCTGGGAGGCCGGGAACGTCCGCGACGTCCTCAACTACTACTCCGCGGCGCCGGAACGGCTCTTCGGCCGGCAGATCCCGGTCGCCGGGGGCATCGACCTCACGTTTCACGAGCCGCTGGGCGTCGTCGGGGTCATCGTGCCCTGGAACTTCCCGATGCCCATCGCCGCCTGGGGGTTCGGGCCGGCGCTCGCCGCCGGCAACTGTGTCGTGCTCAAGCCCGCGGAGCTGACGCCGCTGACGGCGATCCGGCTGGCCGAGCTGGCGCTCGAGGCCGGCATCCCGGAGGGTGTGCTCACGGTGATCCCCGGCCGGGGCTCGGTCGTGGGGGAGCGCTTCGTCACCCATCCGCTGGTGCGCAAGGTCTGCTTCACCGGATCGACGGCCGTCGGCAAGCGCATCATGGCCGGGTGCGCTGAGCAGGTGAAGCGCGTGACGCTGGAGCTCGGCGGCAAGTCGGCGAACATCGTGTTCGCGGACGCGGACGTTGCCGAGGCCGCCGCGCGGGCGCCGTACGCCGTCTTCGACAACGCCGGCCAGGACTGCTGCGCCCGCTCCCGCATCCTCGTCGAACGGTCGGCGTACGACGAGTTCCTGAGCGGCCTGGAGCGCGCGGTGACGGCCTTCAAGGTGACGGACCCGGCTGATCCCGACAGCGAGATGGGCCCGCTGGTGTCGGCGAAGCAGAAGGAGACGGTGACGTCGTACCTCGTCGACGTGGAGACGGCCTTCACCGGCTCGGTGCCGGACTCCGACGGGTTCTGGGTGCCGCCGACCGTCGTCCTCGCCGACGACCCGGCCATGCCGATCTGGCGTGAGGAGGTCTTCGGGCCGGTCGTGGCGGTGATGCCGTTCGACGACGAGGAGGAGGCCGTGCGGCTGGCCAACGACACCGAGTACGGCCTGTCCGGCTCGATCTTCACCCGCGACCTGGGCCGCGCCCTGCGGGTCGCCCGGCGGGTCGAAGCCGGCAACCTCAGCGTCAACTCGCACGCCTCGGTGCGGTACTGGACGCCGTTCGGCGGCTACAAGCAGTCGGGCCTCGGCCGGGAGCTGGGCCCCGACGCGCCGAACGCGTTCACCGAGGAGAAGAACGTCTTCATCGCGCAGGACTGAGCGCGCCCCACCACCGCGCCCCGCAACGGCGCCACACCGACGAAAGGAAGTCGACACCATGACTGGACGCCTCGAGGGCAGGGTCGCCGTGATCACCGGAGGATGCTCGGGGATCGGTCTCGCGACCGTGCGCCGCTTCCGCGAGGAGGGGGCACGGGTCGTCATCGGGGACCTCGACGACGCCCGCGGAGAGGATCTCGCCGAGGACGACGAGATCACCTACGTCCACACCGACGTCACCAGCAAGGAGCAGGTGGACGCGCTCTTCGCCACCGCCAAGGACACCTACGGGTCGGTGGACATCGCCTTCAACAACGCCGGCATCTCCCCGCCGGAGGACGACTCGATCCTCGACACCGACCTGGACGCGTGGCGCAAGGTGCAGGAGGTCAACCTGACCAGCGTCTACCTGTGCTGCAAGGCGGCGCTCCCGCACATGCTCGAGCAGGGCCGGGGCTCGATCATCAACACCGCGTCCTTCGTCGCAGTGATGGGTGCGGCCACCTCGCAGATCTCCTACTCCGCGTCGAAGGGGGGCGTGCTGTCCATGTCGCGTGAGCTCGGGGTGCAGTTCGCCCGGCAGGGCGTCCGGGTCAACGCCCTGTGCCCGGGCCCGGTCAACACCCCGCTGCTGCAGGAGCTCTTCGCCAAGGACGAGGAACGCGCCGCGCGGCGACTCGTCCACGTCCCGATGGGTCGCTTCGGGGAGCCGGAGGAGATGGCCAACGCCGTGCTGTTCCTGGCCTCGGACGAGTCCTCCTTCATCACCGCCTCGACGTTCCTCGTCGACGGCGGGATCTCCGGCGCCTACGTCACCCCGCTGTGACACCGGTCATCGGGCTCACCACCTACCGGGAGCCGGCCCGGTGGGGGGTCTGGGACACGTCCGCCGACCTGCTGCCCACGACGTACGCTGCGGCGATCCAGGCTGTCGGCGGCCTGCCGGTCCTGCTGCCGCCCGTGGCGCCGTACGCCACAGCGGCCGCTGCCGTCGTCGACCGCCTCGATGGGCTGCTCATCAGCGGCGGAGCGGACGTCAACCCCCAGCGGTACGGCGAGGACCCGCACTCGTCGACCACGAGCTGGCGCGACGACCGGGACGGCTGGGAGCTCGCGCTGCTGGACGCGGCCGACGCGCGTGGCCTGCCGGTCCTGGGCGTCTGTCGCGGCATGCAGGTGATGGCGGCCCACGCCGGCGGGGTGCTCGACCAGCACGTCCCCGACCTGGTGAACCACACCGGGCACAGTCCCGGGGGGGACGCCTTCGGCACGATCGCGGTCTCCATGGTTCCCGAGAGCCGCTTGGCGTCCCTCGTGGAGCCTCGACTGAGCGTCCACTGCCACCACCACCAGTCGGTGCGTACCCACCCGGGCTTCACGCCCGCGGCGTGGTCGGAGGACGGGCTGCTGGAGGCGATGGAGGCACCGGGCGAGCGGTTCTGCTTCGGCGTGCAGTGGCACCCGGAGATGGCGGCGGACGCGGGGTTGTTCGCCGCGCTCGTGGCGGCGGCCCGCTTGGTCGGCGGCGGCGGCGATCGCGGGCGTGGCGGTCCTACCTGATCGGGAGCGCATCATCGTCGCCACTATCGCTGTGTCCGTGTAGACCTGCGAGATCGCGACGCTGACGTGCAACGAGGGCCCCGGCCAAGCCGGAGCCCTCGTTCTCGAACGGTGAGTTCGAGCTCTACGTGCACAAGTGACTAGATGTCGTAGTAGAGCTCGAACTCGTGCGGGTGCGGGCGCAGCTGCACGGGCAGGATCTCGTTCTGGCGCTTGTAGTCGATCCAGGTCTCGATCAGGTCAGGCGTGAAGACGTTGCCCACGGTCAGGAAGTCGTGGTCACGCTCCAGGTTGTCCAGCACCGCGTCGAGCGAGGTCGGGACCTGGTTGATGTCGGCCATCTCGTCCGGCGGCAGCTCGTAGATGTCCTTGTCGATCGGCGCCGGCGGCTCGATCTTGTTCTGGATGCCGTCGATGCCGGCGAGCAGCAGCGCCGAGAAGGCGAGGTAGGGGTTCGCCGACGGGTCGGGGCAGCGGAACTCGATGCGCTTGGCCTTGGGGTTGGCGCCGGTGATCGGGATGCGCACGCAGGCCGAGCGGTTGCGCTGGGAGTAGACCAGCGAGATCGGCGCCTCGAAGCCCGGCACCAGGCGGTGGTAGGAGTTCACCGTCGGGTTGGTGAAGGCGAGCAGCGACGGCGCGTGCTTGAGGATGCCGCCGATGTAGTGGCGGGCCATGTCCGACAGGCCGCCATACCCCGTCTCGTCGAAGAACAGCGGCTGTCCCTCGTTCCAGATCGACTGGTGCACGTGCATGCCCGAGCCGTTGTCGCCGAAGATCGGCTTCGGCATGAAGGTGGCGGTCTTGTTGTTGCGCCAGGCGACGTTCTTGATGATGTACTTGAACTTCATCACATCGTCGGCGGCCTTGAGCAGCTCGTCGAACTTGTAGTTGATCTCGGCCTGGCCGGCGGTGCCGACCTCGTGGTGGGCGCGCTCGACGAGCAGGCCCGACTTCTCCAGCTCGATGACCATCTCGTCGCGCAGCTCACCGAAGTGGTCGTAGGGGGCGACGGGGAAGTAGCCGCCCTTGTACTTCACCTTGTAGCCGCGGTTGGGGCTGTCGGCGGTGCCTGCGGTGCCCGAGTTCCAGGCCCCAGCCTCGGAGTCGATGTGGTAGTAGCCCTCGTTGGCAGAGGTCTCGAACCGCACGCTGTCGAAGACGTAGAACTCGGCCTCGGGAGCGAAGAACGCCTTGTCGCCGATGCCGGTGCTGGCGAGGTAGGCCATCGCCTTCTTGGCGATGTTGCGCGGGTCGCGGGAGTAGGCCTCGCCGGTGATCGGGTCGTGGATGAAGAAGTTGACGACCAGGGTCTTGGCGACCCGGAAGGGGTCGATGTAGGCCGTCGTCGGGTCCGGGAACAGCTGCATGTCGGACTCGTGGATCGCCTGGAAGCCACGGATGGAGGAGCCGTCGAAGCCCAGCCCGTCGTCGAAGACCGACTGGTCGAACGAGGAGACCGGCACCGTGAAGTGCTGCATGACGCCGGGCAGGTCGCAGAAACGGACGTCGACCATCTCGACGCGCTCGTCCTTGATGTACTTGAGCAGCTCTTCGCTGTTGCTGAACATTCGTCCTCCTTGGCACGCCACCGGGCGGCACGGGATCGAGTGGGGTGCACGCTGGCGCGACGCTGCGCTCGTGCCTCACGAAACTTACAACAGGGCCTCGGTGCCCCGCCGAGCGCCAGCAGGCTTCCCGACCACCGAGATGGGACCTCCCGTCACAGGATGTAGAGCATCTCCTGGTAGGTCGGCAGCGCCCACAGGTCGTCGGCGACGACGGCCTCGAGCGCGTCGGCCGCAGCGCGCACCGCGGCCATCGCCGGGATGACGACGTCGCGCTGGTAGGTCGCCTCGGCGATCCCCTCGTGCTCCAGGGCCCCGGCGACAGCGTCCTTGAGGCCGGCCAGGCCGGTTCGCAGGTCGGTCACCAGCTCGGAGATGACCAGCAGGTCACTGGTGTCGGCGTCGACACCGGCAGCCTTGAGGGCCCCGACGTTCTGGGCGAGCTCGGTCTGGAAGCGCACCGCGGCCGGCAGGATCGTGGTCTGCGCGATCTCAGCCGTCAGGTTGGCCTCGACGACCAGGGTCATGACGTACTGCTCGACACCCACCTCGAAGCGGGACTCCAGCTCGGCCTCGTTGAAGACGCCGTACGTCGAGAAGAGCTCGCGCGACTCGGGCGTGAGGTATTCCGGCAGCGAGTCGACCGTGGTGCGGAGGTTCTTCAGGCCGCGGGCCTCGGCCTCGAGGTGCCACTCGTCGGAGTAGCCGTTGCCGTTGAAGATCACCGCACCGTGGTTCTCCACGATCTTGGCGAGCAGGGTCTGGACGGCCTCGTTGAAGTCGGTGCCGGCCGCGACGGCAGCCTCGAGCTCGCTCGCGCAGAAGTCGAGGGCCTCGGCCATGATCGTGTTGATGATGACCATCGGGGCGGCCACGGTCTGGTTGGACCCCGCGGCGCGGAACTCGAAGCGGTTGCCGGTGAAGGCGAACGGCGAGGTGCGGTTGCGGTCGCCGGCGTCCTTGGTCAGGTCGGGCAGCGTGTCCACGCCGACGTTGAGGATGCCCTTCTGCTTCGACGACGTCGCGCCGCCCTTGGCGATCTGGTCGAACACGTCGGCGAGCTGGTCGCCGAGGAAGATCGAGATGATCGCCGGCGGGGCCTCGTTGGCGCCGAGGCGGTGGTCGTTGCCGGCGGACGCGACCGAGAGGCGCAGCAGGCCACCGTGCTGGTGGACCGCGCGGATGATGGCCGCGCAGAAGACCAGGAACTGGGCGTTGTCGTGCGGGTTGTCCCCGGGCAGCAGCAGGTTGCCCTGCGAGTTGTTGCCGAACGAGAAGTTGACGTGCTTGCCCGAGCCGTTGACGCCGGCGAAGGGCTTCTCGTGGAAGAGGCACTCCATGCCGTGCTGCTTGGCGACCGAGCGGAAGATCGACATCAGCATCTGCTGGTGGTCCGATGCCAGGTTGGACCGCTCGAAGACCGGAGCGATCTCGAACTGACCGGGGGCGACCTCGTTGTGGCGGGTCTTGGCCGGGATGCCGAGCTTGAACAGTGCGCGCTCGGTGTCGTGCATGAACGCCAGGACCCGGTCCGGGATGGCACCGAAGTAGTGGTCGTCGAACTCCTGGCCCTTGGGCGGCTTGGCGCCGAACAGCGTGCGCCCGGCGTTGAGGAGGTCGGGGCGGAGGTTGACGAAGGACGAGTCGACGAGGAAGTACTCCTGCTCCGGGCCGCAGTAGGAAACGACGTTGTCGATGTCCTTGTGGCCGAACAGCTCCAGGATGCGGGTGGCCTGGTCGGCCATCGCCTTCTGCGAGCGCAGCAGCGGGGTCTTGTGGTCCAGTGCCTCGCCGGTCATCGACACGAAGATCGTGGGGATGCACAGCGTGTTGCCGTTGGGGTTCTCGAGGATGTACGCCGGGGACTGGACGTCCCAGCCGGTGTAGCCGCGGGCCTCGAAGGTGGCGCGGATCCCACCGTTGGGGAAGGACGACGCGTCCGGCTCGCCCTGGATGAGGGTCTTGCCCTGGAACTCCCAGATGGCCGTGCCGTCGCCGACCGGCTCCATGAAGGAGTCGTGCTTCTCCGCGGTCAGGCCGGTGAGGGGATAGAAGACGTGCGCGTAGTGCGTCACACCCTTCTCCATCGCCCAGTCCTTCAGGGCGGAGGCGACCACGTCGGCGATGGCCGGGTCGAGGGCCTCGCCCTTCTCGATGGTCGCGGAGACCGACCTGAAGACCGACTTCGGCAGTCGCTTCTTCATCACCGAGAGGCTGAAGACGTTCTCGCCGAAGACCGAGCCGGTCTCCTCGGCGATGTCGAAGAAGGTCGCCGGAGGCTCGCAGGCCTGGACGTCCTTGATAGCGGCCAAGCGGACGAGGTTCGCAGTCATTCTTGCTCCCTAGCATCGGCGACCCGGTGTCACCACTGTTCGTTCGTCGCACGTTATGGTGCTGGCGTTTCGAACTCGTGCCCTCGTATTACGAGCGTGTTAACGATCCTCCGACCCGGCCGGTCAGCCCGTTCCGGACCGCGGGATACGGTTCCCGACATGCCCAGAACAGCTCCCTCGGGACGGCGGATGCTTGTCACCGCGCTGACCGCGACCCTCCTGGCCGCCCTGAGCGCCTGCAGCGACGACGCGGGCGACGACAGCGGCGGAGCCGGCGTGGTCACGCAGATGAACGAGGCGATCGCCGACCAGACCGCCGTACGCCTGACCCTGGGCACCAAGCAGACGCCCGACGACATCACCATCAACACGACCCTGGGAGCCGATCGCTCCTTCCGCGCCGTCACGGGCGGGGACCCCACGCAGCGGATCGACGTGCGCCTGGTCGATGACCGGGTGTACGTCGGTGGCGAGCTCGTCGGCAACCAGTGGACCTACGTCGCCGTGGACGACCCCAGGCTGAGCGGTGAGGGCGGCTTCGACGCCGGCATCGTGCCGCCGCTGCTCGACATCGACGTCGTCGAGGACAACCAAGCGCTCGCGGACGCCGTCACCGGCACCGAGTCCGCAGGCACGGAGACGATCGACGGGGTGGAGACCGACCACCACGTGCTGACCGTCGACACCCGCGACTGGTTCAAGTCCTTGCCGGAGGGGTCCATCTATCGGCAGATGGACCTGCCCGACACCATCGAGATGGACCTGTACGTCGACGCCGACTCGCTCCCCGTGCGGTTGGCCTACGAGGTCCCGGACAACCCGGAGCAGTCGGCCCAGGTGGGCTACAGCCGGTGGGGGACCCCGGTCGAGGTGGCCGTGCCGCCGCGGGCCACACCGGTCGAATAGGCTGCGCCGGTGATCGAGACCGCCTCCTGGGCCCGTCGGTTCGGGGCGCTGGTCGTGGACTGGGCGGCGTGCACCTTGGTGGTGGTCTTCGTCCTCGGTCCCGAGCAGTGGAGCGACGACCCGCTGTCAGGCTTCTATGCGACCGGCCTCTTCATCCTCGAATCGGCCTTCTTCACCGCCCTGCTGGGTGGCTCGTTCGGCAAGCTCGTCACCCGGCTGCGGGTCGTGCGCGTCGACGGCGTGGGCCGCCCGATCGAGCTGTTCCCGGCGCTGCTGCGCAGCATCCTGATCGCGCTCGTGATCCCGCCGCTGGTGTTCCGCCCCGACGGGCGCGGCCTCCACGACATGGCCGTGAAGACGCAGACGGTCCGGCTGGCCGATCTGCGGGCCTAGCGGCCGCGCTGCTGGCTGCGCATGCCCTTCATCGACGTCGGCACGGGGCCCTTGGGCATCGGGATGGTGCCGCGCTGGGCGTCGATGGCCTTGATCCGGTTGCGGATGTCGGTCAGCTCTGCCGGCTTGACGTTGCGGCCGAGCTTGGTCACGTGGCGCACCAGCTTGGGGAGGGGGACCTCGCCCTCGCCGTTGCCGCAGATGACCTCGTGGATCGGCGTCTCGGGCAGCACCCGCTCGTGCTTGCGACGCTCGGTGGCGAGCAGCGTCTTGACCCGGTTGTGGTTGCCTTCACCGACGAGCACGATGCCGGGCGGGCCGACCACGCGGTGCACGATGTCCTGCTGACGGTTGAAGCCGACGACCGGGTCGGTCTTCCAGCCGCGCCTGAGCATCTGCAGCGCGGAGGCGGCGGCGCCGGTCTTGCCCTCCATCTGGCCGAACGCGGCCCGCTGGGCGCGCCGGCCGAAGATGATGAGGGCGGCCAGGACGCCGAACAGCAGGGCGGAGACGATCGAGAGCACCAGCGACAGGGTCCCGTCGCCGGGGATCACGAAGAACAGGATCGCGAAGCCGAGTGCGGCGCCCAGCAGGAAGGCGCCCAGGGTGTAGAGGCCGATGCGTCGGTCGGACTCCTTGGCCATCCGGTAGGTCTGGATGAGCTGCTGGCGCCGCTTGGTGGGCGGGGTGGCGGGGGATGACATGTGGGGCCCTTTGCTGCGTCGTGCTTCGTCGTGGAGGGGAGGTCAGGCAGGGACGCCGGAGCTGGCGGCCCTGCTCTCGATGGCCTGACGGTACAACCGGCCGGCACGGTAGGACGAACGAACCAGCGGTCCGGACATCACTCCCGAGAAGCCGATCTCGTCGGCCTCGTCCTTGAGCTCGATGAACTCCTCGGGCTTGACCCAGCGCTCGACGGGGTGGTGGCGCACCGAGGGCCGGAGGTATTGGGTGATCGTGATCAGCTCACAACCCGCCGCGTGGAGGTCGCGGAGCGCCTGGCTGACCTCCTCGCGGGTCTCGCCCATGCCGAGGATGAGGTTGGACTTGGTGACGAGACCGAAGTCGCGGGCCTGGGTGATGACGTCGAGGGAGCGGTCGTAGCGGAACGCCGGACGGATCCGCTTGAAGATCCGCGGCACGGTCTCGACGTTGTGGGCCAGCACCTCGGGACGTGACTCGAAGACCTCGCGCAGCAGGTCGGGCTGGCCGTTGAAGTCGGGGATGAGGTTCTCCACGCCGGTCTCGGGGTTGAGCTCGTGGATCGCTCGGACCGTCTCGGCATACAGCCAGGCGCCCCCGTCGGGAAGGTCGTCGCGCGCGACGCCGGTGATGGTGGCGTAGCGCAGCTCCATCTTCTGCACCGACTCTGCGACCCGGCGCGGCTCGTCGCGATCGAGGGGCTGCGGCTTGCCGGTGTCGATCTGGCAGAAGTCGCAGCGCCGCGTGCACTGGTCACCACCGATGAGGAACGTCGCCTCACGGTCCTCCCAGCACTCGAAGATGTTGGGACAGGCCGCCTCCTGGCACACGGTGTGCAGACCCTCGGACTTCACCAGGTTCTGCAGCGCCGTGTATTCCGGGCCCATCCGGGCGCGGGTCTTGATCCAGGCGGGCTTGCGCTCGATCGGCGTCTCGGCGTTGCGGATCTCCAGACGCAGGAGCTTGCGACCTTGTGCGGTCGGGTCCGGGGTCGTCGGTTCGTGTGGGGCGGAGGCTGTCACGCAGTCACTCTACGCGCGGGACAAGCCGCCCGTTCACGGGACGTCGCGCCGCACGAAGGACGCGATCGAGAGCGTCACCGAACCCGCGAGGATCGTGCCCAGGAAGCGTGCGGACTCCCACCAGGTGAGCGTCTGGACACCTCCGCCCTCGCACGTCTCGTTGCCGGATTCATCGCGGGTGCACATCACCTCGCCGTCGCTGAAGTATTCGGCGCCGTCCTGGATCCAGGCCTCGAGGTTGGTGATCGGCGACCATCGTGCGTCGAGTCCCAACGCGCCGAGGACGATCATCCCGCCGACCGACACCGCGAAGAGGATGCCGAGCGTGGCGACCGTGCTGCGGAAGAGCGTCGTGAGGGCGAAGCCCAGGACCCCAGCCCCCACCACGAGCGCGACCGAGCGCAGGACCACCCCGTCGACGCGGTCCCACGTCTGGGCGGAGGCCTCGATGTCCCAGCTGCGGGCGGCCAGCCAGATGCCCAGCCAGAACACGCCCTGCGCGATCGCAGCGGTGACAGCGCCCGCCACGGCGAGCGCCCCGGCCTTGGCGAGCCACACCCGGAGGCGCCGAGGCTCGAACAGCAGCTGGTTGCTCATCGAGCCCGAGGCCCAGTCGGCGCCGACGAAGGTCGCCCCGGCCAGCAGCACGAGCATCATCCCCACGACCCCGATGGCGGTCCCCTGGTCGCGCAGCACCGGCCCGATCTCCAGCGGCTGGCGGGTCAGGAACCACTCTGCCTGCGGCTCCATGAGTGCCTCGCAGTCATCGGCTGTCGCCGCACCCCACGAGCCCGGGTCCTTGCGGCACTGCTCCAGGTCGCGCTCGAACAGCGGGTCGTTGCGTTGCTCGGCGGCCAGTCTCTCGGCCTGCGCCAGCTCGTCGGCACTGACAGGTCGGCTGTCCCACAGGGTGATGGCCAGGACGATGAGCGGCATCGCGAACGCAGCGACCAGCAGTGAGACGACCGCTCGGCGCCACCGCAGTCGGGTGAGCTCGACGCCCAACAGCCGGATCATCGTTCCCCTCCGAGGGTCTGGTCGGTCGTGAGCTCGAGGAAGAACGACTCGAGGTCCTGCCGGGACGGGGTCAGCTCACTGAGCCAGATCTGCTCCTCGGCCAGCAGCCGGGAGATCTCCGTGGGTGGGCTGCTGCCCTCGACCCGGAGGATCTCGCCGTCCAGCGTGGCGCTGAAGCCGCCACGCTCGAGGACGGGCACCGCAGCCGCAGCGTCGGCCACCCGCACCAAGTAGGTCGTCCCGGAGGTCGCGAGGAGGTCCTCCACCCGACCGGAGGCGAGCATCCGGCCGTTGCCGATGATGGTCGCGCTGTCGCAGACCTGCTGCACCTCGGCGAGGATGTGGGAGCTCAGCAGCACCGTCACGCCCGACTCGCCGAGGGCGCGGATCGTCTCGCGGATCTCCCGGATCCCGGCCGGGTCGAGCCCGTTGGTGGGCTCGTCGAGGATCAGCAGCGCCGGGTCCTTGAGCAGGGTGGCGGCGATGGCCAGCCGCTGCTTCATGCCGAGCGAGTAGGACTTGAAGCGATCGCCGTCGCGTCCGGTGAGACCGACGGTCTCGACCGCTGCGGCGACGCGGTCGGCGGGAGCGCCGATCGTGCGCGCAAGGATCGTGAGGTTCTGCCGGCCGCTGAAGTTGGGCAGGAACTTCGGCATCTCCACGACCGCGCCGACGCGGCCCATCACCTCCGACAAGCATTGCGGGACCCGCTGGTCGAAGAGCGACATCTCGCCGCTGGTGGCGCGGGCAAGTCCCAGCAGCATCCGGATCGTCGTGGTCTTGCCCGACCCGTTCGGCCCCAGGAAGCCGTGCACGCCACCGCGCGGGACCGCCAGGTCGAGGTCGTCGACAGCGACCCGAGTCCCTTGTCGGCTCTTGAACTCCTTGCGCAGCCCCTTGGTCTCGATGACCAGGTCGGCTGTGGTCGTGGCTGTCACGATCGTTCCTTCCCCCGGCGTCGCGGTGACGCCCCCGAGGGAGGACTCTGGCAGAGCCGCGAAGCGACTGCGCCCGCGGCTCGCCGGGTTCAGCGACCGGGCGTCAGGAGCTCGATCCGGGGCACGCGCCCCGGCTCCGGGCGCGGCTCGTAGTCGGGGGTCGGAATGTAGGGCTCCCAGGCGAGATAGGTCGTCAGGTGCTCCTGGACCACCGGGAGGACCTCCGCGACGGGCACGTCGCGGCCGAGCTCACGGCTGAGCGAGGTGACGCCCGCGTCAGCGATGCCGCACGGGACAAAGCGGTCGTACCACCCCAGGTCGACGTCGCAGTTGAGCGCGAAGCCGTGCATGGTCACGCCCCGGCTGACCCGGATCCCCAGGGCGGCGATCTTGCGCTCGGGGCCCCGTTCGTCGGCCTGCAGCCACACGCCGCTGCGCCCCGGCACCCGGGCGGTCGTGACGCCGAACCCGGCGCACACGGCGATCAGCGCCTCCTCGACGCGACGCACGTAGTCGACCACCTTGACGTGGTCGGGCAGGGCCACGATGGGGTAGCCCACCAGCTGGCCCGGACCGTGGAAGGTGATCTTGCCGCCGCGGTCGACGTCGATCACCGGCGCACCTCCCGGGTCGAGCGGACGCTCGTGCGGGTCGGTGCGCTTGCCGGCGGTGAAGACCGGGGGGTGCTCGAGCAGCAGCACCGTGCCGCTGCGAGTGCCCGCCACGACCTCTCCGTGGACCGACCGCTGGAGGTCCCATGCGGCGAGGTAGTCGACGGCGTCCCGGCCCAGACCGGCGATCTCGAACTGCATGTCCTGAGCCTACGCCTGTGGATGAGCCCCGACGGGTCGTGCGGAACTGGGGCACGGTGGGGGAGTGGATCCGCGACGGTTGGTGCCCTACCTCCTGGCCGTGACGGTGTGCGCCGTCGTGGCCACCACCGCCCTCTTCCTGGTCTCGCAGCGCGACTCGGCCCAGACGTCGACGACCGGTCCGCCGGCAGCCGCCGGGACCGACCCGCGGGCCGTGCTGGCCGACTGGGATGCGCGGCGCTCGGCTGCCTGGGCGGCCGGCGACGCCGAGGCGCTCGGCGACCTGTATGCCGACGGCTCACGCACCGGCCGGGTCGACGTCCGCATGCTCGGGGCATATGCCGATCGCGGACTGCGCGTCGAGGGTCTGACCACCCAGGTGCTGGCGCTCGAGGTGCTGGAGCAGTCAAACGACGAGCTGAGGCTAAGGGTGACCGACCGGGTCGCCGGGGGCGTCGTCCGGGGCGCCGCGTCGCGCCCGTCGCTGCCACGCGACCGCGCCAGCGTCCGCACCCTGACCCTCAGACGGATCGACGGCGCCTGGCTGATGGTGAGGGTGCGCGATCAGGACAGCGCCGCCGCCAGCACCTCGCGGACGTCGACGTCCTGGAAGTCATAGCCGGCGCGCTCCAACGCCGCCGGGCGGGCGTTGAGCGAGCCGAGCAGCTCGGGCGCCATCCGGCCCGCGGCGACCTTGAGCACCGACGACGGTGCGACGAGCAAGGCAGGGCGGTGGACGGCCTCGGCGAGCGCGCGGGTGAACTCGGCGTTCGTCGGCGTCTGCGGGCAGCAGAGGTTGAACTCGCCCGAGACGTCACGCGACTCGGCGAGGTAGGACACCGCACCCACCCAGTCGCGCAGCGAGATGATCGGGAAGTACTGCTGCCCGTCTCCCAGCCGCGCCCCGAGCCCCAGCCGGAAGAGCTGCCTGAGCTCCTTGAGCGGGGAGGACGCACGGTCGAGCACGGGTGCCGTGCGCAGCACGCACACACGGGTGCCGGCCTCGATCGCCGGAGCGGCCGCTGCCTGCCACTCCCGGGCGACCTGCGTCAGGAAGGCGTCACCCTGGCTGGTGCTGGTCTCGGTCAGCTCCTGGGCGCCGTGGTCGCCATACCAGCTGATGCCGTTGCCTGCGAGGAACGCGGGCGCTCGCTCGGCCCGCGCCACGGCCCGGGCCAGGACGTCGGTGGTGGCGAGCCGGCTCTCGAGAACGGCGTCCGCCTGCTTGCGCGAGTGTGGGTTGCCGGCGATGTTGGCGCCGGCCAGGTTGACCACGACGTCGGCGCGGTCGATGAGGTCCTGGTCGACCTGGTCGGCATAGGGGTCCCACTGGGACTGGTGCCTGGTCTGGGCGGGTCGACGGACCAGGTGGGTGACCTCGTGCCCCCCGACGCGCAGGTGCTCGGTCAGGTGGGTGCCGAGGAACCCGGATGCTCCGGCGATGACGACGCGCATGGCTCCACCTCACCACATCGACAAAACGCGGACCCCGGTCGCCGTGGGCGACCGGGGTCCGCGTCTGGTCGTGCGTGGTCGTGGCTCAGACCTCGAACTGGCCGCTCTCGAGGCGCGTCTTGACCGCCGACAGGAACCGGCCGGCGTCGGCGCCGTCGACCAGGCGGTGGTCGTAGGTCAGCGAGAAGTGGACCATGTGGCGCACGGCGATCGTCTCGCCGAGGTTGGGGTCGTCGATCACGACCGGCCGCTTCACGACGGCCCCGGGCCCGAGGATCGCCACCTGCGGGGTGTTGATGATCGGAGTGTCGAACAAGGCCCCGAAGCTGCCGAGGTTGGTGATGGTGAACGTCCCCCGGAGAGCTCGTCGGGACCGATCTTGTTGCTCCGGGTGCGCTCGGCGATGTCGGCGATCTTCTTCGCCAGGCCGGCGATCGAGAGGTCACCGGCGTCCTTGACGACCGGGGTCAGCAGGCCCTTCGGGGTGTCGACGGCGAACGCGATGTTCTCGCGGTCGTAGTAGGTCACCTTGCCGGCGTCGGTGTCGATCGCCGCGTTGAGCTTCGGGTGCTCCTTGAGGGTGTCGATGGCGGCCTTGGCGAAGAACGGGAGGTAGGTCAGCTTGACCCCCTCGCGCGCCAGGAAGTCCGCCTTCACCGACTCGCGCAGGCGCGCGATGGTGGTGACGTCGATCTCCATCACCTGCGTGAGCTGTGCGGTGGTCTGCAGGGAGCCGACCATGCGCTCGGCGATGATCTTGCGCAGTCGCGACAGGTCCTCGGTGGTCCCGCGGA
Source organism: Nocardioides piscis (assembly GCF_011300215.1). Lineage (NCBI taxonomy): Bacteria > Bacillati > Actinomycetota > Actinomycetes > Propionibacteriales > Nocardioidaceae > Nocardioides > Nocardioides piscis. Next base: position 2,655,553 of record NZ_CP049866.1, read on the forward strand.
GCGAGGCCGACGTGGAGCTGGCGGCCGGCTTGGGACTGCTGCTCGCGGCGGCGGCTGCCGGTGCGGCAGGCTGGGCTGCCGGCGCCGGCTGGCTGGCGGACTTGGCCTGGGCTGCCGCGTCGAGGACGTCCTGCTTGCGGATCCGGCCGCCCACACCGCTGCCCGTGACGGCGGCGAGGTCGACACCGTGCTGGTTGGCCAGCTTGCGGACTAGCGGGGTGACGTAGGAGCTCTGGTCGTCGGCGGCAGTCGTCTCCTGCTCGGGGGCTTCCTCGGCCTTCTCCTGCTGCTGCGGCTCAGCGGCGGGTGCTTCCTCGGCGGCGGGCTCGGCGGGCTTCTCCTCCGCGGCGGGCTCGGCCGGCTTCTCCTCGGCGGCGGGCTCGGCCGGCTTCTCCTCCGCGGGCTTCTCCTCGGCGGCGGGCTCGGCGGGCTTCTCCTCGGCGGCGGGAGCAGCCTCGCCGGAGCCGATGACAGCCAGCTCGGCGCCGACCTCGACGGTTTCGTCCTCCTCGGCCTTGATCTCCAGCAGCGTCCCGGCCACAGGCGAAGGGATTTCGGTGTCGACCTTGTCGGTGGAGACCTCGAGCAGCGGCTCGTCGACGGCGACGTCGTCGCCGACCTTCTTCAGCCAACGGGTGACCGTGCCCTCGGTCACCGACTCGCCGAGCGCAGGCAGGGTGACCGACGTGCCGCCGCCACCCCCGGCGGGCTTCTCCTCAGCGGCCGGCTTGGATTCCTCGGCCGGCGCATCCTGCTTCTCCGCCTCGGGCGTCTCGTCGCCGGCGGGGAGCTCGCCGGTCTCCTCGGCGATCTCCTCCTCCTGCTCGGTCTTCTTCTCCGACTCCTGCTCGTCCTTGGGCTCGGCCTCGGGCTCCGCGGTCTCGGTCGCCTCGCCACCACCCTCGCCCTCGTCACCCACGATGGCCAGCACGGCGCCGACCTCGACGGTGTCGTCCTCGTTGGCCTTGATCTCGAGCAGCTTGCCGGCCACGGGGGAGGGGATCTCGGTGTCCACCTTGTCGGTGGAGACCTCGAGCAGCGGCTCGTCGACAGCGACGTCGTCGCCGACCTGCTTGAGCCAGCGGGTGACGGTCCCCTCGGTGACGGATTCGCCGAGGGCGGGGAGGGTGACTTCGGAGGCCATGAGGATTCCTTCGCTCGCTGTGGTCGGGTGCGGTCGTGTCTGGTTCAGGAGTGTGCGTGGAGCGGCTTGCCGGCGAGAGCGAGGTGCGCCTCACCGAGGGCTTCGTTCTGGGTCGGGTGGGCGTGGACCAGCGGCGCGACGTCGTCGGCGTGGGCCTCCCAGCCATAGATCAGCTGGGCCTCGCCGATCAGCTCACCGACGCGGTCGCCGACCATGTGGACGCCCAGCACCGGCCCGTCCTTGAGGGCGACGAGCTTGACGAAGCCCTGGGTCTGGAGGATCTGGCTCTTGCCGTTGCCACCGAGGTCATAGGTGAGCGTGGTGACGTCATCGCCGTACTGCTCACGCGCGGCCGCCTCGTCGAGTCCCACCGAGGCGATCTCGGGGTGGGAGTAGGTGACACGCGGGATGCCCGCCTCGTCGATCGGCCGGGGGTCGAGCCCGGCGATCTCCTCGGCCACCAGGATGCCCTGCTGGAACCCACGGTGGGCGAGCTGCAGTCCGGGGACGATGTCACCGACGGCGAAGACTCCCTCGACGTTGGTGCGGCAGTGCTCGTCTGCGAGCACGAACCCGCGCTCCATCGCGACGCCCTGCTCCTCATAGCCCAGCCCGTCGGTCGAGGGGCCGCGGCCGACCGCGACCAGCATCAGCTCGGCCTCGATCACGTCGCCTCCCTCCACGGTCACCGCCACCCCGGACTCGGTGTGCTCGACGCTCTGGAAGGACGTGTTGGTGCGGAAGTCGATCTTGCGCTTGCGGAAGGCTCGCTCGAGCGCCTTGGAGGACGCCTCGTCCTCGACCGCCACGAGGCGCGGGAGCGCCTCGAGGATCGTGACCTTGGCGCCGAAGCTGGCCCAGACGCTGGCGAACTCGCACCCGATCACACCGCCGCCCAGCACGATCACCGACTCGGGCACCCGGTCGAGGGTGAGGGCGTGCTCGGAGGTGATCACCCGCTCACCGTCGATGTCGAGGCCGGGCAGGGTCTTGGCATAGGAGCCGGACGCGAGGACCACGTGCTTGCCGCTGTATGTCGCGTCGCCCACCGACACCGTCCGCGGGCCGGTCAGGCGCCCCTCACCCTCGATGACGGTGATGCCGCGCGACTTGACCAGCCCGGTGAGGCCTTTGAAGAGACGCGAGACGACGCCGTCCTTGTAGGAGTTGACGCCGGCCATGTCGATGCCGTCCAAGGTGGCGGTGACGCCGAACTTCGAGGCGTCGCGCGCGGAGTCAGCAACCTCGGCCGCGTGCAGCAGCGCCTTGGTGGGGATGCAGCCGACGTGCAGGCAGGTGCCGCCGAGCTTCCCCTTCTCGACCAGGCCGACCGTCAGGCCCAGCTGGGCCGCTCTCAGGGCACAGGCATAACCGCCCGATCCAGCCCCCAGGATGAGTACGTCGAATTCGCCCTCGCTCACGTGCTGCCTTCCGCATAGTCAGATGTGACGCTTGCTCATCCTTGCACTCTATGTGCGCCTGTCCACACCGGGTTGCCGACGGTCCTTCCCAGCGTGCGGGCACAATGTCGGCATGGGACTGCTTGACCGATTCCGCCGCTCCGGCCGCACGAGTCGCCCGCTGCGCGACGGCCTGCGCACCGGCTCCACGAGCGTGCGCGCCGCAGACGGTCACGACGTGGCCCACCTGACCGACTTCGTCACCGGCCGGCGCGGCGTCGAGGGGTTCGTCGAGCCGCGCACCGCAGTGAGCGACGTGACGCTGCTGCTCGTGGCCCACGACGGCGAGTGGACCCGCCGTCGGGTTCCGAGCGTGCAGTGGGCCCACAACTTCGCCAACAAGCACCAGGTGCCGTCCTACGACGCTGCCGTGGTCGGCATCCCGCAGCGGATGCGTGACTACAACCGGCGCAAGAAGGCCGGCGGGGCCTGACGGGTTCAGCCCTCCGCGAGCGTGCGGGCCAGCTCGACGAGCGTGGTGACCCCGAAGCCGGTGGCGCCGGTCGGGACATGACCGTAGGGGCCGCCCGAGTTGAGCTCCTTGCCGGCGATGTCGAGGTGGGCCCACGGCAGGCCGTCGGTGAACTCCCGCAGGAACGCGGCCGCCATCAGGCCGCCGCCCCACCTGACCCCGTCGTGCTGGAGGAGGTCGGCGATCTTCGAGGCGCCGACGCGCTCCTTCATCTCCTCGGGGATCGGCATCGGCCAGTGCTGCTCCCCGGCCCTGGTGCCGGCTGCCAGCACCGCGTCGACGATGTCAGCTGAGCCCATGACGGCACCGACTCGGTCGCCCAGCGCGAGCATCATGTGCCCGGTCAGGGTCGCGATGTCGACGACCAGGTCGGGCTTCTCCTCGACCGCGAGCACCAGGGCGTCCCCGAGCAGCATCCTGCCCTCGGCATCGGTGTTGGTGACCTCGACGGTCTTGCCGCCATACATCGTCACGACGTCGCTCGGGCGGAACGCGGACCCCGAGACCATGTTCTCGGCCATCGGCGCCCAGGCGGTCACCTTGATCGGCAGGCCGAGACGGGCGATGGCCAGGGTCGCGGTGACCACGCACGCGGCGCCGGCCATGTCAGCCTTCATCCCGGTCATCGAGCCGGCGGGCTTGATCGAGAGACCACCGGAGTCGAAGGTGATGCCCTTGCCGACCAGGGCGAGGTGGGTCCGGGCGCCCTTGGGGGAATAGGCGAGGCGGGCCAGGCGAGGCTTGGCGTCCGAGCCGTTGCCGACCGCCAGGGTGCCCCCGAGGCCACGGGACGTCAGCTCATCGTGGTCCCAGATCTCCAGCGCCACCTTGGGTGCGCCGCGACCCTTGGTCACGTCCTTGTGGGCCGCGGTCACGGCCTCGGCGAACGCGGCGGGAGTCAGGTGGCCGGGCGGTTCGTTGACCCACTCGCGGGTCTGGCGCACCGCGGCCGCGACGACCTGGGCGCGCTCGAAGGCCTCGGTGGCGTCGGTCTTGCGGGCGATGGGGGAGAGCACCACCACGTCCAGTGCCGAGGTGTCGCTGGGCGCGGCCGACTTGTGCCGGGTGAACGTGTAGCCGCCCAGCAGGTGGCCCTGGGTCACCGCGTCGACGAGTTGCGGGGTGTCGGCGGGCAGGGCGATCGCGACCGACACGGCGTTGGGCACGCTTCGGGCCGCGACACCAGCGGCTCGGCGTACGGCGGTCTCGTCGGTCTCGTCGACAGGCCCGAGCCCCACCAGCACCAGCAGCGGCGCGTTGATCGTCGAGGCCGTGGGGATGCGCACCGACTCGCCGGGCTTGCCGGTGAAGCCGAGCGAGGACAGCATCGGCAGCCACTTGCGGCCCCAGGCCGCGGCGACGTCGCTGCCTGCCTCGCAGACGACCGGCCCGGTGGGGGTCGAGCTGACTCCCACGACGACCGCCTCCGCCCTGGTCTTGGCGGGGCTGGCGTTGCGGAGGGTGTACGTCGTCGTCACCCCGGCACCATAGGCGCTGTCCACCGGCGATTCTCCTCCACGGTCGCTGGGGTAGGTTTCGGGACATGGCCGACGCGACCCTCAAGCAGTCCCCGTTGCACCAGCGACACGTCGCGCTCGGTGCGAAGTTCGCCGAGTTCGGCGGGTGGTCGATGCCGCTCGAATATCCCGCCGGCGTGGTCAAGGAGCACACCTGCGTGCGGGAGTCGGTGGGCGTCTTCGACGTCAGCCACCTCGGCAAGGCCATGGTCAGCGGCCCCGGCGCTGCCGCCTTCGTCAACGCGACGCTGTCCAACGACCTGGCCAAGATCCAGCCCGGCAAGGCGCAGTACACCCTGTGCTGCGACGCGGAGACCGGCGGCATCGTCGACGACCTCATCGCCTACTACCAGGACGACGAGCACGTCCTGCTCGTGCCCAACGCGGCCAACACCGCCGAGGTCGTACGCCGACTGCAGGCCGAGGCCCCGACGGTGTCTCGATCGTCGACCACCACGACGACTACGCCGTGCTCGCCGTCCAGGGGTCGAAGTCCGACGAGGTCCTCGAGCGAGTCGGGCTGCCGACCGGCCACGACTACATGTCCTTCGTCGAGGCCCAGCTGCCCGAGCTGGTGGGACCCGACACCGGGATCGTCGTGTGCCGCACCGGCTACACCGGTGAGCGGGGCTATGAGCTGATCGCCCGCAACGACATCGCCGGCCCGCTGTGGGACGCACTGATGGCGGCCGGCGAGGAGTTCGGGATGCTGGCCTGCGGTCTGGGGTCGCGCGACACCCTGCGGACCGAGATGGGCTATCCCCTCCACGGGCAGGACATCACCCTCGACGTCAACCCGGTGGAGGCCGGCCTGAGCTGGGCGGTGGGTTGGAAGAAGGAGGCCTTCTGGGGACGTGAGGCGCTCCTGGCCGTCAAGGAGGCCGGACCGAAGCGCAGGCTGCGCGGCCTGCTCGCCACCGGTCGTGGGATCCCGCGCCCGGGGATGGGGGTCACCCTCACCCAGGACGTCCCCCTGTGCGACATCACCTCCGGCACCTTCTCCCCGACGCTGAAGAAGGGCATCGGGTTGGCGCTCGTGCCGTCGATGGTCAACCCGGAGGCAGAGGTCGGCGTCGACGTGCGCGGCAGGCGCGAGATCTTCCAGCTGGTCAAGCCGCCGTTCGTCGACACGTCCGTCCGGGAGGCGTGATGCTGCCCGACCAGCCGCCGACGTTCCGTCAGCCCACTGCCGCCGACCGACCGTGGTGGTGGCGGCTGGAGGACGCCTCCGGCAACGAGGTCGCGCCCGAGGGGTTCGCCTCCGAGCGCTTCGCCTCCCAGGCCGATGCGGAGTCGTGGGTCGGGGAGATCTGGGCCGACATGGTCGAGGTGGGCGTCGCCGCGGTGACCCTGTTCGAGCACGAGCGCGAGGTCTACGGGCCGATGTCGCTGCACGCCTGATGCACGACTTCAGCCAGGTCGACGTCTTCGCCAGCTCACCGCTGGGCGGCAACCCGGTCGCCGTCGTCCACGACGCCGACGACCTGAGCTCCGAGCAGATGGCGTCCTTCGCCCGCTGGACCAACCTGAGCGAGACGACCTTCCTGCTCGCCCCGACGCGACCCGACGCCGACTACCGGCTGCGCATCTTCACCCCGGGCGGTGAGCTGCCGTTCGCCGGGCACCCCACGCTGGGGTCGGCGCACGCCTGGCTGGAGGCGGGGGGAGCCCCCCGCGGGGACCACGTGGTCCAGGAGTGCGGGGCTGGTCTCGTCGCCGTACGGCGTGGTGACGTGCTGGCCTTCGCGGCGCCTCCGCTGCTCCGCAGCGGTCCGGCGGACGACTCGACGCGGGAGGCGATCGCGCGGGCGCTGCGGATCGACGTGGGCGACATCGTCGCCGCGGAGTGGGTGGACAACGGCCCGGGGTGGGTCGCCGCCCAGCTGCGCGACGCCGACGCCGTCCTGGCGCTGCAGCCCGACTTCAGCGCGATGCACGACCTCGACCTGGGGGTCGTGGGGCTCCGCCCGCCCGGCTCCGAGACGGCCGTCGAGGTCAGGGGCTTCGCTCCCGAGCTGGCCGTCCCCGAGGACCCGGTCACGGGCTCCCTCAACGCGGGGATCGCGCAGTGGTTGATCGGCAACGGCACCCTGCCGTCGTCCTACGTGGCAGCCCAGGGCACGGTCCTCGGCCGCTCGGGCCGGGTCCACGTCGAGCAGGACGGCGACGTGATCTGGGTCGGCGGGGCCACCCGGACCACGGTCAGCGGTCGTGTCGATCTCGGCTGAGACGCTGCCCGACTAGAGTCCGTCACGTGCGCGCCTACCTCGACCTCCTGCAGCGTCTCCTCGACGAGGGCGTCGAGAAGTCCGACCGCACCGGCACCGGCACCTACAGCGTCTTCGGCCACCAGATGCGCTTCGACCTCTCGCAGGGGTTCCCGCTGGTGACGACGAAGAAGATCCACACCCGGTCGGTCTTCGGCGAGCTGCTGTGGTTCCTGCGCGGTGACACCAACATCAAGTGGCTCAAGGACCGGGGCATCTCGATCTGGGACGAGTGGGCCGACGAGAACGGCGACCTCGGCCCGGTCTACGGCCACCAGTGGCGCTCGTGGCCCACGCCCGACGGGCGTCACGTCGACCAGGTCGCGCAGGTGATCTCGCAGATCAAGGACGATCCCGACAGCCGTCGTCACATCGTCTCCGCGTGGAACGTCGCCGACATCGCCGACATGGCGCTGCCGCCGTGCCACACGCTCATCCAGTTCTATGTCGCGCCCTCGCAGGACGGCCCGGGTCGACTGTCGTGCCAGCTCTACCAGCGCTCCGGTGACGTCTTCCTCGGCGTGCCGTTCAACATTGCCTCCTACGCCCTGCTGACCCACATGGTCGCCCAGGTCACCGGGCTCGAGGTCGGCGACTTCGTCCACACGATCGGGGACGCCCACCTCTACTCCAACCACGTCGAGCAGGCGCGGCTCCAGCTGACCCGCGACCCTCGACCGCTGCCGCGGCTGGTGCTCAACCCCGCCGTCACCGAGATCGACGGATTCGACCTCGACGACATCGACCTCGAGGGCTACGACCCCCACCCCGGCATCAAGGCCCCCGTTGCCGTCTGAGGTGCCCCGCCCCGTCACCCTCGTCGCCGCGTATGCCGACAACCGGGTCATCGGCGACGCGGGCTCGATCCCGTGGCACATCAGTGAGGACTTCGCCCACTTCAAGGCGGTGACCATGGGCGGGGTGCTCGTCATGGGGCGAGCGACCTGGGACTCCATCGGTCGCCCGCTGCCGGGGCGCACCACGATCGTCCTGACCCGCGACCACGACTGGTCGGCCCCGGGCGCCCTGGTCGCGCACTCGCTCGAGGACGCCCTGTCGGTCGCCGAGTCCTGCACCGGCGAGGTGTTCGTCGTCGGTGGGGGGCAGGTCTACGAGCTGGCGCTGCCGATCGCCACCCACCAGGTCCTCACCGAGGTCCACGCCTCCCCGAACGGTGACGCCGTCTATCCGTGGTTCTCCCCGGACGAGTGGGTGGAGACCCGGCGCGAGTCGCGCCCCGACCTCGGACTCGACTGGGTGTGGTGGGAGCGGCTGCCGCCGGCAGCGTGAACACCATGGCGCTGACCCTCGACATCGACGACAACTCGCCGACGCACCCCTTCGAGCAGGTGCGGTCCCAGGTCGCCGACCTCGTCGACAGCGGTGCCCTCGAGCCGGGGTTCCGGCTGCCGCCCGTGCGCGCTCTGGCCACGAGTCTCGGGCTCGCCACCAACACGGTTGCCCGTGCCTACCGTGAGCTCGAGATCGCTGGTGTCGTGGAGACCCGAGGCCGCGCCGGGACGTTCGTCGCCGGACGCGGCGTGGAGCGGGCGGCCCGGGAGGCGGCGTCGGCATACGTGCGCTCGGTCCGCGACCTCGGGCTGGCTGACGACGAGGCGCTGGAGCACGTCCGGCGCGCGCTGGGGCTTGAGGTCCTCGGGACCAGGTCCAGGCGCGCCGAAGGCCCGAGCACCATGGGTGTCGGGCTCAGCGGGGCGGCTGGGGTCGTCGGTGGGGTGGGTCAGTCTGGACAATGAAGCCACCGGGCAACGTCCAGCGGTAGGAACCGTCTCGGAGCCGGCGATAGCTGAAGTCGGCATGCGTCTTGGCGCGGTGATGGCGGCGACACAGCGGTGCCAGGGCTTCGAGCGAGGTCTGTCCGGGAGGTCCGCCCTCGTCGGGCGGGACGTAGGGCTCGATGTGGTCGAGGTCGCAGGCGATCGACGGTCGGTTGCAGTGGGGGAAGACGCATGTCTCGTCGCGGAGACGCGCCGCCTCGGCCATGGCCGACGGCGGGTCGTGCCGGTCGACGGGGGCTATGAGCGAGGCGTCCAGGACCGGCCTGACGGTCACGTGCGCACCGACGAGCCATCGGGCCAGCCGCTCCAGGAGCACCGGCCCGAGGCGACTGGTCGCCACCCCGCCTTGTCCAGGTCGCAGGGGGTCGAGCAGGTCGGACGCGGTGACGTGGAGCACCAGACTCGGCGATCCGCTGGCGTGCGCGGGCGCTCGGCGATACGGGGAGGACGGGGTGAACCCGGCGTCCTCCGCGGCTGGGCTCGTCTCACCGTCGTCCAGGGCTCCAGTCTCGCGATCAACAACCGCAAGCAGGTCTAGCGCCCGCTGCGGATCGGCCAGGATCCCGACCGAGCGGGCGCGACGCACGTCGAGGTCCTGCGGGTCGCCGAGCGCCCCCAACGTGGCCGCCATGGCGGACACGGTGTCGTCGAAAGCCTCCGCGTCGGCGGTGTCGAGCGTCATGTGCACCTGGCTGGTGCTGGGCGCGCCGGCATCGTGCTGCACATCGACCCGACGGCTCGCAAGAGCGGAGTCGTGGTCGGCATGGGCGCGGTCGGGATCGGCGTAGAGCCGGGCTTCTTGGACCAGGACACCGATCCGGTGTGGATTGAGGCGGGTCGGCTGCCATGCCAGCAGCCGATCCGCATGAGCGGCCGCATCGACGTCGAGGTCGCGGGACTCCTGGGCAGCCAACCTGGCGAGGGAGGCAGGCACCCGGAGCTCGTGCACCAGCGCCCAGAGGCGGGGGAGGCGGTGCGCCAGGTCGAGGGCGTCGCCGATGAGCGCGTTGGCGGCCTCATGGGAGATGCCGACGGCGCCGGCGTATTCGACCGGGGCGAACTCCGCCACCAGCGGAGCGCCCACTCCGGCGAGCGAGATCGTGCGCTCGCCCCACAGTGCCGTCGGCGACCCGGTCCAGGAGGCAGCGTGGCCCGTCGACACGGCTGGGTGGGCGTGGGCCCAGTCGAGGGCCGCGGTCAGCTCGGCCGCCTCGGCGCGGCGCCTGGCAGATCGCGCCGCGACTGCCCGGTCCAGCACGGACCGGGAGTTCCGGGTGCTGGAGGGGTGAGTCGCGGTGCTGGTCATTGATCCATTGGATCAGGGACCACTGACAGTGACGGGCAAGCGGCCAGGACCGGTGGAACAGAGGGACAACCGAGCGAAGCCGGCACAGCGGAGATTCGAACCGGGTGCCGCCATCTCGACCGGTGACTACGAGGGCAAGGTTCCGGAACACATCTCCCTCCACCCCGGGGCTCCGGCACAGTGAGCGCCGGTGGGCACGACCAAGGCTGGAGACACCTATGCTCCAGCCGTGAGCACCCCCGCATCCTCGACCGAGTCCGCCACGATCACCAGGCGCGGCAAGCGCCGCTGGCTGCGCCGTACGGCGATCGCGCTGGTCCTCCTCCTGGTCGTCGGCCTGGTCGCGTTCTTCTCCCTGGCGCCCGGCATCGTCGAGAAGGGGATGAACCAGGTCGTCGCGGGCGACCTGCCTGCCGTCTCCGACGAGACCCAGGCCCTCCACGACGAGCTGACCATCATCGACATGCACTCCGACACCCTGATGTGGGACCGCGACCTGCTCGAGCGCGCCGACCGCGGCCACATGGACCTGCCGCGGCTGGAGGAGGGCAACGTGGCGCTGCAGGTGTTCTCGTCGGTGTCCAAGTCGCCGAAGCAGCAGAACTACGACGCCAACAGCGACGAGACCGACAACATCACGCTGCTCACCTTCGCCCAGCTGCAGCCGCCCCGGACGTGGACCTCGCTGCTGGAGCGGTCGCTCTATCACGCGGAGAAGCTCGAGAAGGCCGCCGAGAGGTCCGACGGCGCCCTCCTGCTGGTGCGGACGAAGAGCGACCTGGATGAGCTGGTCGAGGCCCGCGAGGCGGGGGAGCAGGTCACCGGCGCGCTCTTCTCCGTCGAGGGCCTGCACAACCTGGAGGGCGACCCCGACAACCTCCAGGCGCTCTTCGACGCGGGGACGCGGATGGCGGGATTCACCCACTTCTTCGACAACGAGGTCTCCGGGTCGATGCACGGGATCGAGAAGGACGGCCTGACCCAGACAGGCCGCGAGGTGCTGGCCGAGATGGAGCGACTGGGCATCGTCGTCGACATCGCGCACGCCAGCGAGCCGGCGGTGGCGGAGATCCTGGACGCGGCGACCCGCCCGGTGGTCGCCAGCCACGGCGGGGTCCAGGCCACCTGCGAGGTCAATCGCAACCTCAGCGACGAGCAGATCGAGGGCGTCGCCGCGACCGGTGGCGTGGTCGGGATCGGCTACTGGGACGCGGCCATCTGCGAGACCACGCCTGCTGCGGTCGTGGACGCGCTCGAGCACGTCATCGAGGTCGGCGGCATCGAGACCGCGGCCCTGGGCAGCGACTTCGACGGCGCGACCACGGTCGCCTGGGACACCAGCCAGATCGCGGTGATCACCGAGGAGCTGAGGGCTCGCGGACACAGCGACCGTGACATCGCAGCCATCATGGGCGGCAACACGCTGCGGGTGCTGCGCGAGGTGCTGCCCCAGTGACAGCCCCCATCGTCGTCGCGGCCGTGGCCATCGTCCGCGACGGCTGCGTCCTGACGGTCCGCAAGGAGGGCACGAGCAGGTTCATGCTCGTCGGCGGCAAGCTCGAGCCCGGCGAGACGCCACTGGACGCCGCGTTGCGCGAGACCAGGGAAGAAGTCGGGATCGACGTCGTCGACCTCGAGCTGCTCGGTGAGTTCGTCTCCGAGGCCGCCAACGAACCGGGCCACGAGCTCCACTCCACGGTCTTCGTCGGTATGGCGGACGCCGACCCCGTCGCGGCCGGCGAGATCGCCGAGGTGCGCTGGACCGACATGGAGCGTGCGGCAGCAGGGGACTACGACGACCTGGCCCCGATGCTCGAGCACGACGCCCTCAGGCTGCTGCGGGCTCCCTAGCCCCGGGGCGGCAGGGACCGCACGAAGGTGACGCTGCGGTCGACCCAGACCTGCAGGTCGTGGAGACGCTCGGCCAGTCGCTCGTCGTACGCCATGGGGTCCAGTATGTTCGGCCCATGAATCGGGGGACTCACAGGCTCGGCGCTGCACTGATCACCCAGGCGCTGGCCTGCCTGTTGCTCGTGGTGGTCTCGCCGTCATCGACCGCGGACCACACCGACCACACAGGTCAGCGGGTCAGCGACGTCGAGCAGCCCGCCCATGCGCACAAGAGCCTGCCCGGTGGCGGCAAGAGGATCTTCGGCAAGCGGCGCTTCCTCACCGCCTACTACGGCACTGCAGGGACCAGCAGCCTCGGTGTCCTGGGGGAGACGTCGGCCGACCGGGCCTTCAAGCGGATCGTGAGGTCCGGCAGGCCGATGCTGCGTCGCGGCGAGAGGCTGATGCCCGTCTATGAGCTCATCGTCACCGTCGCCGACGGCAGCGAGAATCCCGACGCGGCAGGCGACCACAGCCACGACATCCTGCACAGCCACGTGCAGTCCTACATCGACGCGGCCCACCGCAACGGTGCGCTGCTCCTCCTCGACCTCCAGCCCGGACGGACCGACTTCCTCGAGACGGCCAAGCGGTGGCAGTGGGCGCTCGAGGACCCGTGGGTCGGCCTGGCGCTCGACCCCGAGTGGCGGGTCGGTCCCGACGAGGTGCCCGGGCAGGTCTACGGATCGGTGAGTGCGCGCGAGATCAACCGCACGGCCGGCTGGCTGTCGCGCCTGACCCGGTCCGGTGGGCTGCCGGAGAAGCTCCTCGTGCTCCACCAGTTCCAGCGCGGCATGATCCCCGACATCGGCAAGGTGCGGCAGCGCGACGGGCTGGCCATCGTCCAGCACGTCGACGGCTTCGGCTCGCCCGCCGACAAGCTGGCGACGTACGCCAACGTGGCCCGACCGCGGAAGTTCACGATGGGCTTCAAGATCTTCCTCGACGAGGACCAGCCACGGATGCGACCGCGGGCGGTGCGCAGGCTCAGCGGGGTACGGTTCGTCTCCTTCCAGTGAGGGTGGCGATAGCCTGACCCTCATGACTTCTGCAGCACCGTTCGGCCGCCTGCTGACCGCGATGGCGACCGCCTTCGACGACGACGGCTCGGTCGACCTCGACGCAACGGCCAAGATCGCGGCCCACCTCGTCGAGAACGGCAACGACGGCGTGGTCGTCAGCGGGACGACCGGCGAGTCGCCCACCACCACCGTGGCCGAGGACGCAGACATCCTGCGCGCCGTCGTCGACGCAGTGGGTGGGCACGCTCGCGTGATCGCGGGTGTCGGCACCAACGCGACGGCCCACTCGGTCGAGCTGGCCGAGCAGGCGGCCAGGATCGGCGTCGACGCGCTGCTGCTGGTGACGCCCTACTACAACAAGCCGAGCCCTGCCGGCGTGCTCCACCACTTCAGCAGCGTGGCGCAGGCCACCGACCTGCCCGTCATGCTCTACGACGTGCCCGGCCGCACCGGGCTCGCGATCGCACGCGAGACCTATCAGCGGGCCAGCGAGATCCCCACGGTCACCAGCGTCAAGGAGGCCACCGGCCGTCCCGACCAGACCGTGTTCCTCAACCAGCTCGGCTACTCCGTCTACTGCGGTGACGACGCCGCGACCCTCGGCTACCTCGCCTATGGCGCCGACGGGCTGGTCAGCGTCGTCGGTCACGCTGCAGGCAAGGAGCTGAAGGCGATGATCGAGGCGTACGTCGCCGGCGACACCGCGACCGCACTGCAGGTCCACACCCGGCTGGTGCCGGCCTTCGACGCCGTCATGGGCGTCGCCAACTATGGAGCAACAACCGCCAAGGCAGCCCTCGAGCTGCTCGGCGTGCTCGACAACCGGAACGTGCGAGGTCCGCTCGTTCCGCTCGATGACGACGAGGTGGCCGCGCTGCGCGCCGGACTCGCCGCATCTGGCCTGATCTGAGGAGTCCCTTGAGTCACTTCCATCCTGAGCTGAGCACACCCCCACCGCTGGTCGAGGGTGGCCTGCGGGTCATGCCCCTGGGCGGTCTCGGCGAGATCGGTCGCAACATGACCGTCTTCGAATATGCCGACCGGCTGCTGATCGTCGACTGCGGGGTCTTGTTCCCCGAGGACCACCACCCCGGCGTCGACCTGATCCTTCCCGACTTCGCGGCCATCCGTGACCGGCTCGACAAGGTCGAGGCGCTCGTCCTGACCCATGGTCACGAGGACCACATCGGCGCGACGCCCTATCTCCTGCGCGAGCGCGGCGACATCCCGCTCGTCGGCTCGGAGCTGACGCTGGCCCTGCTGGGGTCGAAGCTGCGCGAGCACCGCCTCAAGGAGACGGTGCACCACGTCGTCGCCGAGGGCGAGACGATCACCTTCGGACCGTTCGTGCTCGAGTTCATCGCGGTCAACCACTCGATCCCCGACGCGCTGGCGGTCGTGATCCGCACCGGCGCGGGCGTGGTCCTCCACACCGGCGACTTCAAGATGGACCAGCTGCCGCTCGACGGCCGGATCACCGACCTCAATGAGTTCGCCCGGCTCGGTGACGAGGGCGTCGACCTGTTCATGACCGACTCCACCAACGCCGAGGTCCCGGGGTTCACCACCAACGAGAAGGACATCGCACCGGTCCTCGACCGGGTCTTCGCCAAGTCCAGCCAGCGCATCATCGTGGCCAGCTTCGCCTCGCACATCCACCGGGTGCAGCAGGTGCTCGACGCGGCCGTCGCCCACAACCGCAAGGCCGCCTACGTCGGCCGGTCGATGGTGCGCAACATGGCGATCGCGAAGGACCTGGGCTATCTCCACGTGCCTCCGGGCGTGCTGGTCGACGCCAAGGAGCTCGCCGACCTGCCCGTCGACCGTCAGGTCCTCATCTCCACGGGGTCCCAGGGTGAGCCGATGAGCGCGCTGAGCCGGATCGCCCAGCGCAGCCACGCCTTCGTGCACCTCGAGGAGGGCGACACCGTCGTCCTGGCCAGCTCGCTGATCCCCGGCAACGAGAACGCCGTCTATCGCGTGATCAACGGCCTTGCCCGTTGGGGGGCCCACGTCGTGCACAAGGGCAACGCACTCGTGCACGTCAGTGGCCACGCCAGCGCTGGCGAGCTGCTCTACTGCTACAACATCGTCAAGCCGCGCAACGTGCTGCCGATCCACGGCGAGATCCGCCACATGCGCGCCAACGCCGCGCTGGCGATCGCCACCGGCGTGCCGGCCGAGCGGGTCCTGATGGCCGAGGACGGCGTCGTCGTCGACCTGGTCGACGGGGTCGCCAGCATCGCCGGCAAGGTCGAGTGCGGCTACGTCTTCGTCGACGGTGCCACCATCGGTGACATCACCGAGTCGTCGGTCAAGGACCGCCGCATCCTCGGGGAGGAGGGCTTCATCTCGGTGATCGTGGTCGTCGACTCCGTCACGGGGAAGGTCTCGAGCGGTCCCGAGATCCACGCCCGCGGCTTCGCCGAGGACGACTCGACCTTCGACGCAATCAAGCAGCCGATCATCGACGCCATCGACCAGGCGATCGCGGACGGTTCGGCCGATCCCTACCAGCTGCAGCAGACCGTACGCCGCGTGGTCGGCCGCTGGGTCAACAAGGCACTGCGGCGCCGGCCGATGATCATCCCGGTCGTGATCGAGTCCTGATCGCCTGACCAGCTTCGAGCCAGGACGAGCGAAGGGCCCCAGCGAGTTCGCTGGGGCCCTTCGTCATGTTGTGCGTCGGGGCGTCAGCCCTGACGCCCGTTCACTGCTGCCCTGGCTGCCGGAGCGGCGAGGACGCAGGTCACGACCTCGATGTTGTCGACATACCAGCCCTCGAGCCCGCCACAGCCGTCACGGCCCATGTCGAAGCGGAAGGTGACCCGGTCGCCGGCCTTGACGCCGGCCTTGGCCAGGTCGACCTGCGAGGTGCCCCACGAGCCGCCGATCTTGCCGCCGTCGGTGCCGGTGAAGCCGTCCTCACCAGCCATCGGGTTGGTGTTGGTCGAGGCGTCCGTCAGCTTGGTCGGCTTGTTGAAGATGTAGGCGCTCGCCGGGATCAGCGTGTAGGCGCCCCCGTTGATGCTGACCTTCACGTTGCCGCCGTCATAGCCGGTCTCGGTGGAGACGTAGTGGTCGAACGCCATCCGCGCCGACTGGTCGCCGGCCGGGATCTGGACCACCGGGCTGGTGATCGAGTCGCGGCTGGAGAAGTCGTTGGCACCGCTGGAGCAGCTGCCGCGGTCAGGAGCCGGACCGTAGGCGACGCCGCCGGTGCGACCGCCGGGAGCGGTCGTGGATGCCTCCCACGGTGAGCCGAAGCCGCCGCTGAAGACGACCTCCTGCTCGGCGTTCCAGCCGGCCAGGCCGTCCTCGAAGTCCTCGGTCCAGACCTGGGTCTCCGTGCCACCCTCGCCGCACAGGGCGGGGGTGTTCGGGTCGAGCAGCGGCTTGAAGGCGCACTGCACCGGGTCCTTGCGAAGCTCCACGGCAGCCGCCATGTTGTCGACCTGGGCGCAGTCGGCCCGACGGATCGACGCAGCGGGGGCCGTCTTGGCGTTGGCCGCGGTGGTCAGCGCGGTGATCGGCCTGCCCACCAGGTCGGCACACGAGGCCGCCAGGGCGTCCGCGTGGTCGGCGAAGTCGGTCGTCGGCGTCTGGTACTCGGTCATCGCGCGGAAGTAGATCGCCGCCGACTTGTCCAGGCCGAGGCCCTTGATCGACTGACCGTTGTACTGGCCACCGTCGACGAGCAACGTGTAGCCGTGGTTCGGGACACCCGAGTTGCTGTGGACGCCGCCGCCGTCGTCGGTCGCGCAGTAGTACTCCGCGTCCGAGACCTTGCCGGGGTCGCCGTAGCAGGTGGGGGACCACATGTCGCGGATCGCGCCGCCGAAGGCGTCGGAGTCCTCACCCATCAGCCACCGGTAGGAGTCGTGCCGGTCACCCGACGCGTCCTTCATGGTGACGTTGACCGGGCCGTTGGGCAGCTCGGACTTGATCAGGTTGCCGTCGCTCAGGCGGATGCGCACCGACGGGATGGTGATGGCGGGGTCGACACCCGACATGCCGGCGGGAGTGGCCTCGACGTTGTCGGCGACCAGCACCGCCTTGGCGCCGGCGTCCTGCGCGTTCTTGACCTTGATGGTGAAGGCGCAGGCGCCCCGGTCGACGAGCGCCACCTTGCCGGCGATCGCGGCGGGGTTGGTGAGCGCCGTGCAGGCGTCCGACGTGCTCGTGCTCGGGGTGCCGTCCGGCGCCGGGGCACCGTTGTCCACGGCCAGCGCCACGTCACCGGAGATCCCGGTGCCGTCGAGCTGGGGACCGAAGGTGCCGGCTCCGGCCTCGCACTCCTTGGCGATGGTGGCCGGGGAGTTGATCAGGACGACCGGACGGGCGGGGGAGTGCGAGGAGCACACGCCGGCGGGCCGCTTGGCGTTGATGTCGCCCTCATCGGCGTCCATCCGGCCGTTGATCAGGTCGACGGTCTCGCCCCAGATGTCGGAGTAGGACTCGTTGAGCGCGCCCGACTGCCACTGGTAGATCAGGCCGTGGGTGTACTCGGTGTAGGCGTGGCCCCACTCGTGGGCGACGACGTCGTCGGAGGAGACGCCGCTGCAGTAGTTGGTGGTGACGCCGTTCCAGTTGGCGTTGGGGCACGAGATCGTCGGGTCGTTGTTGACCGTGATCATCTTGTGGCCCGCGTCGTCGTAGGAGTCGCGACCGAAGGCGTTCTTGAAGAACCAGTAGGACTCGCCGGTGCCGAGCACCTCGTTCTGCTGGTCGACGTCGAGCCTGCCCGGGAACTTGTCACCCTCCTTCCACCGCAGGCCCTTGCGGGCATAGGTGGACTCGTAGAGCTCGCGGTAGAGACCGTCGTGGATCAGGGAGTAGCGGTTGACGAGCTTGCCGCTGACCGCGTCGATGAAGACCATGTCGCG
Source organism: Nocardioides piscis (assembly GCF_011300215.1). Taxonomy (NCBI): domain Bacteria; kingdom Bacillati; phylum Actinomycetota; class Actinomycetes; order Propionibacteriales; family Nocardioidaceae; genus Nocardioides; species Nocardioides piscis. The sequence continues at coordinate 2,673,316 of NZ_CP049866.1, forward strand.
GACGTTGCGCTTGTTGGTGACCTCGACGACCCAGGCCAGGATCGGCTTGCCGACCTCACCCTTGGTGGCTCCGAGGCGATAGACAGCGAGCTCGGTCGATGCCGCCTGGATGCCGGTGGTGTCGGCGTCTCCCTCGTGGCCGGGCGGGTTGGCCCGCACGGTGCCCACGGCGCGCTGGGCGGCGTCGGCGGAGCCGATGCGGGGCGTGGTCGGCAGGGAGAGGTCGGGGGAGGCATAGCCATTGACCGAGGTGAGGTCGCCCTGCTTGTCGACGTGGGCCTTGAGCATCGAGCCGAAGACGGGCAGCGACTTGTAGCTCTGGGTGAAGGTGACCGTCCAGCCGGTCGCGCTGGCGTTCACGCCCTCCTGGGTCAGCTCACCGGGTCGGGCGCCGAAGTTCGCGGCGTACTTGTCGAGGTAGGCGCTCGCCTTCGCTGCGGCCTGGGCCTTGCCCGAAGCCCCTCGCGACGGCATCAGGTCGCCGTTGCCCTTGAGCCGGATGAACCCGACTCGCTTGGTGGCGCTCTCGCCCGAGACAGCCACCAGACCGGTGGCTTCGTTCTTCATCGCCTGCACGCCGTTGTCGGCGGGACTGGCGGCTGGTGTTGCCTGCGCCTGCAGGACGGGGGCGGCGACGAGGCCGGCTCCGACCATCGCCAGCGCGACTCCCTGCTTGAGGAGCTTCACGTGGGGGTCCTCCATGCTGTCCACGCCACGCAGATCCGAGTGACCGCGTGATCGCGGTCACCTTACGAAGTAAAGCCCGTGTGCGATAGACCCTGACGCAAGGTTTCGCGAAGACCTGGGTGTTCACCTCCGAAACTCTTGCCTCGTTGGGGTGAGGCGCGACCTTCGGGGGCGCGCGGACGGCCCGTCAGTTGCGTGCCGACACGCTCGTGTGGTGCGTGGGGCTGGTGTGACTTGTGAACTAGGGTCCAAGCATGGCGACCCGTACGTCTTCCCCGCCGGGGTCGCGGAGCTCGAGCACGTCCCGTTCCAGCACCTCGCGTGGTGGAACGAAACCCTCGAGCACCCGATCCCGGAGTACCAGCTCCAAGCGTCCGACCACCCGGCCGGCGCGAGGCAAGGCCGCGCCCGCACGAGGCCGGTCCAAGGGAGGGTCGCGGGCGCCGGCCAGACGGCCGGCTCCCCGCGCCGTACGCAACGGTCCCGGTCCGGTCGCTCGCACGTTCGGTGCGGTCGGTCAGCTGCTCGCCTCGATCTGGCTGGGCATCGCCCACGCCGTCGGCTCGGTCGCGCGGTCCATCGGGCGTTCGGCGCGTGACCTCGAGCCCGAGCACCGACGCGACGGCGCCGGCCTGTTCCTGATCGGACTGTCCCTGGTGATCGCCGCCGCGGTGTGGTGGCAGCTCCCGGGTGGGCTCATGGAGTTCCTGCGCCAGGTGAGCGCAGGCGCGGTCGGCAAGGTGGGCTGGCTGGTGCCCTTCTTCGTCCTCTATGCCGGCTGGCGCACCCTGCGCGACCCGGAGCACAACGGCCCGGTGGGGCGCCAGATCATCGGCTGGTCTGCTTTCGCCCTCGGCCTCCTGGGCATCGTGCACATCGCCAACGGCAACCCCCAGCCCGAGCTCGGCGACGCCAGCCCGCTCCAGCAGGCCGGCGGGGCGGTCGGCTTCGTCATGTCCAGCCTGCTCCTCGACCTGGTGCGCACCGCGTTCATCGCCGTGCCGCTGCTGGCGCTGCTGGCCTTCTTCGGCGTCCTGATCATCACCGCCACGCCCGTCTACCAGATCCCGGTCAAGCTGGCCGCCGCGCGCGACTCGATCCTGGGACGCACCCCGTCCGGGGACGAGACGCAGTCCGGCGCCGAGGACGAGGCCACCAAACCGCTGCGCGCGCGCCGGCGAAGCATGCTCGACGAGGTCGACCCCGAGATGGGCGACCCGGCCTACGACTCCCCGGTCCTGTCGGACCGGGAGATCAAGAAGCGGCGCAAGAAGTCCCTGACCGACACCGGCAGCGACGTCGGGATCGACCTGTTCGCCGAGACACCCACCGAGGTCACGCCAGCGGTCGTGGGCGAAGCGGCTCCGGACGAGGCGAACGCCGACCTCGTCCCGCCGCCGCACACCCCGCTGCCCCAGCGGGTCGAGCAGCTCGCCCTGTCCGGCGACATCACCTACTCGCTGCCGACCAACGAGGTCCTCAAGCCGGGCTCGGTGCACAAGCAGCGGTCCAAGGCCAGCGACGCGGTCGTCGAGCGGCTGATGCAGGTGATGGAGGAGTTCGGCATCGACGCCGCCGTCACCGGCTACACCCGCGGCCCGACAGTCACGCGCTACGAGGTCGAGCTCGGCCCGGCCGTCAAGGTGGAGAAGGTCACGGCGCTGTCGAAGAACATCGCCTATGCCGTCGCGTCCGCCGACGTCCGGATCCTCAGCCCGATCCCGGGCAAGTCCGCCATCGGCATCGAGATCCCCAACCTCGACAAGGAGATCGTCTCCCTGGGCGACGTGCTCCGCTCCAACACCGCCCGCTCCGACCACCACCCGATGGTGGCCGGGCTCGGCAAGGACGTCGAGGGCGGCTTCGTGGTCGCCAACATGGCCAAGATGCCGCACCTGCTCGTCGCGGGCGCCACGGGCTCCGGCAAGTCGTCGTTCATCAACTCGCTGATCACCTCGATCCTCATGCGGTCGACGCCCGACGAGGTGCGGATGATCATGATCGACCCCAAGCGGGTCGAGCTCAACGCCTACGAAGGCGTGCCCCACCTGATCACTCCGATCATCACCAACCCCAAGAAGGCCGCCGAGGCGCTGGCCTGGGTCGTGCGCGAGATGGACATGCGCTACGACGACCTGGCCAACTTCGGGTTCCGGCACATCGACGACTTCAACAAGGCCGTGCGGGCCGGCAAGGTCGAGGTGCCGCCGGGGAGCGAGCGCAAGCTGTCGCCGTACCCCTACCTCCTCGTCATCGTCGACGAGCTCGCCGACCTGATGATGGTCGCCCCGCGCGACGTCGAGGACTCGGTGGTCCGGATCACCCAGCTCGCCCGCGCCGCCGGCATCCACCTGGTGCTCGCCACCCAGCGCCCGTCGGTCGACGTGGTGACCGGTCTGATCAAGGCCAACGTGCCGTCGCGACTGGCCTTCGCCACGTCCTCGCTCGGCGACAGCCGGGTCATCCTCGACCAGCCGGGCGCCGAGAAGCTGGTCGGTCAAGGTGACGGGCTCTTCCTGCCCATGGGCTCGAGCAAGCCCGTGCGCGTCCAGGGCTCATGGGTGACCGAGGCCGAGATCCACCAGGTGGTCACCCACTGCAAGGCGCAGCTGGAGCCGACCTACGTCGATGACGTCACCGCGCCGGCGGCCGCCAAGCGGGAGCTCGACGACGACATCGGCAACGACATGGAGCTCGTGATCCAGGCGATCGAGCTGGTCGTCTCGACTCAGTTCGGGTCGACCTCGATGCTCCAGCGCAAGCTCCGGGTCGGCTTCGCCAAGGCCGGCCGGCTGATGGACATCCTCGAGAGCCGCGGCGTCGTCGGCCCCAGCGAAGGATCCAAGGCTCGTGACGTGCTCGTGAAGCCCGATGAGATCGACGCAGTGATTGCCACTCTTGAAGGAGACGCGTGATGGGTGCTGCCGAGCTGTTCGAGACCGACGCCGATGACGGGTCCCAGTCGGCGGGGGAGCTTCTCTCCCTGGCTCCCGACGCCATCGAGGTGCGCCGCAACGCGGGCCTCGCCGCCGCCGTCGGCGTGGTGGCCTCGGCCCTCGCCATCGCCTATCTCGCACGCGCCGTCGCCGGCGGGGGAGTGCTCGACGCTCTGATGGCCGCAGCCATGGGCCTGCTGGGCGGCTTCTGGCTGCTGACCTTCCTCGACGCGCGCACCCCGCTGCTCGTCGCCGATGCCCAGGGCATCCGGATCAGGCTCGGCCGCACCTGGCGAGGGCTGCCGTGGAGCGCGGTCCAGCACGTCGAGCACACCCCGCGGCGCGGACTGCTGCGCGACGGACGCCTGGTGGTCAGCGCCCACAACGAGGAGCGGCTGGTCGACGAGCTCGATCGTGCGGGCCGGCGTCAGGTCCGGATCGCGTCCAGGCTGTACGGCGCGCCGTTCGCCGTACCCCTCGGGCTCTCCACCCGGGTGGTCGGCGCCGACGACGACGAGCTCGGCATCGCGATCGAGACCGTGGCGCGTCAGACATCTGCTGTCGTGGTCATCGACCCCGACGACGCCGTGGGCGTCGACCCGGGTCCGGAGCCCGAGCCTGACGACCAGCCGCACGCGCGGATGGCGCTGCGCGACCCCCGGCCGCTGATCGCGGTCGCGATCGCCAAGCTCGCCGGGCTGGTCCCCCAACGCCGAGAGACCGAGGCGGAGCTGGAGGGCGAGACCGAGGGCGAGCTGGAGCCCGAGCCGATCGTCGCGAGCCAGACGCCCTCGGCACTGCGCGAGTCGGCCGCGGGTCGCCGCAGCGAGGCGCGCCTGGACGCCTCCGAGCCCGGCCCGGACGCCGGAGAGAGCGGTGGTCGTGAGCTTCGTCGTCCCGGGAGCGTCAGCCTGGTCGAGGACACGCAGCTCTGGGGAGACCGCGTGCGTCCGATCAGCCGCCAGGGCGACCCCGTGGAGCCGATCGTCTTCGACGAGTTCGAGCTCGAGCCGGCTCCCGACCCGGTGATCGGGCCCGAGCTCCTCGCGGCGCGCACGCGCCTGGGGCTCAGCGTCGACCAGCTGGCCGCTCGCACGCGGATCCGACCGCACGTCATCGAGTCGATCGAGGTGGACGACTTCACCCCGTGCGGCGGCGACTTCTATGCGCGTGGTCACCTGCGCACCCTGGCGCGCGTCCTCGGCACCGACGTGTCGCCCCTGCTGGCCTCGTTCGACGAGCGCTACGCCCATGCCGAGATCGATCCGCGCCGCGTCTTCGAGGCGGAGCTGGCCACCGGGGCCAACGGCTCGATCCGCAGCACGCGGGGCGGTCCCAACTGGTCGCTGCTGGTCGCCGTGGTGATGGCCCTCGTGCTCTGCTGGTCGATCGCGCGGCTGGTGATGGACGCCCCGCCCGAGCTGCGGGGGACGACTCCGGTGCTCAACGGCTCCGGCGGACCCGGCGGCGTCGGCTCCTCCACGCTGGGCGACCCGGTCCCGGTCTCGCTGGACGCCATTGGCGGCGGCGCGCACGTCGTGGTGCGCGACGGCTCCGGGGCGATCGTCTTCAAGGGCAACCTGGCCGCAGGCGAGTCGAAGGAGCTCGACGCGGCGCCGCCGGTTCGCGTCCAGACGACCGACGGCGCCCTCGAGGTGGCGCTGGACGGCCAGGAGGCCAAGCCGGTCGGACAGGCCGGGGTCACCGGACAGGGCACGTTCGTCGCCCGCTGACGACGTCGTCGTGTGGTGACCCCCACGGTCTCGGCGAAGCGGGTCGAAGACGCCCGAGACGGCATACTCGACCCGATGACCACGACCACCACCGACTCGACCCCGACTCCCAGCCAGACGCCGATGAGCGTCGCCGTGGTGACCCTCGGCTGCGCGCGCAACGAGGTCGACTCCGAGGAGCTCGCCGGGCGGCTCGAGGCCGGCGGCTTCGTGCTGGTCTCCGAGCCCGAGGACGCCGACACGGTGGTCGTCAACACCTGCGGGTTCGTCGAGGCGGCCAAGAAGGACTCGGTCGACACGCTGCTCGAGGCGGCCGAGCTCAAGGAGCACGGACGGACGAAGGCCGTGGTGGCCGTGGGGTGCCTGGCCGAGCGATACGGCAAGGACCTCGCGGAGACGCTGCCCGAGGCCGACGCGGTCCTGGGCTTCGACGACTACCCCGACATCGCGGCGCGGCTCCGCTCGATCGTCGCTGGTGAGGTCCACCAGGCCCACACGCCCTCGGACCGGCGCCGGCTGCTGCCGATCTCGCCGGTGGAGCGTGCGGCCTCGGCCCTGTCGGTGCCCGGGCACGGGGACACCTCCGACGTGGGGCTCGGTGCGCCCGCGACCGGCCCTCGTGCCGTACGGCGACGTCTCGACGGTGGCCCGATGGCCCCGCTCAAGCTGGCGAGCGGGTGCGACCGGAGGTGCTCCTTCTGCGCCATCCCCAGCTTCCGCGGCTCCTTCGTGAGCCGGCGCCCGAGCGACGTGCTGGTCGAGGCGCAGTGGCTCGCGACCCAGGGTGTCAAGGAGCTGTTCCTCGTCAGCGAGAACTCCACGTCCTACGGCAAGGACCTCGGGGACCTCAGGCTGCTCGAGACGCTGCTGCCCGAGCTGGCGGCCATCGAGGACGTCGCCCGGGTCCGGGTCTCCTATCTCCAGCCGGCCGAGACCAGGCCGGGACTCATCGAGGCCATCGCCGACACCCCGGGTGTGGTGCCCTACTTCGACCTGTCCTTCCAGCACGCGAGCGCGTCGGTGCTGCGGCGCATGCGGCGCTTCGGCGACCCCGACAGCTTCCTCGGCCTCCTGGACCGCATCCGCGGCCTCAGCCCGCTCGCCGGGGTCCGGTCCAACGTCATCGTCGGCTTCCCCGGGGAGACCGAGGAGGACCTCGAGACGCTGTGCGACTTCCTGGAGGCCGCGCGCATGGACGTCACCGGCGTCTTCGGATACTCCGACGAGGACGGCACCGAGGCCGCGACCTACGACGGCAAGCTCGACGACGACGAGGTCCGTGCCCGCACCGAGCACGTCACGGCACTGGTGGAGGAGCTCAACGCCCAGCGGGCCGAGGAGCGCATCGGTGAGACGGTCTCCGTGCTGGTCGAGTCGCTGACCGGTGGGGACGACGGCGCCACCGCTGAGGGCAGGGCCGAGCACCAGGGACCCGAGGTGGACGGCCTGACCGCCCTGGTCGGCGCGTCCGGCCTGACGATCGGTGACCTCGTCGTCGCCGACGTCATCGCCACCGACGGCGTGGACCTGATCGCACGAGCACGAGGAGATCAGTCATGAGCGCGACCGGGCAGGACCATCAGGTCTCCAACTACAACATCGCCAACGTGCTCACCGTCCTGCGGATCGTGCTGGTCCCGTTCTTCGCCTGGGCGCTGCTGCAGGACGACGGCGCTTCGACCACGTGGCGCTGGGTGGCCTTCGGGATCTTCGCGGTCGCGATGATCACTGACAAGATCGACGGCGACCTCGCCCGCAAGCACGGTCTGATCACGGACTTCGGCAAGATCGCCGACCCGATCGCCGACAAGGCCATCACCGGCATGGCGTTCATCGCACTGTCGATCGTCGGCGACATCTGGTGGTGGGTGACGATCGTGGTGCTCGTCCGCGAGTGGTCGGTGACCCTGCTGCGACTCTCGGTGCTCAAGCAGGTGGTGATCGCGGCGACCTGGAGCGGCAAGGTCAAGACGACGCTCCAGGGGGTCGCGCTGGCCGGGCTGATCATGCCGCTGCCGCACGGCGACGCGCACGGCGGCGCCTTCGACGCCTGGGGTCGCTTCGGCGAGGTGCTCTTCTACCTCAGCCAGGCGCTGCTCGCGGGTGCGGTGATCATGACGCTGTGGTCCGGCTACGAGTTCTTCCGGGCCGTCCGGCAGCAGCGGCGCACGCCCGCGGCCCACTGACGTCAACCGGATACAGGACGTTCACGGGGGATACACATCGGGGTGACTTGCGCGGGCGCGATCCGGGGTTAGGGTGACCCGGCTCACTCTTACTCGGAAGGGTCCCCACGTGTCATCACCCCGCTCCGGTCGCAGGTTCTCCCTGACGATCGCCATCGCCGGGCTCGTCGCAGCCCCCTCGCCGTGGTCGCCTCCACGGCACCGGCCCACGCCGCCCCCGTGGACGTCCAGATCCTCGGCACCAACGACTTCCACGGCCGGCTGCTCGCCAACGGTGCCGAAGCCGGGGCCGCCCAGTTCGCCGGCGCGGTGGCGCAGCTGCGGGCCGAGAACCCCAACACGCTCTTCGCCGCCGGCGGTGACCTGATCGGCGCCTCCACGTTCGAGTCCTTCATCCAGAAGGACAAGCCCACCCTGGATGCGCTGAACGCCGCCGGGCTGGACGTCTCGGCCGCCGGCAACCACGAGTTCGACGCCGGCTACCGCGACCTCGTCGATCGGGTGATGGCGCCGTACGACGCTGCGAGCAACGAGCTCGGCGGCGCCGAGTGGCAATACCTCGCGGCCAACGTCCGCAGGAAGTCCGACGGGGCCTATGCCCTTCCCGACGTCGCCGCATCACCGGGCGACTCCGACGGGGGCACCTGGATGACCTCGGTCGGCGACGTCCAGGTCGGGTTCGTCGGCACGGTCACCGAGGAGCTGTCCTCCCTGGTGAGCCCCGCCGGCATCAGTGAGGTCGAGGTCAGCGGCATCGTCGAGGAGACCAACGCCGCGGCCGACGCACTCACCGCGGCGGGCGCGGACCTGGTCGTGATGCTGGTGCACGAAGGTGCCACCTCCACGAACATCGCCGCCGTCACCGACGACTCGGCGTTCGGCCGGATCGTCGCCGGGGTCGACCAGGAAGTCGACGCGATCATCTCCGGCCACACCCACCTCGCCTACGACCACGTTGTCGACGGCCGGCCCGTGGTCTCGGCCGGTCAGTACGGCACCAACCTCAACAAGCTCGTGTTCAGCGTGGATCCGGTCACCGGAGCGGTCGCGCTGAAGGAGCACGCAATCGTGGCGGCCAACTCGGTGCAGGTGACCGCGCCGAGCGCCGTCGAGACCAAGGCCCAGGTGCAGGCGTTGGTCAAGGACGCCACCGACAAGGCCGAGGTCCTCGGAGCGCGGGAGCTCGGCCAGCTCGCCGGTCCGTTGCGCCGGGCACAGCTGGCGTCGGGCTCGGAGAACCGCGGCGGGGAGTCCACGCTCGGCAACCTGGTCGCCGAGGTGCAGCGCTGGGCCACGTCCAGCCCCGAGTCGGGTGGCGCCCAGATCGGGTTCATGAACCCCGGCGGCCTGCGCGCCGACATGCTGGGCAACAACGCCGACGGCTATCCGGCGGTCCTGACCTACAAGCAGGCGGCCGGCGTCCAGCCGTTCGCCAACAACCTGGTCAACATGCGGATGACAGGCGCGCAGGTGAAGGCCGTCCTCGAGCAGCAGTGGCAGCGCGACGCCGCGGGCAACGTGCCGTCGCGGCCCTTCCTGCGGCTCGGCACCTCCTCCGGTTTCAGGTTCACCTACGACCCGGCTCGGGTCGAGGGCGACCGCATCACGGGGATGTGGCTCAACGGGACGGCGATTGCTCCGGCGACGACCTACTCGGTGACGGCCAATGCCTTCCTGGCCGCGGGCGGCGACAACTTCCGCGCCTTCGGCGCAGCCACCAACAAGCGTGACACCGGGAAGATCGACCTGCAGGCGATGGTGGACTACATGGCGGCCAAGTCGCCGGTGGCGGCAGACCCGACGCAGCACGCGGTCGGCGTGAGCTTCCCCGCCAACGCCCCCGCTGGCTACTTCCCGGCGGACAAGGTCCGGTTCAACCTCTCCTCGCTCGCCTTCTCTGCTCCCGGCGACGTCCGCGACGACACCGTCCGGGTCCTCGCCGACGGTGCGCTCCTGGGTGAGTTCCCGGTCGACAACACCGTCGGCTCGAGCATCAGTGACGAATACGGCACCGCCCAGGTGGCCGTCGACGTCCCTGCGTCCTGGAGCAACGGCAAGCACGTGCTCGAGGTGGTGGGCAACCGCACCGGCACGACGGTCCAGGTGCCGGTCACCGCGGCCCGCCCGATCGCAGAGATCCAGGGCACCGGCAGCTCCTCGCCCGTGTCGGGCCAGACCGTGACCACGCGAGGCGTCGTGACGGCGCGCTACGAGACCGGTGGCTACAACGGCTTCGTCATCCAGACCCCGGGGGCGACCCCGGGTGCGGCCTCGCACGGCCTGTTCGTCTACGGCGGCTCGGGCGCGGCCGGCGCAGCACGGGCGGGGCTCGTCGAGATCGGCGACTACGTGCGGGTGACGGGGCGGGTCTCGGAGTTCAGCTCGCTCACCCAGATCACCCCGGCCACGAGCGGCGACATCCAGCAGATCGACGGGGACGTGGCCCTGACCCCGGCTGCTGTGCCGTTCCCGACGGACAACCCCGGACGGGAGCGGCTCGAGCACATGCTGCTCCAGCCGACAGGACCGTTCACGGTCAGCGACAACTACAACCTCAACCGCTTCGGCGAGATGGTCCTCGCGGCCGGCGCCGCACCCCTGCGCCAGCCGACCGACGTCGCGCGACCCGGCTCGTCGGAGGCGGTGGACGTGGCGGCGCAGAACGCTGCCCGACGGGTGGTCCTCGACGACGGGTCGACGAGCGACTACGTCAACCACGAGGCAGCACAGGACGTCGCGCTGCCCTACCTCACCGACACCCCCACGCTGCGAGTCGGTGACCCGGTGTCGTTCGCGGACCCGGTGATCCTCAGCTACGGCTTCAACGAGTGGCGATTCCAGCCGCAGACGCAGGTGACCGGAGGCGACGGCGACTCGCCGGCGACCTTCGGCCCCAGCTCGCGCACGGCAGCCCCGCGGGCGGTCGGTGGGGATGTCCAGGTCGCGAGCTTCAACGTCCTGAACTACTTCCCCACCACCGGTGACCAGCTCGAGGGCTGCGACTACTACGAGGACCGGGACGGTGATCCCGTCAGCATCTCGGGTGGCTGCGACGCACGCGGTGCCGCCGAGCGCGAGGACTTCGAGCGGCAGCAGGCCAAGATCGTCCGGGCGATCAACGCGCTGGACGCCGAGGTCGTCTCGCTCGAGGAGATCGAGAACTCAGCGCAGTTCCTCCGGGACCGAGACCGCGCCCTGGCCGATCTGGTGGGAGCGCTCAACGCGGACCTCGGCGCCCAGGTGTGGGCCTACGTGAAGTCGCCGACGCTCACCCCGACGGTGCAGCGCGAGGACTTCATCCGTACCGGCTTCATCTACAAGCCGGCCGCCGTCAAGGCCCAGGGGGAGTCGGTCATCTACGACGGTCCTGAGTTCGACCGGGCACGCGACCCGTTGGCCCAGGTGTTCAAGCCGGTCGGCGGGACGGCGGCGGACAAGTTCCTGCTCGTGGTCAACCACTTCAAGTCCAAGGGCTCACCCCCGAAGTCGCCCGACCCCGACGCCGACTACGGCCAGGGGGGCTTCAACGCCCTGCGCGTCACGCAGGCGCAGGCGCTGGTGAAGTTCGCCGACGAGCTCTCGGTCTCGTCCGAGGTGGAGAAGGTCTACCTCGACGGCGACTTCAACTCCTACACCTTCGAGGACCCGATGAAGGTCCTCTACGACGCCGGCTACGCCTCGCTGGGGGAGGCGTACGGCGCCAGCCCCACCTACGTCTTCGGTGGCATGGTCGGCTCGCTGGACCACGCTCTCGCCAACCCGGCGGCCCTGGCCAGCACCACCGGCGCCGACGTGTGGAACATCAACTCGGTCGAGTCGGTGGCTCACGAGTACAGCCGGCACAACTACAACGTGACGCAGTTCTATGCCGAGACGCCGTACAGGTCGAGCGACCACGACCCGCTCGTGTTCGGGGTCGACGTGCGCTGACGCACACGAGTCCCAGCCCGGCGGCCCTCGGCCTGCAGGTCACCTCGGTGATCGCAGGGCGAGGGCCGCCTGCACGAGGGTGAGGTGGCTGAACGCCTGCGGAAAGTTGCCGGCCATGCGCGAGCCGGCGACGTCGTACTCCTCGGCGAGGAGCCCGACGTCGTTGACGAGTCCGCAGAGGCGGTCCATCAGCTCGACGGCGTCGTCGCGGCGACCCGCGGCTGCATACGCCGAGACGAGCCAGAAGGAGCAGGCCACGAACGCGTGCTCCCCACCGGCGAGGCCGTCCACGCCGGACTTCGTGCGATATCGACTGAGGAGCCCGTCGTGCATGAGGTCCTCCTCGATGGCCCGGATCGTGCCCAGGACACGCTCGTCGTCCCCGGGCAGGAAGCCGACCAGGGGGATGTTGAGCAGGCTCGCATCGAGCTCCGTCGTGTCGTAGTGCTGGGTGAACGTCCCCCGATCGGGGTCGAAGCCGCGCTCCAGGATCTCCGCGCGCACCCGCTCACGCAGCTCGCGCCACCGCTCGACCGGCCCTGGGAGGCCGTGCTGCTCGACCCCCTTGATCGCGCGGTCGAACGCGACCCAGACCATGACCCGCGAGTGGGTGAAGTGGCGCTTCGGGCCGCGGATCTCCCACAGCCCGTGGTCGGGCTGGTCCCAGTGCTCGGCCAGGTCGTCGACGAGCGCTCGCTGCATCGCCCAGCTCTGCTCCGACTCGGTGACGCCGGCGTTGCGCGCGTCCTCCAGGGCGATCATCACCTCGCCGAGGACGTCGGTCTGGCGCTGACCCGCCGCCCCGTTGCCGATCCGGACCGGACGCGAGTCCAGATAACCAGGAAGGTGGGGCAGCTCGTGCTCGGCCAGGTGTCTTCCGCCGTCGACGGTGTACATGATCTGCAGGTCTTCCAGATCGCCCGCCACCGCACGCAGCAACCAGTCGCGCCAGTCACTTGCCTCGTCGGTGTAGCCGGCCCCGAGCAGCGCCTCGAGGGTGAGCGCGGCGTCGCGCAGCCAGCAGAAGCGGTAGTCCCAGTTGCGCTCCCCGCCGAAGTCCTCGGGCAGGCTGGTCGTCGGAGCCGCCACGATCCCACCCGTCTCGGCGTGGGTCATCAGCCGCAGCGTCAGCAGGCTGCGGCGTACGAGGTCTGCATGTGGCAGGTCCTCGTCGCACGTCAACGCCCACCGCTCGTGGTCCAGGCGCGTGGCCTCGATCCGGTCGTCGAAGCCGACGGGCTCGGGCAGCTCGTGCCACGACGGCACCCAGGTCAGGCAGAAGGTCATGGACTCACCAGCGGTGAGATCGAACTCGTCGGCGTGGTGGCCGTCGACGGCGCGTGGCAGTCGGGGTCCCCGCAGCATCAGCTTGTCCGGTCCCGCCGTGGCGACGATGACCTCCTGGCCACCCACCTGCCGGCGGCTCACCCAGGGTCGGTGGGAGCCGTAGTCGAACCGGACCACCCACTCGTGACGGACGCGGACGCTCCCGCTCGCGCACCGGACTGTCCGCACCAGGTCTGCACGGTCGTCGCGCACCGGCATCACGTCGCGCAGCACCAGGACTCCGTCGGGAGTGGTGAACGTCGTCTCGAGGATCGCGCTGTTGCCGACATAGCTGCGCGACACGTCCACGTCCTCGGAGCTGGGGGCCAGCAGCCATCGGCCGTGGTCCGGCGAGCCGAGGAGGGCCGCGAAGCAGGCGGGTGAGTCGAACCGGGGCAGGCACAGCCAGTCGACGGAGCCGTCCTTGCCGATGAGGGCGGCAGTGCCGCGGTCGCCGACGAGGGCGTAGTCGGCGATGGGGAGGGGCATGCTGCCAATCTAGTTAGCATGCGGGCATGAACGTGGATGCAGCAGACCTCGTCGCCAAGATGGTGTCGACGCACGCGACGGTGGCGACGGCTGAGTCGCTCACCGGTGGGCAGCTCGCGTCGATCTTCACCGCCGTTCCCGGCTCCTCGGAGTGCTTCCTCGGCGGGGTCGTGGCCTACGAGACACGGGTCAAGGTCTCCGTGCTCGGTGTCGATGCCGCGGTCGTGGAGGAGCACGGCGTGGTGTCGGCCGAGTGCGCCGCACAGATGGCGACGCGCGTGCGCACGCTGTTCGGTGCGACCTACGGCCTGGCGACCACCGGGGTGGCCGGACCGACCTCTCAGGAGGGGCACCCGCCCGGTCACGTCTGGGTTGCCTGTGCCGGGCCCGAGGGCGTCACGACTGCACTGCTCGAGCTCGCCGGCGACCGTGCAGCGGTCCAGGCACGCAGCTGCCGGGGCGCGCTGACCATGCTCGGTGGGCTCATCCATCGGGAAGATCCGGTGCTCGGGTAGCGTTGGGCATCAGCAGTCCCACCCCTCCATCGGAAGGACCAGCGCATGGTGCTCTTTCGTCGACTCCTCGGCGACGTGCTCCGTAGCGAGCGGATGCAGCGAGGCATGACGCTGCGCGACGTCTCCGCGCAGGCTCGGGTGAGTCTGGGCTACATCTCCGAGATCGAGCGCGGCCAGAAGGAAGCCTCCTCGGAGCTGCTCGCCTCGCTCTGCTCGGCGATGGACCTGCCCCTGTCGGAGGTGCTGCGCGACGTCTCCGACGCCGTGGCGCTCGAGGAGGCTGCGCTCGGCCTGCTCCGCGCCGAGGCGACGCCGATCACCGCCGTACGCCCCGGCGCCGGCGACGTGGTGGCCTCCGCAGCCTGAGCCTCAGGTCGGCTGGCACGTCGGGCACCAGTAGGCCGCCCGCTCGCGGCCGGGCTCACCGCGCATGGCGACCTTGACCGGGGTGCCGCAGCGACGACACGGTGACTTGTCGCGGCGATAGACCCACATCCGCTCCCGGGGCCGCAGGTCGCCCGTCGTCGACTGGACGGCCCGCTCCTTGTTGAGCTCGAGCATCTGCTTGGCGCGCCGGACCAGGCGTGGCAGGTCGGGAACGTCGGCGATCGGTCGGCTGGGGTGGACGCCGCTGGTGAAGCAGAGCTCAGCGGCATACATGTTGCCGATGCCGGCGAGGTTGCGCTGGTCGAGCAGCGCCGCGATGAGCTCGCGCGCGGGATCAGCCTCGAGCCGCCGGAGCGCCTCGGGCTCGTCCCAGTCGGGGCCCAGCAGGTCGGGGCCGAGGTGGCCGACGACCTGGTCCTCGTCGGCGGTCTCGACAAGCTCCACGATCCCGAGCGAGAAGCCCACGGCAGTAGCCCCCTCGACGGACAGCAGCACCCGCACCTGGCTGGCTGGTCGGCGCCACGACGCCCCCGGTCGATAGACCTGCCAGGCCCCCTCCATCTTGAGGTGCGTGTGCAGCGTCAAGCCGGTGTCGGTGCGGGTGAGGATGTGCTTGCCCCGGGAGAGCGTCCGGGTGACGGTGGCCCCGGACAGGTCGGCGGTGGCGTGCTGGGGCACGCGGAAGTCCGTGCGCGTCAGCACCCGGCCGGACAGGGAGCGATCGAGCAACCGGGCCGCGCGATAGACGGTGTCGCCCTCAGGCACGCATCCTCAGTCCCTTGGGGGTGGAGACGAACCCGGCAGCGTCCAGCGCCTGACGTAGGGGAGTGTCGCCGGCTCCGAGCAGTGCGGCCCCGTCGGCCTTCTCCACCGTCAGCTTCCCGAGGGCACCCGCACGCGTGGCCTCGGCCAGCGCCGTCGCTGCCGGAGTCAGGCGCTCCGTGTCCTCGCTCCAGGTGAGCAGGGTCCGCCCGCCGCGTTCGACGTAGAGGGTCAGCAGTCCGTCGACGAGGACGACCAGTGCGCCGGCCTTGCGGCCGGGACGGTGACCGCCGCCGTTGTCGGAAGTCGGCCACGGGAGGGCAGCGCCGTAGGGGTTGGCGGGGTCGGTCGCGGCGAGCGCGAGCGCCACCGCCTTGGTCTGGTCGACCTCGGTGAAGGTGCGCAGCCGGTCGATCGCGCCGGCCGTGCCGAACTGCGCGGCGCCGAGGCCCTCGATGAAGTAGCCGCGCCGGCACCGGCCGGTGTCCTCGAAGGCGGAGAGCACCTTGTAGACGCCGGCGAACCCGCCGGGGATGCGCTCCTGCATGACCGCGCCACGTGTCACGACCCCGTGACGTTCCAGGAGGTGCTCGGCAGTGGCATGCGCACGTCGGGTGGCGTCGGGGTCGCGCTCGGGAAGCACGCTCCAGCGACCGGCGGTCTCGGGCGGGCCGGAGCGCACGGGCATGCGCCCCGAGCTTAGCTTCACGCGCGGCGGCGGTCGTCGCGTGCGGTGGCTGGCGCGTCCTGTGCGGACCATTGCCCGCAGCGGGGTCAGCGTGTCGTTGCTGACCAGGCCCGCCCAGACGAGCGCCCACAGGGCGCTCGACAGCGCCGCGTCGTTGGTGCTGGTGAGGCGGTCGGACAGCTGGCGGAAGAACCAGGCTCCACCGGGCGAGAGGGCATCGAGGACGGACTGCTGAAGGGTGTCGAGCTCGAGGGGCTCTGGGTCGGGGAGGGTCAGGTGGGCCTGGTCGGCGAGGTGGAGGCTGACCCAGCCGTCGCTGCCGGGCAGGGGCGCGTGGCCGGCCCAGATCACCTCGCCGCTGCTGGTCAGCTCGTCGAGCAGGCTCGGCTCGTAGTCGCGGACCCGGCTCGCGAGGACGAGTGGCTCGAGCGCGCTGGCCGGGACGGGGCAGCCGGCGAGCTGGTCGACGGCTGCGACCACGCCGTCGACGCCGCGGAGCCTGCCGCGCGATCCGACGACGTGCTGCCAGGCAGGCAGGAACCGGGCCAGCGTCTCGTGGGTGACCGGCTCGACCTCCTTGCGCAGCCGGGCCAACGAGCGCCGCCGCAGCTTGCGCAACACCTCGGCGTCGCACCACTCCGACCCCGAGCCGGCCGGCCGGAACTCTCCCTCGAGCAGGCGCCCGCGAGCGGCCAGCCGTTGGAGGGCGTGTCGCGCGACGGCCTCGCCGAGCCCGAACCGTGTCGCCACGTCGGCAGTGGTGAACGGGCCGTGGGTGCGCGCGAACCGGGAGATCAGGTCGCCGATCGGGTCCTCGGACGGCTCGGTGAAGACGTCAGGGGTGCCGGGCGGCACGGGGACGCCGAGGCCGTCGCGCAGCCGGGCGATGTCCTCGATCGTGGACCAGCGCTCCTCGCCGGCGATTCGACAGGCCACGATGCGCCGGGCATCCGCCAGGTCGGCGAGCCACCCGCCGACCTCGCTCGCGGAGGCGTCGGTGACCCGAGCTCCGACCTCGTCCGTCGACAGTGGTCCCAGCAACCGCAGCAGGTCGGCCACCGCCTCGGCGTTGCGAGCGCGGCGGTCGGGCGCCAGCCACTGCAGCTCGGCCTCGACCTCGGACAACACCTCAGGATCGAGGAGCTCACGCAGCTCGGCCCGACCGAGAAGCTCGGCCAGCAGGCCCTGGTCGAGGCTGAGTGCCGCGGCCCGACGTTCGGCGATGGGGGAGTCGCCCTCATAGACGAACTGCGCGACATAGCCGAACAGCAGGCTGCGTGCGAACGGGCTGGGGGACTGGGTCGCGACGTCGACGACGGTGACCTCACGCCGCTCGATCCGCCGCAGGAGCTCGGTCAGGGCGGGCAGGTCGTAGACGTCCTGCAGGCACTCGCGGATCGCCTCGAGGACGATCGGGAAGCTCGGATATTGCGCCGCGACCTGGAGGAGCTGGGCGCTGCGCTGGCGCTGCTGCCACAGCGGGCTGCGACGTCCGGGGTCTCGGCGCGGAAGCAGCAGCGCCCGGGCGGCGCACTCGCGGAAGCGGCTGGCGAAGAGTGCGGAGCCGCCGACCTCCTGGGTGACCAGCTGCTCGATCTCCTCGGGGTCGAAGACGATCAGCTCGCCGATGGGCGGTTCGGCGTCGGTGTCGGGGACACGGATCACGATGCCGTCGTCGGAGGCGATCGTCTGGCCGTCGATGTCGTGCCGCTCCCGGAGCCGGGCATTGATCGCCAGAGCCCAGGGCGCGTGCAGGGGGGTGCCGTACGGCGAGTGGACGACCAGCCGCCAGTCGCCCAGCTCGTCGCGGAAGCGCTCCACCAGGATCTGGGTGTCGCTGGGCACGACGTTGGTGGCCTCGCGCTGCTCGGTGAGGTAGGTGACGAGGTTGGCGGCGGCGTAGTCGTCGAGCCCCGTGGCGACCGCGGAGGCCCTGGCCTGCTCGGGGGTCTTGGTCAGCAGGTCGCGGGTGAAGGCGCCGACGGCGGCGCCGAGCTCGGCAGGGCGACCCAGGGTGTCGCCCTTCCAGAAGGGCAGGCGACCCGGGACACCCGGGGCGGGGGTGACGAGCACCCGGTCGTGGGTGATGTCCTCGATCCGCCAGCTCGTCGCACCCAGGGCGAAGACGTCCCCGACGCGGGACTCATAGACCATCTCCTCGTCGAGCTCGCCCACGCGACTGGCCTTCTCGCCGACCAGGAAGACGCCGAAGAGACCACGGTCGGGAATCGTGCCGCCGCTGGTGACGGCGAGTCGCTGGGCGCCGGGGCGGCCTGTGAGCGTGCCGTTGACCCTGTCCCAGACGATGCGCGGGCGGAGCTCGGCGAAGTCCTCGCTGGGATAGCGGCCGCTGAGCAGGTCGAGGGTGGCGTCGAAGGCGGATCGGGGGAGCGCGGAGTAGGAGGCGGCGCGCCTGGTCAGCTCGAAGAGCTCGTCGACGTCCCAGTCGTCGAGGGCGGTGGCGGCCACGACCTGCTGCGCGAGGACGTCGAGTGGGTTGGTGGGAACGCTGAGCCGTTCGATGGCGCCCGAGCGCATGCGCTCGACCGACACGGCCGTCTGGGCGAGGTCGCCACGGTGCTTGGGGAACAGCACGCCACGACTGAC
Source organism: Nocardioides piscis (assembly GCF_011300215.1). NCBI lineage: Bacteria > Bacillati > Actinomycetota > Actinomycetes > Propionibacteriales > Nocardioidaceae > Nocardioides > Nocardioides piscis. Next base: position 2,691,562 of record NZ_CP049866.1, read on the forward strand.
CTCACCCACCTGGTGGCCGGCGCGACCGACCCGCTGGAGGGCGCTGGCCACGCTCGGAGGCGACTCGATCTGGATGACGAGGTCGACGGCACCCATGTCGATGCCGAGCTCGAGGCTGCTGGTCGCCACCACGGCGGGCAGCCGGCCGCGCTTGAGGTCGTCCTCGATGATCGCGCGCTGCTCCTTGGAGACCGAGCCGTGGTGTGCCTTGGCGATCACCGTGTCGGCGCTGGTGCTCGCACCCGACTGGGCCATCACCTGCGCGGGCGGTCCCGGCGGCGGGTCGGCTGCTTCCCCGGCCCGATCTGCGGCGATCTCGTTGAGTCGGGCGGTGAGCCGCTCGGCCAGACGACGCGAGTTGGCGAACACGATCGTCGAGCGGTGCTGCTCGATCAGGTCGACGACGTGCTCCTCGACGTGGGGCCAGATGCTCGCGGCACGGCCCGGCTCGCCCGACTCCTCGTCGTATTCGCCCGGCATCGTCATGTCCTCGACCGGGACGACGACCTTGAGGTCCCACTCCTTGGTGCTGGGCGGCGCGACGATCTCGACGGGGGCCGAGCCGCCGAGGAAGCGGGCGACCTCCTCGAGCGGCCGCACGGTGGCACTCAGCCCGATGCGCTGGGCGGGACGCTCGAGCAGCGTGTCGAGCCTTTCCAGGCTCAGGGCGAGATGGGCGCCGCGCTTGGTCCCAGCCACGGCGTGCACCTCGTCGATGATCACCGTCCCGATGCCGCGCAACGTCTCCCTGGCCTGGCTGGTCAACATCAAGAAGAGCGACTCGGGGGTCGTGATCAGGATGTCGGGTGGGCGCGTCGACAGGCGCCGCCGATCGGCCGGGCTGGTGTCGCCCGAACGCAGTCCGACCGTCACCTCGGGCAGGGTGACGCCGAGGCGGTCGGCGGTGTGGCGGATGCCGGTCAGCGGGGCGCGCAGGTTGCGCTCGACGTCGACGGCGAGCGCCTTGAGCGGGCTGATGTAGAGGACCCGGGTGCGTCGGGTCCGGTCGTCGGGCGGGTCGGCGGTGAGCAGGGTGTCGATGCCGTGCAGGAACGCGCTGAGGGTCTTTCCGCTGCCGGTGGGCGCGACCACCAGCGCGTGCTTGCCGTGCGCGATCGCCTCCCAGGCGCCTGCCTGGGCGGGCGTGGGCTCTGCGAACGCTGCCTCGAACCAGGCTCGCGTGGGAGCGCTGAAGTGCTCGAGGGCCGGCATGCACCCAAGTTTGTCCTACGCCGCCGACACCCGGGGCGTGGGATTCCTCCTCAAGGGTGGTCCTGCTGCACACCATCGGTCCCTATGGTCGAAGGCATGCCCACCCCCAAGAAGATCCCGACCCAGACCTTCCACGTGCCCGGTCTCACCGCGAAGGAGAGCGCCACCGTCATCACCGCGCTCCAGGACCGGCTCTTCGCCTACACCGATCTCCACCTGGTGCTCAAGCACGTGCACTGGAACGTCGTCGGCTCCAACTTCATCGGTGTGCACGAGATGCTCGACCCGCAGGTCGACGCCGTCCGAGGGTTCGCCGACGTCGTCGCCGAACGGATCGCCACCATGGGTGGGGCCCCGATCGGCACCCCGGGGGCGCTCGTCGCGGCACGCTCGTGGGACGACTACGAGATCGGCAAGGACACCGCGCAGGCCCACCTGGGCGCTCTCGACCTCGTCTACACCGGCGTCATCGAGGACAACCGCGCCGCGCTCGACACGGTCGGTGAGATCGACGCGGTCACCGAGGACATGCTGATCGGCCAGACCGGCGAGCTGGAGCAGTTCCACTGGTTCGTGCGCGCACACCTGGAGAACAGCGGCGGACGGCTCTCCACCGAGGGCGCCACCACGGAGGTCGAGGCAGCAGACGCGGCCCGGGAGCCCCAGCGCCGTACGGCGCGGAAGTCTGCTCGCAAGAAGTAGGGTCCGCCGGCTCGCGGTGCTCGCTCAGTCGACGACGGCGTCGAGCTCGACCTCGACCTTCCACCGCGGGTCGAGCAGTCCGGCCACGACGACCATGGTGCTCGCCGGGAGCACGGTGCCGAACACCTCGCCGTGGACCAGTCCGACCGGTCCGGCGTCGTCGGCCCGGACCACGTAGTGGCGCGTGCGGATGACGTCCTCGCGCGTGCCGCCGAGGGAGGTCAGCGCTCCCAGCGCGATCTCCCAGCACCGGCGCGCCTGGGCTGCCGGGTCGGGGTCCACCTCGCCGTCCGGCCACACCGGAGCTGTGCCGCTGATGGCGATCCACTTGCCGAGGCGGACACCGCGACGGAAGCCGATGGCCTCCTCGTAGGGCGAGCCACTGGGGACCGAGGTGCGAGTCATGGCGCCACGCTAGGCCCGGACGAGCCCCAGGTCGATGGGCAGGGAAAGTCGATCGGCGTCGTCGGTGCGCTGATCTAGGCTCGTTGATCGTGAGCGAACCGATGATCCGCGCCCGCGGCCTGCGCAAGTCCTTCGGCGGGTTCGAGGCCGTGAAGGGCATCGACGTCGACGTACGCCGCGGCGAAGCGTTCGGCTTCCTCGGACCCAACGGGGCGGGCAAGTCGAGCACGATGCGGATGATCGCCACGGTCAGCCCCGCCACGGCCGGCGAGCTGCGGATCCTGGGCCTCGACCCGGCGACGGACGGCCCGGCCATCCGGGCCCGGCTGGGCGTGTGCCCCCAGGAGGACACCCTCGACAACGAGCTCAACGTCTTCGACAACCTCTATGTCTACGGCCGCTACTTCGGCATCGACAAGGCGACGGTGCGAGAGCGCGCCGAGGAGCTGCTGGAGTTCGTCCAGCTGACCGACAAGCGCAAGGCCAAGGTCGAGGAGCTCTCCGGGGGCATGAAGCGCCGGCTCTCCATCGCTCGGTCGCTGGTCAACCGGCCTGACCTCCTCCTGCTCGACGAGCCGACGACCGGCCTGGACCCCCAGGCGCGTCACGTGCTCTGGGACCAGCTGTTCCGCCTCAAGCAGGCCGGGGTCACGCTGGTGATGACCACCCACTACATGGACGAGGCCGAGCAGCTGTGCGACCGGCTGGTCGTCATGGACAAGGGCGTCATCGCTGCCGAGGGCTCGCCTCGCGAGCTGATCGAGGAGCACTCCACGCGGGAGGTCGCGGAGCTGCGCTTCGGCGTCAGCGACGACGGCAACACCCACGAGCTCCTCGCCGGCAAGCTGGAGGACCTCGGGCGGCTCGAGGTGCTGCCCGACCGCATCCTGGTCTACAGCGCCGACGGCGAGGAGGTCATCGCCAAGACCCACGAGCGGGGACTCGAGCCGGTCGCCGTGCTGGTGCGCCGCTCCACGCTGGAGGACGTCTTCCTCAAGCTCACCGGCCGGACCCTGGTGGACTGATGGCCACCCTCCACAACGCCGCGGCCGAGGGAGTGCTGCGTCAGGTCGACTACTGGTGGACCGTGTTCAAGCGCACCTGGCGTGGCAGCGTGATCTCGTCCTTCGTGGCGCCGCTCTTCTACGTCGTGGGCATGGGTGTGCTGCTCGGGGGATTCGTCTCGGCCGCCCCGGCCGAGCTGGAGGGTGCCACCTCCTACCTCGCCTTCCTCGTCCCGGGTCTGGTCGCGGCGCACGCCATGCAGCTTGCCGTGGGGGAGACGACCTATCCCGTCATGGGCGCCATCAAGTGGCACCGCAGCTATCACGCACAGATGGCGACGCCCCTGCGCGTGTGCGACATCGTCAACGCCCACCTCGTCTTCGTCGCCCTCCGCATCGCCTCCGCCTGCGCGGTGTTCCTGCTGGTGCTCGCCCCGTTCGGGGTCTTCGTGACCTGGTGGGGGCCGGTCCTGGCGTGGTTCGGGCTGATCCTCCTCGGGATGGCGTTCGCGACCGTCGTCTTCGGCATCAGTGCCCGGATGACGTCGGAGGAGGGCTACGGCGTGATCTATCGGCTCGGGGTCGTGCCGCTGGTGCTGTTCTCCGGATCGTTCTTCCCGATCGACAACCTCGGACCCGTCCTCGGCTGGGTCGCCCGGCTGACTCCGCTCTGGCACGGCGTCGACCTCACCCGGATGCTCTGCCTCGACACCGTTGACGCGACGACGGCCCTGGTCCACGTGCTGGTCCTGGTCGTCATCACTGCCCTCGGCTGGCGCTGGGCGACCCGCGGCCTCGAGCAGAGGTTGGGCTCGTGACGACCGCGAGCCCGATCAGCCCGAGGCAGGCCCTGGGGGCGATCACCCTCCGCAACTACACGACCTACAAGCGCTACTGGAAGCTGTTCCTGACCGGCTTCCTCGAGCCGGTCCTCTACCTGTTCTCCATCGGGATCGGTGTCGGCCAGCTGATCGAGTCGTTCGAGCTCAACGGCCAGCCCATTCCCTATGCCGAGTTCGTCGCGCCCGGCATGCTGGCGGCCTCGGCCTTCAACGGCGCCCTGCTCGACTCCACCTACAACGTCTTCTTCAAGCTGAAGTACGACAAGCTCTACGACCAGATGCTGGCGACCCCCCTGACCACCGCCGACGTCGCGCGGGGCGAGATCCTCTGGGGCCAGCTGCGAGGTGCTTCCTACTCCGCTGCCTTCCTCCTCGTCATGCTTGCCATGGGCCTGGTGCACTCCTGGTGGGCCGTGCTGGCGCTGCCGGCGACGCTGCTCATCGGCTTCGCGTTCAGCGCGGTCTTCATGGCGTGGACGACGTGGATGAAGTCCTTCCAGGACTTCGACAAGATCACCCTGGTCCAGCTGCCGATGTTCTTGTTCTCGGCGACGTTCTTCCCGGTCGAGGCCTACGGCGACGGTGCGGTCCGCTGGGTCGTCGAGGCGACGCCCCTCTATCGCGGGGTCGTCCTCTGTCGAGAGCTGACGACCGGTGAACCGACGTGGGCGAGCGGGGTCTCCGTGCTCTACCTCCTCGCGATGGGGCTCCTCGGCATGGTGGTCGTCCGTCGGCGCCTCGATACGCTGCTCCGCACCTGAGGTGACACGATGATGCCCGTGCCACAGCCCCTCGAGCCCGACACCAAGGACTGGACCTGGGTCATCGACCGGGCCTGCCCCGAATGCGGGTTCGACCCGCACGCGCAGTCGTTGGCAGACGTGCCTCGACTGCTCCACGACACGGCCATGGTCTTCTCTCAGGTGCTGCGCCGCCCCGGTGTCCGCGAGCGCCCCGCGCCCGAGACGTGGTCGCCGCTCGAATACGCCTGCCACGTCCGCGACGTGCACCGGATCTTCGGCGAACGCGTCGAGCTGATCCTGAGCCAGGACGTGCCGGTCTTCGCCAACTGGGACCAGGACCAGGCGGCGATCGACGCGGCCTACGCCGACCAGGACCCGGCTGTCGTCGACCTCGACCTGATCGAGGCCGCAGGTCACGTCGCCGGCCTCTACTCCACCGTGACCCCCCAGACGGCCGGCCGGCGCGGCTTGCGCTCCAACGGCAGCGAGTTCACCCTCGAGACGCTCGGCCTCTACCACCTGCACGACGTCGTGCACCACGTCCACGACGTGGGCGCATGAGCTCGCGCGACGCCACGGTCGATGCCTACGAGACCGACGCGGCGGCATACGCAGTGAACGGTGCCTTCATGCCCGACTCAGTGCGGCGCGACATCGAGGACCTCGTCGCCCGGCTCGGCCGCGGTGCTCGCGTCCTGGAGGTCGGGAGTGGCGGTGGACGAGACGCTCGGCTGATGGAGCACCTGGGCCTGCGAGTGCGCCGCACCGACATCACGCCCGCGTTCGTGACCCTGCTCCGCGAGCAGGGCCACGATGCGGACGTGATCGACCCGCTGCGCGACGACCTGGGTTCTCCCGACGGCGCCTACGACGCGGTGTGGGCCAACGCGTCGCTGTTGCACGTCGCCCGCACCGACCTGCCGACGGTGATGGCTCGGCTGGCGGAGGTCACCAGGTCAGGCGGGTTCCTCAGGATGTCGGTCAAGGAGGGCGACGGGGAGGGCTGGTCCACCCACGGCTCGATCAGCAACCCGCGTCACTTCACCTATTGGCGTGCAGACCCGCTGCGCGAGGTCGTCGCCGGTGCCGGCTGGAACGACGTCGAGATCACGTCCCAGGTGGACAGCAGGGCCGGCCAGCCGTGGCTCGAGGTCCTGGCGGTGCGCGCGTGAGGCACACCGAGTTCTGGGCCCGGCTCGATCGCGCCCTGGGATCACACTCGTCGAGGTCCTGGGCCGAGCTGTTCGTGCTCACCGAGCTCGACAACCGGACGACCGTCGAGGCACTCGAGGCCGGTGTCCCGCCCAGGATCGTCTGGGCCGCAGTCTGGCGCGCCCTCGAGCTCGCGGAGTCCGAGCGATGACGGTCCAGGCGCCGACGGTGGATGTCGCCGCGGTCCAGGCGCGCACGGTGCGCACCCTCGTCGTCTCCCAGGCGGTGGGCGCAGTCGGCGTCACCATCGGCGTGGCGACCGCTTCGCTGCTGGCGCGCGACATCTCGGGCAGCGAGAGCATGGCCGGCCTGGCCCAGACCTTCCAGGTGCTCGGCACCGCCGGCGCTGCGTTCGTGCTGGCTCGCCTGATGCGGCGGCGGGGTCGCCGCCTCGGGCTGGTGACGGGCTATCTCCTCGGTGCGGCCGGGGCCGTGCTGGCCGTCGTGGCGGGGGTGATCGACTCGATGGCAGTGCTGCTGCTGGGCGCCCTCCTGCTGGGAGCCACCACGGCGGCGAACAGCGGGTCGCGCTACGCCGCGACCGACCTCGCGCCCGAGGAGACGCGGGCCCGGGCGTTGTCGGTGGTCGTGTGGGCCACCACGATCGGAGCCGTCGCCGGGCCCAACCTGACGGGTGCAGGGGCGGCGCTGGCCCGGGTCGTCGGGATCCCGGAGCTGACCGGGGGCTTCGCGATCGGGGCGGTCGCGCTCGTGCTGGCCGCTGGCTGGCTCGCGGTCTTCCTGCGGCCCGACCCGCTGCTCCTGGCGCAGGCGGCCGCGCCGCTCGACGACGACCATGGGCACTCGCGCTCCTGGTCGCGGTTCACCTCCACCGTCCGCGACGTCCCGGCCGTTGGTGCGGCGGTGGTGGCGATGGCGTGCGCCCACGCGGCGATGGTGACCGTGATGATCATGACGCCGCTGCACATGGAGCACGGGGGAGCCCACCTGCACCTCATCGGCTTCGTCATCTCGCTCCACGTGCTGGGCATGTTCGCCTTCTCCCCGCTCGTCGGCGCGGCCGCCGACAGGTGGGGCCGCCCCCCGGTCCTGATCTCAGGCGGGGTCACGCTGCTGGTCTCGCTCGTGCTGTGCGGCTCGGCTCCCGAAGGCAGCTCGTGGCAGATCTTCACCGGGCTGTTCCTGCTCGGTCTCGGATGGTCGTTCGCGACGGTGGCTGCCTCCACGATCATCGCGGACCGCACGCCCATCTCGGCCCGCACCGACGTCCAGGGGACCTCCGACATGGCGATGGCACTGACCGCCGCTGGTGGCGGTGCGCTCGCCGGCGTGATCGTCGAGGGGTTCGGCTATCCAGTGCTCGCGGTGTTCGCGGCGCTGCTCGCGGGCGCCGTCGTCGTCGCGGGAGTGGTGACCCGGCGCTCGCACTGAGCCCGGTGCTCGACACGCCGAGGGGGAATCCTGCATCGAACAGGTGTTCGGGCTAGATTGTGTCCACAGGTACGACGTGGGAGCGAGGTCCTCCACAGGTTTCGGCAGCGCTGACCAGGCACTGTCGGTGGCTCGCTCTAGCGTCGAAGACGTACCTGAAATCCGACACGTAGAGAAGGACACGCACATGGCTGGTGGAGATCGCTCGAAGGCGCTGGATGCAGCGCTCGCCAACATCGAGAAGTCGTTCGGCAAGGGCTCGGTCATGCGCCTGGGCGATGAGACCCGCGCTGCGCTGGAGGTGATCCCGACCGGTGCCATCGCCCTCGACGTGGCTCTCGGCCTCGGCGGTCTGCCCCGCGGTCGGGTCGTGGAGATCTATGGCCCGGAGTCCTCCGGAAAGACGACGGTCGCCCTGCACGCGGTGGCCAACGCCCAGGCGGCGGGCGGGATCGTCGCGTTCATCGACGCCGAGCACGCCCTCGATCCCGACTACGCCAAGGCCCTCGGTGTCGACACCGACGCCCTGCTGGTCTCCCAGCCCGACTCCGGTGAGCAGGCGCTCGAGATCGCCGACATGCTCATCCGCTCGGGTGCGCTGTCGCTGATCGTGATCGACTCCGTGGCAGCGCTCGTGCCTCGCGCGGAGATCGAGGGCGAGATGGGAGACAGCCACGTCGGCCTCCAGGCGCGGTTGATGAGCCAGGCACTGCGCAAGATGACCGGCGCCCTCAACAACTCCGGCACCACGATGATCTTCATCAACCAGCTGCGTGAGAAGATCGGCGTCATGTTCGGCTCGCCCGAGACCACCACCGGTGGCAAGGCGTTGAAGTTCTACTCCTCGGTGCGTCTCGACGTCCGCAGGATCGAGACGCTCAAGGACGGCACCGACATGGTCGGCAACCGCACCCGCGTCAAGGTCGTGAAGAACAAGGTGGCCCCGCCGTTCAAGCAGGCGGAGTTCGACATCATGTATGGCAAGGGGATCAGCCGCGAGGGTGGGCTGATCGACGTCGGCGTCGAGGCAGGCCTGGTCCGCAAGGCCGGCGCCTGGTACACCTACGAGGGCGACCAGCTGGGCCAGGGCAAGGAGAACGCCCGCAAGTTCCTCAAGGACAACCCAGACCTGGCCAACGAGCTGGAGAAGAAGATCCTGGAGAAGCTCGGCGTCGGACCCACGGTCGATGCTCCGGCCGAGGTCCTCTCCGACGAGCCCATCGGTGTGAATGACTTCTGACCGCGCAGCCGGTCCGGTCGGCGAGGACCGACCGGCTCCGGCGTGGATCGGTGACGTCCATGCCGGAGTCGAGGCCTGGACGCGATCGGCGGCCCCGCCTGCGCCACCACCGCCTGATCCGGTGGCTCAAGGTCCCGATGCCGCCCCGGAGTCCGTCGCCCGCAAGATCCTCCTCGATGCCCTGACCGGCCAGGCGCGCACGCGCAAGGAGCTGGCCGACAAGCTGGCGAAGAAGGACGTTCCCGCCGACGTGGCGCAGCGGCTCCTGGCCCGCTTCACCGAGGTGGGGCTCATCGACGACGAGGCCTTCGCCCGGGCGTGGATCGCCTCGCGACAACCCGGCAAGGGCCTGGCCCGTCGAGCCCTCGCGCAGGAGCTGCGGCGCAAGGGCATCGCCGACGAGGTCGCCCGCGACGCGCTCGACGAGATCGACCCTGCCGACGAGCAGGCGGCGGCGCGGGCGCTGGTGCGCAAGAAGCTTCGCTCGATGAGGGGTCTGGACCAGCAGAAGGCGACCCGGCGCCTGGTCGGGATGCTCGCTCGCAAGGGCTACCCCGCGGGGGTCGCCTTCGCGGTCGTGAAGGAGGAGCTGGGGGCCGAGCTCGAGGTCGAGGCGGACGGCGAGCCCTAGGCTGGGCCGCATGTCAGCGGGGCTCGTTCGACTCACCGTCGCCGACCGCGAGCGCGAGCTCAGCGGTGTCGTCCGCGCGGGGGAGTCGTGGCGAGCGGCAGCGCAGCGCACTGCGGCGGCGCTGAGCGCCATACCTGCGCCCATCGACCTGCGGGGCGACGTCAAGCGGTTCGTCATCGACCACGACCGGGTCGTCACGCTGCGGGCAGCGACTCGGGGAGACCTGCCCCTACTGGTGCGGTGGCGTCAGGCCCCCACGTGCGGCGATGGTGGACGAGCCACGCAGATCCGTCGCCGGAGGCCATCGGGCGTCGCTGTGCCGCTGACATCGACGGCACGACTGCGACCCGCATCTGGATCGCCGAGGTCAACGGTCGCTCGGTCGGGTTCGTGCAGGACTATCGAGTCGGCGATCACCCCGACTACGCCCTGCTGGCGCCCGACCCGGACGCAGTGGGGCTCGACTACGCCATCGGCGAGCCGGAGTGGGTCGGACGCGGGATCGGAGCGCGGATCCTGTGGGCGTGGATGCTCAAGGCCCAGCACCGGCTGCCTGACGCCTCCGCCTACTTCGCGGCTCCCGATCACCGCAACGAGGCGAGCCTGCGGGTGCTGGAGAAGGTGGGGTTCACCCGCGGGGTGTGGTTCGACGAGCCGCAGGGTGACGGCTCGGTCGCGACGGTCGTGGGTTGCACGCTCGACATCGACCTGGTCGTGGCCTGAGCGGGGAACGATCGACCTGGGACATGATGGGGCCATGACTGAGGCGATCCCCGACGCGCTGCGCGTGCCCCCCGGCCCTGTCGACCTGGCGAGCATCGAGACAGACGCCGCTCCCGGCTTCGACGGCAAGAAGAAGAAGGGCAAGGGGGCACTCTTCGCCCTGGGCGACGAGCTGGCCGACCTGCAGGAACGGCTGTGGGCCGAGGGCACGACCGGTTCCGAGCGTCGCGTGCTCCTCGTCCTGCAGGGCATGGACACCTCGGGCAAGGGCGGGGTGCTGCGACACGCACTGGGTCTCGTCGACCCCCAGGGGGTGAGGATCACCAGCTTCAAGGCACCGACAGAGGAAGAGCTCGAGCACGACTTCCTCTGGCGGATCGAGAGGGGTCTGCCGAAGGCGGGTTTCATCGGTGTCTTCGACCGGTCCCACTACGAGGACGTGCTCATCGCCAAGGTGCGCGGGTTCGCCGACGAGGAGGAGATCGAGCGGCGATACGGCGCGATCAACGACTTCGAGGCGCGCCTGGTGGGCGAGGGGACCACGATCATCAAGTGCATGCTTCATGTCAGCGCCGAGGAACAGCGTTCACGCCTGCTCCGGCGGCTCGACAAGCCCGACAAGCACTACAAGTTCAACCCCGGAGACCTCGACGAGCGGAAGAAGTGGGCGGACTACCAAGCGGCCTACGAGACGGCCATCGAGCGCACCAACAGCGAGGCCGCTCCCTGGCACGTCGTCCCTGCGGACAAGAAGTGGTTCCGCAACCTTGCCGTCGCCCAGCTGCTGCTCCACACCCTGCGCGGTCTCGACCTGACGTGGCCGAAGGCCGACTTCGACGTCGAGGAGCAGAAGCGTCGGCTCGCCGACGAGAAGCCCCCGGCGTGAGCGCCCCGGGTCTGCCGACCGTCGGGGTCACGCGCTACGTCACGCCGCTTCGTGAGGGGGGCAGCCTGCCCGGGGTCGTGGAGGCGGACGACCTGGGGACGCATGTCTGCAAGTTCCGCGGGGCGGGACAGGGCCTCAAGGTCCTGGTCGCAGAGGTGATCGTCAGTGAGCTGGCCCGGCGCATCGGCCTGCGCACGCCTCGACTCGTCGCCCTCGACCTCGACCCGGAGATCGCCCGCTACGAGGCCGACGAAGAGGTCCAGGACCTCCTCAACGCCAGCCACGGCCTCAACCTGGGTGTCGACTTCCTGCCCGGCGCCTTCGGCTACGACCCCGAGTTCGTGGTGGGTGACGACGAAGCAGGCTCCGTGCTCTGGCTCGACGCCTTCACCGCCAACGTGGACAGGTCGTGGAAGAACCCCAACCTGCTCGTATGGCACGGCGAGCTGTGGGCGATCGACCACGGCGCCTCGCTCTACTTCCACCACGGCTGGAGCGGGGGAGCGACCGATCCGGCCCGCTTCGCGCGCCAGGCCTGGGACATCACCGACCACGTGATGGAGGCCCGGGTCGCGGCCCTGCCGGCCGCCGACGAGCGGATCAGCGGGCTGCTCGACCGTGGCCAGCTTGCCGAGGTCCTCGCGCAGGTGCCCGACAACTGGCTGGAGCCAGTGCCGGGGACGGCCACGGCCGCCGAGCTCCGCGCCGTCTACGAGGAGTTCCTCGCCGCGCGCCTGGCGACCCGCGACTGGTTGCCCGGGAAGTCGCGATGACGCGCGCGTCCTACCAGTACGTCGTGCTGCGCTGCGTGCCCCGGCCGGAGCGCGAGGAGTTCGTCAACGTCGGCGTGGTGCTCCACTGTGAGTCCGCAGGGTTCCTCGACGTCGCCTGGCGGTGCACCGACGAGCGCCTCCGGGCCATGGACCCTGGCCTCGACCTCGAGGCTGTCCGCTCCGCGCTGGCCTTCGTCGAAGCTGTGTGCCGAGGCGAGGAGCGGGGCGGGTCGGCGGCCGGTCAGCCACCCGGGCGCCGCTTCGGCTTCCTCAAGGCACCGCGCAGCACCGTCATCCAGCCGGGCCCCGTGCACGGAGGGGTGACGGGTGATCCCGGCCGTGAGCTCGAGCGACTCCTGGAGCGACTGGTCGGGTGACGCGCGAGCAGGGCAGGGCTCAGACAGGCACGAGCTCCACGGCGCCGACGGCGTAGCGCGCCAGGATCACGCGGGCGACCTCCGGGTGGGCGCCAAGGGGCTCGGAGACGGCGACCGCGCCTGCCTCGTCGGCCAGCTCCGCCACCCGGTCGGGCAGGAAGCCCGGCGCCAGGAAGAAGGAAGCCACCGCGATGTGGCGCCGGCCCTCGGCCCGGAAGGCTCGAACCGCCTCGCCGGCCGCCGGTGGAGCCGCGGACGCGAAGGCTGCCGTCACCGGCAGCTTGTGACGCGTGCCCCAGGTGCGGGCCAGCCGAGCGACGGCCTGGTTGGCGAGCGGATCCGACGAGCCGGCCGCTGCCAGCACGAGCGCGTCGAGCTCGCGCACGCGGTTGTCCTTCAACGCCTCGCGCAGCCGGACGTCGAGCACCTCGAGGAAGGCCGTCTCCATACCCAGCACCCGGGTCGCACAGATCTTGAGGCCCTGGTGGCGCGCGGTGGCGGCGGCGATCGCCTCGGGGACGTCCACCTTGGCGTGGAAGGCCTCGGTCAGCAGCAGCGGAACGACGACGATCTCGTCGAAGCCGGCCTTCACCAGGCGATCGACGACCGTGTCGAACGAGGGCTTGGAAAGGTCGAGGAACGCCGTCTCGATCCGCAGGTCGGGGCGCATGGTCTTGACCTCGGAAACCAAGGCCTTGATCGTCGCGGCGGAGCGGGGGTCGCGGCTTCCGTGAGCCAGCGCAACCAGTGCAGGAGCGGCCATCAGCGGGGCCTCCCTTCTCGGGGGGTGGTGAGCGGAGCGACGCCGTTGTCGCGGTGGCAGGACGTCTTCATCAGTGGATCCCGCACTCGGTCTTGTTCGTGCCGGCCCAGCGGCCGCTGCGCGGGTCGTCGCCCGGCGCGACCCGACGCGTGCACGGCCAGCAGCCGATGCTCGGGTAGTTGTCATAGACGAGCGGGTTGACCAGGACGCCGTTGTCCACGACATAGCGCTCGACCTGCTCGTCGCTCCAACGAGCGATCGGCGAGACCTTGACCTTCTGCTTGCGCGCGTCCCAGCCCACCACCGGGGCGATCACCCGGTTGTGGGTCTCGGCACGGCGCAGCCCGGTCGCCCACGCGTCGTAGCCGGCCAGTGACTCGGCCAGCGGCTGCACCTTGCGCAGCTTGCAGCACAGGTCCGGGTCGGTCTTGTAGAGGTCCTTGCCGTGTGCCGCGTCCTGCTCAGCCACGCTCTGCACCGGCGAGATGGTGATCAGGTTGACCGGCAAGGTCGCCTCCACCGCGTCGCGGGTGCCGATGGTCTCGGCGAAGTGGTAGCCCGTGTCGAGGAACACGACGTCGACCCCGGGAGCCACCTTGGCCGCGAGGTGGGCGAGCACGGCGTCCCCCATGGACGAGGTGACGCAGAAACGTTCCCCGAAGGTGGCCACGGCCCATTCGATGATGTTCTCGGCAGGGGCGAGCTCCAGCTCGGCTCCGACGTGGGAGACGAGCTCGCGCAGCTCCTCGGGGCTACGGCCGGCCGTGTGGGTGCCCTTGAAGGCGCGGGCCGCCTGGGTGGAGAGACTCATCGTTCACCTCCCGGGTCGGTGGCGGGTCGGGCAGGGCGGACCATGCCGAGGTATTTCACGTCGAACGCGCGCAGGCACGAGCGGCATTCCCACCCCAGCTCCCGAGGCCAGAGGTCGGTCTCGGCGCAGTAGGGGCAGTGGTTGGCCGTCGCGCGCTCGGACATCAGACCGCCTCGACGACCTTCTCGCCGCGCAGGTGCACCTCGTCGGCGCGGACGGTCCAGGTTGCGAAGTCCTCGCCGTCGGTGCGGTCGGCGAGGTAGGCGGTGACGACGTTGGTGACGTAGTCGTCGAGCCCGGCGCTCGTGACCTTGTGGGCGCGCAGCTTGCGACCGAAACCGGCCCGCAGGCCGAGTGCACCGCCGAGGTGCACCTGGAAGCCCTCGACCTGGTTGCCCGACCCGTCCAGGACCAGCATGCCCTTGAGGCCGATGTCCGCGACCTGGGTGCGCGCACACGCGTTGGGACAACCGTTGACGTTGATCGAGATGGCCGTGTCCAGGTCAGGGAAGCGCTTCTCCAGCTCCCCGACCAGTCGGCGGGCACGCTCCTTGGTGTCGACGATCGCGAGCTTGCAGAACTCGATCCCGGTGCACGCCATCGCCGTACGCCGCCAGTTGCTGGGCCGCGCCGTCAGGCCGATCTTCTCCAGGTCGTCGGCGAACGCCTCGGTGTCGGCTCCGTCCACGCCGATCACCACGAGCTTCTGGTAGGCCGTGAGCCGGGCGCCCACGGCGCCGTAGCGCTCGACGAGGTCACCGAGGGCCGTCAGCGTGGTGCCGTCGATGCGTCCCACGACCGGCGTCGCACCGATGAAGAACTTGCCGTCCTTCTGCTCGTGGACTCCGACGTGGTCGCCCTGCGCGAGCGGGGTGGCGGGGGAGGGGCAGTCGACCAGCGGGTGGCCGAGGTATTCCTTCTCCAGCACTTCGCGGAACTTCTCCTTGCCCCAGTCGGCGACCAGGAACTTCAGCCGGGCCTTGGAGCGCAGACGGCGGTAGCCGTAGTCGCGGAAGATGCCGGCGACGCCGGCCCAGGCCTCGGCGACCTGGTCGAGGGGGATCCAGACGCCGAGCTTCTGCGCGAGCATCGGGTTGGTGGAGAGCCCACCGCCGACCCACAGGTCGAAGCCGGGGCCGTGCTCGGGGTGGATCGTGCCGACGAACGAGACGTCGTTGACCTCGGGGGCCACGTCGTGGCTCGGGTGACCGGTGAGGGCGGTCTTGAACTTCCTCGGCAGGTTGGAGAACTCGGGGTTGTTGAGCGCCAGGCGCTTGATCTCCTCGAGCGCCGGCGAGCCGTCGATGATCTCGTCCTTGGCGATGCCCGCGACCGGCGAGCCGAGGAAGGGCCGCGGGCTGTCGCCGCAGGCTTCGACCGTGGTGAGGCCGGCGCCCTCGAGACGCTCCCAGATCGCCGGCACGTCGACCACGTCGATCCAGTGGTACTGGATGTTGTTGCGGTCGGTGATGTCGGCGGTGTTGCGGGCGAACTCGGTGGAGCACTCGCCCAGCGCGCGCAGGGCCGCGGCGTCGAGCACCTGGCCGTCGGTTCGCACCCGCATCATGAAGAAGCGGTCGTCGAGCTCCTCCTCCTCGAGCTGGGCGGTCTTGCCACCGTCGAAGCCGGGTGCCCGCTGGGTGTAGAGCCCCATCCAGCGGAAGCGACCGCGCAGGTCGGCCGGGTCGATCGAGTCGAAGCCGCGCTTGGAGTAGGTGTAGAGGATCCGGTCGCGAACGTTGAGCGGGTCGTCGTCCTTCTTGGACTGCTCGTTCTTGTTCAGCGGCTCGGTGTAGCCGAGCGCCCATTGCCCCTCAGCGCGCTTCGGGCGCGGGATCTCGGTGTGCTGGGCGGGCTCTGGCTTGAAGCGCAGGTCAGGCATGGCGAGGGTGGTTCCTGTTCGCTGAGGGCCGCGCGCAACGCTGGGCGCGGAGAGTGCGGAAGAGCTGGGACTGGCGGCGAATCAGCGATGCCAACACAACATGCTGCGCATACGACCGAAGTCCACGTGGCGTCGAACCACGAGGAACTTGGAGGTGGCAGCAAGTGTCATGTCAAGGAGTCTCAACGCTCGGACACCCTTCCGACAAGGCGAAATCTCATGATGAGAGACGATGCTCCGAATAGTGAGACAGCCCTGCGTGGTTCAGCGGGTTCGTGGGCCCGGATGCGGTGCAGGTCACACTGCCGTTGCGGGCGCCTCGCCCCCGGGGCCCTAGGCTTTGGGCCATGACGGATGCCAGCCTGTCCCAGCTCACCAGCGGCGCCTACGAGCAGGCGTTGCAAGTCATCGAGTCGGTCGAGCCGCGGATCGCGGCCGCCACGCGCCAGGAGCTCGCCGACCAGCGAGGCTCGCTCAAGCTGATCGCATCGGAGAACTACGCCTCGCCGGCAGTGCTGCTGACGATGGGGACCTGGTTCAGCGACAAGTACGCAGAAGGCACCGTCGGACACCGCTTCTATGCCGCCTGCCAGAACGTCGACACGGTCGAGTCGTTGGCCGCCGAGCACGCACGCGAGCTCTTCGGGGCGCCCTACGCCTATGTGCAGCCCCACTCCGGTATCGACGCCAACCTCGTCGCGTTCTGGTCGATCCTTGCCAACCGGGTGGAGACCCCGACCCTGAAGCGCCTCGGCGCCAAGAACGTGAACGAGCTGACCGAGGCTGACTGGGAGTCGTTGCGCCACGAGTTCGGCAACCAGCGACTGCTGGGGATGTCGCTCGACGCCGGTGGCCACCTCACCCACGGCTTCCGACCCAACATCAGCGGCAAGATGTTCCACCAGCAGCAGTACGGCACCGACCCGGAGACCGGGTTGCTCGACTACGACGTCGTCGCCGCCAAGGCGCGCGAGTTCAAGCCCCTGGTCCTGGTGGCCGGCTACTCGGCATACCCCCGCAGGGTGAACTTCGCGAAGATGCGGGAGATCGCAGACGAGGTGGGCGCCGTGCTGATGGTCGACATGGCGCACTTCGCCGGGCTGGTCGCCGGCAAGATCTTCACCGGTGACGAGGACCCCGTCCCGCACGCCCACATCACCACCACGACGACGCACAAGTCGCTCCGCGGTCCTCGCGGCGGCATGGTGCTGGCCCAGGAGGAGTTCGCGGCCGACGTCGACCGGGGCTGCCCGATGGTGCTCGGCGGACCCCTCTCGCACGTGATGGCGGCCAAGGCAGTGGCCTTCGCCGAGGCCCGGCAGCCGTCGTTCGCCACCTATGCGCAGTCGATCGCCGACAACGCGAAGTCGCTCGCCGAAGGCTTCCTGACGCGGGACGCGCGGCTCGTCACAGGCGGCACGGACAACCACATCGTCCTGCTCGACGTGTCCGGCTACGGACTGACCGGCCGGCAGGCCGAGTCGGCTCTGCTCGACGCCGGCGTGGTGACCAACCGCAACTCGATCCCCGGCGACCCGAATGGCGCGTGGTACACCTCCGGTATCCGCCTGGGCACCCCCGCGCTCACCACCCGCGGCTTCGGCCACGACGAGTTCGACCGGGTGGCCGAGCTGATCATCGAGGTGTTGACCAACACGCAGCCGGGGACGACCAAGGCGGGCGAGCCCAGCAAGGCCTCCTACGTCCTGGCCGACGGCGTGGCGCAGCGCGTCCAGGAAGGCGCTGACGAGCTGCTGGAGAAGAACCCGCTCTATCCCGGTCTGGTGCTGGGCTGAAGCCTGGTTCAGGCCGGGAGGTCGACGGTCACGGTCGTCCCGACGTCGACGGCTGAATCGACCCGGATGCGCCCGTTGTGGTCGGTGACGATGGCGTCCACGATGGAGAGCCCCAGGCCGGTGCCCTTGGCCTGCATCGCCATGGCGGCCTCAGAGCGGAAGAACCGCGTGAACAGCTTGTCCTGGTCGGACAGGCTGATCCCGATGCCGTTGTCGACGACCTCCAGCCGCGCACCGCGCGGGCGGTGAGTCAGCCGGACGGTGACGTTGCCGTCCGGGGGGGTGAACTTGACTGCGTTGTCGACCAGGTTGAGCACGACCCGCTGCAGCGCCTCCGGGTCGCCGGTGATGGAGACCGACTCATCAGGCAGCTCCAGCACGAGGTTGCGGTCGCGTGACTGCTCCTTCAGCAGGTCGGCACACGAGCTCACCACGTCACGCAGGTCGAGCGTCCGCCGGTTGCGGACCAGCGGCCCCGCCTCGGCCCGCTCGAGCAGCAGGAGGTTGTTGACGAGCCGCTCGAGCCGGGCGGCATTGCGCAGGATCCGATCCACCGCGGTGGTCTGCTGAGGGCTCAGCTCGTCGAAGTCGCCGGCCTTGAGCAGCTCGAGGTAGCCGCGCATGCTCGCCAGCGGGGTCCTCAGCTCGTGGCTCACCGTCGAGACCAGCTGCTGCTTGACCTTGTCGGCCTCCTGCAGCCGCGAGCGCGCCTCCTGCTCGTCGGTCAGCGCGACCCGGATGGCTGCCTCGGCGCGCAGCCTGCCGGTGACGTCCTCACCCACCAGGAGATAGCCGACCTGGTGGTCACCACTGATGATCTCGGTGATGCTCAGCGACAGGACAGTGCGGGCTCCGTCGCCGCGCCGCAGGTCCACGTCGCGGGAGGTGTTCGTCTCAGCCTGCGCCTTCACCACCGTGGGCAGGTGCGGTGGCACGCCGAGGATCTGCGCATGGTGGTGGAGGTCGCTCTCCGTCAGCAGGACGCTGAGTGGCCGACCGAGGACGTCGGAGGCCGAGCGGCCGAGGATCTCCTCGGCTCCGGTGTTGAAGTGGGTCACGACCAGGTCGGGGTCGGTCGCGACGAGGAGCGTGTTGGTTGCAGCGTCCAGGATGCGCGCCGTGGTGGCGCTCGCCCGACCCGCGACCTCCGTCGACGCTGCCAGCTTCGACTTCTGCTCCTCGAGCTCGCTGAGCAGGACGTCGCGGCTGAGGTGGGTGAGGTGGCGCAGACCGATCTGCCGGTCCTCGAACAGCTCGAGGGTCCGCCGGTTGACGAGCACGAAGGCCAGCAGCGGGACTGAATAGGCCAGCGCCAGGACCAGCTTGCCCTGGACCCCCTCGATCATGACGTCGGCGAGCCCGGAGGTGGGGCGCAGGACGAGCAGTGGGAAGAGCATGCCGTCGAACACCAAGATGGCGAGGAAGGTCAGCGGATAGACCGGGATCATGGACCGCGAGCCCAGGCGCGCCTTGGCCCACTCCAGGACGGCGAGGAGCGCGATCAGCTCCACCACGCTGAGCGCCGCCCCGGAGATCTGCTGAACCCGGGAGGCGTCGAAGAAGGCGGACGGAACGCCATAGACGTTGGTCACCCCGGATGTCTCGAGGGCAGCGTGCGAGAGCTGGAGGGCGACCACGGCAGCCAGGTCGACGACGACGACCACCGCGATGATCGTGCGGACCACCTGGACGTCGCGGCCCACGATCACCGCCAGGAGCGTCGTGAGGATGAAGGACCCGTAGTAGACCTGGCCCGACAGCAGCACCACGCCGCCACCCAGCGGCAGGGTGTGTACGGCGCCGAGCAGCCCGCCCATCACCACCATCGCAGCGATCCAGGCGGCGAGCAGGGGAGCACGGAACTGGCTGCGGAGGGTCGCCAGCAGGAACGGCACCCCGCCGAGCAGGGTGGCGCTGATCAGGAAGAGTCCGAGAGGAGTCATCGCTTCCGCTGCGTGAGGAGATGGGGGTGGGACCATGGTGGCACCTCTGGCCCGGCACCATCGGTGATTCACCGATGTGTTGCTCTCCTGTGTCAGAGCTGCGTCAGGAACGGATCGCGTCGATCTCGAGCCTGACGTAGTCGATGACCGGCTCCGTCATGGCGAGCCGGACCCGCCGTACGAAGTCGGCGTGCTCGTCCTCGGGCAGGGCAGCGAGGTGGGAGCCGAGGTTGACCGCGGCCAGATAGGTCTCCAGCAGGTCGGGGTCGTCGAGCCGCAGCGGATCGGGACGCAACCGCACGTCCTCGACCGCGAAGCCAGCGCGTTCGAGGCTGGCCCGCGTCTCGTCCACGCCCTTGAACGACGTGCCGAACTTGCCGCTGCCGGTCACCTCGACGAGGGCGGCGGTCATCACCGCCAGCTGGCCCTGGCCGCCGCAGTCCGAGGTGAGGCGGGCGCCGGGGCGCATCACCGCCGCGAGGTTGGCGAACAGCAGGTCGTGGTCGCTGATCCAATGGAGGGCTGCGACGCTCATGACGGCATCGACCGGTTCCGCGATCGGCAGGGGACGGGTCAGGTCGGCGACGTGGAGCTCTGCCCGGGGCCCGAGGCGGTCACGTGCGGCGTTGATCATCTGCTGGGACCCGTCGACGCCGATCAGGTGCACATGGGGCCAGCGGGTCAGCAGCGCAGCCCCGTCGCGACCTGTGCCGCAACCTGCGTCGAGAACCCGCTCGTCGCCGACCAGCCGCATGCGCCCCAGCACCCGCTGTCCCCACTGCTCGTGGGGGAGCGGCAGGGCGTCGTAGGTGGTCGCATCCCATTCCCGCGTCGCCATCACACGACCGGAGTCGTCCGGTCCACGATGGCGCGGAGGTCGCCACCGGACAGCGTGCCGAACGTGCCGTTGTAGGCCGTCCCGAGCCGTGACGAGCAGAAGGCGTCGGCCACGTCGGCAGGGCCGTGGCGGACGAGCAGTGACCCCTGCAGGCAGGCCGCCATCTGGCCGGCCAGCCGACGGGCCGACACCTCGAGCGAGCCGACGTCACCGAGCAGCGCCAGGGTGTCGTCGATCGCGGCATCGAGCCGGACATCGCCTCCACGCGCCGCACCGACCTCGTTGATCCAGGCATCGAGGACCTCGGGCTCGCGCGAGAGCGCACGCAGGACGTCGAGGGCGTTGACGTTGCCGGATCCCTCCCAGATCGAGTTGAGCGGGGACTCGCGAAACAGCAGGGGCAGTCCCGAGTCCTCGACGTAGCCGTTGCCGCCGAGGCACTCCAGCGCCTCGGCGACCATGAACGGGGTTCGCTTGCAGACCCAGAACTTCGCCAGGGGCAGCGCGATCCGGCGCAGTGCTGCCTCGTGCGCGACGTCCGGCTGGTCGACGGCTGCTGCCAGACGCATGGCCAGGGCAGTCGCCGCCTCGGACTCGACGGCGAGGTCCGCGATGACGTTCTGCATCAACGGCTTGTCGACGAGGCGACCACCGAAGGCGCTCCGGTGGGAGACGTGCCAGGACGCCTCCGCCAGCGACCGCCGCATCAGCGCCGCAGACCCCAGGACGCAGTCGAGCCGGGTGGCGGCGACCATCTCGATGATGGTCCGCACGCCGCGCCCCTCGTCGCCGAGGCGCTGGGCCAGGGTGCCGTCGAACTCCAGCTCGGAGGAGGCGTTGGAGCGGTTGCCGAGCTTGTCCTTGAGCCGCACCACGTCGAGCTGGTTGCGCGTGCCGTCGGCCAGCACGCGGGGCACCACGAAACAGGTGACTCCACCGGCCGTCTGGGCCAGGACGAGGAACATGTCGTTCATCGGTGCGCTGGTGAACCACTTGTGCCCGTGGAGGGTGTACCACCCGTCCTCGGCGGTCGGACGGGCCTGCGTGACGTTGGCGCGGACGTCCGAGCCGCCCTGCTTCTCGGTCATGCCCATCCCGGCGAGCGCTCCGACCTTGTCCGACCGGGCTCGCACGCCCGGGTCGTAGCGACGCGAGGCCAGCAGCGGAGTCCACTCCTTGGCGATGGCGTCGTCGGCTCGCAGCGCCGGCACGGCGGCATACGTCATCGAGACGGGGCAGCCGTGGCCCGGCTCGGTCTGTCCCCAGGCGAAGAAGCCGGCGGCGCGGCGAAGGTGGGGATGGGGCTGCTCGGACTCCCACGGCGCAGCCGCGAGGCCGTGCCCCACCGCGCGCTCCATCAGCCAGTGCCAGGAGGGGTGGAACTCGACCTCGTCGATGCGCTCACCGAAGCGGTCGTACGGCGTCAGGCGCGGCTCGTGCCGGTTGGCGAGAAGGCCGTGCTCGCGCGCCTCTGCCGTGCCGGCCTCGCGCCCGAGCAGGGTGAGGTCCTCGACCATGTCTGGTGTGCCGTGTCGGGTGATCGCTTCGGTGAGGGCGAGGTCTGAGGTGACCACGTTGTGGCCGACCAGCGGGGGGCTCTGGTTGGCGGTTGCCCGGAATGCAGGGTCCATGTGGATACCGTAGGTCCATGGTCGCGGGGAGTGGGCAACATCGCGTGCTCGCCTCGATCGAGTCACGGTGGCTGACCGTGCGGGACAACGTCTGGCGGCTCGTCGTCGCCACTGTCGGCTCCTGCATGCGCTACCGCGTCACCGGCCTGGCGGCGGAGGCGGCGTTCTTCGCCGTGTTGTCGGTGCCGCCACTGATCTTCGCCCTCGCCGGCGCGGTCGGCTACGTCTCCGAACAGTTCGCTCCCGCCGACGTCGCTGAGGTCCGCGACGCCATCATCGCCCTGGCGTCACGCGGGCTGACCGAGCAGGCCGTCGACGAGGTGATCAAGAAGACGATCGACTCCGTGCTCGAAGGTGGGCGGTTCGATGTCATCTCCGTCGGCTTCGTGCTGGCGCTGTGGTCGGGGTCGAGAGCCCTCAACGTCTTCGTCGACACCATCACGATCATGCACGGCCTGGGCGGCCACCGGGGCATCGTGAAGACGCGGGCGCTGTCCTTCGTCCTCTACATCCTGGCGATGATCACCGGGATGGTGTCCCTGCCCCTGGTGGTCGCCGGGCCCTCGCTGATCCGGACGTGGCTGCCCGAGTCGGCGGAGTTCGTGACGTCGTTCTACTGGCCGATCGTCATCCTGCTGTGCATCTGCTTCCTGGCGACGCTCTACCACGTGTCCGTGCCGGTGCGGACCAGCTGGGCCTTCAACCTCCCGGGCGCGACCTTCTCCTTGGCGGCGTGGCTGGCGGGGTCCTACGCGTTGCGCTGGGTGCTCACCGTCACCGCCGCGGAGTCGCGCTCCATCTATGGCCCGCTCGCGGCGCCGATCGCCATCTTGCTGTGGCTCTATCTCCTCTCCATCGCGGTCCTGATCGGAGCGGCCGTCAATGCGGCCTTCGACACGGTCTTCCCCCAGGGCGCCACGACGCGGGCTCGCAACGAGCTGGTCCAGCACCTGCGACAGGCCATCACCTCCAAGGACATCGCCGAGGCCGACGGCGTGAAAGACTCCCGCCGTGCTTGACGAACCCGCCACCTCCGCAGCCTCGCGCCGTGCGGACATCGCGCTGCCGGACGTGGTGCGGTCGCCGTGGTGGGAGCTCGGCCGGCGGGTGCTGGCCGCCATGGCGATCCTGGTCGGCACCATGCTGCTGGTCTACTTCGACCGCGAGGGCTATGTCGACGGCAACGACCCCGAGAACAAGATCAGCCTGATCGACTCGATCTACTACACGACCGTCACCCTCAGCACCACGGGGTACGGCGACATCGCGCCGGTCACCGACAGGGCGCGGCTCATCAACGCATTCATCATCACCCCGGCCCGCATCGCCTTCCTGGTGCTGCTGATCGGAACCACCCTGGAGGTCCTTGCCTCCCAGGGACGCGAGCTGTTCCGGGTCGCCCGGTGGAGGAAGATCATGGGAGAGCAGGACCACGTCGTCGTCGTCGGCTACGGCACCAAGGGCCGCAGCGCCGTCCAGACCATCGTCAACAACGGTCAGGACCCGGAGGCCATCGTCGTCGTCGACCCGAGCGCGCTCGCGCTCGAGGAGGCCCACAGCGACGGTCTGGCGGTCGTCACCGGGGACGCGACCCGTCGCGAGGTGCTGCGCAGGGCGGGTGTCCAGACGGCGAGCCAGGTCATCATCACCACCGACCGGGACGACACCAACGTGCTCTCGACCCTCACCGTGCGGCAGCTCAACCCCGACGCCTGGATCGTGGCCGCGGTCCGTGAGCAGGAGAACGTCCCGCTGATGCGCCAGTCCGGCGCCAACTCCGTCATCACCTCCTCCGACGCCGTCGGGCGACTGCTCGGCCTCTCGTCGGTCTCGCCGATGCTGGGATCGGTGATGGAGGACCTGCTGACCTATGGCGACGGACTGGAGGTCGCCGAGCGCGACCTGCTCGTCACCGAGGTCGGCAAGCCGCCGCAGTCGCTGCCCGACCAGGTGATCGCGGTCGTCCGCGACGAGCAGGTCTATCGCTACTTCGACCCAGTCGTCACGCTCCTGGCCCGCGGTGACCGGCTCATCGTCGTACGCCCGGCCAAGGAGCTGCCGTGGGCGCCCCGCCCCGGGACCCATGGCGAGGACCGGGCCGAAGATCACGACTGAGGCGCACGCTCCAGCGAGGGCCCGGGCGCGATCCTGACGGGACCCCTGGCCGTGCGTACGTCGACGCGCTGACCCTTCTGCTGGACCACGACCACGTCGTGCGCAGCCAGCTCCGAGGCGACCTCCCGGGCGACCGGGACCACGTCGCGCCAGCCTTCCCCGCCGACGACGCGCGCCGCGTCGCTGGGGCAGATGGTCGTCCCGTCGCGGTGTCGCAGCAAGGCCCGGATGGTCGCGGCCAGGCGCTCGCGCAGCCCCGTCTCGGTGGGCACCTCCCACCAGGGTTCACCACGTTCACCCAGCGCGACCTTGGCGTCGTCGACCATCGGCCGCGCTGCGTCGCCGCGGGTGCCGACGAGTCGTCGTGCTCGCATCAGCTCCGCAACGAGCTCGGTGCGGAACTTCTCAGGGATGCGGGAGTCGGTGGCGCGCCACTTGCGACCGTTCACCACGATGTGGTGCCCGTCGGGAGTGTGCTCGACCTCGGGGTCGCTCATGGCGCGCCGTCGCCGTGTGGGTCAGCCCTTGTCCGTCTCGGCTGCCTTGGTCAGGACCTCTGCCTCGCTGCGGATCGCCTTGGCGGCCGAGGTGTCGATCAGCGGCTTGTCATCGACGGCCGGCAGGTCGGCGGTGGCAGGCGCGGCCGGTGCAGCGGGCTCCGCGGCCGGGGCGGGGGCGGGGGCGGCTGGCTTCGGGGCCTTGACGGCCTTGACGCCTTTGGTGGCCTTGACTGGCTTGACCGGCTTGCCTGCCTTGGCAGCGGCGAGGGCGGGACCCGCGGTCGCTGCCTTGGCCGAGGGAGCCTTCTTCACCGGTGCCTTCTTGGCGGGCAGCTTCGCCCCCGGCGTCTTCTTGACGGGCGCCTTCTTGGTTGCGGGTGCCTTCTTCGCTGGGGCCGCGGGGGCCTTCACAACCGGTGCCTCGGCGACCGGCGCCTTCTTGGCGGGTGCCTTGGCCACTGGTGCCGCCTCGGCGGGTGGGGTGGTGACCGGGGTGGCAGCCTGGGACTCGCCGCCCTTCCCCTGCCCGGCGGCCCGGCTGAGGACGTGCGCCGTCGACTTGGCGCCGGTCGCCGCCAGCCCGACTGCCTGGCCGGCTACTGCGGCCGTGGCCCTGGCCGGGTAGGTGATCGCGTCCGTGACCTTCTTGATGGAGATCATGTGGTTCCTCTCGTCGTTGGTCGTGCTTGCCCGGGACTGCTGGTGAGTCCTGGTCAGGCGAGGTCGAACCGGTCGAGCTCCATGACCTTGGTCCACGCGGTCACGAAGTCGCACACGAAACGCTCGTTGGCGTCCGCGGCGGCATAGACCTCGGCCAGCGCGCGCAGCTGGGAGTTGGAGCCGAAGATCAGGTCTACCGCCGTGGCGGTCCACCTCACCTCGTCGGTCGCGAGGTCGCGGATCTCATAGACGTGCTCCTCGGACTCGTTCGCCTTCCACCTGGTGCCGGGGGAGAGGAGGTTGACGAAGAAGTCGTTGGTGAGCACCCCGGGGCGATCGGTGAGCACTCCGTGAGCGGCGTCGCCCACGTTGGCGCCCAGCGAGCGCAGCCCCCCGACCAGCGCGGTCATCTGCGGCGCGGTCAGGTCGAGCATGTAAGCGCGGTCGAGCAGAAGGGTCTCCGGCTGCGTCTTCTCGCCGGGGCGCAGATAGTTGCGGAAGCCGTCGGCGCGGGGTTCGAGCACCCGGAACGAGTGGGTGTCGGTCTGCTCCTGCGTGGCGTCGGTGCGACCCGGGTGGAACGGCACGTCCACCTCCACGCCTGCGTCGCGGGCCGCCTTCTCCACGGCCGCCGAGCCGGCCAGCACGATCAGGTCGGCCATGGAGATCTGAGCTCCGCCCGCCTGGTTGAACTCGCGCTGGATCCCTTCGAGGGTCTCCAGCACCGTCGCGAGCTGCTCGGGCTGGTTGACCTCCCAGCTGCGCTGCGGCTCGAGCCTGATGCGCGCGCCGTTGGCACCGCCGCGCTTGTCAGTGGTGCGGAAGGTCGCGGCCGAGGCCCAGGCAGTCGACACCAGCTGTGCGGTGGTCAGGCCGGAGTCCAGCACCGTGGCCTTGAGGGCAGCGACGTCGTCGTCGGAGACGAGCTCGTGGTCGACCGCCGGCACCGGGTCCTGCCACAGCTGCGGCTCCGGCACCCACGGGCCGAGGAAGCGGCTGACGGGGCCCATGTCGCGGTGGAGCAGCTTGTACCAGGCCTTGGCGAAGGCGAGGCGGAACTCCTCGGGGTTCTCCAGGAAGCGACGCGAGATCTTCTCGTACGCCGGGTCGAACCGCAGCGCCAGGTCGCTGGTGAGCATGGTGGGCTTGCGCTTGGGCGAGTCAGCCGTCGGCCCGGGGATGATCTCGTCGGCGTCCTTGGCCACCCACTGCTTGGCGCCTGCGGGGCTTTCACTCAGCTCCCACTCGAAGCCGAAGAGGATCTCGAAGTAGCGGTTGCTCCACTGGGTGGGCTTGTCGGTCCAGGTGACCTCCAGGCCGCTGGTGATCGTGTCGGCGCCCTTGCCGGACGCATACGAGCTGATCCAGCCCAGGCCCTGCTGCTCCAGGGGTGCACCCTCCGGCTCCGGGCCGACGAGGTCGGCGTCGCCGGCCCCGTGGGTCTTGCCGAAGGTGTGGCCGCCGGCGATGAGTGCGACGGTCTCCTCGTCGTCCATCGCCATCCGGGCGAAGGTCTCGCGAATGTCGCGGGCCGAGGCGAGCGGGTCGGGGTTGCCGTTGGGGCCCTCGGGGTTGACGTAGATCAGACCCATCTGGACCGCGCCGAGCGACTCGTGGAGCTCGCGCTCCTCGGCGTACCTCTCATCACCGAGCCAGGTGTCCTCGGGACCCCAGAAGATCTCCTCCGGCTCCCAGACGTCCTCGCGGCCGAAGGCGAAGCCGAAGGTCTCGAAGCCCATGTCCTCGAGCGCGACGTTGCCGGCCAGGACGAGCAGGTCTGCCCAGGAGATCTTCTGGCCGTGCTTCTGCTTCACCGGCCAGAGCAGCCGTCGGGCCTTGTCGAGGTTGGCGTTGTCGGGCCAGCTGTTGAGGGGTGCGAAACGCTGGCCGCCGTCCCCGGCGCCACCACGCCCGTCGTAGATGCGGTAGGTGCCGGCCGCGTGCCAGCTCAGCCGGATCATCAGACCGCCGTAGTGGCCGAAGTCGGCCGGCCACCAGTCCTGGGAGGTGTGCAGCACCTCGACGATGTCCTGCTTGAGGGCCTCGAGGTCGAGCTTCGCGAACTCCCGGTCGTAGCGGAAGTCCTCGCCGAGCGGGTTGCCCTTGGAGGAATGAGCGTGCAGCACCGACAGGTCGAGCGAGTCGGGCCACCAGTCCTTGAGCGTGTGGGGACGACCGCCGGTCTTGGGCGTGGGGGAGTCGATCGCGGGGTTCTCGCTCTCGCTGCCCTCCGCGGTCACCGAGTCGTGCGCCACGGGGCAGCCGGCGGCCGCCTTCTCGTCGACACCCTGCGGGCTGGTGGGGGTGTTGTCCTGGTTGTCGTTCATCTGTTTCCTTCCGGAAAGGCAGTCACTCGTGGGCACTTGCGGTGGCACTTGCGGTGGCACAGGTGGGGCACGTGCCCCAATACACGACCTCAGCCTCGTCGACCACGAAGCCGTGGTCGTCCGAGGCGGTCAGGCACGGGGCTTCGCCGACGGCGCAGTCGACGTCGCTGATCTCGCCGCACGTGCGGCAGACCAGGTGGTGGTGGTTGTCGGCGACGCGGGCCTCATAACGCGCGGTCGCGCCGGCGGGCTGGATGCGCCGGACCAGACCGGCATCGGTCAGCACTCGCAGGACGTCGTAGACGGCCTGGTGGGAGACGGCTCCGATGTCGGTGCGGACCAGGTCGATGACCGTCTCGGTGTCGGCGTGCGGGTGTTGGTGCAGCGCGGCCAGGACCGCCATCCGCGGCCGGGTGGCACGCAGGGAGGCAGTCCGCAGCTGGGAGGCGAACGCCGAGACCGTCACGCTGCCAACGTAGAGGACTGTCTGGAACAGTTCAAGACTGGGGGTCGGCCGGACCGCACCGGCGGGGGCGCTCGGGTCCTCCGCCGGTGCGGAGAGCGTGTTGCCACCCTCATGGCCGGGGTAAGGGTCGGGCCCGAGGCCACCCAAACTCGCCATCCGCACGCCAGTCCCTCCCATGAGGAGCAGCCAGGCTTACGCCATCGTAACCGTTGGTTAGGGTCTCGGAGGGCAACGGGAGAAAATTGTGGGAAGCGGACCAGATCGTGTCCGTCCCGTGTCTTTTCGTCAGACCCCTGGCCGTCCGGGAACGAACAAGCCCCCCGGCCGTGAGGCCGAGGGGCTGTGTCGATCTGGTGGGCGATACTGGGTTTGAACCAGTGACCTCTTCCGTGTCAGGGAAGCGCGCTACCGCTGCGCCAATCGCCCGAGGTCGTGCTGTTCAGTTGTGGAGCTTGGAGGTGGGTACGGGATTTGAACCCGTGTACACGGATTTGCAGTCCGTTGCCTCGCCTCTCGGCCAACCCACCACGGAGGCCTTCCCAGAAGCAGAAGGCACGGGGAGAGACCTCTCCGAGCGGACAACGAGACTCGAACTCGCGACCTCAACCTTGGCAAGGTTGCGCTCTACCAACTGAGCTATGTCCGCACGCAATTTCCACCGGGGAACCGGCGTCAAGTGCGAGCAGAACAGTAGCCGATGCCCCCACGCGCACCAAACCCGGGTCGGACGACGCGTGTCGACACGACACCACGCGAAGCGGGTCCTGCCTAGAGTGACGCCCATGCGCGCGTGGTTGAACGGAAAGCTCATCGACGACCCGACGGGTCCCACCCTGAGCGTGACCGATCACGGCTTCACCGTGGGCGACGGTGTCTTCGAGTCGATCAAGACCCTCCAGGGTCAACCCTTCGCCCTCACCCGGCATCTCGAGCGCCTGGCACGCTCGGCGAGTGGGCTGGGACTGGCGGCTCCCGACCACGACGAGGTCCGCCGGGGCGTCGCCGAGGTCCTGTCCGGAGTCTCCGACGAGCGCGGCCGGCTGCGCATCACCTTGTCCGCCGGTCCGGCGCCGATGGGTTCGGGGCGCGGCGACGGACCCCCCACGTTGGTCGTCGCCTACTCCGCCCTGTCGCCGACCCCGGCCTCGACCACCGTCTGCACCGTGCCGTGGCCGCGCAACGAGCGCGGAGCCACGGCCGGCCTGAAGACCACGTCGTACGCCGAGAACGTCATCGCCCTCGCACACGCGACGGAACGGGGTGCGAGCGAGGCGATCTTCGCCAACACGGTCGGCGACCTGTGCGAGGGCACCGGGTCCAACGTCTTCTACGTGGTCGACGGGGAGCTCCGCACGCCGACGCTGGCCAGCGGCTGCCTGGCCGGCGTCACCCGGGCGCTGGTGCTCGAGTGGTGTGGGGGAGTCGAGGTCGACGAGCCGATGTCGGTGATGGAGCACGCCAGCGAGGCATTCCTGGTCTCCACGACCCGGGACGTGCAGGCGATCAGCCGTTGGGACGACCGCGAGCTGCCGGCGCCCGGGCCGGTGACCGAGCAGTGCGCCCGCACCTGGGCGGAGCGCGAGGCCGAGCAGGTCGACCCCTGATACTGGACACGTGAGCCCCTTGGACCAAGCCATCGCCGACCGTCTCAAGCGCACTCCCGACGGGCTGGTCCCCGCCATCGCCCAGCAGCACGACACCGGCGAGGTGCTGATGCTGGGGTGGATGGACGACGAGGCGCTCGCGCGCACCCTCTCGACCGGCCGCGCGACGTACTGGAGCCGGTCTCGCCAGGAGTACTGGTCCAAGGGCGACACCAGCGGTCACGTCCAGCACGTTCGGGAGGTGCGCCTCGACTGCGACGGCGACACCCTGCTCGTCAAGGTCGACCAGGTGGGTGTCGCCTGCCACACCGGCGAGCGCACCTGCTTCGACGCCGACCTCCTCCAGGGCACCGATGGCTGAGCGCCGCACGTTCGGACCCGTGCTCCTGGTGGGGTTGGCGTCCGCCGCCCTCGCCGCCCTTGCCGGTACCAAGCGCTGGGCAGACCTCGGCTCCGCCACCTACGACTCCACGAGCGAGACCTATCGGCTCGAGTCGGGGCAGCTCCTGACCACCGGTGCCGCCCAGGTCCCCCTGGTGGGGGCCCTGGGCCTGGTGCTGCTCGCCTGCTGGGGCGTGCTCCTGGTGACCCGAGGGCGCGTACGCCGAGGCGTGGCCCTCCTGGCGCTCGTGACCGCCTGCGGGCTGCTGGCGACGACCGTCGTCGGGCTGGTCTCCGTGCCTGACGCGCTGCTCGATGCCGTGAGGGAAGCGGGTGTCTCCACCGATGTCACCTCTGCCAGCCGAACCCTCTGGCCCTGGGCCGCCCTGGTCGGCGCCGTCGCCAGCGTGGCCGCGGCTGCGGTCGCCGTACGCCACGTGTCCTCGTGGCCGGAGATGGGCAGCCGCTACGACGCTCCGGCGGCACAGGCCCGGGCGGCAGCCGAGCCGGAGGACAATCTCGACATCTGGCGGGCCCTGGACGAGGGGCATGACCCGACCCGCCCGAGCGCCCCCTAGACTGACCACGCCCATCAGCCACGATCAGGAGCTCTTCACCATGGCGGACAACCACGGCAACACCCCGGCAGCCTGGACAGCGGTGGGCGTCGCCATGATCGGGTTCCTGGTCGGCAGCATCGCGTTGATGCGTGACCCGGTGAACATGACCTGGTTCTGGGTCGGGATCGCGCTCGGCGTGATCGCCTTCCCGCTATTCCTGGTCTTGGCCAAGCTCGGCTTCCACTCCGAGAACCACTGAGCCCGTCATGAACGCGCGGGCCCGCCGGCTCGCGCCCCCGCTCGCCGCCGGAGCGCTCGTCGCCCTGGCGACCGTCGCCCTGCGGCTGCGTGACCCACACGTCGACAACAGCTGGGGCGTGTGCCCCACGCGCCTGGTCACGGGCCTCGACTGTCCCCTGTGTGGGGG
The DNA here is from genome assembly GCF_011300215.1 of Nocardioides piscis. Classification (NCBI taxonomy): domain Bacteria; kingdom Bacillati; phylum Actinomycetota; class Actinomycetes; order Propionibacteriales; family Nocardioidaceae; genus Nocardioides; species Nocardioides piscis. The sequence goes on from NZ_CP049866.1 coordinate 2,722,408, forward strand.
ACTGCGTGCGGTCAACGACCTCACGCACGCCGACGTGGGTGCCGCGTTGTCGAGCAACCTCCTCCTGGTGCTCGCGGTGCCGGTGATCATCGCCTTCTGGATCCGCCGCCTCGTCGTCTGCTGGCGCGGGGGAGAGGCGATGGTGCCGCTGAGGATCGCGCCCTGGGTATGGGTCGGCGGGCTCGCCGTGCTCTCGGTCTTCACCGTCCTGCGCAACCTGCCGGGTTCCTGGCTCGCGGCTTGAACCACCGTCCGGTCGGTGTGGGTCGCAGTGAGAGGGTGGGGCCATGTCCGTGCTCGTTGAGATCGTCGCCGGCGTCCGCGAGGATCTCGCCGCCCGCGAGGCCACCACCCCGCTGGCCGACGTCCGGGCCGCGCTGGCCGACGTCGACGCCCCCCGCGACCCGATGCCGGCGTTCCGCGGTCCCGGCTCGAGCGTGATCGCCGAGGTGAAGCGCAAGAGCCCCAGCAAGGGCGACCTCGCCGAGATCACCGACCCGGCCGGGTTGGCGTCGGCATACCAACGAGGCGGCGCAGCCGCGATCTCGGTGCTGACCGAGCAGCGTCGCTTCAACGGCAGCCTGGACGACCTCAGGGCCGTGCGGGCGGCTGTCGAGACCCCGATCCTGCGCAAGGACTTCATCGTCACCAGCTATCAGCTGGTCGAGGCGCGCGCAGCCGGCGCCGACATGGCGCTGCTCATCGTGGCCGCGCTCGATGACGACGACCTGCGCCGCCTCCACGACGAGGCGCGCGAGCTCGGCCTCACCGTGCTGGTCGAGGTGCACGACGAACCCGAGACCGAGCGTGCGGTCGCTCTCGGCGCCGAGCTCATCGGTGTCAACGCCCGGAACCTCAAGACGCTCGCGGTGGACAACGACACCTTCGGTCGGCTCGCACCGCTGGTCCCCGACGACCGGGTGCTGGTCGCCGAGTCCGGCATCAGCGGCCCCGACGACGTCGAGCGCTTCGTCCGCGAGGGCGCCCAGGTCGTCCTGGTCGGCGAGGCGCTCGTCAGGGACGGCGACGCCGAGGCCGCAGTTCGCGCGATGACAGGAGTGGAATGACGACGACGTACGACGCCGACGAGCGTGGCTACTTCGGCGACTCGTGGGGCGGGCGGTTCATGCCCGAGGCTCTCGTCGCCGCCCTGGACGAGCTGACCGTTGCCTGGCGTGAGGCGATGGCCGACCAGGAGTTCGTCGACTCCTTCGAGCTCATCTGCCGCGAATACGCCGGCACGCCGAGCCTGCTCTACCACGCCGAGCGGCTCTCGCAGAAGGTCGGTGCGCGGGTCCTGCTCAAGCGTGAGGACCTCAACCACACCGGCGCACACAAGATCCGCAACGTGCTCGGTCAGGCGCTTTTGACCCGCCGCATGGGCAAGACCCGGGTGATCGCCGAGACCGGTGCCGGTCAGCACGGCGTCGCCAGCGCAACGGCCGCCGCCTACTTCGGTCTGGACTGCACCGTCTACATGGGCGCCGTCGACACCCGCCGCCAGGCGCTCAACGTCGCCCGCATGCAGCTGCTGGGCGCCAAGGTCATCCCCGTGGAGTCGGGGAGCGCGACCCTCAAGGACGCGATCAACGAGGCGATGCGCGACTGGGTGGCCAGCGTCGACCACACCGCCTACCTGTTCGGTACGGCGGCCGGCCCACACCCGTTCCCCAGCCTGGTCCGCGACTTCACGCGTGGCATCGGGGACGAGGCCCGGGCCCAGTGCCTCGAGCAGTTCGGCATCCTGCCCGACGCCATCGGGGCCTGCGTCGGTGGCGGCTCGAACGCGATCGGGTTGTTCACCGCCTTCCTCGACGACGAGTCGGTGGCGATCCACGGCTTCGAGCCCGGCGGGGACGGTGTGGAGACCGGACGGCACGCGGCGACCATCCACGCCGGCGAGGCGGGCGTGCTGCACGGCGCCCGCACCTACGTCCTCCAGGACGAGGACGGCCAGACGATCGAGTCACACTCGATCTCGGCCGGTCTCGACTACCCCGGCGTGGGACCGCAGCACGCCCACCTCGCGGCGATCGGCCGGGCGACCTACACCCCCGTCACCGATGCGGAGGCCATGGAGGCGCTCGCGTTGCTGAGCCGCACCGAGGGGATCATCCCGGCCATCGAGTCGGCGCACGCGATCGCCGGAGGGCTGGAGGTCGCCCGCCGGCTCGGTGAGGAGAAGGGGCCCGAGGCCACGATCATCATCAACCTGTCGGGACGCGGCGACAAGGACATGGGAACGGCGATCGAATGGTTCGGCCTCGGTGATCCCGAGGACGAGCCCGAGACCGTGGTCGAGGGTCGCGCCGAGGAGGCCAACCGGTGAGCGCCAGCAGTGCATTCGCCAAGGCTCGGGCCGAGGGTCGCGCCGCACTGGTCGGCTACCTCCCGGCCGGGTTCCCCTCGGTCGACGGCTCCATCGAGGCAATGAAGGTGATGGTGGACGGCGGCTGCGACGTGATCGAGATCGGGCTGCCCTACAGCGACCCGGTGATGGACGGGCCGACGATCCAAGATGCCGCGCAACAGGCGCTGGAGGGCGGGGTCCGGACGGCCGACGTGCTGCGCGTCGTGGAGGCCGTGGCTGCGACCGGCACACCGACGCTGGTGATGACCTACTGGAACCCGGTGGAGCGCTATGGCGTCGACCGGTTCGCCGCTGACCTCGCCAGCGCCGGCGGGGCCGGCCTGATCACCCCCGACCTCACCCCGGACTCGGCGCCCGAGTGGATCGCCGCCGCCGACCGCCACGGGCTCGACAAGGTGTTCCTGGTGGCACCGAGCTCCACTCCTGAGCGGATCGCCATGACCACGGCGGCGTCGCGCGGCTTCGTCTATGCCACCGCGGTCATGGGTGTCACTGGTGCGCGCACCACCACCAGCGAGCTGGCAGGCCCGTTGGTGGAGCGCACCCGGGCGACCACGGACCTGCCGATCGGTGTCGGACTCGGCGTGAGCAACGGCGACCAGGCCGCGGAGATCGCGGCATATGCCGACGGCGTGATCGTCGGTTCCGCGTTCGTCCGCACCCTCCTCGAGCACCGCGGCGACCTGCCCGCCGGCCTCACGGCGCTGCGAGCCCTGACAGAGGACCTGGCCGGGGGAGTGCGGCGTGGATAGGCGCCGCGCCGCGGGTCTGCTGCTGGGTCTCGCGCTCCTGACCGGCTGTGCCGACGGTGGCACGGGGAGCCACCAGATGACCGGCACGCTCCTGGAACCTCCGTTCGAGGTGAACGGCGCTGCGCTGGTCGACGGCTCGCAGTCGCCGTACAGCCTGGTCGAGGACACGGACGACCCGCTGACCCTCGTCTTCTTCGGCTACACCCACTGCCCGGACATCTGCGGCACCGTGATGTCCACCATGGCCTCGGCCATGACGCGGCTCTCGGAGGAGGACCGCAGTGACGTCGGGGTCGTGTTCGTGACCACCGACCCGCAGCGCGACACCCCGGCGGTGTCGGCGGACTACGCGACCAACTTCGACCCCGGCTTCGTCGGGGTGAGCGGCGACCTCGACACGATCAGCGAGGTCGCCAGGCCCCTCGGGATCGCGGTCGAGCAGGGCGACAAGCTCCCCAGCGGGGGCTACGACGTCACCCACGGCACCCAGATCATCGCCGTGGACGCCGACGACCAGGGAATCGCCTACTGGAGCGAGGCCGTCTCGTCCGCCCAGCTGGCCGCTGACATCGAGCACCTCCTGAGCGAAGGGGCCTGATGCAGCCGCTCCTCACCGTCCTGAGCATTCCCAGCCCGAGCCAGGGCACCTGGGAGATCGGCCCCTTCCCGCTCCGGGCGTATGCGTTGTGCATCATCGCCGGGATCATCGCCGCGATCTGGATCGGCGAACGCCGCTGGGTCGCGCGTGGCGGACGCTCCGGCGAGGTGAGCGACCTGGCGCTGTGGGGTGTCCCGTTCGGCATCGTCGGCGCCCGGATCTATCACGTGCTCACGGACTGGCAGCTCTACTTCGGCGAGGGCCAGAACCCGGTGACCGCGCTCTACCTGTGGCGTGGCGGTCTCGGGGTCTGGGGCGGGATCGCGATGGGGGCGCTCGGCGTCGTCATCGGCGCCCGCCTGCGCGGGATCAAGCTGCTGCCGGTGCTCGACGCCATGGCACCCGGGGTGCTGGTCGCGCAGGCGCTCGGGCGGTGGGGCAACTGGTTCAACCAGGAGCTCTTCGGTCGACCGACCACCCTGCCGTGGGCCCTGGAGATCGACGAGGCCCACCGGCCAGCGGGCTATCTCGAGCACGAGACCTTCCACCCGACGTTCCTCTACGAGTCCTTGTGGTGCCTGGCCGCCTTCGCGGTGGTCGTGTGGGCCGACCGGCGATGGCGTCTGGGCCATGGCCGGGTGGCCGCCCTCTACGTCATGACCTACACCCTCGGGCGGCTGTGGATCGAGTCACTTCGCATCGACGAGGTCCAGCTCGCCGACGTGGGAGGGCTGCGGTTCAACGAGTGGACCTCGATCGTGCTCTTCGGCCTGGCCACCGCCTACTTCGTGTGGGCCGGGCGCGCCCGACCAGGACGCGAGGAGACGGTCTACAGCCGCGAACCCGCCCCGGTGTCGTCTACGGACTGAGAACGTCGAGGCATCGGTTGGGCCGGCCGGTGATAGATTTCCCCCTGCTCGGGCCAACGTCGTCCCCTGCCGATCGCCACCACCCGCGCTGCTCACCGTCTTGTCCACCCCCGCAGCGCATGACGACGGGAGAAAGCCCAGATGCACGCCTTCTCACCGCCTGCAAACCAAGCGTCCGCGCCGCTGCTTGCAGGCCCCCAGGCACAAGGGCTCTATGACCCCCGCCACGAGCACGACGCGTGTGGGGTGGCGTTCGTCGCCACCCTGACCGGCGTGGCCAGCCACGACATCGTGGTCAAGGCACTCACCGCCCTGCGCAACCTCGACCACCGAGGCGCCGCCGGAGCCGAGACCAACTCCGGGGACGGCGCGGGCATCCTGCTCCAGGTCCCGGACGTGTTCCTGCGCGACGTCGTGGACTTCGAGCTCCCGGGCGCCGGCAGCTACGCCGTCGGCACGGCCTTCGTGCCGGGTGACGCGGAGTCGCTGGCGAAGACGCAGGCGAGGATCGAGCAGATCGCGGCCGAGGAGGGCCTGTCCGTCCTCGGCTGGCGCGACGTCCCCGTCAACCCCGACATCCTCGGCGCCACCGCCAAGAGCGTGATGCCGACCTTCGTGCAGCTCTTCGTCGCCGGCGCCGGACAGCGCGTGGCAGGTATGGCGCTGGAGCGGCTCGCCTTCTGCCTGCGCAAGCGTGCCGAGCACGAGGCCGAGGTCTACTTCCCCTCGCTGTCGGGTCGCACCCTCGCCTACAAGGGGATGCTGACCACCGACCAGCTGGACAACTTCTTCCCCGACCTGCTCGACGAGCGCGTCACGTCCGCCCTCGCCGTGGTCCACTCGCGCTTCTCCACCAACACGTTCCCCAGCTGGCCGCTGGCCCACCCGTTCAGGTTCATCGCCCACAACGGCGAGATCAACACCGTGATGGGCAACCGCAACTGGATGCGCGCTCGCGAAGCGCTGCTCGAGAGCGACGTCATCCCCGGTGACCTGGAGCGCCTCTACCCGATCTGCACGCCCGGTCACTCAGACTCTGCGTCCTTCGACGAGGTGCTCGAGCTGCTGCACATGGGCGGGCGCTCGCTCCCGCACTCGGTGCTGATGATGATCCCCGAGGCGTGGGAGAACCACACCGAGATGGACGCCAAGCGCCGCTCCTTCTACGAGTTCCACTCCTCGATGATGGAGCCCTGGGACGGACCGGCCTGTGTCGTGTTCACCGACGGCAGCCAGATCGGCGCCGTGCTCGACCGCAACGGCCTGCGGCCCAGTCGGTACTGGGTGACCGACGACGGCCTCGTCGTGCTGGCCTCCGAGGTGGGCGTGCTCGACCTCGACCCGGCCACGATCGTCCGCAAGGGCCGGCTCAAGCCGGGCCGGATGTTCCTGGTCGACACCGACGAGCACCGCATCGTCGAGGACGAGGAGATCAAGACCCAGCTGGCGAGCGAGCACCCCTATGACGAGTGGCTGCACGCAGGCCTGATCCATCTCGACGACATCCCCGACCGCGAGCACATCGTGCACACGCACGCCTCCGTCACCCGCCGCCAGCAGATCTTCGGCTACACCGAGGAGGAGCTGCGCATCCTGCTGACGCCCATGGCCAACACGGGGGGCGAGGCGCTGGGCTCGATGGGCACCGACACGCCCATCGCTGCCCTGAGCGACAAGCCGCGGCTGCTGTTCGACTACTTCGCCCAGCTGTTCGCGCAGGTCACCAACCCGCCACTGGACGCCATCCGCGAGGAGCTCGTCACCTCGCTCAACGGCACGATCGGTCCCGAGGCCAACCTGCTGGAGCCCGCTCCGGCGTCGTGTCGCCAGGTGGTCCTGCCGTTCCCGGTGATCTCCAACGACGACCTGGCCAAGATCCGTCACATCAACCGTGACGGGGACATGCCCGGGTTCATCACCCACGTCTCCCGAGGGCTCTACGAGGTCGAGGGCGGCGGAGCCGCCATGGCCCGCCGGATCGAGGAGATCTGTGCCGAGGTCTCCGGGGCCATCGCCGAGGGCGCACGCGTCATCGTGCTCTCCGACCGCCACTCCACCGCCGAGCTCGCCCCGATCCCGTCCCTGCTGCTCACCGGAGCGGTGCACCACCACCTGGTCCGGGAGAAGACCCGCACCCAGGTCGGCCTGCTCGTCGAGGCCGGTGACGTGCGGGAGGTCCACCACGTGGCCCTGCTCGTCGGCTACGGCGCCGCGGCGGTCAACCCCTATCTCGCCATGGAGTCCGTCGAGGACCTCGCGCGTGAGGCCTACTACGTCAAGGTCGACCCCGAACAGGCGGTCGCCAACCTGATCAAGGGGCTCGGCAAGGGCGTGCTGAAGGTGATGTCCAAGATGGGCGTCTCCACCGTCGCCTCCTACACCGGCGCCCAGATCTTCGAGGCGGTCGGCCTCTCGCAGTCGGTGGTGGACAAGTACTTCACCGGGACCACGTCCAAGCTGGGTGGCATCGAGCTGGACACGATCGCCGAGGAGGTCGCCAGGCGCCACGCGTCGGCATACCCCCGCGGCGGCATCGCTCCCGCCCACCGCGAGCTGCAGATCGGCGGCGAATACCAGTGGCGTCGCGAGGGCGAGCCGCACCTCTTCGACCCCGAGACGGTCTTCCGCCTACAGCACTCGACCCGCACGGGCAGCTACGAGATCTTCAAGCAGTACACCTCGCGCGTCGATGAGCAGTCGGAGCGGCTGATGACCCTGCGCGGACTGTTCCGGTTCAAGGACGCGGGCGCCTCGGGACGCTCGCCGATCAGCCTCGACGAGGTCGAGCCGGCCAGCGAGATCGTCAAGCGGTTCAGCACCGGCGCCATGTCCTACGGCTCGATCAGCCAGGAGGCGCACGAGACCCTCGCGGTGGCGATGAACCGCCTCGGCGGGAAGTCCAACACCGGCGAGGGCGGCGAGGACGCCGACCGCCTCTACGACCCGGAGCGCCGCAGCTCGATCAAGCAGGTCGCCTCCGGTCGGTTCGGGGTGACGAGCGAATACCTCACCAACGCCGACGACATCCAGATCAAGATGGCCCAGGGTGCCAAGCCCGGCGAGGGCGGGCAGCTGCCCGGCCACAAGGTCTATCCGTGGGTGGCCAAGACCCGGCACTCCACGCCGGGTGTGGGGCTCATCAGTCCGCCGCCCCACCACGACATCTACTCCATCGAGGACCTCGCCCAGCTGATCCACGACCTCAAGAACGCCAACCCGAGTGCCCGAGTGCACGTCAAGCTGGTCTCCGAGGTGGGAGTCGGCACCGTGGCCGCGGGAGTCTCCAAGGCACACGCAGACGTGGTCCTCATCTCCGGCCACGACGGCGGTACGGGCGCCTCGCCCCTGACCTCGCTCAAGCACGCAGGTGGCCCCTGGGAGCTCGGCCTTGCCGAGACGCAGCAGACGCTGCTGCTCAACGGGCTGCGCGACCGGATCGTGGTGCAGGCCGACGGCCAGCTCAAGACCGGGCGCGACGTCGTCATCGCGGCGCTGCTCGGCGCCGAGGAGTACGGCTTCGCCACCGCGCCGCTCGTCGTGTCGGGCTGCATCATGATGCGGGTCTGCCACCTCGACACCTGTCCGGTGGGCGTGGCCACGCAGAACCCCGTCCTGCGTGAGCGCTACAGCGGCAAGGCCGAGTACGTGGTCAACTTCTTCAACTACGTCGCCGAAGAGGTCCGCGAGCTGTTGGCCCAGCTGGGCTTCCGCACCCTCGACGAGGCGATCGGGCAGGTCTCCGCGCTCGACATCGAGCGTGCCGTCGGCCACTGGAAGGCGTCCGGGCTCGACCTCAGCCCGATCCTCTACGAAGCCTCGCCGCACGGTGAGTTCGGCCAGTTCGAGGACCAGGACCTGCGGTGCACCAAGACCCAGGACCACGCCCTGGACAAGGCGCTCGACAACGACCTGATCGCCCTGGCTGCTCCGGCGCTGGACAACGGTGAGCCGGTACGGGCACAGCTCCAGATCCGCAACGTCAACCGGACGGTCGGGACCATGCTCGGTCACGAGGTGACCAAGCGCTACCGCGGTGCCGGGCTTCCCGACGGCACGATCGACTTCACCCTGACCGGCTCGGCCGGCCAGTCGTTCGGGGCCTTCGTCCCGAGCGGGGTGACGCTGCGACTGGAGGGCGACGCCAACGACTATGTCGGCAAGGGCCTGTCCGGCGGCCGCATCGTCGTCCGTCCCCACCGGGAGGCGACCTTCGACGCGAGCCAGCAGATCATCGCCGGCAACACGATCGGCTACGGGGCGACCTCTGGGCAGATCTTCCTGCGCGGCCAGGCCGGGGAGCGGTTCTGCGTGCGCAACTCCGGCGCGACCGCGATCGTCGAGGGGGTGGGCGACCACGGCTGTGAATACATGACAGGTGGTGTCGTCGTCGTCCTCGGTGCGACGGGCCGCAACTTCGCGGCCGGCATGTCGGGCGGCTGCGCCTATGTGCTCGATCTCGACGAGGGGCGGGTCAACCATGAGCTCGTCGAACTCGGCCCCGTCACCGGCGACGCGGCCGACCAGCTCAGGAGGCTGGTGGCCGAGCACGCGGAGGAGACGGGATCGACCGTCGCCGCCGAGCTCGTCGCCGACTGGCAGGGTGCGCTCGCGCGGTTCACCGAGGTGATGCCCCGCGACTACAAGCGCGTCCTCGACGCTCGTGCCGACGCTCTCGCCGAGGGCCTCGACGAAGACCAGGCCAACGCGCGGATTATGGAGGTCCTCCATGGCTGATCCCAAGGGTTTCTTGAAGGAGGGTCGCCAGGTCGCGACCCGCAGGATGGTCGAGGAGCGGGTCCACGACTGGAACGAGGTCTACCCCGACGGCATCGGCCGGGCGCTGCTGCCGATCATCGGCCAGCAGGCGAGTCGCTGCATGGACTGCGGGATCCCGTTCTGCCACCAGGGCTGCCCGCTGGGCAACATCATCCCGGAGTGGAACGACCTGGTCTGGCGCGACGACTGGGAGGGTGCGATCGAGCGTCTCCACGCGACCAACAACTTCCCCGAGTTCACCGGCCGTCTCTGCCCGGCGCCGTGCGAGACCGCCTGCGTGCTGGGCATCAACCAGGACCCGGTGACCATCAAGAACGTCGAGGTCTCGATCATCGACCGTGCCTGGGAGTCGGGCTACGTCCGTCCACAACCGCCCGAGTGGCTCTCGGGCAAGACCGTGGCCGTCATCGGCTCGGGTCCGGCCGGCCTCGCTGCGGCCCAGCAGCTCACGCGCGCCGGCCACACGGTGGCCGTCTATGAGCGGGCCGACAAGATCGGCGGGCTGCTGCGCTACGGGATCCCCGAGTTCAAGATGGAGAAGAAGCACCTCGACCGGCGCCTCGACCAGATGAAGCGCGAGGGCACGATCTTCCGTTCAGGCGTGGACGTCGGCGGCAAGCTGACCGGCCAGCAGCTCACGGACCGCTACGACGCAGTCGTGCTGGCGATGGGTGCCACCGAGGCGCGCGAGCTGCCGGTGCCAGGTCGCGAGCTCGCAGGGATCCACCAGGCCATGGAGTTCCTGCCGCAGGCCAACCGGGTGGCACTGGGGGAGACGGTCGAGGGCCAGATCCTGGCCACCGACAAGGACGTCGTCATCATCGGCGGCGGCGACACCGGTGCGGACTGCCTCGGGACCTCCATCCGGCAGGGGGCACGCTCGGTGACCCAGCTGGAGATCATGCCCCAGCCGTCCGAGTCCCGCCCGGCAGGACAACCGTGGCCGACATACCCCATGACCTTCCGGGTCTCCTCGGCCCACGAGGAGGGTGGTGAGCGCGTCTATGCCGTGTCCACCCAGGAGTTCCTCGCCGACGGCGAGGGCAACGTCTCGGGCCTGCGCCTGGTGGAGGTGGACTCCAAGTTCGCTCCGATCGAGGGCACGCAGCGTGACATCCCGGCCCAGCTGGTGCTCTTCGCCATGGGGTTCACCGGTCCGGAGAAGCCCGGCCTGATCGAACAGCTCGGCGTCGACCTCGACGACCGCGGCAACGTCAAGCGCAGCGACAGCTACGCCTCGTCCGTCGACGGCGTGTTCGTCGCGGGCGACGTGGGCCGCGGACAGTCGCTCATCGTGTGGGCGATCGCCGAGGGTCGGGCCGCCGCGGCAGGCGTCGACGCCTACCTGACCGGGTCGACCAACCTGCCGGTCCCGATCAAGCCTCACGAACGTCCGCTCGTCGTCTGAGCTTCGCGGGGCATTGGTGATTGGAACGATCAATGTCCCGCTAGGCTCACAGGGTGCGTAGAGCCAAGATCGTCTGCACCCTCGGCCCAGCGGTCGCCACGCCGGAGCGCATCCGTGAGCTGGTGGACAGTGGGATGGACGTCGCGCGGCTCAACATGAGCCACGGCGACCATGCCGAGCACGAGCGGCTCTATCGCCTGGTCCGCCGGGCGAGCGACGAGTCGGGTCACGGTGTCGGCATCTTCGCCGACCTCCAGGGCCCCAAGATCCGGCTGGGGGAGTTCGCCGACGGTCCGGTGCGGCTCGAGACGGGTGCCACCTTCACGATCACCACTCGCGACGTCGCAGGCGACGAGACCGAGTGCTCGACGACGTACGACGGCCTGCCGGGCGACGTCGCGCCCGGAGACCCCCTGCTGATCGACGACGGCAAGGTCAGGCTCCGCGTGCTCGAGGTCGACGGCCGCGACGTCCGGACCGAGGTCGTCGTGGGCGGCAAGGTCTCCGACCACAAGGGGATCAACCTGCCGGGTGTCGCGGTGTCGGTCCCTGCACTGTCGGAGAAGGACACTGCCGACCTGCGCTGGGCCCTGCGCACCGGGGTCGACTTCGTCGCCCTCAGCTTCGTCCGGAGCGCCAACGACGCGGAGGACGTGCGGGCGATCATGCGCGAGGAGGACATCTTCGTCCCGGTGATCGCCAAGATCGAGAAGCCCCAGGCCATCGAGGCCATCGACGAGATCGTCTCGGCCTTCGACGGCGTCATGGTGGCGCGCGGCGACCTGGGCGTGGAGTGCCCGCTCGAGGACGTGCCGATCCACCAGAAGCTCATCATCGACAAGGCGCGGCGCAACGCCAAGCCGGTCATCGTGGCGACCCAGATGCTGGAGTCGATGATCACCGCCCCGGCGCCCACGCGTGCCGAGGCGAGTGACGTGGCCAACGCGGTGCTCGACGGCGCCGACGCCGTCATGCTCTCCGGAGAGACGAGCGTGGGGGAGCACCCCATCGTGGCCGTGCAGACCATGGCGCGGATCGTGGTCTCGACCGAGCAGAACGGCCTGAGCCACATGGCTGCGGTGAGCTGGGAGCCGCACACCCGCGGCGGAATCATCGCGAAGGCCGCGGCCGGCGTGGCGGATGCCGTGGGCGCCAAGTTCCTCGTCGCGTTCACCCAGTCCGGCGACTCGGCGCGCCGCCTCTCGCGCTATCGCGGGCCGATCCCGATCCTGGCCTTCACGCCGGAGGCGCGGACGCGTTCGCAGCTCTCCCTGACGTGGGGCGTCGAGACCTTCCAGGGCGCCGAGGTCGAGCACACCGACGAGATGGTGAGGCAGGTGGACGAGGCGCTGCTCGCCATCGGCCGGGTCGAGCAGGGCGACCTGGTGGTCATCATCGCCGGCAGCCCGCCCGGCATCCCCGGGTCGACCAACGCCCTGCGCATCCACCGGATGGGAGACGCGATCAACGGCGTCGCGCCCGCCTACCGCCGCCTGGGTTGATCACGACTTCTTCCCGACCAGGTCGTCGAGCATGGCGACGCCCTCGCGCCGCGACACCGAGATCGTCCACGGTCCAGACTCTCGCCATGGCACGCCGACCAGGTCGAGCGCCCAGCAGCACAGCTCGCGGATGTCCGCCGAGCGATTGCTGAACTGCCAGCGGGGGTAGTCGTATCTCCGCCTCTTCCCAGCGACGACGCGGGTGGTCCAGTTGTTGGCGCGGCAGCCGTCGGAGTGGAAGAGACCGCGGAGGAAGTCGCCGGGGAAGGCCGTGACGATCTCCTCCTGCCACTCCTCCAGCAGGATCGGACGCTCGTGCTTGCGACCTGGTCCGTGCTGGGGGAAGAGGCAGGGCCAGTGTTTCCAGGACACGGTCGAGACGACAGTGCCAGGCACCAGTCGCACGTGTGGTCGAGAGCCCGGTTTGACCGCCCGCATCAGTACGAGAATGCCGACGTTGAGCTGCTCATACTGCCGGTCGTTGTAGATGTGCAGGTTGTAGACACCTCGCCGGCCCGTGGAGATGTATCCGTCCCCGAGGTACCAGCCCAAGAGCTCGCTGTATGCGGCTGGAGGCAGAGGACCGCCATCGCAACGGGGACACGGGGGTGCGAGGTGCTGCTGGCCGCGCTGCAGCCCACGACGTTGATAGAGACGTCGCCATCGGCGGATCGTCTTGACAGATACCTCGTGGCGGCGCGCGTTGTCGGCATCTGACATGCCCCCAGCGGACGCAACCAGAGCACTGTCGACAACGGATTGAGGGCGAACGTGCATGTCCCGAGCATCATGGTCAGCACCGACATTCGTGTGCCGGGTGTGGGATTCGAACCCACACGCCCTTTCGGACAATGGTGTTTGAGACCATCGCGTCTGCCATTCCGCCAACCCGGCTGGGGAGCGAGGAAACCGTACCCGACTAGCCTTGGCCCCGTGACCGAGCCTGCCACCGAGCGCACCCGGGACGACACGTCTCCTCGCCGCGTCGTGATCGCCGAGGACGAGGCCCTGATCCGGATGGACCTGGCCGAGATGCTGGCCGAGGAGGGATACGACGTCGTCGGCCAGGCCGGCGACGGGCAGAAGGCCGTCGAGCTGGCCCGCGAGCACCGGCCCGACCTGGTCATCCTGGACGTGAAGATGCCCGTCCTCGACGGGATCGCGGCGGCGGAGCTGATCGCCGGCGAGCGCATCGCCCCGGTCGTCATCCTCACCGCCTTCTCGCAGCGAGAGCTCGTCGAGCGGGCGCGCGACGCCGGCGCCATGGCCTATCTCGTCAAGCCCTTCTCGCCGACCGACCTCGTGCCCGCCATCGAGATGGCGCTCAGCCGCTTCGAGGAGGTGATGGTCCTCGAACGCGAGGTCGCCGACCTCCAGGAGTCCCTGGCCACCCGCAAGGTCGTCGAGCGCGCCAAGAGCGTGCTGCAGGCGCAGCTCGGCCTGAGCGAACCGGAAGCCTTCCGGTGGATCCAGAAGACAGCGATGGATCTTCGCCTGTCCATGCGGCAGGTGGCCGAAGGAGTTGTGGAACACGGCCCGACTGCCGGAAATCCCACCTGATTCGTGGACACGGTTGAGTCACAAATGCGTCACGTCCGCAAACATGCCCCCACAAAGGTGATCCACCACACATCGAGGGTGCTAGGTTTCCGCTGACCCGACCCACATCGGGTGCCTGCACGTCCCGACTTGCTACAACGGAGGACCAATGTTGCGAACCACGAGGCCCAAGCGCGCAGTGATTGCGCTCATCGCTACGGCGGGGTTGACGCTGAGTGCCTGTGGCACCACCGAGGACTCGAACGAGGGCGGAAGTGACAGCGACAGCGGCAGCGCTGCCTGCGACCTGACGCTCGCGTTCTTCGGCCCGCAGACCGGCCCCGCTGCCGGTCTCGGCGCGCCGATCATCAACGGTGCCCAGCTGGCGATCGACCAGTACAACGCCGACGCCGAGTGCGAGGTCGCCTACGAGCAGATCGACTCGCAGGGAAGCCCCGACCAGGCCCCGTCGCTCGCGACCGAAGCCGCCGGCAACGAGGCCATCATCGGCATCGTCGGGCCGGCGTTCTCCGGTGAGTCCGCCGCTGCTGGTCCGATCTTCGCCGAGGCCGGTCTGCCGACCGTCAGCCCCTCGGCCACCAACCCGGCGCTGTCCGAGAACGGGTGGGACACCTTCCACCGCGCCCTCGGCAACGACGCCACCCAGGGTCCGGCCGCTGCGAAGTACATCCAGGACACCATCGGCGCCAAGGCCGTCTTCGTGATCGACGACGCCTCCGAGTACGGCGCCGGCCTTGCCGGCATCGTCGAGGAGGACCTCGGCGACGCGGTCGTCGACACCGACACCATCCAGGCCGGCCAGACCGACTTCGGCGCGACGGTGACGAAGGTTCGTTCGTCCAAGGCCGACGCGGTCTTCTTCGGTGGCTACTACGCCGAGGCGGCGCTGATCGTGCGCCAGCTGCGCGACAGCGGCTTCGAGGGTGACTTCGTGGTCGCCGACGGCGTCAAGGACCCCGGCTACCTCGACGGTGCCGGCAAGTCCGCTGAGGGCACCATCATCACCTGCCCCTGCATCCCCGCCGAGGACCCGGCCGTGGCCGACTTCGCAGCTGCCTACGAGGAGGAGTTCGGTGAGGCACCGGGCACCTACGCCGCCGAGGCCTACGACGCCGCGACGATCTTCCTCGACGGCATCGCCGAGGGCATCGACACCCGCGAGGACATGCTCGCCTTCGTCAACGACTACGACGAGGCCGGCGTGACCAAGCAGCTGTCCTTCGACGAGGCCGGCGAGCCGGCCGACGTCCACGTCTACGCCTACAAGGTCGAGGGTGGCGAGATCGTCTCCGACACCGAGATCATGTGACGCTGACTCACTAGAACAACGAGTGTGATTGGTTGCGGCCGGGGGCGAACCCCCCGGCCGCAACCCTGTCCGAACCTAGGGGCCCAGGAGGCCTGGTGAACTTCGACTTCTTGTTCAACAACTTCGCGGAGCTGACCGTCACCGGTCTGGCCTTCGGCTCCATCTATGCCCTGATCGCGCTGGGCTACACGATGGTCTACGGCGTGCTCCAGCTGATCAACTTCGCCCACTCCGAGGTGTTCATGTATGGCACCTTCGCAGCGCTGTGGACCACGATGTTCATGGTCGGCGACAGCAACGTCAGCACGATCAAGGGCATCGGCGTGCTGCTGCTCGCACTGCTGGCAGCCATGGCCATGTCCGCGACGATCGCGCTCGTGCTCGAGCGGGTCGCCTATCGTCCGCTGCTCAAGCGCAACGCCCCCGGCTGATCGCCCTGATCTCCGCCATCGGTGCGTCCTTCGTCCTGGCCGAGCTGATGGGTCTGCGCGACCGCGTCGCTGGCTGGCTCGGGCTCGACGGGGAGCTGGCTCGCTACGTCAGTGGTGCGCGGATCAACCGCAGCATGCCCGAGGTGCTCGACAACAAGAAGCTCTTCCGCATCGGTGACTACCAGCTGACGTCGGTCGACGTCCTCGTCATCGTCTCCGCCATCGCGATGATGGTGATCCTGGACCAGTTCGTCCGCCGCTCCAAGATGGGCCGCGGGATCAGGGCGACCGCCCAGGACCCCGAGACCGCCGCGCTGATGGGTGTCAACGCCACCCGATCGGTCCAGCTGACGTTCCTCCTCGGAGGGTTGATGGCCGGTGCGGCCGCCTTCCTCTACATGCTGAAGATCGAGACCACGAAGTTCGACGTCGGCTTCCTGCTGGGGGTCAAGGCCTTCACCGCCGCCGTCCTCGGTGGCATCGGCAACCTGCGTGGTGCCCTCCTCGGCGGGCTGATCCTCGGGGTCGCGGAGAACTGGGGCTCCGCCCTGTTCGGCACCGAGTGGCGCGACGTGGTGGCCTTCGTCATCCTGGTCGTCATCCTGCTGTTCCGGCCCTCCGGTCTCCTGGGAGAGTCGCTCGGAAAGGCCCGCGCATGAGCAAGACATCGCCCCTCAAGGGCATCACGAGCTTCGGCGACAAGGTCGCCGCACTGCCCAAGCCGGTCAAGATCGCTCTGTGGATCTTGCTCGCCCTGTTTGCCTACGCGCTGCCCCTGCTGGAGCCACCCTTCATCTCCCCTCCGGGCACGGACTTCGGAGGGGTGCTGTTCACGGTCACGATCTACTGCATCGTCGCCCTGGGGCTGAACATCGTGGTGGGCTACGCCGGTCTGCTCGACCTGGGCTACGTCGGGTTCTACGCCGTCGGTGCCTACACCGCAGCGATCCTCACCACCTTCCACGCCAACTGGCCGTTGCTGCTGGCCCTGCCGATGGCCGTGCTCGCGTCCACCATCTCCGGCATCCTCCTGGGTTGGCCGACGCTGCGCGTTCGTGGTGACTACCTGGCCATCGTGACCCTCGGGTTCGGTGAGATCATCCGACTGATCGCGGTCAACACCGAGTGGTTGGGTGCGGCCAAGGGGATCAACAACATCGCTCGTCCACCAGGCATCGACCTCTTCGAGATCCCCCACCTCAACTGGGACAGCGGGACGCCGTTGCTCGACTTCAACGACACCACCAAGTTCATCGAGTTCGGGGTGCTCGACCAGATCCCGTACTACTGGATGGGCCTCACCGTCGTCATCCTGGTGCTGTTCGCCGACCGGCTGATCAAGGACAGCCGGGTCGGGAGGGCCTGGGAGGCATCGCGCGAGGACGAGGACGCCGCTGAGCTGATGGGGGTCCCGACCTTCCGGTTCAAGCTGCTCGCCTTCGCCACCGGTGCCTTCATCGGTGGCCTGGCCGGCGCGCTCTACGCCAGCCGTCAGTCCTTCATCAACCCGCTCTCGTTCCTGCTGCTCTACTCGATCATGTTCCTGGCGGCCGTCGTCATCGGTGGTCAGGGCAACCGCTGGGGTGTCCTCGTCGGAGCCTTCGTCGTCGCCTACCTGCCTGAACGGTTCCGCGAGTTCACCGACTTCCGCGTCCTGGTGTTCGGTGCCGCGCTGATGCTGCTGGCCATCTTCCGGTCCGAGGGCCTGCTACCACCGCGCCGAACCGTGCGGGCCAAGCAGGTCGAGGCGGAGATCGAGGCTCTCGAAGAGGGCGCTGACGGAGAGGAGACCTCCCGTGTCTGACGACACCACCACCTCAACCAGAACCACGTCGGGCGCCGAGCGTCGCCGGGTCCTGGAGATCGACTCGTTGACCTTGAAGTTCGGCGGGCTGACAGCGCTCGACGACGTCACGTTCCACATCGAGGAAGGCGAGATCCTCGGGCTGATCGGTCCCAACGGGGCCGGGAAGACCACCTGCTTCAACGCGATCACCGGTATCTACGGTCCGACCAGTGGTGACATCCGCTTCCTGGGCGACTCCATCGCCGGCCGCAAGCGCTTCGAGATCACCAAGCTCGGCATCGCCCGGACGTTCCAGAACATCCGCCTCTTCCGCCAGATGACAGCGCTGGAGAACGTCCTGGTGGGCGCGGACGCGCAGCACTCCACCGGCATGGCCAGCGCACTGTTCCGGCTGCCCAAGCACCGTCGCGAAGAACGCGAGGGGCATGAGCGGGCGATGGAGCTGTTGAAGTTCATGGGCCTGACCAAGCGGGCCGACGAGCTGGCGGCCAACCTGTCCTACGGTGACCAGCGGCGTCTCGAGATCGCCCGAGCGATGGCCACCAATCCCAAACTGATCTGCCTCGACGAGCCGGCAGCCGGCTTCAACCCGGCCGAGAAGGTCCAGCTCATGGACCTGATCCGCCGGGTGCGCGACCAGGGCTACACCGTCCTGCTGATCGAGCACGACATGAAGCTGGTCATGGGCGTCACGGACCGGATCGTGGTGCTCGAGTTCGGCAAGAAGATCGCCGACGGCGCTCCTGCCGAGATCCGAGACAACCCGGCGGTCATCGCCGCCTACCTGGGAGTGGATGAAGAAGATGCTTCTTGAGGTCGAGGGCCTGTGCGTCAACTACGGGCACATCGAGGCCATCCGTGACATCACGTTCGGCGTCGAGGAGGGCAGCATCACCACCCTGATCGGCGCCAACGGTGCCGGCAAGACCACCACCCTGAAGACGATCTCGGGCCTGCGCAAGGTGCGTGAGGGTCGAATCCTCTTCGAGGGCAAGGACATCACGCAGCTGGCGCCCTACGACCGGGTGAAGCTCGGGCTCTCGCAGTCACCCGAAGGTCGAGGTTGTTTCCCCGGCATGACGGTGCGCGAGAACCTGGACATGGGTGCCTTCGTCCGCAAGGACGCGCGCAGTGCTGCCTACGCCAAGGACCTCGAGCGGGTCTACGAGCTGTTCCCGCGGCTCAAGGAGCGCGCCAACCAGCAGGCCGGCACCATGTCGGGCGGTGAGCAGCAGATGCTGGCCATCGGACGCGCGCTGATGGCGAAGCCGAGACTCGTGCTCCTGGACGAACCGTCGATGGGACTCGCGCCCAAGTTCATCCAGCAGATCTTCTCGATCATCGGGGAGATCAACGCGCAGGGCACCACGGTGCTGCTGGTGGAGCAGAACGCCGCGCAGGCGCTCAAGCGGGCCGACACCGCGCACATCCTCGAGACCGGGGAGATCGTCCGCTCTGGGACCGGTGCCGAGCTCGCCGGCGACGATTCGGTGCGCGCCGCCTACCTCGGTGGAGACGTCTGAGGCGCAGCGACACCTACGACGCACGACGGCCCGGCTCCTGGAAGGAGCCGGGCCGTCGTCGTCGTGGCAGCGTTGCGTCGCTAGAGGACCTTGGAGAGGAAGGCCTGGGTGCGTTCGTGCTGCGGATTGGACAGCAGCTCACGCGGGTCGCCCTCCTCGACGATGACGCCGCCGTCCATGAAGACGACCTTGTCGCCGACCTCCCGGGCGAACCCCATCTCGTGGGTCACCACCATCATGGTCATGCCCTCGGAGGCCAGGGTCTTCATCACCTCGAGCACGTCACCGACCAGCTCAGGGTCGAGAGCCGAGGTCGGCTCGTCGAAGAGCATCATGTCGGGGTCCATCGACAGAGCGCGGGCGATCGCCACCCGCTGCATCTGACCACCCGAGAGGTGCGCGGGGTAGGCGTCCTCCTTGTCCGCGAGCCCGACCCTCTCCAGGTTGGCGCGGGCGATCTTGACTGCCTCGCCCTTCGACCGCTTGCGGACCTTCATCTGCGCGACCGTGAGGTTGCGCATCACGCTCATGTGGGGGAAGAGGTTGAACTGCTGGAACACCATGCCGATCCGCGACCGGACGGCGTCGAGGTCGGTCTCGGGATCGATGATGTCGATCCCCTCGACCAGCACCTGTCCGGAGTCCGGTTCCTCGAGCCGGTTGATGCAGCGCAGCAAGGTCGACTTGCCTGAGCCCGACGGGCCGATGACGCACACGACCTCGCCCTGGTCAACGTGGAAGTCGATGCCCTTGAGCACCTCGTTGCTGCCGAACGACTTGTGCAGGTCGCGGACGTCGATGGCCGGGGTTCCCGGTCGGGTCGTGGAGGCCGCTGGCTGGGACATGGTCACCGTGCCCTTTGCTGCTTGCGCTCGAGCCACGCCACCAGGCGGGTCAGCGGGATGGTGATCAGGAGATAGAGGATGGCGGCCTGGATCAGGGCGGTGGACGTACCGGCCGTCGGACCGGACGAGATGAGGTCACGCCCCAGCGTCGTGAGCTCACGCTGGGAGGCGGCGAAGCCGATGACGAACAGCAGCGCCGTGTCCTTGATCAGCAGCACGAACTCATTGGTGAGCGGCGGGATCACGATCCGGAAGGCCTGGGGCAGCACGACCGTCGTCGTGGTGTGCCCCGCACTCATCCCCAGGGAGCGCGCTGCCTCGGTCTGTCCCTTGGGGACCGCCTGGATGCCGGCCCGGATCGTCTCGGCCATGTAGGCGCCGGCGACCAGGATCAGGCCGAGCACGCCCGCACCGACCGAGCCGCCCGGCGGAGTCCACTGGAAGGCGATCGGGATGCCGAACGCCATCACGAGCACCACCAGCAGGGCGGGCAGACCCCGGAAGAACTCGATGTAGATGGTGGCGAGCCAGCGGTAGGGGCCAACGGGCGAGAGCTTCATCAGTGCCAGCACGACCGCCAGCACCAGGCCGACAGTGAAGGCGATGACCGTGTAGATCAGGGTGTTCTTGACGCCGATCGTGATCAGGTCGGGCCACGTGCCCCAGTCGCCGACCAGCGGGTTGCCGATGCCGGCCGAGGCGAAGAAGTTGGACTTGATGCTGGGCCAGTCGGCCGCGAGGTAGAGAAGGACGGCCAGCACCAGCAGGACGGCATAGAGGACCGCCCTGCTGATGTGGCGACGCGTCGAACGCTTCAGAGGCACGCGCAGGTCACTCGGTGGCGAAGTACTTGTTGTAGATCTCGTCGTACGAGCCGTCCTCGCGCATCTCGGCGAGCTGCTCGTCCACAGCCTCGACGAGCTCGGTGCTGCCCTTCTTCATCGCCAGGCCGTAGGACTCGTCGGTGGAGTAGGTCTCGACGACCTTGAAGCCGCCCGCGTCCTGGTGGTTGATGTTGACCGGGAGGTCCTGCAGCAGCGCCTCGACCTGACCGGCCTTGATCGCCTGGAACATCTCGGCGTCGCTCGGGAACGAGACCAGCTCCGCGCCGGTGGCGTTCTCCTCGGCAAACGTCTTGCCGGTGGTGCCCTGCTGGACGCCGACCTTCACGCCGTCGAGGTCGTCGATGCTCTCGATGTCGGAGTCCTCGGGCACGAGGAGCGACTGCTGGGAGTCGTAGTAGCCCTCGGAGAAGTCGATGGCGGCCTTGCGCTCCTCGGTGATCGTCATCGCGCTGGCAGCCATGTCGCACTGGCCGGCGTTGAGGGCCTGGCCGCTCTGCAGGGCGTCGAAGGACGAGTCCTTGACCTCGAGCTCGAGCTCGAGGCCGTCGGCGATCGCCTGGACGATGTCGATGTCGAAGCCCTTGAAGCCCGACTCGGAGGTCTCGTCGAAGTCCTCGAACGGGGGGTAGGGGACGTCGGAGCAGACGGTGAGGGTGCCCTCGGAAACCGTCTGGAGACTGGATTCGCTGGTGCCGGTGTCGCTGGCCTCGTCGTCGCCGGAGTCACCGCCACAGGCGGTGAAGGCGAGGGCGAGCACAGGGATCAGGGCAATGGAACGGATGACTGAGCGTGTGGACATGACGCGGACTCTAGTCCACGAAGAAGTGGTCCACGCCACATGTCGGGTCACACAACGGCAACGACTTCGACGGGTCGCGGGAGAGGACATCGGGGGCTTCGCGGGCGAATCACACGAGTCGGGCGTAGGGTCGTCCCGTTGCCGGGACCGACCCGGTCGGGGGAAGCAGTTGACGGGGCTGATCCTTGGGAGATGAGCATGAGTAGGACGCCGGTCCAGGTACGGCCCGCGAGGACCACCGATGCTCGGGCGCTGCGTGAGCTGTGGGCCGATGTCCTGCGGCGCGGCACGCCGCAGGAGCAGATGGCCGACCTCGAGCGCCTGATCCTCGACTGCGCTGATCGTGAGGACCGCTACCTCGCGGTCGCGGAGCTCGACGGCCAGGTCGCCGGTGCCGTCTTCCTGCACAACACGACGCTGACGCAGCTCAACCTCGAGCCGACGGTGCTGGCGGTCTCGCCCCACGTCCTGCCCGAGTTCCGCCGCCGCGGTGTCGGTACGGCGCTGATGGATGCCGCGACCAGGTTCGCCGAGCTCCAAGGCGTCGCCACGGTGGCCACCGCCGCCGCCGCGAGCTCGCGCGACGCCAACCGGTTCATGGCCAGGCTCTCGTTCACCCCGCAGGCCACGCTGCGCGCTGCGGCGACGTCGGCCGTCCGCGCCAAGCTGTCCTCGCGCCGCTCCTCGACGCGGCAGCGCGGCTCCCGCCAGGTCGACAAGGTGCTGGCCGCGCGACGCATGGGCCGCGAGAACGTCGCCAGCTGACTCAGCGCGTCAGCAGCGCACAGGTGATGCGCGACGTGCACACACGACGGCCTGCCTCGTCGGTGATGACGACCTCGAAGGCGGCCATGCTGCGACCCAGGTGGATCGGCGTGGCGGTGCCGGTGACCGTGCCCTCGGTCGCCGAGCGGTGGTGCGTGGCGTTGATGTCGACACCCACCGGGATCTTGTCCGGGGCGGCGTGGATCGCGGAGCCGATGGACCCCAGGGTCTCGGCCAGCACCACCGACGCCCCGCCGTGGAGCAGGCCGTAGGGCTGGGTGTTGCCCTCGACCGGCATTGTCGCCACGATCCGGTCAGTCGAGATCTCGGTGATCCGCACGCCCATCTTCTCGTTGAGTGCGCCCATGCCCTGCGGCATCACGGCGATGAAGTCCTCGATCGAGAGGTCGGTCTCGGGCAGCTTGGGGTTGGTCATGGCGCCATTGTGGCCGACACCCGGCGCGTCCAGGCTGGCAGCGCCGGCCGATAGAGTCGCGGGGTGCCCCGGACGAGTGCTGACCCCGACGCCACCCCTGCCCGTCTGCTGCTGCTGGACGGACACTCGCTGGCCTACCGTGCGTTCTTCGCGCTGCCGGTCGAGAACTTCTCCACAGCGACCGGCCAGCACACCAACGCGGTCTATGGCTTCACCTCGATGCTCGTCAACGTGCTGCGCGACGAGCGGCCCACCCACGTGGCAGTGGCCTTCGACAAGTCGCGGCAGACGTTCCGGCTCGAGGAATACCCCGAATACAAGGCGAAGCGCAACAAGACCCCCGACGAGTTCCGCAGCCAGCTCCCACTGATCCAGCGAGTCCTCGACGCGCTGCACATCATCCACATCGAGCTCGAGGGCTACGAGGCGGACGACATCATCGCCACGCTGTCCACCCAGGCGGTGGCCGAGGGCATGGACGTCCTGATCCTCACCGGCGACCGCGACTCGATCCAGCTCGTGACCGAGACCTCGACCGTGCTCTATCCCATGCGCGGCGTCAGCGACCTCGCCCGGCTCACGCCCGCGGCCGTCCAGGAGAAGTACGGCGTACCCCCGCACCGCTACCCCGAGCTGGCCGCGATCGTGGGGGAGACCTCGGACAACCTGCCTGGGGTGCCGGGTGTCGGCCAGGGCTATGCGGCGAAGTGGATCAACCAGTTCGACGGGCTGGACAACGTCATCGCCCGTGCGGACGAGGTGACCGGCAAGAAGGGCGAGGCGCTCCGCGCCCATCTCGGTGACGTGATCCGCAACCGCCGCCTCAACGCGCTGGTGTGCGACCTCACCCTGCCGGTCCGTCCGGGCGAGCTGGCGCGCCAGGCCTGGGATCGCACGACCGGGCTGGAGCTGCTCGACGAGCTGGAGTTCCGTGGCGAGCTGCGCACCAGACTGATGGACACCGTCGACCCTGGCTCCGAGGAGCAGGAGGTCGCGGCGGACTCGGGCTTCGAGCTCGAAGGTGTTCGGCTGGCCGACGGGCAGGTCGCGGCCTGGCTGTCCGAGAACAGTCCTGAGGGCGAGCGCCTCGGCCTGGCCGTCCAGGGTTCCTGGCGTGCGGGGACCGGCGAAGTCGCGTCGATGGCGCTGGCGACCGCGACCGGCGCAGCCGCCTGGATCGACGTCGCCGACATCTCTCCCACCGACGACGCCGCCCTGGCGTCGTGGCTGGCCGACCCGACCCGACCCAAGGTCGTCCACGATGCCAAGGGACCGATCCTGGCCCTTGCGGCCCGAGGGTGGGAGCTGAAGGGGCTGGCGGTCGACACCGCGCTCGCGGCCTATCTGGTGCAGCCCGACCAGCGCTCCTACGACCTGGCCGACCTGACCTTGCGCTACCTCAAGCGCGAGCTGCGACAAGACACTGGCGACGCCGACCAGCTGAGCTTCGACACCCTGGACGACACCGGCACCAGCGACGTGGCGATGTTGACCGCCAAGGCCGTCCTGGACCTGGCGGCCGCCCTCGGCCAGACCGTCGAGGAGCACGGGGGACAGCGCTCCTGGGCGACGTGGAGCTGCCCCTGGTCGGCACGCTCGTCCGGATGGAGCAGACCGGCATCGCCATCGACGTCGACCACCTCGAGAGGCTCGAGTCGGAGTTCGGCGACCAGGTGAAGGCAGCCGCCGGCGACGCCTACGACGTGATCGGCAAGGAGATTAACCTCGGGTCGCCCAAGCAGCTCCAGGTGGTGCTCTTCGACGAGCTCGACATGCCGAAGACCAAACGGACCAAGACCGGCTACACCACCGATGCCGATGCGCTCCAGTCCCTCTATGAGAAGACCGAGCACCCCTTCCTGCAGCACCTGCTGCGCCACCGCGACGTCATCCGGCTGAGGCAGACGGTGGAGGGGCTGCTCAAGACGGTCGCGACGGACGGGCGGATCCACACGACCTACAACCAGATCATCGCCGCCACCGGGCGCCTCTCCAGCACCGACCCCAACCTCCAGAACATCCCGATCCGCACCGAGGCCGGTCGCCGGATCCGGGAGGGGTTCGTCGTGGGGGAGGGCTACGAGTCGCTGTTGACCGCGGACTACAGCCAGGTCGAGATGCGGATCATGGCGCACCTGTCCGAGGACGAGCTGCTCATCGAGGCATTCCGCTCGGGACAGGACTTCCACTCGATGACCGCAGCGCGGGTCTTCGGCGTGGAGGCCGACGCGGTCTCGGTCGAGCAGCGGGCGAAGATCAAGGCGATGAACTACGGCCTGGCCTATGGTCTCTCGGCCTTCGGCCTCTCCCAGCAGCTCCGGATCGAGCCGGGGGAGGCGCGCGGGCTGATGGACGAATACTTCGAGACCTTCGGCGGGATCCGCAACTACCTCGGCGGACTCGTCGACGAGGCGCGCCGATCCGGCTTCACGGAGACGATCATGGGTCGACGTCGCTATCTGCCCGACCTGACGAGCGACAACCGCCAGCGCCGGGAGATGGCCGAGCGGATGGCTCTCAATGCGCCCATCCAGGGCTCGGCGGCCGACCTGATCAAGGTGGCGATGCTCGGGGTGGAGCGCGCTCTCGCTGAGCAGGGACTCTCCTCGCGCATGCTGCTCCAGGTCCATGACGAGCTCGTGTTCGAGGTGGCTCCGGGGGAGCGGGACGTGCTGAGCGATCTCG
Organism: Nocardioides piscis; assembly: GCF_011300215.1. Classification (NCBI taxonomy): domain Bacteria; kingdom Bacillati; phylum Actinomycetota; class Actinomycetes; order Propionibacteriales; family Nocardioidaceae; genus Nocardioides; species Nocardioides piscis. The sequence continues at coordinate 2,747,689 of NZ_CP049866.1, forward strand.
TCGGTGAGCAGATGGGTCGAGCGGCTGACCTCGCGGTGCCGCTCGACGTCTCCATCGGGACCGGCCGCAGCTGGCACGAGGCCGCCCACTGACCGGGGCCACGCTGCGGTGAGCTCAGACGAGGGCTGAGGTCGAACGCTCGGCCACAGGTGCGTCGTCGCGCAGGAACCAGGCCGCCACCGCCAGCAGCACGGCGAGCAGGCAGAGATCGACGATGACCACCGTGGTGGCCAGGCCCATGACCGAGTCGGTCGTCAGACCCACGCCCACCAACGTCGCGAGGGCCAACCACACCAGGTAGACCGAGCCGGTGCCCTGCCTGGCCAGGACTGAGTAGACGAGCAGCTGGATCATCGAGAGCAGGGTCCCGAGAACGGCGAAGATCCACAGCTTGGGCTCGACCTCGACATATTCCGCGCCGCCCACGAAGTGGATGGCGATGCCGGACAAGAACCAGGACGCGGCCGTTCCGACCGCGCCCAGGGTCGCCACCAGGCCGAGGCTGACGGTCAGGGCCTTGCGCCGTTCACCCCCGGTGGCCATCGACGGGAAGGCGACGATGACCACGAACTGGGGCAGGAACAGCATCGCCTTGGTCAGGATCAGCCCTCCGGCGTAGAGCCCCGCATCGTGCTCGGACATGACGTTGCGCGCCAGGATGATGTCGACGCTGCTGAGGGCGAAGAAGGCGAAGAGTGCCTGACCGTTGAGGACGCTCTCCTTGAACATGGACCTGCCCGAGTGGCGAGCTGACACCGGGCCGGCGAGGCGATCGTGTCGCAGGGCCCACAGGCCCACCAGGACCGGCGCCCAGAAGCTGACACCGACCCCGACCAGGCTCCAGAACTCCGTGGGCCGCCACGCGATGAATGCCCCGCCGATCAGCAGTCGGGGGACACCGGAGGCGACGTAGAGCATGCCCAACGGTGCCCATCGGCGCTCCCCCTGGAGGATCCCGGCCAGTCCGCCCGTGATGGTCATGGGCACTGCGCAGATCGCGATGATGACCGCGGCGCCGATCTGGTCCAGGTTGAGCAGGCGCTGGATGAGGGGGCTCAGCACCAGCATGACCAGGCCCAGCGACATGGCGGCCACAGAGGTCACTCGCAAGATCGAACGCTGGATCTGGGCCACGTGGTCAGGTTCTGCCGAGATCCGGCGAGCAGCTGTCGCCTGGAGTCCGAGGGCCCCGACACTGATGACGAGCATGACGTTGAGCGAGGCTGCCAGCGCACCGAAGCCCTCGGTGCCGAGCAGGGGCGAGGCGATGATGACGAAACCGTAGGTGGAGACGTTCATGACCGCCATCGAGACCGCGATCCCGGAGCTGCTGCTCGCGAGGCGCGACACCTTCTCTTTCATCTGCACTCGCACGAGCCTAGTTGCTCTGCTCCCACTACAGTCGGGTCCCTGCCAACCCCGCGCGCTGCGGACACCCGACGGCAGTCGAGGAGGAAACAGACCGTTGGCGAAAGCACTCGTATGGGCGCCAACGGTGTGGTCCCTCCTGCTGGGAATCTTGCTGCTGGGTGGCGCACTGGCACCTGGCTACGTGCTGAGCTACGACATGGTCTGGGTGCCGGACCTGGCCCTGACCGCGGAGGCCTGGGGGACCGGCAGCGCCCTTCCCCGGGCAGTTCCGTCGGATGCGGTCGTCGCGGTGCTCGACGAGATCGTGCCCGGGGCGCTCCTCCAGAAGGTCGTGCTGCTCGGATCGTTGGTCGTGGCCGGAGCAGGGGCATCGGCGCTCGTCGACGGTGCGTCGGTGGCGGTACGGCTCGTCGCTGCCTCGCTGATGGTGTGGAACCCCTTCGTCGTCGAGCGTCTCGTCATCGGGCACTGGCCGGTGCTCCTGGGCTACGCGGTTCTGCCGTGGGTGCTCGTGGTGTGTCGACGGTGGAGCCCACAGAGTCGGGTCTGGCCACCGGGCAGCCTGCCTGTGCTGCTCGTCGGCGGATCGCTGAGCGCGAGCACCGGCGTCGCCACCGGGGTCGCCGCTCTGGCCGGAGGGTGGCGGCGCGGCCGGACTGGCAGCAACCTCGTGCTCGTCGCCATGGTCGTCGCGGCCAACTCACCGTGGCTGGTCGCTGGCCTGTTGCACTCCGCAGACGCCACGTCGGCGTCGCAGGCTGCTCGGCTGTTCGCGACGAGCGACGAGGGACTGCTACCCGGACCGTTGGCGGCCATCACGCTGGGCGGCATCTGGAACGCCGAGGTCGTGCCGGGCACCCGGCTTGGCTTCCTGGCCGTGGTGGGTCTGGTGCTGATGGCGGCGCTGGCCGCCTTCGGCTGGGCGGCGCATCGCCGTACGCCGATCAAGGGGGCCTCGTCCCTGGTCGTGTGCTGGGTCGTCGGGGTCGGGGTGGCTGTCGTGAGCTGGGCGGCACCTGACGCAATCGGCTGGCTGGCCGCGACCCTGCCGGGTGGGGGCCTCCTGCGGGACGGGGCCCGCCTCCTCGCCCTGGCAGCGCCGCTGACGGTCGTGCTCGTGGCCCGGGGCGCGGAGGCGTTGCTCGCCCTTGCACCGGACCGTGCGACCCGCGTGCTCGTTGCGGGGTTGTTGACTGCCACGCCGGTGGCGCTGCTGCCGGACGCTGCGCTCGGGTCTGCTGGCCGGCTGCAGGCCGTGCACTATCCCAGCGTGCTAAGCGACGTGCGCGCGGCAGTGCAGGCGGCGCCGGCCGGGGACGTGGTCGTCCTGCCGTTCGCCAGCTATCGGGCCCCGGAATGGAACGGGCGGCACAAGGTGCTCGACCCACTGCCCCGGTTCCTCGGGCGAGCCGCCGTGATCAACGACGTCCTCTACGTCGACGGCATGCCGCTCCCCGGTGAGGACCCCCGCGCGGCCTCCGTCGCCGAGGCGCTCAGTCGGCCCACGGCCGGGTCCCGCGCGGCTGCCCTGGGCGAGCTGGGTGTCTCGGTCGTGGTCTCGGAGCGACTCCCTGGCCTGGCGTCTCCTGCGGTCGCGGGTCGGACGACCTTTGACCAAGGGGACTTCCTGGTCGTCGAGATCGAGCAGGACGTCCGAGTCGACGCCGAGCCGTCGTCGTGGGTGGCGGCCATGGGCGTGGCCTGGACGGTGTGGCTGGCGCTGCTGGTCTCGGGAACATCAGCGCGAGCAGTCATGTTGTTCCGCAAGAACCGGAATACGGCTCAGTAACCGAAAGTGGCGAAGATTCACATTTCGCGAGCGGTCACTGTTAAGGTTCGCGGCACACCTAGGGAGGGTCATTCCACATGAGCAACAACATTCTCGCGCCCGTTGCCAGCCTCGTTGCCGGCGGCGTCCTTGCGTCCGCGTCTGTCGTGGGCCTCGTGACCACTCTGACGTCTGCGCCGTCTGAGTCTCCGGCCAACGTCGAGTCCCCCGAGTACAACTACGGCACCACCGAGTAGTTCGCGAGCGAGGGTCACTCCTCGTCAGGATCCTGGCTGTCGATCCGCTCCTGCCGGAGCGCGCTCGCGATCACGTGGGCGAACGACTCCTGGGCGTGTTGCCAGGTGAACTGGTGGCTCATTGCCTCAGCCCCGTCGGCCAGGACCGATCGAAGCGCGTCGTCCTCCAGGAGCTGGCCGACCGCGTGGAAGAACTCCACCTCATCGTCGACGAGCAGACCGGATCGTCCGTGGGCGATCGACTCGCGGGTGCCGCCTGCGGACCTGTAGGCGATGGCCGGCGTCCGGTGCATCCCGGCCTCACCGATCACGAGGCCCCAGCCCTCCTTCAGTGACGGAAGGGCGAGCACCCAGGCCTGCTCATAGATCTCGTGCTTGCGTCGTTCGTCGACATGGCCCTCGAACACGACCGTCTCGCCTGCCTGGCGTGCGGCTGCGTAGGCATGCAGCTCGCCCTCCCACCAGCCGGAGCCGACGACGTGCAGCCGCAGGTCCGGGTGCTGTGCCCGGTGGACCAGTGCCGCGTCGATGGCATGCTCGACCTGCTTGTGCGGCACGAGCCGGCCGACGACGGCGATCATCGGGTGATCCGTCTTGCCGACCCCGACAGGGATGACCGGGTCGGTGCCGTTGTGCACCACCGCGATGCGATCGTGGTGCACGCCGAGCTCGATCAGCTCGTCCCGTGTGGCGCGGGAGACTGCGACGTACTGGCACGAGCGGTAGAGCCGAGGAGCCAGGGTGCGCTCCACCCACCAGCCGAACCGGCCAGTGGCGCCCGGATAGACGACCGGCCACTGCTCACGATGCACGTGGTGGACGAGGACCACGACGGGCTTGCGCGTCACGGCCCTGGTGAAGAAGGGCAGACCATTCTGTACGTCGACGACGATGTCGACGTCGCCGAGATCTCCGCGCAGCAAGGCCTTCATGCCTTCGGCGTAGACCGTCAGCTTGGAGCCGCGGCGCACCAGCCGAACACCGTTGATGGTCTCGTCAGGTGGGGCCGCAGCGTGCGCCGCGCAGAGGATGGTGACCTTCGCGCCACGTTGGACGAGACCCTCTGCCATCTTCTCCAGATAGCGCTCTGCACCGCCGCCCTCGGGGTTGTGGGTGTCACGCCAGCTGAAGAATGCGACGTGTCGGCCGGAGATCTCACTATGGTCTGACATGGCCTGCAGAGGTTACTACCGCAGGGTAGGGTTGTCTTGTGCCGCGCCCGCCCGGAGCTGTTTCGGCCCGCCGGGCCCTACGAGGGCGGCGGGCCGCCCTGCGTTCCTCCCCGGACAGCACGTGGGCACCCACCCTGAGGCGGTCGATCCGGCTCCTCCGCGAGTTCCGGCACGAGTCCGCGGACCCCGACAGGTTCTACGGGGCGCTCGCCGAGGACTCGGTGCAGATGCTGCGCCAGTACCACTCCCTCGAGGGGGCGACCCTGCTCGATGTCGGTGGCGGCCCGGACTACTTCCGCGACGGGTTCGTCGATGCGGGCGCTAACTACTACTCCGTCGACGTCGAGGCGCACGAGCTCGACGAGTCGTCGAACCACCGGGTGGTGGGCAGTGGGATGCAGCTGCCCTTCCGTTCCGGCTCCGTCGACATCGCCTACTCCTCCAACGTCCTCGAGCACGTCTGTGCTCCGTGGGTGATGGCCGAGGAGATGCTGCGCGTCCTCAAGCCCGGCGGCCTGGCGTTCATCAGCTACACGGTCTGGTACGGCCCCTGGGGCGGACACGAGACAGCGCCCTGGCACTACCTCGGCGGCATGAGGGCCCGGCGGCGCTACCGCAGGAAATTGGGGGTCGAGCCCAAGAACCGGTTCGGGGAGAGCCTGTTCGGGGTCACGGTGCGCGACGGTGCGCGCTGGGCCAGGCGTCAGCAGGTGGCCGAGGTGGTGGACCTGACCGCGAGGTACAACCCCGCTGGTCCCAGTTCCTCCTGCGCATCCCGATCCTCAGGGAGGTGACGACGTGGAACTTCGTGATCGTGCTCAAGAAGCGCTGAAGTTCCGGCTCCGGCTCCTGACTGGTGCACTCGTCCTCATCGCCCTGGCCTTCTCCCAGGCCCCGGGCTTCCTCAGCTTCGACACCAAGTTCGACCTCGTCGTCGACCCGTGGCACTACCTCGAACGCGGAGTCCACCTCTGGGACTCCAACGGGGCCATCGGCCAGCTGCAGAACCAGGCATACGGCTACCTGTGGCCGATGGGTCCGTTCTTCGGTGTCGGAATCATCGCCGGCATCCCGGCCTGGGCCGTCCAGAGACTGTTCATGGCGCTGGTCATGGTCGTGGCGTTCACCGGCACCGCACAGGTCGCCCGGGCCCTGGGCGTGCGGTCCCACCTCGCCTGCCTGCTGGCGGGTTTCGCCTACGCGTTGTCGCCGCGCATGTTGACGACCGTGGGCACGATCTCGATCGAGAGCTGGCCCTCGGCTCTCGCGCCGTGGGTGCTCCTGCCCCTGATCATCGGGTCCACCAGGGGCTCTCCGCGCCGAGCGGCAGCCCTGTCCGCCCTGGCGGTGGCCATGGTCGGAGGCGTCAACGCGACCGCCAGCTTCGGCGTCATCCCGATCGCCGCCATCTGGCTGCTCACCCGGAGCCGGGGCCCACGCAAGCGGAGCATGATGATCTGGTGGCCGATCTTCACCGCCCTCGGCACCCTGTGGTGGCTCATCCCGTTGTTCCTGCTCGGGACCTACAGCCCGCCCTTCCTGGACTTCATCGAGTCGGCTTCGGTCACGACCAACCCCACGACGCTCTTCGACTCGCTGCGCGGCACCTCCCACTGGGTGCCCTACATCGACAACCGCTGGCGGGCGGGCAGCGCCCTGATCACCCAGGCCCCGCTGGTGCTCAACAGTGGCGTGGTCCTGATGCTGGGTCTGCTGGGCCTGATGAGCCGGCGCAACGAGCACCGGGCCTTTCTGGCGATCAGCCTCCTCTTCGGGCTGGCCCTGGTCGGCATGGGCCACCTTGGTGCGGTCCAGGGTGTCTTCGCGCCGTTCCTCAACGATGCCCTCGACGGCGCCCTGGCCGCCGCCCGCAACGTGCACAAGTTCGACCCCATCGTGCGACTGCCGCTGGTCCTGGGACTGGCCCTGCTCCTCGAGTCGCTGCGTGCGCCCGAGCTGATGACCCCCAACCGGCGAGGTGTGCAGCGCTCGGTCGCCTTCATGTCGATGGCGTGGCTGGGTGTCATCGCCGTCGTCGGCGCAGCGATGCCGGGCATCCAGGGCCGGATGGCCCCCAACGGTCTGGTGGCCGAGGTCCCCGACTACTGGGTGGAGGCGAGCAGCTGGCTCGACGCGCAGGGGACCGAGGGCGCCGTCCTGATGACGCCCGGCATCGGGGTGGCGCAGTTCGTCTGGGGGTCCACGAACGACGAGCCCCTGGAGTTCCTGGTCGAGGAGGGACGCTTCGGCGTTCGCTCCAACATCCCCTTCGTCCCGCCCGGCAACATCCGGGCCCTCGATGCCATCGAGGAGCGGCTCACGCAGGGCCGGGCCTCGGCAGGGCTGGCTCCCTTCCTCGCGCGCTCGGGCGTCCAATATCTCGTGGTGCGCAACGACGTGATCAAGGCCCCGGACATCCCCGACACGGTGTTGCTGCACCAGGCACTCGACGGTTCGCCGGGTCTGAGTCGGCTGACGAGCTTCGGTCCGGATCTGGGCGGCGGCGCCTATCTGGGTGAGGGCGAGGAACGCAACGTGATCAACGGTGGTTGGCAGACCAACTATCGCGCTATCGAGATCTATGAGGTTGCCGGTGGGGGCCCCGGAGCCGTCGCCTCCGAGGAGCTGCCCCTGGTCGTCGGTGGTCCGGAGTCGCTGCTCGACCTCGCCGATGCAGACGTCCTGGACAGCGAGCCGACCGTCCTCGCCTCCGACGCGGACCCGGACGCTGAGCCCATGGGGCCGATGATCCTGACGGACGGCTATCGCGACCGAGAACGGTTCTTCGGCCAGCTCCATGACGGCTACTCCGCGACGACGTTGCCCGGCGAGGCCCGGCACAGTGCACATCCGTCGAAGGACTTCTATCTCAACAAGGGCGATGACCGGTGGCGCACGACCGCCAGGCTCACCGGCGCCGAGTCGGTCGTGGCCTCCAGCTCCATGGCGGACGGGAGTGCCAAGGGCGGCGCCCGACCGGGCAAGTCGGCCTTCGCGGCCATCGACGGCGACCCCTCGACCGAATGGGTGTCGAACGTCTCCTCATATGACCGACCGACCTGGGAGATCCGCTTCGGGCGCACCCGCCAGCCCCGCACGCTGCAGCTCACAGGCGGAGTCAGCGCGCCGCAGACCCAGACGTTGCGGGTGGTGACCGAGAACGGGCGCAGTGAGGACATCGACCTTGCTCCCGCGACCACGGCCCGCGTCGAGCTTCCCGAGGGTGGGACCCGCTGGCTACGCGTCGAGACGACCGGCCAGGCAGCGACCGTGCATGCAGCACTGAGTGAGGTCGAGATCGCCGGGGTCGAGGTCGACAAGGTCCTCGTGCTGCCCACGACGCCCGAGGAGTGGGGCACCCCGGATGCGATCTTGCTGACCGCCGCCCAGGACGGGCGCACGGGATGCGTCCGGGTGGACGGGTCCGTGCGCTGCCTCCAGGGTCGCAACGTGGAAGGCGAGGAGGACGGAGGGTTCAGCCGCGAGCTCGAGCTGACCGTGCCCCGGGACTACCTCCCCGAGCTCTGGGTGCGGCCACGATCGGGGGCAGCCGTGGAGGAGGCACTGCTTGCCGACCTGCCCGTGAGCGTGACCTCGTCGAGCCAGGCGGTCCCGGACGTGCGCGCCTCGGCCCTCGCGGCGCTGGACGGCGACCCGGGCACCGCTTGGATGGCACACTCCGGAGACTTCAGGCCGACCCTGCGCACCAGGTGGGTGGGACCGACCCGGGTCGACGGCCTCACCATCAGGCTCGACCCCAACGTGGCCGGCCGGACCCCGAAGAAGGTCCGCGTGACGCATCGCGACGGGTCGACCGACGTGGAGCTCGACACCCACGGCTGGGGTCGCATCCCCGCCGTACGGACCGACTTCCTCGACATCGAGGTGCTCGAGACCGACTTCGCCAGCAGCATCGGTTTCGACCAGTCGAGGATCCCCCTGGCGACGGCCATCAGCGAGGTGCGGATCGACGGTGCGCCGTTCGAGTCCCTGGCGCCCAGCACGCAGGAGCGCGTGCTGCCGTGCGGCTCGGGCCCCGACGTGACGGTGAACGGAGAGGTCGTCCGCACCCAGGTCGACACGTCCTCGGCAGAGATCTTCTCGGGGAAGAGATGCGCGCCACGCTCTGTGACGTCGATTCGATCGACCTCGGCTCCGGGGTCAACCGGATCGCCGTGGGCAGCAGCGACGTCTTCAGTGCGACCCGGCTCGCGCTCGAGAGCGCTGACTTCGACACCGCGCTGGCCCGCGGTGTGCGGTGGGAGAGCCACGACGCTGACTCCCGCAGGGCGACCCCGCCCCGGGCTCGGCGGTGCTCGCCTTCCGGGAGAACGCCAACGTCGGCTGGGAGGCAACCCAGGACGGCAGGTCGCTGACCGCCGTGCGCGTGGACGGGTGGCAGCAGGGCTGGCTGCTCGGGCCCGACTCGGCCGGGCCCGTGGTCGAGACCTATGCGCCGGAGAAGCTCTATCGGTGGGGCCTGCTCCTTGGGCTGGTCACTGCCCTGGTGTTGCTCGCGCTCGTGCTGTGGTGGCAGCGCCGACGTCCCCAGGACGAGCCGCCGCCTGTCAGCACGGCCGTCATGCGTCCCTGGGTGTGGACGGGATTCGCGGTGGTGGCGATGGCCGTCATCGCCGGTTGGTCGGGCCTGGTGGTGATGGCCGTGACGTTCGCGGTCGGCATCCCGCTCGGCCGACGGGTGCCCGAGCTGCGAGAACCCCTGCTCGCCGCATGCGTCGTGGCTGCGTCGTTCTTCTACGCCGTCCACCCGTGGGGAGACGGTTGGGCCGGCGCGAGCGCGTGGCCTCAGCTCTTGTGTGTCGCGGCCCTGACCGGGGTGGTCCTCGCCGTGGCCGAGCCGACGTGGCGCAGACGCATCGACGGCCGCTCGACGAGGCGATAGATCAGCTCGGCCAGCGGCAGGGTGATCAACAACGTCAGGCCGAGGACCGGCCACAGGTGGTTGCCTTCGAACTTCACGTAGGGCGTCGCCCAGTAGACGAAGTGGAGCACCACGAGGTGGATGCAGAAGACGCCGAAGGAGATGTGCCCGAGACGCCGGGCCAGCCGGGTTGACATGACCCGCGCGTAGGTCGAGTCCGGATCGCTGAAGACCCCGGTGAGGACCAGCAGCACGCCGATGAGTGCGTAGAGGGTCTGCCGGGTGAGCGCCTCACCGGGAGTCGAGGGGTCGAACAGCGCCGGTCCGCTGAGGGGGGTCGCAGCGACCACCAGCAGGCTGAGCGCGATCGCCCAGCACACGCCCGGCTGTCGCCCGAGAGTGATCAGCCGGTGGAGCCACGGACCGGGCCCCCTCGTCGTGGTGATGACGTGGGCCCAGGCAAGCGCGATCCCACCGGCGAACCACATGAGGTAGTTGGGAAGCCACTGCCCGGGGAGTCCTGTCTCCAGGTCGTAGGCCCACTTGTTGAGCAGCAGCGTCCAGGCCACGTTCAGCGCCACCAGCGCCAGGACCATGCCCATGACTCGACGGGTCGTCGGCCGCAGTCGCCCCTTGGCGCCGGCCAGCCACATCAGCAGCGGAAGCACGATGTAGAAGGACACCTCGGTCGCCAGGCTCCACATCTGTGTCTGGCCGAAGCGGAGCGAGTCACTGACGTAGATGTCGCCCATCCACAGCACGGTCACCCAGTCGTGCAGCGTCGGCTCGTCATCGACCCGCACGAACACCATCGCGAGCACGACCGCGATGAGGTAGGGCGGATAGATGCGCAGGAAGCGCTTCCAGTAGTAGCGCCGGACCCCGTCATGGGGCCGGCCGCGGACCGCGCTGGCGAGATATTGGTGGGAGAGCAGGAACCCGGAGAGGACGAAGAAGATCGCGACGCCGACGTCCAGACGGGGGAGCATCAGCCCGACGATGCCGTGGCGGAAGTAGTCACCGGTCCAGAAGGTCACGTGAGTCAGCACCACGGCCAGGGCGCCGACCGCGCGCAGCGGGTCGAGGACGGCGAAGACCGGCGTGGCGCCGCCGCTGGGGTCGTGCAGGAGATGGTCGACCTGTTGCGCCGAGTCGGCCTCGTGGATCGTCATGTCAGCGGTGCTCCGGGGGAGATCGTGCCTACGTCGATCTTGTCGACGCAAACGATAAGCGATGGATCGATGCTCGTGAGGTCGACTGAGTCGAACTGCCCGTCGGCCCGGACGAAGAGCTGGTGGAGGCCGGCGCGCAGGGTCGTGCGTACGGCGTCGCCGTCCTCCACCTCGATGACGACCGGTGTCTCCTTGGGGGCGAGGTAGCTGATCCGGAGCCACCAGTCGAAGTCGACCGTGGGGCGGACCAGCGGGATCGTCTTCTCGCCCTCGGGGATGCGCCAGCCGCACCCGTCGACCGGACCGGGCTCGCTCGACGTCGCCACCTCCAGGGCGGCATGGGTGAGGGCTCCCGAGTCGTCGATCACGGCCAGGTCGTGGGACGCCTCCGGGAAGACCGAGTCAGGCGAGAGCAGCCCGACCAGGCGGGGGACGCGCTGCTCCGACCACAGGTTGGGACCGACGACCGTCGGCGGCAGGCCGGCATCGGCCAGGGCCAGCGGCCCCGTGGTCGCGAACTCCTTGCTGAGTCGCGACACGTAGTCGCGCGGGTCGGTGAATCCGTGCCAGACAAGGGCGAACTGGGTGGCCGACCAGAGCCCTGACATCGCGATGGCGGTGGTGATGGCGATCGGGACCTGGACGGGGAACCTCGGCGTGAACATGGGGGACTCACGCGGCACGCTGCTCCCCGCGGCTCCATCGACCTCGAGGTAGGCCAGTCCGAGGGCCAGCATCGCGAGCGCCGCCGCCTCGGTGAGGTAGCGGTATTCCGTGCCGGCGATGTCGCCGACGAAGGGCGCACGGCTGGACCACAGCAGCAGCAACAAGGTGACGAGGCCGAAGAGCAGCAGCGCCCAGGCGCGCCCGGTGCGACGTCGGGTGAGGAAGGCGTGGGTGACCACCCCGGCGATCACGAGCCACGACAGACGGGTCGCCCACTCCGGCGGGTCCGCGAAGGCAGCGGGCGGGGTGGGGGAGTACCAGTCCCACGGCCCGCCGGTGATGCCAGTGGCGAAGCCCGTTCCGAGCATCGTGTCGGTCAGCGGGCCGAGGAGGCCCCAGTCCGTGTCGAGCCTGTTCTGCTCGATGTAGAGGGCGTAGTAGGCGATGGTGCCCAGGCCCACGGCGCCCGCGACGATGATGATCAGCCAGCGCCGACGGACGAGCGAGACCAGGCGCTGCTTCGCGGAACCCGTTTCGAACCAGCCGAACGAGATCGCTGCCAGCACGGGGGGAATCATCAGTCCGCGGATGTCGGCAGCGAGCGCGAACACGACAGCGGCCAGGGTCAGGAGCACCCAGCGCGTGCGGCCGGTCCGCTCGGCCAGCACCCAGCAGGCCACGGCGCACAGGAGCCCGATCTGCTGAGGGATCTGGTTGAGGGCCACGGCCCACCACACGCTCGCGGGCATGGTGATGGCTGAGAACAGGAAGATCATCAGCGGCGGCACGATGCCCCAGCGCATGCCGAAGAGGGTCCTGAGCATCCAGAACGCGGCCAGTCCGACGACTCCCTGCAACATCGCGGTGACGGCTGCCGTGGCTGGCCAGTTGAACAGGCCGCCGGCCATCGACAGGTCCGCGAGGAGGCGTCCCAGCGGCATCAGGTGCCCGGTGTGAGGCTCCATGACGTAGTCGAGGGTGAGCCCGTTCGCCCTGCTGTCGCGCAGGAACTCGAAGTCGTCCTCCTGGAACCAAGCCCCGAACATCGCCCAGGCGCGGAAGGCGGTGTGCGCGAGGACCAGGAGCAAGCAGGTGACCAGGACCCACGGAGGGCCCGCCTGCGACCGGTGGGACCTTGTCCCCTGAGCATGGGGCGGTGGCTGTGACACAGGGGGGACTATCGCACAGCGACCCAGCCGGATCCGGGGGGTTGACTGCCGCCCGTCTCAAGGCCGCGCACACGCCTCTTGCGTGCGACGCTGACTTTGTACCAATCTTCGCGCTTGCACCACACGCGCCGTCTACTTGCTGGTAACCTGCGGCGACTTATTCATTCCTGGGAGGGACCTGTAGTGCGCAAAATCATTGGCTGGCTGCTGCTCGGGCTGGGTGCCTTCTTGTTGGTGACCGCTCTGTTGGCCACGCTGTGGGTCCCGGCGCAGCTCGAGCGGACCCCGCTGGACGTCGACACCAAGACCTACCTCAGCGGGACTGCGGAGAAGTACAACCCGACGCTGGGTGAGACCGAGGACCTCGACGTCAAGGCCACCAGCACCACCCAGGCCGACGCCGACAGCTCCGACGACGACGTGATCGTCTGGGTGAACACCACCTGCCTGGTGATCGACGAGGGTGACGTGCCCGAGTGCGTCGAGGCCGACGAGCCCCTGAAGCGCCTGGTGAGCGTCACGACCGACGTGTTCGCGACGGGTCGCAACGACGCACTGGCCGTGAACGGCAAGTACCGCCACCCCGGCGCCGAGGAGAAGGAGGGACTCGTCAACAAGTTCCCCTTCGACACCGAGAAGAAGGACTACCCCTTCTGGGACGGCATGCTCGGTGCGCCGGCGACGGCTGAATACGTCGGCACCGAGACCCTCGACGGTCTGGAGACCTACAAGTTCCACATCCTCCTCGAGGAGGAGCCGGTCGACGAGATCATCGCCGGGACCCCGGGCGTCTACAGCCAGGACAAGTACATCTGGGTCGAGCCCCGGACCGGGGGCATCGTCAACCAGGAGCAGCACGAGATCCGCGAGCTCGAGGACGGCATGCTCCTCCTCGACCTCAACCTGGCCTTCACCGACGAGCAGGTCGAGAAGTCCGTCGCGGAGGCGAAGGACAACAAGTCGCAGCTCAACCTCGTGACCAAGACGGTGCCGGTGGTCGCGTTCGTCGTGGGCCTCCTGTCGGTGCTGGTCGGAGCGTTCCTCGTGTTCGCAGGGCGCAAGCGCTCCGGGGCCTGAGCCCAGCTGTTCTCGCCTCGGCGACCGGAGCCACGTGCTCCGGTCGCCGAGGTCATTTCTGCCTCAGGGCCTCAACTGAGGACGCAGACGAAGATGGCCGTCCCGGGAGTGAGCAGCCCCCGGACCCGCGACCAGCCTCCCCACACCCGGTCGAGGTCGTCGGGCCACTCGGGCTCGACGACGTCGACGAGCACGAAGCCCTGGCCCGACAGCAGGCGCACCCAGTCGCCGATGGTGCGGTGGTGCTCGACGTACGACACCCGGCCCGACTCGTCGTCGATCTCGACATAGGGAGTGCGGTCCCAGTAGGACTGGGTGGCGGTCAGGCCGGCGACACCGGGGTCGTCGGGGAACATCCAGCGCGTCGGGTGGGTGATCGAGAAGGCGAACCGTCCGCCGCGCCGCATCACCCGAGCGGTCTCGGCAAGTGCCTGCTCGATGTCGGCGACGAACTGCAGGGCCCCGAAGGAGCAGAAGACGACGTCGAAGGAGCTCTCGGCGAACGGCAGCTGGGTCGCGGTCGCCCGGACCGACGGCACGGCGGTGCCTGTCAGCTCGTCGATGCGACGGCCGTGCTGGAGCTGACGGTGCGACAGGTCGAGGCCGAACGCCCGACCGCCCTGCCGACGCACCCAGCGTGAGCACTGACCGGCCCCGCTGCCCACTTCGAGGACGGTGCGACCAGCGACCGGTCCGAGGATGCCGAGCTGCTCCTCGGTCTGTCCCTCCGGCCCCCACACGAAGCCGACGTCGCCGAGGAACTCACCGTGGGTTGCTTGGTATTCGTCGGCGTAGCGGTCCCAGTCGGGGCCGTTGGCGCGTCGCGACTCGGCCTCGTCGACGCGGCGACGTTCGACCCGCACCGACTGCGGCAGGTGATCCACGCAGGGAGGCTATCGCGGTCGACCCGAGGGCCGTGCGCGGCGCCGGTTGGACGGCCGATGCTCGTCGCACGTAGGCTTCACGATGCGCCAGGCCTCTGCCCGAGTTCCACCGGAGCGGACGCGTGCTCGCTACGCCCAGGCTGACGACCAGATTCATGTCAGTGTCTGTAGTGAAACAGGGCTTGGTGTGTCCGTACGACTTCTATCCATCCAAGGAATCACTTCCCTTATGACGAGCACCATCTCCGCTCTTCCCGATTACGACGCGCCTCAGGTTGCGATCAACGACATCGGTTCTGAAGAGGACTTCCTCGCGGCCATTGACGCGACCATCAAGTACTTCAACGACGGCGACATCGTCGAGGGCACCATCGTCAAGGTGGACCGCGACGAGGTCCTCCTGGACATCGGCTACAAGACCGAGGGCGTCATCCCCTCCCGCGAGCTGTCGATCAAGCACGACGTCGACCCCTCCGAGGTCGTTTCCGTGGGCGACAAGGTCGAGGCCCTGGTCCTCCAGAAGGAGGACAAGGAAGGCCGCCTGATCCTGTCCAAGAAGCGCGCACAGTACGAGCGCGCCTGGGGCACCATCGAGCAGGTCAAGGAAGAGGACGGCGTCGTCGAGGGCACCGTCATCGAGGTCGTCAAGGGTGGTCTCATCCTCGACATCGGCCTGCGCGGCTTCCTGCCCGCCTCGCTGGTGGAGATGCGTCGCGTCCGCGACCTGCAGCCCTACGTCGGTCAGACGCTCGAGGCGAAGATCATCGAGCTCGACAAGAACCGCAACAACGTGGTCCTGTCGCGCCGTGCGTGGCTCGAGCAGACGCAGTCCGAGGTCCGTCACGGGTTCCTCACCCAGCTGCAGAAGGGCCAGATCCGCAAGGGCGTCGTGTCCTCGATCGTCAACTTCGGTGCCTTCGTGGACCTGGGCGGCGTCGACGGCCTCGTCCACGTCTCCGAGCTGTCCTGGAAGCACATCGACCACCCGTCCGAGGTCGTCACGGTCGGCGACGAGGTCACCGTCGAGGTGCTCGACGTCGACATGGACCGCGAGCGTGTCTCCCTGTCGCTGAAGGCGACGCAGGAGGACCCGTGGCAGCACTTCGCCCGGACCCACCAGATCGGCCAGATCGTGCCGGGCAAGGTCACCAAGCTGGTGCCGTTCGGTTCGTTCGTCCGCGTCGAGGAGGGCATCGAGGGCCTCGTGCACATCTCCGAGCTCGCCGAGCGTCACGTCGAGATCCCCGAGCAGGTCGTCCAGGTCAACGACGACGTCATGGTCAAGATCATCGACATCGACCTCGAGCGTCGCCGGATCTCGCTGTCGCTCAAGCAGGCCAACGAGACCACCGCTGCGGTGGAGGTCGAGGACTTCGACCCGACGCTCTACGGCATGACGGCGACCTACGACGACCAGGGCAACTACGTCTACCCCGAGGGCTTCGACCCGGAGACGGGCGAGTGGCTCGAGGGCTTCGACGACCAGCGCGCCGTCTGGGAAGAGCAGTACGCCAAGGCGCACGCTCGCTGGGAGCAGCACGTCAAGCAGCAGGCCGAGGCCAAGCAGGCCGAGGTCGAGGCCAGCGAGGCGACCTCCTACTCCTCCGGTGGCGATGACACCGGCTCGGAGCACGAGGGTGAGTCCGGCGGTGGCAGCAGCGGTTCGCTCGCCTCCGACGAGGCGCTCCAGGCCCTCCGCGAGAAGCTCACGGGTGGCCAGGCCTGATCGCCTGATCCGCTCCTGACTGGCCCGCCGACCTCTGGTCGGCGGGCCAGTTGCATTTTCCTCAGGCGTGTTCGGACGCTCAGCCGCGGACGGCGAAGCGCCAACGGACCCTGGTCACGTTGCCGGCCCTGTCCCGTGCCACCAGCAGCACTCGGTGCGTCCCGGGCGTCAGCGAGGGTGAGGTGGCCGTGACGACGCGGGCGCGCGACCGCACGCCACGGACTCGCCGACCGTCCACGACGACGCGAACCCCGCGCCGGCTCACACCGGCGGCCCGGTCGATGATGCGGGCGCGGATGGTCGGCGACGAGTCGATGGTCGCCGAGCGACCCGCGAGCACCCTGACGCGGGGGGCTGTGCGATCGATGGTCCAACGGTGCTGGGCAGGACTGGGATCAGCCACTCCGGAGGCATCGACAGCGCGAGCGAGCAGCGTGTGGGACCCCGGTCGCAGTCGCGCGTGGCTGAGGGTGGAAGCGCACGTCGACCAGGGGGCGCCATCCAGGCTGCACCGGAAGGTCGCGGCCCTGTCGGCGGTCAGGGTGAACGCCGCGCGCGTACGGCGTGTGAACCTCCGCGGTCCCGTGATGGAGGTGCCGGGCGCGCCGAGGGCGGGTGGGGTTTCGGTCGGGGACGTGCTGGGGCTCGGATCGGAAGGCGGCGGGATGTCGCCCGCGGGGAACTCTCGAGCCTGCAGGTTGCGGAACCACACACGGTCGGCCTGGGTGTGGTTCTGCAGGCCGACGAAGCCGGACCTGCCCCTCGTCCCGTTCGAGGTGAAGGTGTTGACCACCACCTCGTTCAGGGCGACGGTGTAGGTCTGGCCGACGACGTCGATCTGCAGGTCGTTCCACTCACCGGCCGGGCGGGCGTTGCGCAGGTCCTCGCGGTCGAAGCCGTAGATGGATCCGGTCTTCTGCGGCTCGTCGTCGCTCGCGCCTTCCTTGACCTGGATCTCGTGGCCCTGGTCGATGGCCACCCACGGGTCGACTCCCGGGTCCGGGAACCGGACGAACACCCCGGAGTTGTCGCCGGCGTCGGCGGTCTTGAACTGCAGCGAGAGCGAGAAGTCGGTGAACGAGCGGCCGGCGAACCACAGCATCCCCATCCCGCCGTCGGAGACCAGGGAACAGCCACGGGCGACGAATCCACCCGGGCCGGCCTGACGCCAGTCATCGAGGTGCGTCCCGTCGTAGAGCAAGGTGTATCCGGGCCTGGGGCTCGGGGCCTGCGGGCACGCGGAGGATGGTGGCGGTCCCTCAGCGCCGCGGCCAACGAAGCGGAACTCGTCGAGGGCGACGACTCCCGTCCCGGAATAGACCAGGTAGAGGGGCCGGCCGCCGAGGTCGGCCGCGCGTCCGGCGATCGGGGCGGAGGTCGTCGCGTAGACGAACTGGTCGGTGGTGGGCTGCGTGACGGGCAACGTGGTCACGACCGGGCCGTCGAGGGAGCCCGCTCGCACCTCGATGCCGTCGTTCGGTCCGGGGGATCCGGAGTAGCGGGCGCTGATGTCGGACATGTTGAGCAGGCTCATCGGGTCGAACCTGATCCAGTCGCGGTCGGAGACGTTGCCGATCAAGGCGCCACCGCCGGGTCGGGTGCCGGCGACGCCGTTGTAGCCGATCACCTCTGCGCCGGCGCTCCAGACCCCGTGCTCGGCCTGCCGCAGCTTGGGCTGGAGGGTGACCAGGTCCGTGCCGGTGAGGGGTGCGTTGAGACCGTCGTTGGCGCCTGCGTCGGTGTAGCCGGCCTGGAGGACGCCGAACGTGTTGGCGTCGGGACCGTGGTCGCTGGCCGGGGTGGTCTGGAGGACACCACGGCAGCCGGATCGACCCAGGTCAGGGTGGACGTGCGTGTCGTGACCGACTCCTTGCTGGACGAGGACGCGCGAGCAGTCGGCGGGCTCCTCGCGATCCGTGGCGGTCACCTCGAAGTCGAGGGTGTCACCGGGGGTGAAGAACGCGCCGTCCACGGGCAGGTCGAAGTCGACGGCCGGGGTCGTGTTCCCGACGTGGACCTGGAGCGGGGCACGAGCAGACTTCCCGGTGGCGTCGGTGACGGTGAGCACTGTCGTGAAGTCGCCGGCCGTCGTGAAGGCGTGGTTCGGTGCGGCCGCCGTGGAGTCCTCGACGCCGTCCCCGTCGAAGTCCCAGGAGTAGGCCAGGGTGTCACCGTCGGTGTCGTGGCTGTCGGTGGCATCGAACTGCACGGTGAGGGGTACGGCGCCCTCTGTCACGTTCGCACCGGCGCGAGCCGTCGGGGCGGACCCGTCTGGTGCGTAGTCGATGCGTACGAGCTTGGTCGCCGGCGACCCGGTGAATGCGCCGTCGCCGTACTCCAGGACGTAGAGGGAGCCGTCGGGACCGAAAGCGAGGTCGGAGGGGCGGACGAAACCGTCCATGAAGTCGTTGACCTCGAGGATGTCGCCCTCAGCGTCGGTGCGCACCTCCTTGATCCAGCCGCGGCTGAACTCGGCCAGGAAGTACGACCCCTCGTAGCGGGCGGGAAAGGCGCGACCCGCGTCGAGGGTGTTCTGGGACTGGCGGTAGACCTGTCCGCCGATGGGCACCACCCCGTCGAAGCCGGGGTAGGGGTTGGGTGGGAAGAGCGAGTAGGAGATCCAGGCATCGGTCATCGGGGGCAGGGTCGACAGGCCGGTGTTGTTGGGGGAGTCGTTGACCCCCGCCATCGAGACCGGGTCGTTGCACGCGAAGCGCAGGGGGCTGCCGTCGGGCGACCTGCGTGGGCTGGACGTGGCGAAGTCCCAGTCGACGTAGGCGCCGCCCGTGTCGCTCGCCGTGAGGTCGTCCCCGACCTGCCCGGTGCAGTAGGGCCAGCCGCCGTTCATCGCCACCGAGGTGCGGTTGAACTCCTCGAAGTGTCGTGGCCCTCGCTCCGGGTCGCTCCACCGGGCGTCGGGCCCGACCTCGCCCCAGTAGAGGACGTCGGTGTCGGGGTCGACGCCGAGGCGGTAGGGATTGCGCAGTCCCATCACGAAGATCTCGGGGCGCGTGCGGGCGGGGTCGGCGTCGGGGTAGCGAGCCGCCGGGTGGGCTCCGCCCTCCCCGAACAGGTTGCCGCCGGGGATGTCGTAGGAGATGTCGTCCCCCGCCGTGAGGTCGACCGCGCCGGCGTCGTCGCTGCGCGGGCGGACCCGCAGGATCTTGCCGCGGAGGTCGTTGGTGTTGGCGGCCGACTTCTGGCTGTCGTAGTCGGAGCGACCCGGGCGCTCGTCGATGGGCGAGAAGCCGTCGGACTCCAGGGACGAGGTGTTGTCACCGGTCGAGAGGTGGAGCACCCCGTCGCCGTCGAACGCCAGCGAGCCTGCCGAGTGGCAGCACGTCCTGCGTTGGGTCGCGACCTCGAGCAGGACCTTCTCCGAGGACTTGTGGATGTGGGTGGTGCCGTCGTGGGTCTCGACGGTCAGGCGGGAGACCCGGTTGGCGGCGTGCTCGAACGGCGCGGCCGCGTAGTAGACCCAGAGCCAGTGGTTGTCCTCGAAGTCGGGGTCCACGGTGATGCCCAGGCCACCGTCCTCGAACCCGTTCCAGACACCGAGCTCAGGGCTGTTCATGATGATGGTGGTCTGGGAGGTGGCGGGGTCATACATCCGGATGTCGCCCGCGCGCGAGATCAGGAACACGCGGCCGTCCCCGGCGACGGTCAGCTCCATGACCTCGCCCAGGGTGGTGCCCTCGGCAAGGACGACCTTCTGGAAGTCGTCGTCGGGACCGGCCGCGGTGGCCACGGAGCCTGGCAGGGCGGTGGGAGTCACGCAGAGCACCCCGAGGAGGAGGGCGATCAGGACGCGACGCAGACGTGGCGGCATGTGTGGGCGGTCCTGGACTCTGGGAGTGGGGGTGGCGCGGTCTCGCCACGATAGCCGCGCAGCTCGCCACCCGGGACGGAACGCAGGAGAGCCGTCAGGTCGTGGGGAGCACGAGTCCGGCCAGCTGGTCGCGGCGCACCTTGCCGGTCGCGGTCATCGGCAGCTCGCGCACGTGCACGTAGGTCTTGGGGCGCTTCGCGGCGGCGAGTACGGCGACCGCGTGCTCCCGCAGGACAGCCTCGTCGGCGCCCCCGACGACCGCGGCGCAGACCCGCTGACCCCACGCGGTGTCGGGCACCCCGAACACGGCGACGTCCTCGACCCCGGGGACGTCGCGCAGGGCGTTCTCGACCTCGAGGGGGTAGACGTTGACACCGCCGGTGATGACGAGGTCATCGCGTCGGCCGTCGAGGTAGACGTAGCCCTCGTCGTCGATCCGACCGGCGTCACCGACGGTGAAGGCCGGCCCGTCGGCCGTCTCGCGCCACGCATCCCGGGTCTTCGCAGGGTCGCCCAGATAGCTGAACCGGGCGTGGCCGGGCACGACGCACCACAGCCGACCGTCCTCGTCGACGTCGAGCAGCCGACCAGGCCGTGCTCGACCCACGGTGCCGGGGTGGGCCGACCACTCCTCGGACCGGCAGGCGGTGAACTGACCCTCGGTGGAGCCGTAGAACTCCCAGGTGGACCCTGCGGGAAACGTCTCGATCAGTCGGTTCTTGATCGACGTCGGGCAGGGAGCACCTGCGTGGGCGACGAGCCGAAAGCTCGAGAGGTCGGGCCATCCGGTGTCGTCCCAGTGCGCGAAGAGGCGCTGCAGGTGGGTCGGGACGCAGAACATCGTGGTCGGCTGCTCGGTCCGGATCGCCTCGGTGATCCGCTCGGGATCGAAGCGGCCGGGCACGACGACCCGGCCACCGGCGAGCAGGGTCCCCATGGCGAACCGCAACGGCGCCGAGTGGTGCAGCGGGCTCAGGACCAGGTTGGTGTCGGTGGACACGAATCCCCACAGGTCGCGCTCCTCCGCCACGAGGGCTCGGGCGTCGGTAAGTGACAGCAGTCCGGAGAAGACGCCCTTGGCTGTCCCCGTGGTGCCGCTCGTGCAGTGGATCGGTCGGCCGCGGGGGAGCCCCCGCCGGGAGTCGGCGGGCAGCCGGGCCAGGAGAGTGGCTGCCTCGTCCTCGCTGGTGATCACGTGGTCAGGCTTGATCGGCGCGAGGACCCGCTCGAGCTCCGCCTGTGTGAGCGCCGGGTCGAGCGGAACCGGGAACAGGCCGTGGGACAGGAGCGCCAGCACCAGGTCGACGTAGGTCGAGGATCCCGGGAGGAGGAGGGCGATCCGCGATCCTTCGACGAGCTGCACCCGGTCATCCAACCATCAGCAGCGTGCGGCGCAGCGGGTCGATCTGGGGGCGAAGCGGTCGTGCTGTGCATAGCGCACGAGCAGCCCGGTGAGGAGGACGAGGGCGAGGGCGAAGAGGATGGTCATGGCAGGAATTCTGCTCCCGTCGCGATCCGGCCACCAGTGGCAGGAATGCCGTTGTTGGTTGATTTCCTGCCACTCGAGGATCAGGATGGCGTCATGCACAAGGTCGCCGTGGTCGTCCAGGACGGTGCCGAGCCCTTCGGGCTGGGCGCGATGTGTGAGGTGTGGGCCGAGCCCTACCACCCCGAGGACGACAACCCCGTGTTCGACTTCGTCGTCACGACGCCCCGTCCCGGGCGGGTCCGTGGGAGCGTCTACGACCTGCACGTCGACCTCGGCCTCGAGGCCGCTGCCGACGCCGACCTGGTCTGCGTCATACCGAAACGCGGTTATCGCGATCCCTCTCCGGAGGTGGTCGAGCTGGTCCGCGACGCCGAGTCCCGCGGCGCGTTCGTCTTCGCCCACTGCACCGCCGCCTTCGTACTCGGTGAGGCGGGGCTGCTGGACGGCCGGCGCTGCACGACCCACTGGCGCCACGTCAGCGAGCTGGCCGAGTGCTATCCGCTCGCCCACGTGGACGGTGACGTGCTCTATGTCCAGGAGGGGACGATCGTCACCGGCGCGGGTTCCGCCGCGGGGCTCGACGCGGCGCTCCACCTCATGCGCCAGCAGTTCGGCTCACGGGTGGCTGCGGCCGCCGCCCGCCGCATCGTGGTCCCGCCGCACCGCGACGGCGGGCAGGCGCAGTTCATCGCTCGCGCGGTGCCGGTGTGTGAGTCGGAGGCGCTGGCGCCCCTCCTGGCCTGGATCTCGGGCAACCTGTCCAGCGACCTCACGGTGGAGACCCTGGCGCGACAGATGCACATGTCCCCCCGGACGTTCGCGCGGCGCTTCAAGGACGAGACCGGCACGACGCCGTACAGCTGGGTGCTCGCGCAGCGTGTCCAGGCCGCCGAGGAGCTGCTCGAGCAGACCGATCACTCCATCGACTGGGTGGCTGCCGAGGTCGGCTTCGGCAACGCCGCGACGCTGCGCCACCACTTCGGGCGCTCCCGTGGCGTGAGCCCTGTCGAATATCGTCGGAGCTTCAGCCAGACCGCGTGAGCCGTGGACCTCGGCGGCTCCCGGTGGCACTCATCGCCTAGCCTTGGGGGCGTGACGCACCAGCCGCTCTCCGCCATGTCCCGCACCGACCTCGCTGCGCTGATCAAGGAGCAGCAGGCGGCGTACGCCGATCTGCAGGCCCGCGGCCTCAAGCTGGACCTGACCCGCGGCAAGCCGTCGTCGGCGCAGCTCGACCTGTCCGACGAGCTGCTCAACCTGCCGCGTGGGTTCAAGGACGGATCCGGCACCGACGTGCGCAACTACGGAGGGCTCGCCGGGCTCACCGAGCTCCGCGAGATGTTCGCCGAGCTGCTGTGGGTCGAGCCCGAGCAGGTCGTCGCGGGTGGCAACTCCAGCCTGACGATGATGCGCGACTGCCTGATCTATCTCCTCCTCTTCGGTGCCCGCGACGGCGACCGTGCCTGGGGCAAGGAGGACACGATCAAGTTCATCTGCCCGGTCCCCGGCTACGACCGGCACTTCACGCTGCTGGAGTCCCTCGGCATCGAGATGGTCACGGTGCCCATGCACGACGACGGCCCCGACGCCGAGGCCGTCGCTGCTCTCGTCAAGGCGGACCGCTCGATCAAGGGGATGTGGATCGTCCCGACGTATGCCAACCCCGCCGGCTCGATCTGCAGCCAGGAGGTGGCCGCGCGGCTGGCCTCGATGGAGACCGCGGCACACGACTTCAAGATCTTCTGGGACAACGCCTACGCGTTGCACCACCTGACCGAGGAGGAGGCCAAGAGCGCCGACATCCTCACCCTCGCCGCCGCTGCCGGCCACCCGGACCGGCCGATCATGTTCGCCTCGACCTCCAAGATCACCTTCGCCGGCGCCGGCGTGGCCTTCCTGGCCGCCTCCGAGGCCAACGTCGCGTGGTATCTCGGTCATCTCGGCAAGGGCTCCATCGGACCGGACAAGGTCAACCACCTGCGACACGTCCAGTTCTTCGGCTCCGCACAGGGCGTGCGTGACCACATGGCCAAGCACCGCGAGATCATCGCGCCCAAGTTCGCCGAGGTCGACCGGGTCCTCAGCGAGCGGCTCGGCGGCTACGACGTGGCCACCTGGAACAAGCCCCAGGGCGGCTACTTCGTCAACCTCGATGTCGTGCCGGGAACCGCGAGCCGGGTCGTGGCCCTGGCCAAGGAGGCAGGGATCGCGCTCACGCCGGCCGGCTCCTCCTTCCCCTACGGCGATGATCCCGACGACGCCAACATCCGGCTCGCGCCGACGATGCCGCCCCTCGAGGAGGTCACCGCCGCGATGGAGGCCGTGGCGACCTGCGTGCTGCTGGCCGCCGCCGAGCAGGCCCAGGGCGACTGAGTGCCCTTCCTGCCGTTCACCTTCTCCATCGTCGGCGTGCAGAAGGCCGGCACGTCGACGCTGCAGTGGATGCTCAACCAGCACCCGCAGGTCGCCCGTCCGCCCCGCAAGGAGATGGGCTGGTTCGACGTCGACGAGCAGACCTGGCACGACGCCGACCACTCGTCGTACGGCATCGCCCATGCCCGGCCGATCCATCGCGCCCTCGGTGATGCGACCCCGCGCTACCTCCTGATGCCGGGTGCCCTGGAGCGCATGCACGACAAGCGCCCCGAGATGCGGCTGATCGGCATCTTCCGCGACCCCATCGATCGGCTGGTGAGCCAGTGGGTGATGGTGCGGGCCCGGCAACCGGACCGTGCTCCCGACTGGCCCGAGATGATCGCGTGGAGGCCCGAGGACTTCCCGACATCGATGCCGCCGGAGTTCACCGGACCGGGGGCCGGGCGAAGTTCATGCGAGCCTCGGGCGTCATCCGCGGCTACTACGGTGGGCAGATCCGCCACGGGTTGAGCGTCTTCCCTCGCGACCAGTGGCTGTTCCTCGACTTCTCGGCGCTGCTCACCGAGACCAACAAGACGCTGGACCAGGTCTCGAGCCACATCGGGGTCGGGAGGTTCAAGCCCTATCCGCCGTTGCGGCAGCTGATGGCCGGCTCGCCGGAGATCACCGGCACGGCGCCCACCGGGGAGGACCTGATGGCGCTGGCGCGGGCGCTGGAGCCGGAGCTGGCCGGATATGTCGCCCTGACGGGTCTCTCGGTCGACCACTGGACCACCGAGCGACTCCTGACCGGCGACCTCGATCCCGACGAGCAGGCCCACACCTATGCACGCAAGGCCGGACTGGTGGAGTGACCGTCCTAGGGTGAGCGCAGTTCCTCGACGAGAATGGAGTGCGACATGGCGTTGCGAGTGGGACTCACCGGGGGAGTGGCCTCGGGCAAGAGCACGGTCTCCTCGATGCTCGTCGGATTGGGTGCCCTGCTCATCGACGCCGACGTGCTGGCCCGTGAGGTCGTTGCTCGGGGGACACCCGGACTGGACGCGGTGGTGGCCGAGTTCGGGCCGTCCCTGCTCACACCCGACGGCGACCTGGACCGACCTGCGATGGGGGCGCTGGTCTTCGGCGACTCCGAGCAGCGCATGCGGCTGGAGGCGATCGTGCATCCGCTGGTCCATGAACGGATGGCGGCCCTCGAGGCCGGCGCCGGGGTGGACGACGTGGTCGTCCACGACATCCCACTGCTGGCCGAGAGTGGGCGCAGCGACACCTTCGACGCCGTCGTCGTGGTCGACTGCCCTGTCGACCTCCAGATCTCCCGGATGATGTCCGAGCGCGGCTGGAGCCGGCCCGAGGCCGAGTCGCGGATCGCCGCGCAGGCATCACGGGAGGACCGGCTCGCGATCGCGACGCACGTGATCGACAACACCGGCACCCTCGAGGAGCTGCGCGACCGGGTCGTCGCAGTCTTCGGCGAGCTCCGCGAGCTGGCCGTGACCAAGGCTCGCGAGGCCATCTGAGAACCCCTGCGGGCCTTGGCGTCGAGGCTCGCGGTGTGGTCGACTGCGGGGATGACCACACACCTGAGCCTGCCCGAGTCGCTGGTCCGCCGGATCGAGGCAGCCTCGGGGCTCGACGGCATCGCCGAGACGGTCAGGGCGTCGGCATACGACGCGCTCGTCGAGCCGCAGGCCCTCGACGAGCTCCTGGGTGGCGCCTGGCTGGGACACCGGGTGCACCCCGTCGCGGTCCAGGTGCCGATGGGCGCGTGGCTGATGGCGACCCTGCTCGACGTCGTCGGGAGCGAGCGTCACGCGGCGGCCGTCGACACGTTGCTCCTGACCGGCTGCCTGGCCGCCCTGCCGTCAGCCGTGACCGGCGTCCACGACCTGGCGACCACCTCCGGTGCCCAGACGCGCGTCGGCCTCGTGCACGCGGCGGCGATGGACGCGACCCTGGGGCTCTTCGCCGTCGCGCTCGTCAAGCGTCGCCGCGGGGACCGGCGTGGTGCCCGCCGGCTGATGCTGGCCGGCACCGCCGTGGCTGGTGCCGGCGCCTATCTCGGTGGACACCTCGTCTATCGGCTGGGTGTCGGCGTCCACGAAGCCTGAGGACGACCAGGACGCAGGTAACCTGCCCGCCGTGCGTCCAACCTTGCGAGCAGCCCTGACCGTCCCGGTCGTCGCCGTCGGCGTCCTCATGGGGTGTACGGCGACGCCCGACCCGACGCCTGCAGGGACCGGCAGCACCAGCCCGAGCAGCTCAGCCACTGCCAGCGAGACCGCGGACCCGCAGTCGCCGACGGGCTGGGGGCCGACGGTCGGGGAGCTGGCCGAGGCCGAGTCGATCGTGGCCGCGATGTCGGTCGAGCAGCTGGCCGGGCAGGTGATCGTCGGGCGCTACCTCGGCTCCGACCCGGCCGGAGTCGCGACGATGCTGCGCGAGCACCACCTGGCGGGGGTGTCGATCACCAACGGCAACGTGGTCGACGAGGCGCAGGTGCGCGAGATGACGGCGGCGCTCACCCAGGCGGCCGAGGACGACGGCCGCGCCTATCCGCCGGTGCTGGGGGTCGACCAGGAGGGCGGCTACGTCTCCCACCTGCGCGGGATCGCGACCGAGTTCCCCGCCTTCGCGGCCGCCGGTGCGGCGATCGACGCCGACCCGGCCAACGGTCGCGAGGTGGTTCGACAGGCGGCCTATGCCACGGGTCTCGAGCTGCGGGAGCTCGGCTTCACCTGGGTGTTCGCGCCGGTGGCCGACGTGACCATCGGGGCCGCCGACCCGACCATCGGCACCCGCTCGCCCAGCCAGGACCCAGCGGTGGCGTCGAAGGCGACGGCAGCCGCGGTGCGCGGCTTCGAGGAGTCCGGCGTGGTCTCCACGACCAAGCACTTCCCAGGCCACGGCGCCGCGACGAGCGACAGCCACGACACCCTGCCGGTGCTCGACTCGACCCTCGACGAGATCCGGTCGCACGACCTGCCGCCGTTCGAGGCAGCCGTCGACGCCAACGCGCCGGCGGTGATGCTCAGCCACCTCGACCTGACGGCCATCGCCCCGGGAGTCCCGGCCAGCCTCGCTCCCGAGGTCTACACGATGCTCCGCGACGAGCTCGGGTTCGAGGGCGTCGCCATCACCGACTCACTCGGGATGGGAGCGGTGGCGTCGAGCTACAAGCCGGCAGTGGCGGCGCTCAAGGCAGGCGCCGACCTGCTGCTGATGCCGGTCGACACCGTGGAGACGCACCGCGTCGTCACCAGGGCCATCGACTCGGGCGAGGTCTCGCGCGAGCGCGTGGAGGAGGCGGCCACCCGCGTGGTCGCGCTCGGGCTGTGGCAGCAGCGAGCCATGGCCCGGACCCCGGTGCCGGCCGAGGTGAGCACGTTGGCCCAAGAAGCAGCCGCCGCGCTCACCGCTGCCGGCTCCTAGGCAGCGGTGCTTCCGGTGGCGAGGTCGGGGTCGCCGAGCCGCCGCAGCTTCTGCAGTGCTTCGCGCTCGAGCTGGCGGACCCGCTCGGCGGAGATGCCGTGCTTGGCGCCGATGTCGGCCAGCTTGTGCTGGCGTCCGTCGGTGAGGCCGTAGCGGGCACGGATGATGTCGGCGGCACGCTCGTCGAGGTGCGCGACCAGGGCGTCGAGCCGCTGGCGTGCCTCCACGTCGAGGAACTCCAGGTCGGGACCGGGAGTGGTCTCCTGCGCCATCAGGTCGCCGAGGGAAGTGCTGCCGTCCTCGTCCACGGGGGTGTCCAGGGAGACGTGGTCGCGACCCCAGGCGAGCAGGTCGAGCACCCGGTCGAAGTCCATGTCGAGCTCGGTGGCGATCTCCTCGGGCTCCGGCTCGCGGCCGAGCTGGCGCTCGAGCGTGCGGCGAGCTCCGGCGACCTGGTTGAGCTCCTCGACCACGTGCACCGGCAGCCGCACGACGCGGGCCTGCTGGGCGATGCCGCGGGTGATGGCCTGACGGACCCACCAGGTGGCGTAGGTGGAGAACTTGTAGCCCTTGGCGTAGTCGAACTTCTCGACCGCCCGGATCAGGCCGGTGTTGCCCTCCTGGATCAGGTCGAGCATCGGCATCTGGGAGCGGCCGTACTTGCGGGCGATCGAGACGACGAGGCGCAGGTTGGCGGAGATGAAGCGATCGACCGCCCGGCGGCCCTCCTCGGCCAGCCACTCGAGCTCTTCGCGGTTGGCGGACATGGGAGCGCCACCGTTGCGGCGTCCGACGCGGCCCTCCTCGAGCAGCTTCTCGGCCAGCAGGCCCGCCTCGATCGTCTTCGAGAGCTCGACCTCGGTCTCAGCGTCGAGCAGGGGCGTGCGCGCGATCTCGTCGAGGTAGAGGCCGACGCTGTCGCGTCCCTCGATCTCGCGCGCGGTCCCGTGCACGGCCGCCCGGCGGGTGGCCGGTGGGTTCTTGGTGATCTGGGTGGTGCTCATCTTCGCCTCCTCCGTGTGCCGCGGTCCCCGGGATCGCAGCACGTCCTCTACAACGGCTCACGCCCCCGGAGGATTCCCGGCTGCCGTGTGGCCCTTCATCTCCACTGACGTCCGGTGCTGCCTCAGAGTTGCAAGCCAGCCCAACTCTCAGGGACTTCTCAGGGCTGGTTCGGAGCCGTGCCTGATCCGGATTGCCCTGAGAGGATGAGCCCGTGTACCCCAAAACCGTCGACCTCAACGCCGACCTGGGGGAAGAGGTCACCGACGACCCGGGTCTGCTGGCCGTGGTGACGAGCGCCAACGTGGCGTGCGGCTACCACGCGGGCAACCGCGAGGTCATGCGTGCGGTGTGCGCCGAGGCGGTCGTGCGGGGGGTCGCCGTGGGGGCGCAGGTCTCGTACGCCGATCGCGCGAACTTCGGCCGTGTGGCGCTCGACGTCGCGCCGGCGGAGCTGGTCGCGCAGGTGGCCGACCAGGTGGGCGTCCTGGGCGAGATCGCCCGGCAGGAGGGCACCCGGGTGTCCTACGTCAAGCCACACGGGGCGCTCTATCACCGGGCTGCCGTCGACGAGGCGACGGCGCGGGCGGTTCTCACCGGGTCGGACTCGCTGCCCGTCCTGGGGATGCCGGGCTCCCTGCTCCTGAGCCTCGCAGCCGACGCCGGTCGGAGCACCCGGCACGAGGGCTTCCCCGACCGTGCCTACGCCGCTGACGGCGGGCTCGTCCCGCGCTCGGCGCCGGGCGCCCTGATCCTCGACGGCCGGGTCATCGCCGCCCGGGCCGTGGAGCTCGCTGGCGAGGTCGACTCGGTCTGCGTCCACGGTGACTCGGCTGCTGCCGTCGACCATGCCGTCGCCGTACGAGCCGCTCTGGTCTCGTCGGGCTTCACCGTCTCCTCGTGCTGGTGAGGCTGGGGTGACGCAGCCGCTCCGCGTGGTCCCTGTCGGCGCCGACGCCGCGATCGTCGAGGTCGCGGACGCGTCCGCCGCTCTCTCGCTGGCGCTGTGGGCCAGGGAGGGTCGGATCGACGCCGTGGAGATCGTGCCCGGGGCCAGCACGGTGCTCTTCGACGGGCTCGCGACCGGGACCGACCTCGAGACGCTCCTGCGCCCGTGGCGACCAGGCACCGCACAGGTCGGTGGGCCGGAGGTCGTCGTCCCGGTCGTCTTCGACGGTCCGGACCTGTCCGTCGTCGCCGACCAGTGGGGCGTCGGCGACGACGATGCCGTGGGGCGCCTGACCTCGCTCGAGCTGGTGTCGGCCTTCTGCGGCTTCGCACCGGGCTTCGCCTATCTGGCGGGGCTGCCCGTCGAGTGGTCCGTCCCGCGACGCGCGGAGCCGCGCGCACGGGTCGAGCCGGGTTCGGTGGCGCTCGCCGACAGGTGGTGCGGGGTCTATCCGACCGCCTCGCCCGGTGGCTGGCAGCTCGTCGGGCGCACCGACTCGCTCCTCTGGGACGCCGAGCGCACGCCCCCGGCGCTGCTCGCCCGGGGACCCGGGTGCGGTTCGTGGAGGCGTCATGAGCCTGCTCGTCCTCGCGGCCGGCGCACTGACCACGATCCAGGACCGTGGTCGCTTCGGCCACGCCCACCTGGGGGTGCCGAGGGCGGGCGCGCTGGATGCGCCGGCGGCCGCCCTTGCCAACCGGCTGGTTGGCAACGATCCGGACGCTGCGGTGCTCGAGACGACCCTGAGCGGGGCCACCTTCCGCACCGACCACGCTGCCACGATCGCGGTGACAGGCGCCTGGTGCGAGGTGCGGGTCGAGGGTCGACAGGTCGCGCACACCGAGGCGGTCTCCATCCGGGCCGGGGCGACGGTGGCGCTCGGGCCGGCACGCTCCGGTGTGCGGTCCTACCTCGCCGTGGGTGGGGGCATCGACGTACGCCCTGTGCTGGGCTCGCGCAGCACCGACACCCTGGCCTGGATCGGCCCGCCGCGGGTGCAGGACGGCGCCGTGCTTCCCGTCGGTCCGCACACAGGGACGCCCGGTCCCCTCGACGTCGGCGTGTGGCGACGAGCCGACCGGGTCCTCCGGGTCGTCCCCGGACCACGTGCCGACTGGATCGGTGCGGACGCCTGGAACGGCCTGGACCGTGCGACCTGGACCGTCGACGCGGCATCCAACCGGGTCGGGCTGCGACTGCAGGGCAGGCCGCTCGAGCGTTGCCGGCACGGCGAGCTGGACAGTGAGGGCGTCGTGCTGGGCGCAGTGCAGCTTCCGCCGTCGGGTCAACCGCTGGTGTTCCTGCACGACCACCCGGTCACGGGCGGCTATCCGGTGATCGGGGTGGTCGTGCCCGACGACCTGCCGATCTGCGCCCAGCTGCGGCCCGGGGAGACCGTGGCGATGCGGGTTCAGTCCATCGCCGGGATCGTCGCCAAGGACAGCGCGGGGTCGTCGACCGAGTAGGAACGCACCGGACCGGGCGGCGTGTGCGCCGTCTCGAAGCGAACCGTGACCACGCCGCGACCGGACCCCCACACCCAGCCCGGGCCCATCTCGTCGTGGACCACGTCCATCCCGGGCCAATAGGTGGACCCGCCGAGCCCCGAGGCGCCCAGCTGGGAGAGGTCGGGCAGCACGTCGTCGACCTGGTCGTCCTCGGCGTCGCCGAACAGGTCTTCCTGGACCCAGTCCGCGAGTCCGGAGACCCCCACCCCCAGCAGTCGCACGCCGCCCGAGGTGTCGAGGTCGGCCAGGAGCGACTTCGCGAGCCGCGCGATGGCGCTGCTGCTGTCGGTGGGGCTGGACAGGGTCGACGACCGGCTCATGGTGGTGAAGTCGTGCAGGCGAACCTTGATCGTGACCGTCCGCCCCGACAGCCCGTGCTTGCGCAGCCGCTCGCCAACCTGCACCGCCTGGCGGGTGAGCAGGCCCTCCATCAGCCGCCGATCGGTCAGGTCGGTCGCGTAGGTGCCCTCGGCGCTGACCGACTTGGTCTCCCGGTCGGCCACGACGGGCCGGTCGTCCTCGGCCCTGGCCAGCCGGTGCAGGTCGTGCCCCTGGGCCCTGCCGAGGAGCCTGACCAGCTCGTCCTCGGTGACCCGGTCGAGGTCGGCGACCGTGTGGATCCCCGCTCGGCGCAGCCGCTCGTTGGTCGCAGGACCGACGCCCGGGATGACCGTGACCTTCATCGGCAGCAGCAGGTCGCGCTCGGTGCCGGGGGGCACGACCGTGAGCCCGTCGGGCTTGTCGAGCTCGCTGGCGACCTTGGCGATGAACTTGGACGTCCCGATCCCCACCGTGGCGGTCAGGCCTCCGCTGACCTCCGCGACGCGGGCACGGATCTCCTCGCCGTACGCGACGACGGTCGGCACCTCCAGGTCGGGGAGACCGGCCTCCGCGAGGTCGAGGAACGCCTCGTCGAGGGAGAGGGGCTCGACGAGGGGGGATGCGGCACGCAGGACGGCCATCACCTTGCTGCTGCTCTCGCGATAGGCGTGGAAGCGGCCGGTGAGGAAGGCAGCGTGGGGGCACCGCGCCCGCGCCTCCCTGGTCGACATCGCCGAGCGCACGCCGAATGCCCGTGCCTCGTAGGACGCCGTGGCCACCACGCCCCTCCCGCCGACGCCCCCGACGATCACCGGCTTGCCCCGCAGGGACGGCTTGTCACGCTGCTCGACGGCAGCGAAGAACGCATCGAGGTCGAGGTGGAGGACCGAGGCGGTGCTCCTCACCGACCGCTCACCGGCGCTCCCACGACATGTCGCCGATTGTCTCAGGCCGCAATGTGTCCACAGGACGCCACTCCGGTCGGCAGTCCACAGCCCGACCTGCCGACGTGGTCGATCGTCTGATGCCGCGGGAAGCGTGCCCCCATGACCAACTCACCCACCGATCCTCTCCAGATGAGGGCCAGCTGTCCCGAAGACCTGCTCGCCTTCGTGCCGGTCGCCATCGGCTTCACGCCGTCGGAGTCCGTCGTGATGCTGACCGTCGACGGCACCCGTCCCTTCCATGCCCGGATCGACCTGCCCGGCGACGAGTGCGACGTCCGCGAGGTCGTGGAGGCACTGCTGCGACCTGCTCGGGTCCATCGCCTGCGCCGCGTCGTCTTCGTCGTCTATGCCGACAACACCCTGGTCGCCGACGAGACCGCCTGGTCGTTGCACGCGACCTTCACCGAGCACGCGATAGACGTCCTCGACGTCCTGAGGGTTCACGACGACCACTACTTCGCGGTGCTGCCGGGTCGACCCGCCACCGCCTACGACGGCGTTTCCTTCGACGTCGGCAGTCATCCGTTCGCCGCGCAGTCGGTCTTCGGTGGCCGGGTCACCCACGCCTCGCGCCAGGCGCTGGCCGACACCATCGCGCACGACGCGGCGGGCGCCGAGGCGGTGTCGAGCACGTTGACCGGGTCCGCCCCGCTCACCGCGGAGCAGCTGCGCAGAGTGGTGCACGAGCATGCGGACGCACCCTGTCCGCCGTCTCCCGAGCTGGTCGGCGCCCTGGCCCTCTCGCTGACGCAGGGCAGCCTGCGTGACGAGGCATGGCGGTGGCTGACCCGTTCGCGTGCCCGCGAACACCTCGGGTTCTGGTCCGACATCGTCCGTCGCACGCCGCTGGCCCTGGTCCCGGGACCGGCCGCGGTCCTGGCGCTGACGGCATGGCTGGCGGGGGAGGGCGCGCTCGCCTGGTGTGCCGTGGACCGGGCCCGTGAGGTGGATCCGGCGCACTCCCTGGCGCAGCTGGTGGCCGACCTGCTCATGTCTGCGACACCCCCGGAGACGTGGAGCCAGATGGTGGCACCCGTTGAGGGGGTGGCCTGACCGGGGTCGCGACCCTAGGGTCGCAACATGGGCGAAGAGGTTGAGCAGCAGGAGTTCTCGCGGGCAGACCGGACCCGGCACCGGGAGAAGGTCCGTCGCAACCTCGATGTCTTCGCCCGGATGCTGCGCGAGGCGAGGTTCGACACCGACGACCCGATGACCGGCCTGGAGGTCGAGCTCAACCTCATCGACGATCGCGGCGATCCGGCGCTGAAGAACGCCGAGGTGCTGGAGAGGATCGCCTCTCCCGAGTTCCAGACCGAGCTCGGCCAGTTCAACATCGAGATCAACGTCCCCCGAGCACGTTGCGCGGGGGCGGCCTGACCACGTTCGAGGAGACGCTGCGACGGTCCCTGAACGCAGCCGAGACCGCGGCGGCCGAGGTCGGCGCCCACCAGGTGATGATCGGCATCCTGCCCACGCTCGACCACGGGCACATGGGGGCGCAGAGCATCAGCTCCAACCCGCGCTACACGCTGCTCAGCGAGCAGATCCTCGCCGCGCGCGGAGAAGACATCACGATCAGCATCAGCGGGCGGGAACGCCTCTCGACCACCGCCGACACGATCGTGCCCGAGGCGGCCTGCACGAGCACCCAGTTCCACGTGCAGACCTCGCCCGACGACTTCGCCGACTACTGGAACGCTTCCCAGGCGATCGCCGGCGTGCAGCTGGCGCTGGCCGCCAACTCGCCATACCTGCTCGGCAAGGAGCTGTGGCGCGAGACCCGCATCCCGCTGTTCGAGCAGGCCACCGACACCCGCAGCGACGAGCTCAAGGTCCAGGGCGTCCGGCCGCGTGTGTGGTTCGGAGAGCGTTGGATCACCTCGGTCTTCGACCTGTTCGAGGAGAACGTCCGCTACTTCCCGGCGCTCCTGCCGATCACCGACGACGAGGACCCGCTCGAGGTCCTCGAGTCGGGGGGCACGCCGACGCTGCCCGAGCTGCGGCTCCACAACGGCACGATCTATCGGTGGAACCGGCCGGTCTACGACATCGCCCACGGCGTCCCCCACCTGCGGGTGGAGAACCGCCTGCTGGCGGCAGGCCCAACCGTGGCCGACACGATCGCCAACGCCGCCTTCTACTTCGGCCTGGTCCGGTTCCTGGTGGAGAGCGAGAGGCCGCTGTGGTCTCAGATGTCCTTCCAGGCTGCGGAGGAGAACTTCCACGTCGCCGCGCAGCTGGGCATCGACGCCCAGGTCTACTGGCCCGGGATCGGCCAGGTGCGGGCCACCGAGCTGGTGCTGCGCCGGCTGCTGCCGATGGCGGCGGAGGGGCTCGACTCCTGGGGGGTCGAGGCGGACGTCCGCGACCGCCTCCTGGGCATCATCGAGCAGCGTTGCCTGCTGGGGACCAACGGTGCCGAGTGGTTCGTCGGCCGCATGCAGCAACGGTCCAGCGAGGACCGGTTCGACGCCCTGCGCGCGACGGTGCTCGAATACAGCGAGCGGATGCACACCAACGAGCCGGCGCACACCTGGGATCGCTAGGGCAGCCCCCGCTCGCTCGTCGACCGACGGCGCAGCCTGCTCCACTCGCGACCCACCCCGCTGCGCGGATCGCGCCACCCGGTCCGGGTGACGACGACCAGCGGAACCTCGGTGGAGGCCTCCGCGCAGGCGGCATACCAGGCGGCCGCCCAGGCCACGTCGGCGTCGTGCACGGCAAGGCTGCCGACGCGCGCCAGCCACGCCCACCGGTGCGGGTGTGCGTTCGCGGTGCGCTGGAGCAGGGCGGCGGCGATGTCGGTCCGCAGTGCCTGGTCGAGCGGCGGCCCCGGGAGCACGACATGGCTGACGACGGCCCGCCCGGGGGTGCCGACGTGCAGTGCGGTCGGAGCCCCGCCCCGCGGATGGGCCTCCTTGAACTCGATCACCGCTGCGCGCAGGACGGCGTGCTGGACGCGGGTGATGGGAGCGGACACAGGCACCCACCCAGCCTGCCCTGACCTCGCCGTCCACGCCGCCAGCTCTCCACAAGCTCCCGCTGGGACCTCGGATTGGGTACCGTGCCAACAACCGGCGCAACGTCGCGCTGGACTGAGAAGGAGGAGCCATGGGCACCGTCGTCGTCGGATACGTCCCCAAGCCTGAAGGCGAGGCTGCGCTGGAGACAGCGATCGCCGAGGCGAAGCTGCGCGGCTCCAAGCTGGTGGTGGTCAATTCCCACCGCGGTGGGCAGGAGTTCGACCACGACAAGGCGGGTGCCGCCGAGAAGGAGCTGGTGTCGGTGCGCGCCAAGCTCGATGCGGCCGGAGTGCAGTACGACGTCCGCCAGCTCGTCCGCGGCTTCGAGCCGGCCGAGGACCTGATCTCCCTGGCCGAGGCCAACTCAGCCGAGCTGATCGTGATCGGGCTGCGCCGACGGTCTCCGGTGGGCAAGCTGATCCTGGGCTCCAACGCCCAGCGGATCCTGCTCGACGCCCACTGCCCGGTCCTTGCAGTCAAGGCCGACTGACCCTGCCCCGTCGCCAACCTGCGGTCGGGCAGGATGGTGATCATGGGCTTTCAGATCACGGGTGATCCCGCCGCCGACAAGGTGCTCGACGACTCGTCGTTCGCGCTGCTCGCCGCGATGATGCTCGACCAGCAGTATCCGATGGAGCACGCCTTCCGCGGACCGGCCAAGATCCTCGACCGGCTGGGGACCTTCGAACCGGCGGCGATCGCTGGCGCCGATCCCGAGGAGTTCGCTGCCCTGGCGGCGACCACGCCGGCCATCCACCGTTTTCCCGGGTCGATGGCAGCCAGGCTTCAGGAGCTGGCCCGGATCGTGGTCGACGACTACGCCGGCGACGCCTCGCGGTTGTGGACGGACGCGGACGACGGCGCCGACCTGCTGCGGCGGGTGATGGCGCTGCCGGGCTTCGGCAAGCAGAAGGCCCAGATCTTCGTCGCGCTGCTGGCCAAGCAGTGCGACGTACGCCCGCCCGGCTGGGAGCAGGCCGTGGGGGACTACGCGCTCGACGGATACCGTTCGGTCGCCGACGTGGTGGACCACGAATCCCTCGAGAGGGTGCGCGCTTTCAAGAAGGCCAACAAGGCCAAGAAGTCGCCAGCCAAGGCCGTTGCCGAGTGATCACCAGACCCGTGGCAGAATGACCGAGCGGCTCTTGACTTTACCCGGCTCGGCCGCGCCCCGATGTCGCTTGACGAGAGGTGTTCGTGTCCCCGAACGCACGAAAGTTGCTCCCCGCTGAGGTGCTCGCGCACCCCTCCATCGCCGCGCTCGTCGAGCGTGGCTCCCCGACCGGACGGGTGAGCCCAGAGCAGGTCCGCATGGCCAGTGACGCGGCCGGCGTCCAGCCGCCTCACCTCAAGGCCCTCCTGGTGCACCTGAGTGGGCTCGGCATCAGCGTCGACGTGGACGCCGCCAGCTCGCGCGCCGTCGCGGCGACGTCCGGCACGCGCAAGGCCACCACGGCCGCGGCCAAGAAGGCCCCGGCCAAGAAGGCGGCCGCCAAGTCCACGCCTGCAGCAGCAGCCGACGAACCGGCGGCGAAGAAGACTGCCGCCAAGAAGGCCCCGGCCAAGAAGACGGCTGCGAAGAAGGCGGCAGCGCCTGCTGCTGTCGACCTCGCACCGGTTGCGGTGGGGGCGGACGGCAAGAAGCTCCTGCCGGACATCCCCGACGAGCAGTTCGAGAAGGACGTCAAGGTCGACCCGACCATCAAGGAGGACGAGAAGCAGGCCTTCACCGTCTCGGCCTCCGACGACACCGACGAGCCCGAGCAGCAGGTCATGGTCGCGGGTGCGACCGCCGACCCGGTCAAGGACTACCTCAAGCAGATCGGCAAGGTCCCCTCCTCAACGCCGAGATGGAGGTGGAGCTCGCCAAGCGGATCGAGGCCGGCCTCTTCTCCGAGGAGAAGATGGCCAAGGGCGGCAAGATCAGCGCCAAGGTGCTCGAGGAGCTCGAGTGGATCTCCGAGGACGGCCGACGCGCCAAGAACCACCTCCTCGAGGCCAACCTGCGTCTCGTCGTGTCCCTCGCCAAGCGCTACACCGGCCGCGGCATGCTCTTCCTCGACCTGATCCAGGAGGGCAACCTCGGCCTCATCCGCGCGGTCGAGAAGTTCGACTACACCAAGGGCTACAAGTTCTCGACGTATGCCACCTGGTGGATCCGGCAGGCCATCACCCGCGCGATGGCCGACCAGGCCCGCACCATCCGCATCCCCGTGCACATGGTCGAGGTCATCAACAAGCTCGCTCGCGTCCAGCGGCAGATGCTCCAGGACCTGGGCCGCGAGCCCACGCCCGAGGAGCTGGCCAAGGAGCTCGACATGACCCCCGAGAAGGTCATCGAGGTCCAGAAGTACGGCCGCGAGCCGATCTCGCTCCACACGCCCCTCGGTGAGGACGGCGACTCCGAGTTCGGTGACCTGATCGAGGACTCCGAGGCGATCGTGCCCGCTGACGCGGTCAGCTTCACGCTGCTGCAGGAGCAGCTCCACGCAGTGCTCGACACGCTCTCCGAGCGTGAGGCCGGCGTGGTCAGCATGCGGTTCGGTCTCACCGACGGACAGCCCAAGACACTCGACGAGATCGGCAAGGTCTATGGCGTGACCCGTGAGCGGATCCGCCAGATCGAGTCGAAGACGATGAGCAAGCTGCGTCACCCGAGCCGGTCCCAGGTCCTGCGCGACTACCTCGACTGACACCGGTTTCCTTGCGCACCGCGGCCGCCCTGATCTGTGTGGGGCTGGCCGCGGTGGCATGCTCGCCCACCGTTGACCGGTCGCGGCCGCAGACCAGCTCGTCGGCCGCACCCTCGGACGTCTCGGCCGCTTCGCCGACCGCAGACCCGCCGCCGACGTCCGCGCCGCGGGACCCGGTGGCACCTGCCGACTTCGACACCCGCACGGCCATGCGCACGGTGCGCCATCTCGCCGGTGACATCGGTCCCCGGGAGGCGACGGGTCGCGGCTATGCGCAGGCCGCACGGTGGGTGGGGCGACGCCTCGAGCGTCTGGGCTACGCGGTCGAGCACCAGCCCGTCGCCATACCTGCGGGGACGTCGTGGGGGGTGCCGGTCGGGGCTGGCACCTCGGCCAACGTGATCGCGCGACCTCCCGGTCTCGATCCCGCTCAGCCCCACCTCGTCGTCGGCGCCCATCTCGACACCGTTCCGCAGGCGCCCGGCGCCGAGGACAACGCATCGGGGGTCGGGGTCCTGGTGGCGGTCGCCGGGGCCGCGGCCGCCGGGCGGACTCGGCTGCCTGTCGTCTTCGTCGCCTTCGGCGCCGAGGAGCCGCGGGGTCCGAGCGATGCCGATCACCACTACGGCTCACGGCACTACGTCGCGGCGCTGCGGCCGCGCGAACGCACGGGCGTGCGGGGCATGGTCTCCCTCGACCGCGTCGGCGTCGGCGAAGTCGTGCCCATCGGGTCTGCCGTCGAGGGTCAGGACGTCCTGGCCGCCCGCGTGGCGGCAGCAGGACGCAGGGTCAGGGTGCCGGTGGTGCGTGAGGTCAACCGTTCGAGCGACCACTGGCAGTTCGTCCAGGCGGGGCTCCCCGGCGTGCGGCTCGGGAGCACGCCGTACGCCGCCTATCACTCGGCCGACGACGTGCCATCGGTCGTCGATCCCCGCCAGGTCGACCGGGTGGGGCGCGTCGTGCTCGCGTGGCTAGCGCCCTGAGCGCACGTCCGCCAGGATCGCGCGCGCTGCCGCGCCGCTCACCAGCCTCGGGGTGAAGGTCGCATCCATCCGGTAGGGCACGAGCTCGACCTCGCGGACGCGGTCCTTGCTCACCGTCGCAGTCAGCACGACCCCTTCCATGGCCTGCTCGCTGAAGTCCATGTCGAAGACTGCGTTGCCCAGCGAGTGGGCGATGGTGACGCCACGGTGGCGTTCGGTCGACTGGACCCAGTGTGGATGTCCGCCCACCACGAGGTCGGCACCGGCCTCCACGAGTCGCCGACCGACGATGGTCTGGGCAGGCTCGGGCGTGTGGGTGTACTGAGCACCCCAGTGAGGGACGACGATCACCGCGTCGACGCGACGGTCCAGGCGGCGCACGGCGCGCAGCACGTGGGAGAGGTCGCCGCGGTTCAGGGGCCCTGTGCGTGGAGGCATCCGCACCGTCAGGGCGCCGGGCCGTCCGGGGCCAGCCATCGGGGTCTCGCCGATGGCGTTGAACCCGAGGAAGCCGATGCGCAGCCCGTCGCGCTCCACGACCGCTGCCCGCGTGGCCTCGGCCAGGTCGCGGCCCGCGCCGAACGGCTGGATCGGGCTGTCCTCGAACGCCTCGAGCGTCTCGACGAGCGCCTGCTCGCCGTAGTCGCCGGTGTGGTTGTTGGCCAGGGACAGCGCGTCGAGCCCGGCCCGGCCCAGCCCCGTCAGCACGCGGGGGGAGACCGCGAAGGAATCGGTGACCGGGTCCTGCGTCGGGGCGCCGTTGGTGGACAGGCTGCTCTCGAGGTTGCCGACCGCGACGTCGGCCCTGACCAGCAGCGGTCCGAGCTCGCGCAGAGTGTCGGTGGCGTCGGCATGGGCGGCCGCCACGCGACGCCCGAGCATGATGTCGCCCAGGACTGCCACAGTGACTTCGGCGGGGGCTGCGACCGGCTGCTCCCGAGGGGGTGGCGGCGTGGTGGACCCGGAAGGTGATGGCGGCCCCTGGTCGGCGGCCGGCGTCGCCGTACAGGCACAGAGAAGGGCCACCGCGACGACCGACGCCCACCTCATCCGGCCAGACTAGGTGTGGGGCTCAGGTGTCCTGCCCGTCAACCCGCAGCCACCAGGGCGACACAGAGTCCGCAGAACGCCAGCCCGACGGCCTGCGCCCGATGGATGTGCTCGCGCAGGAGCGTGGCGGCCAACACGATGGTGACGGCCGGATAGAGCGACGTCAGCACCGCGGCGACCGTCAGCAGTCCGGCCTGGGTGGCGAGCAGGAAGCCGAGCGACGCTGCGCTGGCCAGTGCGCCGGCGAGCAGTCCCAACCCGACCTCCGACCGGGCCGAAGGCCGCCAGGAGACCCCGAGCAGCGTCGCGGTCGCGGCCACCGTGACGAGCGCGAGCAGCTGGGCCAGGGCGAGCGGCCAGAAGCCCGCCTCGTCGGGGACCTGGCCGATGGCCGCGAACAACAACCCGAACCCGACGCCCGCCAGGACGCCGTCGAGGATGCCGGCTGCGAGGTCGCCGGCACCCGGCTCGCGACTGACCAGCCAGATGCCGGGGATCGCCACGAGGATTCCCAACCAGACGACGAGCTCGGGGCGCTCGCCGGTGGCGACACCGATCACGACCGGCAGGAGCGCCGCTCCCACGGCCGAGACCGGGGCGACCACCCCCATCCGACCGGCGGCCAGGCCGCGATAGAGGAACGCCCCGCCCAGGCCCGAGCCCACCCCGGCCAGGGCGCCCCAGGCGAGGTCGGTCACGGTGGCAGCGCCGGGGGTGGTTACGGCGATGACGGCTGAGCAGATGAGGGCGCCGACTGCGCTGAGGAACGCCACCGGCCAGGCGGAGGTGCTCCGCGAGGCGAAGCCGCCGATGAAGTCGGAGATCCCGTAGGCGGCAGCCGCCCCGAGGGCGAGGACTATCGACATCAGACGATGACCACGCCGACGATCCAGGTGGCCACCGCCAGCATGGCAGCGGCGAGCTCGATCAGGATCGACAGCCCGACCGCCTTGAGCGCGTGCTTGGTCGCCGGCCAGGCGGCTGCACTCCCGAGGCGGCGGTGCTCGGCGGCATACACCCCGAGCACGAAACCGATGAACAGGCCCACCACCGGGATGACGAAGAACCCCACGATGCCCGCGACCCCCCGATGACCAGGGTCGAGCGGGGGACGCCCGCAGCCTTGAGCTGGCGTCCGGGGACGACATATTTCACGACGCTGCCCAGGGCGACGAAGCCTGCGGCGATGGCGAAGACCACCCAGCCGGTCGAGGTGTCGACGTCGACGGCCCACAGCAGGATGCCCGCCAGCACCAGCACCATGCCGGGCAGGACAGGGATGATGATGCCCGCGACGCCCACGACGAGCAGGATGGCGACGATGATCTCGGTCTGGGTCACGCGCTGAGCCTCTCAGAGCCGCACGCAGACGCACGACGGCCCCCGACCAGGTGGTCGGGGGCCGTCGGGTGGGTGTCGGGGATCGAGCCTCAGCTGTCGCTGTCGGACGCCGTGGTCGAGGAGGGCTGCAGCTTGTGCGTCTCGTCCTGCACGTTGGACGCGATCGAGCGCAGCTTGTCGCCGTGCTCGCGGGCGTGGTGGGCGCAGAAGAGCAGCTCGCCACCGGTCTGGAGCTCGACACGCAGGTAGGCCTGGGCACCGCAGCGGTCGCAGCGGTCGCTCGCCGTCAGCGCGGCGAACTGGGGGGCTAGGGCGGTAGTCACATCGGCCTCATTTCTCTCCATCGGTGTCTGGCCCAACGTAGCCGCCAGGTCAAAGATTCCCTGGTGGTGCGATCGGGTGGCACATCTGTCATCCAAGCACTGATCCGTCTGTCACGGAGGGGATACCCAATCATGGAACGCTTCAGCGGTAGGTCATGTCACGGATGTATCGGATTGCGTGATGCGAACGTGATCACACGCTAGCCCCGCTCCACCCGTGCGGGTGGCAGCGTGCCCTGCACGGCGTGACGGCGTGTCGCGGGTAGGTTCATCCCTTGTGGCAGCACCGGCAGACAACACCTACAACGCAGCACACCTCCTGGTCCTCGAGGGACTCGACGCGGTGCGCAAGCGCCCCGGGATGTACATCGGCTCGACCGACACCCGGGGCCTCATGCACTGCCTGTGGGAGATCATCGACAACGGGGTGGACGAGGCCCTGGCGGGCGTCGCCCGCCGGGTGGAGATCACGCTGCACCCCGACGACTCGGTGGAGGTGCACGACGACGGGCGGGGCATCCCCACCGACAAGGAGCCCAAGACCGGTCTGCCCGGGGTGGAGGTCGTCGCCACCAAGCTGCACGCCGGCGGCAAGTTCGGCGGCGGCTCCTATGTCGCGACCGGTGGCCTCCACGGGGTCGGGCTCTCGGTGGTCAACGCACTCTCGGCGCGCATGGACATCGACGTGGACCGCTCGCCCTCGCAGCAGGGCCTTTCCTTCCAGCGCGGAGTGCCGGGCGTCTTCGACGGTGACGGGCCCAAGGCGACCTTCACCCCTCGGTCGGGGCTGACCCGCAAGGGCAAGCGGGTGGCCAAGGGCAAGACCGGCACCCGCATCCGGTTCTGGCCCGACCGGCAGATCTTCACGAAGGACGCGGCCATCGAGCTGGAGGGCCTGCTGGGGCGTGCCCGGCAGACCTCCTACATCGTGCCGGGCCTCGAGCTCGTCATCGCCGACCGCCGGGGTCCCTCGCTGGTCGAGGAGAAGTTCCTCCACGAGGGCGGGATCAGCGAGTTCGCCGACTTCCTCTCCAAGGGCGAGCCGGTCACCGAGATCCTGCGGCTGCAGGGGATGGACCGGTTCACCGAGACCGTGCCGATCCTGGACGACAAGGGCCACATGACCCCGCAGGAGGTCGAGCGCGAGCTCAACGTCGACGTCGCGCTGCGCTGGAGCAACACCTACGACACGCAGGTGCGGTCCTACGTCAACGTCATCGCCACGCCGAAGGGCGGCACCCACGTCAGCGGGTTCGAGCAGGCGGTGACCGCGACGTTCAACGACGTGATGCGCTCGGCCAAGGTGCTCAAGGTCAACGACGACAACGTCATCAAGGACGACGTCCTCGAGGGGATGACCGCCGTGGTGACGGTGCGCCTGGCCGAGCCGCAGTTCGAGGGCCAGACCAAGGAGATCCTCGGCACCCCGGCGGCTCGTGCGGTG
Organism: Nocardioides piscis; assembly: GCF_011300215.1. NCBI lineage: Bacteria > Bacillati > Actinomycetota > Actinomycetes > Propionibacteriales > Nocardioidaceae > Nocardioides > Nocardioides piscis. Next base: position 2,790,543 of record NZ_CP049866.1, read on the forward strand.
GTCCGCAAGGTCGTGGCGAGCGAGCTGAAGACCTTCCTCACCTCCACCAAGCGCGCCGAGAAGGCCCAGGCCAAGCTGGTGATGGAGAAGGTCGTCGGCGCCTCCAAGACCCGGCTGGCGGCCAAGCAGCACAAGGAGACCCAGCGCCGCAAGAACGCCCTCGAGTCGTCAGCCCTGCCGGCGAAGCTGGCCGACTGCCGCTCGAGCGACAACGAGCGCACCGAGCTCTTCATCGTCGAGGGGGACTCGGCCCTCGGTACGGCGAAGTTCGCCCGCGACTCCGAATACCAGGCGCTGCTGCCGATCCGCGGCAAGATCCTCAACGTCCAGAAGGCCTCGGTCGGCGACATGCTCAAGAACGCCGAGTGCGCCTCGATCATCCAGGTCGTCGGCGCAGGCTCGGGCCGGACGTTCGACCTCGAGGGCGCGCGGTATGGCCGGATCATCTTCATGGCCGACGCCGACTCCGACGGCGCCCACATCCGCTGCCTGCTCGCCACCCTGTTCTTCCGCTACATGCCGGACCTGCTGACCGAGGGGCGGGTCTTCACCGCCGTACCCCCGCTGCACCGGATCGAGCTGACCAACCCCAAGAAGGGGATGGAGAAGTACGTCTACACATACTCCGACGACGAGCTGCAGCGGAAGCTGGCGGAGCTGAAGAAGAAGAACGTCCGCTGGAAGGACCCGGTGCAGCGCTACAAGGGCCTGGGCGAGATGGACGCCGACCAGCTCGCGGAGACCACGATGGACCCCCGCCACCGCACCCTGCGCCGGCTCACCGTCGACGACGCGGAGGTCGCGGCGTCGGTGTTCGAGCTGCTGATGGGCTCCGACGTGGCCCCGCGCAAGGAGTTCATCATCCAGGGTGCCTACGAGGTCGACGTGGAGACGCTGGACGCCTGAGCGGCACGATGCTTGCTAAGAGCCCTCCCTGACCTCATGGATCTCCTGCGCGACCAGGCCGTGGGCTCGCGGTGGACGGTGGCAGCCGCGTCGGCGGAGGGCGCTTCGGCAAGGCAGAAGATCTTGCCGTGCGCCTCGTCGACCCAGTAGCGGAGATATTTCGTCGTGCTTGTCCTGCTCGGCGAGGTCGGCCACGTGGGCCTTGGCGACCTCGTCGATCCCGACAGCGTCGCCGAGGTCGTGGACATCCATGAAGAGCGGCATGGGGGACTCCTGACTGGGTTGGGCGTTGCGCGAGCCCGGTCTGGCGGAGTGAGGTTTGCATTTGATTGTGCGCCGGTCGGAGCAGGTTGGACGTCCGGTCTGGACCAGTTTCGACCGCGGTTTCCCCGTACGCCCTGCCCGCAGCACCTGGTGCCCGACGCTCGCGCGGGGAGAGTCGTCCACAGGGACGCTTCTGCGCGGCGCAACGGCCGCCGCGGTGCACTCTGGCGTGCACATTCGTCCGGGTGGACAGTTGGGCACGCAGGCGGTCAGCCGTCGATGGCGCGGTGCGCCGCGCCATACCCGCTGCCCGCGCGACCGCCCGCGCTACGCCCGGTCACCCAAGCCTCGCCCGAGCTCTCGAGGCGATCGACGATGTGACGGTCCTTGGGCTTCGCAGCGTGCGCACCAGCTGGGCCGGGTTAGGCACCTTCGCTCCGCACGGGGGCCGGTCGTGGCGTGGGACGCCGACGTCGAAGGGCTGTTCTGGTTCATGAGTCAGGGCGGCTACGGGATCCAGATCGCGCCGGTTCTGGCGGTGGTTGGGGCGGCGGTGGTGCGGGGGTGACCGGCGTCTGACCCGGACCGGAGCACACCTACAACTGAGAACTGGCCTCTGTTCGGTGGGCGGGTGAGGACGTACATTGCAAACTCCCAACAAGGATGTGGAGGTTCCACGTGCGCTCAAGGACGAACACACGCGTCGCCGCTGTCGCGCTCGCCGGGCTCAGCCTCGCGACCCTGGCGACCGGCGCGGCGGTGGCCGGCAACGGCAAACCGCAGTCGGGCTCGAGCACCGGGACGGGTCAGGTCTTCTTCCCCAACCCGGTCGCGTCGCTGCAGGACCAGAGCCTCACCGACCAGGGCGACGCGGACTACGCGGCACTCGCACCGGCGTATCGGAACGTCACGCTGACCAACCTCGACGGCAGCGGCTACCTCGTCGGCGACTGGGCCAACGTCGTGAGCGAGACTGGCGACCGGGCCTACTCCCCGACCAACACCTTCATCTACCGGCGCAACGACGACCGGTTCGAGCAGGTGATGGCCTACTACTGGGTCACCGAGACGCAGAAGTACATCCAGAGCCTCGGCTTCGGCACCGGCACCTACGCGCCGGTGAACAAGGAGTCGCAGGACCTGCGCATCAACCAGTGGGGAGCCGACAACAGCTTCTCCTGGGACAAGAAGGACATGATCAAGCTCGGCAAGGGCGGCGTCGATGACGGCGAGGACGCCGAAGTGATCATCCACGAGTACGGCCACGCCGTGCACGACGCGCAGGTGGCGGGCTTCGGCACGAGCATCGAGGCCGGCGCCATCGGTGAGGCGTTCGGCGACTACCTCGCCGTCACGGTCACCAACGTGCTCGCCCCTACGGCCGACGCCCCGTGCGTCGCCGACTGGGACGCGGTGTCGTACGACCCGTCGGCCCCGCACTGCCTGCGTCGAATCGACACCAACCTGACCTACGCCGACCGGCGCGGCCAGGTGCACTTCGACGGCCAGATCTGGTCACGCGCGCTGTGGGACATCCGCAACGCGCTCGGTGCGACGAAGGCCGACACGCTGATCCTGCAGTCGCAGTTCTCGTTCGCGCCGGACACGACGTTTGCCGCGGCAGCCGATCGCACGATCCGCACGGCGGAGCTCTTCCGCGATCAGCGGAAGCTGTCGCGGGCCGAGGTCGACGCGGTCCGCAAGGCGTTCACCGACCGCGGCATCAGCGTCACGGGCTAGCGCTCGGTCAGTTCCCTTGAGGCCCCGGCGACACAGTCGTCGGGGCCTCAAGTCTGCCCACCTCGAGGGGCGGGAGCAGCAGGTGCACCAGCGGCCGCAGCACGAGGCTTGGCCGGCGGTCGGGTGGCCACCATCGACGGCTGCTCAGCGGTCGATGGCGCGGTGAGCAGCCCGCACGGACGCAAAGGCCCCGTGCAGGAGCAGCACCAGCGCCGCGAACCCGGCGACCATCGACTGGGGCGTGTGGCCGAGCACAGCCATGACGACAGCGAGCGCTCCCATCCCGCCCACCCGCCTCGCCATCCCCGCAGCCGGCTCGAGCGCGGCACGATGGCCGGTCACCCAGGCCTCGTCGGACTGCATCGTCCTCGACGTGCGCAGGCCGGCCCAGGAGTTCCTGCCCAGTGCACCGGTGGCGGCCTGCCGGGTCAGCCACCACACGAACGGTCCCAGCGCCACGGCTGCCAGGCCCAGCGCGAGACCAGCGAGCTGCGCCTGGTTCACGTCAGGCCTTGCGCTCGAGGAGCCCCGTGTCGACGTCATAGATGAAGCCGCCGACGGCCACCGTGTCGGGGATCAACGGGTGGGAGTGGACCTTCTTCACGTCGTCGGTCAGCGCCGCGACCTGGTCGTCGACCACCCCGAAGCTCTGCCACGAGGCGTCGACCCCAGCCGAGGTGCCGACCTTCTCGCGCAGCTGCGCCTCGGTCGCGGAGGCCATGGCGCAGCGGGTGTGGGGGACCACGAGGATGCGCTTCACACCGAGCAGGTGCACGCCCAGGACCAGCGCCTCCAGGGCCTGCGGGGTGACCCGCCCACCCGGGTTGCGGAAGATCTTGGCGTCGCCGTGGTCGAGCCCGAGCATCCGCAGGGGGTCGATGCGCGAGTCCATGCAGGTGACGATGGCGACGCCCGCGTGGGCGACGCCGTCGAAGCCGCCGAGGGTGAAGTCCGCGGCGAAGGACTGGTTGGCCGTGATCAGGTCGTCGAAGTCATCCACGGCCCTGAATCTACCCACCTCAGCCATGGGCGGTGAGCAGGTCTCGCGTCGAGAGGGGTGTGGCCTTCGCCGCACGGAAGAGCACGAGCGCCAGAACCGCAGCGACCACGGCACATCCGGCGGCGCCGTAGAACACCGTCTGCTCCTGCGCGATACCGGCCACCCGCAGCAGGTCGCTGAACGCGTCGCAGCGGGACTTGCCGTCGCACACCTCCCGCACGGGTGGGATGTCGCCCTGCTCGGCGTAGTAGCGACGGAGCCCGATCGTGGTCAACGCCGAGATGCCGACGAGCATGCCGACCATGCGCGCCACCACGACGAAGGCGCTCGCCACGCCATGGACGTCGTCGTCGGTGAAGTCGAGCAGCGCGGCGTTGACCGGCGCCAGGGCGAGGCCGAAGCCGAAGCCGCCGGTGATGAGGCCGAGGTTGGCGATCGGCTCCTGGACGGTCGTGAGTCCCCACTGCGCCATCAGGACGAAGCCCGCAGCCGCGAGCAGCATGCCCACGGCAGTGACCACACCCGGGGAGAAGCGACGGATGAGGTAGCCCCCGACCACCGCCCCGACCGGCAGCGCGAGCAGGAAGCGGACGAGCACGAGCGCGGCCAGCAGCTGGGAGTCGGGGTAGACGGTCGTGCGGGCGAAGAGCGGGATGTCGATCAGCGCTGCGATCAGGGCGGCGCCGATGAAGAAGCTCACGACCAGGGCGCCCCAGGCGGGGGTACGGCGGAGCGCGCCGCGCGGCACGAGCGGAGCCGACGAGCGCCGCATGTGCACGGCGAACAGCACGGCAGCGATCGCTGAGCCGAGCAGGAACCACCAGCCCTGGTCCGAGAACACCTGGATCTTGGGGTCGGCGGTGGCGAACGCGAGGATCACCCCGGCGAGCGCCGCGGCGAGCAGGAGGGCGCCGACGAGATCGGCCTCAGCCAGGTGTGCTCCCCAGCCGCGCAGGTCGAGCAGCGGCCGGGCGGCGAGCAGGCAGCGCACGACGAGGAGCGCCGCCGCGCCCATGGCGATCAGGCCCATGGGGGCGAGCCAGCGGCCCGACTCGGTGTAGGGGATGAACAGCTGTCCCCAGGTGAGGTCACGTAGCAGTGCGGCCGGCCGGACGAAGACGAGCACGCCCGCCACCAGTGCGACGAGCAGCAACAACGCGCCGAGCAGGTCGAACCGCCCGCCGGGAATGGGCCCGGGGTGCGCGTCGACGCCGGCCAGCGACCGCAGGGCAGCGGCCAGGACGAGACCGACGGCGAGGTTGATCAAGAAGATGGCGCGCCAGTCGGCGAAGGCGACGACCACGGCCCCGAAGAGGGGGCCCAGGACCGCGCCGATCTCCTGGACGGCCGAGACGATGCCGAGCGGCACACCGCGGCGCTCCTTGGGATAGAGATCTGCGACGAGGGCGAGGGTCGCGGGGACCAGCCCACCGCCGCCCACCCCCTGGAGGAAGCGTCCGGCGACCATCGAGCTCATGTCGTAGGAGAGCGCCGTCACGAGCGAACCCACGGCGAAGAGCAGCAGCGAGAACACCAGGACAGGCACGCGTCCGCGAAGGTCGGCGATGCGTCCGATGAGGGGAAGCATGGCGACGTACCCCAGCAGGAAGCCGGAGATGATCGGGGCTGCGCGCTGCAGCTGGTCGATGGGGACACCGACGCTGCTCATCATCTCCGGCAGCGCGAGCACGACGACGTAGGTGTCGGCAGCGGCGAAGGCGACTGCGAGCGCGGCGAGGCTCAGCAGCGCCCGGGTCGGGACTGACCCGGCCCGGTCGGTCATCGCGCCATCACGGGGCGGCGATCTCCTTGGTCAGGCCGTAGTCGGCGAGGTCGACGGTGTAGGTCATCTCGGCGCTCTTGGGATAGAAGACGCCTGTCATGACCGCCTGGCGGAGCTCGCCGTCGTCGGACACGAGATATTCGGCGGCGAAGGTCTTGCCCGCGGCGCTCGGGATGACCTTCTTCATCGCGGCGCCCGGCACGGTGCCGGTGTAGGTGGTGAGGACCTCGGTGTTGTCCGAGCCGCCTCGCACGCTCTCGCCCTCCTCGAGCTCGGAGGTCACGCCCAGCAAGGACGGGAAGCCCGACTCGGCGGTGATGAGCTGCGCCGGGTCGGGGGCGCCGTATTCACCGGGGTCGATCTCCTGGTAGTCGCCGGAGGTGAACGGCAGGACGGCGTGGACCACGTCGTTGATCGCGACCACCGGGACCTCGACGCTCTGACCCGCATAGATCACGCTGATGGTGCCCTCGAACGCAGGCTGGTTGGTGGCGACACCGTCGGCCTTGGTGATGCCCGAGACACCGGCCGGGAGGTCGGTGGTCGACAGCGTGAGGCCGACACCGCTCGTCTCGCTCAGTGTCGTGGCGGCCGCGGCGAGCACCTCCTCGGGCGACATGTCGTCACTCACCTTCTTCTCGCCCCACCGCTGCAGGCGGTCAGGGCCAGGGAGCCGGCGACGACGAGGCCGAGCACGCGCGCATTCATTCGTTCAGCCTTGCACATCAACCCTGCTGCTCCGGGTCGTCCTGGGCCGCGTCCGAGGCGCGGTCGGAGAGCAGTACGGCGACGGGCGCGCCCACCGCGGCGATCGGCTGCGACGCCGGGTTGCCCGAGCCGTCGCGCCGCCCGGTCGCGGGTGGCAGCTCCACCGGGGCGCCGCTGGCCGCCGCCGCGCGGGCCGGGGCAGCACCGGCCCAGGCGGTGACCAGGGTGTCCTCGCCCCGGAGGAACCGGTGGCAGCGCACCCCGCCGGTGGCGCGGCCCTTGCTGGGGTATTCGGAGAACGGGGTCACCTTCACGGCGCCCGCCTCGGTGCCGGGCAGTGCGGTGCAGGCACCGGACGCCGTCACCAGCACCGACTCGCCGTCGTGCACCGCGCCGAACCAGGTCACCCGCTGCCCGCTGGCGACGCGGATCCCGGCGATCCCGCCGCCGGAGCGGCCCTGGGGCCGCACACCGTCGGCGCTGAAGTGGAGCAGCTGTGCGTCGGAGGTGATGAAGCACAGCGTCTCGGTGCCGGTGACCAGCTCGACGGCGCCGACGACCTCGTCGTCGTCCTTGAGGGAGATCACGTCCCACTCGTCCTTGCCGAGCACCTCGGGGTTGACGCGCTTGACGATCCCGCCCCGGGTGCCGAGCGCGAGTCCGGGTCCGTCGGTGGTCAGTGACGTCAGCGCCAGGGCGCGTTCGCCGCTCTCCAGGGACAGGATCTCGCTGAGGGGAAGCCCACCTTGCAGGTTGGGGTCGTTGGCCGAGTGGGGGAGCCTGGGCATCTCGAGCACCGAGATCCGGATCAGTCGCCCGCGCGAGGTCAGGACGCCGACCTCGCCACGTGCGGTCGTCCGCACGGCCGAGGTGATGACGTCGTGGTTGGCCCGGGACTCACCGTGGCCGGGCAGGGAGGCGCTCGAGGAGCGGGCGACGAGGCCGCTGGAGGAGAGATAGGCGAAGCACGGGTCGTCGGCCTCCTCCAGGGGAGAGGCGGCAGCGGTGACCGTGGTGCCGGCCGAGGCGAGCAGGACCGTACGGCGAGGGGTGCCGTAGGTCTTGGCGACCTCGGCGAGCTCGTCGGAGACGACCTTCCGCAGCAGCAACTCGTCGTTGAGGATCGCGTCGAGCTGCTCGATCTCGCGCTCCAGCTCGCTCTTCTCCTTCTCCAGCTCGAGGCGTGAGAACTTCGTCAGCCGGCGCAGCGGCATGTCGAGGATCCAGTCGGCCTGGATCTGGCTCAGCTCGAAGATGTCGATCAACCGCTCCTTGGCGGCTGCGGCGTTGTCGGACGAGCGGATCACCTGGATGACCTCGTCGATGTCGAGGATGGCGATCAGCAGGCCCTCGACCAGGTGCAGGCGGTCGGCGGCCTTGCCGCGGCGGAACTGCGAGCGCCGGCGCACGACGTCGAAGCGGTGCTGGAGGAAGACCTCGAGCATCTCCTTGAGCCCCAGGGTCCGCGGTTGACCGTCGACCAGGGCCACGGCGTTGATGCCGAAGGAGTCCTCCATCGGGGTCAGCTTGTAGAGCTGCTCGAGGAGCGCCTCGGGGACGAAGCCGTTCTTGACCTCGATCACGAGCCGGAGCCCGTGGGCCCGGTCGGTGAGGTCCTTGAGGTCGGCGATGCCCTGGATCTTCTTGGCCAGCACCAGCGACTTGATGCGCTCGATGACGCGCTCGGTGCCGACGCCGTAGGGCAGCTCGGTGACCACGATGCCCTTGCGCCGGGGAGTGACCGACTCGATGCGTGCCGTCGCGCGCATCTTGAAGGTGCCGCGACCGGTTTCGTAGGCGTCGCGGACGCCGTCGAGCCCGACGATCTTGCCGCCGGTGGGCAGGTCGGGGCCGGGGATGAAGCGCATGAGCTCGTCCAGGCCGGCCTTGGGGTGGGTGATCAGGTGTCGCAGGGCCTGGACGACCTCGACCAGGTTGTGCGGGGCGATGTTGGTCGCCATACCGACCGCGATGCCGGTCGTGCCGTTGACGATGAGGTTGGGGATGGCCGAGGGCAGCACGCTCGGCTCGGTCTCGCGCGAGTCGTAGTTGGGCTTGAAGTCGACGGTGTCCTCGTCGAGCGAGGCCGTCATCGCCACCGCTGCCGGCAGCATCCGGCACTCGGTGTAGCGCATCGCGGCGGGGGAGTCGTCGGGCGAGCCGAAGTTGCCGTGTCCGTCGATGAAGGGGACCCGCATCGACCAGGGCTGCGCCATCCGGACCATCGCGTCATAGATCGCCGAGTCGCCGTGGGGGTGCAGCTTGCCCATGACCTCGCCGACGACGCGGGCGCTCTTGACGTGGCCCCGGTCGGGACGCAGGCCCATGTCGTCCATCGTGTAGAGGATGCGGCGCTGCACCGGCTTCAGGCCGTCGCGGGCGTCGGGCAGGGCCCGGGAGTAGATGACGCTGTAGGCGTACTCGAGGAACGAGGAGCGCATCTCGTCGCCGACGTCGATGTCGAGGATGTGCTCCTCGAAGTCGTCGGGGAGCGGCTGTTTGGTCGTACGGCGGGCCATGGCGGTCATTGTCCTGCCTTGCCGCGGCGATGGGCGCGGGGGCACGCCACAGGGGCTGTAGATTTCCCGGTGTGACCTCCACCGACGCCGCGACGAGTGCGCGCCCGCCCCGGCACTGGGAGGCTGACGTCCTCCTGCGCGACGGCGGCACGGCCCACATCCGGCCGATCCGTCCCGAGGACGCCGAGCTCCTGGTGGAGTTCTACAGCCGGGTCTCCGACGTCTCGAAGTACTACCGCTTCTTCTCCCCGATGCCCAACCTGTCCGAGCGCGACGTCGCGAGGTTCACCCAGGTCGACTACGTCAAGCGCGTCGCCATGATCATGTTGATCGCCGGCGAGATGATCGCGGTCGGTCGCTACGACAGCATCGAGCCGGGCCGGGCCGAGGTGGCGTTCCTCGTGGAGGACAAGCACCAGGGTCGCGGGATCGGCCAGCTGCTCCTGGAGCACCTCGCACAGGCCGGGCGCGAGCGCGGGGTCGAACGGTTCGTCGCGGAGGTGCTGCCGGACAACCAGGCGATGATCCACACGTTCAAGGACGCCGGCTACCAGGTCAAGAGCGCCTACGACGAGGGCGTGATGGAGCTGGAGTTCCGCATCGACCCCACCGACACGGCCATCGGGGTGATGGAGCAGCGTGAGCACCGGGCGGAGTCGGCGTCGATCGAGCGCTTCTTCCAGCCGCGCTCGGTCGCGGTCATCGGCGCGAGTCGCCGCCAGGACACGATCGGGAGGGCGCTGGTGCGCAACCTCGTCACCGGCGACTTCACCGGCCGGGTCTATGTCGTCAACCCGTCCGCCGACGCCGTGTCCGGGATGCCGGCCTACAAGAGCGTCGGCGACATCCCCGACGACGTCGACGTCGCGATCGTCGCCGTCCCGGCCGACGCCGTGCAAGACGTCGTGCTCGACTGCGCTGCCAAGGGCGTGCACGGCCTCGTGGTGATCTCGTCGGGCTTCGCCGAGACGGGCGAGGAGGGGCGCGTACGCCAACGCAAGCTCGTCGGGCTGTCCCGCTCCTACGGCCTGCGACTGATCGGCCCCAACGCGCTGGGCGTGATCAACACCGACCCCGAGGTGAGCCTCAACGCCTCGCTCTCCACCCTGATGCCCCCGCGGGGGCGGGCGGGGTTCTTCTGCCAGTCCGGTGCCCTGGGGTCGGCGATCCTGGAGAAGGTCAACAACCGGGGGTTGGGCCTGTCGACGTTCGTCAGCGCCGGCAACCGCGCCGACGTGTCGGGCAACGACCTCCTGCAGTACTGGCTCGACGACGATGCCACCGAGGTGGTCCTGCTCTATCTCGAGTCGATCGGGAACCCGCGCAAGTTCTCCCGGATCACTCGACGGGTGAGCCGCAAGAAGCCGATCATCGCCGTGCGCTCGGGCCGCTCGACCCAGGGCGTGCCGATGGGGCACGCGGTGCGCAAGATCGCTGCGCCCTCGCAGGCGGTCGATGCGATGTTCCGCCAGTCCGGCGTGATCCAGGTCGACACCCTGGAGGAGATGTTCGACGTCGCGCAGCTCCTGGCCCACCAGCCGCTGCCACGGGGGCGCCGCGTCGCGGTGGTCGGCAACTCCGACGCGCTCGGGCTGCTCGCCGCGGATGCGGCGACCAGCGTCGGCCTCGTCGTCAACAAGCAGGTCGCCCTCGGGGCCGAGGCGGGCGCCGAGGACTTCGAGGACGCACTCGACGCCGCCATCGACGACCCCGAGGTGGACGCGGTGGCGGCCATCTACATCCCGCCGCTCAACGTGTCCGGCGAGGACGTCGCCAACGTCCTGGCCGCCGTGGGGGAGCAGTCGGACAAGCCGATCGTCTCGACGTTCCTCGGCGCCGAGGGTGTGCCGGAGCTGCTGCGCGTGCCCGACGTCGCCGGGTCGAGCGCGGGCCGCGGGTCCGTGCCGTCGTACCCCGCGGTCGAGGCCGCCGTCCGGGCGCTCGCACGGGTCGTGGAATACGCGATGTGGCTGCGAACCCCCGACAAGGCATCCGCCGACGACGAGCTCGTCGACCGGCAGGCGGCGCGACGCTTGGTCAACGAGCTCCTGATGAAGAACCCCGACGGGCTCGACCTCGGCCTGGCCGAGCAGCAGCAGCTTCTCGGTGCCTACGGCATCACGCTGTGGGAGACGCTCACGGTGCAGAACCTCGACGAGGCGCTCCGCGCAGGCGAGGACCTCGGCTGGGACGTCGTCCTCAAGGCCACCGCCGACCACCTCAGGCACCGGCCAGACCTGGCGCACGTGTGGCGCAACATCGACAACCGCGAGGAGATGGCCGACGCGTGGGCCACCCTCAGCGAGCTGATCACCGAACCCGAGACGGCCGGTTTCGTGGTCCAGAAGAACGCTGCCCCCGGGGTCCCGGTGGGCATCTCCTCGATGGAGGACCCCCTCTTCGGCCCGGTGCTCTCCTTCGGGATCGGTGGTCCGCTGACCGAGCTGCTGGGCGACCGGTCCTACCGGATCCCGCCGCTGGCCGAGCACGACGCGCAGGACATGGTCCGCGAGATCAAGGCGTCGCCGATCCTCTTCGGCTATCGCGGCAGCGAGATCGTCGACGTGACGGAGATCGAGGGGCTCGTACGCCGAGTGGCGCAGATCCAGCACGACCTGCCGGAGGTCCGCGCTCTCGACCTGCCGCTGATCCTGGCGGGGGCGCACGGCGCCTCGGTCCTCGGTGCGGCCATCCGCATCGAGCCGGTCCTCGACGCGCGCTCGGACTGGTTCGTCCGCCGGCTCTCGACGCCACCGGGTGACACCCTGCCCGACTGAGCCGTGTCGTGGGCGCGTGACAGACTGCGGCCATGCGCAGCAAGACGTCCGAGACCGGTCCCGCAGTGGAGCTCCGGCGAGCCATCGAGCACACCGGCTACTACCCCGAGATCGTCTCGGACGGGGTCTTCGCCGCCCTGGGGGGCGAGGAGCTGGTGGCGTACTACCTCCACCACGAGCCCACCTTCGACCGCGACGAGGTGCGTCGCCACCTCACGGTGGCCGTGCTGACCCCCACCCGGCTGGTGCTGGCCCACACCGACGAGCACGCCGGGGACGACCTGCTGCCCGACCCCTACACGTCGACCTCGACCGAGGCGGTGTCGCTCTCGGGAGTCCGCTCGGTCGTCGTCACCCGGATGATCACCAACCCCACTTCCGGGCCCTCGACCCCAGCGGAGGCCGTGCTGACCGTCGGCTGGGGCGGGGTCGGGCGCATCGACCTGGAGCCGGCCGGCTGCTCGGACCCCAACTGCGACGCTGACCACGGCTACACCGGGGTCATCGCCGGCGACGACTTCTCGCTGCGCGTCTCTGCCGCGGCCGACGGAGGAGAGGCGGTCGGGCGACTCCTCGGCTTCGCCGAGGCCCTGTCCGCCCGGACCCGGGGCGCGTGAGCGAGCTCCTGCTCCCGGCCTACGGAGAGCGCTCGCTGGGTGACGTCGTGCCCGCGGTCGCACGCGGCCTGGGCCTCGACCCCTCGGTCGCCGGGCAGCCACCGTCGGACCTGGTGCTGCCCGACGCGCCCGCCTACGTGGTCTTCCTGATCGACGGGCTGGGGGCCGAGCTCCTGCGCCGCTACGCGCACGCAGCGCCATACCTCACCTCGTTGATGAGGGGTGCCACGATCGGTACGTCGGGTGTCCCCTCGACCACCGCCACCAGCCTCACCTCGCTGGGCACCGGCCTGGTGCCGGGGGCGCACGGGCTGATCGGCTACACGGCGCGGATGCCCGGCACCGACAAGCTGATCAACCACCTGAAGTGGGACGCCTCGATCGACCCGCACGTGTGGCAGCCGCACCCGACGGCCTTCGCCCGGCTCACGAGGGCGGGAGTCAACGTCACGGTCGTGAACAAGCGCTCCTTCGAGGGCTCGGGGCTGACCAGGGCCGCGCACCGCGGGGCTGAGTTCGTCGGCGCAGACCTCGTCGGTGAACGCATCGCTGCCATGGTCACAGCCGGCCGGCACGCGCCGTCGCTGACCTATGTCTATGACTCCGACCTCGACTGGACAGGCCACAGGTTCGGCGTCGCCTCGACCCAGTGGCTCCAGCAGCTGGCGATGGTCGATGCCGAGGCGGAGCAGATGCGCGAGGCGCTGGCTCCGTCGGTGAGGTTCGTGATCGTGGCCGACCACGGCATGGTCGACTCAGCGCTCTCGTCCCGGGTCGACGTCGACGAGGTGCCCGAGCTCCGCGACGGCGTCGACCTGTTGGGTGGCGAAGCGCGCTTCCGCCACCTCTACTGCGCCCCCGGTGCGGTCGACAGCGTCGTGTCGACCTGGAGCGAGACCCTGGGATCGCGTGCCCTCGTCGTCACCCGCGACGACGCCGTCGCGCGCGGGTGGTTCGGCGAGGTGGCGGACAGCGTGCTGCCGCGGGTGGGGGACGTGATGGTCGCGTGTCGTGGCGACGCTGCTGTCGTGTCGAGCGTCGACTTCTCCTATGAGACGCAGCTGATCGGGATGCACGGGTCGCTCACGCCGGACGAGATGCTGATCCCCATCCTGGTTGACTGATGACCGTGCACCACTGCCCGTCATCCCGGACCTGCAGGGGTCAGGTCGGGTTCGGGCCAGAGATCAAGGGGCGGGGTGCAAGGAGCTCCTCGACCAGATCGAGGAGCTCCCGGATCGAACCGCCCTTGGCGACGTAGCGATCTGCTCCAGCCTCGAGGGCCTTGTCCGCCATCGTGCCCTGGTCGAAACCGGAGAGCACGATCACTCGGACGTCGGGGACTGCGGCGCGGATCAGGGGGAGCGCCTCGAGGCCGTCCATGCGTGGCATCGCGAGGTCGAGCATGACCAGGTCTGGTTTCAGCTCGGACGCACGTTGCACCGCTTCTACTCCGTCCGCTGCCTCCCCCACGACGGTCAGTCCAGTGCGCGCATCCATGGCCAGACGCAACAGGAAGCGGATCTCCTCGGCATCATCGACGAGCAGGACACGATGTGAGGTCTCCGGGTTCATCAGTTCTCCTGTCCGCCAGCAGCTGTGCGCCGTTCGGCACCTATCAGGGCTGGTGCGCTGCGGACGAGGTCGCCGGGTCTGATCCCCTCACCGCCGAGCGGTTCGAGCAGGTCGTCCATCATCGTGCGAGCGGCTGCGAGGGTTTCCGCGAGATAGTCCGCGGAGTTCTCGACCTGTCCCTGTTCGAGTGCGTACAGCGCGGCCACCAGGCCCTGGACCACGTTGTCGTTGATCTCCAGTGCCTGGCGCCGTTTCAGCTGGGCTTCGGCGAAGTGGGCCGCGAGCGCTTCGCGTTCGAGCCGTGGCTCGGCGTCTCGCAGGAACACGGCCACGAGGTTCTCTCCCGTGGCATCGCCGTCGTCAGGCGTGACCAGGACGGTGACCAGGTCGAGGGTCAGCTGGCGACCGTCGAGGCCTGGGGCGTGGACCCCGGTCGTTCCGCCGTGCGGCCAGCTCGGCATGATCTCGTGGATGTCGTGGCCCCGGGGGTCGCCGCCGAGGAGCTCGTGAGCGCGCGGGTTTGCCTCGGTGACCCGCTGATCCTCGTCGAGGACGACGATCGCATCGGGCGCGGAGTTGACCAGGCCCTCGAAGCGGGCTGCGATCCGTTCGCGCGCTTGAGTTGTCCGTACCTGGTCGGTGATGTCGATGCAGGTCCCGCGCATCCGGACCGGCTGCGAGCTGCCGTCCATGATGACCTCGCCGTTCGAGGAGAGGAACCGGACCTCGCCGTCTGGGCGCACGATCCGCTCGATCATCTGGTAGGGCTCGCCAGTTGCATAGGCGTTCTGGTGCAGGGCGCTGATCCGGTCGCGGTCGCCAGGGTGGATCAGCGAGATGAACTTCTCATACGTCGGCTCGAACGACTGCGGTTCGTGGCCATAGATGCGGAACAGCTGGTCGGACCACGTGTTGGTGTCCGAGGCGATGTGCCAGTCGTAGTCGCCCATGTTGGCCAGCTGCTGGGCGCTGGCCACCCGGGTGACGAGATCTGCGAGCTCCTCCTGTGCCTGAGCGCGGGCTACAAGCGCATCCAACGTGGTCAGGGTGTGGTCCAGATCCCCGGGTTCGGCCCGGCCGGTCCCCCACGCAAGCATGAGCACGCCGGCCTCACCGGGCAGGCGGTGGGTCGCAAGGTCCTCGATCCCCTCCCTGTGCCAGGTCGGCGGAACGGGGTGGCGGTCCAGCAGGGCGCCGTCCTTGCTGTCCGTGGCGATCTGGGGCAGCGCGTCGGTGTCCAGGCTCGACCCGGCACGCGCCGAGAGACGAAGTCCCTCATGGGTGGGCGTGAGAACCAGCGCAGCATCTGCGTGGGTGACCTCGAGCAGCACCTGGAGGGCGCCTGCCACGACATCGGGTGCGGCCTGCTCGACCAGGGCCTGGGCCAGCCCGAGAAGACGCCCCGTCCGGCTCGGGAAATTCATACCGTCTCCTCACGAGGGTTTGGCGGCGCGGACGTCAGTCCGTGCCTGGGCGCCACCACCCCGCCGTGTTTCCCAGGCCAGACTGTACGCCGCGGGGGCCCTTGGGCGCAGCCGCTTCACCGTGTCTTTACCTCGGCGCCGCCTCAGCCGAAGGGCAGCGGCTCGGGCGCCAGGGAGACGGCCTTGGCCCGGGCGGCGGTGAGTCGCCGGCGGTGGTGCTGGCGGCAGAGCACCTCGTAGGCCACGTGGGCGGGCTCGGCAGAGGTGTCGGCAGAAGCCTCGGACTCGACGTCCCCGACCACGACGACATCGCCCTCGGTGACCATGATCCCGTCCTCGGTCCGGGCGTTGTGGGTGGCGCGCTTGCCGCACCAGCAGAGCGCCTCGACCTGCAGGACGTTCATCCGGTCGGCGAGCTCGACGAGCCGCGCGCTGCCGGGGAAGAGGTGGGAGCGGAAGTCAGTGAGGATGCCGAAGGCGAAGACGTCGATCTGGAGCTCGTCGGCGACCTTGGCGAGCTGGTCGATCTGCTCGCGGGTGTAGAACTGGGCCTCGTCGCAGATCAGGTAGTCGACGCGACCGCCGGCGGTGAGGGTGGTGACGATGTCGCGCCAGAAGTCGAAGTCGGGGTCGACCTCGCGCGCCTCGTGGGTCAGGCCGAGGCGACTGGAGACGACGGCGGCGCCCGAGCGGTCGCGACTCGTGAAGATCCTCCCCACCCGACCGCGGGCCGCATGGTTGTGGTTGGTCTGCAGCGCGAGGGTCGACTTGCCGCTGTCCATCGTCCCGGTGAAGAAGTGCAGTTCAGCCACGGGAGGAGATGGTGTCACAGGACTAGATTGGATCCGTGGACACATCACCGCTGATCACCGTCGAGGACCTGCGGCAGGACCACGCGGACCTGACGATCCTCGACGTCCGCTACCGCCTGGGCGGGCCCCCGGGTCGCGAGGAGTTCACGACAGGTCACGTCCCCGGGGCGTCGTACGTCGATCTCGACACCGCCCTGGCAAGCAGCCCCGGCGATCCGGTGGACGAGCGCGGACGACACCCACTCCCCGAGCCGGCCGACTTCATCGCGGCCATGCAGGCGGTCGGCGTGGGGCTGGAGCGCCCGGTCGTGGTCTACGACGACTGGGGTGGCCGGGCGGCAGCGCGGGCTTGGTGGCTCCTACGGCACTACGGCCACCGGTCGGTGCGCGTCCTCGACGGGGGCTGGCCGGCCTGGTTGGCTGCGGGGGAGAGGTCGAGACCGGCGACGTCGTCCCCGAGCGCGGCGACTTCCACGGCAGCCCGGGCTCGATGCGGCTGGTGGGCGCCGACGCCTTGGAGCGCGTCGCCGTCGTCGTCGACGCGCGAGCCCCCGAGCGCTTCCGGGGGGAGGCCGAGCCGGTCGACCCGGTGGCAGGGCACGTGCCGGGTGCCGTGAACGTCGACACCGCGCGCAACCTCGACAACCACGGACACTTCCGCGGGGCGGCAGAGCTGCGCGAGCTCTATGCGGGCGTCGGCGCGACCGAGGGCGCTGACGTCGCGGCCTACTGCGGGTCGGGGGTGACCGCGACCCACGACATCCTGGCCATGGAGGTCGCGGGGATCCACTCAGCCCTGTTCGCGTCGAGCTGGAGCGGCTGGGTGGCCGACCCGGAGCACCCCGTCGAGCGAGGGTGAACCTCGCGCTGCTACCAGTGCACGCCCTTGAAGAGCCTGGCCAGCATGATCTGCTCGGACTCGCGGGTCCCGCCCTCGACCTCCTCGCCCTTCGCTGCGGCCGAGTCGGGGAAGACCTGGTAGGCCATGTTGAGCACGCGGAACGCAGTCTTGGGCATCACCGTGTGGGCGATGGCCCCCGCGTTCCCGAGCGCCGTGTTGATCTCGTGAGGGCGCTCGACCATCGCCCTGATCAGGATGTCGGCGGCCTGCGCGGGCGAGATCGTCGGGAAGCGGTCGTAGAGCTTGGTGGGTGCGATCATCGGCGTCCGCACCAGGGGCATGTGGATGTTGGTGAAGGTGACACCCTTGCCGACGACCTCGCTCGCCACCACGTTGGACCACGAGTCGAGGGCGGACTTCGAGGCGACATAGGCCGAGAACCGTGGCGGGTTGGTCTGGACGCCGATCGACGAGACGTTCACGATGTGCCCTGACTTCTGCTCCTGCATCGCGGGCATCAGGCGCATGACGAGCCGGATGGCCCCGAAGTAGTTGAGCTGCATGGTCCGCTCGAAGTCGTGGAACCTGTCCTGGGACAGGCGCAGCGACCTGCGGATGGAGCGGCCGGCGTTGTTGACGACGAAGTCGATGGTGGGCAGCTCGGCGCCCAGCCGCTCACACAGCTCGTCGATCGCGTCGAGGTCGGACAGGTCGCAGGGGAACACGTGTGCCTGGCCGCCGCGCTGCTCGATCACGGCCCGCGTCTCCTCCAGCTTGTCCTTCCCGCGCGCCACCAGCACGGGGACGCCGCCGGCCTGGGCCACCTTGAGCGCGGTGACCCGCCCGATCCCGGAGGAAGCGCCGGTGATCACGACGTGCTTGCCCTGGAGCGCCGCGCGGTTGGCGACGTTGCGTCCCGTGGACTCGTCGAGCTGCTCCTCCCAATAGCTCCACAGGGTGTCGGCATAGGACTCCAGGTCGGGTACGGCGATGCCGGACCCCGCCAGCGCCTGCTCGGTGCGACGCGAGTCGAAGACCGCGGAGAAGCTCGTGTGGCCAAGCACCTCGGCCGGGATGCCAGCCCTCCCGATCGTCTGGTCCAGGACTGCCTGCATCGGGCCGGAGCGCACCAGCGCGCCGACGACGCCGGACGGTCGCAGCATCCGTGGCACCAGCGCGAGAGGACCCGCCCGGGTGACCCGTCGGTCGATCGGGGTGGCGAAGCGGGGCGCGCCGGCCGCCGTACAGAACAGGTTGATGGTGTCGACGACCGGCTGCGGTTCGGGGTTGACCAGGTGGAAGGCCTCGCCGTCGCGATCGGGAAGGTGGGCGAGGTGGTCCATCGCCCTCGCGACGTAGTCGACCGGGACGACGTTGGTGTCGCCCAGGTCGACCCCGACCAGCGGCAGCCAGGCCGGGAGGTTGTCGCGGAGCAGCTTCAGCAGGGGGAAGAAGTAGTAGGGCCCGTCGACCTTGTCCATCTCTCCGGTCTCCGAGTGCCCCACCACGACCGAGGGGCGATAGACCCGCCAGGGCACCGTCGACTCGTCGCGGACGATCGCCTCCGACTCGTGCTTGGTCCGGTGGTATGCCGAGGGCAGGTGCTGTCCCTCGTCGAACATCGTCTCGTCGAACCTGCCGTGGTGGTCACCGGCAGCGGCGACACTGGAGACGTGGTGGAAGCAGCCGACCCCGAGTCGCTCCGCGAGGTCGAGTGCGTGCCGGGTCCCGCCGACGTTCATCGCGTCGTTGGTCGACGAGTCGGCGGTCATGTCATAGATGGCGGCGAGGTGGAAGAAGTGCTCGATCCTGCCGGTCTGTGCCTCGACCCACTCCTCGTCCACGCCCAGGCCAGGCTCCGCGAGGTCGCCCACGACCGGGATCACCCGGTCGGAGGCCCACTGCCGCGTAAGTGCCTCGAGGCGGCTGCGTGAGGTCTCTCGGACCAGGACGAAGATGTCTCCCTCGCGACGGCCGAGGAGCTCCTCGACCAGATGACGCCCGATGAAGCCCGTGGCACCGGTGACGAAGTACGACATGTGCGGAGACTAATCACCGCCACCGGCGTTGGCGAGGGTCGAGGCGCGCTGCTTCAGCCGCGTCCCTGGTCGCTCGGCCCGCCGAACATGATCTCGTCCCAGCTCGGCACCGACGCCCGTCCGCGGCCCTTCCGGGCGGGTCGCCGCGACGCCGGCTCGGCAGCGGCAGGATCGACCGCGGCGCCTGGGTCGGCTGATTGGCCGGCTTGCTCGTCGACCTCGACCTCGTCCTCGGCCGGTGTCGGCTCCGGGGCGACGTCCTCGGCCGGGGCTGCCACAGCCGCGGCGGGATCGGTCGGAGCCTCGTCGGCAACGACCTCGTCCGCCACCAGCTCGATGGCGTCCTCGCCCAGCGGCAGCTCGTCGGCAGGCACGGAGCTGAGCCTGCGCGCGCGGGCCTGCTTGAGGTCGTCGCGGGCCAGGGCTGCGGCGGCCGAGCGACCGACCGCCTCGCCCACCAGCCAGCGGGCGTCGTCGTCCTCGGAAGTGACGAAGCTGCCGCGCAGGTCATAGGCGAAGGTGGCCGTGCCCTTGCGCTGTGCCAGGGCGAACGCCCCGGTGAGGGTCCAGCGGCCGTCCTCACGTCGCCAGGCGTCCCACTCGACCTGGGAGGGGTCGACGTTGAGCGAGCGCAGGTGTGCCCCCACCGCCTCGCCCAGCGTGCGAGCCCCGGAGTCACCCGCGGGCCGCCGCAGCGAGGAGGTCTGGGCACGCTGCGCGACGTGGGCCCGCTCCGCCAGCACGGGGGCGGCGAACGCCATGATCTTCTCGACAGTCGTCTTCGCTGCCTGCGCCACCGCCTGCGGCGTCTCGCCGGCCCGGATTCGGGTCTGGATGTCACGGGGGCGAAGGGCGCTGTCCATCTCAATCTCCAACTGGCCGATGCGGGCGTGCTCGCCGCGGAGGGCGGCACGAAGTGAGGCGTCGATGTCGAGGGTGAACTCGGCGCCGTTGTCGTCCACCAGCAGCAAGCGCCTGCCATCATCGCTTCGTCCCGCAAGCGTGAGGTGCGCCATGGGTGCTGCACTCCTGTTTCCCGTGCGTGGAGCTGGTCGACGACACGCCTGTTTCGACTGGTGTGCCGGGTTTCGCCGAGCCTACGCCAGCGACACCCCGCACAGCCGCTACGCGAGCGGCGTGCCTGCCGATAGCGTTGGACGGTGATCCCACCCGCGACCGACGCAGGCGCCGCACTCGTCGTCCTGGACCTGCTGGGGATCTTCGTCTTCGCCATCTCCGGTGCGCTGGTCGCAGTCCGCAAGCACTTCGACGTCTTCGGGGTCCTCGTCCTGGCCGGCACGACGGGCCTGGGGGGTGGCTTCCTGCGCGACGTGCTCATCGATGCGACCCCACCCGCGGCCCTGGCCGACTGGCGCTACCTGCTCGTGCCGATCGCGGCCGGGCTGGTGACGTTCGCCTTCCACCCGACCGTCGGCCGGCTCGAGCGCGTGGTCAACCTCTCGGACGCCTTCGGCCTGTCCCTGTTCTGCGTGACCGGCGCGCTCAAGGCGGTGGAGTACGGCCTGGGACCGGTCCCGGCCGCCCTGATGGGCATGGTCACCGGGATCGGCGGCGGGATGGTCCGAGACCTGCTCGCCGGTCGTCCGCCCGAGGTCTTCAGCGGCAACCTCTACGCGACCCCAGCGCTCGTCGGCGCAGGGATCGCGGTCGGGCTGGACCACCTCGGGATGCCGTTCGGCGTGGTTGCCGCGTCCGGCTTCGGGGTGTGCCTGGCGCTGCGACTCCTCGCCATCGCCCTCGACCTGCGCGCTCCGAAGCCGCGCGGTCCGGCCAACGTGTGAGGCCGCCCTCAGATGCCCAGGACGCGGTCGAGGTAGGGGTTGGTGAACAGCCGCTCGGGATCCAGGCGGTCGCGCAGCCGCAGGAAGTCCTCGAAGCCCGGATAGACCGAGGCCAGGTCGTCGGCGACCATCGTGTGCATCTTGCCCCAGTGCGGTCGTCCGCCCGCTGCTCGCAGGATCTCCTCGACGCCGGCGAAGTATGGCGCGTGGTCGGCCCTCGCGGGCACGTGGAAGGCGAGATACATCGACTCGCGGCCGACTGACGTCGACAAGGTCACGTCGTCGGCCGGCGTCGCCCGGATCTCGATGGGAAACCCGATCTGCCACGACGAGCGGTCGATCCTGCGGCGCACCGCCTCGAGCACCTCGAGGCCGCCCTCGCGCGGAACCGCGTATTCCATCTCCTTGAACCGCACGCGGCGGGGCGAGGTGAAGACCTTGTGGGCGACGTCGCTGTAGCGACGCTCGGACAACGAGCTGGTTGCGAGGCGGTTGATCCTGGGCACTGCAGCCGGCGCCCGGACCCCGACGTCGGTCAGCACCCCGAACACCGTGTTGGCGAACAGCTCGTCCTGGACCCAGTGCTTCCAGCGCCCCAGCGGTCTGAGTCCATCGATCCCGGGGAGGCGGTCATTGGTCTTCACCATCACCTGATCGGTGTGGGGGAACCAGTAGACGTCGACGTGGTCGTGGGTGGAGGTCAGCTCGTCGTAGGTCGCCAGCAGGGTGCCCCAGGTGGCGGACCGCTCGTGGGCGGCGAGCCCGAAGAGGGGCACGACCCGGAACGTGATCTCGGTCAGGATCCCCAGCGCACCGAGTCCCACCCGGCCCAGCTCGAAGATCTCCGGCGACGCCGTCGGCGACGCCGAGACCACCTCACCGTGACCGGTGACGATCGTGAAGCCGGCGACCTGGGCGGAGATCGACGACGCGGTCCCGCCCGTGCCGTGCGTGCCGGTGGACACCGCGCCGGCGATCGTCTGCTCGGCGATGTCCCCCATGTTGTAGAGAGAGAGCCCCATGCGCTCCAGCTCGGAGTTGAGCACGTGGAGCTGTGTGCCGGCGAGCGCGGTGACCGTCATGGCGTCGCGGTCCACCGAGAGGATCCCGGTGTGGGCGTGGGGCATGACCATGACGTCGACTGGGGCCGAGATGCCGGTGAAGCTGTGGCCCGACCCCACCATCTTCACCTTCCGGCCGTGGGCGCGGGCATGCTCGACCTGGTCGACGATCTGCTGCGTGGCACGCGGTGTGACGATCTCCTGGGGGTGCGCAGTCTCGGTGCTTGCCCAGTTCGTCCACCCAGCCATGCCGAGAGGCTAGTGGGCTTCGACCCGCTCACTAGGCTGAGCACCATGGTTGCCCCTTCCGGTCCAGACGTCTCGCCCTACGACGCCCTGCTGCTGCTGTCCTTCGGTGGCCCGGAGAAGCCGGAGGACGTGGTGCCGTTCCTGGAGAACGTCACGCGGGGCCGCGGGATCCCGCGCGAACGCCTCGAGGCGGTGGGGGAGCACTACTTCGCCTTCGGTGGTCGGAGCCCGATCAACGACCAGAACAGGGCGTTGCTGGCTGCCATCCGCGAGGACCTCGAAGGCGCTGGGATCTCCCTGCCGGTCTACTGGGGCAACCGCAACTGGGATCCCTACCTCGCCGACACCCTGGCGCAGATGCGCGACGACGGCATCACCCGAGCAGCCGTGCTCACCACCTCTGCCTATTCGTCCTACTCGTCGTGCCGGCAATATCGCGAGAACCTCGCGGAGGCCAGTGCCGCGGTCGAGGGCGCGCCGCGGCTGGACCGGCTGCGGCAGTACTTCAACCACCCGGGCTTCGTGGAGCCCGTCGTGGACGCCACCCTGGCAGCCCTGGCCGAGCTGTCCCAGGACGTCCGTGACGAGGCAGTGCTGCTCTTCGTGACCCACTCGATCCCGACCGACATGGCCAGCACGAGCGGACCCGAGGGCGACGCCTATGTCCGTCAGCACGTCGACGTCGCCGGCGAGGTGGCCGCGCGGGTCCAGGCGCAGACGGGTCGGAGGCACGCCCACGACCTCGTCTACTGCTCCCGATCCGGCTCCCCGCACACGCCGTGGCTCGAGCCGGATGTCAACGACCACCTCAGGGCGCTGGCAGCAGGCGGCGCCCGGTCGGCCGTGCTGATCCCGGTCGGGTTCGTCTCCGACCACATGGAGGTCGTCTACGACCTCGACACCGAAGCAGCTGAAACCGCGGTCGAGGTCGGTCTCGCAGTGGTCCGTGCCGCGACCCCCGGCGTCGACACCCGGTTCGTCGCGATGGCGCGCGACCTGCTCCTCGAGCGCGCGGCCGTCGAACGCGGCGAGGACGTCACCCGCGCCGCTGTGGGCAACATCGGCGCGTGGCGCGACATCTGCGCAGCGGGGTGCTGCCCCAACCCGCGAGGCCCGCGCCCTGCCCTCTGCGGAGCCGACGCGTGACCGGAGGCCTCCCGGTCGTCCTGCGCGACCTGGCACTCGACGTCGGACGCCAGTCGGTCGCGCTCGCCCGCTCGATGCACGCCGGGGGAGTCGAGGTGGCCGACACCAAGAGCAGCGCCGTCGACGTCGTCACGGCCGCAGACCGCGCCTGCGAGGAGCTGATCCGCGCGAGCCTCCTGGCGGCTCGCCCCGACGACGCCATCATGGGCGAGGAGGGCGAGGACCACGCCGGGACCAGCGGCGTCCGCTGGATCGTCGATCCCATCGACGGGACGGTCAACTACCTCTACGGCCTGCCCGAGTGGGCGGTGTCGATCGCTGCCGAGGTCGACGGCGAGGTGGTGGCCGGGGCGGTCATCAACGGCACGACCGGCACCGAGCACGCCGCAGCCCGCGGCGCCGGTGCCACGCGCGACGGCCGGCCCATCGCCGTACGCCGAACGGTGCCGCCGCTGTCACAGGCCCTGGTGCTGACCGGCTTCGGCTATCGCGCCGAGGTCCGCGCCCACCAGGCGGCCTGCGTGGCCGCCCTGCTGCCCCACGTGCGTGACATCCGGCGACTCGGCTCGTGCGCGCTCGACCTGTGCCACGTCGCGGACGGGACCGGCGACGCGTATGTCGAGGAGGGCCCCCAGCCCTGGGACCACAGCGCCGGCGCGCTGATCGTGACCGAGGCGGGTGGGCGCTTCGGCCTGCTGCCCGGCCGGCTCCCGGAGGTGGTCCCGGACGGTCCGGTGAACGCACTCGTGACTGCTGCGCCTGCCGCCGCCTGGGACGAGTTCGTCACCGCCCTGCGGGCCGCCGGCTTCCTGGCCTGAGGAGACCGGACGGGGCCGGGAATACAGGGGGGCTGCGATCGGTTCAGGCGTGACCGATGGACCGCCGTGCGGGCCGCGGGGGCGATGGTGCACAATCTGGCGCCGACGAGCAGGACGAAACCCGCGATCCGGGATTCGTGCGGACGACAAGAGAGACGAACATGGCAACTGACTACGACGCGCCGCGCAAGACCGAGGAAGACCAGAGCGAAGAGAGCATCGAGGAGCTCAAGGCTCGTCGCCACGACAAGAACTCCGGAAAGGTCGACGAGGACGAGACGGAGGCCGCCGAGTCCTTCGAGCTGCCCGGCGCCGACCTCTCGCACGAGGAGCTCGCCGTCGAGGTGATGCCCACGCAGGAGGACGAGTTCACCTGTCGCAGCTGCTTCCTGGTGCACCACCGCTCGCAGCTCGCGGACGCGAAGAAGATGATCTGTCGCGACTGCGACTGACCACCACGCCACGAGGCCGCGATCCCACGTCGGGACCGCGGCCTCAGGCGTGTCTGAGGAGCGGGGTCAGGTCTTCGGGGCGTCGGCCGCGTCGGCGTTCTGGTTGTCCTTCTGGAGCCCCGGGGGCAGGTGACCGGTCGAACGGGCGTAGTAGTTCGCGGCCCGTCGGGTGGCGAACATCCTGGCCAGGGCGATGATCGTGCCGCTCACGACGGCCCAGGCCACGGCCTCCTTGACGTCCACGTCGGGGTCGGCCGGGTTGGCGGGCGGGTTCTTGCCCGTGGTGGCGCGCCACGTCGTGTTGAGCCCCTTCTTCGCCATTGCTGCAGCGCCGAGGGCGGCGGCGAGGGAGAAGACTGACCAAACCTTGCTTGAGTCGGAAGCCATGCCGACCACCCTACCCAGCGGGGGCAGACTGCCTCAGGGCGGCAGCAAGCCGTTCGGGGCGGCGTGAGCTGATCAGCCAGTAGGGCGTCGGGTCGGTCGGGTCGGTCAGGTCGACCCTGACTCCGCGCTTGAGGTAGGGCCGCAGGAGGAGGAAGGCCCGGGCGTCGGCGTCGCGGCCGGCCTGCAGTCGCATGGCCTCCGCGTCGAGGGCGGTGACCGCGCCGACGTGCTCGGCCGCGATGTGGGCGCGACCTGCGTGGAGCACTCCGTCCGCGACGCTGACCCGGGCGGCGCCGTACTTGAGGAACATGCCCGCCACCAGGGCGGCTGCGAGACCGGTCACGGTCCACGCCACGGCAGACGGGATCGCGACGATCAGCGCGAGCCACAAGGTGGCCACGAGCATGGTCCCCTGGACCCACCACCGCAGGGGGACCGTGAGCCGTTCGGCGAATTCCACGATTCAGAGCCTATGGGGACGTGTGGGCCAGAGCGGTGGCGGGTAGATTCACCGCCCGTGTCAGACGCCAGCCTGGACGTGCAGATCGTCCGTCTAGATCCGGATCTCCCGCTGCCTGCCTACGCCCACCCGGGAGACGCAGGGGCCGACCTCCACTCCAGCGTCGACGTCACGCTGGCCCCGGGGGAGCGGGCGCTCGTGCCGACCGGGGTGGCGCTGGCGCTGCCCGACGGCTTCGTCGCACTCATCCACCCGCGGTCGGGGCTCGCGGTGCGACACGGGCTCTCCATCGTCAACACCCCGGGCACCGTGGACGCGGGCTATCGCGGTGAGATCAAGGTCCTGCTGGTCAACCACGACCGGCAGGCACCCGTGAGCCTGAGTCGCGGCGACCGGATCGCCCAGCTGGTGATCCAGAGGTTCGAGCGGGCCCGCTTCGTCGAGGTGGCGACACTGCCCGACTCCGCCCGTGGCGATGGGGGCTACGGTTCTACTGGTGGCTTCACGCCCGCGTGAACCACGCTCCGCCCGAGTCCGCAGCACCATGAATGGAGTGACGAGTCGTGAAGTTCCGTCGCAAGTCGGAGCCCACCGCGCAGCAGGCTCTCGAGCCCGCTCCGGAGACTGGGCAGGACACTGAGCCAGACGCTGCACAGGACGGACCGGTCACTCGCACGGGTGGCCCCTTCGACGAGTCGCAGGTCGCCGACGACGGGATCGAGCGCGTCGACCTCGGCTCGCTCCTGATCGCTCCCGGCGAGCGTGAGCTCAGGTTGCAGGTCGACGAGAAGAGCGGGGTCGTGCAGTCGGTCATGCTGGCCGCCCAGGACGGCGCCCTCGAGATGCAGGCCTTCGCCGCACCACGCAACGGCGACCTCTGGAGCACCGTGCGTCCCCAGATCGCGGCCGACATCACCGGGCGAGGTGGCCAGGCCGAGGAGCGCGAGGGACCGTTCGGTCCCGAGCTGTTCTGCCAGGTGCCGACGCAGATGCCCGACGGGACGGTGACCCTGCAGCCCGCGCGCATCCTCGGCGTCAACGGCGAGCGCTGGTTGCTGCGTGCGAGCTTCCGGGGCCGCCCGGCCGTCGAGCCCGACGGCGCCCAGGACTGGGAGGACGCGCTGGCCCAGGTCGTCGTACGCCGCGGTGCCGGTGCGATGGCAGTCGGCGAGCCGCTCCCGGCGATCCTGCCCGACCAGGCTCGACGGGTCCGGTGACCGGGTCTTGACCCCCGAGCACCGTGGCCGGCTGCGTCGCAGCCTCGCCCGCTGGGCCGACAGCGGCGAGGCGCACGCGCGAGACCTGCGCGCCACGCACGCGGCGGCCGGGGAGGTGAGCATCCAGGACGCGCCGGACCGCGACCGGGTGGTCCTTCGCGGCACGATCCGGACCGTCACTCTTCGTCCCCGAGGTGGCGTCCCCGCGCTCGAGGCCGAGCTGGACGACGGCAGCGGGGTCATCACCATCGTGTGGCTCGGACGTCGTCGCATCGCCGGCGTCGGACCGGGGCGGGCGATGAGGGTCGAGGGCCGGATCGGCACCGGCTCGGGGCACCGGGTGCTCTTCAATCCCCGCTACGAGCTGATCCCGTGACCGGCGCAGCCACCCCCGGCCCGCACCCTGAGGCCGGGGCCCCACCGTCGACACCGTCGAGGCGGTCGTCCGCCGTCAGCTGGCCCAGGCGCTGGGCGGCCGGCGCGGCATGGTCGAGGCCGCCGTGCCCACCATCGCCTTCACGATCTTGTGGTTGACCACCCGTGAGCTGCGCCTCGCGCTGGCCATCAGCGTCTCGGTGGCCGTCGTGCTGCTCCTGGTCCGCCTGGTCCAGCGCTCCTCTGTGCAGTTCGTCGTCAACGCACTGGTCGGCATCGGCATCGGCTGGCTCTTCGTGGCGCGCTCGGCGGCGAGCGGAGGCAGCGAGCAGGAGCAGGCGCTGGCCTACTTCCTGCCGGGAATCCTCTACAACTCCGGCTACGCCGTGGTGCTGGCCGTGACCTGCCTGATCGGCTGGCCGGTCGTGGGATTCATGGTGGGCAGCGTCACCGGCGACCCCACTGCCTGGCACGACGACAAGCAGGTCGTCAAGCTCTGCACCCGCCTGACCTGGCTGCTGGCGTTGCCGTGCCTGCTGCGTGTCCTGGTCCAGGCGCCGATCTGGCTGGCCGGGAATGCGGGCTCGGTCGACCCGGACGCAGCCGTGGCTGCCCTGGGGGTGCTCAAGGTCGTCCTGGGCTGGCCGCTGCAGCTGGCGGCCCTGGGGGCGATGGTGTGGGTCCTGGCGCGCAACCACACACCGATGGGCCAGCCAGCGGGCTGACCCGGAGGTCAGGAGCGGCGGTCCCGCGGCGAGAGCAGTGCTTCGAGCTCTTCCTCGATCTCCGTCGGGCAGACGAACAGCAGCTCGTCGCCGGCCTCCAGCGGCTGGTCGCCGGTGGGGGTGTAGACCTGTCCGTCGCGCAGGATGGTGACGAGCGAGCAGTTGTCGGGCAGCGGCACCAGGCCACTGGGCGTGCCGACGTAGGGCGACTCGGGCGGCAGGGTCATCTCGACGAGGTTGGCGTTGCCCTGGCGGAAGGTGAAGAGCCGGACGAGGTCACCGACACTGACTGCCTCCTCGACGAGGGCCGACATGATGCGCGGGGTGGAGACGTTGACGTCGACGCCCCACGCCTCGGTGAAGAGCCACTCGTTGTTGGGGTGGTTGACGCGCGCCACGGTGCGCGGCACCCCGAACTCGGTCTTGGCGAGCAGCGAGGTCACGAGGTTGGCCTTGTCGTCGCCGGTCGCGGCGATGACGACGTCGCACTTGTCGAGCTCGGCCTCCTCGAGCGAGGACAGCTCACAGGAGTCGGCGAGCAGCCACTCGGCGTGCGCCACCCGCTCCGGGCGGATGGCGCTGGGTGACTTGTCGATCAGGAGCACCTGGTGGCCGTTGTCGATCAGCTCGCGGGCGATCGAGCGGCCCACGGCTCCTGCACCGGTGATGGCAACGCGCATCTTCTACTGCTCCTCGGGTCCGCGCTCGAGCACCTCGTAGGCGTGCGCGGCGGTCTGTTCGCGCATCACCAGGTGAAGCATGTCGCCCTCCTGGATGACGGTCTCCCGGGTCGGGATCATGCCTTCGCCGAGCCGGTCGATCCACGCGATGCGGCTGCGCGACTGCTCCTGGAAGTGGATCGTGCGCTCACCGACCCACTGCTCCGGCACCTGGATGTGGTCGACCCGGATCGTCCCCGAGGGGTCGCGGAAGTCGGGTTCGGCGCCGGCGGGCAGGACCCGCCGCAGCACCTGGTCGGCCGTCCACTTCACGGTCGCCACCGTGTTGATGCCGAGGCGCTGGTAGACCTCGGCGCGTCCGGGGTCGTAGATGCGCGCGACGACCTGCTGGATCCCGAAGGTCTCGCGGGCGACCCGCGCGGCGATGATGTTGGAGTTGTCACCGCTGGAGACGGCCGCGAACGCGTCCGCGCGGCGGATGCCGGCCTTCTCCAGGACTGCCTGGTCGAAGCCGTAGCCGGTCACCTTGTCGCCGTTGAAGGACGGACCCAGGCGGCGGAACGCGTCCGGGTCGCTGTCGATGACGGAGACGGTGTGGTTGCGGTCCTCGAGGCTGCGGGCAAGCGTGGATCCCACTCGGCCACAACCCATGATGACGACATGCACGCCAGAACCGTACTGCAGAGTGTGGCCGGGGCCGGGCGGGTCTAGGCTTCGCGCCTGTGGGTGTCGGTGACGTAGCGAAGCGGATCCTGCTCGGGCGCAAGCTCCGCAGCAGCCAGTTGGGCGAGACACTGCTCCCCAAACGCATCGCACTGCCCGTCTTCGCCAGTGACGCCCTGTCCTCGGTGGCCTACGCGCCGGACGAGATCTTCATCATGCTCAGCGTCGCGGGGGTCTCGGCATACGCCTGGAGCTGGAAGATCGGGCTGTTCGTCGCCTTGGTCATGTTCACCGTCGTCGCGTCCTACCGGCAGACCGTGCACGCCTACCCCTCGGGTGGCGGCGACTACGAGGTGGCCACCGTCAACCTGGGGAAGACGGCAGGCATGACCGTGGCGAGTGCTCTCCTCGTCGACTACGTGCTGACGGTCGCCGTGTCGATCTCGTCGGCCGCGCAGTATGCCGCCGGCGCGATCCCCGCCCTGATCGGGCACGAGGCGCTGGTCGCCTGCTTCGCGGTCGCGGTGCTGGCTGCGCTCAACCTGCGCGGCGTGCGCGAGTCGGGGACGTTGTTCGCCAT
Source organism: Nocardioides piscis (assembly GCF_011300215.1). Lineage (NCBI taxonomy): Bacteria > Bacillati > Actinomycetota > Actinomycetes > Propionibacteriales > Nocardioidaceae > Nocardioides > Nocardioides piscis. The sequence goes on from NZ_CP049866.1 coordinate 2,820,163, forward strand.
ACCGACCTATCTGTTCATGTTCACGATCCTGGGGATGTGCGGCTATGGCCTGCTTCGCCTCTGGGGCGGTGACCTGCCGCTGGCCGAGAGCGCCGGTCTCGAGATCGAGCCCTCGCCCGGGTGGGAGGGGCCGCTGACCCAGGTCGCCATGGTCTTCCTGCTCGCTCGGGCCTTCTCGTCGGGATGTGCCGCGCTGACCGGGGTCGAGGCGATCTCCAACGGTGTGCCGGCCTTCAAGCGGCCAAAGAGTCGCAACGCGGCCACGACGCTGCTGCTCCTGGCGCTGATCGCGATCTCGATGATGATGAGCGTCATCGTGCTCGCCCAGCAGATGAGCGTGCGCTACGTCGACCCGCACGAGCTCGACCGCCTGCGCGATGCCGCCGGGGGAGCGCTGCCGGGAGACTACGAGCAGCACCCGCTCATCTCCCAGATCGCTGCCGGCGTCTTCGACAACTTCGCGCCCGGCTTCTACTTCGTCGTCACGGTCACCGGGGTCATCCTCGTGCTGGCCGCCAACACGGCGTTCAACGGCTTCCCCGTCCTCGGGTCGATCCTCGCCCAGGACGGGCTGGCGCCGCGGTCGCTGGGGTCGCGGGGTGACCGGCTCGCCTACAGCAACGGCATCGTCTTCCTCGCCGCCATGTCGATGGTCCTGATCTTCGTCTTCGACGCCGAGACGACCAAGCTGATCCAGCTCTACATCGTCGGGGTGTTCGTCTCCTTCAACCTCAGCCAGCTCGGGATGATCCGCCACTGGACCCGACACCTGAGGGCCGAGACCGACCCGGCGAAGCGCCGCCGGATGATGCGCTCGCGGGCGATCAACACCTTCGGGCTGGGCCTGACCGCCGTCGTGCTGGTGATCGTGGTGGTGACCAAGTTCCTCGCCGGGGCCTGGATCACCATCTTGGCGATGGGTTTCTTCTTCCTGATCATGAGGGGCATCCGGGGCCACTACACGATGGTCGAGGAGGAGCTCGCAGCCGACGAGCAGGACAAGGTGCTGCCGACCCGGGTGCACGCGATCGTCCTGGTCTCCAAGCTCCACAAGCCGACCCTGCGAGCCCTGGCCTTCGCCAAGGCCACCCGTCCCAACGTGCTCGAGGGGATCTATGTCTCGATCGACGCCCGCGCCACGAACAGGCTGCTGGAGGAGTGGGACGAGCGCCACATGGACACGCCGCTGAAGGTGCTGCACTCGCCATACCGCGAGATCGTGCGGCCGATCGTCGAATACGCCCAGGAGATCCGACGCGCCAGCCCACGCGGCGTGGTGGCGGTCTACATCCCCGAATACGTCGTGGGTCGGTGGTGGGAGCAGCTGCTCCACAACCAGACGGCGCTGCGCCTCAAGGGGCGGCTGCTCTTCACGCCCGGGGTCATGGTCATCTCGGTGCCCTACCAGCTGCGATCCTCCGTCATCGCGGCCGACCGCGACTATCACAACCGGGTGCAGGCCGGAGACCTGCGGGCCGGCCGGGTCAGGGGCGGCGACCAGGCCGACACCGACCGGCAGATCGACCCGTGAGCCGGCAGGCGCGGCCGCGCAAGCTTCGGGGCCCCTCCAGGGCGGGGGAGCGGTTCGAGGTGGTGGTCGGACCCGTCGCCCACGGTGGCCACTGCGTGGCCCGGGTGGAGGGGAGGGCGGTGTTCGTGCGCCATGCCCTGCCCGGGGAGCAGGTCGTCGTGGAGGTCACCGAGGGGACCGACGGAGACCGGTTCTGGCGGGCCGACGCCGTCGAGGTGGTCGAGCAGTCAGCTGATCGGGTCCTCGCGCCGTGCCCGTTCGCAGGGCCCGGCCTGTGTGGGGGGTGCGACTTCCAGCACGTCTCCCTGCCGGCACAGCGCCAGCTGAAGGCGACCGTCGTCGCCGAGCAGCTGGTGCGGCTCGGAAGGCTCGGCCCGGAAGATCCACTCGTTCGTGAGCTGATCGTCGAGGCGGTGCCCGTGCCCGACCGTCCCGACGACGGCCTGCGCTGGCGCACCAGGCAGCGCTACGCCGCGCTCGCCGACGGCACGCCGGCCATGCGCAAGCACCGGTCGCACGACCTGGTCGTCGTCGACGACTGCCTGATCGCGGCAGAGGGCGCGCGGCCAGGACAGCCCCAGGCCGTGACCACGTCACGTGGCGTCACCGCGGGCGGCGCCACCCACGAGTTCGGGCTCGAGGCCGACGGCTTCTGGCAAGTCCATCCCGCCGCGCCGGCGGTCCTCGTGGACGCCGTGCTCTCGGCCCTCCGGCCGAGGACGGGGGAGCGGGTCCTCGACCTGTACGCCGGCGTCGGGCTCTTCGCCCGCTTCCTGGCCGATGCCGTCGGGGACGGCACCCGCGTCGTGGCCGTCGAGGCGGATCGGTCCGCGGCAGAGCACTGTCGCGACAACCTCGCCAGCCATCAGGGCGCGGTCGTGGCGCGCGGCTCCGTCGACCGGGTGCTGGCGTCGGCACATGACGAGCCGTTCGACCTCGTCGTCCTCGACCCGCCGCGTGAAGGAGCCAAGCGGCGTGTGGTGGAGCAGGTCGCGGACCGGGCACCGCGGGCGGTCGCCTACGTCGCCTGCGACCCGGCGGCGCTGGCCCGCGACGTCGCCATCTTCGCCGAGCACGGATATCGCCTCGAGCTCCTGCGGGCCTTCGACCTGTTCCCGATGACGCACCACGTGGAGTGCGTCGCTCTGCTGACGCGCTGACCCCTCGCGCGGGGCGAGCCGCGTGGGTAGCGTCAGCAGGACGCACGGTTGGTGGGAAGCGAGGTCGAGATGGCGACGTACGCCGTGAACGAGGACGCTGTCGCGCACGCCCGGCGCCTGATCGACAAGAGGCAGTACGTCCTGGACAGCGACTGGGGCGAGGTGCAGCCCGGCCCGGAGGATGAGAACGCATTCTTGTCGCGCCACACCTGGGACGACTACGCCGCGTGGCACCTCGGCCTCGCCGAGGGGGCCAACCCGGAGACCAAGGCGCGGCACGCGTTCGTGATCGGAGATCTGCGCCGGGTCCACCGCTCGGCGCTCATCGCCTGCGTCTATCGCGCGAGCGAGTGGCGTCACAAACAGGTCGAGCTGGCTGCGCACGACCTGCTCTAACGGCTCGACGCGCGGGCAGGCGTCGAGTGACGCCCTGAGCCCCATCATGTATCTTGATGTCAAGACAAACTTCGGTTGGCTCCGTCCCGCATAGGGTGGGGAGACACGGCCCGGTGATCCACCAGACAACTCAGGAGATGTGGCGAATGGCCAGTCAGGACAGCTTCGGCGCCAAGAGCAGCCTCGATGTGGACGGGAAGTCCTACGAGATCTTCCGCCTCGACAAGGTGGTGGGGGAGGGACTCGACGTCGAGTCGCTGCCATTCAGCCTCAAGGTGCTCCTGGAGAACCTCCTGCGCACCGAGGACGGTGCAGACATCACCGCCGACGACATCAAGGCGCTGGCCGGGTGGGACGAGACGGCCGACCCCGACAAGGAGATCCAGTTCACGCCGGCGCGCGTGATCATGCAGGACTTCACGGGCGTGCCCTGCGTCGTCGACCTCGCCACCATGCGCGAGGCGATGGCCGAGCTGGGTGGCGACGCGACCAAGATCAACCCGCTCGCACCCGCCGAGATGGTCATCGACCACTCCGTCATCGCCGACGTCTTCGGCACGCCCGAGGCCTTCGAGCGCAACGTCGAGATCGAGTACGAGCGCAACCGCGAGCGCTACCAGTTCCTGCGGTGGGGCCAGGGCGCCTTCGACGACTTCAAGGTCGTCCCGCCCGGCACCGGCATCGTCCACCAGGTGAACATCGAGCACCTCGCCCGCACCGTGTTCACGCGCGAGGTCGACGGCGAGGTGCTGGCCTACCCCGACACCTGCGTCGGCACCGACTCCCACACCACGATGGTCAACGGCATCGGTGTCGTGGGCTGGGGCGTGGGCGGCATCGAGGCCGAGGCAGCCATGCTCGGCCAGCCGGTCTCCATGCTGATCCCGCGGGTCGTGGGCTTCAAGCTCAACGGCGACCTGCCCGAGGGTGCGACCGCCACCGACCTGGTGCTCACCATCACCGAGATGCTCCGCGAGCACGGTGTGGTCGGCAAGTTCGTCGAGTTCTACGGCCCCGGCGTCTCGGTGCTCCCGCTGGCCAATCGCGCCACCATCGGCAACATGAGCCCCGAGTTCGGCTCGACCATCGCCGTCTTCCCGATCGACGAGCAGACCATCGACTACCTCCGCCTCACCGGGCGCCCTGACGAGCAGCTCGCTCTCGTCGAGACCTATGCCAAGGAGCAGGGCCTGTGGCACGACCCGAGTGCTGAACCGCGCTACAGCGAGAAGCTCGAGCTCGATCTCGCCACCGTCGTCCCGTCCCTGGCCGGCCCCAAGCGTCCCCAGGACCGGGTGTCCCTCTCGGACGCGAAGGAGGCCTTCCGTACGTCGCTCGCCGACTATGTCAGCGAGGGTGAGACCGGCGGCGAGGACCGCAAGCCCGGTGTCCCCTCCAACGAGCAGCCCGAGGGCGTCGAGTCCAAGGTGGACGAGGCGTCTGCGGAGTCCTTCCCCTCCAGCGACGCCCCCGCCTCCAACGGCGGCGCCGGTGGCGGCAACGGCAAGGGCGTGCCGGACAACTGGCACGACCACGCCGCAGCAGCTGCCGATGGTCGCCCCAGCAACAAGGCCCAGGTCACCCTCGCCGACGGCACCGAGTTCGAGCTCGACCACGGCGCGGTGACGATCGCCGCGATCACGTCGTGCACCAACACCTCCAACCCGTCGGTGATGATCGGGGCTGCCCTGCTCGCCAAGAAGGCGGTCGAGAAGGGCCTGCAGCGCAAGCCATGGGTCAAGACGACGCTGGCACCCGGCTCCAAGGTCGTGTCCGACTACTACGAGAAGTCCGGGCTGACTCCCTACCTCGACAAGCTGGGCTTCAACCTCGTCGGCTATGGCTGCACGACGTGCATCGGCAACTCGGGGCCGTTGATCCCCGAGGTCAGCCAGGCGGTCAACGACAACGACCTCGCGGTCGTCTCGGTGCTGTCCGGCAACCGCAACTTCGAGGGCCGCATCAACCCCGACATCAAGATGAACTACCTCGCATCCCCGCCCCTGGTCGTGGCCTACGCCCTGGCCGGCTCGATGGACGTCGACCTGTTCAACGACCCCCTGGGCCAGGACCAGGACGGCAACGACGTCTTCATGCGCGACATCTGGCCCTCGGCCAAGGAGATCGAGGACGTGGTCGCCCAGGCGATCAACTCCGAGATGTTCGACTCCAGCTATGAGGACGTGTTCGCGGGCGACGAGCAGTGGCGTTCACTGCAGACGCCCGAGGGCAACACCTTCGAGTGGGACGAGGAGTCGACCTACGTCCGCAGGCCCCCTACTTCGACGGGATGCCGAAGGAGCCGACCCCGGTCGAGGACATCGCCGGCGCCCGGGTCCTGCTCAAGCTGGGCGACTCGGTCACGACCGACCACATCAGCCCCGCCGGCGCCATCAAGAAGGACAGCCCGGCCGGTCGCTACCTCGCCGAGCACGGCGTCGAGCAGCGCGACTTCAACTCCTACGGCTCGCGTCGCGGCAATCACGAGGTCATGATCCGCGGCACCTTCGCCAACATCCGGCTGCGCAACCAGCTCGCGCCCGGCACCGAGGGCGGGGTCACCCGCGACTTCACCGTTGGACAGGGTGAGGGCGCCCCCGTTGTCTCCGTCTTCGAGGCCTCGGAGAACTACATCTCCGCAGGTGTCCCGCTGGTCGTGCTGGCCGGCAAGGAATACGGCTCCGGCTCGTCGCGGGACTGGGCGGCCAAGGGCACCTCGCTGCTCGGGGTCAAGGCCGTGATCGCCGAGTCCTACGAGCGCATCCACCGCTCCAACCTGATCGGCATGGGCGTGATCCCCCTGCAGTTCCCGCAGGGCGAGACCGCCGAGTCGCTCGGGCTCACGGGTGAGGAGGAGTTCTCCATCACCGGCATCACCGAGCTCAACGACGGCCGGACGCCCAGGACGGTCAAGGTCAAGGCAGGCGACGTGGAGTTCGACGCGGTCGTCCGCATCGACACCCCCGGCGAGGCCAACTACTACCGCAACGGCGGGATCATGCAGTACGTCCTGCGCAACCTGCTCAAGGCCTGACCCACCACAAGACGCCACGGGCGCCGACTCTGCGAAGGAGTCGGCGCCCGTGGCGTCTGTCATGAGGTCTCAGCCTCCGCTGTGATCCGGTCGGTCAGGCGCTTCCGGCGCTCGTCGGCGACCGAGGGCAGCAGGAGGGCGACGGCGTCCTCATAGATATCGCGCGCCCGGGCTGCCTGGAGCACCTCCACCAGGCGGTCGTCGGGAAGGCGGTCGATGATGGCGGCCAGGGCGTCGGCAGCCTCGGTGAAAAGACCCACCTGGAGCAGCTCGTCCCCGGACGAGCCGTCCATCACGCCGAGCGCGACCTCGGTGTTGACGACAGCCACGAAGCGCCCGAGGGAGACGTGCTCGTGCTTCTCGCGGAGCCCTCGACCGGCGTCGATCAGCAGTGAGTCCGGCAGCCGGCTCAGCAGTGTCTTCGCCCGTTGTGGGTCCAGGCAGGCGGCCACCTCGCTGAGGAAAGCGGGTCGGAGCTTCTTCGCCAGCTTGGCGGCGTCGTCCGGGCTGATCGCCCCGGCGAAGCGGGCGCTCACCAGCGGCCCCATCGCGTGCTCGGCGATCCTGGCCGTGATGGCCGTCGGGAGCAGCGGTGCGAGGCCGGCCAGCCGGGTGATGCGGTCCTCGTTGCGCTCGTGCAGGACGGTGCTGATCGTCGTGTGCAACGCACGGATGTCCTCGACGTCGTGCTCGGCCAGGAAGGCGAGCCGTTCGGTCGTCGTCCCGAGCTCACTGGCGAGCTTGGCCACCTCGATGCGCGACCGGAGGTCAGCCACGGTCGCCCTTGGGGAACAGCAGGCCGCGCGCGGGCCCACGGAAGGGACGGGGCACCAGCGCGAGAGCACCCTGCATGCCCTGCTCGAAGGCCTCGTCCTCGGTGCGCATGGCCTCGACCACGGCTTCGTCGAGGACGGAGACCTGGTCGGGCGACAGCTTCGAGAGGATCGGCAGGGCGTCGAGGGTGGTCTCGAGCCGTGCGAGCAGCTCGTCGGTGCTGGTCATGGGTGTCCTTCGTGGTCGGCGTTCGAACAGTAGTCAACTCGATGGGAGTACCCGTGCTGATGCGAGAGCCGCCCTCGACGGAGGAGAGTGCCTGCATGAGCACCCGACGATGGCGCCCGGTCGGCGCGGCGATCATTCTGGTGGCCGCCCTGGCCCTGGCAGTGCTGCTGGTCTCGGTGCAGTACGGCCTCGCCGAGGAGTACGGCGCCGGGCCCGGTACGACCCTCCTGCCCTTCGCGCTCCTCCCCATCGGCGTGGCGGCACTCGCTGCGGCGATGGTGGGGTTCCGACGCACCGTCGTGGCTGCCCTGGCCACCTTCGTGGTGCTCACGCTGGCGGCGACCGCGTTGGCGGCTCCTCTGGGGGGCCAGGCGCGCGACCGTCGAGCCCAGTCCAACGACGCGGCGTTTACCTGCAACGGCCCCAACGCACAGATCCAGGTCCCGGGTGAGGTCGATGCGGCGTTCCACCAGGTGGCCCACCCCGCACCGTACTGGCTCTACGGCCCGCTCTCGGGCAGCCCACTGGGTTGCACCGCGGGCATCGAGGGCCCGACGGAGGAGTCCTTCCCGGCCTGGCGGAGCAGTCTGCTCGACTCCGGGTGGGACGTGGAGCAGGACGGTCCCGAGGTGGTGGTCGTGCGCGGCGGCGTCAGGCTCACGCTCTATCGCGACGGCGAGCTCAGCATGCTGCACGCATCCGTGGCCGAGGCCGACGACTGCGAAGATGGGCGGTCCACGGACCTGGGGGACGGTCAGGTGTCGATCTGCTGAGCCGTGCCCTGGGACGAGGGTCCGCGCCGTACGGTTGTCGCATGCTCGTTGCCTTCTCCATCTCCCCGACCTCCACCGACCCGACCGGGTCGGTCACCGAGGCGGTCGCTGCCGCAGTCCGGGTGGTGCGGGAGTCCGGACTGCCCAACGAGACGACGTCGATGTTCACGACTATCGAGGGGGAGTGGGACGAGGTCATGGCCGTCGTGAAACGGGCCGTCGACGTCGTGGCCGAGGTCTCGCCCCGCGTCGGACTGGTGCTCAAGGCCGACATCCGACCGGGCTTCGAGGGCCAGCTGAGCGCCAAGGTCGAGCGCGTCGAGTCAGCGCTGCGCTCGTGAGCGAGACAGCTCCACTCCCTGAGCCGACCAGGCCCGGCCGGTTCGTGCTGGCCGCGGCAGTGACGATGGCCTTGGCGCTCGTGGCGGCCGCGCTGCTGGTGCCGCGGCTGGTGCACAGCCTGGAGCCGCCGGACCTCGACGAGGTCGCTGTCCATGACGGGCTCCCGCTCGACCACGTGTCCGGTGACGTCGACTATCCGGTGACACCTCCGGTCGGCGGTCCTCACGCCCAGCGCTGGCTGGAGTGTGGTGTCTATGACGAAGAGGTGCCCCCGGAGAACGCGGTGCACGCCCTCGAGCACGGCACGGTGTGGATCACCCATGAGCCCGGGTTGGGCTCGGGCGACGTGGCGCGGCTGGTCGACCAGCTGCCCGAGGAGGGGATCCTGTCGCCGTACGACGGACTGCCGGGCCCGGTGGTGGTGACCGTCTGGGGGCGCCAGCTCGTCCTGGACGGTGCCGACGACGAACGGCTCGGTCTCTTCCTGGCGGAGTATGGCGACGGGCACACCGCGCCCGAGCCCATGGCCTCCTGTCACGGCGGGGTGGACGCCGACGGCGGCACCGCGCGGCCCGCCTGACGCTACGGTTGGCGAGTGGAGTCCGAAGTCCGAACCTATGGCACCGGGTCCGACGAGACCGTGCTCGACCTGACTCGTGACGCAGCTCAGTTCGTCGCTGCGCGAGGCGACGGGCTGCTGCACCTGTTCGTCCCGCACGCAACGGCCGGGCTGGCGATCCTGGAGACCGGGGCGGGCTCCGACGACGACCTCCTGGCGGCGCTGGGCGACCTCTTGCCGGCCGACGACCGGTGGCGGCACCGCCACGGTTCGCCCGGCCACGGACGGTCGCACGTGATGCCGGCGCTGATCTCTCCCTCGTGCTCGGTGCCGGTGCTGTCGGGACAGCTGGCCCTGGGCACCTGGCAGAGCATCTGCCTGGTCGACCTCAACGTCGACAACCCCGAGCGTCAGGTGCGGTTCTCGTTCCTGGCGGGGTGAGCAGGGCAGGTCGGTCGGCGATAGCGTTCGCGGGTGCAGACGAACGAGCACGGCCAGGCCGTCGGTGAGCCGGTCGAGGGCTGGTCACCCAGGTCCAAGCCCGGGGGCGTGACGCTGGCAGGCGTCCACGTCACGGCCGAGCCGATCGGCGTCCAGCACTCCGAGGCGTTGTTCGCGGCAGTGTGCGGGCCGGGCGACGAATCCCTGTGGACCTACCGTCCCGGGCCCATGCCGACGAACCGCCAGGTCTTCGACGACGAGGTCGTACGGCGCCTGGCCGACCACCCGGACGGTGCGACATTGGCGTTCGTCCCCGCCGGCGGCAATGCGTCGGGCTTCGCGACCTTCTTCCCGTGCGTGCTGACCGCCGGCGTCGTCGAGATCTCGGGTGTCCTGCTCGCGCGTGGCCTGCAGCGGACGACGGCGGCGACCGAGGGGATCCACCTGATGCTGCGACACGCCTTCGACGACCTCGGCTATCGCCGGGTGGAGTGGAAGTGCGACTCCCTCAACGCGCCCTCCGCCCGGGCTGCTGCCCGCTTCGGGTTCACCCACGAGGGGCGCTTCCGGCAGCACATGGTGACCAACGGCCGCAACCGGGACACCGACTGGTTCTCGATGCTCGACGGCGAGTGGCCCGAGGTGCGGACGAGGCACGAGCAGTGGTTGTCACCGACGAACTTCGATCCACAGGGACAACAGGTGCACCGGCTGCAGGACCTGCCATAGTCCCCGGCATGGCGGGGGACGCGTTCGACGAGAAGCTGGCTCAGTGGAACGCGTGGTGCGAGGCCCCCTGGGGGCGGCTCCGTTTCTCGGTGGTGCGGGAGACGCTGCGTCGCCAGGCCGTGGCGTTGGACGCCGAGGGCGGCGGGCTGCGCGTGCTCGACGTGGGCGGGGGCGACGGGCGCGACGCGCTGGCGCTGGCCGAGGCCGGTCACGACGTCACGATCGTCGATCCCGCGCCCAGGTGGCTGGCGCAGGCGTCGCGCAGGGCCGAAGCCCTGGGAGTGACAGCGCGTCTCCACACGGTCGAGGGGTCCCTCGACGACCTGCCTCCCTTCGAGGAGGAGTTCGACCTGGTGCTGTGCCACTTCGTGCTGCACTACCGACCGTCCGGTGGGCAGGACATCGAGCGGCTCGCCGCTCGTCTCCGCCCCGGCGGCAGGCTGTCGGTGATGGCTCCGAACCCGTCCGCCCGCGTGATCATGAAGCTCACGCGCGAGGGTCCCGAGGCCGCGCTGGCGGAGCTCTCCTCCGATGACTTCGAGTCGGCCACCTTCACCACCACCGCTCGCAAGGTGACGGCGGGCGAGGTCGAGGGACAGATGGTCGCGGCCGGGCTCCGGGTGGTGGGGCGCTATGCCGCCCGCGTGGTCAACGACTACGTCAGCGACGACACGCTCAAGGAGGATCCGGACTACTTCGCGGCCCTGGAGCGGCTGGAGCTGGCGTTGTGCGACCAGGAGCCCTTCGTCAGCCTGGGAGGGATGTGGCAGGTGGTGGCGGAGCGCGCGGGGTGATCCTCATCCCGACCGACATCCACAGCGCGCCCTCGCGCTTGACTCGAACACGTGTTCGAGAGAGAATGGCGTATGCCGATGCCCCCGATCCTCAGGACGCCGCTGGCGCGGTGCTCCCGCCGACGCGGCCGGGTGATGGGGTGCAGGACGTGGTCGAGCTGAGCGACCGCGAGCTGCTGGAGGCCGTGGCATCGGGCGTCACCGGACGCCGCCTGGCCGAGGTGTCCGAGCTCGAGCTGGTCGTGCAGTGGGCGGTGCGGCAGGGGCACCCGCGCGACGAGCGCGACCCGATGACCACGCCGGGCGGCGACGGCACCCCGAGCGTGCGGGAGTACGCGTTGCCAGAGCTCGCGATGGCTCGCAGCGAGCACACGCTCCGGACGCGGTCGTTGGTGGGCGATGGGCTGGATCTGGTCCACCGACTGCCGCTGACCTGGACCAAGGTCCGCGCGGGTCAGGCGGAGCCATGGGTGGCGCGCCGGGTCGCGGTGCTCTCGCGCAGGGTTCCGGCAGCTCAGGTCGGACTCGTGGACAGGGCTGTCGCTCGTGTCATCGCCGGCCACGCGCCCTCGACCGTGCTGGAGACCGCAGCGGCGAAGGTGATCGAGGCTGACCCCGAGGCGCACGCGATGGAGCGGGAGCGTGAGCGCCACCGGCGACACGTGACGTTGTCGAAGGCCGACGAGCTCGGCTTCCGGCACGTCATCGCCCGGGTCACTGCCGGCGACGCGATCTGGGTTGACGCGATGGTCGAACGGATGGCCGACATCCTGAGCCCCGCCCACGGGCACGACCACAATCGTGACGAGCTCCGCTCGCTGGCCTTCGGTTGGCTGGCCCGGCCGGTCGACCTGCTCAAGCTGCTGGTCGACCACACCCCGTCCGCCGACGCGGCAGCACCAGACGAGCTCGGCCCGGACGAGCGACCCGTGTGGGCGCCCGACCACCTGGTCGAGACGGTCGGCCGACTCTGCGATCTCTCGACCCGTCAGCTCGCGTCGCTGCGCGGCAGGGGTGTGGTGTTCGTGCACGTCACCGCCGCCGACCTGCTCAAGCAGTCCGGCCTCGCCCGGGTCGAGGGGCAGGGGCCGATGCTGCTGCAGTCGCTCTCCGAGCTGCTCGGCCACGCCGACGTCCAGCTCAAGCCTGTCATCGACCACCGGCTCCGGGCCCGCGCCGATGCCTATGAGCACCCTGACCCGGTCAAGGACCACGTGTGGACGCAGACGGGCGGTGACGTGTTCCCCTTCAGCCCACGCACCGCCACCAGAGCAGGCGTCGACTTCGACCACTCCAGTGCATTCGTCCCACCCGCCTCAGGCGGGCCGCCCGGGCAGACCGGCCCTCACAACAGCGGGCCGCTGCGCCGCAGCCACCATCGGTGGAAGACCCACGGCGGATATCGCTGCCGACAGGCCGGCCCCGGCCGACACGTCTGGCAGACGCCCCACGGCCTCTGCTATCTCGTCGACGCCGAAGGCACCCGCCGGCTGAGCGACTCCGAAGCCCACCTGATACTCACGGCGCCACCCGGCGTCGACGTCTATCCGGCATGAGACCAGTCGCACCGCCCGGCTGGCCCCACGAGGTGCGCCCGCCGGACGCGCCCGGCTGGGAGGCCACAGCGGTCAGCTGGCTGCTCGACCTGTGCCCGGCCGAATACCGCCGCTACACCGGGCTCCGCCGCCACGTCGTGGTGCTGGCCCGCTTCGCGGTGCTCCACGTGGAGGCCCAACAGGCGGCGTGCCGGCGTGGCCTGAGCCAGATCCGCGCAGATCTCAAGGACGTCGCCACCCTCGAGGTGGTCGACGCGGCGGTCGCGACCTTCCAGCTCGACGAGGCCAGGCTGCTGGCGACCCGCCGAGCCGTCGGGCTGGTGGAGGACGCGTTGCGGGGGCGTCGCTACGTGGCGCGGCTCTGAGGAGCCGCTAGGTTCGCCGGGTGCACACCTTCGCCGGCGTCATCCTCGTGGATCAGCGGGGTTGGATCCTGCTCCAGGAACGCGACGAGCACCCCCGGATCGACCCGGAGAAATGGGGATTCGCGGGCGGTCACGTGGATCCGGGGGAGACCTTCGAGGCCGCGGCCTACCGCGAGCTCGAGGAGGAGACCGGCATCCGCCTCCCAGCGGGTGAGCTCGAGCTCCTCGGCGAGTTCCGGGTGGACCATCGCGAGGCGTACGGCACCTGGGACCTGATGCAGGTGTTCGTGGCCCGGACCAGCCTCACCGATGCCGACATCGAGTGCCACGAGGGGCGCCAGATCGTCTTCGTCGATCCTGCCCGGGCGCTGGGCCTCGACCTGACCGCGGCCGCCGCCCAGGTCCTGCCGGCCTTCCTGGCTGCACCCACCGACCATCGAGGAGAAGGAGCGTCCCCATGACTTTCACCGTCCACCAGGTCCCCGGACAAGGGGCAGAGGACGTGCTGGTCGCGCCCGACGGCAGCGTCTACACAGGCACCGAGGACGGAGCCATCCTCCGGCTCTCGAGTGACGGGCGCCGCATCGACCGGGTCGCACACACCGGCGGCCGGCCGCTCGGGCTGGAGCTCTTCGACGACGGCGACCTGCTGGTCTGCGACGCGCACGCCGGGCTGTTGCGCGTGAGCGTCGAGGACGGCTCGGTCGAGACGCTGCTGCGCGACATCGACGGGGTCGCGATGAAGTTCTGCAACAACGCAGCCATCGCGCAGGACGGGACGATCTGGTTCAGCGACTCATCCACGCACTACGGCATCGAGCAGTGGAAGGACGACCTCGTCCAGGTCACCCGCACCGGGCGCCTCGTCCGCCGGGACGTCGACGGGACGGTGACGGTGGTCATCGACGACCTGGCCTTCGCCAACGGAGTCGCCCTCAGCAAGGACGAGGACTTCGTCGCGGTGGCGGAGAGCGGTGCTCGCACCGTGGTCCGCTGGTGGACAGCAGGTCCGCGCAAGGGCGAGCGTGACTTCCTGGTCTGGGAGCTGCCCGGCTATCCCGACAACATCTCCCGGGGCAGCGACGGCCTGATCTGGGTGACGATCGGCTCACCGGCCGACCCGGTCGTGGAGATGCTGCAGAAGGCTCCCCTCTTCGTGCGCAAGGCAGCCACGCGAATCCCTGAGCGGCTCCAGCCCAAGCCCAAGCAGACGATCCGGGTGCAGGCCTATGACGACCAGGGCCACCTCGTCCACGACATCAACCTGGACGACGGCGGCTACCACATGGTCACCGGTGTCCGCGAGCACGACGGCCGTGTCTGGATGGGCAGCCTCCACGAGCCGGCGGTCGCCGTCTACGACCGGGCATGAGGGTCGACGCCCGGCCATGAAATAGACTCCTCGACATGGGTCTCCTCGAGTCGATCACCTCGCCACAGGACCTGCGCTCCCTCTCGGCCCCCGAGCTCGATGCGCTGGCCAGCGAGATCCGCGACCTGATGATCACCACGGTGGCCAGGACCAGCGGGCACCTCGGTCCCAACCTCGGGGTCGTCGAGCTGACGCTGGCCATCCACCGGGTCTTCGACTCGCCGCGCGACCGGGTCGTCTTCGACACCGGCCACCAGTCCTACGTCCACAAGCTGGTGACCGGACGCTCCGCAGACTTCGGCTCGCTGCGCCAGGAGGGTGGCCTGAGCGGATATCCCAGCCAGGCCGAGTCGCCGCACGACATCGTGGAGAACTCCCACGCCTCGACCTCCTTGTCGTATGCCGACGGGCTGGCCAAGGCCTACCGCGTCCGCGGCGAGGACCGTCACGTGGTCGCCGTGATCGGCGACGGCGCCCTGACCGGCGGGATGGCGTGGGAGGCCCTGAACAACATCGCCATCGCCCAGGACAGCCGCCTGGTGATCGTGGTCAACGACAACGAACGCTCCTACACCCCGACGGTCGGCGGCCTGGCCACGGCGCTGACCACCCTGCGGACCAACCCCCGCTACGAGCAGGTTCTCGACCTGGTCAAGAAGCGACTCAACGCCGTGCCGGGTGTCGGCCCCGCGGCATACGACGCGCTGCACGCGGTGAAGAAGGGGATGAAGGACGCCCTGGCTCCCCAGGGCCTGTTCGAGGACCTCGGCCTGAAGTACGTCGGCCCGGTGGACGGCCACGACCGCGACGCGATGGAACAGGCCCTGACCCACGCCAAGCGTTTCGGTGGACCGGTGATCGTCCACGCGATCACCCGCAAGGGCTTTGGCTACGACCCGGCTGAGCGTCACGAGGCCGACCAGTTCCACGCACCTGGTCCGTTCGACGTCCAGACCGGCGCGGAGAAGCCGAAGGGCCGGATCTGGACCGATCACTTCTCCCAGCACATGGTCGAGATCGGCAAGCGTCGTCAAGACGTCGTCGCCATCACCGCCGCGATGATGCACCCGGTCGGCCTCGACGCGTTCGCCGCCACGTTCCCCGACCGCACCTTCGACGTGGGCATCGCCGAGCAACACGCGACCACGTCGGCCGCCGGCCTGGCGATGGGCGGGCTGCACCCCGTGTTCGCGGTCTATGCCACGTTCCTCAACCGGGCCTTCGACCAGGTCCTGATGGACGTCGCGCTCCACAAGTGCGGCGTGACCTTCGTGCTCGACCGCTCGGGCGTCACCGGCGACGACGGTGCGAGCCACAACGGCATGTGGGACATGTCGATCCTCCAGGTCGTGCCCGGGCTGCGCCTCGCGGCGCCGCGCGACGTGAGCCGGCTCAAGGAGCTGCTGGACGAGGCCGTCCAGGTCGACGACGCCCCGACCGTGGTCCGCTTCCCGAAGGGTCCGCCGCCCACTGACATCGACACCATCGACACCATCGGCGGCGTCGACGTCCTGGTCCGTGACGGCAGGCGCGACGTCCTCATCGTCGCCGTCGGCTCGATGTGCACCACGGCCGTCGACGTGGCGAAGCGCCTCAGTGACCAGGGCATCGGGGTCACTGTCGTCGACCCGCGCTGGGTCAAGCCGGTCGCCCCGGCGATCGTCGACCTGGCGCGCGAGCACCGGTTGGTGGTGAGCATCGAGGACAACGGGATCGTCGGGGGCTGCGGCTCGGTGCTGCTCCAGACGCTCAACGAGCAACGCGTCACCACGCCGGTGCGGCTGCACGGCATCCCGCAGGAGTTCCTCGAGCACGCCAAGCGTGACGCCATCCTGGGCCGGGTCGGCCTGGACGCCCAGACCATCGCCCGCGGCATCGTCGAGGACGTCACCGCGGTGACCGACGGCCAGGCCCTGCACGATGCCGACCACCACGCCTGACGGTCGCCGACGACCCACCCCGGCTCTCTCGGCGGCCCTCTCCCTGCTGACCGGGCTGCTGCTCGCCGGGTGCACCCGCGACGCGGACCCCGGCCCGTCCTCGACCGAGGCCGGGCCTGTCGAGGTCGTGCGCTCCATGAACAAGGTGCTCCGCAAGCGAGCGCGTGCTGTCCTTGCCCAGGACTGGACCTCGTTCGCCGCGACCCTCGATGGCCGTCGCGCGCGCTTCGTCGAGGGGGAGCAGGTCTTCTTCGACAACCTGACCCAGCTGCCGTTGAGCGAGTTCTCCTACCGCGTGGAGGAGGGCACAGTGGTGCGCGGTGACGGTGGCTACCACGCTGTCGTCCAGGTCCGGCTGCAGCTCGACGGGTACGACACCGTGCCGGTCGTCCGGCCCAAGCGCTTCCACTTCACGCAGGCTCGCGGGCAGGGCCTCCGGGTCGCCAGCCACCGTGACCGCGCCTGGGAGCAGCGCAACGACGTCGACGTCCAACCGTGGGACAGCGGTCCCATCACGGTCGGCTCGGGTCTGGGTGTGCTGGCGATCTTCGACGAGAGGACCGCCCCGCGGTCGGCGGAGATGATCGCCGCCGTCGAGCAGGGCATCGGACAGGTCGGCGGCCTCGTCCCCTACGGCTGGTCCGGCCAGGTCGTCGTCTATGCCCTCTCCGACACGGTGATGCTCGAAGGACTGGACGACCTTCCGGCGGCCGATGCCGGCTCCCTCGACGCCGTTGCCTTCCCCGTGCCCGCGCGTCCCGATGATCCGGACGCCGACATCGCCAGCACCCGCTTCCTGCTCCACCCGCGCATGCTCGGCACCCCTCCCGGGCAGCTCGCTCGACTGATCCGACACGAGCTCACGCACGTGGCCCTGGGAGAGCGGGACGACGAGGTCCCGACCTGGCTGGGGGAGGGGATCGCGGAGTGGGTCTCGGTCCAGTCCCTGCCGATCCCCGACCGGCTGATCAGCCAGGAGGCGATCGACCTGGCCCGGCGCGGCCTCGACCGGCTGCCGGCGGACGAGGAGTTCCACGGCGAGGACCAGGCAGCCAACTACGGCATCTCCTGGTGGGCCTGCGAAGCCATCGTCGACATCCATGGCGAGCAGGTGCTCTGGCAGCTCCTCGACGAGCTCGCGGCGACCAGCCCCGCGGACCAGCCCGACCGGCAGCAGCAGCTCCTGCAGATGGGCGCAGCGCAGCTGGCCCGCGAGGCGGAGCGGCGGCTGTTGGCGACGTACGGCTGACGACTCACAGGTCGCGTTGGACGGACTCCGGCTGCTCGGTGGAGCTGCGGGTGATGTTCCAGATCGCGAGCGCGAGCCCGCCCCAGAGGATCGTCATCGCAATCAGCATCATGATGATGGCAGAGGTGGACATCAGGAGCTCCTCTCGTCCTGTCGTGCCTGGATCTCGGGGTCGCCGAGGAAGGTGTTGTCGCGCCACGGCATCCGGGCGGCCAGGAAGCCCAGCAGGATCACTGCGACCGCGAGGCCCCAGCCGAGGGTGTTGAGCATCCAGGTCGGGTAGCCCTCGTAGGGCTCGCGGATGTTGTCGATGAGCTCGTTGACCAGGATGAAGGTGAGCGCTGCGGGAGCGACGATCCCGATCAGCCAGTGCCACCAGGTGCCGACGTGGACCGACCCGTCCCGGTTGAGGTGCTCGCGCAGGATGCCGGTCTTCCTGAAGACCCAGGACAGGGCGAGCATGCTCACGACGGCCACCAGCAGGATGCCGAAGCGGTTGATGAAGTGGTCGACGATGTCGAGGACGTAGACCCCGGTCGTGGTGCCCAGCAGGGTGATGCTGATCAGGGCGGCGGGGACACCGACGGCCATCGAGGCGCCGACGCGCGACATCTCGAACTTGTCGCGCACGGCTGAGATCACGACCTCGATCACGCTGACGAGCGAGGTCACCCCCGCCACCACGAGCGAACCGAAGAACAGCACACCGATCAACGCGCCCGCGGGAGCCTCGTTGATGATCGCCGGGAACGCGATGAAGGCGAGCCCGAGGCCGTCGGTCGCCACCTTGTCGACCGTGGTGCCGGCAGCGGTGGCCATGAACCCGAGTGCGGCGAAGACACCGATCCCGGCGAGCAGCTCGAAGCCCGAATTGGCGAACCCCACGACGAGGCCGGACCCGGTCATGTCGCTGCGCCGACCGACGTAGGAGGCGTAGGTGATCATGATGCCGAAGCCGACGGACAGCGAGAAGAAGATCTGGCCGAAGGCGGCGATCCACACGCTCGTCTCCCCCAGGGCGCCCCAGTCGGGGGTGAACAGTGCATCGAGGCCGACCGCGGCGCCGTCGAGGGTCAGGGCCACGATGACCAGGGCGATGAAGGAGACGAACAGGACGGGGATGAAGATCATCGACGTCGCGCCGATGCCCTTCTGCACGCCCAGGGCCATGATGGCGAGAACCGCGACCCAGACCAGGACGAGCGGGACGGTGACACCGCTGACGAAGTCGAGCCCGATGCCCGGGTCGCCCGCCTTCAGGTAGGAGCCGAAGAGGAAGCCTTCCGGGTCGTCACCCCACGCCTTGTCGATCGAGAAGAAGGCGTAGCGAGCGGCCCAGGCGATCACGGCGGCGTAGTAGATCGCGATCACGAAGCAGATGGCGACCTGCCACCATCCCAGTCCCTCAGCCGAGCGGTGGGCCCTGCGGAAGGCAAGTGGCGCCGAGCCGCGATAGCGGTGACCGAGGCCGTAGTCGAGCAGCAGGAACGGCAGACCGGCGGTCAGGAGTGCCACGAGGTAGGGGATGACGAAGGCCCCGCCGCCGTTCTCGTAGGCGACGTAGGGAAAGCGCCAGATGTTGCCGAGCCCCACGGCGGACCCGATGGCCGCGAAGATGAAGACCTTGCGGGAGCTGAACGCCCCCCGGTGCTCTTCGGAGTGCTCGATGGTCGAGCTCATGTGTGCCTCCTTGCCGGTGACGACGAGGAACTCAGCATGCCAGAGGCCGGGGGACGTGTGGCAGGGCCTCAGTCGTCCATGGGGCGACCGACCGGGATCACGAACCCGCCGTCCTGGGTGCCCACGTCTTCCGCAGTGACCCGGCAGGCACCGCCGACCTCGCAGGTGAGCAGGTCGGCAGGCGTGCTGTCCCACGGCTGGTTGAGCCCGAGACCGACGAACGTGTCGGCGTCTGCCCAGCCGTAGCCCGTGAAGAAGTCGTAGCCGTCGGGAACCTGCAGCGGCGTGACCTGCCCGGTCGCGGTGTCCGCCAGGGCCGGGTGGTCAGGCTCGTCCTCGCCCAGTGCGGTCGCACCATCGGGGGAGAGCGTCACCACGTCCGACAACATCGCCGTTGGGGTGCCACCGAAGGGGACGCTGCCGTCGCGGCTGAACCGGAGCGGCGTCTCGGGCTGGCCGACGAGCTGCTGCTCGTAGGCGATGACGCCCGCCTTCACGTCGTGGATCTCCAGCCCGCGAGGCGCGCCGAGCTCGGTCTGCTCGCCGGTCGCGACGTTCCACCGCACGACTCCGCGGTCGTCGCGCAGCCAGACGTCGTCGCCGTCGACTGCCCAGAGGTCCGGGCTGTATTCCGTCCCCACGGTGCGGACGACATAGTCGAGCGTCTTCGCCTCGCCCGTGGCCTGGTCGAACGCGGTGAAGATCGGGCCGCGTCCGGGACGCTCCTCGATCCACGCCACCAGCGACCCGTCCGTCTCGAGGGCGAAGAAGTCCCGGCTGGTCGTCGACTGCCCGATCCGGGTCGTCTCCTGGCCGTCGGCGGCGCGCACGACACCCTCCTTGTCGGTGAACACGACGCCCTCGGTGGTCTGCACCATGGCGTGGACGTCGTGGCCGGTGTCGAACGTGTGACCGTCGATGGTGACCCGGCTCCCGACGGCGTAGCTCGGCTCGCCGGCCTCGAAGGCGCCGGCGTAGGAGAACTCCCGGGCGGTCTGCGACGGCTGGGGGAGCAGCTGCGGGATCGCGATCGCCGTCACCACGGCCGCGGCGGCACCCAGGCCCACGACGGCGTTGCGGCGACGGGCGGCCTGCCGGTCCCCGTCGCGCACCATCGCTGCCACGTCGAGCTGGGGAGCGTCGAGCGCGTCGGCCCGGTCGGTCAGCATGTCCTTGAGCAGGTCAGTCATGGGGTCACCACCATCAGGGTCGAAGGAAGGAGCGCGGCGGCGTCGTCGCCATACCTGTCACCGAGCTGGGTCCGCAGCTTGGTCAGGCCGGCCGAGACCTGGCTCTTGACCGTGCCCACGGCGCAGCCCATCGCCTCGGCCGTCTGGACCTCGGTGAGGTCCTCGTAGAACCGCAGCACGATCGCCGCCCGTTGGCGCGGAGGGAGCTGTTGCAGCGCCTGCCACAACCACTCGCGCTGGGCCACTGTCTCGTCGTGACCGCTCGTCGCGCCTTCCGGCAGCGTCTCGGTGGGGCGCTCGCCGTGCCACGACTTGCGTCGATACCAGGAGATCGCGGTCGTCGTGATCGTACGGCGGGTGTAGGCCTCGGCCTTGCTGGGATCGCGCAGACGGGGCCACGCGACATACGTCTTGGTCAGGGCCTCCTGGACGAGGTCCTGGGCGAGCTGGCGCTCGCCGACCATGAGGTATGCCGCACGGTGCAACGCCGCCGAGCGGGCAGCGACGAACTCGGCGAAGGCTGCCGGATCGCGTCCTGACATCGGTGCTCCTGGAGTGCTCGTGGGGATTCACCCGTCATGACGATCTCACCGTCGCAAAAGGTTCGTCGAGCAAATGCGATCCGCCCCGCCGGTGTGCTCGAAGCACGCCGGCGGGGCGGAAGCGGACGGATCAGTGGAACCGCTTGCCCGTGACCTTCTCCGAGATGCCGGTGATGTCGAGCAGCATCGTCAGGCCGCCGTTCCAGAAGGAGAACCCGGCGCCGGTGATCATCGCCAGGTCGATGTCCTCCGGGGCCGCGACGACGCCCTCGTCGAGCATCCGCCGTGCCTCGTCGGCCAGCGCGGCGAGCGTCTGCTCGCGCACCTCCTCCGCGGTCTTCACCACGGGGGCCTCGGGCTGCACGAGCAGCGCCTCGACCTCGGGGTCGATGGCCCCGTCGGCGCCGTAGAAGCCGGGCTTGCGGGCCTCGACCACGCGGCGGAGGTTCTCCGAGACGTAGAAGCGGTCGGGGAACGCGCGGTGCAGCGTCTCGTTGTTGTGCAGCGCGATCGCCGGGCCGACCAGCGAGAGCAGGACGTATGGCGGCATCGGCGCGACGCCGGCGAACGCCGAGTCGACGACCGGGACCGGCGTGCCCTCGTCCGCGATCTTGGCGACCTCGCCCATGAACCGGCCCAGGAGACGGTTGACGATGAAGGACGGGCTGTCCTTGACCAGGATCGTGGTCTTGCCCAGGCCCTTGCCGGTGGCGAAGGCAGTGGCCAGCGTCGCGTCGTCGGTCTGCTCGCCCTTGACGATCTCGAGGAGAGGCATCACGGCGACCGGGTTGAAGAAGTGGAAGCCGACGACCCGTTCCGGGTGCTCGAGCTCGGACGCCATCTCGGTGATCGAGAGCGACGACGTGTTGGTCGCGAGCACGCACTCGGGGGAGACGACCTTCTCGACGGCGGCGAAGACCTGCTTCTTGACCGACATCTCCTCGAAGACGGCCTCGATCACGAAGTCTGCACCGGCGAAGGCCACGGACTGGTCCATCGATCCCGTGACCAGCGCCTTGAGCCGGTTGGTCTTGTCCTGGGTCGCGCGGCCCTTGGCGAGCAGCTTGTCGAGCTCGGCGTGGACGTAGGCGACGCCCTTGTCGGCCCGCTGCTGGTCGAGGTCGGTCAGCACGACCGGGACCTTCAGGCGACGGACGAACAGCAGCGCGAGCTGGCTGGCCATCAGGCCGGCCCCGACGATGCCGACCTTGGTGACCGGACGGGCCAGCGACCGGTCGGGGGCGCCGGCGGGGCGCTTGGCCCGCTTCTGGACCAGGTCGAAGGCATACAGGCTGGCGATCAGCTCCGGTGTCTGCGACATCGCTTCGAGGGCGTCGTCCTCGGCCGCGAAGCCGGCGTCCCGGTCGGCGTCGCGGGCAGCCGCGATCAGCTCGAGCGCCTTGGCAGCTGCGGGGGAGGCGCCGCCGGTCTTGGCGGCCACGAGTCCTTCGCCGCGCTTGATCGCCGCGTCCCAGCCCTCACCGCGGTCGATCTCGGGTCGGTGGACCACGATCTCGCCCGCGAGCACGGCCGAGGCCCACAGCAGCGACTGCTCGAGGAAGTCGGCGCCGGAGAAGACGGCGTCGGCGAGCCCGAACTCGTAGGCGGCCTCGCCGTTGAGCGTCTTGCCGTTGTTGAGCGGGTTCTCCAGGATCAGGGTCACCGCCTTGTCCGGGCCGAGCAGGTTGGGCACGAGGTAGGCGCCGCCCCAGCCGGGGACCAGGCCGAGCATGACCTCGGGCAGGCCCAGGGCCGGCGCCGAGTCCATGACGGTGCGGTAGGTGCAGTGCAGGGCGACCTCGAGGCCGCCGCCGAGGGCGAGGCCGTTGATGAACCCGAACGACGGCTTGCCGCCGTCGCCCAGCTTGCGGAAGACCGCGTGGCCGAGCTCGGCGATGGTGCGCACACCGTCGCTGCCACCGTTCTGGATGGAGGTGAGGTCGGCGCCGGCGGCCAGGATGAACGGCTTGCCGGTCACGGCGATCGCGGCGATCGAGTCGTCGGCGAGGGCCTGGTCGATGGCGGTGTTGAGCGCCAGCAGCGAGCCGAAGCCGAACGTGTTGGGCTTGGTGTGGTCCTCGCCGTTGTCGAGGGTGATCAGACCCAGGGTCTGACCCGAGGCCAGGGTGACCGGACGCAGCTTGGCGGCGGTCACTCGCTCACCGTCGGAGGCGAGCTCCTGGGCGCGCTCGAGCAAGGTGTCGATGGTGCTCACTTGGTCTCTCCCTTCCAGTTGGGGTTCTCCCAGATCACGGTGCCGCCCATGCCGATGCCCACGCACATGGTGGTGATGCCGTAGCGGGCCTCGGGCCGCTCCTCGAACGCGGTGGCCAGCTGGTTCATCAGGCGCACGCCGGAGGACGCGAGGGGGTGGCCCATCGCGATCGCGCCGCCGTAGGGGTTGACGCGCTCGTCGTCGTCGGCGATGCCGTAGTGCTCGAGCAGCGAGAGCACCTGCACGGCGAACGCCTCGTTGATCTCGAAGGCGTCGATGTCGTCGATGGTCAGGCCGGCCTTGGCCAGGGCCTTCTCGGTCGCCGGGATCGGGCCCGCGCCCATGACCTCGGGCTCCACGCCGGCGAAGGCGTAGGAGACCAGTCGCATCCGGACCGGCAGCCCGAGCTCGCGGGCCGTCTCCTCGTCCGCGAGCAGCGCAGCGGTGGCGCCGTCGTTGATGCCCGCCGCGTTGCCGGCGGTCACCCGACCGTGTGGGCGGAAGGGGGTCTTCAACCCGGCCAGCGACTCCATGGAGGTGCTGGGTCGCATCGGCTCGTCGGTCGTGGCGAGGCCCCAGCCCTCCTCGGCGCTGCGGGTGGCCACGGGGACCAGGTGCGGCTGGATCTTGCCGCCGTCGTAGGCCGCGGCGGTCTTGGCCTGCGAGCGCACGGCATAGGCGTCGGCGCGCTCCTTGGTGATCGTGGGGTAGCGGTCGTGGAGGTTCTCGGCCGTGTTGCCCATGGAGAGGGCCTCGGGGTCGACGATCTTCTCCGAGACGATCCGCGGGTTGGGGTCGACGCCCTCGCCCATGGGGTGGCGGCCCATGTGCTCGACGCCGCCGGCGATCACGACGTCGTAGGCGCCGAAGGCGATGCCTGCGGCGGTCGTCGTGACGGCCGTCATCGCGCCGGCGCACATGCGGTCGATGGCGAAGCCGGGGACGCTCTGGGGCAGGCCGGCGAGCAGGGCGGCGGTGCGCCCGATCGTCAGGCCCTGGTCGCCGATCTGGGTCGTGGCCGCGACCGCGACCTCGTCGACCCGCTCGGGCGGCAGGGACGGGTTGCGACGCATGAGCTCGCGGATGCACTTGATGACGAGGTCGTCGGCACGCGTCTCGGCGTACTGGCCCTTGGCCTTGCCGAACGGGGTGCGCACGCCGTCGACGAAGACGACCTCTCGCAGCTGACGGGACACGGGGACTCCAAAGTGAGGATTCGTGGGGACGAGGAGAAGGTTACCCCCCAGTAACCTGTTCTGCCGAGGCCCTACTGTTGTGGCATGTCTGATGCCTCTCGCCTGGTGCACATCGTCGATGACGCGGACGGGGTTCCCGCGGGCGACGACCTCACGCTCGTCGTCGTCCTGTCGGGGTTCCTCGACGCCGGCAAGTCCGCCGAGCTCGCTGCCCAGCACCTGGCCGACCTCGGGGACGGACGCGTCGTGGCGACGTTCGACGTCGACGCCCTGCACGACTACCGCGCTCGCAGGCCGCCCGTGTCGTTCGTGCGCGACCACTACGCCGACTACGAGGCACCGCGCCTGGTCGTGCGCGCCATGACCGACACCGGCGGCACCCCCTTCCTGCTTCTGCGGGGGCCCGAGCCGGACATCAGGTGGGAGGCGTTCGCGCGGGCGGTGCGCGAGGTCGTCGAGCGCTTCGGCGTACGCCGAGTGGTGAGCCTGGGCGCCGTACCGATGGCCGTTCCCCACACCCGGCCGATCTCCATCACCCCGCACGCCAACCGACCCGAGCTGGTGACCGGGCCCAGCACCTGGACCGGCGAGCTGCGCGTCCCGGCCAGTGCACAAGCACTGCTGGAGATCCGGCTCGGTGAGTGGGGGCACCCGGCGCTGGGGTTCGTGGCCCACATCCCGCACTACCTCGCGCAGATGGCCTATCCGCAGGCAGCCCTCGTGCTCCTCGAGCAGCTCGAGCTGGGTGGACACCTCACGATCGACCTCACGGAGCTGCGCCAGGCTGCGGACGCGACGGAGAACGAGATCACCGCCTATCTCGCCTCCCACGAGGACGTCAATGAGGTGGTCCGCGGCCTCGAGCGCCAGTACGACGCCTTCAACGAGGCCGAGGCGGCCGGCTCGTCGCTGCTGGCCGACAACCAGCCACTGCCGTCCGGTGAGGAGATCGGACAGCAGTTCGAGCAGTTCCTCGCCGGGCTCGAGCCGCGCGACGACGACGGGCAGGAGCGCTGATGCCCGCGTCGGTGACCGAGCTCGCCGAGCTGCTGGAGCTCGAGGACCTCGACGTCGACCTCTATCGCGGCCCTCAGGCCAGGACCGAGCGGCAACGCGTCTTCGGGGGACAGGTGGCAGCCCAGGCGGTGGCAGCCGCCACCCGGTCGGTCGAGCAGGAGATGCGGCTGCACTCGATGCACTCCTACTTCCTGCGGGCCGGTGACACGGCCGTGCCGATCATCTTCGACGTCGAGCGCATCCGCGACGGACGGTCCTTCGCGACCCGACGGGTGATGGCGCGCCAGCACGGTCGTCCGATCTATTTCATGACCGCGAACTTCCACACGCCCGAGGAGGGCCTCGAGCACCAGGACCGGATGCCCGACGTCCCGCCGCCCGAGATGGGGGTGCCGATGACCGACCTCGCGCGCCAGGCCGGCCCCGAGGCCGCCGCAGAGTGGGAGCGTGAGTGGGCCGCCCTCGACGTCCGCTATCTCGGCACCAGCACGATGGGGCTGGCCGAGGACCCCGACCACCCGGCGCGCGCGCAGCTGTGGCTGCGCACCGATGGCGCCCTCGGCGACGATCCGCTCGCCCACCTGTGTGCCTTCACCTACGCCACCGACCTGACGCTGCTCGGGGCGGCGCTGACGCCGCACGGGATCCACATCAACTCATCGCGCATGCAGGCCGCGTCGCTGGACCACACGATCTGGTTCCACCGTCCGTTCCGCGCGGATGAGTGGTGGCTCTACGACCAGGTCTCACCGATCGCCACGGGGGGCCGCGGCCTCGCCACGGCACGGGTGTTCACGCAGGACGGCACGCTCGTGGCGACGGTGGCCCAGGAGGGGCTCATCCGAGTTCGCCATTAGCATGACAGCGGTGTAATTCACCGCATTGTGCAGACAGACACGCCGATGGCGTGGTTACGTGTGCTCGCTTCTGTGGCCCGTGTGACTCGGGGTGCGCGAGGCCGAACCCGTCTGCCGACCCCGTGAGAGCGAAGTGCGCGCCGTGAAATCGATGTCTCGACGTCTGCTGGTGGCCGTGCCCTCCGCAGCGGTCGGCGCCCTGGCGCTGACCCTCGTCGCCGGCGCTGTCGCCCACGCGGTTCCGCTGACGCCGCACCAGACGCCGTTCCCGTGCGGCCAGACCTGGACCGGGTCGACGCGAGGGAGCCACACGCCCTCGACCCGTTCGATCGACTTCAACCGTGCGGGTGACGAGGGCGACGCGGTCGTGGCCTCCGCCTCGGGGATCGTGGCCAAGGCCGACTCGGTCAGCACCCGCAGCTATGGACACCACGTCGTCATCGACCACGGCAACGGTGAGAGCTCGATCTATGCCCACCTCGACAAGGTGCTGGTCACGACCGGCCAGTACGTCGACCAGGGCGCCATGCTCGGGACCGTCGGCAACACCGGCAACTCGCGCGGCGCGCACCTCCACTTCGAGCAGCGCGCCGGCAAGCAGGTCGTTGCTGCTGCCTTCGGCGGCGTGCCGTTCGCCTATGGCTCCACGGTCTCGACCAACTGCGTCGACGTCCCGATCGCCGGGGACTTCACCGGCGACGGCGCCGCCGAGGTCGCGGTCTTCCGCCGCGCACCGCAGTCGACGTTCGTCCTCAACCACCCTGCAGGCGCACAGGTGGTGAGGTTCGGCTCTGCCACCGACGAGCCCCTGATCGGCGACTGGGACGGCAACGGCGTCGCCGACCTCGGTCTGCGCCGCCCGAAGGCCTCGAAGTTCCTGCTCAGAGGCGCTGCCGGTGTGGTCAAGGTGCGCTACGGCGTCCGGTCGGACCGCGCCCTCGTGGGCGACTGGGACGGGAACGGCATCGACGAGGTCGGCGTCCACAGACCCTCCACGGCAACCTTTCACCAGCGACTGGCAGACGGGTCGACCGTGGCGGTGCCGTTGGGGACGCCAACGACCTGCCGGTCACGGGCGACTGGGACGGCAACGGTGCGACCGACCTCGGCGTCTTCGACCAGGCGAGCGCCATGTTCACCCTGCGGGCCACCGATGCCGGCGGGGTGGCCCGGACCGTCTCGATCCAGCTCGGCGCCGCGGGCGACCTCCCCGTCGTCGGCGACTGGAACGGCGACGGGCTCGGCGACCTCGGGGTGTGGTCGCCGGCGACTGCTGTCTTCACGCAGGGACGCACGCTCAGTCCCCTCACCGCGGCTCCGGCGGCCGCCCGCCTGGAGGTCTCCACCGTCCAGTTCGGGCAGCCCCGGGGCTGAGCGTCGCCTCAGGCAGGCGTCGCGCGACCGAGCAGGTGGGGCGCGCCGTCCTTGGGGCTGGTCAGCGCGAACGTGTGTGCATCACCGTCCTGGCGGTGGGCGAAGGCCACCGTCCCGGGCAGGAAGACCGGCTTCTTGAACGACACCTCGACGGTCACCGCGTCGGGCAGGCGGTTCTCGATCGCGGCGATGCTGCGTGCCTTGGTCCACATGCCGTGGGCGATCTGGCGGGGAAAGCCGAGCGCCTTGGCGGTGAGCGGGTAGAGGTGGATCGGGTTGGGGTCGCCCGCGACGCCCGCGTAGGTGCGACCGAGGTCTCCCGGCAGCTTCCACTGCACGCCGCCGGTCGGCGCGTCGGTGAAGGACAGTCCGGCGTCAGGCTCACCGACCGTCCGTGCCCCTCGACGCAGGTAGGTCGAGACGGACTCCCACACCAGCTCGTCGCCGGCGGTCACGGTCGTCACGAAGTCGAGCAGCGCTCCCTTGTCATGGGCTCGCGGCGCGGCCACGGCCGTGGTCAGGTCGAGGACCTCGCCCACGCCGATCGCACGGTGCGCGGTGATCGTGTTCTCCATGTGCACCATGCCGATCCCCGGATAGGGAAAGGCCGGGTCGCTCATGATCGCCATGTGGAGCGGGAACGCGAGCACGTGCGGGTAGGGCAGGGGAGCGGTGTCCTTGCGGGGGAAGGAGCAGACCGCGGAATAGGCGTCGACTCCGGCACGCGTGACCGCAATCGCCGTGCGGGCGTAGGAGAGCCCGGTGAAGTTTTTCGGCGAGACCTTCTTGACGCCGGGCAGCTGGTTGACGCCGGGTATGACGGGGAGTGCCGCCCTGAGCAGCGTGCTGAGGCCGCCGGGCTCACCATCGAGGCGCTTGGTCTCCATCAGGCACCCAGCATCATCTGGCCGCACACGCGCACGACGTTGCCGTTGACGGCGGTCGAGCCGGGTGAGGCGAACCAGGAGATGGCCTCGGCCACGTCCACGGGCAGGCCGCCCTGGCTCATCGCGTTGAGTCGCTGGCCGACCTCGCGGGTGGCGAACGGCACTGCCGCCGTCATGGCCGTGATGATGAAGCCGGGAGCCACGGCGTTGATGGTGATGCCGTTGCCGAGCTCGTCGGCGAGGGAGTCGACGAAGCCGATGACGCCGGCCTTGGACGCGGCGTAGTTGGTCTGGCCCACGTTGCCGGCGATGCCGGCGATGGAGGCGACGCCGATGACCCGGCCGTTGTCGTTGATGACCTTCTCGTCGAGCAGCGCCCGGGTGATCCGCTCCGGGGCGCTCAGGTTGACCCCGATCACGCTGGCCCAGCGGTCCTCGGCCATGTTGGCGAGCTTCTTGTCGCGGGTGATGCCCGCGTTGTGCACCACGATGTCGACCCCGCCGTGCTCGGTGGAGAGGTGGTGGGCGATCCGCTGGGGTGCGTCCTTGCCCGTGATGTCGAGCGTGAGGTGGTCGCCGTCGAGCTCCTTCATCAGGACCTGCAGCTCGCTGGCCGCCTGGGGAACGTCGACTCCGACCACCTTGGCGCCGTCGCGGTGGAGCACGCGTGCGATCTGCTCGCCGATCCCACGGCTGGCGCCGGTCACGAGGGCGACCTTGCCCTCGAGCGGCCGGGTCCAGTCGGCAACGGGGGCTGCGTCCTTCTCCTGGTGGGCGCCGATGCGCACGACCTGGCCCGACACGTAGGCCGACTTGGGGGAGAGGAAGAACGCAAGGGTCGAGGTCGTCGCGTCGTCGGCGCCCTCGGTGACATAGACGAGCTGGACGGTGCCGCCCTTGCCGATCTCCTTGCCCAGCGACCGGGTGAATCCCTCGAGGGCGCGCTGCGCGACCCGCTCCGAACCACTGACCGACTCAGGCGTCGTGCCCAGCACGACGACCCGCGGGCACGTCTCGAGACTGCGCATGAGCGGGGTGAAGAACTCCTGCAGCGCGATCAGGCCGTCGGCGTCCGTGATCCCGGTCGCGTCGAAGACGAGGGCCTTGTACTTCTCGCCGGCGGTCGGGAGGCTCCACGCGATGCCGAGGTCGTCGAGGACCGTCGGCAGCGAGCCGCTGAGACGCCCGTCGCCACCCAGCGCGACCGTGCCGTCGACCAGAGGGGCGCCCTCGGTGTAGCGCTCGAGCGCGGTGGGGCTCGGCAGGCCGAGGTTCTTCACCAGCAGCTTGCCGATGGGTGAGGAGACGAAGCCCTGGTAGCGGTCACTCATGGGTGATGGTCCTCCGGAGGTATGGGAGAAGATGACTACGGAAGTTGTAACAAGAGGTGTAACTCAGTGTCCACATTTCGTGATGTGGCGCTCATTGCATTCCCTCATCGACATGTTCCGGCAAGGATAGAAGCATCCACCCCCAGCACCCCAGGAGCCCACACATGCAGGCAAGCACCCGCCGGGTCGCCGTCATCGGCGGCAACCGGATCCCGTTCGCCCGGTCCAACTCGGTCTATGCAGGCGTCTCCAACCAGGAGATGCTCACCGCCGCGATCGACGGTCTGGTCGCTCGCTACGGGCTGGAGGGCCAGGCGGTCGGCGAGGTCGTCGCCGGCGCCGTGCTCAAGCACGCCCGCGACTTCAACCTGACCCGCGAGTGCGTGCTCGGCTCCAAGCTCGCTCCCGAGACCCCCGCCACGGACATCCAGCAGGCGTGCGGCACCGGGCTCCAGGCGGCGATCCAGGTCGCCAACAAGATCGCCCTGGGCCAGATCGACTCCGGGATCGCCGGCGGCACCGACACCACCTCGGACGCCCCGGTGGCGATCAGCGACAAGCTGCGCAAGAAGCTGATGAAGGTCAACGCGGCCAAGGACACGGCCACCAAGCTCAAGGTCTTGGGTTCCATCCGGCCCGGAGACATCGGCCTGGACATCCCACAGAACGGTGAGCCCCGCACCCGCCTGTCCATGGGCGAGCACGCAGCGTTGACAGCACTCGAGTGGCGGATCACCCGCGAGGCGCAGGACGAGCTCGCCGCGTCGTCGCACCACAAGATGGCGGCGGCCTACGACCGAGGCTTCTTCGACGACCAGATCACCGCCTTCCGCGGAGTCGAGCGCGACAACAACCTGCGCCCCGACTCCACGGTCGAGAAGCTCGCGACCCTCAAGCCGGTCTTCGGCAAGGGCGAGGCAGCCACGATGACCGCCGGCAACTCGACCCCGCTCAGTGACGGCGCCTCCGCCGTGCTGCTGGCGTCGGAGGAATGGGCCGAGGAGCACGACCTGCCCGTCCTTGCCTGGTTCACCGAGTCGGAGACGGCCGCCGTGGACTACGTCAACGGCGCCGAGGGCCTGCTCATGGCACCGGCCTACGCGGTGCCCCGCATGCTCGAGCGCGCCGGGCTCACCCTCCAGGACTTCGACTACTACGAGATCCACGAGGCCTTCGCCTCACAGGTGCTCTCGACGCTCGCTGCCTGGGAGGACCCGGTGTTCTGCAAGGAGCGGCTGGGTCTCGACGCCCCGCTGGGCTCCATCGACCGGGCCAAGCTCAACGTCAACGGCTCCTCGCTCGCCGCTGCTCACCCGTTCGCCGCGACAGGCGGCCGGATCGTCAGCTCCTTGGCGCACCAGCTGGCGGAGAAGGGCTCGGGGCGTGGCCTGATCTCGATCTGCGCCGCGGGTGGCCAGGGCGTGGTCGCCATCCTCGAGCGCTGAGGCGGCGCCGCTCCCCCGCAGGGGTGAAGGTTTCCCCAAATCCGGCCCTCAGCGAGCACCATTGCTCGTGTGAGGGCTGGAGACACGTTCGACGAGCGCTATGAGCTGGTGGAGATCCTCGGCTCCGGCGGCACCGGAGCGGTGTGGCGCGCGCGGGACAAGGTGCTGGGGCGCGAGGTCGCGCTGAAGACCCTGCGCGCCGACAGCCCCGACGTCGAGACGATGCGGGCCCGGCGGCGGGCAGAGGCGCAGGTCGCGGGATCCTTGGCGCATCCCGGGATCGGATCGGTCTACGACTACGGCGAGACCAGCACCGGGCCATACATCGTGATGGCCGTCGTTCCCGGCGTCCCGCTGTCGGCCGTCCTGCGGGAGGAGCGAAAGCTCAGCCCTGAACGGGTGATGTCGATCGTGGCGCAGGTCGCGACGGCGCTCGACGCCGCACACCGCGCAGGGATCGTCCATCGGGACCTGAAGCCGGCCAACGTGATGCTGGACGAGAACGACCGAGCGATCCTCCTCGACTTCGGCATCGCCCGGTCGTCCGACCACGAACCGCTCACGCTGACCGGCACACTGGTCGGCACTGTCGACTACATCAGCCCGGAGCAGACCGCCGGCCGATCGGCGACGAGCCGCTCGGACCTGTACTCGTTGGGCATGCTCGCCTACGAGTCGCTCACGGGGCTCAAGCCCTTCCGCCGGGAGTCGCAGGTGGCCACGGCGCTGGCACACCTGCAGGAGGAGGCACCGCCCCTGCCGCCCGAGATCCCCGAGGGCGTACGACTCCTGGTCGAGCGGCTGATGGCCAAGGACCCGGACCACCGGCCGGAGTCCGCCGCACAGGTCGCCGCGCTGGCCCGCGCCGCACTGCAGGACCCCAGCGACGCGACCGAGGCCCTGGCGGTGCTTGCCCCGTTGCCGCGGGCACAGCCTGCAGCGCGGCAGCGCAGCAGGGTCGGCCGGCGCAGGGTCGTGCTGCTGGGCGCCCCGCTGGTCCTGGCGATCCTCACGTTCTTCACCTTCCAGGCGGTCGGCGACACCGCCGACAGGACGCGGCGAGTCGTCGACGTCGTCGGTCTCGCCGCCGCCCAGGCGACCGACCGTCTCGAGGCCCAGGGATTCGTCGTGCGGCGCGAGCCGCTGCGCGGCGTGAAGGCCCCCCGTGGCGAGGTCATGGACCAGCGCCCGGCGGCCGGGGCGCGGCTCGAGCCGGGTTCGGTCGTCACCCTGGGTGTCGCCGCCGCCGCGCCGCGCCCGGTCGCCCCACCGACGACAACGCCCAGCCCGACGGCGGTGGTGACTCCGTCGCCGACGCCCGTCACCGGCGGGGGCGGAGGCGCCGGGACCGGCGCGGGCTCAGGCGGCAACGGGTCCTCCGGCGGAGGCGACAAGTCCTCCCAGGGTGGGCCGAAGAAGTCCGGGGCTCCCGGCAAGTCGACCGGCCGCGGGAAGGGCAGGAAGAAGTAGCACGGCTGCTAGGGTCATCGCCGTTCGACATCCTTTAAGGAGCCGTCCCGTGAGGCGGAGAAGGAGGTCTGTGGCCCATGACAACAAACATGGCCGACCCTCGCATCGTCCTCGACGCCGGTGACATCGCCCGGGCGTTGACCCGCATCGCCCACGAGATCCTCGAGCGCAACAAGGGCGCCGACGACCTCGTCCTCCTCGGCCTCCACACGCGGGGGGTGCCGCTGGCCCAGCGCATCGCCGACCGCATCCAGTCCGTGGAGGGCTCCTCGGTGGCGATCGGCGAGCTGGACGTCACGATGTATCGCGACGACCTGCGCAAGCAGCCGACGCGCAGGGCGCACAAGACCCAGCTCCCGAGCGGCGGCATCGACGACAAGGTCGTGGTCCTCGTCGACGACGTGCTCTTCTCCGGGCGCACCATCCGCGCCGCCCTCGACGCGCTGGCCGACCTCGGCCGGCCCAGCGCCGTACGCCTCGCCGTGCTTGTCGACCGCGGACACCGCGAGCTGCCCATCCGAGCCGACCACGTCGGCAAGAACCTCCCCAGCGCGCGCGCCGAGCGGGTCAGCGTCCGGCTGGTCGAGTCCGACGACCTCGACGAGGTGACCATCTCGTGAAGCACCTCCTGTCCATCAACGACCTGAGCAGCGACCAGGTCCAGGAGATCTTCGAGACCGCCGCGGACATGCACGACGTCCAGCGACGCGAGGTCAAGAAGCTCCCGGCGCTGCGCGGCCGCACCGTGATCAACATGTTCTTCGAGGACTCCACCCGCACCCGGTCCTCCTTCGAGATCGCCGGCAAGTGGCTCTCGGCCGACGTCATCAACATCTCGGCCAAGGGGTCCTCGGCCTCCAAGGGCGAGTCCCTGCGCGACACCGTGCTGACGGTGTGCGCGATGGGTGTCGACGGCCTCGTCATCCGCCACCCCGCCTCCGGGGCCGCACACCAGGTCGCCCAGTGGGTCGACGCGGCCGTGATCAACGCCGGCGACGGCATGCACGAGCACCCGACGCAGGCCCTCCTCGACGCCTACACCCTCCAGCACCGCCTCGGCTCGCTCGACGGCAAGCACGTCGCGATCATCGGCGACCTGACCCACAGCCGGGTGTTCCGGTCCAACGTCTTGTGCCTGACCAAGCTCGGCGCGCGGGTGACGGTGGTCGCGCCGCCGACCCTGATGCCGAGCGGCATCGGTCCGTGGTCGAAGGAGGCGGGCTTCGCGACGTCCTACGACATCGATGAGGTGCTGCCCGACGCCGACGCGGTCATGATGCTCCGGGTCCAGCGGGAGCGCATGTCGGGCGGCTACTTCCCCTCGGCGCGCGAATACACCGTCGGCTACGGCCTGACCCGCGACCGCCTCGCGCGGCTGCGGCCCGACGCCCCCATCTGCCACCCCGGCCCGATGAACCGTGGCCTGGAGATCGCCGCCGACGCGGCCGACGCCGCCCAGTCGGTGGTTCTCGAGCAGGTCTCGAGCGGGCTCGCGGTGCGCATGGCCGTGCTCTACCACCTGCTTGCCGGAGAGGAGTCCTGATGGCGCTCGTGATCACCGGCGCGTCCGTGCTGGGCGAGAAGACCGCAGACCTGTACGTCGACGACGCCGGTCGACTGGTGGACGAGCCACCCGCCGGGGCGCAGACGCTGGATGCCGACGGACTCGTCGCCCTGCCCGGGCTCGTCGACCTCCACACCCACCTGCGCGAGCCGGGCCGCGAGGACGCCGAGACGATCCTCACCGGGTCCCGGGCCGCGGCGATCGGTGGCTACGCCGCGGTCCTGGCGATGGCCAACACGTCGCCGGTGACCGACACGGCCGAGGCCGCACTACGGGTCTTCGACCTCGGCCGCGAGGCCGGCCTGGTCGACGTCCAACCAGTGGGGGCCGTCACCAAGGGGCTCGCCGGCGCGGAGCTGGCCGAGCTCGGGCTGATGGCGCGCTCGCGGGCCCGGGTGCGGGTCTTCTCCGACGACGGCAAGTGCGTGCACGACGCCCGGGTGATGCGGCGGGCGCTGGAATACGTCAAGGCGTTCGGCGGCGTCGTCTCCCAGCACGCACAGGACCCGACCCTGGCGGGGCCGACCGCCTGCTGTCACGAGGGCGAGATCTCGGGGCGGCTCGGGCTCCCGGGCTGGCCCGGCATCGCCGAGGAGGTCATCGTCGCGCGTGACGTGATGCTGGCTCGACACACGGCCTCGCGGGTCCACATCGCGCACGTGTCGACGGCCGGTTCCGTGGAGATGGTCCGCTGGGCCAAGGCCCAGGGCATCGGCGTGACCGCCGAGGTGACCCCGCACCACCTGCTGCTCACCACCGACCTGCTCGAGGGCTTCGACCCCACCTACAAGGTCAACCCGCCGCTGCGGCCGGCCGAGGACGTCGAGGCCCTCCGCGCTGCCCTGCTGGACGGGACCATCGACGCCGTGGCCACCGACCACGCGCCGCACGCCCGTCACGACAAGGAGCACGCCTTCGTCGACGCGGCCTTCGGGATGCTGGGTCTCGAGACCGCGCTGGCGGTGGTGCGGACGGCCGTGCCAGACCTCGGCTGGGCCGACGTCGCCCGCGTGATGTCGGCCAACCCGGCCCGGATCGCCGGACTCGCCGGCCACGGCTCGCTCGACGTCGGCACACCGGCCCATGTCGTCCTGGTCGACCCCACTGCCTCGGTGACGGTCGATCGCGATGCCTCGGTGTCGCTGTCGCGCAACAACCCCTGGCACGGCCGCTCGCTCACGTCCCGGGTCGTCCACACGGT
The DNA here is from genome assembly GCF_011300215.1 of Nocardioides piscis. Lineage (NCBI taxonomy): Bacteria > Bacillati > Actinomycetota > Actinomycetes > Propionibacteriales > Nocardioidaceae > Nocardioides > Nocardioides piscis. Next base: position 2,855,375 of record NZ_CP049866.1, read on the forward strand.
CTATGCCGGTCGCGTGACCGTCCGCGACGGGGTGCTCGTCGCGCCGTAGTGTCGGGGCATGACCGCCTACGACCTCCCAGCCGGTGTCGCGCGCGGCACGTGCGCGTTCCGGTTGATGCCTGGTGACGATCTCGCGGACGCGCCATCGAGCGTGTCGGTGGCCGCCACCGCCGCCGACCGGGCCGTCGTCCTGTCATACACCTGGGAGCACCCGTCCGACGGTGCTCAGTCGGGCACGCTGCTTCTTGGCGCACCGGACGAGCACGGCACTGTCTCGGCGGCCTGGGTGGACTCGTGGCACCAGCCGACAGTCGTGCTCGTCACCGGCACGGGGAGCGAGGCCGGCGCGGACGTGGGCTATGAGTACGCCCCCGGCTGGCTGTGGCGGGTTGTCGTGCGCCGCGAGGAGGACGGAGCCTCCTTGGTGATGCGCAACGTCGTCCCGGAGGGCCAGGGCGGTCCCGCAGGGGCCTACGACGTCATGCAGGCCACCTGGTCCTGAGCCGGCTCAGGCCAGTCCGAGCTCGGCTGCCTCTTCCCACAGCTCCTCCCGGACGTCGGGGTGTGCTGCGTTCTCGATCAGGTTGCGGGCCTGCTCTCGCTCGTCACGGCCCCACATCCAGGCGACGCCCTGCTCGGTGACGACTGCGGTGTGCTGGAAGGACGTCACGGGCTCGTCGACGAGCGGCACGATCGTCGAGACGTCGGCCTTGGGGTGCCAGCTGCGCAGGGCCATGAAGGCCTGTCCGCCGTGCGAGTGGCTGGCCCCCACGGTGAAGTCGGTCTGGCCGCCGAAGCCGGAGTGGATCCGCGCGCGGATCCGCGAGGCGTTGGCCTGGTCGAGCAGGTCGACCTGCAGGGCGGTGTTGATCGACGTCATCCGGGGCTGCTGGGCGATCCGCGAGGGTGCGTTGGTGGTCTCGGTGCGTGCCATGTGCACCCGCGGGTTGTCGTCGACCCAGTCATAGAGCTCCTCGCTGCCGAAGACGAAGGACGTCGTGATCGGGACGCCGCGGTCGAGGGCGCCTGCCTTCTCCAACGTGAGCACGCCGTCGCTGAACATCTCGGTCCAGATGCGGAGGCCACGACGCTCCACGACGCCGGCGATGGTTGCGTCGGGCACCTCCCCGATGCCGGCCTGCAGGGTCGATGCGTCGCCGATCTGGGCAGCGACGAGGGACCCGATCGCGCGGGCGTCGGCGCCGGGCGGGCGGGCGGCGTGGGTGACGAGGGGTGTGTCGACCTCGACACCAAGGTCGATGTCTGCGACGTCGACCTCGGCGTCGCCGAAGGTCCAGGGCATGCGGGGATTGAGCTGGGCGACGACGAGCGCCCCGCGGGCGCGGGCCGCCTCGATGGCGGCCGGCAGGACGTTGACCTCGAGGCCGAGGGAGACCTTGCCGTCGCGGGGGAGCGTCGTGTGGACGACCACGACGTCGGGAGGCAGCGGACCGCGGAACAGCCGGGGCACCATCGACAACCGGCACGGCACGTAGGAGAGCCGGGGATGGCGCCGGTAGCCCGGTCCGACGAACGTGGTCTCGGGCACCACCCCGTCATGGAGCGGGAGCCCCGGCTGGGCGTTCAGGGCGTGGAGCCGAGCTCGGGGAAGCTCGGCGAGCAGGGCGTCGAGGAGGGTGACCGGCGAGGCGAAGTTGCCGCTCGCGACGATCCGGGGCTCGGGGATGCCGAGGGCCGCCACCTTGTGGGCAGCGGCCTCGATCGAGTCGATGCGCATGCCGGACACCTTGCCATCAGGTGCTGACGTGCGGTCGGAGCCCGCACCCACGCGGGCCGGGTCGGCGCCTGCGCGCCGAACTGGTCAGCGACGCCTGTGCAGGGTGACAGCGTTGTCCTGACCACGCACCTTCGCGGAGGTGCCTCCGGCAGCCACGGTGACGGTGTTGGCGTCACCGCGCACCCGGAGCCGGTCGAGTCGACGGTGGGCAACTGCGTTGTCACTGCCGATCACGCGAGTCCGGAAGCCGCGACGGACGTCGACGGAGTTGCCGGAACCACGCAGGACGAGCACGTGGGTGCGGTCTGCAGTCAGGGAGGTCGTGTCGGCCTGGACGACCACGCGCTCGAGCTGACCCGCCACGTCCACCGTCGACCCCGACCCCGTGATGGACATCGTGTTGGCCGACGGTGTCGAGAGCGAGTTGGCCGCACCGGTGATCTGGGTGTCGTTGAGCGACTTGGCGGTGACGCTGACCTGGTCGCCGTTGATGACCAGACGCGTCGCCGTCTGCATGTTCACCGTCGCGTTGTCGGCCTCGACGATCACCGTGCCGCAGGGGCCGACGAGCTCGTAGTCCATGTTGTCCGCGGTCAGCACCACCTCGTCGGTGGTGCAGCTGATCGGGATCCCCGCGTTCGCCGAGCCAGGCACGAGGAGCAGGCCGGCGGGGAGGAGCAGGGCGGTTGCGAGGCGAGCGATGGAGCGGGACACGGTGATCTCCGTCGGGTGGGGGAGGTGTACATACCGGAGGTATGTGTCAACCTTGCCCTGAGTTGCTCCGGATCCGTGCCTCGACGCGACGTGGTCTCGGACACAGTCGCCCTGGCAGGGGTCGCCCGGTCCCGCTGATAGGGTCGGCGCAAGCTTGAACATCCTTTAACGATCCGTCCTGTGAGGCGGAGAAGGAGGTACGGCGTTGCCTTCTCGCGCGCCTGCGCTGCTCGTCCTCGAGGACGGGCGGTCTTTCACCGGATACGCCTTCGGCGCCGAGGGGGAGACCTTCGGCGAGGCTGTCTTCTCCACCGGCATGACCGGCTATCAGGAGACGCTCACCGATCCCAGCTATCACCGCCAGGTCGTCGTCATGACCGCGCCGCACGTCGGCAACACGGGCATGAACGACGAGGACACGGAGTCGTCGAGGATCTGGGTCGCCGGCTACGTCGTGCGTGACCCGGCCCGGATGCCGTCCAGCTGGCGCTCGAGTCGCAGCCTGGACGACGACCTGCGCGACCAGGGGGTCGTCGGCATCTGCGACGTCGACACCCGGGCCCTGACTCGCCACCTGCGAGAGCGCGGAGCCATGCGCGTGGGCATCTCGTCCACCGAGACCGACCCTCGGGCACTGCTCGCCCGGGTGCTCGAGTCGGGAGAGATGACCGGTGCCAACCTCAGCGAGGCGGTCTCGACCCCCGAGGCCTACGTCGTGCCGGCGGTCGGCGAGCGGCGCTTCACCGTCGCCGCCATCGACCTCGGCATCAAGTCCAACACCCCGCGGATGATGAGCGAGCGCGGGATCGACGTGCACGTCCTCCCCGCCACGGCGACGATCGAGCAGGTCGAGGCCGTGGCACCCGACGGACTCTTCTTCTCCAACGGACCGGGCGACCCGGCGGCCACCACCGGCCAGGTCGAGCTCCTGCAGGCGGCGCTGGAGCGCGAGATCCCCTACTTCGGGATCTGCTTCGGCAACCAGCTCTTCGGTCGCGCCCTCGGCTTCGGCACCTACAAGCTCAAGTACGGCCACCGGGGGATCAACCAGCCGGTGATGGACCGCACCACCGGCAAGGTCGAGGTGACTGCCCACAACCACGGCTTCGCCGTCGACGCGCCGCTGGAGGGCGAGACCCAGACGCCGTACGGCAAGGCCAGCGTGAGCCACGTGTGCCTCAACGACGACGTGGTGGAGGGGCTGGAGCTGCGTGACGACGCGGGCAACCTGAAGTCGTTCTCCGTGCAGTACCACCCCGAGGCGGCGGCCGGGCCGCACGACGCGGCTTATCTCTTCGACCGGTTCGTATACCTCATGGAAGGGCGTGCCTGATGCCCAAGCGCGACGACATCAAGTCGGTCCTGGTCATCGGCTCCGGGCCGATCATCATCGGCCAGGCATGCGAGTTCGACTACTCCGGCACCCAGGCCTGCCGGGTGCTCAAGGCGGAGGGGTTGCGGGTCATCCTCGTCAACTCCAACCCGGCCACGATCATGACCGACCCGGAGTTCGCTGACGCGACCTACATCGAGCCGATCACCCCCGAATACGTCGAGAAGGTGATCGCCAAGGAGCGCCCCGACGCGCTGCTGGCGACCCTGGGCGGACAGACCGCGCTCAACTGCGCGATGGGCCTCGACGAGCAGGGCATCCTGGAGAAGTACGGCGTCGAGCTGATCGGCGCCAGCATCGAGGCGATCGACCGCGGCGAGAACCGCGAGGTCTTCAAGAAGATCGTGGCCGAGCTCGGCGGCGAGAGCGCCCGCAGCGTCATCTGCCACTCGATCGAGGACCTGCTGGCCGCGGCCGACGACCTCGGCTACCCGATGGTCGTGCGCCCGTCCTTCACCATGGGCGGCACCGGCTCCGGCATGGCCTACGACGAGGAAGACCTGATCCGCATCGGTGGCTCCGGCCTGGCTGCCAGCCCGACCACCGAGGTGCTCCTCGAGGAGTCGATCCTGGGGTGGAAGGAGTACGAGCTCGAGGTCATGCGCGACACCGCCGACAACGTGGTGATCATCTGCTCGATCGAGAACCTCGACCCGATGGGGGTCCACACCGGCGACTCGATCACCGTGGCCCCGGCCATGACGCTGACCGACCGCGAATACCAGAAGATGCGGGACCTCGCGATCGCGATCATCCGCAGCGTCGGGGTCGACACCGGCGGGTGCAACATCCAGTACGCCGTCAACCCGGAGGACGGTCGCCTGATCGTCATCGAGATGAACCCCCGGGTGAGCCGCTCGAGCGCGCTGGCCTCCAAGGCCACCGGCTTCCCGATCGCCAAGATCGCGGCGAAGGTCGCCATCGGCTACACCCTCGACGAGATCCGCAACGACATCACGCAGGAGACGCCGGCGTCCTTCGAGCCCTCGCTCGACTACGTCGTGGTCAAGGTTCCGCGCTTCGCCTTCGAGAAGTTCCCGGGCGCCGACCGGACGTTGACGACCCACATGAAGAGCGTCGGTGAGGCGATGGCGATCGGGCGCAACTTCACCGAGTCGCTGCAGAAGGCGCTGCGGTCCCTGGAGAGCAAGGAGTCGCTCTTCGACTTCGCGGGCCCCGTGGGCGACCTCGCCGGGCTGCTGGAGGCCTCGGCCACGCCGACCGACGGCCGGCTCAGGACCGTCATGGACTCGATCCGCGCCGGCGCCACGCCCGAGCAGGTCTTCGACGCGACCAAGATCGACCCGTGGTTCGTCGACCAGCTCTTCTTGATCAAGGAGGTCGCCGACGAGATCGCGGCAGCGACCGACCTCGACCACCAGACCCTGCGACTGGCCAAGCGGCACGGCTTCTCCGACGCCCAGATCGCCGGTATCCGGGGGATGCGCGAGGACGTCGTCCGCGGGGTCCGGCACGCCCTGGGCCTGCGCCCGGTCTTCAAGACCGTCGACACGTGTGCCGCCGAGTTCGCCGCCCGCACGCCCTACCACTACTCCTCCTACGACGAGGAGACCGAGGTCCAGCCCCGGGCCGAGGGCAAGGAAGCGGTGATCATCCTGGGCAGCGGCCCCAACCGCATCGGCCAGGGCATCGAGTTCGACTACTCCTGCGTCCACGCCAGCCTGGCCCTCCAGGAGGCCGGCTACGAGACGATCATGGTCAACTGCAACCCCGAGACGGTCTCCACCGACTACGACACCAGCGATCGCCTCTACTTCGAGCCGCTGACCCTCGAGGACGTCCTGGAGATCGTCCACGCGGAGACGCTCGCCGGCCCGGTCGCCGGCGTGATCTGCCAGCTCGGCGGGCAGACCCCGCTCGGGCTCGCCCAGGGCCTGGCCGACGCGGGTGTGAAGATCGTCGGCACCAGCCCCGAGGCGATCCACCTCGCCGAGGAGCGTGGAGCCTTCGGCAAGGTGCTCGCCGACGCCGGGCTGCCTGCCCCCAAGCACGGGATGGCGACGTCGTACGCCGACGCGAAGCGGATCGCGGACGGCATCGGCTATCCGGTGCTGGTGCGCCCCTCCTACGTCCTCGGCGGGCGTGGCATGGAGATCGTCTATGACGACGACCGGCTGCGCTCCTACATCGAGAGCGCCACCGAGATCAGCCGCGAGCGTCCGGTGCTGGTCGACCGGTTCATCGACGACGCCGTCGAGATCGACGTCGATGCGCTCTTCGACGGCGAGGAGCTCTTCCTGGGCGGCGTCATGGAGCACATCGAGGAGGCCGGCATCCACTCGGGTGACTCCTCCTGCGCGCTGCCCCCGATCACCCTCGGTGACGGCGAGATCGAGCGGATCCGCCGCGCCACCGAGGCCATCGCCCGCGGCGTGGGCGTGCTCGGACTGCTCAACATCCAGTTCGCCTGGGCCTCCGACGTGCTCTACGTCCTCGAGGCAAACCCCCGCGCGTCGCGGACGGTGCCGTTCGTGTCCAAGGCGACAGGCACCCCGTTGGCCAAGGCCGCCGCGCGGGTCATGCTCGGCGAGTCCATCGCCGACCTGCGTGCCGCAGGGGTGCTGCCGGAGCGCGACGGCGGGCAGCTGCCCGCCGACGCCCCCATCGCGGTCAAGGAGGCGGTGATGCCCTTCAACCGGTTCAAGACAGCCGAGGGACGCAACGTCGACACCGTGCTCGGACCGGAGATGAAGTCGACCGGCGAGGTGATGGGCTTCGATGCCGACTTCGGCACCGCCTTCGCCAAGGCCCAGACCGCCGCGTTCGGACCGCTCCCCACCAGCGGGCGGGTCTTCGTCTCGGTGGCCAACCGTGACAAGCGCAACATGATCTTCCCGATCAAGGTGCTCGCCGACCGTGGCTTCGAGATCTTCGCCACCGAGGGCACCGCAGGTGTGCTGCGACGCAACGGCGTCAAGGTCACCGTCGTGCGCAAGCACCACCAGGGCGAGGGACCGGCGGGGGAGAAGACCACGGTCCAGCTGATCCGAGACGGCGACATCGACCTCGTCATCAACACGCCCTACTCCACCGGCGGCTCGGCTCGCCTGGACGGCTACGAGATCCGCACCGCCGCCGTGCTGGCCAACATCCCGTGCATCACGACGGTGCAGGGCCTGGGGGCTGCGGTGCAGGGCATCGAGGCGCTCGCGGCCGGCGAGATCGGCGTCCGCAGCCTGCAGGACTGGAACGCCCGGCTGTGACGGTCCGGCCCTATCGGCTGCTCTTCGACCACGCGCTGGCGCGCACCGACCCCGAGCGGGCTCACCACGCGGCGTTCGCGGCGCTGCGGGCGGCGGCCCCGGTCACCGGTCGGCTGCCCCGGGTGCGCGGACAGCAGGTCGAGGCAATGGGCTTGCGCTTCTCGCACCCGCTCGGGCTGGCAGCCGGTTTCGACAAGAACGCCGTCGGCATCGATGCGCTCGGCGCGCTGGGCTTCGGCCACGTCGAGATCGGCACCGTCACCGCCGAGCCCCAGCCGGGCAACCCCCGGCCCCGGCTCTTCCGGCTGCCGGCTGATCGCGCCGTGGTCAACCGGATGGGATTCAACAACGACGGCGCCGAGGTCGTGGCTGCCAGGCTGCGCAGCCGTGGCCGACGGCCAGGGCCGGTGCTCGGCGTCAACATCGGCAAGACCAAGGTCGTGCCGGAGGAGCAGGCCGTCGCCGACTACGAGAAGAGCACGGCCCTGCTGGCGCCGTACGCCGACTATCTCGTCGTCAACGTCAGCTCACCCAACACCCCGGGACTACGAGACCTCCAGGCCGTCGACAAGCTCGCCCCGCTGCTCACCGCGGTCCGGGCCCGCGCCGACGACGTGACCGAGCACCGGGTGCCTCTCCTGGTCAAGATCGCGCCCGACCTCAGCGACGACGACGTGCTGGCCGTCGCGGACCTCGCCCTCGATCTCGGTCTCGACGGGGTCATTGCGACCAACACGACCATCGGTCGCGACGGACTGGAGACCGACCGCGCGGTCGTCGAGCAGATCGGCGCGGGCGGCCTCTCGGGGGCGCCGCTGCGGGAGCGCGCCGACGACGTCATGCGCCTGCTGCGCGGCCGTGTCGGCCCAGACCTGACCCTGATCGGCGTCGGCGGGATCACCACCGCAGCCGACGCGCAGGCACGGCTGGCTGCCGGCGCCACCCTGCTGCAGGGCTACACCGCCTTCATCTACCAGGGACCGTTGTGGCCCAGGACGGTGGTGAAGGGGCTTGGCTGACGAGCGCGACCCCCTGCACGTCGCCGGCGAGGTGCTGGCGACCAGGAAGGCGGGCGCCTACCGACTCCTGACGATCGCCGCCCCCGGCATCCCCCAGCGGTTCCGGGCGGGCAACTTCGTCGCCGTGAGCGTCCAGGGGGGACGACTGGCGCGCCGGTCGCTGTGGATCCACCGGGTCAAGGAGGCCGGCGCCTTCGGCCCGACCCTCGACGTGGTGGTGCACCCCACCGGCCCCGGCACCACCTGGCTCGCCGGACTGCCCGTCGGTGCAGCGATCGAGGTCACCGGACCCCTGGGCCGGCCGTTCGCCCTGCCGCGCGAGCCGGTCGCCTGCGTGCTGGTCGGTGAAGGACATGGCGCCGCGCCGATGTTTCCGCTCGCCGAGCGGCTGCGCGAGCGTGGGTGCGCCGTCAGCCTGGTGGTGTCGGCACCCGACGAGTCACGCCTCCTCTCGGCGCTCGAGGCGCGCCGCTCGGCCCGTTCGGTCACGGTCATCACCGGCGACGGGTCGGTCGGCGTGCGCGGCGACGTCGCCGGCGAGATCCACGGCGTGCTCGAACGGACGGACGCCGACGTGGTCTATGCAGCCGGTTCCCACGCGACGCTGCGGGCCGTGGCCGCGGCCGCCGAGCAGCGAGGGGCCTGGAGCCAGGTGGGCCTGGAGACGCCGCTGCCCTGCGGCACCGGCCTGTGCCACGGCTGCCCTGTCCCGGTCATCAGTGAGGACGGGGTCTCCCGCCTGGTCAGGGCCTGCGTCGACGGGCCGGTGGTCCGTGGTGACCGGGTGGACTGGGAGGCCCTGGCGTGAGCGCCTCGACGGACGCGGGCAGGGGCTTCGGCCCGGTCATGGTGGCGAGCGGCTGCGGTGGCACGGGGCGTGAGCTCGCCGCCTTCGCCGACTTGGCCGGTCTCGACTTCGTGACCCGCTCGATCACCCTGGACCCCCGCAGGGGCGGCCCCTCGCCGCGCATCGCGGAGACACCCAGCGGCCTGGTCAACGCCGTCGGTCTCGACAACCCGGGCCTGGAACACTTCCTGGCCACGGAGCTCCCTCTCCTGGTGCGCGCCGGTGCCCGCGTGTTCGTGTCCGTCGCCGGTGCAACGCTGGGCGAATACGCCGACCTCGCCCGCCGGCTCTCGCGGGCGCCGGGTGTCGGGGGACTCGAGGTCAACCTCGGCGCGCCCGACCAGGTCGGCCAGGGCCTCTTCGAGGTTCGCGAGCCCTTCCACGCCGCCAGCGTCGTCGCCGCCGTACGCCGTGAGTTCCCGGCCGACCTCCCCGTCCTGGCCAAGCTCCGCCCCGACCTCACGCGGGTCGTGGAGGGCGCCAGGGGCGTGCTCGACGCCGGCGCCACGGCCGTGGTGATCGGCAACGCCGTGCCCGCCTCGATGCCGGATGGCCGCCCGGCCGGACTGACGGGGCCGGCGATCATGCCGGTGGCGTTGCGCTGCCTGGCCGAGGTGACTGCCGAGCTGGGGCCCGTGCCGCTGATCGGGGCCGGCGGGATCACCGACGCCGCCGACGCGCGCCGCTTCCTCGACCTGGGAGCGATGGCGGTGCAGATCGGCACCGCGCTCCTCCACGACCCGACGACCGTGACACGTGTGCGCGCAGCACTGACCCGAGAGGAAACCCGATGAGGTTCGGCAGCAGGCTCCACGAGGCGATGGACGCCCGCGGCAGGATCTGCGTGGGCATCGACCCGCACGCGTCCCTGCTGCACGACTGGGGGCTCGACGACGACGTGGCGGGGCTCGAGCGGTTCGCCCTCACCGCGGTGGAGGCGATCGCCCCCGAGGTGAGCGTGGTCAAGCCGCAGAGCGCGTTCTTCGAGCGGTTCGGCTCCCGCGGGGTCGCCGTCCTCGAACGGGTGATCGCCGACTCGCGGGCGGCCGGGGCGCTGGTGCTGCTGGACGTGAAGCGCGGCGACATCGGCTCGACCAGCCAGGCCTACGCCGACGCCTACCTCGATCCTGCCTCTTCGCTGGCCAGCGACGCGATCACCGTGAGCCCGTTCCTCGGCTTCGGCTCGATCGAGCCGATGATCGACACCGCCCGGCGCCACGGCGCCGGGGTCTTCGTGCTGGCGCTGACGTCCAACAAGGAAGGCCCCGAGGTGCAGGCTGCGCGGACGCCGAGTGGGACCGTGGCGGGTGACGTGCTCGCCCGGCTGGCCGAGCTCAACGCGGGCGCCACCCCGATGGGCGACTTCGGAGCGGTCGTGGGCGCCACCATCGGCAGCACCGACGAGCCGCTCGACTTCAACGGCCCCGTGCTCGCCCCGGGCTTCGGTGCCCAGGGCGGGACCGTGGCCGACCTGCGCCGGATCTTCGGCGGCGCGGTGCGCAACGTGCTGCCGAGCTCGTCGCGCGAGGTGCTGGCAGCCGGGCCGGACCTGCGTGCGCTGCGGGCCGCCGCCCGGCAGGCAAACGAGGCCGTGGCCACGCTGGGGGAGGCGTGAGAGGCCCGGTCGGCCTGGTCTCGCTGGTGCTGGCGGCGAGCCTGTTGGTCGGCTGCGGAGGTGACGACCGCGGTGACTACTGCCAGGCCGTGGAAGAGCACCAGCGCGAGCTCGGCGAGCTCGATCCGAACACCGACCCAGGGGCGATCTTCACGGCCCTGGAGCACTACCGGGCGCTTGCCGAGGAGGCGCCGAGCGACATCCAGGACGAGTGGACGCAGGTGATCACCCGGATCGAGGCGGTCGAGACTGCGCTCGAGGACGCGGGCGTCGACCCCTCGACCTTCGATCCGCAGGAGACGCTCAAGGAGCTCTCCAAGGAGGAGCGTCAGGCCGTCACCGGGGCCGGGCGCGACCTGGGGGACGACCAGACGCGGCAGGCGATGGAGGGGCTCAAGCAGCAGGCCCTCGACGTCTGCAAGACGCCCCTGACGCAGTGAGCGACGTCCAGCGGGTGGGGCAATTGCCTGCCGCGTCGCGTTCTGACTAGATTGGCGCCGACCGACGTCCGCGAGCTGAAGAAGGATCTCTACGTGGCTCTGCCCGAACTCACTCCCGAGCAGCGCCAGGCCGCCCTCGACAAGGCTGCCGCCTCGCGCCGCGAGCGCGCCGAGGTGAAGAACCGCATCAAGAACTCGGGAGCCTCGATCGCCGACGTCCTGCGCGAGGGCAAGGAGAACGAGGTCATCGGCAAGATGCGCGTCGTCGAGCTGCTGCAGGCGATGCCCGGTCTGGGCAAGGTCCGCGCGCGCCAGGTCATGGAACGGCTGAGCATCGCCGAGAGCCGACGCGTCCGCGGTCTGGGGATCAAGCAGGTCGCCGCCCTGGAGCGCGAGTTCGGCCCGCACGAGCCCTCGTGAGCGGCACCCAGCGATCCCGGTTGATGGTGTTGGCGGGTCCGACCGCGGTCGGCAAGGGAACGGTCGCGGCCGAGGTGCGTCGCAACCACCCCGAGGTGTGGATCTCGGTCTCCGCCACGACGCGGCCACCGCGCCCCAACGAGGAGAACGGCGTCCACTACTGGTTCGTCTCCGATGCCGACTTCGACGCGATGACCGAGCGGGGCGACCTGCTGGAGTGGGCGACCGTGCACGGCACCCATCGCTACGGCACCCCGCGCGGGCCGGTCGAGCTCGCGCTGGCGAGCGGGCATCCCGCGATGCTGGAGATCGACCTGCAGGGTGCACGACAGGTGCGCGAGACGATGCCGGACGCCTTGTTCGTCTTCCTCAAGCCACCCTCGTGGGACGAGCTGGTGCGCCGGCTGGTCGGCCGGGGCACGGAGACGCAGGCCCAGCAGGAGCGTCGGCTCGCCACTGCTCGCGAGGAGCTGGCCGCCGAGAGCGAGTTCGACGTCACCGTGGTCAACCATGAAGTTCACGCCGCAGCCGACGAGTTGGTAGCCTTGATGATGGCCGGGGCACCGGAGCGTTCCTGAGCGCCCGTCTACCCCGTTCTCCTGCACCATCTCATCAACCCATGAAGAGGCTCGAGCTGTGTCTGCCCCCACCATCGCCGCCGAGGGCGTCACCAACCCCTCCATCGACGACCTGCTCACCAAGACCGACAGCAAGTACAAGCTGGTCCTCTACAGCGCCAAGCGCGCTCGCCAGATCAATGCCTACTACTCCCAGCTCGGCGAGGGCCTGCTCGAATACGTCGGCCCCCTCGTCGACACCGTCGTCCAGGAGAAGCCGCTCTCGATCGCGCTGCGCGAGATCAACGACGACCTGCTGACCTGTGAGGACGTCGACCCCGCCGAGCTCGCCGCCGAGGAGGCCGCTGCTGCGGCCGCCCGCGCCGAGGCCCAGGCGCAGTTCAACGCCGTCGAGTGAACCCTCGGGTCGTTCTCGGGGTCAGCGGCGGCATCGCGGCATACAAGGCCTGTGAGCTCCTGCGCCGCTTCACCGAGTCCGGTCACGACGTCACCGTGGTGCCGACCGCCGCGGCGCTCGCCTTCGTCGGCGCGCCCACGTGGGCGGCGCTGTCGGGCAAGCCGGTGTCGAGCGAGGTGTGGGCCGACGTCCACGCCGTGCCCCACGTCCAGATCGGTCAGCGCGCCGACCTCGTGGTCGTCGCACCGGCCACCGCCGACCTGCTGGCCAAGGCCGCTCACGGCCTGGCCGACGACCTGCTCACCAACACCCTGCTGACCGCACGCTGCCCGGTGGTCTTCGCGCCGGCGATGCACACCGAGATGTGGGAGCACCCCGCGACCGTCGCCAACGTGGCCACTCTGCGCGAGCGCGGTGCCGTGGTCATCGAGCCCGCGGAGGGGCGGCTCACCGGGGAGGACACCGGCAAGGGACGCCTGCCTGACCCGGCCGAGATCTTCCACCTCGCCCTCGACGTGCTGTCTCGTGGGGTGAGTGCTCCCGACCTGGCTGGGCGCCACGTCGTGGTCAGTGCCGGCGGGACCCGCGAATACCTCGACCCGGTGCGATTCCTGGGCAACCGGTCGTCGGGCCTCCAGGGCTATGCGCTGGCCCGGGTTGCAGCCGCCCGCGGCGCCGAGGTCACCCTGGTGGCGGCCAACGTCACCCTGCCCGATCCCGCGGGCGTCAAGGTCGTGGCCGTCGAGGACACCGCGCAGCTGCGCGATGCGGTCCTCGCGGCCGCTGTCAGCGCCGATGCTGTGGTCATGGCGGCTGCACCGGCCGACTTCCGCCCGGTCACGGTCAGCCAGGACAAGATCAAGAAGGCCGAGGACGGCTCGTCGCCCGCCATCGTGCTCGAGCAGAACCCCGACATCCTCAAGCACCTCGCGTCCCAGACCCCGCGCCGGTCGGTGGTCGTCGGCTTCGCAGCCGAGACCGGCGACCCGTCCGGATCGGTGCTGGAGCTCGGGCGGGCCAAGCTGGCCCGCAAGGGCTGCGACCTGCTCGTCGTCAACGACGTCAGCGGGGGTGGGGTCTTCGGCAGTCCCGACAACGAGGCAGTGATCCTCGGCGCAGACGGCAGCCAGGTCAGCGTGCCCCTGGGCACCAAGAGCGCGCTCGCGCAGGTCATCTGGGACGAGGTCGCACGCCGCCTCGGCCCCTGAGGGCCTGTGATTCGCGCGCTGAGACGCCCATCTTGCATAGTGGGCGCCCCGTATCGTTGGGACAACTGAGCACCCCTTGACAGGAGCACCGCTGTGGCTGGACGCCTCTTCACCTCGGAGTCTGTGACCGAGGGTCACCCGGACAAGATCGCTGACCAGATCAGCGACACGGTCCTGGACTACCTCATGGCCAACGACCCCAACCGCGAGAACCTGCGGGTTGCCGTCGAGACGCTGCTGACCACCGGGCTGGTCGTCGTGGCGGGCGAGGTGCGCACGGAGGCATACGCCCCGGTGGCCGACCTCGTCCGGGCCAAGATCCTCGAGATCGGCTACGACTCCTCCGACAAGGGCTTCGACGGCGCCTCGTGCGGTGTCCAGGTCGCCATCGGCGGCCAGTCCGTCGACATCGCGGCCGGTGTCGACGAGGGGATCGAAGCGCGTCTCGACGACTCCGAGGACGACCTCGACAAGCGCGGTGCCGGTGACCAGGGTCTGATGTTCGGCTATGCCTGCGACGACACCCCTGAGCTGATGCCGCTGCCGATCATGATCGCCCAGCGCCTCGCGCAGCGGCTGACCGAGGTCCGCAAGGACGGCACGCTCGCCTACCTGCGTCCCGACGGCAAGACGCAGGTCACCATCGAGTACGACGAGGCTGACCGCCCGGTCCGCGTCGACACCGTCGTGCTGTCGACCCAGCACGCCGAGGACGTCGACCACGCCACGCTCGAGGCCGACATCAAGAAGCACGTCATCGACTCGGTCCTCGCCTCCTTCGAGATCCCCTCCGAGGGCTATCGCATGCTGGTCAACCCGACGGGCAAGTTCGTCGTCGGCGGACCGATGGGCGACGCCGGCCTGACCGGTCGCAAGATCATCGTCGACACGTATGGCGGCATGGCTCGCCACGGCGGCGGTGCCTTCTCCGGCAAGGACCCGTCCAAGGTCGACCGGTCGGCGGCCTACGCGATGCGCTGGGTGGCCAAGAACGTCGTGGCAGCCGGCCTGGCCAGCCGCTGCGAGGCCCAGGTCGCCTATGCCATCGGCAAGGCCGCCCCTGTCGGGGTCTTCATCGAGACCTTCGGGACCGGCATCGTCTCCGACGAGGCGATCCAGCAGGCCGTCCTCGAGGTCTTCGACCTCCGTCCGGCCGCCATCATCCGCGACCTCGACCTGCTGCGGCCGATCTACGCCAAGACCTCCGCCTACGGCCACTTCGGCCGTGAGCTGCCCGAGTTCACGTGGGAGACCACCGACCGGGCCGAGAAGCTCAAGGCCGCGGCCGGCGCCTGAGCATTCCTTCCTCGTTCACCACGGCCCACAGGGCGAGCCGGTGTCAGCCCCCGCTGGTTGAATGCGGCGCATGACCAAGCACGAGGCCGGGCAGGCAGAGATGCTGCCCGGCCTGCGTGCGTCGGTGGCCGATGCGCGGTCCAAGGCGGCGGCGACCAGGGCCCGCAAGGCTGCGGAGTTCGAGCCCGCCGCGGTGGACCCGGTCGCGCGGGTGCTGGTCGACATACCGCTCGCGCACCTCGATCGACCCTTCGACTACGCAGTCCCGGCCAGGGACGCCCGGGCCGCGGTGCCCGGTTCCCGGGTCAAGGTCCGCTTCGCCGGGCAGGACGTCGACGGCTTCGTCGTCGAGAGGGTGGCGACGAGCGACCACACCGGTCGCCTGCAGCCGATCCGCCGAGTGGTGAGTCCCGAGCCGGTCCTGCACCCCGAGATCGCGGCGTTGACTGCGAGCGTCGCCGAGCGATATGCCGGAGCCCGCGCCGACGTCTTGAGGTTGGCAGTCCCACCCCGCCACGCGGGTGCTGAGAAGGAGCCCTCGCCGGCCCCTGTGCAGCCCCCGCAGGACGCCGACCCGTTGGTCTGGTCGCACGTCGAGCACGGTCCGGCCTTCCTCCAGCACCTGGCCGACGGCGGCGCCCCGCGGGCGGTCTGGAACGCCGCCCCGGGCGACGACTGGCCGAGCATGCTGGCCCACGCGGTCGCTGCCACCCTGGCCAGTGATCGGGGCGCCCTGGTCTGCGTGCCCGACCAACGCGACGTTCAGCGGGTCGCCGCTGCGCTCGAGACGACCCTGGGGGAGGGGCACCACGTCGTGCTGGGCGCCGAGAGCGGACCAGCACAGCGCTGGCGCGACTTCCTGGCCGTCTCCCGCGGCGCCCGAAGGGTCGTGGTGGGGACGCGATCGGCTGCGCTCGCTCCGGTGCGCGACCTGGGGCTGGTGGTGATCTGGGACGACGGCGACGACCTGCACGCGGAGCCGCGGGCGCCATACCCCCACGTGCGTGAGGTGTTGACCGTGCGCGCCGCTCAGCAGGACACGGCGATGGTGATCGGCGGCTTCGCCCGATCCTGCGAGGGCGAGCTCCTGGTCCGGTCGGGGTGGGCCGGCGAGCTGGTCAGCGACCGTGCCACGCTGCGCCAACGGGCTCGCGTCGACGTGGTGCCGGCCGAGGACCGGGCGGTGGGGGCGCGCATCCCGCGCACCGCCTTCGACGCGATGCGCGACGGGCTCGCGACCGGGCCGGTGCTCGTCCAGACACCGCGCGCCGGCTATGCCCCTTCTCTGGCCTGCGAGCGCTGCCGGACCCCGGCGCGGTGTGCCGCCTGCGCGGGGCCACTCGGGCTCAGCGGCCCGACGACGCCGCCGACCTGCCGCTGGTGTGGTGTCGCCGACCCGGCCTGGGCGTGCCGGGAGTGCGGCCACAGGGGCCTGCGGGCGCCGGTGCGAGGCGAGGTCAGGACGGCCGAGGAGCTCGGCCGCTCCTTCCCGGGCGTCACGATCCGCAGCTCCAGCGGGGACCGCGTGCTCCCCGAGGTGACCGGGCGCGCCGACATCGTGGTGGCCACCGTCGGCGCCGAGCCGACGGCCGAGGGTGGGTATGCCGCCGTGGTCATCCTCGACACGTGGCTGACCCTGGCGCGCGACGACCTGCGTGCCGAGGAGGAGGCGCTGCGCCGGTGGCTGGGAGCGGCCGGTCTCGTGCGGCCGGGGGGACGGGTCGTCGCGGTCGGCGATCCCGCTCTGCCGGTCCTGCAGGCGCTGGTCCGCTGGGACCCGGCGGGCTTCGCGGGCCGTGAGCTCGCCGAGCGCTCAGCAGCCCACCTGCCGCCCGCCGCGCGGATGGCGACGATCACCGGTGAGCCGGGGGCCCTCGACGACGCGCTGACCCTGCTCGCGCTGCCGGAGGTCGCCGAGGTGCTGGGGCCGGTGCCCGCGGACAAGGACGAGCAGCGCGCGGTGGTGCGCGTGCCCCTCGCCGCCGGTCCGGCTCTGTCGGCTGCCCTCGGCGAGCTCCAGCGCGTTCGCAGTGCGCGGAAGCTCGATCCCGTGCGGATCCAGGTCGATCCCGGGCAGATCTAGTCTGCCCTCTGCTCGCCTGCCGCACTATGGTCAGCCCATGTTCGACATCGGGGTGGCTGAGCTGTTCGTGTTCGGGGGGACGATGTTGGTCCTCACCCTGGTGTGGCGAGCCTGGCGTGCGCGGTGGGTGCGCGTCTCGCAGGAGTGGCGTCCGGCCCTGACCCGCGAAGCGGTCGAACAGGTGCTGTTCATGTCGTTCGCGGCCGCGCCGGGCGCGCAGTGGCGCCCCCAGGCCGACGGCTCATGGATCTACACCGTGCGGCGGGTGCCGTCCTGGGCGATCCTGCTGGGGCTGCTCACGCTGCCCTTCGGCCTGCTCCTGCTGCTGGTCAAGGAGACAGCAGACCTGCATGTGCGCCTCCTCGACGACGGCGGCGCGTGCCTGGTGAGAGCGGTCGGCCGGACACCCGACGCGACGGCGCAGGCACTGGACACCTGGTTGACCCGGATGGAGACGCGGACGCTGTCTGGTTGATCACTCGACCACGTGGAGGATTCAGCCACCGACCGTGGCCGACGCCGTGGGTGCGTGACCTGATCGCTCCACGGCATCCCTAGACTCGGCAGGAGTTCTCGACCTAGGAGTCGCACCAGTCTTGGCAGTCCAGCCCATCCGCCTGTTCGGTGACCCGATCCTGCGCAAGCGCGCGATCGAGGTCGACGACTTCGACAAGGAGGTCCGCACCCTGGTGCAGGACCTCACCGACACGATGCTCGCAGCGCCCGGCGCTGGTCTCGCCGCTCCCCAGATCGGCGTCGGCCTGCGGGTGTTCACCTGGCACGTCGACGGCGAGCTGGGACACCTCGTCAATCCCGAGCTGACGCTCAGTGACGAGACCCAGGACGGTGACGAGGGCTGCCTGAGCCTGCCCGAGATCACCTACGAGTGCCTGCGAGCGCTCTCGGTGGTCGCCACCGGTTTCGACATGTATGGCGAGCCGCAGCGCATCGAGGCATCCGAGCTGCTCGCCAGGGCGATCCAGCACGAGACCGACCACCTCGACGGGATCCTGTTCATCGACAAGCTCGACACGGCGGCTCGCAAGTCGGCGATGAAGGAGATCCGCGAGTCCGAGTGGTTCGGCCTCGAGCAGCCGGTCGTGAAGGTCAGCCCGCACTCCACCTTCGGGTTCGGCCGCTGATGAGGGTCGTGTTCGCCGGCACGCCCGATGTCGCCATCCCTGCCCTCGACGCGCTGGTCGCGTCCGCGCACGACGTCGTCGGCGTCGTCACGCGACCCGACGCCCCCTCCGGACGCGGTCGCAAGCTCGTCGCGAGCCCGGTCGCGCTGCGCGGCGAGGAGCTCGGCCTGCCGGTGCTGAAGCCCGTCCATCCCCGCGAGCCGGAGTTCCAGGAGGCGCTGCGAGAGCTGCGTCCCGACGTGTGCCCGGTCGTGGCCTACGGCGCCCTGCTGCCGCAGTCGGCGCTCGACATCGCCGAGCACGGCTGGATCAACCTGCACTTCTCGGTGCTGCCCGCATGGCGGGGAGCGGCCCCCGTGCAGCACTCGATCTGGGCCGGCGACGAGATCACCGGAGCCACCACGTTCCGCATCGTCAAGGAGCTCGATGCCGGGCCGACGTTCGGCGTGATGACCGAACGGATCCGCCCGACCGACACGGCCGGTGACCTGCTGGGCCGACTGGCCCTGGGGGGTGCCGAGCTGCTGGTCCGCACCCTCGACGGGATCGCGGACGGCTCGCTCGAGGCTCGCGAGCAGTCCGTCGACGGCCTGAGCTTCGCGCCCAAGATCCTGGTCGAGGACGCCCGCGTCGCCTGGACCGAGCCGGCGGTCGGTGTCGATCGACGCATCCGGGCGTGCACGCCGGGCCCCGGCGCGTGGTCGACGTGGGAGGGCGAGCGTTTCAAGATCGGCCCGATCACCGTCGCGACCGGCCGTGAGCGACTCGAGCCCGGTGTCCTCGACGTCACCAAGAACGCCGTCTTCGTCGGCACCGCCAGCGACCCGGTCGAGCTCGGGGAGGTCAAGCCACACGGCAAGAAGCTGATGCGCGCCGCCGACTGGGCCCGCGGGGTCACGGTGCCGGTGGGGGCCCGTCTCGGCGATTGAGCGACGTGGGACGGCCGGGCGTAACGTCGCGTCCCATGCTTTCCCTCGACATGCGCACGCGCCGACTCACTGCCCTGGTGACCACGGCCGTCCTGCTGCTCAGCCCGCTCCTGGTGTCCGGCCCGGCCGGCGCCGACCACGGCGGTGCCGAGCCAGGCCCCGTCCACGCCGGCAAGACCTATGGCTGGTGGAACAAGGGAGTCGTGTGGCGCGAGGAGTTCGAGACGCCATACACCGGCGCGATGGGTCCGCAGTGGCGCGCCAGCGGACCTGGTCAGGTCTGGCACCAGAACGGGATGCTGACCCTCAACGCCACCACCGGCGGCAGCCTGAGCGCCACCCTCGCGGGCGCCGGTGCCGAGGTGGGACGCTGGGAGACACGGCTGCGCAGCCGCCAGTACGGCCGTGGTGATGCCCGCTATCGCGTGCTCGCCGAGCTCGTGCCTGCGGGCGACGCCGACCAGCACTGCGGTGGTCGCAACGTCGCCCTGGCGAGCTATGCGCCCAACGCCAAGCGGGTCGGCCTCTATGCGCGTACCCTGCCCAACCGCGCCCACAAGGCCGCCCACACCGGCATCGACCTGGGCCGCGACCGGTGGCACACCTATGCGGTCGAGGTGACCCGGGAGCGGGTGTCGTGGTTCGTCGACGCGCACGTCGTGTTCAGCGAGCCCCGCGACGAGGCCCTGGCCGGTGTCCCCCTCACGGTGCGCTTCACCATGGCGGCCAAGCCCGGACGGGTGATGAACGTCAGCCGGATGCAGATGGACTGGGTCCGCCACTGGAGCCTCGCGGCGCCCAACACGCTGCCCATCGACGCGCCCGCCACCCGGGCCGGCGTCTTCAACCGCGCCTGCTGACCAGGCTCGCGTCCTCATGACCAGGCCAGCGCGACCCGACGACGTGGACGCGATCTGTGCGGCGCTGCCGCACACGGAGCTCGGCACGTCCTGGGGCGACGTCCCCACCTGGAAGGTGCCGACGGGGGAGAAGGGCAGGGGTTTCGTGCTCTATCGCCACCCACACCCGTCCGCCGTCGATCCGGCGACCGGTGAGGAGTACGACGACCTGCTGGTCATCCGCACCGCCGACGCGGGTGACAAGGCCGCGCTGGTGGAGGACGACTCCACGCCGTTCTTCACCATCGACCACTTCCGGTCCTTCAACGCCGTCCTCGTCCAGCAGTCCAGGCTCGGCGAGCTGAGCCTGGCGGAGCTGACCGAGGTCATCCACGAGGCGTGGCTGGCGGTCGCGCCCAAGCGCCTGGCCAAGGAGTTCCTCGCAGATGGCTAGCCGACAGCGGGTCGACGCCTCCCGGCTGGCGGCCTACGACGTCCTCAAGGCCGTGCGGGTGGACGACGCCTACGCCAACCTGGCGCTGCCCCACGTCATCGCCGAGCACGGTCTCTCCGGGCGCGATGCTGCTTTCACCACCGAGCTGGTCTCGGGGACGATCCGTTGGCAGGGCACCTATGACGCGATCATCGACGCCTGCCTGACCAAGCCACGTCTCGAGGCGAAGGTGCGCGACGCGCTGCGCCTGGGGGTGCACCAGCTGCTTGCGATGCGGGTGCCCGACCACGCCGCGATCAGCAGCAGCGTCGAGCTGATCAGGGCCCGCGTCGGCGTCGGCCCGGCGGGGCTGACCAACGCCGTCCTGCGCAAGGTGAGCGGTCACGACCTCGACGGCTGGATCCGCCGGGTGGCGCCCGACCCGTCGACCGATCCGGTGGGGTTCGCCTCCGTCGCGCACTCCCACCCGCGGTGGGTGGTCGAGGCGTTCACCGAGGCGCTCGGCGGCGCCGACGAGCTCGCTGCCCTGCTGGCGGCGGACAACGCCGCTCCCCGGGTCACCCTGGTCGCACGTCCCGGCCAGGCCGAGGTCGCCGAGCTGCTCGCTGCCGGCGGGGAGCCGGGGAGGCTGTCGCCATACGCCGTCACGCTGGTGGGCGGCGACCCGTCGGCCATCCCCGCGGTGGCCGACGGGCGGGCAGGCATCCAGGACGAGGGGTCCCAGCTGGTCGCCCTGACGCTCGCGCAGGCCGACGTGGTCGGTCGCGATGCTCGCTGGCTCGACGTCTGCGCCGGACCCGGGGGCAAGGCCGCGTTGCTGGCGGCCCTCGCGGCCGAGCGCGGAGCCCTGGTGCTGGCCAACGAGCGACAGCACCACCGGGCGCGACTGGTCGTGCGCGGCGTCCGCGCGTCCTCAGCCGGTCTGCTCGGGGTGGTGACCGGCGACGGCACCAGACCGCCGTGGCGCGAGGAGTCGTTCGACCGGGTCCTCGTCGACGCGCCATGCTCGGGTCTCGGCGCCCTCCGTCGCCGGCCCGAGTCACGCTGGCGCCGTACGCCTGCAGACCTCGACGACCTCGTCCCACTGCAGCGGCGCCTGCTGACGCGGGCGATCGACGCGGTCCGACCGGGTGGTGTCGTCGTCTATGCGACCTGCTCTCCCGTGCTGGCCGAGACGTCCGGGGTCGTGGACGCCGTCCTTGCCGAGCGCGAGGACGCCCAGCTCGAAGCGGTGCGTCAGCTCTGGCCCCACCGTGACGGAACGGACGCGATGTTCATCGCGACGATCCGGCGTACCCACCTTGGGTCTTGAACCGTTCACCTGGCGGTGGTGTGATGCATGGGTCCGGCAGCTCGGCCGGGCCGAAGGGGAACGGGTCCTGGTGTCTCGACGTCTCACCGCCACGGTCGCGGCCATGCTGATGGCCTCGTCGCCGCTGCTCGCCGCGGCCCCGGCGCAGGCAGACGGGGCCGTCACGACCATGACCGGCCCGGGCGCGGCGGGTGACGCCATGTTCGTCACCTACGTGGGGTGCGCAGCGATCGACGGGGCTGCCACGGCGCCGATCTCGCGGCTCAACCTCGGGCCCGGAGCGGCGCCGATGGGCACCCGCACCCTGGGGATCGTCCCCCGGGGCCAGGCCACCGCCTCAGGTCCCACGGTGTCCTTCGACTCGCTGGCCGGCCTCGACATGGGGCTTCACGTCCGGTCCGAGGCGGGCACCGCCGGGGTGTCGCACGTCTGGCTGAGCACCCCCGACGCCGCGACCGGACACGCCTGGCGCGGGAGCGCTGCACTGTCCGTCCCGCCCGGCACCTGGCAGCACGTCGACACTGCCGCACTGGTGCACCAGTGGTCGCTCGTCGACCTCGCCACAGGCCAGGTCATGGCGTCCGAGAGCGCGACCCCCGCAGAGTTCGCGGCCCTGCACGGTGACGGCCCCGGGATGGCAGTCACCGGGTTCGGCTGCGACGGGCATGCCTTCAACCTCGACGCCGTGACCGCGGGGGGTCACATCTGGGACTTCGAGGGACTTGCCCTCACCACCTCGATCCGGACCTCCGCCCCCGACGTGGCGCGGGGTGCCGAGGTGTCGGTCGAGGGCGTGGTCACCGATGCGTCCCAGCGGGTCACCGGCGACCCGCTGGTCCTGCAGACCCGGGTCCCCGGCACGGAGCACTGGAAGGACGCCTCTCCGCTGACCTACACGGTCGAGGGCGCCTCCCGGGTGAGCGTCACGATCGATCACACGCAGGAGCTCCGCTGGCTGCGCCCGACGAGCGAATACGCCGATGCCGGTGCCTCTGAGCCGATCCTGGTGACAGTCACTGACTAGGGTCGCCCCATGGCGAAGTCACCCGGCATCGAGATCGAGGTCGGCGCGCACGTCGTGCGTGTGAGCAACCCCGACCGCGTCTACTTCCCCGAGTCGGGGGCCACCAAGCTCGACCTGGTGGAGTACTACCTCGCCGTCGGCGACGGCATCGTCAACGCGCTGCGCGAGCGGCCGTGCATGCTGCACCGGTTCCCCAAGGGGCTGGCGGGCGACAAGGTGCACCAGAAGCGGATCCCGGCCGGCGCCCCGCCGTGGGTGGAGACGGTGCGCCTGCACTTCCCGAGATGGAACCGCACCGCCGACGAGCTCTGCGTGACCGAGCTGGCCAGCGTGATCTGGGCGGTGCAGATGTCGACGGTCGAGTTCCACCCGTGGAACAGCCGGCGAGCGGACACCGAGTCGCCCGATGAGTGGCGCATCGACCTCGATCCCGGCCCCGAGTGTGAGTGGGAGACCGTGCAGCGGGTCGCCCACATCGCCCACGGGGTGCTCGACGAGCTGGGGGCGGTGGGCTTCCCGAAGACGAGCGGCGGGTCCGGGCTCCACATCTACGTCCGGATCAGGCCCGACCACGGCTTCGGTGACGTACGCCGAGGCGCCCTCGCCTTCGCCCGCGAGGTCGAGCGGCGTGCCGACGGCGACGTGACGACGGCGTGGTGGCGCAAGGACCGCTCACCCGACCAGCTCTTCGTCGACTACAACCAGAACGCGCGCGACCACACCATCGCAGCGGCATACTCCGTGCGCGGTGTCCCCAACGCGCGCGTCTCCGCCCCGGTGCACTGGGACGAGATCGACTCCTGCGAGCCCGACGACTTCACGATGTTCACCATGCCCGCCCGCTTCGCCGGGATCGGCGACCTGCATGCGGGCATCGACGACGAGGTCTTCGACATCGCGCCGTTGCTGGAGTGGGCGGAGCGTGACGAGGCCGAGGGTGCCGAGCCTCCCGCCGACCCGGAGTCGCCCAAACCCTAGGCTGACCCTGTGGGAATCCAGATCACGCCGTCCATCCTCAACGCCGACTTCGCCAAGCTGGGTGAGGAGATCGGGCGGATCGGGAGCGCCGACTGGGTGCACGTCGACGTCATGGACAACCACTTCGTGCCCAACCTGACCTTCGGCCCGACGATGATCGAGGCGCTCAGCACGGCGACCGACATCCCGCTCGACGCGCACCTGATGATCGAGGACTGCGACACCCAGGCCCCTCTCTACGCCGAGGCCGGTGCCAGCAGCGTCACCTTCCACGTCGAGTCGACCAAGGCACCGATCCGGCTGGCCCGCGAGCTGCGCAACCAGGGCGCCCGGGCCAGCATGGCGCTGAAGCCGGCCACCCCCATCGAGCCCTACGAGGCGCTGCTGCCCGAGCTCGACATGGTGCTGATCATGACGGTGGAGCCCGGCTTCGGGGGCCAGAAGTTCCTGGACCTGTGCCTGCCGAAGATCCGCACAGCCCGCGCGCTGATGCGCAAGCATGGGGTGGAGACCTGGCTGCAGGTCGACGGTGGCGTGAGCCTGGAGACGATCGAGCGCTGCGCGGAGGCGGGCGCTGACGTCTTCGTCGCCGGTAGCGCGGTCTATTCCGCCGCCGACCCTGACGCGATGGTGCGCGAGCTCAGGGCGAAGGCCGAGGCCGCCGTCCCGTGAAGCGGCCGGCCACGCTCGACGACATCCACGCCACGGCGCTGGCGATGCCGCACGTCACCGTGGCTCGAGCGGGCACGCTCCCCGTCTACCAGGTCGGCGGCAAGTCGTTCGTCTTCTTCCGGACACCTCGCCCCGACGCGTTCGATCCGGAGACGGGGGAGCGCTACGACGACGTGATCGTCCTGTGGGTCGCCTCCGTGGGCGACAAGCTCGCACTGGTCCAGGACGAGGCCTCGCCGTTCTTCTCGACACCGCACTTCGACGGCCACCCCTCCGTGCTGCTGCGGGGGTCGCGGGTCTCCGAGGTGGACCGGGACGAGATCGTGGAGCTGGTCCAGGACGCCTGGCTGGCGCAGGCCTCACGTCGCCGCGCCGAGACCTGGCTGCGGGAGCACGCCCTACCCGACACCAGTTGACAGGCGGCGAAGATGCCCCCCGGCGGCACGTCGCGTGGCCGCCGGAGCGGCGGCCGCGGCCGGGCGCGCGCCGGCGTTGCCGACGTCACAGCGGACAGGCGCACGAAGACGTCGAGCCGTATGGCAGAGTTCGACCCAGCAAAGAGCGTGCTCTGGGGGCGGTGAAACTCCGCACCGGCGGTGACTGGGTGAAAGTCCGGAAGTCCGCGACCCGGCCACAGCCAGTGGCCGGTTGACCAGGTGGGATTCCTGGACCGACGGTCAAAGTCCGGATGAGAAGAACACGCACATCGCCAGACGTCCTCCTGATGTCTGCGACCGCGCCCCCGGAGTCCATTTTTCGAAGGACACACGAGGGCAGCGATGACGACCACACCAGCCGAGCAGGCTGCGATGCGGCGAGCCCTGAAGCTCGCCGCGACTCCTGGCGTGCCGCTCGGCCCCAACCCACGCGTGGGTTGCGTGCTGCTCGACGCCGATGGCGCAGAGATCGCTGAGGGCTTCCATCGAGGTGCCGGGACCCCGCACGCCGAGGTGGCGGCGCTGACCGAGGCAGGCGAGGCCGCACGAGGCGCGACCGCCGTCGTGAGCCTGGAACCGTGCAACCACACCGGCCGCACCGGCCCGTGCGTCGAGGCCCTCATCGAGGCAGGCGTACGGCGGGTGGTGTTCGCCCAGCGCGACCCCAACCCGGTCGCCGCCGGCGGCGCCGAGGCGCTGCGTGCCGCAGGAGTCGAGGTCGAGGCCGGGGTCATGGCCTCCGTCGCCCGCGGGGTCAACCGTGCCTGGACCTTCGCCGTCGAGCACGAGCGTCCCTTCGTCACCTGGAAGTTCGCCACCACCCTCGACGGCCGCAGCGCAGCCGCTGACGGGACGAGCCGGTGGATCAGCGGCACCGACGCCCGCCGTGACACCCACGCGCTGCGCGCCGAGTGCGACGTGCTGATGGTCGGCACCGGCACCGTGCTCGTCGACGACCCCCAGCTCACCGTGCGTGACGAGGTCGACCACCCCGTCGCCCACCAGCCACTGCGCGTGGTCATGGGGGAGCGGGAGGTCCCGGCGGCGAGCCGGATCTTCGAGGGCCCCGGCGAGGCCAGGCACCTGACGACGCGCGACCCGGCCCGGGCGCTGGCGCAGCTCCACGAGGACGGACGTCGCCACGTCTGGCTCGAGGGTGGTCCGACACTGGCTGCGGCATTCCTCAGGGCTGATCTCGTGGACGAGGTCATCGCCTACGTCGCGCCGACCTTCCTCGGCGCGGGTGCCAGTGCCGTCGGCGACCTCGGCATCACCACCATCGGTGACCAGCTGCGCTGGCACCTCAAGCGGGCGGCCGTGATCGGCACTGGCGCCGACGCGACCGTCCGCCTCACCCTCACCCCGACAGGAGACAGCTGATGTTCACAGGCATCGTCGAAGAGCTCGGCACCGTCGAGACGGTCGAACAGCAGGGTGATGCGCTGCGCCTGACCGTCCGCGCCGACGTGGTCCTCCAGGGCACGGTCCTGGGAGACTCCATCGCAGTCAACGGATGTTGTCTGACTGTCGCAGTGCGCGACGCGGACACCTGGACCGCCGACGTCATGCAGGAGACTCTCGACAAGACGTCCCTGGCCGGTGTCGCGCCCGGTGACCGGGTCAACCTCGAACGGGCCGTGACGGTCGAGAAACGACTCGGCGGACACATCGTGCAGGGCCACGTCGACGGCGTCGGAGAGGTGCTGCGCCGCGAGCCCAGCGAGCACTGGGAGCTGGTCGAGGTCGCGATGCCGTCCGAGCTCGGGCGCTACCTCGTGGACAAGGGCTCCATCACCGTGGACGGCGTCAGCCTCACCGTCGTCGAGGCCAAGGACACCAGCTTCACCGTCAGCCTGATCCCCGAGACCCTCGCGCGCACCACGCTCGGGGCTCGGCAGCCCGGCGACCGCGTCAACCTCGAGGTGGACGTCATCGCCAAGCATGTCGAGAAGCTGCTGGCCAGTGGATACCTGGACCCGACGGAGAAGTCGAGGCACGACACGTGAGCCTCGTCGTCCGGTCACGTGCCTCCAGGACCTCTCTACCCACCCCCGAACTGCAAGGAGCTTCCGCATGAGCGAGCCCATCAAGCTCGACAGCGTCGAGCGTGCCATCGCTGACATCGCTGCCGGCAAGGCCGTCATCGTGGTTGACGACGAGGACCGTGAGAACGAGGGCGACATCATCTTCGCCGCGGCCCGGGCGACCCCGGAGCTGATGGCGTTCACCATCCGGCACTCCAGCGGCGTGATCTGCGTGCCGATGCCGGCACAGATGCTCGACCGGCTCGAGATCCCGCTGATGACGCCGCACAACAAGGACAAGCTCCGCACCGCCTACACGATCTCGGTCGACGCCCGCGACGGCGTCAGCACCGGCATCAGTGCCGCTGATCGGGCACACACCGCGCGGACGCTGGCCGACTCCGCGACCGAGCCGTGGGAGATCACCCGGCCCGGACACGTCTTCCCGCTCCGCTATCGCGAGGGCGGCGTGCTCGTCCGGCGCGGCCACACCGAGGCCGCGGTGGACCTCGCCAAGCTCGCCGGTCTCACCCCTGCCGGCGTGCTGGTCGAGGTGGTCAACGACGACGGCACGATGAAGCGCGGCCCCGAGCTGCGAGCCTTCGCCGACGAGCACGGCCTGGCGA
Organism: Nocardioides piscis; assembly: GCF_011300215.1. NCBI lineage: Bacteria > Bacillati > Actinomycetota > Actinomycetes > Propionibacteriales > Nocardioidaceae > Nocardioides > Nocardioides piscis. The sequence continues at coordinate 2,882,784 of NZ_CP049866.1, forward strand.
TGATCTCGATCGAGGACCTGGTGCGCTACCGCCGTCGGCACGAGCGCCACGTCCAGCGGGTCGCCGTGACCCGGCTGCCGACCGCCCACGGTGACTTCACGGCGTACGGCTATCGGATCACCATCGACGACGGCGAGCACGTCGCCTTGGTGTATGGCGACGTCAGTGGCCCCGAGCCGGTGCTGACCCGCGTGCACTCGGAGTGCCTGACCGGCGACGTCTTCGGCAGCCACCGCTGCGACTGCGGACCCCAGCTGCGCGAGGCCATGGCCAACATCGTCGCCGAGGGTCGTGGCGTCGTGGTCTATCTGCGAGGCCACGAGGGCCGAGGCATCGGCCTCGTCGCCAAGCTGCAGGCGTATGCCCTGCAGGACGAGGGCCGCGACACGGTCGACGCCAACCTCGACTTGGGGCTGCCCGCCGACGGACGCCACTACGGCACCGCCACCCAGATCCTGCGTGACCTGGGCATCGGGTCGGTGCGGCTGCTGACCAACAACCCGGGCAAGACCGCGAGCCTGGAGGACTTCGGGATCCGGGTGGCCGAACGGGTGCCGCTGGCCATCCACCCCAACGACGACAACATCGACTACCTGCGCACCAAGCGCGACCGGATGGGCCATGTCCTGCCCGACCTGCCGGAAGCCATGACCGAGGAGCTGCACCAATGAGCGGAGCCGGCGCACCGGACCAGACCCCCTTCGACGCCTCCGGCCTCAGGGTCGCGGTGGTGGCCGCGAGCTGGCACACGGAGGTGATGGACGGCCTGCTGGCCGGCACCCAGCGCGCGCTGGACGCCTACCAGGTTGAGGACGCGCGCATCGTGCGGGTGCCCGGAACCTTCGAGCTCCCCGTGGTGGCACTCGCGCTCGCCCGGCAGGGTTATGACGCGGTCGTCGCCCTCGGCGTCGTGATCCGTGGCGGCACCCCGCACTTCGACTTCGTGTGCGACGCCGCGACCGAGGGTCTGACCCGCGTCACCCTCGACACCGGGGTGCCTGTCGGCTTCGGCGTGCTGACCTGCGACAACGACGAGCAGGCGCTCGACCGTGCTGGGCTTGCGGGGTCGAAGGAGGACAAGGGCTGGGAGGCGACGACCGCCGCCCTGGCCACCGCCCGGACCCTGGCGGAGCTGCGCGCGGGCGCGCCGTAGGCTTGCGACCTGTGAAGACGTTTGAGGAGCTCTGGGCCGAGCTGAGCGAGAAGGCCGCCACCCGTCCCGAGGGCTCAGGCACTGTCCAGCAGCTCGACGCCGGGGTGCATGCGATCGGCAAGAAGCTGATCGAGGAGGCCGCGGAATCGTGGATGGCGGCCGAGCACGAGGGCAAGGACGCGACCGCGCTCGAGATCAGCCAGCTGCTCTACCACGCCCAGGTGCTGATGCTCGCCAGCGGACTCACCCTCGACGACGTCTACGCCCACCTCTGAGAACCGGTGCCCCACTGATGACCCTCCGCATCGCCGTACCCAACAAGGGTGCGCTGTCCGTGGCCGCGAGCGAGATCCTGCGCGAGGCCGGCTACCGCCAGCGCAGCGACAACAAGGAGCTCGCCCTGATCGACGCCGAGAACGGTGTCGAGTTCTTCTACCTCCGCCCCCGCGACATCGCCCTGTATGTCGGTGAGGGGACGCTCGACGTCGGCATCACCGGCCGTGACCTGCTCCTCGACTCCGGCGCCACCGCCACCGAGGTCATGCAGCTGGGGTTCGGCCGGTCGCGCTTCCACTTCGCGGGGCCGGCGGGGGAGTTCACCACCCTCGAGCAGCTCTCCGGCAAGCGCATCGCCACGTCCTATGTCGGCGTCGTCGAGGCGTTCCTGGCCGCGCGGGGGATCGATGCCTCGGTGACGCGCCTCGACGGGGCGGTCGAGACGAGCATCAAGCTCGGCGTCGCCGACGTGATCGCTGATGTCGTCGAGACGGGTTCGACCCTGCGGGCGGCCGGCCTGGCGACGTTCGGAGAGGTGATCCTCGACTCCGAGGCCGTCATGATCGCGCGTGGCGACTCCGACATCGAGGGCTTCGAGATCTTCCGGAGGCGGGTCGAGGGGGTCCTCGTCGCGCGCAGCTTCGTGATGATGGACTACGACATCGAGCAGACCAGCCTCGAGCGCGCGGCCGGGCTCGCACCCGGTCTGGAGGGTCCCACCATCTCGCCCCTCGGCAAGGAGGGCTGGGTGGCAGTGCGCGTCATGGTCCCGAGGGCGGGCTCGCAGCGGCTGATGGACGACCTCTACGAGGTCGGCGCTCGTGCGATCCTGCTCACCGACATCCACGCCTGCCGGCTCTGAGGGCGCTGATGAGCAGCGTCGAGCCAGTCACCCTGCCGCACACCTGGCGCCCGCTGGGCGTGCGAGTGGCCGTGGTGTTCTTCGGCAGCATGCTGGTCTTGGTGTGCGCCTTCGCGTGGCTCGGGTTCGACCCCGAGATCCGCGCCAAGTTCACGGTCTTCCAGCGCTCCACGCTGCTCGGCCTCGGGCTGCTCTATGCCGCCGTGGGTCACGCGCTGGCCCGGTCGCGGGTCGAGGCGTCCCAGCAGGGGCTGCACGTCGTCAACGGCTACAAGTCGCGCGACTACGAATGGGCCGAGGTCGTCGCCATCCACCTGACGGCCGGCAGCCCGTGGGCCACCATCGACCTCGCGGACGGGACCACCGCCTCGATCCTGGCCCTCCAGGGCTCTGACGGCGAGCGCGCCCGCCTGGCTGTGCGTCAGCTGCGTGGCCTGATCAACCGCTGAGAGCACGGTCGGCGGGAATCGCGCGGATCCCCCACGTCACGGACATCTCGTCCCCGTCCTGGCCGCTCGGCGAGAGGGTGCGCAGGTCGGTGCCCGACCTGAAGGCGTCGGGTGGGGCCGTCATCGGCTCAACGGCGAGCGATCGGCGCTCCTTGCCCGGCACGTCGTCAGCGCTGTAGATCTGCAGCCACCGGATCTGCTCGTCGACCCACAGCGCAGTCCCGGGACCGCCGCGAGCCGAGCGGAGGGTGACGGTGGCGACGCCGTCGACCCGGTCCAGGTCGCCGTACGCCTCGTTGAACTGCGCGGCGCCGATGATCCTGGCCCTGCGGAAGTCGTGCTCGTCATCGACGCCCACGGTCTCGACCGGGATCAGGCGCTCGTCGTTGACGGTGCGGGTCGCAGCGGGCAGCGTGAGCTCCAGCTGGTCGATGGCACCGTTGGTCGGGGTGTCGAGGCTCAGGTAGGGATGGGCGCCGCAGGCGTACGGCGCGGGCTGACCGCTGAGGTTCCTCGCGGTCTGCACCACGGTCAGCCCGTCTCCGTCGAGGTGGTAGTCGACGCGCAGCTCGAGCGTCCACGGATAGCCGGTCTGGGCCATCAGGCGGTGGCGCAGCGACACCGAGTGGGCCGTGTGCTCCTGGAGTCCCCACCCCGCCCAGCGAGCCAGCCCGTGAGAGGCGTTCGACCGTTTCGGCTCCGTGAGCGCCAGCTGCAGGTCGCGACCGGCGAAGGTGTACTTGCCGTCGCGGATCCTGTTCGGCCACGGCATCAGCAGCTGGCCGCGTCCGCCGTGCGACATCTCGTCGACGTCGAATCCGTCGACAAGCTGGCGATCGGCGTGTGTCAGGAGCCGCAGGGCCGCACCGCTCTCGGTGATGACGGCGCGGTAGCCGGCTGCTGCGATCTCGAACTGCTTCCCCGACGGGTGCTCCATGCACCCAGTCTGCACGGTCGTGCGGAGCCGACCAGGTCAGTCGTTGGTGTCGACCACGAGGTCGGCGCGACGGTCGGTGCCCTCCTTGGCCAGCATCGCCTGCTCGTCGTCCTGCCACTGGATCCACTGGTCACGCACCGCTGCGCCGTCGCGATCGAGACCGCGCTCCAGGCGCGTGGCCTGGGTGGAGTCCAGCCACACGAGGAGCGTGATCAGGTCGCTCCAGGAACGGTGCCCGGCCCCCACTCCCTCGATCACCAGCAGGGGGGAGGGGTCGACGGTGACCTCCTCGACGAACGCGTCCTGATCCCAGTCCCACCGGCGGTAGGTGCCCGGACGACCGGACGCGAGCTCGTGCAGCAGCGGACCCACCTGGTCGGCCACCCGGTCCAGTCCTCGCCAACCCGGATAGAAGTCGTCCAGGTGCAGGACGCGGCACCTAGCCTGTGCGCGCACAGCGGCAGCGAGCGTCGTCTTGCCCGAGCCGGCGAGACCGTCGATGCAGATCAGCCGGCCCTGGCCGAGGGTCGCGGGTCGAGCCAGTGCCGACGCCAGGACCCGAGCGGCGATCGAGGCGGGGTCAGAACGCATGCCCGAGGCCGCGATACGTCGGCACCGACGTCACGATGTCGGACCCGCTGACCAGGTGGGCGGTGTTGACGTGCTCGAACAGCTCGCCCGACTTGGCGTGACGGAACCAGACCAGGTCGCCGATCTGCAGGGATGCGGCCGGGTGACCGGTCAACGGGGTCTGGACCTCGCCCGCCCCCTCGAGGCCCGTCAGGTGCAGCCCGGCCGGTGCCCACGGGATGGGAGCGCGGTCGTCTCCCACTGGTCCGGAGGCGATCAGGCCGCCGCCGTGGACCGTCGCCAGCCCGGGGGCGGGCTTGCGGCTGACGCGCAGGCCGAAGAAGGCCGCCGGGCGGGGGGTGAAGGACTGGTAGTGGTCGAACAGGCCGGGGACGAGGAGGCCGGACCCGGCAGCGATCTCGGTGACTGCCGCGTCGGCGGCCGTGGCCTCGACCGAACCTGATCCACCGCCGTTCCAGAACTCCAGGTCGACGAGCTGTCGGAGCTCCTGGGCAAGGACCCGCCGTCGCTCCTCCAGCTGCGCCATCGACGCGCGCTTGAGCCGGCGCACGACGAGGGACTTCGCCCGCTGGCCGGGCACGTCGTCGGGCACGCCCGCGACCTGGCCCTCGTAGGTCATCACCCCGACGAGGCGGAAACCCTCACGTGCCTGCACAGCGCGCGCCAGCTCGAGGATCGGTGCCTTGTCGTGGAGGGGTGACCGCTTCGGGCCGACGTGCTGGCTGCCCAGACGCAGTCCGGCGTCGATGTCGAGCGCAACCCTGACCTGCACCGCCTTGGACGTGCGGACCGAGTCGATGAGCTCCAGGTGAGCCCGGTCGTCGATCATCACCGTGATGGCGGCGGCAGACGAGGGGGAGGCGACCAGGTCAGCGATCGCGCCGCGGTCGACCGTCGGATAGGCGACCACCACGTCATCGGTGACGCCCAGGTCGTGGAGCACGAGCGCTTCTCGAAGCGTGTAGGCCAGGACGCCGTGGAAGCCCGGCAGGGCCAGGGCGCGCTCGATCAGGGCGGGCACCCGCAGCGACTTCGACGCGACGCGGATCGGCTTGCCCCCGGCACGGCGCGCCAGGTCCGCAGCATTCGCGTCGAAGGCGTCGAGGTCCACGATGGCGATCGGCGTGGACAGGGGGTCGCGATGGCCTGCGACCGCAGCGTTGAGCCGGGCCGTGAGGCGGTTTCGCGCGATGAAGTCCGCCGTCATCTGTCTCCCCGCTTCTTCAGCAGGGCCTCGATGTCCGCCAGGTCGCGGTCGATCGGCGCGGGAGTCACCCGGTCTCGGCTCGATGCTGCGATCCCCAGCTGCCGGTCGCGCAGGAACCCGCCCGTGATGATGAGGAGCACCCCCGTGGCGCCGAGCACGATCCCGGCCCAGGTGATCGGGCTGAGGACCAGGCCAGCGGCCCAGTCGGCGACTGCGGTGGCCGTGCGGGTGACGAGCTCGAGGGTGCCCGTGAGCCAGGCTGCGGCCGGGAGCATGGAGAATCCGAGTGTGCGTATGCCGCTGGGCAGGCCGCGCCGGCGATAGGACACCCAGGTCCAGGCGAGTCCCAGCAGGGTCAGGGTGGCGGCGAATGCCGCCCACGTTGCCTCGTCCACGTGGCCAGACTTCCACAGTGGACAATGGCGGCGTGGACAGACTCATCCCCGATCCTGGCTTCGCCGGCGACGACGGCAGCGCCGACGCAGGCCTGGAGCGTGCACTCGCCGGCTACGCCCGCGACGAGCTGACCCACGCCGACGTGCTGCTCGAGCTCCAGGGGGCCAGGCTGCTCGTCCCCGTGGTCGCCACCCTGGGGGAGGTCGAGATCGACGAGCACGGGCTCGCCCACGACAAGACCAGTGACATGGCCGCCGTCCTGATGAGGGGTGCCGACGGCCGGCTCGCCCTGCTGTCGTTCACCTCGACGCAGACCCTGGCCCGGTGGAACCCCGAGGCCAGGCCGGTGCCGGTCCACGCGCGACTGGCAGCCCAGTCGGCCGTCCAGGACGGTGCAGCCGCACTGGTGATCGACATCGCCGGGCCCGTACGACTGGTGGTCGAAGGGGATGACCTCGTGGCGCTGGCCGCGGGGTGGCGTGCAGCCAAGGTGGGGGAGGACATCGCCTGGATTGGCCGGGGACAGGAATGATCGGCTAACCTTCGGTGTTGACCGATCAGTCCCGCTTGCGGGGCAGATCCACCAAGCGGAGACAGCAGTTCGTCTCCCACCCGCACCGACCGCCTGGTCGTCGGGTTCCGGTCCGGATCAGGCGTTGAGGATTTCCACCAGGATTTCTCCGACTCCCTGACGCTGGCTTCCGCTTGGGCAGAGCGGGAGCCATTGGTGTTTCTAGGCCATTGTCCTCCCCGGGTCAGACCACAACCCACAGTCACTGGAGGACACATCAGCACCGAGCTGCGCATCAACGAGCGGATCCGCGTTCCCGAGGTCCGGCTTGTCGGGCCAAACGGCGAGACGGTCGGCATCGTGCCGACCGACCAGGCGCTGAAGCTTGCCCAAGAGGCAGACCTCGACCTGGTCGAGATCGCGCCCCAGGGCCGGCCGCCTGTCTGCAAGCTCATGGACTTCGGCAAGTTCAAGTACGAGAACGCCCAGAAGGCCCGTGAGGCTCGACGGAACCAGACGAACGTCATCATCAAGGAGATGAAGCTTCGTCCCAAGATCGACGCGCACGACTACGAGACCAAGAAGGGTCACGTCGTGCGCTTCCTCAAGGCCGGCGACAAGGTCAAGATCACGATCATGTTCCGTGGCCGCGAGCAGCACCGCCCCGAGCTCGGGTTCAGGTTGCTGCAGCGCCTGGCCGAGGACGTGAGCGAGCTGGGCTTCGTCGAGTCGACTCCCAAGCAGGACGGTCGCAACATGATCATGGTGCTCGGCCCGCACAAGAAGAAGGCCGACGCCAAGATCGATGCCGCCGCGGCCAAGGAGGAGAAGATGGCCGAGCGTGCAGCGGTCGTCGATGCCGAGCGCGCCGAGCGCGAGGCCGCCCACGCGGCCGGTCCCGTGGCAGCCAAGAAGGAGCGCGGCCGCTCCGAGAACCTCGATCCGGAGATCGAGGCCTGAGGGTCCCCCACCGCTCGACCCCCCCAAGTTTTCGAACCACTGATCAGGAAGTAGAGGCAGACATGCCCAAGAACAAGACCCACTCGGGTGCCAGCAAGCGCTTCCGCGTGACCGGCTCGGGCAAGATCCTTCGCGAGAAGGCTGGCAAGCGCCACAACCTCGAGAAGAAGCCCTCGAAGGTCACTCGTCGTCTCAGCGGCACCGTCGAGGTCGCCAAGAACGACACCGCACGTGCCAAGAAGATGCTGGGTCTCTGAGTCCTTCCGACTCGACCCTTCACTGCACCCACACTGAGTTTTTGAGCAAGGAGTAAAGAAATGGCACGCGTCAAGCGGGCAGTAAACGCCCAGAAGAAGCGCCGGGTCGTCCTCGAGCGGGCCTCCGGCTACCGCGGTCAGCGCTCGCGCCTCTACCGCAAGGCCAAGGAGCAGGTCACCCACTCGCTGGTCTACAGCTACAACGACCGCCGCAAGAACAAGGGCAACTTCCGCAAGCTGTGGATCCAGCGCATCAACGCCGCTGCCCGCGCCAACGGGATGACCTACAACCGCTTCATCCAGGGCCTCAACCTGGCCGGTGTCGAGGTCGACCGCAAGATCCTGGCCGAGCTCGCCGTCAACGACGCCCCGGCGTTCGCCGTGCTGGTGGAGACCGCCAAGGCTGCGCTTCCCGAGGACGTCAACGCCCCCAAGGTCAGCGCCTGATCCGCAGGGTCCGACGATGAGCGTGCCCCTCACCGCGGGCAACACTCGCGTCAAGGAAGCTCGCAAGTTGAGCCGCCGTTCGGTTCGCACCGAACGGCGGCTCTTCCTCGCTGATGGGCCCAAGGCCGTCGAGGGCGCCGCCCGGCTGCCCGGCTGCGTGGTCGAGGTCTTCGTCACTCCCACCGCGCGCGCGGCGTACGCCGATGTGCTGGTCGCAGTGGAACAGGTCACCGTCGTCGACGACCGTGCGATGGCGTCCCTCTCGGACTCGGTGAGCCCCGCGGGTCTCGTCGCGGTGTGCCGACACCTCGACGTCCCGCTCGAGACGGTCACCGCCGGACGGCCCCAGCTGCTGGTGATCTGCGCTGACATCCGCGATCCGGGCAATGCAGGCAACGTCATCCGGACGGCCGATGCGGCCGGCGCGGACGCGGTGATCCTGGCTGGCCGCTCGGTGGATATCTACAACCCCAAGACGGTGCGCGCGAGCGTGGGTAGCGTCTTCCACATGCCCCTCGCCCTCGTGCCCGACCCTGCTGCTGCGGTGGCTGCTGTGCGCGACGCCGGGTGTGCGGTCCTGGCTGCCGACGGGGCTGGTGAGGTCGACCTGTTCGAGGCCGACCTGCGCGGCCCGACGGGCTGGCTCTTCGGCAACGAGGCGTGGGGGCTGCCGGGCCACCTGGCCTCGCTCGCCGACCATCGGGTGTCGATCCCGATCCACGGGCGGGCCGAGAGCCTCAACCTCGCCACGGCCGCCGCCGTGTGTCTCTACACCAGCGCCGCATCGCAGCGGCGCTGAGACCGGGTCGACAGTCGTGGGCCTGCGTGTGCGTCAAGCCGTTGGCTTGCTCCTGATCCTGGCCGCCACCTACGGCAGCGGCGCGTTCTCCTCCGGCATGATCGGCGCCTACGACTGGCTGGCCGCCCCCGGGATCGCTGCCTGCCTGCTGGTCATCTCTCCGAGGCGCGAGGTGCCCTGGCTGGTGCTCGGCACCGCCGTGGCGGCGGCCGTCGGGGGCTCGCTGGTCGATGACGACGTCGCGATCGGGGTGAGCAGGGGAGTCGCCTACGGGCTCGAGGCCTATGTCATCGCTCGGTTGATGACCCGCAACTGGTTCCGTGCGCCGCGACTCCGCTCGTGGAACGACCTGCGTCGCTACCTCGTCGCCGTCACGGCCGGCAGTGCGGTGCCCGCCGTCCTGGCGTTCGTGGGCGCGGCGGCGCTCGGGGACGGCCGCTATGCCGACGCGGCCACGTGGGTCTTCTTCAACCACGCGGCGTGCAACCTCGTCCTGCTCCAGCTGGTCACCGAACGCCTGCGGGCGCCTCGGATCTCGTGGGTGGAGGCGGCTGCCCATGCAGCCCTCGTGGGCGTCGCGCTCACCCTCAACTACGGTCCGGGCTCAGGCACGTCCGGCGTCTTCCTCCTGACGGCGGTCGTCGTGTGGGCCGCGTCCAGGTTCCCCAAGCGACTGGGCATCCTCGAGCTCGCGGTGCTCGCGATCTTCATGTCCTGGCAGGCGAGCCGCGGAGTCGGCCCCTTCTCGTCCCTCGACCTGCAGTCGAGCCCTGTCCTGGTGATGACCGGAATGCAGAGCTTCCTGGTCGTCAGCGTGGTCATCGCGCTCGCCGTGGCGACCAGCCTCGGCCTGGAGCGCCAACGAGCCCTCTCCACGCACCGCGCGAAGGACGCGCTCATCAACACGCTCAGTCACGAGCTCCGGACCCCCCTGACCAGCATCGTCGGGTCCGTCGAGCTGCTCACCGGGGACATGGACATGGCGGCGGACGAGCGTTCCGACCTCCAGTCCCGGGTCTCGCGCAACGCCGAGCGGCTGCTGTCGATGGCCGACAACATGCTCACCCTGGCGGCGATGGACCAGCGGGAGTGGACGCCGGACAGGCGGCTGACCGACCTGCGCGAGTGCGTGCTCGCGGCTCGGGAGGCCGTCGCCGTACCCGCCGAGCGTGTGTCCGACCTGCGCGTGCACTTCGACGTCCCCGACGAGCCGGTGCCGGTCGTGGCGGACTGCCGCGCCATCGAGCGAGTGGTCTTCAACCTGCTCTCCAACGCGATCAAGTACACCCCCGGCCCGGGGAGCGTGCACGTCCGCCTGACGACGAGCGAGTTCGCCGCTCGAATCTCGGTGGCCGACGACGGCATGGGCATCGCCCGCGAGGACCAGCGGCACCTCTTCGAGCGCTTCTATCGCACCTCCACGGCCAAGCAGCACGTCGTGCCCGGCACCGGCCTGGGCCTGAGCATCGTCCGCTCGATCGTCGCTGCGCACGGGGGCGAGATCCGCGTCGACTCCGTCGTGGGTGTCGGCTCGACGTTCTCGGTCGACCTGCCCCTGCATCCGGTCACGGTGTCTCGATGATCCTGGTGGATCCCCCGCGGTCGAGCGCTGGGGCCGGAGCTGGTCCCACCTGGCCAGTGACGTCTCGTTCGACGAGCTCCACGACTTCGCGCGCAGCAACGGGATCCCGGCCCGAGGCTTCGACCGGGACCACTACGACGTGCCGTCGGAGAGGTATGCCGATGTGCTGGCCGCCGGTGCCGTGCCGGTCAGCTCCCGCGAGCTCGTGTCGAGACTGCGCGACGCCGGCCTGCGCCGGCCCAAGGGCGACTCCCGACGCGGGGACTAGGGTGGACCGGTGACCTGGGTCGACTCGAAGCCATCCCGCTTGAGGTCGCTCAGCGACCACCATCCTGACGGAACGGTCGGAGTCACCGTCGAGGGCGAGGTCAGCCTGATCAACCGCCAGGCCGCCCGGTTGCTCTGCCTGTCCGACGAGCACGTGATCGGCGGCCGGGTCGAGGACGTGCTGAGGCTCCAGGACCAGGACGGCAACAACTGGTGGCAGTTCAACGACCCCGCCAACAGCCTGTCCACCCGCACCGGGATCCCGGAGCAGTCCTGGTTGAACTCCCGCGGCGAAGAGGTGCTCACCACCGCGCGCCTGGTCCGCGAGCGCCCGCTGGCGCCTGTCCAGGCCATCGCCATCGGGATCCGCAGCGGGCGGGGGCGCGCCCGTCTCGACCGCGAGAGGTCAGACCTGGTCGCCACCGTGGCCCACGAGCTGAGGTCGCCGCTGACCGGCGTGAAGGGCTTCGTCCAGGCGCTGTTGAACCGCTGGGACAAGCTCAACGACGACCAGCGCAAGATGATGCTCGAGACCGTCAACGCAGATGCCGACCGCCTGGTCCGGTTGATCGCAGAGCTCCTCGACGTCGCGCGCATCGACACCGGGCGGTTGTCGCTCTATCCCCGCGACTGCAACGCGGTCGTCCTCACGCAGCGGGTGGTCGACTCGGTCAGCGCGGGCACCAGCCGGACCATCGAGCTCGAGGCCGCCGACGACCTCCCGGAGATCTTCGCCGATCCCGACAAGTACACCCAGGTCGTCACCAACCTCGTCGAGAACGCCGTGCGCCACGGGCAGGGTCGCGTCCTGGTCTCCCTGGACCGGTCGCCGCAGGACGCCACGCCCGTCGGTGTGCGCGTGTGCGTGGACGACCAGGGCGAGGGCATTCCCAAGGAGATGCGCAACCGCGTCTTCACCAAGTTCTGGAAGCACGGGTCCAGCGGTGGCTCCGGTTTGGGGATGTACATCGTCGGGGGCCTCGCCCGGGCCCACGGCGGCCACGTGCTCGTCGACGATGCGCCCGGAGGCGGCGCCCGGGTCATCGTCGACTGGCCGTGCGAGGACCTGCGGCCGGAGTGACCGCGCCCGGGCGCGTCCAGCCGACCACATCTCCACACAACCTCCACGAGTCGTCCCCGGCTCCTGCGCGCCTCCGCTCCTAGGCTTCCGACATGAGCGACCGAAGAGTCTTGGTGGTCGAGGACGACAGAGTCATCAACGACCAGCTCGCCGAGCGTCTCCGCGCCGAGGGCTATGCGGTCGACCAGGTCTTCGACGGCCCGACGGCCGTCACCGCGGTCGCCGAGACCCGTCCCGACGTGGTGCTCCTCGACGTCATGCTGCCGGGCCTCGACGGCCACGAGGTGTGCCGCCGGATCCAGTCCGAGCGGCCCGTCCCCGTCCTGATGCTCACGGCCCGCGACGACGAGTCCGACATCCTCGTCGGCCTCGGTGTCGGCGCGGACGACTACCTCACCAAGCCGTTCCGGATGCGCGAGGTCGTCGCCCGGGTGGCCGCCCTGATGCGCAGGGTGGACCGTGCTGCAGAGCTGGCGGCCACGACCGAACGGTCACCCATCAGCGTCGGTCGCCTGGTCGTGGACCCCGGACGTCGCCGTACGGCGATGGGTGGGACACAGATCCACCTGACCCCCACCGAGTTCGACCTGCTCGTGTGCCTGGCCCGCGAGCCCGGCCAGGTGCTCACCCGCGAGCGGCTGCTCAGCGAGGTGTGGGGCTGGGGTGAGGCGGCCGTCAACGGCGTGGCCTCCCGCACGGTCGACAGCCACGTCAAGGCACTGCGCCACAAGCTCGGGGCAGGGTGGATCCGCACCGTCCACGGTGTCGGCTATGCCTTGGAGGTGCCCGCGTGAAAGCACTCCTCGACGCGGCCTCGAGCATCAAGACCAAGCTGGGGGTCCTCGTCGCCGTCTCGGTCGTCGTCGCCGCGCTGCTGGCGACGCTGGGCTCGGCGTCCGGCGTGCCGGTGTGGCTCACCCTCCCGGTCGCCGTCGCCCTGGCGCTCGGTGTGACCCAGCTCCTCGCCGCCGGGATGGTGGCGCCGTTGCGCCAGATGACACAGGTGGCGCAGCGGATGGCGCGCGGCGACTACTCAGGCCGGGTGCGGGCCACGTCCAGCGACGAGGTGGGTCGGCTTGCGGCCGTGTTCAACCGGATGGCGGCGGACCTGGAGCAGGTGGAGACCGAGCGGCGCGACCTGATCGCGACGGTCTCGCACGAGCTGAGGACGCCGTTGGCTGCGATGACTGCCGTCCTGGAGAACCTTGCCGACGGTGTCGTGCCCGCTGACTCCGAGCACCTCGAGGGGGCCCTCGCGCAGGCGGAGCGCCTGCGCCGGCTCGTCACGGACCTCCTCGACCTGTCGCGCCTCGAGGCGGGCGTGACCCGGCTGCAGCCCGGTGACGTGACCGTGGACGAGCTGGTCGGCGACTGTGTGCGGGAGGTGGCGGCGGCCGGGAGGGCCGGAGACTTCGACGTCGACATCGAGGCGGGGCTGGTCGTGGTGGCCGACGAGGCCCGGTTGCGTCAGCTGTTGGTCAACGTGCTCGACAACGCCGCCCGGCACGCCCCGCCGGGCACCCCGGTGCGGGTGACCGCCGGCCGGGCGGGGGCCGGCTGGTGGCTGGCTGTTGCCGACAGCGGCCCGGGCGTCGCGGCGGACGACCGGGAGCGCGTCTTCCAGCGGTTCGGCACCGACCCTGCCGGCGGCGGCACGGGGCTCGGCCTCGCGGTCGCGCGCTGGGTCGCGCAGCTGCACGGCGGGACCCTGCGCTTCGTCGACCCGGAGCCCGGGAACGACGGCGCCCTCCTGCGTCTCGAGCTGCCGGGTGAGGTTCCGACCACCTCCGCTGCGGCCCCGGTGAGCCCGAGTCAGGTGAGCCCGGTCCCCACCGCAGTCGCGGCGCGCGCGATCCCCCCGCTGGTCCTGCCGGCCGCCGACGCGGCCTCCCCGGGCATGGACTCGGTCTTCGGCGCCTTCTGGCCAGAACGTCCCGGTCTGGTGGGCCTGCGGGTGGTGGTGGCCTGCGCGCTCGTCGGCGTGCTTGCCGGAGCCGTCATGACCTTCCACGGGCCGGGCCTGGCCTGGACCCTCGTCCTGTTGGCGGCCGGCGCGTCGGCATACGTCACCGCACACCACCGTCGCAGTGCGTTCACGATCACCTGCGTGGTGCTGGCGGCTCTTCTCGTCCTGCCGCTGACCCTCCTCGACAACGAGGGCGTCGTGCTGCTCGGCGTCCTGGTGGCGGCGGGGGTCTTCCTGATCGGCGTGACCGACGCACGGACCCCGCTCGGCTTCCTGCTGGCCGGCTTCTCCTGGCCGTTGTCGTCCATGCGCGGCCTGCCGTGGTTCGGCCGCAGCCTGCGGGTGGTCGGCACCGGCGGTCGCGCTCCGGCGGTGGTGCGGACGGCCGTCATCTCGTTCGTCGCCCTGGCGGTGTTCGGGGGGCTCTTCGCCTCGGCCGACGCGCTGTTCGCCACCTGGGTGGACGCGATCGTGCCGAGCCTGAGCTTCAACGACCTGGTGACCAGGATCTTCGTCGGCTGCGTGGTCTTCGGGCTGACCCTGGCCGCGGCCTACCTCGCGCTCAACCCCTCCCAGGTCGAGCCGGTCCGTCGGCCCGTCGAGGCGCTCGGCAACCGGTTCGAGTGGTTGATCCCCGTGCTCCTGGTCGATGCGGTGTTCGCGGTGTTCCTGCTGGCGCAGGCGACGGCGTTCTTCGGCGGACGCAGCTATCTGGAGAGCACGACAGGCCTGACGTATGCCGACTACGTCCACCAGGGCTTCGGGCAGCTGACCTTCGCCACCGCACTGACCCTCTTCGTGGTGTGGGCTGCGGCCCGCAAGGTCAAGGACGAACCGACCGACCGGCTCTGGATGAGGATCTCGCTCGGCCTGCTCTGCTCGTTCACGCTCGTCGTCGTGGCCTCCGCGCTCTATCGCATGCACCTCTACCAGGAGGCCTACGGCTTCACCACGCTGCGGGTGACGGTCGACGTCTTCGAGGGCTGGCTGGGCGTCGTCGTCCTGCTCGTCATGGTCGTGGGCGGTGCCGGTCACGGACGCTGGCTGCCGCGCCTGGCGCTGCTGAGCGGAGCCATCGCGTTCCTCGGCCTGGCTGCGATCAACCCGGATGCCTGGGTCGCCGGTCGCAACATCGACCGCTACGAGGCGACCGGCAAGCTCGACATCGCCTACCTCCAGAGCCTGTCCGCCGACGCGGCGCCCGTCATCGCCGAGCGGCTCCCGGCCGACGTCGCGGTCTGCGCCCTGCGACCGCGACGGCCCGCTGATTCGGGGGAGGCGGGCGAGGCCAGGGACTCGGTCCTCGACTGGAACCTGGGCAGGTCCCGGGCGCAGGACGCGGTCGCCGACCTGGATACCGACGCGGCGCGGCCGACCAGCGCCGGGGACCCGTGTGGCCCGGTCATCGACGCCTACAGCGAGGGCGGTGCGCGTTAGACTGGGCCGCGTGAGCCTCCGCCAGCGATTTCTGTGCCCCGGACCCGTGCGGTGTCCGGGGGCCGGTCGACCTTTCTGATCGACGCTGCTTCGCTGGCAGGAGCTCCTGTTCGTCGCCGGGTCCGGGGAGACCCGCCCGACGACCCTCTGGAACAATCGCGTCGTCCATCGTGCGACGCAAGAAAGGGAGCCATGTCCGGCCCCAACACCGACTACGACCCTGTCGAGGTCACCCCGCTCAAGGCCGAGGAGGTCGAGCGGATGCGCGACGAGGCGATCGCCGCGATCGCCGGCGCGAAGGACCTCGCCGAGCTCAAGCAGGTGCGTCTCGACCACGCCGGCGACCGGTCGCCACTGGCCCTGGCCAACCGCGAGATCGGCGCGCTGCCCCCGCAGGCCCGCAAGGAGGCCGGAGCACGCGTCGGTCAGGCGCGCGGCGCCGTCAACAAGGCGCTGGGGGAGCGCACCCTCGTGCTCGAGGCCGAGCACGAGGAGCGGATGCTGGTCGAGGAGACCGTTGACGTCACGCTCGCGACGCAGCGGCGGCCCCGCGGCGCACGCCACCCGATCACCACCTTCTCCGAGCGTCTCGCCGACGTGTTCCTGGCCATGGGCTGGGAGGTCGCCGACGGACCCTGGGTGGAAGCGGAGTGGCTCAACTTCGACGCCCTCAACATGGGCCCTGACCACCCGGCCCGGACCATGCAGGACACGTTCTGGCTCGAGCCGGCCGAGGCTGCGCTGGTGCTGCGCACCCACACGTCCCCGGTCCAGGCGCGCACGATGCTCACCCAGCAGCCGCCGATCTACGTCGTCTGCCCGGGCCGGGTCTATCGCACCGACGAGGTCGACGCGACCCATTCGCCGGTGTTCCACCAGATCGAGGGCCTGGTCGTCGACAAGGGCATCACCATGGCCCACCTCAAGGGCACCCTCGACCACATGACGACCGCGCTCTTCGGCTCGGGGATCACCACCCGGTTCCGCCCCTCGTACTTCCCCTTCACCGAGCCGTCGGCGGAGATGGACATGGTCTGCTTCGTGTGCCGTGGCGTCGATCCTGACGCGTGCCGCACCTGTCGCGGCGAGGGCTGGATCGAGCTCGGTGGCTGCGGCGTGGTCAATCCCCGCGTCCTGACCGCCTGCGGCATCGATCCCGAGGTCTACTCCGGGATCGCCTTCGGCTTCGGCATCGACCGCATGCTGATGTTCCGTCACAACGTCGAGGACCTGCGCGACGTCTTCGAGGGCGACGTCCGCTTCGCCAGCGCCTTCGGAACGGAGATCTGAACGATGAAGGCGCCACTGTCCTGGATCCGTGACTACGTCGACCTGCCGGCCGACGTCACCCTGGGTGCACTCACCGACCGGCTGACCATGCTCGGCCTCAAGCTCGAGGCGGTGACCAACCCCGCGGACGCCATCACCGGCCCGCTCGTGGTGGGCCGGGTCCTCACCCTCGACAAGGAGCCGCAGAAGAACGGCAAGACGATCAACTGGTGCACCGTCGACGTCGGTCCTGCCAACGGCACAGGCGAGCCCCAGGGCATCGTCTGCGGTGCCCACAACTTCGTCGAGGGTGACCTCGTCGTCGTCTGCCTGCCCGGGGCCGTGCTGCCGGGCAACTTCGAGATCAGTGCCCGCAAGACCTACGGTCACCTCTCCGCGGGGATGATCTGCTCGGCCGCCGAGCTGGGTCTGGGCACCGACCACGACGGCATCATCGTCCTGCCCCCGGACGCCGGTGCCCCCGGCGACGACGCCTTCGACGTGCTCGGCATGGACGACCCGGTGGTCGAGTTCGAGATCAACCCCGACCGTGCCTACGCCCTGTCGCTGCGGGGGATCGCCCGCGAGACGGCTCTCGGTCTCGGCCTGCCGTTCACGGATCCGGCCGAGCGCTCGACCCCCGCTGCCGACGGCGCCGGCCACCCGGTCGTGGTCGATGACAGTGACGGCTGCCCGGTCTTCGTCGCTCGCACGGTCAGTGGCTTCGACCCCGGTGCGCCGACACCGTCGTGGATGGCGACCCGTCTCGAGCAGGCCGGCATGCGACCGATCAGCCTCGGTGTCGACATCTCCAACTACGTCATGCTCGAGCTGGGTCAGCCCAACCACTGCTACGACCGCGCCACGCTGTCCGGCGCGCTGCAGGTCCGTCGTGCGCGCGCAGGAGAGCGGATCACCACCCTCGACGGAGTCGTTCGCCCGCTCACCGAGGCCGACCTCCTGATCGCCGACGACAGCGGACCGATCGGCATCGCCGGCCTCATGGGCGGGGAGGCCACCGAGCTCTCCTCCTCCACCACCGACATCGTCGTCGAGGCCGCCCACTTCGACCCGGTCACGATCTTCCGGGCCGGCAAGCGGCACAAGCTCCACTCCGAGGCCTCCAAGCGCTTCGAGCGGGGCGTCGACCCGACACTGCCCCCGGCAGCGGCAGACCGTGTGGTCGAGCTGCTCGTCGAGCTCGGCGGCGCGACGGCCGACGCGGGCGTGACCGTCGTCGGCACCGAGCCGTCACCGGTGTCGGTCACCATCCCGATCGACCTGCCGGCGCGGGTCAGCGGCATCGACATCACCACCGAGACGACCGTCGCGCACCTCACAGCTGTCGGTTGCGAGGTCATCGTCGAGGGCGAGAGCCTGACCGCGGTCGTGCCGCCCTGGCGCCCCGACCTGACCGACCCCTACGACCTCGTCGAGGAGGTCGTCCGGATCGTCGGCTACGACAAGGTGCCCTCGGTGCTCCCGCCGGCCCCGGCCGGTCGGGGCCGCAGCGAGGCCCAGCGCCTGCGCCGCCGTGTCGGGCTCACGCTCGCGGGTGCCGGCCTGGTCGAGACGATCAGCTATCCCTTCGTGGGGGAGGACGACTGGGACCGGCTCGGGCTGCCGGAGGACGACGACCGCCGTACGGCGCTGCGTGTGGTCAACCCCCTCAACAACGAGGAGCCGCTCCTCACCACGACGCTGCTGCCGGGACTGCTCAAGGCGCTGGCCCGCAACGTCGGCCGCGGCAACGCAGACGCGGCGCTGTTCGAGACCAGCCTGGTGTTCGCGCCCACCGGCGACGAGCACGCCCCGATCCTGGGTGTCGAGCGACGACCGACGGCCGAGGAGTGGGCCAGCATCGAGAAGGCCGTGCCGCGCCAGCCGATGCATCTCGCCCTCGCGCTGACCGGCCACGTCGAGCTCGGCGGCTGGTGGGGTGCCGGTCGTGCGGCCTCCTGGTCGGATGCCATCGCGACGCTGCGCACCCTCGCTGTCGAGCTGGGGTCGAGCTCGACGTGGTGGCCGCGGCCAGGGCGCCGTGGCACCCGGGTCGCTGCGCGGAGCTGCGCATCGGTGACCGGGTCATCGGCCACGCCGGCGAGCTGCACCCGCGGGTGTGCAAGGCCTACGCCCTGCCCGAGCGCTCGGCCGTGGCCGAGATCGACCTCGACGCGCTGCTCGAGCACGCTGCGGCCATCACCGCCGCTCCGAGGTTCTCCTCCTATCCGGTCGCCAAGGAGGACGTGGCGCTGGTCGTCGACGCCGGTGTCCCGGCAGCCGACGTGGAGGCCGCCCTGCGAGAGGGTGCAGGCGAGCTGCTGGAGTCGGTCCGGCTCTTCGACGTCTACACCGGCGACCAGGTGGGCGACGGCAAGAAGTCGCTGGCCTACGCGCTCCGGTTCAGGGCGCCCGACCGCACGCTCAAGGAGGGGGAGGCCGCCGCGGCGCGTGACGCAGCAGTGGCCCTCGCTGCCGAGCGGACAGGGGCAGTCCAGCGCACGTGAGGCCGACCGGCTAGTTGATCGGGTTGTCCACGATCGCGAGGAAGCGCTCGTGGACCGCCCGGTCCCCGGCGATGGAGATGCCCTCGGAGTCCCGTCGGCGCCACAGCCATGCGTCCAGCACGCCGGCGGGGCCGTCGATCACCACATCAGGTTCGACGTCAGGGCCGGTGGGCGCGTCGATGACGTGGCAGTCCTCGTCGTCGACGTAGACCTTGCCGCTCTCCGGGTCGGTCCCGCTGAAGAGTCCGAGCTGCACCCAGATCTGGTCGCCCGTGTCGGTGCAGTCGAGGCGCAGGACATGGGGAAGGGGCTCCCACGAGCCCCACGGGGACAGGCTCCATACATGACGCCGAGGACCTCCTCGACACCGTCCGCTGCCAGGTTCGCGTCCAGCTCTGACTCGGTGCCGGCCGCCAGCTCGGCGTCGATCCGGTGGATCAGGGCCTCATGCGCCTGACGACGCATGATGAAGCCGACCGTGTGGTCGTCGGGGTCGCTCGACCACGTCCAGGCCTCGTCGTCGGGGGGCACCCCGTCGAGTGCCGCCGTCAGGGCGTGCGACCAGTGCTCGTACATCTTCAACGCTTCGTCGTGGGTGCCGGGCCGTGAAGGCTCCCCGGCCAGGTCGACCTCCGACGGCCGGTCCACCACGACCGTGGTCCAGAACCACTGCACCGTGGTGAGGTGCCACAGCAGGTCGGCAGCAGACCAGTCGGGGCACGACGGCACCCGCGCCGCGGGGTCGCACTCGGCCAGCACCTCGCGGAACCGCGCAGATTCGTTCCGGATGTGCTCGACATACAGATCAGGGTCAAGACGCGTCATGGCGCCAACCTATGCTGTACGGCGGTGGGCGACCCGGCCCGGATGGTCATGCAATTCTGTGTATAGTCATGCACATGTCTTCCCTCTTCTCGGTCGCCGTCGCCGGCGCCAGCGGCTATGCCGGTGGTGAGGTGCTGCGCCTGCTGCTCGGCCACCCCGGCGTCCGGATCGGGTCGCTGACGGCCGGTGGCAACGCCGGTGAACGGCTCGGCTCCCTGCAGCCCCACCTGGTCCCACTGGCTGACCGGGTCCTGGAACCGACGTCCGTCGAGACGCTGGGCGGCCATGACGTGGTCTTCCTCGGCCTGCCGCACGGCAAGTCGGCCGAGATCGCCGCTTCACTCGGTGACGACACGCTCGTGGTCGACTGCGGGGCAGACTTCCGGCTCACCGAC
Source organism: Nocardioides piscis (assembly GCF_011300215.1). Classification (NCBI taxonomy): domain Bacteria; kingdom Bacillati; phylum Actinomycetota; class Actinomycetes; order Propionibacteriales; family Nocardioidaceae; genus Nocardioides; species Nocardioides piscis. Next base: position 2,902,958 of record NZ_CP049866.1, read on the forward strand.
GCGGCGGCGTGGGAGGAGTTCTACGGTGGCCCGCACGCAGGCTCCTGGCCCTACGGGCTGCCGGAGCTCGCCGACCAGCGCAGTGCCCTGGCGGCGGCTCGTCGCGTTGCGGTCCCGGGGTGCTATCCCACCGTGTCGACGCTCGCGATCGCGCCGGCCGTCGCCGCGGGCCTGGTGGAGCCCGAGGTGAGCGTCGTCGCGGCCAGCGGGCTCAGCGGAGCCGGGAAGTCCCTCAAGCCCCACCTCCTGGGCAGTGAGGCGATGGGCAACGCGAGCGCCTACGGCGTCGGAGGCGTGCACCGGCACACACCCGAGATCATCCAGAACCTCGGTCTGGTCCACGACGGCGACGTCCGGGTCAGCTTCACGCCCATGCTGGTGCCGATGTCGCGCGGCATCCTGGCGACGGCGTCGGCACCGCTGGCCCGCGACGTGACGCAGGACGAGGCTCGCGCCGCCTACGCCGCCGCCTACGACCACGAGCCCTTCATCCACCTGCTTCCCGCCGGACAGTGGCCCCAGACCAAGGCCGTCGTCGGGTCCAACGCGGTGCACGTCCAGGTCACCATCGACGAGGCTGCCGGGCGACTGGTCGCCGTGGCCGCCATCGACAATCTCACCAAGGGCACGGCGGGCGCCGCCGTGCAGTGCATGAACATCGCCCTCGGTCTCGACGAGACCACGGGCCTCACCACGATCGGACTCGCGCCATGAACGACCACGTCCTCACCCTGCTCCAGTTCCCCGAGAAGCTCGCCATCGTGCGGCTCGGTCCGGGCGCGGAGGTCCCGAAGTGGGCGGAGTCGGCCAGCCTCTTCTCGGTCACGGCCACGGCCACCGAGACGAGCCTGGTGTGCGCGACCCGTTCGGTGCCGACCAAGACGCCGAGCATCAAGCCGCTGACCGCCTTCCAGGTCCGGGGCCCCCTGGACCCCGACGCGGTCGGCATCCTGGCAGCGCTCCTGGTGCCGCTCGCCGAGGCGGAGATTCCCGTCTACACGCTGTCCACCTTCGACACCGACTGGATCCTGGTGCGGCTCGTGGACGGCGAGAAGGCGTCCGAGGCCTGGCGACGACGAGGTCACACCGTGACCGCAGCCGTCCCCGCCACCCCTCCGCGAAAGTCCAGGAAATGACCGTCACCCATCCCGCCGGCTTCACCGCAGCCGGCGTCGCCGCAGGCCTCAAGTCGACTGGCGCCAAGGATGTCGCGCTCGTCGTCAACCACGGTCCGCGCTTCGACTCGGCCACCGTCTTCACCGCCAACCGCTGCAAGGCCAATCCCGTGCTGTGGAGCCGGGAGGTCGTCAAGGACGGCACGGTGAAGGCCGTCTTCCTCAACTCGGGGGGCGCCAACTGCTACACCGGCCCGGAGGGGTTCCAGACCACCCACGCCGTCGCCGAGCGCGTCGCCGAGCACCTCGGCATCGGATCGATCGACGTCGTCGTGTGCTCCACCGGCCTGATCGGGCTGGCCAACTCCCGCGAGGACCTCCTCGACGGCGTCGACGCGGTCCATGCCGCCCAGTCGACTGACGGGGGAGCCGAGGCCGCCGAGGCGATCATGACCACCGACTCGGTCGCCAAGCAGGTCGTCGTCGAGGGCGCGGGCTGGACGATCGGTGGGATGGCCAAGGGTGCCGGCATGCTTGCGCCCGCGCTGGCCACGATGCTGGTCGTGATCACCACCGACGCCGTCGTGTCGGCCTCCGACCTCGACGCTGCGCTGCGAGCCGCGACCAGGGTCTCCTTCGACCGGCTCGACTCCGACGGGTGCATGTCGACCAACGACACCGTGACGGTGATGGCCAGCGGAGCCAGCGGGATCACCCCGCCACTCGCTGACTTCACCGAGGCGCTGACCCAGGCCTGCAGCGACCTCGCGATGCAGCTGCTCAAGGACGCCGAGGGCGCCGACCACGAGATCGCCATCACGACGCTCAACGCCGCGAGCGAGGACGAGGCCGTCGAGGTCAGCCGGAGCGTGGCCCGGTCCAACCTCTTCAAGGCTGCCGTCTTCGGCCAGGACCCCAACTGGGGCCGCGTGCTCGCCAGCATCGGCACGACCCAGGCCGCCTTCGACCCGGCCGACCTCGACGTCGCCATGAACGGGGTGTGGGTCTGCCGCAGCTCCGTGCCCGCCGAGGACCCCTCCAAGGTCGACCTGAGCGCGCGCGAGGTCTCGGTCACGATCGACCTCAAGGCGGGCGATGCCCGGGCCACGGTCTGGACCAACGACCTGACCCACGCCTACGTCCACGAGAACAGCGCCTACAGCTCATGAAGACCGACGCGAAGACCCTGGCCGCGGCGCTTCCGTGGCTCAAGCGCTACCACGGCAAGACGATCGTGGTGAAGTACGGCGGCAACGCCATGACCGACGAGTCGCTCAAGACTGCCTTCGCCGAGGACATCGCCTTCCTGCGCTTCGCCGGCTTCCGCCCGGTCGTCGTCCACGGTGGCGGGCCCCAGATCTCGGCGATGCTCGACAAGCTCAACATCGCCTCGGAGTTCCGCGGCGGGCTGCGCGTCACCACGCCCGAGGCGATGGACGTCGTCCGGATGGTGCTGGTGGGCAAGGTCCAGCGCGAGCTGGTCGGACTGATCAACCAGCACGGTCCGCTCGCAGTCGGTCTCTCGGGCGAGGATGCCGGCCTGTTCACGGCTGAGGCGACCAACACCGTCGTCGACGGTGAGGAGGTCGATCTCGGACTGGTGGGAGAGGTGGCGCACGTGCGCCCCGAGTCGGTGCTCGACCTGATGGATGCCGGCCGGATCCCCGTCATCTCCAGCGTGGCCCCCGATGTCGACGGCACCGTGCACAACGTCAACGCCGACACGGCCGCCGCCGCCCTCGCCATCGCGCTCGGCGCCGAGAAGCTCCTCGTCCTCACCGACGTCGAGGGCCTCTACCGCGACTACGGCAACTCCGAGGACGTCATCCAGGAGATCAGCCCCGAGGCGCTCGCCGGGATGCTGCCGACCCTGGATGCAGGCATGGTCCCCAAGATGAAGGCGTGCCACCAGGCCGTGACCAACGGCGTCCCGCGTGCCACCGTGGTCGACGGACGCGAGCCGCACGCAGTCCTCCTGGAGATCTTCACCGACGAGGGCGTCGGCACCCAGGTGCTGCCCGGCGTCGAGACCAAGCTCAAGAATGCCCAGACGCCCACCACCGGAGGTGACGCATGACCTGGCAGCAGCGCTACGAGTCCTCGTTGATGAACACCTTCGGCACCCCGAAGCTCCTCCTCGCCCGCGGCGAGGGCTGCCACGTGTGGGACTCCGACGGTCGCGAATACGTCGACTTCCTCGGTGGCATCGCCGTCAACTCGCTCGGTCACGCGCACCCCGCGGTCGTCGCCGCCGTGACGACCCAGCTCCAGACACTCGGACACGTCTCCAACCTCTTCACCTCCGAACCGCAGATCGCGCTGGCCGAGCGGTTGCTCGCGCTGCTCGGCGCCGACGGCAGGGTCTTCGTCTCCAACTCCGGCGCCGAGGCCAACGAGGCCGCGTTCAAGCTCACCCGACGGACCGGGCGCACCCACGTCGTCGCCGCCGAGGGCGGCTTCCACGGCCGGACGATGGGTGCCCTGGCGCTGACCTCCAAGGCCGCCTACCGCGAGCCGTTCGAGCCGTTGCCCGGCACCGTCACCTTCGTGCCGTACGGCGACGCCGCTGCCCTGGCAGCAGCGGTGACCGACGAGACGGCGGCCGTGCTGCTCGAGCCCGTGCAGGGCGAGGCCGGTGTCCGCGTCCCGCCCGACGGCTACCTGTCCGCGGCCCGCCGGGTCTGCGACGACCACGGGGCCCTGCTCTGGCTCGACGAGGTGCAGACGGGAATCGGACGGACCGGCACCTGGTTCGCCCACCAGCTGGCGAGCGGGCAGGGCGTGACACCCGACATCATGACCCTGGCCAAGGGCCTGGGCGGTGGCTTCCCGATCGGCGTCACCATCGGCGTGGGAGCCACTGGCGCACTGTTCGAGCCGGGGAACCACGGCACGACGTTCGGTGGCAACCCGGTGGCGTGCGCGGCTGCGCTGGCCGTGCTCGAGACGATCGAGAAGGACGGCCTCCTCGACTCGGCGTCAGCGCTCGGGAAGACCCTGCGTGACGGGCTGCCGGACCCCCGCGTCGTTGAGATTCGCGGCGAGGGCCTGATGATCGGTCTCGAGCTCAGCGTCGATGCGCCACGCACCGTGAGCGCCGCGCTCGACCAGGGCTTCGTGATCAACGCGACCGGTCCGAGCACCATCCGGCTCCTGCCACCGCTCGTGCTGACCGACGCCGACGCGACGGCGCTCATCGACGCATGGCCGCGCATCCTCGACGCGGCGGAGCGGTCCTCGTGACCCGCCACCTCCTGGCCGACGACGACCTCAGCCCTGCCGAGCAGGCAGAGGTGCTCGCGCTGGCCGCCGAGCTCAAGGCGTCGCCATACGCCGCGAAGCCGCTGGCCGGCCCGCTGACCGTCGCGCTGGTCTTCGACCGGCCCACCCTGCGCACCCAGGTCTCCTTCACCGCCGGCATCGCCGAGCTCGGCGGCAACCCGATGACCGTCGACGGCGGTCTCGCGGCCATGGGTTCGCGCGAGTCGGTCGAGGACGTCGCCCGGGTGCTGGGACGTCAGGCCTCCGCGATCGTGTGGCGAACCGCCCACCAGGCAGACCTCGCCACCATGGCGGCCCGTGCCGGTGTGCCTGTCGTCAACGCGTTGACCGACGACTTCCACCCCTGCCAGCTCCTGGCCGACCTGATGACCGTGGCGGAGCGGCGCGGTGCGCTCGCCGGCACCCGTGTGGTCTTCGTCGGTGACGGGTCCTGCAACATGGGCAACTCGTGGGTGCTGGCCGGTGCCACGGCGGGGATGCACGTGGTCGTGGCCTCGCCCGACGGCTATGCGCCGCACGAGCAGGTCCTGGAGCGGGCGCGGGCGATCGCCGACTCCACCGGTGGCAGCGTCGCGGTCACGACCGACCCACGCGCTGCGGCGGCCGGTGCCGAGGTCGTGGTGACCGACACCTGGATCTCGATGGGTCGCGAGCAGGAGGCGGCCGAGCGCGAGCAGCTGTTCGCGCCCTACGCCCTCACCTCGGACCTCCTCGCTCATGCTGACCCCGGTGCCGTCGTGCTCCACTGCCTCCCGGCCTATCGCGGCAAGGAGATCAGCGCCGAGGTGCTCGAGGGGCCCCAGAGCGCGGTCTGGGACGAGGCGGAGAACCGCCGCCACGCCCAGAAGGCCGTGCTGACCTGGCTGCTCGAGCAGGATCGGGACCCGTCGTGAACGGCTCGGCGGTCAGCCCCATGACGAAGAACGCCCGCCACCAGCGGATCATCGACCTGATCACCCACCACTCCGTGAGGTCGCAGGCCGAGCTGGCCGAGCTGCTGGGGGAGCACGGTGTCCACGTCACCCAGGCCACGCTGAGCCGCGACCTCGTCGAGCTCGACGCGGTGAAGGTCAGGAGCCCGCGCGGCCCGCTGGTCTACGCAGTGCCCGCCGAGGGCGGCGACCGGGGGCTCACCGGCCCACGCGAGTCAGCCGGCGCGCGCGAACGTCTCGCGCGCCTGTGCTCGGAGCTGCTCGTCAGTGCCGACGCGAGCGCCAACCTCGTCGTGCTGCGCACCCCACCGGGGGCCGCCCAGTTCCTGGCGAGCGCCTTCGACCGCGCCGATCTCGGTGACGTGCTCGGCACCATCGCCGGTGATGACACCGTGCTCGTCATCGGACGTGACCCCCAGGGCGGCGACGCCCTCGCCACCAGGTTTCTCGAGTTCGCGAACCACCAGACTGCAAAGGATGACCACTAAGTGAGCAAGGTCCTCACCTCACTCCCCGTCGGCGAACGCGTCGGCATCGCCTTCTCCGGGGGGCTCGACACCTCCGTCGCGGTCGCGTGGATGCGGGACAAGGGCGCGATCCCGTGCGCCTACACGGCCGACATCGGTCAGTACGACGAGCCCGATGTCTCCGGCGTCCCGGGCCGCGCCAAGCAGTACGGCGCCGAGATCGCCCGTGCGATCGACTGCCGGACACCCCTGGTCGAGGAGGGCCTCGCCGCCCTGGCGTGCGGTGCCTTCCACATCCGCTCGGGTGGCCGTGCCTACTTCAACACCACCCCGCTCGGGCGGGCCGTCACCGGCACGATGCTGGTCCGGGCGATGCACGAGGACGACGTCAACATCTGGGGCGACGGCTCGACGTTCAAGGGCAACGACATCGAGCGGTTCTACCGCTACGGCCTGCTGGCCAACCCCGACCTGCGCATCTACAAGCCGTGGCTGGACGCCCAGTTCGTGCACGAGCTCGGCGGCCGGCACGAGATGAGCGAGTGGCTCGTCGAGCACGGACTGCCCTATCGCGACTCCGCGGAGAAGGCCTACTCCACCGACGCCAACATCTGGGGCGCCACCCACGAGGCCAAGACCCTCGAGCACCTCGACGTCTCGCTCGAGACGGTCGAGCCGATCATGGGCGTGAAGTTCTGGGACCCGGCTGTCGCCATCGAGACCGAGGACGTGACGGTCCGCTTCGAGGCCGGTCGCCCGGTCGCGATCAACGGCCGCACCTTCCCCGACGCAGTGGCGCTGGTCCACGAGGCCAACGTCATCGGTGGGCGGCACGGCCTGGGCATGTCCGACCAGATCGAGAACCGGATCATCGAGGCGAAGTCGCGCGGGATCTATGAGGCGCCGGCGATGGCGCTGCTCTGGATCGCCTACGAGCGGCTCCTCAACGCCATCCACAACGAGGACACGATCGCCAACTACCACGCCGAGGGCCGTCGTCTCGGCGTCCTCCTCTACCAGGGCCGCTGGCTCGACCCCCAGGCGCTGATGCTGCGCGAGTCGATCCAGCGCTGGATCGCCTCCCTGGTGACCGGCGAGGTGACGATCCGGCTCCGCCGCGGCGAGGACTACACCGTCCTGCGGACAGATGGGCCCGCGTTCTCCTACCACCCCGACAAGCTCTCGATGGAGCGCACGGACAACGCCGCGTTCGGTCCGACCGATCGGATCGGGCAGCTCACCATGCGCAACCTCGACATCGCCGACAGTCGAGCGAAGCTCGAGGCGTATGCCGCCCAGCCGCTCGACCAGGGGCAGGTGTTGGTGGAGAACGGCACCCTGTTCGGCGAGATCGAGGCCGGCGGCTACGACAAGATCACCGACAACCCCGCAGCCGAGGCGGAGGCCGACCTGGACCGGGCCCTCGACCACGCCGCAATGGAGTTCGGGACCGACTGATGGGCGAGCTCAGCGCGACCAACGAGGGCAAGCTGTGGGGCGGCCGGTTCGAGGGTGGCCCGTCCCCGGAGCTGGAGGCGCTCTCTCGATCCACCCACTTCGACTGGCGCCTCGCGCTCTATGACATCGCCGGGTCCCACGCCCACGCCAAGGCGCTGGGAGCGGCGGGCCTGCTGACCGCCGACGAGGAGGCCGAGCTGCACCGGGGTCTCGATGTGCTCGCCGAGTCCTACACGTCCGGCCGTCTGCTGCCCTCGCCGGCCGACGAGGACGTCCACGGCGCCCTCGAGCGCCTGCTCATCGAGGAAGTGGGGCCCGACATCGGAGGCAAGCTCCGGGCGGGCCGGTCGCGCAACGACCAGATCGCCACCCTCTTCCGGTGCTACCTCCTCGACCACGGACGGGTCGTGGCCGGTCTCGTCCTCGATCTCGTCGAGGCCCTCGCCGGGCAGGCCGACGACCACCTCGGCGCGATCATGCCGGGTCGCACGCACCTCCAGCACGCACAGCCGGTGCTGCTGTCCCACCACCTCCTGGCGCATGCCTGGCCGCTGCTGCGCGACGTCGACAGGCTGGGGGACTGGCAGGCGAGGGTCCGTTCGGACTCGCCCTACGGATCGGGTGCACTCGCCGGCCAGAGCCTGGGGCTCGACCCGGAGCTGGTCGCGAGCGAGCTCGGCTTCACCGGCTCGACGGCCAACTCGATCGACGGCACAGCCTCGCGCGACTTCGTCTCCGAGTTCGCCTTCGTGTGCGCCCAGGTCGGCATCGACATCTCGCGGCTGGCGGAGGAGATCATCCTGTGGGCCACCAAGGAGTTCGACTTCGTGACGCTCCACGACTCGTGGTCGACCGGGTCGAGCATCATGCCGCAGAAGAAGAACCCCGACATCGCGGAGCTGGCTCGTGGCAAGTCCGGCCGACTGGTCGGCAACCTTGCAGGCCTGCTCACGACCCTCAAGGCGCTGCCGCTGGCCTACAACCGCGACCTCCAGGAGGACAAGGAGCCGGTCTTCGACTCGATCGACACCCTCGAGGTGCTGCTGCCCGCCTTCACCGGACAGGTGGCGACCCTGACCTACAACACCGAGCGCATGGCCGAGCTGGCGCCGCAGGGGTTCTCGTTGGCGACCGACATCGCCGAGTGGCTGGTGCGGGAGGGCACTCCGTTCCGCGTCGCCCACGAGCTGGCCGGCGCGTGCGTGCGCGCGGCCGAGGCAAAAGGCACCGACCTCGACGGGCTCACCGACGACGAGTTCGCCCGGATCTCACCCCTGCTCACGCCTCAGGTTCGTCTCGTCCTCACGGCCGCAGGCTCCGTCGAGTCGCGCTCAGGACGCGGTGGTACGGCGCCCGAGCGGGTCCGCGAGCAGCTCGACGAGCTCAGGCGGATGGTGGCCGCCACCCGTGACCGCCTCGGCTGACCTCGCGGCTCGGCTGTCCGGCCCGGTGGTCGACGTCGCTCCCACCCTGCTGGGGTCGACGCTGCGCTGTGGGGACATCACGCTCCGGATCACCGAGGTCGAGGCGTACGCCGGGTCCGAGGACCCCGGCTCGCACTCCCACCGAGGTCGTACGCCGCGCAACGCAACGATGTTCGGCCCGCCCGGCCACCTGTACGTCTACTTCACCTACGGCATGCACCACTGCGCCAACGTGGTCTGCGGACCGGAGGGGACCTCGTCCGGGATCCTGCTCCGCGCCGGCGAGGTCGTCGGCGGGCTCGAGACCGCGCGGGCCAGGAGGCCGCGCTCACAGGATCGGGACCTGGCCCGCGGGCCGGCGCGCCTCTGCTCGACCCTCGGGATCGATCTCGACGACGACGGCACCGACCTCTCGCAGGGGCGTGTCCGGCTCGACCTGGGCGCGCCGCTCGACGCCTCGGCCATCTCGAGCGGGCCGCGGGTCGGCCTGCGCGCGGCGGCAGACTTCCCGTGGCGCTTCTGGTTGACCGGGGAGCCCACGGTCTCGATCTATCGTCCGGCCGCACCATTGCGCCGGCGACAGGGCTCTGACCTGCGCAAACGCTAGAACTTCACCCCGAGTTGGCGCGCTCGGCGTGCAGGGTCTAGTGTTCTCACTGTCGCCGAAACGCGATCGCCCACTTCTGGCCGTCAGGTCGAACCACCGGGCGGCGCACGGCCAGCTTGACCCACTGCGGAGCAGCGAGTTTGACTCGCTGAGCCGAGACGGGTAAGTTTTTGCAGGTTGTCCCAAGACAAGTCCAGCCCTGCTGGAGGCGCTTGGGTGCGTGTGATGTTTGAGAACTCAACAGTGTGTCATAGTCGA